>CAWEGU010000010.1:0-186695 GCA_963808645.1 uncultured Alphaproteobacteria bacterium
CGCCGATGCTGATCTTCGATCGGTCAGGCTCGGCCAGGCCCCAGACCGCGGTGGCGATCTCGATCTCGCCGGTGGGCATGTCGACGACAGTGTCGCCAGCCTTCACCTCGATATTCTCGATCTGGCCGCTGTCGCCGTAACCGTCGAAAGTGACGACGACAAGCGTGATGCCGGCGGCCGCGAGAGCGCCGAACAGCGTGTTCTTGTTGCCGGGCTGAAGCGCGTCGTGAAGCCGATCCTGGGTGGCGCGCTTGGCCTCCCAATCGGAAGACTGGGCATACGTGCTGGGCGTGGTGTCAGAGGTGTCAGTCATGATGGTCTCCTGAAACGAAAGCGCTCGGCGCCCCTTCGACAAGCTCAGGAGGCCGGGCATTGCGGGGATGGATGCAGAGGTGGGGGGGACGGCTCACGCCGCCCCGCTCCCGGTCGTCACTCGGCGGCGATCACGGCCGGCTGGTCGGCTTCGTCGTCGTCGGTGAGGAAGGCCGGCAGCACTTCGGCCTCCTCGGCCGCGTCGCCATCGGCGCCCGTGGTCGCTGCGGTCCGCAGCAGTTCGGGCAGCCAGGCGGTGCCGTCGAGCAGCCGTTCGGCCTCCTTCGCCATCTCCGCCTTCTTGAGGTGATCGATGAGCTGGGCCGACTGCTCGCCCTTCGCCTCGCGTACCGCCTCAAGGATGCGAGGCTTGGTGACGCGGCCGAGATAGCTATCGACGGTCGGCCGCCAGCCGGCTTCCACCATGTCGAGCCCGACGGCGCGTGCGAGCCGGTCTGCCTGGATGAGACGGCGTTGGACGCCATGTACCGAGACGCCAGGACCGCCATAGCGATCGCCTTTCTCGTAGAGCGCGTTGACGCCGAACGAGACGCAATGCGACAGCAGCGCACCGCGGCTGGTCTCGTCGAGGGCGGCGAGCCAGTCAAAAAGCGCGGCCTCGTCCTTCGGCAGATCGGCCTTCCAAGCCTCGTGCCGTTCCGCGACCGCCTTGGCGGATGGGCTGTCCTTCAGGTCCGCCGGCTGGATCGAGAAGAACACCTGTCGCACCGAGGCCTCCAGGCAAGCGCCCGACGCGCTGTGCTGGAAGGTGTCGAGGCAAAACTTGTGCAGCAGCGCGGTCATCGCGACCTGCGGGTTGTTCGCCACGGCATCCCGCAGCGCCAGCGTCCGATACGCGGTCAGTTCGCTGACGAGCCGATCCGGCAGCGGCTTAATGGCGTCGTCCTCATCCTCCTCAGGCTCGGCCTGACCACCGATCGTGATGACCGCGCGCTGGACAGTCGGCGGGGACAATTCGCCGCCTTCGCTCGCACCGCAGTCGGCCTCAGCCTCGTCTTCGCCGTCTACGGTGATGGGCGCCTCGTCTTCGCGCCGGACATAGCCGCGATCGACGGAAAGGCTGCCGTGCGCGTCGATGCTGACGAACACGCCGGCGCGGGCGATCTCGGCCGGATCGTAGCGGACCGGACGGTGCTCGAAGGCGGCGAGCGCCGTCTCGATTTCGCCGAGACAAGCATCGACTTCGTCGGGAAGCTCGTCGGCATTCTCGTATTCGGCCTCAAGCTTGGCGTACTCGGCATTCAAGGCGTCGATGGTCGCCTGCTCCTCGGCCGTGAGGTCGGTCGGCGTGCCTTCAATCTCGCGCAGAAGGTGGGTGTGGCCATAGGGGAAGTCGCCGTCGACCTCGATCCACTTCCAGCCTTCCGCGGCGATCGCCGCCGCCTCAGCTTTCAGCTTGTCGGCGACCAGGCCGTCGAGCAGGCCGACATTTTCTAGCCAGCCGCCGTCGTCCTGCTGGAAGAGATCGCGCATGATGGTGCCGCCCGCCTGCGCATAGGCTTCGAGGCCGACGAACAGTACGCGTTTGTCCGAGGCCCGCACGGTGCGCTCGGTCAGCATGCGCCGGATTTGGTAGGGCTCTTTGCTGTAGGAGCGCTGAAGCGCGTCCCAGACCTGTTCCTGCCGCGCGTGATCGTTCGTCACGGTGAACGCCATGAGCTGGTCGAGCGACAAACCGTCCTCGGCGTACACATCGAGCAGCGTCTCCGAGACGGCGGCGAGCCGCAGCCGCTGTTTCACCACGTTCACCCCGACGAAGAACGCGGCGGCGATCTCCTCTTCGGATTGGCCCTTCTCGCGCAGCGCCTGGAACGCGCGGAACTGATCGAGGGGATGGAGGGCGACGCGATGGATATTTTCGGCCAGCGAGTCTTCCTTGGCCGAAATGTCGACGCTGGGATCGCGCACGACGCAGGGAATGAGCGCGGTCTTGGCGAGGCGCTTCTGTTTCACGAGAAGCTGAAGGGCCCGGTAGCGCCGCCCGCCAGCAGGGACCTCGAACATGCCGGTCTCGGCGCCCTCGGCATCGAGCACCGGCCGGACGTTGAGACCTTGCAGGAGCGTGCGCCGGGCGATGTCCCCGGCCAGCTCCTCGATCGAGACGCCGGCCTTCACCCGCCGGACGTTCGACTGGGACGGAACAAGCTTGTTGAAGGGAATGTCGCGCGACGACGACAGGATGATCTTCTGAACGGCAGTAGCCATCGGAATAGTCTCCGCGACGGGCGCCGAGAGACGCTCTCTCGACTTCCAACCCGTCAGTGCGCCAAGCGCAGCCCTCTGACTCTCTGACTAGAAAGGAGAATCGCACCGAGTTAGACGCTCAACTACCGACAGCTCCGAGGGGTGCGAGACCCCTCCCGCCACACGGCGTTCTTGGGCACGGCAAGCGGCGCTTTCGCCGCAGCCGTCCCCCAAGGCTGGACCCAAGGTGCGCGGCCGGCCTCCAACTCGGCGATGATCTTGTCGGTGATTTCCTGATAGAGGCTTGTCCGGTCCTGGCCGGAACCGGCGCGAGCGGTGTGTCTGGACATCGCGGTTCTCCGCGACGGGCGCCGCGAGCCTCTCTCGCGACCCTCTACCGGCAAACCCGGCGGAACTCTCACTCTCGATGAATCCGCCATCTGGACCCGCGAACCGGCTACGCTAATTGATCGCGGTTCGGAGCGGCTCTCTGTAGATATCGCCGCTAGGTCAGGGATGAGCAGCGGGACTCGTTGTGGTATCCACTAGGTCCTGCGCTTCCTCCCTCAACTCGTCTGGCTCGCTATCCCCGTTGAGGATTCGCGCGTAGCTCTCCTTCAAGAATTCCACAGATTCATCGCAGTCCACGCTAAAGTTCAGCTCTTTCTAGAACACGCGAAGTCGCGCACGAGAGTCAGTCAGAATCTGCGACCACGTCCGCACCCAAATCGTGTTGCGACTATCGTCAGACTGCCAGAGCAGTCCCTCCGGCCGATTTGCAGAGCGGACCTGTCGGCGAGCAAAATCATCCATATCATTTGAGACCAACCAAAACGTCCACCGGGTGTTCAGATCGCGAAACCGCTCGTCATCAATCACTGCGAATGCATAGCTCTCGATCTGCGTGGTTTCATCTGAGCCGATTTTAACTTTGGGCGCCTTGAGTTCGATTATCAGGTGGTCAAGCTCTTCTGCGCGCGGTCCGGGGATGGACCGGGACAGCATCAGGTCGACTATCCCCTTGGTCCCATCAAGGCGCTTGACCGGCTCGTCAATTACCGTGTCGAGCCTCTTCAGCTTGGCATGCTTGCGAAGCACTTCTGTAAGTGATTTGTCATCAACAGTTAACGCGAATTCCTCTCCGAACAGCCAAGTGTTATCGGCCAAGACACGGTGGAGTTGCGAACGCTCCTTCAATCGCGCCTTCCAATCTTGATCGAAGAGGATCGTCTCCAACCCGTCGAGAAAGTCCAACCGATCCCCGACCATCTTTGCAGCGCTGATGATGGCGGAAAGCGGTGTTCGACGCAGTAGTTTTGCCAATTCGTCTTGTTTGCGCTTCGGCAAGCCTAGTACCTCGTTGAGGATCAGTTGTAGTTCAGCCGGACTTTTTTCGATTGCCTGCCGCAGAATGCGGAGCTGGAATTTTCGGTTCGTCCTGTCGGTCGACTGAAAGTCTGGGAGAGAAGTCGCCACGTTCAAAGCGACGATCTCGAACACCTGACGTTCCAGCTTTTGGACAGAGTCTTTGGCTTCGCCCTGGTAGGGGTAGGTTTCTTCCAACTTCCATTCTTCAACGAGGCTTCGAGCCCGCTCGAGATCTCGCGCTCGAAAATGGGCCCGCATCGACACTTTGGCTCGCTCGATAAGCTCATTGAGCTTGGGGTCGAGCTCGGCCAGCCCGAGCACGCCGCGATCATTGAGCTGCCCGATATAGGGTGATTTGAGATAGGCCGAGAAATCATGTCCAGGCGCTTGGATTCCCGGTGAAGTGCGATGGAGCGGAAATCCTTGGTCATTACAGAGGTAGAGCATTCGCTCAGTGGCACCCCGCCACTCGATGAGCTCTATGCGGGCTGGTACCAACTCCCCTTCGTCTTCGATGGGCTCAAGCTCGTAGATGCTTTTCGTCGTGATCTGGGCCGAAGGATCGACTTTCGTCCCGCAAAACGTGATCTCTGCGTCGGGATAGTCCGTGAGATAGAGAGCGAAAATTTCCGCGAATTCCTGCAGCACGGCATTCTGATCGAGCCGCCACTGTTTTTGAGGTTCGATAATGCGAACTGTGACACCTTTGCCAGCGTCGGCCGGTGCCGGTCCGGTGTCGCGGATAGTAACTCGGCGCGGGGAGTCACGAAGAATGGAGATCGTGAAGTGTTGCAAAGCTCCAGTGAGAGGCGTCGTGACAATCCAGTCGGCAACGCGACCAAGTGCTACAGCGCGGAAGCGGCCCTTTCCTGCTTCGCCATGAAGGATCCGCTTCTTCGGCTTTGACCGGCGGGACAAGCGCTTCCAGGAGCCGCCGAGGTTGCCGAACAGGACGGAGGCGTCGGCATAGGGCATGCCGTTGCCGTTGTCGGCAACCGTGATCGCTTCAAGCCCAATTGCGCCTTGCTCGACGTTAACCATCACCTGGGTCGCATCTGCGTCAAGGGCATTCCAGACGAGTTCCGCTAGCGCCTGAACTGGGCGCGCTGAAGTCAGGCGCTCAATGAAATCGCCTTGAACCTGAACTTCGATGACTTGGTTGCTCATGGTCTTTCGGTTGTCCGCGGCGGCGCAGGATAGCAGTTAGGGAGCCTGGTCTTCATCACCCACAAAGGCTGGCCGTTGTTGTTCCAGTCAGAACTTCGCGACCGGTCGTTTATGGGTGCGCCTACTGCTCCCGCTGGCGGCCTTGCGCCTGACTGCCTGTGGCCGGGTCACCGCCGTGCCTACGACATCACCAAACCGCTGCAGTCGAATCTCTTGTCGTGATGGGAGACGTACGACCAGTTCTAGCTCTCCACCGATCGCATGGACGTAGTTTCGTAGGGTCGACAAGTACATGTCGGCTTGCTTCTCGATCTTTGAAACCGACGGCTGCTTGATATTCAAGGCGGTCGCGATGTCTGCCTGGGCCTTGCCCGCGACCTGGCGGAGTTCGCGCAGGCCCTCTACCTGGTCTTTCATCTCGCGATAGCGCCCGTCGATCCGTGCCTGACGGTCGGCCGGGAGATCGGCAATGATCTGGTTCAAATTTCGGCCCATCTCATTCTCCCTTCTTCGTCGCGGCCTTCAATCTTTCCAAATGGGCGGAGAAGCGTCGATCCGCCGTGGCGATGAGCTGCTTGTAGAATCGTTTCTTACCTCCACCGGACTTATCACCAGCGACAAGCACGATCGCCTTGCGTCGAGGATCGAAGGCGAAGGCGGCCCGCCATTCCCCATCGGCGCCTTCGAACCGCAGCTCCTTCATATTCGCGTGTTTCGAACCCTTGAGCGTATCTGCATGCGGCCGTCCCAATTGCGGCCCATACTCGGCCAGCAGCTTGGCGACGGCGAGCAATGCGTCTTGAACATCCTCAGCAAAAGACGCGAATTCCGTCTCGAACGCATCGTCGAACTCGATTTCCCAGGCCACTGGTATATAGCTTCCAGGCTATGTTGTCAACGACCGTTTTGACGTCGGCCCAGCTGGAATCTTGCAGCCTCCTTTCTGCGCGCCGCGTCATTCCGACCGGAATTCAGCAACGAGGCAATTTCCTCGCACGTCCGCGTCGCGGCGAGTTTGAGCGCCTCGTCGATGTGAACATAGCACTGGGTGATGCCCCTGGAGGCGTGGCCGAGGAGCGCGGCAATCGTCAACTCGGAAAAGCCCAGGTCGCCGGCGACGCTGCCAAA
Organism: uncultured Alphaproteobacteria bacterium; assembly: GCA_963808645.1. GTDB lineage: Bacteria > Pseudomonadota > Alphaproteobacteria > Rhizobiales > Beijerinckiaceae > Methylocapsa. The sequence continues at coordinate 6,181 of CAWEGU010000010.1, forward strand.
GGTGTGGCGAAGCGTGTGGGGCGTGACCCCTTCGATCTTCGCGGTCACGCATAGACGGGCAAGGCAGCTCTTCGCCGCCGTAAAGTGGCCATCGCCGACATCGGCCGGAAAGACATAAGGGCAATTCTTGCGAGCCGGTTGGCTGGCCGCGAGCTGCGCGGCTGACGGCCCGATCGCCCGCACTTGGCCGTCGCTCTTGGTATCGGGGAAATGGACATAGCCCTTATCCGCGTGCAACCAGTCGCGTTGCAGGCCTTGGGCCTCGGAAATCCGAAAGGCCGTCAGAAGCATGAGGCGAATGGCGGCGAGCGCGACTGGGTGCTCGCCGTTCCGCTCGGCGACGCGCATCGTCTCACCAAGCTTTTTGATCTCGGCGACGCTCAGGCGACGCTCTTTTTCTTCCCGGAGAGCTTACGCACGCCCCCTGCCGGGTTTGAGCCGATGATGTCGAGCCGCGTGGCGTGCGCGAAGAGACTCTGCAATGTTGAAACCGTCCGTGCCGCGACTCCGCTGCCGCCGGTGGTCGCCCCGCCGCGGCCATTGCCGCGCGGCTTCGCCGTCTTCCTGGCCGCGATGTCCGACTGCATGCCCTCGATGTCGGCGAGCTTGAGCGCACGAACCTGCCGGCGGCCGAGCAATGGCTTGATGTGGGTTTCGATACGGCTCTGGTCCATGGCGAGGGTAGACGCCTTGATCGCGCGGTTGCGCCTACCAAGGATGCGGCCGGCTTTGGCTTCCGCCAGATACCAATCGCACAGTTCCGCAACCGTGATCGCTTCCCGCGAGCTCGCGTTCTCCTCGGCAGGGTCTGCACCGCCGGCCACGGAGCCGAGCTTGATCTTAGCCTGATCGCGGGCTTGCTCGACCGTCAGTACCCCATACCGCCCAACCACGATGCGTCGGCTGCGACCCTCGGCGTTCCGGTACTGAAGGATGAACGTCTTCAGACCGGACGGGATGGCGCGGACGCCGAATCCTCGCAACTCGCTATCCCACAGAAAGGTCTGCCCCTTTTCCGGAGGCGTGAGGGCGTCGACCACACGTTTCGTCAGCTTGCTCATAGTCAGCTCGCCATCTGCTCGGATTTTGCTTACACTACCACATAGCGACAGGAATGTAAGCACCTTGTAAGCAGTTGGAATGGGGAGATGGGTGGCTGACGGATACGGTTGGGAACCGCATGATACAGAAGACATATACATTTCCGTTATTTATCGTGGCGTGGCGCGCTACAGGATAGCGTGGGGTACCCCGATAATGACCTTGCCAAGGTTGGGGTCGAGGGTTCGAATCCCTTCGCCCGCTCCAAAAATTTGAATCTCAAGCCCGGACTCATCGGTAACAGAACGTACCTAAGACATGGGTGACAACCTTGGGCCAACGGGGTTGTCGAGGGGCTGCATTTCTGTTCGAGGCAAGCCGCGATATGAGCTATTCGAGGGGCGTGTAGCGTCGGCTGGGCACTTCTGGTGAGGGCCTACCTCGTGGGGCCATTCGCAGTTGAACTCCTGCCTGAAGCTATCGAATCCTTCCTCCTGTTGCAGGTAGTTCACGCTGGATGATCTTGTCATTTCCTTCTTGAGGGTCAATGGGGATTCCGAGGCGCAGCCGCCAGACCCCGGGACCCGAAAGCAAACGCGATGAGCTGCCCTAAAATTATGCTGATCCGGCACGCGGAAAGGCCGAGCGCGGACAAATCGATCCGCGGCGTGACCCTGGAAGGCGTGAAGAGCAAGGAAGAGCTCACGGTGCGCGGTTGGCAGCGCGCGGGCGCGCTCGTGCGTTTTTTTGCGCCACGCGACAACCGCTTTGTCCACCCTGCCCTTGCCCGGCCGGAAATTTTGTTTGCTTGTAAGGCCGGACCGGCAGCTCCAAGTCTACGGCCGCAGCACAGCTTGTTGCCGCTCGCCTGCCTCATCGAATCCGAGTTCAATCGCGACTATTATGAAGGCCAGGAAAAGGAACTTGTGCAAAAAGTGATCGCGGCACAAGGCACGGCGCTGATCGCATGGAAACACAACAACATGCACGTCATCGCCAATGCCATTCTAGGAAACAAAACAAGCGCGCCGCAATATTGGCCGCTCGATCGTTTCGATCTCGTCTGGGTCTTTGACCGACGAGGCGACACCTGGACCTTCAGGCAGGTTCCTCAGCTGCTTCTGGCCGGCGACCGGCAGGAGGTGATCGATTAAGCGATGGCTTTACGGCGAGCGCGGCTCGCGGCTATGATAAACATCACCGCCGGAGCAACCAACATGCCGCCAAGCAAGAGCGCAAAACACCGCTTCGAGCGCATCGCTTTCTTGTCGTCTGGCACGCCGGAAGCAAATGCGGCACAGGCCAGCCTCGCCGCGTGCTTTGGAACGATCGATCCGGAAACAGCCGATGTCGTCGTGGCACTTGGCGGCGATGGGCTCATGCTGCAGACGCTGCACCGCTTCATGGGAAAAAATAAGCCGATCTACGGCATGAAGCGGGGCTCGGTGGGATTTCTCATGAATGAATTCCATGGCCCAGACCTCGAACACCGTCTCGACCAGGCGGAAGCATCGATCGTCCATCCATTGCTGATGGAGGCAACCAGGGCACAGGGGGAAAGCGTGAAGGCGCGCGCGGTCAATGAAGTCTCCATCCTGCGCCAGGATTATCAAGCGGCAAAAATGCGGATTTCGATTGACGGCAAGGAAAAACTCGGCGAACTCATAGCCGACGGGCTGCTCGTCGCCACGCCGGTGGGTTCGACCGCCTATAATTTATCGGCGCATGGGCCGATCCTGCCGCTCGACGCGACGCTAATGCCGTTGACGCCGATCGCCGCGTTCCGGCCGCGCCGCTGGCGGGGCGCTCTTTTGCCCGACACGGCGCATGTAACGATCGATATTCTCGAGGCAGAAAAACGTCCCGTTGCCGCCGTCGCCGATCATTTCGAAGTAAAGAACGTCGTGAAGGTAACGGTCGCGATGGATCATGCGACCGGCCTCGTTCTTCTCCACGATCCAGGCCATTCGCTCGACGAACGGATCCTGCGGGAACAGTTTGGATATTGAAGCGATGCCTCGGGTGATGTCTCAGCTTGAATTTCTGCTGCCGACCGATGCTGTCGAAAAATCCGGTTTTTTGCTTATCGTTACGGTCTTTCGATTGAGATGCACCGGCGGCATTGAAGCAATCTTGAAATGGGGTCGACTTTGACACGGACTGAACTGATCCAATCCTAAGCGATTTCAGGCAAACGATGCGCGCCGTCGGGTTGACGGTGGCCCAAGGGTCCGGAGCGCGAGTGTTTTAAGGTTCTGCACAATGGCAGCGAGATGAAACTCATCGCGTGCGCCAGAAAGCCCCCTGAGGCGCATCCGCTCGAAGCCGTGGTGTGTCTTCAAGTGTGCGAAGCGCATCTCAACACGCTTTCGTTCGTCGCGTGATTTGGCAAACGCCTTTGTCTTCATCTTCCGCCGTGCGATATCGCGGGCATCCTCATGGAGGTCGCGCGGGATCTTGCGCGCATCGGCCGTGGTGCAGCACTTCGCTCGTATCGAGCATATATCGCAGTCCCGCTTTGAGGCGCGGTACAGCAGCGTACGTCCGTCATGCACGGTGCCGCTGGTCTGCAGCAGTTTCCCGCTGGGGCAGATGTAGGCTCCGCGTTTCCTGTCCCAGTGGAAATCCGAACGGGAGAAGATGCCGTCCTGCCGATCGCTCTTCTCCCACACCGGGATGTGCGGGATGATTTTCTTCTTCTTGACCAGCCAGCCGAGGAACTTGCCCGTTCCATAGGCTGTGTCCGCGGCGAGTCGCCTCGGCCTCAGATCGAAGCGCTCTTCTACTCGATCCAGCATCGTTTGTGTCGCGGCAACTTCCGCGTAGGTGCGAGCCGGCGTTGCCTCGACATCTACGATTACTGCATTCTCGATGTCGATGAGGTAGTTCAGCCCATATCCGAATTGCACGCGTTTGTTGGCCTTGGCTGTCCATGCCGATTGCGGGTCCGACGGCGAGATCACCTTGGGCGGCTGGCGCTCATAACGGCGCTGTCGTTTGCTCTCGGATCCACCGCTCTCATTTAAGGCATCGCCTTCAATCGCCGCCTCGGCTTCGAGTGCCGCAAGATACTCAGCCACCGCACGCTTCTGCCGCTGCTTCTCAGTCCAATCGAGTTCATCAGGCGCCTTGCCGTGATAACGGCTCGCGTTCGCCTCCATGACGCTCGCGTCCACGGCAAACCCCTCGCCCTTGACGAGGCCCATCCCCATCGCAGCCATGACGACGCGCTCGAAAATATGGCGCAGAATGTCGCTCTCACGGAACCGGTTCAACCGGTTCTCGGAGAACGTAGAGTGGTGGGGAATCGCGTCATTGAGATCGAGCCGGCAAAACCACCTGTATGCGAGGTGGAGTTTTACTTCCTCGCACAGCTTCCTCTCGAAGCGAATGCCGAAGCAGTAGCCAACGATAAGCATCCGGATCAGCAACTCGGGATCGATCGAAGGTCGGCCGATGGCGCTGTAGAATGGACCCAACTGTTCGTGCAAGTCGCCGAGCACAGATGTCACGAAAACATTGATCCGGCGCAACAAGTGCCCCTTCGGGATCATGTCATCGAGCCGAAATTCGTAGAAAAAGTTCGCTTGCTCTCGATACTTTCGTCCCATCATCGCCAAATCATCCTACCCTCATTCAATCAGCAGGAATCATCGTTCAGCCCGTCGCGCAAACCCTTTTTCGACAGCATCGACCCAAAGCGGCCTCTTCGGCATTGTGCAGAAATCAAGAATTTTGCACCATGAAAAACAGCCATATTCCATAAGGGGTTCTTGCTGTTTTTGACCCATTCAATCTTGAACTTTGCTGTTTTTCGAAGTCACGCCGTCGCGAGTGGTCGAGATACTCTGGAAAGGGTGGACCAAGTGACCCCTTCACCTATCACCCACCGCCCATTAAGCGGCGGGTTTTAGCGGACCAGGATGTGGAAGATGCAGATAACCAGCGAACAAGAATTTAACAGATACACTATTTCGCTAGCCGATTTCGAAAAGGCTTCCGAGTGTGTGGCCGAAGCTCGAAAGCGTCTTCCGAATGACCTCGTATTCGAGGCGCTGTTGTTCATGGCAATTATTGCGTATTATCGCCCGTTCTCACCCAACGAGAAATCGAAACAGAATCTCAAAGCAACATCACGTCTGAACCTTGAGCACCTAATTGTCCCGTCTGCCCAAGAGAAGGAAATTCACATCGAATGTGAGACCCTTCGCAACAAGGCTCTCGCGCACTCTGAATTTGCCTATAACCCGACAAGCCTAAAGTCGAGTACCGGAATAATTTCGAGCATGCAATTTTCTTTGTTGACACAACAATTCGATTTGGATGGTCTAGCCAAGCTGCTCAAAAAGCATGTCATTCGAAGAGAGCTACATATGTTCATCAGATGCGTTCGAATCCACGCTGATGAGCGGTCCGAAGGTCACAGACCATGAAGCTTGCATCATGTCCATCCTGACCCGACTGTTCGGCTCAAAGAAGCAACCGACAATTACTGGTGATCAAGCGCCCACGGCAAGAGGCCTACTGATGGCACGCACTCCGCCTTGGCATCAAGTAGCGCCAATAGTCATAGACGCGATTTTCGAAGCACTCGCCGACACGGAACTGTTTGATTGTTTTGTCTTTGCGTCAATGGAAAATAAGTTAGTGGCTCGATACGAGCAGTTAGGCCGAGACGACGAGAATGTATCAGTTATCCGCGCCGCAATATCGGGAATCCTTTGCCAAGCAGGGTTTCGAGAAATCGCCGCTCTTGAAAAGGAGTTGAGTAATAGGAGAATAGACGCAGCAAAGAAAATCGGATTCGCAGCAACAAATTTATTTGAACCTGCCATCGCGATGTCAAAAAACCAGATCGCCGGTTACCTAGGAATGGCGGCAGTCTACAGATTATTTGGTGTAAAAGCGAAATACCAGGACTATGCCGAACGCGGATTAGTTGAATTGCAGAAAATGAAGCAAGATGCGGCGTGGCAGGCGATGCGCGACAGCTTTCCTCCCGATATGCTCGATCAAGCGGAACAGCAACTGCTTGGCTATCTTGAAGGAACTCCCGATAATCCAGAGAGAGAGACAGCGGCTCCGCCTTCACATGCACGAGATAATACTACTCGAATCGGCCGACGTGGGATTTGCATGTTGTGCGGCACGATAAAGAGCGGCAGCTATGTTGCATGTCAGGAATGCGGATTTCAGCCGACTTCGGATGAAGAGCTCGCAATCGCGGTGATGTTGAATGAAGCGAGCGTGCGGAACTTCGAGCAAATCGCGAATGCAATCAGATCGGGGCAGCTACCCGAGTACAGTGACAAGGACATCCAGAAGTTTATTGGAACGTCCGCCGAAGCTCGCCGGACAACCGGACTGGGAGGTCCCCAATATTACACGCGTGCGAAGGCCGAAAGCCTCCTAACTTTATCGGTGCAGATAGCGGCGCAAGGCATGTCCAATACAATCGCGAAGATTGTGCCCGGAGAGCTGATAGAACTTTCGAAGGAACGAATGCTGGCTGTGCTTGGCGGAATGATAAAGAGCGAATTGATCCGGCGCGCCCCCGTGAGCGAAAGGGATTTTATAAAGCGGTTTTTTGGAAAAAGATTGGTGCTTATGAGCATGCAATCGCGTTTTCCATCACTGGCCGGAACGGCAAAAGACGAGTTTGCGCGGCGAGTCGAGCAGGCTATCCTTGATTTTGATGCAAGGGCTTTCGATGTCAGCGGTGACAAGCACTCTCTTGAGAGAACCATCATATCGTTCGTCCTACCAAACATGGACGCCGTTCGTAACTACATGACGCATTTTCACGGAGACCCGTATATTGGAGGCTATCTTCGTACTCTCGCGGACTCATACGCAAAGGCGATGAACGAACGCGCCACGGGTTGGACGTAGGCGCGCGCCAACTCACGCAAGGCCTACGCCGCCGCACCGTGCGACAAGAATTACGCACCGCGAAGTCGCCTCAATAGAATCAGCCACTTACAACGTGCAGAAATCAGGGGCGAATGCCAGCTTTCCATCCATAGCTGAAATTCAATCTACGACACTTCCAAACCTCGGCGTGGCTCAGGCTGCCGCAAGCTCCTCCGCGAACGCCGCCAGATCGATCGAGACGCCCACGGCTTTTGCCGGCGTTCCGCGCCTTTCCGGCTCGATGGCTTCCGTCGGCGAAGTTTGTATTCTTGCCGCCGGTAGCAGCCGGCGCGCGCTTATGAAGTCCGGTATCGCGTGAGACGCCGCCCTGGCACGACGAAATTCACGGGCTTCGTCCCGGGCGACTTCGGCTTCCAGACGGCGCAAGGCCGCGATCAACCGATCCAGTTCGCCGTCGTTGACGGCAGCGCAGGCGCGCAGGACCAAATCAACAATAGGCCCTTGCAGACGCGCGTTCATCGGCCCGCCACAACCGGATTTCGCGACCGCCTCCAAACCTGCGGCAAAGGCAGGCAGCAAGTGCTCGGGCATATGTGCCTTGCGATAAAGCGCCGCGAATCCGGCGCCTTTGCTGTCGGCCACGAGGCCCATGACGCGCGGCATCGCGAGCCCGCTCAATTCGCAAAGCGCCGTCTCGAGGAGGTGCTTGTTGCCGCAGAGCAATCCGCGCAGCAAAAGTCCGGCGGTCAATTGGCTGGACCGGCGCAGATGCGCGACAAAGTTCAAGCTCTCATTTGCTTCGCCCGCCGTCTCGGCGGCTATTTTGACATTGGCTCTTTCACGGGCTTCGCGCGTCAGGCATCGGGCTTTTTCCGACGTCAGTCCGGGGCGCCCGGTCATCATCGCCGACAGCGCCTTTGCCGCGGCGCCGGCTAGGTCCGAACGTAAGGACGCCGACAGGTTCGGGCGCGCCAGAAGCGCCGCGCGCAGGTCCGGGTCATGGCCATAGCGCTCGATCATCCGCCGGATGGAAAATTCCAACAGCTCCGCGCCCGGGTTAATGGCGAGGGAAATCAAGGCTTTGCGGGCGCCGACTTCGGCGAGCGCCGCGGCCACCTGAGCCGACACCCACGGCCGAAGGGCAATCGCCGATTGCGCGAAGGCATCGGCGGTGGCGGCGCACTCGACAAGTTCCGCGTCGGAAAGCAGCGGCGAACGCGCGAGCACGATCGCGGCAACATCGGAGCTGTCGTTGGCAAGAGTGAGCACCATATAATGCGGCACATTGGCGGCACTGGCGAAGCTCTCGGCAAGGGCGCGGCGAACGAGCGGCGAGGAATCGTCGAGCAGCCCGGTCAGGGTGAGCCTCGCTTCCTCGCGCTCCGGCTCCGGAAGATCGCCATAAAGAAAGGCGCGTGCGAGCGCGCCCGCGGCTTCGGCGAGCTCCGAAGGAGAAGCGGTCGGCGCCCATTGCAAAAATTCTCCAACGGCCATGGTTTGCAATTCCTAAAAAGATATTCCCAAATCAGTTTCCCCCAACATGGTAAAAGAACACTTAAACGCCGGGCGGCGCGCCGCCGCCAGACCCGCGATGTGTGGCAAAATCGGATGCCCGATCAATTGCAAGGAGCCCCCTCGCATCACAAACGCGGCGGCATTTTTTATGAGGACTTCGTCATCGGAGCATTGATCGAGCACCGGTTGACGAGGACCGTCACGCAAATGGACAATATGCTGTTTTCCAATATGACGCTCAATCCGCAGCCGCTCCATATCGACGCCCATTTCTGCGCGGCCGAGACCGAATGGGGGCGGCCGTTGATCAACTCGCTTTTCACCCTTGGTCTCATGGTGGGGATTTCCGTCAATGATCTTACGCTCGGCACTACGATTGCCAACCTTGGGATGACGGAAGTGAAATTTCCGGCGCCGCTGTTCGAGGGCGACACCTTGCATGTCACGACCGAAGTTTTGAGCAAGCGCTTGTCGAAATCCCGTCCGGACGCCGGCATTGTCGAATTCCTCCACCGCGCTTATCAGCAGGAGGAACGGCTGGTCGCCGCGTGCCGCCGCCAGGCTTTCATAAAGAAGCGGGATGCCTAAACCAATAAAGGTGTCTCATGCGCTCGCTGCTTTTTATTCCAGCGGACGGCGAAAAAAAACTCGCGAAAGGGTTTGCGAGCGGCGCCGATTGCCTCATTCTCGATCTTGAGGATTCGGTCGTCCCCGAAGCCAAGCAGAAGGCGCGGGAGCAGGCCTTCGCCTTCATGGCCGATGCCTTGCCAGGGAGTCCTCGCCCGCGTCTTTTCGTCCGCGTCAACGGGCTCAACTCAGGCCTGACGGAGGCCGATCTTGGTGCCGTTATGCGGGCGCCGCCCGATGGCATCCTTTTGCCAAAGTGCCTCAATGGCGCGGCGATCCAGCATCTTGGCGCGATGCTCGCCGTCAAGGAAGCGGAGCATGATCTCGCGAACGGCGCGACGCAAATCATCGCGATCGTCACCGAGACGGCGGCATCGATTTTCAACATGGGCACCTATGCCGGCGCAAGCAAGCGCCTCGAAGGTCTTGCCTGGGGAGCGGAGGATCTCGCCGCCTGTCTCGGCGCCGAAACAAATCGAAGCGCCGGCGGCAGCTACAGTTTTCCTTATCTATTAGCGCGAAGCCTGACCCTCTTCGCGGCGGTGTCCGCGGGAGCGCTGGCAATCGACGCCGTGCATCGCAAGTTTCGCGATTTGGAGGGATTGCGGCTCGAATGCGAAACCGCCAAGCGCGACGGTTTTACCGGCAAAATGGCGATCCACCCGGCGCAGGTCGAGATCATCAATGAGATTTTCAGGCCTTCTCATGAAGCGATTGCCAAGGCGCGCGCGATCGTCGCCGCTTTCGAGGCCGAGCCAAAAGCGGGCGTCATCGGCCTCAATGGCGAGATGCTCGATCTGCCAAATCTTGCGCAGGCGCGGCGGCTTTTGGCGGGTTTTCGGGAGACTTGAGATTTTCCACCCAACTCGTTTCATGCGGATGCACGGGACTCATTTCATGCGGAATTCCTTGCGAGGGCCGAGGCCGCCGACGAAACCCCAAGATATCAGATTTTGGCGTAGAAGAGAGTATATAACCTCAATTTATTCTTGATAACTTATCTATAACTTTATCAATATTTAATATAACTGTTAATTTTCCAAACATTGTGGGCTTTTATAATAAAAAGGGAAATTGAAATTATCCTTTTAAGCCTAGGTTGGCGTTCAAGTGTTGTAATCCGCTTCCAGTCTTACTGGTCCGCCTCGGCGTTGCGTCCGGAGTCAAGGAGGCAAACGCTCGAAGCGCGATGATGCGCAAATCACATTATGAGAGGCAACCCATTCTATGAAAATGAATACAGCTCGTCTCGCAGTTCTTGGCGTTGCCCTCATGGCCGGAATCAGCGCCGCGGTCCTCGCCAGCGGCTCAAAACCGCCAGAGATAACGGCTCCGCCACCGCCATCGACCGACGGCGTGCTGGTCGCGGCAAAGGAGTTGAACGTCGGTGACAAAGTCGACGAGAGCGGCATGCGTTGGGACGATCGGCTAAAGGATAATATTCCGGAAGGCGTCATTCGCAAAAGCGCTTCGCCCGGCGGCGTCGAGGAACTGAAAGGAGCCTTTGCCCAGCGTAATTTCGCTCCGGGCGACCTTCTGCGACGCGAGGGCCTCGATAAAGATCCCCCATTCGCCAGAAGGCTGGCATCGGGCAAACTCGCGATGGCGATCAACATCGACACGCAAGGTTCGAGCACGGCTGGTGGGTTTATCCTGCCAAACGACAGAGTCGACGTGATTCACACTTTTCACGACGAGGATGCCGCCCGCAAGGGCATCGGCAATTTATTCGTCAGCCAGACGATTATGACCAATGTTCGTGTTCTCGCGATCGGCTCGAATATTCAGGCGAAAAATGGGGAGCAAGTCATGAACGGAGTCAATGCAACCTTGGATCTCACGCCGGCACAGGCAGAGACTATCATCCTGGCGCAGCGCACCGGCCAGCTCTCGTTGGCCCTGCGCAGCATGAGCGATGCGAACGAGGCTAGCGAGCTACGTCAATTCTATAGCACCGGACTGACGGTGGTCCGCAACGGGCACGTTGAGCATTACGAGAGAGGGCTCATTGAGCATGTGGTTTCGCGCGAGCAAGGAACCGGCCCCGCAACCGATTGAAACACGACATGGTTTTGGAGATTCGCAAATGAAATGGCTGTTCCTTATCCTGGCCGGAGGAATAATGGCAAGCCTCTCCATCATGGCGGGCATCGGCGCGGTTCACGCGCAAGAAAAAGCCGAGGCCCGGTTCAATGGCACGGTCACGCCGAGGCGGATCGCGATGGGCGTGGGCAAATCCGTCATTCTCGATCTGCCCCAGGATGCGGCGGAAATCTTCGTTGCCGACCCGAGGGTCGCCAACGCCGTCGTCCGGTCCCCGCGCAAGCTTTATGTCATCGGCATGGATCCCGGCCAGACAAGCGTTTTTGCCCTGGATCAGCAAGGCCGCCAGATCGCCGCCTTGGAGCTCAGCATCGGCCGCGATGTGGGCGAGCTTCAGCAGATCCTGCGCGCCGCGATGCCGGCGGCGGCGATCACCGCGCGGACGGTCAACGATACGATCATCCTGACCGGAGTCGTCGATTCCATCGAAGACGCGCAACGCGCCGGCGATATCGCGAAGGGGTTCGTGCAACAGGCCTATGGCGGGGGCCCTGCCGGCGCGGCGGTGGCACCGGGCGCGCCGGGCCAGCAGGGCGCGAGCGCGGATGGCAGGATCGTCAATGTGCTCACCATACGCGGCCGCGATCAGGTGATGTTAAAGGTGACCGTCGCGGAAATCCGCCGCGATATCGCCAAGCAACTCGGCATCACCACCAGCTCGCTGACCGCCAGTTGGGGCACCTTCACCCAATTTAATCCGTTCGCGATAAACGGCGTGATCGCGAGCGTCGCGGGAAGCAACGTTGGGTATCCTGCAAATGCCACGACGACATCGCTGACGGCGCATAATCCTGCCAACACATTGAGCGCCACGTTGCAAGCCTTCGAGCGCTACGGCGTTTCGCGCATCCTCGCCGAGCCCACGGTTTCCGCGGTTTCGGGCGAGAGTGCGAAGATGACCGTCGGCGGCGAAATACCAATTCCTACCGCGCCCACCTGCTCGCTCACTACCGGTTGCCAAATCGGCACCGAGTTCAAGAGTTATGGTGTCAGTTTGAGATTCGCGCCCGTGGTTCTGGCCGAGGGCCGCATCCTGCTTCATCTTGCGACCGAAGTTACCGAAATAGATACCCAAACCGCCCAGTTCATCTCTGGCACACTCGTCCCTGGATTTCTCACCCGCAAGAATGAGACGACGGTGGAGATCCCTTCGGGCGGCTCCATCGCCTCGGCGGGACTTCTCCAGACGATCTCAAAACAAGCCATCAATGGTCTTCCGGGCCTCCTCGACCTGCCGATTCTCGGCGCGCTGTTTCGCTCGAACGACTACCAGAAGCAGGAAACCGAACTCATGATCATTGTGACCCCTTATATCGTCAAACCCGTGAAACCTAATGAAATCGCGCGACCGACCGATGGTTTCGCCGACGCGAGCGATCCGCAAACCTGGCTGCTCGGGCAAGTCAACCAGCTCTACGCCACTCCCGGCAATCCGGAAGCCATGAAGGATTACAAGGGACCGATCGGCTTTATCCAGGATTGAAGCCAGGCAACCGAATCGAGAAAGCTCAGCATCCAATGTCAGTTATGATCCACACCGCGCGCGCCGCCCGAAAATTGGCTTGCCCAACAGTTGCTTTGGCGCGAAATCTTCTTCCTTTGTCCTTGCTGCTTCCGCTGGCCGGTTGCGGGACGACGGAGCGCATGGCCGTATCCTCGATCCCGCAGGACGATTACCGGATCCGCCATCCGATCGTGCTTGCCGAGAGACCTCGCACGCTGGAAATCATTGTCGAGCCAGAGACCGGCCGCTTCGATCGCCATTCCGCTGCGCAACTGCGTGAATTCGCCGTGCTTTACGCGAAATTCGGCCGCGGACCCATTACGATCATGCCGCCGGCGTGGCCCGGCGGCCCACCCCCCATTGAGCCGGTCCACCAGGCACTTTTTCGCGCGGGGGCGCATGCGCGTATCCTTGTAGCTCCCTATCCGGCGGGTCCCAATCCCGTCGCCCCGGTCCGGTTGAGCTTTCTTGGCCTCAAGGCAAGTGTCGCGGACCAGTGCGGCCAATGGCCAAGGGACCTTGCAATTGGCAGCGGCGCCGTCGAGGACTGGAGCAATAAGCCCTACTGGAACTTCGGTTGCGCCTATCAAACCGCATTGGCAGCGCAGGTCGCCGATCCGCGCGATCTCGTTGCGCCTCAAGGGGAAACGCCGGCGGATACCGTCATGCGTACCCGCGCCATCGAAAGCCTTCGCAAGGGCGAGGATCCCGGCACGAAATGGACATTAGTCAACTCCTCGATCAGCAAGGTTGGCGCCGAGGGCGGCGGGGGTGGCGGTGGCGGCGGGGGAGCGAACTGATGAAAGGCCCAGCCGACTTCGAACTCGCGCAAATTGCCCCGGTGCCGCGCATCTCCCTACAAGCTTTCTGCGAATCGCCGGAAATCGCGCGGATCATCCAGGCGGCCGCAGCCGATCGCCGCATGGGAAGGGCGCATGTGAGCGTGCACTTGGGCGGCGCGCTCGCCGCGATCGAGGCCTACCGCGACGCTCCAACGCCAAATGTCATCGTTCTCGATTCTGCCGCCGGCCGTAGCGAACTCGTCTCGCACATCGATACCCTTGCCGAATTTTGCGATTCCGGCACCAAGGTGGTGGTCGCCGGGCGCACCAACGACATCCTTCTTTACCGCGAGCTTATCGGGCGCGGGATCAGCGAATATCTCGTCGCGCCTTTCGATGTCCTCGAATTCATCCGCGCCATTTCGCACCTTTACACGAGCGCGGGAGCAAAACCCATTGGCAAGATCATCGCCATAACCGGTGCCAAGGGCGGGATCGGCGCATCGTCGATCGCGCATAACATCGGCTTCTCGATCGCACGGGACCTCGATACGCAAACCGTCATCGTCGATATGGATCTGGGCTTCGGAACAGCGGGGCTCGACTTCAATCAGGATCCGCCGCAGGGGATCGCCGAAGCTCTATTCGCGCCGGACCGGATCGACGAAAATCTCGTCGACCGGCTCTTAACGAAATGCGGCGAAAAGCTGAGCATTCTAGCTGCTCCCGCCACGCTCGACCGGATGTATGACCTTTCAGAAACCGCCTTCAACTCGCTGATCGATATTCTGCGCGCGACCACGCCCTGCGTCATCTTGGATATTCCGCATATTTGGACGGCGTGGGCAAGACGCATGCTCGTCAATGCCGATGAAATCGTAATTGTCGCAGGGCCAGATCTCGCGAATCTGCGCAACACAAAAAACATGCTGGATATGTTGCGCTCGGCGCGCGCGCATGACGGGCATCCAAAGCTCATTATGAATTGCGTGGGAATTCCGAATCGGCCGGAGATCAGCGTCAAGGATTTCGCCAAGGCGGTCGATCTCGTACCTTCCGGAATCGTTCCTTTCCAGCCAAAGCTCTTTGGCCCGGCCGCCAACAACGGGCAGATGATTGCCGAAGTCGAGGCGGGAGGAAAACTAGCGGGCATGATCAGGGATCTTGCGCGAAAAGTTACTGGCCGGAACGAAACGCCTAAAGCGCAACGGAACCTTCTCGAGCCTTTAATAATGTGGTTCGGCCGGAAGCAAGTGCCCAAAGCCGATTCCGATGCCTTGCGCGGTGCAAGTCCAAACCAATCATGACCGCGATCGCGGCGCACGCGGTCGGGAGCACGTGCCGGCCCTGGAACGCGATGCGGACCGGCGCGCAGAGACATTGCCGTTAAGAGGTCTTTTATGGATGTCAAATTCGGCAAGCGTTTGGTCTCCGAGGCCCGCGACAAAAGCCCCTCAGTCGCGGCAACCGTTGCCGTGGCGGCGAAGCCGATCGGCATCCCGGCTATTCAAAGCGCCCCGCCGGCGCCGCAGCCAGCCCTGGAAGCGCAGCGTTCAGACGACTATTACATCACAAAAAGTATGATCTTCGGCGCGCTTGTCGAGGCGATCGACCTGTCGCAATTATCGCGCCTCGATGCGGAGAACGCGCGCGAGGAAATCCGCGACATCGTTCACGAGATTGTCGCGATCAAGAACGTCGCCGTGTCGACCGGCGAACAGGAAGATCTGATCGATGATATCTGCAATGATGTTCTCGGCTACGGGCCCCTAGAACCTCTTCTTGGCCGCGACGACATTGCCGATATCATGGTGAACGGCGCCACCCGCACCTTCATCGAGGTCGGCGGCAAGATCCAATTGACCAGCATCCGGTTTCGCGACAACGCGCAATTGATGAACGTTTGCCAGCGTATCGTCAGCCAGGTAGGGCGTCGGGTCGACGACGCTTCGCCAATCTGCGACGCGCGTCTTGCCGACGGCTCGCGCGTCAACGTCATCGCCCCGCCGCTTGCGATTGACGGACCCGTTCTCACCATTCGCAAATTCAGAAAGGACAAGCTGACCCTGGATCAGTTGATCCATTCCGGCACCATTTCGCCGGAAGGCGGAGAGATTCTCAAAATCATCGGACGGGTGCGCTGCAACGTCTTGATTTCTGGTGGGACGGGCTCGGGAAAGACAACTCTTCTCAACTGCATGACCAATTACATCGATACTGACGAGCGCGTGATAACCTGTGAAGATGCCGCCGAACTCCAATTGCAGCAACCGCATGTGGTCCGCCTCGAAACGAGGCCGCCGAACATCGAAGGCAGCGGCGAGATTACAATGCGCGATCTCGTCAAGAACTGCCTGCGCATGCGGCCCGAACGTATCATCGTCGGCGAAGTCCGCGGTCCGGAGGCATTCGACCTGTTGCAGGCGATGAACACCGGTCACGATGGCTCGTTGGGCACCTTGCACGCCAATTCGCCGCGCGAGGCGCTCAGCCGCCTCGAGTCGATGATTACTATGGGCGGCTATGCGCTGCCCGCGCGGACCATTCGGGAAATGATCGTGTCCTCTATCGACGTCGTCGTCCAGGCGGCAAGGCTTCGCGACGGCTCGCGCCGGATCACGCATATCACCGAAGTCCTGGGCTTCGAGGGAGATGTCGTCACGATGCAGGACCTGATGGTCTATGAGGTCACCGGAGAAAACTCCTCTGGCCGCCTTAAAGGCCGCCACCGCTCGACGGGAATTGGACGCCCGCGCTTCTGGGAACGGGCCCGCTACTACGGCGAGGAAGCACGATTGGCGCGGGCACTCGACGCTTCCGAACTCAATGACACTGTCCGGTAGCCAGCACCGCGGCCATCATGCGAAGAACAGGAGATATGGCATGAGCATGCACGTGTGGATCATCATGGGCCTTACGATGGTCACGGCCGGGGGCCTCGTCCACGTTTTTGTCTATCCCTACCTTTCGGGAGACATAAACGCCGAAAGACGCCAGGCCGCATTGCAACCGATGGCACCGAAGCGAGGTGCCGAGCGCCAGGCCGATGCCGCAAGCCGCCGCAAACAAATCACTGAAAGCATCAAGGAGCTCGACCTACGCGGCAAACGAAAGAAGCTATCCCTGGAGAACCGGATCGCTCAGGCCGGGTTCTCCTGGAACCGCAACAAATATATCGGCGCGTCGCTCGCCTCGGCGGCATTTTTCGGCGCGCTAATTTGGCTTATCAGAGCCCACCCGATCGTGATCGTGGCTGCCATGGGCGTTGGAGGTTTCGGTTTTCCGGCATGGACTCTTAACTTCTTGCGCAAGCGCCGGTTGAAGAAATTCGTCATTGAATTTCCCAACGCGGTCGACATTATTATCCGGGGCGTCAAGGCTGGACTGCCGCTCGGGGATTGTCTGCGGGTTATCGCGACGGAATCCAGCGAGCCGGTCCGGAGCGAATTCCGCCAGATCGTTGAGGCGCAGGCTATGGGCTTTTCGACCGCCGAGGCAGTCGAGCGAATAGTCGAGCGCGTCCCGATCGCGGAGGCGAGCTTCTTCGCGATCGTTATAAATATTCAGCAAAAAGCCGGCGGCAATCTTGCCGAAGCCCTGGCCAATCTCTCGGCCGTGCTACGGGAGCGAAAAAAAATGATGGGAAAAATCAAAGCAATGTCGGGCGAAGCGAAAGCCTCCGCCTACATTATCGCCAGCCTGCCCCCCATCGTGGCTGTTATGACCTATATCACGAGCCCGAAGTATATAGAACTATTGTGGACAACGCAGACCGGCGAACTCGTCCTGGGCGTCTGTGCGGTGTGGATGAGTATCGGAATATTCGTTATGAAAAAGATGATCAATTTTGACATTTAGATTGGCGGTGGCCCCCAGCCTTTGCCCAATTTGCTCCGCACATCTGTCCTAAATTCGCCAACTATGAACCCTCCCGCAGGCGTGGCGCAATGCTCGACCTGATTTACTTCAAGCTAACCGATCCGCAATTTCTGCTGAGCGCGCTTGTCGCGATCGCAACGATGCTGACGATTTTGACCGTCGCCATGCCGCTGATCGAGTCCGACACTCTGAGCCAGCGCATGAAATCCGTTGCGACGGAACGAGAACGCCTCCGCTCACGCGCACGCGAGCGGCTGATGGCGGACAAGAACAAGCTTAGCCTTCGCCAGGAGCCCAAAGCGTATATGAAACAAATCGTCGAGCGTTTCAGCTTATCGAAATGGCTTGGCACTGATCGAGCAAAAGCGCAGATGGCGATGGCCGGCTTTCGCGGCCCCCAGGCGGAAGTCGCGTTTCTGTTCTTCCGCCTTGTTACACCGATCCTAAGCCTTGCGATTTCCGCCTTCTATACTTTCGTCGTGACCCATTTTGCAATGGTTGTCACCCTCAAGATGGGCATCACTGTCTTGGCCGCCTACGTCGGGCTGAAAACGCCCGAACTCTACCTCAAGAATACGATCGGCAAACGCCAACATTCGATGAGCCGCGCCTTTCCTGACGCCATGGATCTGCTGCTCATTTGCGTCGAGTCCGGCATGTCGATCGAACACGCCTTTCGCAAGGTCGCACAGGAGATCGGCGTCCAGTCGATACCACTTGCCGAGGAATTGACGCTGACGACGGCGGAACTGTCGTATCTTCCGGACCGGCGCTCGGCCTATGAAAACCTCGGCCTCAGGACCGGGATAAACTCGGTGAGGCAAATCACGACCGTGCTCATTCAGGCTGAGCGTTACGGAACCCCTCTCGGCACCGCCTTGCGAATCGTTGCTCAGGAAAGCCGCGACCATCGTATGATGCTCGCCGAAAAAAAGGCTGCGGCGTTGCCGCCCAAATTGACGGTACCGATGATATTGTTTTTTCTCCCCGTGCTTTTCGCGGTCATCTTGACACCGGCAATCATTCAGATCAGCCACACAAGATCCTGAAGAACGCGAACCGCCCAGGGTTTATTCGCACCGTTATGGTTTTTATTCGCACCTTTGGTTTCCTCGTCCTCGGGCCTGCGAGCTTCAGTTAATGAGCGAACCTCGGGCCCGATTGCGGGGCCCCGGCTTTCCCTCATATTCGCTCCGGGTTCCCAGCGACAGTGACGAGGAGCTTGGTGTCGCCGAAGAGGCGTTTTGACGCACGTTTGGCGTCTTCCATTGTCACGGCGGCGATCAGCTTGTTGCGCTCATCGAGATATTCAACGCCGAAACCTTCGGACTGCAAATTGACAAGTTGCCCGGCGATCTTGGTCGAGGTGTCGAAACGTAGCGCATACGAGCCGGTCAGATATTTCTTTGCCCTATCGAGTTCTTCCTCCGTCGGCCCAAAATCCGAAAGGTTCGAGATCTCCTCCTCGATGACAGCCATCAATTCGGCGGCGCGTTCGTTCTTGGTCGACGTGCCACCACAAAACATGGCGGCGTTATCGTAAGTCACAAGCCGCGAATAGACCGAATAGGCCAGCCCGCGTTTCTCGCGCACCTCGCGAAACAGGCGCGCCGAAAAAACGCCGCCGCCCAAAATATGATTGACGACCCTTGCAGGGATGTAATCCGGGTCTCTTCGGGCGAGCCCCTCGCGGCCGAAGCGAATCGTCGATTGCGGCACATCAATATGGTCGACATGACGCGTGCCCGTGCCGCAAAAAGCGCCGCGCGCGACCAAATGGAGAGAGGCCGTTTCCGGCAGCTGGCCAAAAACTTCGTCGAGATAGCACTCGAGTGCTGTCGCGTCGATCGCGCCGACGGCGGCGATCTTCAAATTATCTCTCGCAAACGTCGCGGCACGCATGTCAATTAAGTCGACGCGCGTCAGGGTGGGCAGAGTCGAAAGTTCGCCGCGCACAGGCAGGCCATAGGGATGGTTTGGATAGGCCAATGCGTGGAGGCTTCGGCCGGCAATGATCTCAGGATCGTTCGCCTCGCGTCTTAGACCGGCGGCGATCTGGCTCACCACCCGCTCGAAGGATTCCTCGTCGAGACGCGCTTCGGTAACGGCGAGTTGCAGAAGCGCGAAGGCGCGGGCCGAATTCCGCGACAAGCTCTGCATGCGTCCGGTCAGAAAGTCGCGGTCGGCGGAAAACGACATTTCGATCGCATCCTCGGCGAGGGCGCGATGAAAGCCCTCCGAGTCATACGCTCCAGCCCCCTCGTCGAGCAGACCCGAAAGAAGCGTGGCGGCGCCGGGCTTGCCGATCGGATCCTGCGTGGCGCCACCCTTGAAAGCGAATTCGACGGCGATGAGGGGAATCGCGTAGTCCTCGACGAGCCAAGCCTCGACGCCGCCTTTGGAGACAACCTTCTGGACAGTCGATGCGCGTGAGGGGTTTTCGGCGGCGGCAAGCGCGGTCATGTAATTATCCGAAGACCAAGTATTTAAGCGGCGCGCAGAAAACGAGCTCAGAGCGCGAGGGAGTCGATCATGTCCGCGCCTGTCGAGGCGGGGTGGGATTCAGCCGGCAAAAGAAAGCCCGTCACGCTTCGCCGCTTGTCGAGCCAGAGCGCAGCCTTTTTCACGCCGTCAGGCGTGACCGCCTCGATACGCTCGGGCCACCGCGCGACATCCTCAATGGTGAGTCCCGCGGCGAGCGAGGCGCCGTACCAGTGCGCCAGTGTCGCCTGATTATCCTGGGCGTAGACTGCCTCGGCGACGAGACGGATTTTTGCGCGCCGCAATTCCGGCTCATTAACGTCTTGCGTCGCGAAGCGGGCGATCACCGCGTCGATCGCAGCATCGATAGTCGCAAGGCCGACGCCCTTCGCCGGTACCGCGAAGACGTAGAAACGCGTGGCGTCGACCGACGTGCCCTGATAATGGGCGCCGGCCGCAACCGCGAGCTTGGCTTCCATGACCAAGGCCTTGAATAATAGGCTCGTCTGGCCACCGCCAAGCAGTTGGGCGAGAACCTCCAGCGCCTCGGCCTCGCCGGGCAAGGCCGACTTATAGGACGGCACCAAAAAAACGCTTTGGTGCGACGGCTGCTCCACCTTTTCGTCAAAGAGCGTCACGAGACGATGCGCGCGCGGCTCGGGCTCGCGTGGACGAAACCGTTCCGGCGGCTCGCCGCGGGCGGGAACGAGACCGTAATGTTTTTCAGCGAGGCCGATGGCGTCCTCTGCATCTACATCGCCGGCCACAACGACAACGGCGTTTTCAGGGGTATAAAAACGATCATAATAGGTGAGCGCATCGGCCCGTCCGAGGCTTTCGATCTCATGGCTCCAGCCGATGATCGGCTTGCCGTAGGGATGCTGCGTGAACAGCGCCGCCTGCACGGCTTCGTTGAGCTGATTGGATGGATCGGAATCGGTGCGCATCCGCCTTTCCTCGAGGACGACATCGCGCTCGGGCCCGACCACCTCGTCCGTAAGGACAAGATTCTTCATCCGGTCGGCCTCGTACTCCATGCAGACGCCAAGGTGCTCCTTGGCGACGCGCTGAAAATAGGCGGTATAGTCATTGGAGGTAAAAGCATTTTCCTGGCCGCCGAGATCGGCGACAAGCTCTGAAAATTTGCCTTGCGGATTGGCCTTGGTGCCCTTGAACATCAAATGTTCGAGGAAATGCGCGATGCCGGACTTGCCCGGAGGATCGTCGGCGGAGCCGTTGCGATACCAAACCATATGGGTCACGACAGGCGCGCGGCGATCTGGGATGACGATGATATCCAGGCCATTTGCGAGCTTTGCCTGCCTAATCGATGGCCCCACCGGTTTGCCTTGCGCTTGCGCCGAAGGGTTTAGGAAGACGCTTTCCGGCGCCGCCGCGGTTTCACCAAGGGACATTCCAGCCATCGCTTTCAAATGCGGCCCATGACTGTCGACGGAACACGCGGGAGTACCCCTTGCCCTTCGCGGTCCCGTAAGAGGGAGGGTTTGTCCAAATATAGGATGAAATTTCAAAAAGCGGCAAAGTTTTTATCTGGCCCCGCCGGTTGAGGGGATTCTGACGCCCCCGGGCGTCTAAATGCAATCCGCCCCTAGCGAGGTCAATTGTCGACCGAGGTTTTGGGACGCTGCGAACGGATATAGGCTCCCGGATCGGCGGCGTCCGGCTGGTCTTTCGGAGCTTCGATTGTTGCCTTGGCGACCCCCGTCGCCTGTCGGTAGCCCGCAGGTGGCTCGGTCAGATATTTGCGCGGCGGCTCCGGTCCCGGCTGGGTGGTGTCCGAGTGAAACCCGGTTACGACTGACTTCAGAACTTTCCAAGGCGTATAGAGGCAGAGCGGCGTCCCGGCGCCCGCCTGACATTCATCGGGAGGGCCATCCGAGGGCAGTGGGCGGCGGCCCTGCTGTAGCTCCGTCCGTGACGTTTCGACCCGCGAATTTTGCGTCAACTGCGGCGCGGGCCTTCGCGAATCCAACGCCGCGCGGCGCTCCGCGGCGATATCGGGATCTTTTGGCCAGGTTGGGCCGCGTACCGCCCCGTTCGGCGGCGGCAGATCGTTGCGCGGCGGAACGACGATCGGGGCCCTGGCCCGGTAATCGATCGAGTCTTGCTCCTTGTCGAATGGCATTCCGATGAAACCGAGCACCGAATTGAACACATTCGTGTCTTCCTCCGCCCACGCTGGCGTCGCGCCGGAAAATCCCGCAACGGACAGGAGAGCGGCCACCGCTCTCGCCACGCCAAGCCTATGCCGCAACATCAAGCCGAAGGTCATCAAGCCGAAGGTTATAAAGTCTAGCCTCTTCATTCTTGAGACTCTCCGCGAATTTTGAGATGCTCGGCAAATTAATCCAAAATCTTCAACCGACCCCGACTACCATTTTACCGACATTGTGGGCTTTTTGGAGGCGGCTGGCAGGCAATAAAATTCATTCCCCCGCGGCGCGCTTGACCTCGCACTTGTTTGCAGGGGCAACGGAATCGCCAATCAGGAGCGCGACGCCGGCAACGATCGCCGCATCCGCCAAGTTAAACACATACCACGAGAATGAACCGACATGAAAATGATAGA
The DNA here is from genome assembly GCA_963808645.1 of uncultured Alphaproteobacteria bacterium. GTDB lineage: Bacteria > Pseudomonadota > Alphaproteobacteria > Rhizobiales > Beijerinckiaceae > Methylocapsa. Next base: position 28,577 of record CAWEGU010000010.1, read on the forward strand.
AATCGGTGACAAACCCATAGGCCAGACGGTCATAAGCATTGCCAAGCGCGCCGCCGACAATAAAGCCAAGACCCAAGGCGGCGGTTTTCGTCCCCGCGCGCCATAGCCAGAGGCCGAGGAAGGCCGTGGCCGTAAGCGTAACGGTCAGCAGACCAAGCCGCTCCATCCCGGTTTGTGCGCGCATCAGGGAATAAGAGATGCCGGGGTTTTTGGCGTAGATCACATCGAAGAATGGAGTCAAATGGACCGGCTGGTGCGCTTCGATTCCATAGACAAAGATAAGCCAAAGCTTGTTCGCCTGGTCGGCGGCGAGCGTGGCGCACATCACCGATAAGCCGAGACGGCGCGGCGTCACGGCCATTGCCCCAAAGCCCGCAATTCCCGCAAAGCCCGGGCATCGCGAGGACTTACATCGGGAAATTCAGGATCGCTGCCAACGAGCGGGGAAATTTTCCAGGATCGCGCACATTTTCTCCCCTCGGCCAGGGCTGGCAGAACAGTGACACCGGGGGTGCCTGGGAGCCGGAAAGCGCCGAATGGTCCCTCTCCAGCCTCGATTGCGATATTCGAGGTGATACAGACTTCGGCGAAATCGATTGTTCCGAGGACGGCGCGCAAGCCAGCGTCCGCGACAAAGACCCTTGGCGCCGCCTCAAGCGAGGAACCGATCCGTTTTTGCGCCCGCTCGATTTCCAGCGCCCCGGTCACGACCGAACGGACGCGGCGGATTTGTTCCCATTTTTCGGCAAGTGCTTCATCGCGCCAAGCGGACGGAAGTTTTGGGAACGCTTCGAGATGCACCGAGACCACGCCGGGATAACGCGTGAGCCACGCCTCTTCCGAAGTGAAGACCAGGACTGGCGCGAGCCACAAGGTAACAATGCGGAAAATCTGCTCGATCGCCTCTAACGCGGCGCGCCGCTTCTCGCTCGAAGGCGGTTCGCAATAGAGCGTGTCCTTGCGAATGTCGAAGTAAAAGGCCGAAAGATCGGTGTTGAGGAACGACGTTAGGCGCGCGGCAACGCGCTTATAGTCGAAGTTCTCATAGGCGTCGCGGATTTCGCGATCGAGTTCGGCGAGGCGATGGAGCATGAGTTCTTCGAGTTCGCCCATCGCCTCAAAGGTGGTCGTATTCGCCGAGTCATAATGGACGAGCGAGCCGAGCATCCAGCGGATCGTGTTGCGGAGTTTCCGGTAGGTCTCGACGAAATTTTTGAGGATCTCCGGCCCAATGCGCACGTCTTCGGAATAATCGGACGCCGCCACCCAGAGCCGCAAAATATCGGCGCCCGCATCCTTGATGACGGTTTGCGGCGCGGTGACGTTGCCGGCGGATTTCGACATCTTTTGGCCCTTCTCATCGAGAACGAAGCCATGTGTGAGAACCGCGTCGTAGGGTGCACGGCCGCGCGTGCCGCAAGATTCGAGCAGCGAAGACTGAAACCAGCCGCGATGCTGATCCGAGCCTTCGAGATACAAGATTTCGTCTTGGCCGCCGTCGCGCAGCCGGTGGATGCCCGCGAGCTGAGGAAAATGTTTGGGATCGCCTAGCGTGAAGGCGTGGGTCGAGCCCGAAATCGAACCAGACATCGAGAACGTCGTCGATTTTTTCGTATTTTTGCGGGTCATGGTCCGGCGCGAGGAAGCGCGCGGCGGCGCCTGGCGCGAACCATGCGTCCGCGCCCTCCTGCTCGAAAGCATCGGCTATGCGCTGATTGACCTTTTCATCGGCAAGGATTTCTTTCGTTTCCCTATTGGCGAAGATGGCAATCGGCACGCCCCAGGCGCGCTGGCGCGAGACGACCCAATCGGGGCGACTGGCGATCATGCCGGTGATGCGGTTTTCGCCCGCGGGCGGATACCATTTCGTGATGGCGATCTCGCGCAGCGCGATCTCGCGCAAAGTGGATGTCTTCCCAGATGCGCCCTCATCCTGAGCAACGTGCGCAGCACACGTCTCGAAGGATGGCGGCGCGGCGGAACCCTCGCCCTTCAAGACGGTGCTTCGCGCCTCCTCATGGCGAGGGTGCGGGGGGGACTCTCGATGGGCTTATCCAGCGCGATAAACCATTGCGGCGTGTTGCGAAAAATGACCGGTTTTTTGGAGCGCCAGGAATGCGGATATTGATGGTTTAATTTTCCGCCAGCGACGAGGTTGCCGGCCACCTTCAAGGCATCGATGACAGAATTATTGGCGTCGCCCCAGTTGCCCTTGTCGTCGATGACGCGGCGGCCTTCGAATCCGGGTGCCTCCTTGGTGAAGAAGCCATCCGCATCGACAGTGTAGGGTATGCGCGTGTCGATCCTAAAAAACTCGAGAGTACCTTCATTCGCCGTCCAGATATCGAAGTCGTCGCGGCCATGACTGGGCGCGGTATGGACGAAGCCCGTGCCGGTGTCGTCGGTGACGTGATCTCCGTCTAAAAGGGGAATGATAAAGTCGTAACCTGTGATATTCTTGGCAAATGGATGACTAACTTGCTTAGGGAATAATTGATGCGGACCGATCCCCTCGTGCTTTATAAATTTCTCGACCCTTGCAGATTTGAAAACCTGCTCTGCAAGACTGTCTGCCAAAATATACAAAGCGCCTTCTTTAGCCCAGTTGTCTTCCGGTGCCGATGTGACTTCGTAAAGGCCGTATGCGATCTTCGATGAATATGCGATCGCGCGGTTGGCAGGGATCGTCCAAGGGGTCGTCGTCCAGATGACGACCGAGGCTTCAAAAATGTCGGGCACGTTTTGGTAGCCAGGCTCAATGTTTCCCACCGCGAGTTTGACCGGAAACGCCACATAAATCGCATCGCTGACGATGTCCTCGTATTCGACTTCCGCCTCGGCGAGCGCGGTTTTTTCGACAACGCTCCACATCACCGGCTTCGAGCCGCGATAAAGCGTCCCGTTCGCCGCGAATCTCATTATTTCCCGCGCGATCTGCGCCTCTGCGGCAAAGCTCATCGTCAAATAGGGATGCTCCCAATCCCCGGTCACGCCGAGGCGCTGAAATTCTTGCGCTTGCACGCCCGCCCAATGCTCGGCGAAGGCGCGGCACTCGCGGCGGAACTCGTTGATGGGAACCGAATCTTTGTTTTTGCCCTTGGCGCGATAATTTTCCTCGATCTTCCATTCGATCGGCAGGCCGTGGCAATCCCAGCCCGGCACATAGTTGGAATCCTTGCCGAGCATCCGCTGCGAGCGGGTCACGATGTCTTTGAGAATCTTGTTCAGCGCATGGCCGATGTGGATGTCGCCATTGGCGTAAGGGGGGCCGTCGTGGAGAACGAATTTTGGCTTGCCCCGCCCTGCCGCCGCAAGACGCCCGTAAAGTCCTATTTCTTGCCAGCGGGCGAGCAGCTCAGGCTCTTTCGTCTGCAGTCCGCCGCGCATCGGAAAATCGGTGCGCGGCAGGAATAGGCTCTTTGAATAGTCGGGAGGGATTTCCGCAAGCCTCTCGCCCCCCGCGCCGTTCGTTTGTTTGTCCATGATTGTTTCAGGCCTACTCCAGCGCCGCAGATGTGCGCTGATGTCAAAACGAAAAACGGTTCCCGGCCGGACCGAGCGGCGAGCCAACTGACTTGGCGCTCAGACGCGGACCGGGCCCATAATTCGGAGCAAAAGAAGATCGGGGATCGCGGCCATATGGGTCTTGTAGCAACAGAAATGGAGCGAATAAAGTTCTTTAGCGGAATGACCAGAGCGTGGCAGATGGCCACGCCCGGCCCGAAAAATGCGGATAAGCCAAAGGATGGCGGGTTGATGGTTGATTTTTACCTCAAGGGGGCTGTTGACTTTGCCGCCCGCCGGCCGGGCGCGCTCGTGCGCGGCTTGTAACCGGGCAACCGCCGTTGTCCAGTTCGAGGCAGCTTAGGTGTGGAATCATGGTCCGGCCCTCGGTGAACCCAGCCATGCCGATCCGTCGTCTCGATCCTGTTCTCATCGACCGCATCGCGGCGGGCGAGGTCGTCGAGCGGCCGTGCGCCGTCGTGAAGGAACTCGTCGAAAATGCGCTCGACGCGGGCGCCTGCCGCATCGATGTCGTGGTCGAATCGGGCGGCCGGCGGCTCATCCGTGTCATCGATGATGGCGGCGGGATGCCCAGGGACGATCTCGGCCTGGCGGTCGAGCGCCATGCGACCTCGAAGCTATCAACGGGCGATCTTTCCCAAATCGCGACGCTCGGTTTTCGCGGCGAGGCCCTGCCATCGATCGGTTCCGTCGCGGCGCTCGACATTTTTTCCCGCGCGGAAGGTGCAACGCATGGATTCGCTATCCGCGTCGATCAGGGCAAGAAACACGCTCTCGCTCCCTGCGGCCTGCCGCAAGGAACAAGGGTCGAGGTCCGCGATCTTTTCGCCGCGACCCCGGCGCGGTTGAAATTCCTAAAGAGCGACCGCGCTGAGGCTCGCGCCTGCGCCGATGCCGTGCGGCGCCTCGCGATGGCGAACAAGGAGGTTCGCTTCACTTTTGCCGGCACGGAGACCGCGGGCTTCGATTATTTCGCACGGGCCGAGGGCGACGATGCTTTGTTGGCGAGGCTGGCCGATGTCGTTGGCGAGGAGTTTCCCGCCAATGCGCTCCGCGTCGACGCGGCACGGGAAGGGTTTCGCCTTGAAGGCTACGCCGGTCTTCCGACCTGGCACAAGGCGAATGCGCAGGCGCAATATCTCTTTGTCAACGGGCGGCCGGTCCGCGACAAGCTTTTGTCGGGCGCCGTGCGCGCGGCCTACATGGATTATGTGCCACAAGGCCGCCATCCTTCCCTCGTCTTGTTTATTTCATGCGATCCGCGCGAGGTCGATGTCAATGTCCATCCGGCCAAGGCCGAAGTCCGGTTTCGCGATTCCGGCCTCGTGCGCGGGCTTCTGATCGGCGCCTTGAAACAGAGTTTGCAAGCCGCCCTCCATCGCGCGACTCCAGCAAATGGTGCCAGCGCGCGCGATTTCCTCGCGCGGCGCCCGGGCCTCCAGAGCTTTGCGCCCGCATATCGCGCGCTCGGTGCAGCTTGGGATTGGCGACAGTCTCCGGCCTATCCCGGTTTTGCCGAGGGCGCGGCACAAGATTGGGGCGATCATGCGCTCGTTGGCGAGACGCTTTCCGCCGATACGCGCGCGCATGAGCGGCCACCCGCGCCGGAAGAAATCGAATCGCCGCTCGGCGCCGCGCGGGCGCAGATCCATGATACCTATATTGTTGCCCAGACCCGCGATGGCATCGTCATTGTCGATCAGCACGCCGCGCATGAGCGGCTTGTGTACGAGCGCCTGAAGGAGGCCCGCGCGGGGAAGAACGTCGCGCGCCAGGCGCTGCTGATCCCGGCGATCGTCGAACTGGGACAAACCGACGTGGAACGGATCGAGGACGCTGGCCCCTTGCTTGCGGAATTCGGTCTCCTTGTCGAGCCATTCGGCCCGGGCGCGGTCGCGGTGCATGAAATGCCCGCTTTGTTGAAATTTGCCGACGCGGCGCGGCTGGTTCGCGATCTCGCCGTAGCACTTTGCGAGGATGATCGCGCCGTCGCGCCGCTCGAAAAGCGGCTCGATCATGTGCTCGCGACGATGGCCTGCCACCATTCCGTGCGCGCGGGCCGCCGTCTCGGCGGCGATGAAATGAACGCGCTGTTGCGCGAGATGGAACGCACCCCTGGCTGCGGCCAATGCAATCACGGGCGTCCGACCTACATCGAGTTGAAACTCGCCGATGTCGAGAAACTATTCGGTCGCAGGTAGAGCTTTTGCAACGCTTGTTTCAGGACAAGAGACCAACCTTTCCATTCGCGAGATCATAAACCCCACCAACGATCTTCACCTGTTTGGTTTGCGCGAAACTGGCTAGCAAGGGTTGCGCGGTTTCGAGCCGTTTCACGTTAAGCGCAACGTTTTCGGTGATCGCGGCCGCGAGAAGATCGTGCGGCGACTTCGCTTTCGCCACTTCGACCGCGGGTTTGATCGACCGGACGAGACCGGGCAAATGTCCCGGCAGCTCGGCATTGTCCTCGACCACTTTGATTGCGGCGCCGATCGCGCCGCAATTCGAGTGTCCGAGCACCATGACGAGCGGCACGGCCAGAAACTTCACCGCATACTCGATACTGGCGAGCCCATCGTCATTGACGAAGTTGCCGGCGAGCCGGACTACGAAAAGATCGCCGGGTCCTTGGTCGAACGCAAACTCCGGTGCAACGCGCGAATCCGCGCAGCTTAGGACCGCGGCAATCGGATATTGCGCCCTGGTCCTCTCCGCGCGTCCGGCGGAAAAATCCCGATGGGTCGGCTTGTTGGCGACATAGCGGGCGTTGCCTTCCATCAGGCGGCGCAGCGCCGCGTCGGCGCCGATCGCGTTGGGCTTCGGCTGTTCGGCACCCCCCTCCCGTGCGCTTGCGCGGTCAACACCTGCAGCGGCAGCAAATCCGGCGGCCGCTTTCAGGGCGCCGCGCTTTGTAACGCCCTGGTTGCAACAAATGGCACCGCGCATTTTTGGAAACTCCAATTTTCAAGCGCATTTTAGGACCTGAAAATGCACTTGTCGCCAACCAACGTTCTTTCTCTCGGTTACGGCAGACACGAATATGGCTCGCACTTGCGCCGAGAAGGAAGTTTAAGGTTAAAGACACTCACGCCTCTCCGTCCCTTGCCGCGATGATCGCCTGAGCAAGGTAAGGCTCGATTGCCTGCATGGTGCGAGTCGAAGCGCCGCCAAAATCCTCCGCCGTCTCCGTGGCCGCCCGGGCCATCGCTCGCAGTTCGGCTTTGTCAAAGAAGAGGAGCGCCAATTGCTTGGCAAGCGTTTCGGCGTCGAATACCAGCGCGCCGCCGCCCGCATTATCGAGCGCCGCGTAAATATCCTGGAAATCATCGACCTCCGGACCGTGCAGGATCGCGCAGCCGAGATGCGCCGCTTCGACCGGATTTTTGCCGCCGCCGTGGCGCAAGGACTTGCCCGCGAAAATCACGCCGGCGCCACGAAGAAATAATCCCCCCTCGCCCGCTGCAAGGGCTATATAGACTTCCGGCAAGGGCGCGCTTTCGCGATCGCCAGCGCGCATCGCCGCGGTCAGTCCTATTCTCGCAGCGCTTTGGGCGATTTCAAAAACGCATTTGGGGCTGTGCGGCACGATCACGGTCAGAAGGTCTGGAAACTGCCGCGCCAATCGGCGATGCGCCGCCATCGCGATCTCCTCCTCGCCGGGATAGACCCCATCGGCGATCCACGCCGGACGCGTCCCGATCCGTGCCAGAAGCCGCGCCAAGGCGGACTGATCGACCGGCGCGGGGATGAAATCATATTTGAGATTGCCAGCCACCTGAACTTTTCGCATGCCGAGTTTCGCAAAGCGCTGCGCGTCGGCATTTGTTTGTGCCAAACAAAGATCTATCCCGCGCAGCAGCGATCCGGCAAAGCCCGAAAACTTCCGCCAAATCAGGAAGCGCCGTGCGGACACGCGGGCGTCGACAAGCGCGAGCGGAATTTTGCGGCGGCTGGCTTCGAGGATGAGGTTTGGCGGAATATCCGGCCCCGAGATAAGGACGATGTCTGGCCGCCAATGATTGAGAAACCGGGCCACGAATTGAGGCGCATCGAGCGGCGCGAGTTGGTGCAGCGATGGCGGCAAGCGCGGCGCGCGGAACGGGCCAGAAGACAGATCGCCGATCGCCAAAAGCACGGTGAAGCCGAGCTCTCCCAGTTTTTCGACAAGTGGCGGCAAGGCGCGAGCTTGCGCGGCGCTTTGTGCGTGCAACAAGGCGAGCCGTCCATCCGGCCGGGCGAGGTAAGGCCGCCCCAGCCGCTCTTGGCGCCTCGAAAAATCTTGGCGGCCGAGCTTTCCCCGCCAATAAAGATATAGTGGCCCGGTCAATCCAACGCCCGCGCTTGCCAGCCGGTAGGCAGCCAGGAGGGCCGAATCGTTCACGGCGGGCCTGGAGTTTTCAATAGGCCGGATCCCCTCCGCGGACAATTTCTTTCTCGGGATCGAAAGATGGCCACCGCTCAAATCTTGTCCTTCGACGGGTCGAGCAGACGATGCAGATGTGCCACGAAATAGCGCACATGGGCATTGTCCACCGTTGCCTGTGCCTTGGCTTTCCAGGCCCGCGCCGCCGACGCGTAGTCGGGAAAGATACCGACGATATCGAGTTTGGACAAATCGTGGAATTCAGTGCCGCTCAAATCCTTGAGCTCACCACCGAATACAAAGTGGAGAAGTTGCTTGCCGTTCGTGGCCATAAGGTTCCTGTCAGGATTTCTTGGCGGCTAAGAGCCGTTCCACAATGTAAAGCTTTCGCGGGTTACGTGGAAGGGTCAGCTCGCCTTTATTCTTCCGGCGCGGCATTCTTCCGGCGCGGCGCCCCGGAAAGCGATGTGACGAGGCCTGAATACACCTGGTCCATTGTTCCATAAAAACGCCGGCTTGGCAGCCTTCGCGCGCGGATCGGCGTGCAAGATCTGGTTAGGGATAGGGGCATTCGATGCCGACAAATCGTCATCTAAAGAGCTGGAATAATCTCGGCGAAAGTGACTGGAGCATCGCCGTGCCGCATCGCCGTGAAATTTGTAGTTGGCCCCTGCTCCGCCCGCCTCGCACCGCCCCGCGATGCGGTGCCAATCGAATGTGGGGCTCAAGCTCGCAGCGGTTTTTGATAGCGGCCGCCGGGGGTTCGCCTGGTAAACTGGAATTCATGGAACAATTTCCCCACACCGGTGTTTCGGCCTCGACTGCCGTTCGTTCGCGCTGGCCGCGAGCGGAACGGACCTGCCAAATGAGGAGAACGACATGAAACGCATTGCAGCATATTTGGCCTCGGCCGCGCTGGGCGCGGGGTTGGCCGGGAGCGGTCCCGCTTGGGCGCACATGCGCAGCGGCGCCGACACGAGTGGCAGGAGCATAGCGAAGAATCAGACGTTCGAGCGGGAACATAGGTGGCATCATGGGTGGCAGTGGCGCCACCGCCGCGATTTGGCCTGGAGTCCGGGATTAACTTCGCGTGCCTATCCGTATAACCTCGACAATTACGCCTACAATTACGGATATCCTTACAATTACGGCTATGTGTATCCGTCTAACTACGCCTATGGTTACGGATACCCTTATGCCAGCAGCTATGGCTACCCTTATGGCTACGCCAATCCATTCGGGGTTGTAACCGCACCAATAGCGGCCCTGACCGCGCCGGTAACGGCATTGACTGCGCCGGTCGCAGCAGCGGCGACGGCGCCGGTCGCCGTGGCGGCGTCGGCTACCGCTCCTTTGCTGACCGGCCGCAGCGTCGCGACTGGCCAGATGGGAAAAATGTGTTCGACGCCGGTTAAGGCCTGCGAGCTATATCGCCCGTCCTATATCGGCAATGGTTGTTCGTGCAGTGTCGCGGGCGGACGTTCCCGGGGTACCGTGTCGCCCTGATGCCGTCATCTCTTGTAAACAAAATATGAACCGAGGCGCTGGCCGGGGCAAATCCCGGCCAGTGCCGTGTTGCGGCGTCTCCTCAAATGCCGAAATAATTGCGGTACCATGCAATGAAAGCCTTAACTCCTTCCTTCAGTCGCGCTTTCGGGGCAAAACCAGCCAGAGCCACGAGCAATGACGTGTCGGCGAAGGTGACTGGAACATCGCCTTGTTGCATCGCCATGAAGTTACGCTTGGCCGGTATTCCGCTCGCGGCCTCCACGACGGCGACGAAATCCATGAGCGCGACTGGTGTCCCGCCGCCAATGTTGACGACCCGCCAGGGCGCGACGGGAGAAAGGCTGTCTCCGGCCAGGGGGGGCGCACTCACGCTCGCCAAGGGCGGTGCATGGTTTAGCATCCGGAGTGTCGCTTCGACGACCTCGTCGATGTAAGTGAAATCCCGGCTCATATTTCCGTGATTGTAAATGTCGATCGGGCGGCCCTCGAAAAGCGCGGCGGCAAATTTGAAAAGCGCCATGTCCGGGCGGCCCCAGGGGCCGTAGACCGTGAAAAATCGCAACATTGTGATCGGGATTTTGAAGAGATGGCTATAGGCATGGGCCATCTCCTCGTTCGCCTTTTTCGAGGCGGCATAAAGCGTCAAGGGATGATCGGTCCGATCTACCTCGCGAAAAGGGACCTTCGCGTTGGCTCCATAGACCGAGGATGTCGAAGCCAGCAGCGCGTGCGCCGGCGGCGCATGGCGCATCAATTCCAGGAGATTGAAGGTTCCGGTGAGATTGGCGTCGAGATAGGCGCGCGGATTGTCGAGGCTATAGCGCACCCCCGCCTGCGCGGCGAAATGATAGACCGCATCGAACCCGGCGCCATAAACGCCGGCAAGCGCGGCGCAATCCTCGAGCATCGCCTCATGGCCGGAAAAGCCCGGCCGTTGCAGCAACATTTGATGCCGGCGCAGCTTGAGATTGCGGTCGTAGTAGGGCGTAAACCCATCGAGGCCGACGACTTCATGACCGTCGTCGAGAAGACGGCGGGCGACGTGAAAACCTATGAACCCGGCGCTGCCGGTGACAAGAATACGCATCGTTGCGCGATCGCGGACAAGAAGTTTGACGGCCCGCGCGAACCTCGATAAAGCCTTGGTCGCCAGCGGGAATAGAATACTCGCACAGATAGCGGGCGATTACCACGTTGAAGGCCGTGCCCTCCTTGACGGGCGCTCCGCCGCTCGCTCGATTTTTTGAAGAAGCAAAAAAATAAAACGCCCCTTTGTAAAATCATGCAATCGCGCGCGTATTTTCGCCCGCCACTCCGGCCCGGAGTTTGGAGACCGTTCAAAATGCCCTATTCGCGCTTCTTCGACGATGCGATTTCAAGGTTGAAGGGGGAATGCCGCTACCGGGTGTTCGCCGACCTCGAGCGAGACGCAAAGGCGTTTCCGCGCGCCTTGTGGCACGGGCCGGACCGCATTGACGAAGTCGTCATCTGGTGTTCCAACGATTATCTCTGCATGGCCCGGCATCCCCAGGTGATCGAAGCGATGACTGCCGCCGCGGTGCGGCATGGGGCCGGCGCCGGCGGCACGCGCAATATTTCGGGCACCAACCATCCCCTCGTCGAGCTCGAAGCCGAACTGGCCGGCCTCCACGGCAAGGAGGCGGCGCTCGTCTTTACCTCGGGCTGGATTTCCAATCTCGCGGCGATTTCCACGATTGGCGATCTTTTGCCCGATTGCCTCATCCTTTCGGATGAGTTCAACCATAACTCGATGATCGAAGGCATCCGCCGCTCCAAGGCACAGCGGCAAATTTTCCGCCATAATGATCTCGCCCATCTCGAAGAGCTGTTGCAAGCAGCGGGGCGGGAGCGGGCCAAACTGATCGTCTTCGAAAGCCTCTATTCGATGCATGGCGACATCGCTCCGGTCGCGGAGATCGCCGATCTTGCGCGCCGCTATAACGCCATGACCTACATCGACGAAGTTCATGCGGTCGGTCTCTACGGCCCGCACGGTGGCGGCATCGCGGAACGCGACGGCGTCATGGACCAGATCGACGTCATCGAAGGAACCCTTGCGAAGGGATTTGGAACGCTTGGCGGCTATATCGCCGCCAAGGCAGCGATCGTCGATGCCGTGCGCTCCCACGCGCCCGCCTTTATTTTCACCACCGCATTGCCTCCGGCGCTCGCCGCCGCCGCGACCACCGCCATACGCTTTTTGAAGCAGGGGCAAGGCGATGAACTCCGCGCGCAACATCAACGCCAGGCGATGCTCACCAAACATGCTCTGAGCGCGGCCGGTCTGCCGGTGATGCCAAACCCGTCCCATATCGTGCCAGTACTCGTCGGCGATCCCGAGCTCTGCAAGCGCGCGACCGACATGCTGCTCGATCGCCACGCGATCTATATCCAGCCGATCAATTATCCGACGGTCGCCCGAGGCGGCGAGAGATTGCGCATCACGCCAAGCCCCTTACACACGGATGCGCATATCGCGGATCTTGTGGATAGTATGGCCGATGTCTGGCGAGCGCTCGGGCTGCCCTTTGTCGAGCCTGCCAAAATCCTCGAATTCAAGCGGGAGAACGACGCGCGCTGCACATTCCCTGAATTTAAACGCGCCGCCGAATGAGCCTCGTTTTGGCCTGGATTCCGCGAAGGCATGGTCATTCAACGTGCTGGAAGACCGCGATGCCCTCGCCGGCAATTTTCCTCAGCCGGCAAATGTCGACCACGGCCCCATCCGGGGGCGGCTCTGAAATTATTCGAGGTTTCGCCAATGGGCAGGCCGGCGGCCGGATCGCCGGCCGCTTCGAGGACCTCAAGCGGCGCACAGCGCTTTCCATCCGTCCGAAAATTCGCCTAGAATTGGCCTAGCGGCTCGAAACAAATTTCAAGCTGGACAGGAATCCCAAGATTTTAATGCTTTGCCCGCGACCTATCCGGCCGCCAATTAAGAATGCCTATCTGGGGAATGCCGAACTATTCAAAGGGGCCGGAGCACGTCCCTCCCGAGTTCAAAGAGGCCAGCGACATCAAACATTAATTTGACAATGAACCCATATAAGCTTATACTTCACATGCTTAGTTTAAAATTAAAAGGTATTACCATGCTTAAGAAAGCATTATGTATTTCCATGCTCTTGGGTTTCAGTCCCTCCCTCAGAGGTTTTGGCAATGCCAATTGCCCCAATGCCCGCGGCAACCCCTTTGGTGCAGAAAGCACGGATATTCTGCTATAATTCTTATACGGGTCGCTTCCTTCATTGGGGACGCTGCGGTTATCGATATAGTTATCGCCGCCATTATTATCGGCCGAGAGTATATTGTAGAACCCGTTACGGACACCATTTTCTCCATTGGGGCAGATGTTAATCCGCTATAGAGGCTGATGGATCACCACCTGACTTGTCCTGCGGATAATTGATGCGGACGGTGTGGAAAGTCGCGCGGCCGACGAGCGGCGGGGGGACTATTTGAGGCGGCTGGACGAAAGCGATATCGAGGAAGGCGGAACGGGCGGCGGCGCGTGCCTAGCGGTCGTTACTTAGCAAGGCTTAGTATAAGCTTATCCCAAATTCCGCAACTTTTTGGGATAATGCCTTAGATCCAGCCCTTTAGCTCGCGCGCGACCAGATCGTGAATGAGCATCATTCCGGGGTCGCTATCGTTGAGGCAAGGAATCGCGGCAAAGTTCTTGCCTCCGATTTCGCTGAAGACCTCGCGACATTCAATGTCGATCTCATAGAACGTTTCGAGGCAATCGGCGGAAAATCCAGGCGTAATGACGACCAAGCCTTTGGTCCCCTGGGACGCAAGGCTCTTCACCTTCTCCACCGTATAAGGTTGCAGCCATTCCCGCGCACCGAAGCGCGACTGAAAACTGATCGGACACCGGTCCGCGCCAAGCCCGAGGTCTTCGCGCAAGAGCCGCCAAGTCTCGAGGCATTGCTCGTAATAAGGATCGCCCTTGGCGACCTCCGCCTTCGGCAGGCCGTGGAAGGAAACCAGGATGCTGTCGGGAACGAAATCGAGACGCGACAGCCCGGCCCGAAGGGAAGTCGCCAGAACATCAATATAGGTGCGGTCGTCGAAATAGGGCGGCGCGATCCGCACCGCCGGTTGCCATCGCATCGCTTTCAACGTTTCGAAAATTTTGTCATAAGCGCTCGCCGTCGTGGCGGCGGCATATTGCGGATAAAGCGGCAGGACCAGGATTCTCATGCAGCCATGCTCTTTGAGGGTCACGATACCTTGCGTGATGTCCGGCTTGCCATAGCGCGTGGCCCAAGCGACGAAGAATCTCTCGCGCGCCGCCTGCCGTCCTTTCGGATCGAGACCCCCGGCCCCGATCCACGCCGCGAGCTTTTCGGCCTGCGACCGGGTTATCGCCTTCAGCGGGCCCTCGCCCGTCTCCCTATTCCAGATCGCGGCATAGTGCTTGGCGATCCGGTGCGGGCGCAGAACCAGAATGATAAAGTACAGAATCGGCCACCAGAAAATTCGTGGCATCTCGATCACCCGCCGGTCGGACAAAAATTCCATCAGAAACCGGCGCACCGGCCAGAACCGGGGCGCATCCGGCGTGCCAAGATTGACAAGAAGAATGCCAATCTTTCCCCGCGGACTCGGCTTGTTGCCATTTACGGAGAAATTGGAGGGTGCCATATACTGCTAGGCTCGCTTGTCGAGTGATCGATTGCAGTATCGGCTATAGGGCGCATTCGTTGAATATGCCAAGGTAAACCCGCGCGCACGATGTTTCCAGTGTTCGTGCCAAGGGAGCCTCACCGTCCCCCAAAAATCGCGCTGCCGATTCTTACATGGGTCGCGCCCAGTTGGATCGCGAGCTCGAAATCCGCGCTCATTCCCATCGAAAGCGCCAAAATTCCGTTGCGGGCGGCCATTTGGTTCAGCAGCGCGAAATGCGGCGAGGCCTGATCGTCGAGGGGCGGTATGCACATGAGCCCGGAAATTTCGAGGCCGTAGTCCTTGCGGCAGCTGGCGATGAAGCGGTCCGCCTCTTGCGGTAAAACACCCGCCTTCTGCGGTTCGGCCCCGGTATTGACCTGGACATAAAGGCGGGGATGGCGCGAGGTTTTTTGAATTTCCCGGGCAAGCGCCCTGGCGATTTTTTCCCGGTCGACCGTTTCGATCACGTCGAAAAAGAGCACCGCGTCGTGCGCCTTGTTGGACTGCAGAGGGCCGATGAGACGCAGTTCGAGGCCGGGGTGGTCCGCCTTGAGCAGCGGCCATTTCTCCAACGCCTCCTGGACCCGGTTTTCGCCGAAAACCCGCTCTCCGGCGCCGATCACGGGCCTAATGTCTTGCGGGCCAAAAGTCTTCGAGACGCAGACCAGGGTTACGTCTTGCGGCTCGCGTTCGGCGTCCCGCGCGGCGCGTTCGATGCGGGCGCGCACCTGGGCAAGGCGGTTGAGGCTGGTTTCGGGAGGTTTTTTGCTTTGCTGCAAAGCTTTTGCCTCTAATCCAGTCGCTTCCAGTTTCCGGCAATGAAGCCACGCGGATCGACCGTTTGGATCTGTTTGGAGATAACCGCTTTATTTCCCACGCATCTCCAGTCGTAGATCGCGCCGTGACCCGTAGCGGCCATGGGAACGACATCCGAACCGGGGTTTTGTTTGCAAAAATCCGCAGCGCCAGCTGACGTGCGCCGGGTGTCCGCCTTCTCGCAAACGAGGTTCGCGCCATAGTTACACAGCCAAACTTTGCCCTTCATGCACCGGAAGGAGGTGCTTTTCCGAACGTATCCGCTGGGTGTATCAGCCGAGAAGCTGAATAGCCGGCGCGCCGCTGGGGCAAGGGCGGCTGGGATGTGCCTCACGCGATCGTCGTCGGTTACCCTCGCGCAAAGCGACCGCGCGTCCTGCGCACGGGCCGTGCCCATAGACGAGGTCATCACTGCCCCGGCGATCGCGGCGAAGAAAGCTGCGTAAACAGACCGATGCACGATATCTCCCTTGGCCAAAAGGTTTTGAAGGTTACCCCCCAAGTTGGACCGCGATAACCCGTCGATCAACGCGAAGCGGGTGCCTTTCATATCCGCCGGGTGGGCCGTTCCACAAAGCCGCCGGCACAGGCCGAATGTCCAGTTGGGGCCGAAAACCTTACAATCGCCCATACGTCGCGCGGCCTTGAGACATGTGGGATCACGTGGAAAATTGGTGGTGAATCTCTGATTATCAGCAGCGGAAAACCTCTTCCGATCGACCAGCGTTGATTTGATCGGGAGTTTCATTATGTGTTGCTTGCACAGCACGCGTTCGGCTATTATCGCGCCAGGCGAGCACGAAACAAGGAAGCGCCCCATGAAGTCATTGGCCCTGCTCCTCTCTATTTGTTTTGGCCTTTTCACAACCGCCGCGTGGGCAGCGTTGAAGCCGGGAGACGCTGCGCCCTACTTCACCATGGACGCTGCGCAGGGCGGCAAGGAGTTCAAATTCTCCCTCACTGAGGCTTTAAAAAAAGGACCAGTGGTTCTCTACTTCTATCCCAAATCATTCACGAGTGTCTGCACGATCGAGGCGCATGAATTTGCCGAAAACATCGAAAATTTCGCGGCCGCCGGCGCCAGCGTCATTGGAATTTCGGGCGACAAGATCGAGGTGCAGCGCGAGTTTTCGGCCAAGGAGTGCCGCGACAAATTTCCGGTGGGCGCGGACCCCAGCTTTTCGGTCATCAAGGCCTATGACGCCGCGTTCAACATTCCGCTCGTGAGCGCGGCCTTCGCCAATCGCGTTTCCTATGTGATTTCGCCCGAAGGAAAGATTCTTTACGCCTACTCCGATTCCCACGCCGAAAAACACATCGAGAATACCCTGGCCGCCGTCAAGAAATGGCGCGAGGAGCATAAGCCCTGAGCAGCTGGGCGGAGCGGACAAGTTACCGCGGATCAACTACCGATAACGCACCTTTTTAGTTTTGCGCCTGATTTCTGCACGGAGAAACGAGTGTTTTCAATCGTATAACGTTTGAGCAAACGCTTGGCGGACCCATTTTAACTCATCCATTACGAAGTTGAAGAACTGCTGTCCTCCCCCTCACGTGGCTCTCTCAGCTCTGCCCGCACCGGGCGAATGGTTATTCGAGTCTCGGAAAGCCGTTGCCGTGAGCGTTCGAACTCGTCGACAAAAGGAATGAATTTCTCGTCCGTCAAAAGACGCCGATAGGGAACTAAAGAATGCTTGTTGCCCACAGCCACTCTCAATGCCGCGAAGTCCTTTGCGACACAGCCGAATTTATCTTGCGAGAAACTCTCAATTGCCCCTTCAATCAGCTCATTAGGAATCTCCCGACAGGTCATAATTTCGTGTGCAACGTTAGATAGTGGGTCGGGCGGGAAGAGCCGCTCGCCATGATTGAATTTGTCAAGGAAATGCCGACCGACAGACTCATTATGCTTAAACTGCATGACGAAAACGATAGGCCAGCCGTCGAATGAGTTAACCAATGGGAGCTCAGCAACCCACGCTCTCTGTTCGTATGGTCGGGGAAGAGGCTGAGGGCCGAGCGCCATGAACAGCGCCAAAGCGTTCTTCATACGATCAAACTCAACCCGATATACAATGCCAGGCTCTGGTTCGCTGTCTCCGATAGGCTCCCATCCCGACGGAGTGCGTCGGCACGTAGCGAAAAATGCGGCAACATCGAAACTGTGCGTTAGGTCTAAATATCCCGTAGGAATTTCGTAATGCTGGGCCAGAGCTAAGCGGTTTAAATGAATATTCTCCTGCTTAGCGTAATGCGTCAGGGGATGGTGGTCTACCTCACGAGCAAACCACCAAGACTGTGCTAGCCGAAGCACCAACTTCGCCTGGTCCTCTATTGCCATTTCAAACATCTTACCGGTGTTGGAATTCAGTCCGCGTGCAATTGACGGCAGAAAGGGGCGATACCGCCTGTTCTGACCCCGGAACAGGACGCTCCGGAATGGATAGGGTATTGCTGCTATTCCATCCGCTTCAAGGCAGCCCATCCAGCCGTCATCATCCTCTCCTTCAGGTAGTTGATCTGAAATTTCTATCAGGGCTTGTGCTGAGAAAGTTTCCATCACTGCCTCCTAAGCGTCGTTCGGCACCACGTACCTGGTCGGACTCGCTTCGCCGTAACGCACGAAAGGCCGGTCTGTCATGGTAGATCGTAGTCGTCATTTCCGAGCTAACTGGAATCCACCCCTGTTGCATAAGCCAATTTTGGATCGTCAGCCAAACAGCCTCTCGTGGACCCATGGACGCAGCTTGCGTGCCGGCTTGGACGCAAAGCCAAAATCGCCGGCGTTTTACACTCAAAAATTTCACCGATTGCATACCCATAATCTGGTCGGGAGGGTTTACCTGAACAGGTCGGCATGGGTGCCGGTTCGAGCCAGAATAAGATCGTTGCCGTCGATCTTGTAGAGAAGCAACCAGTCCGGCTCAATGTGGCAATCCCGGTATCCGCTCCAATCGCCCGTCAGGGGATCATTTAGGCTGGGAGGAAGCGGCTCGGCGGCAATCAGCAGGCTCAACATTTCACGCAGTTTTGACATGTCCTTGCCCCGCCTTTGGGCACGGCGGATGTCGCGGCGGAACTGCCCGGTATGAACCGGCGTCCGCATTAAATCCCCAGTTTACCGAAGAGATCGGCGGCATTCTTGGAGCGCACCAAATCCTCGCCCCGGTCGGCCTTGCGCAGCGTACGGGCAGTGACGGCGTTCGGCACCTTGACCTCGAAAGGCAGGGCCTTTTCGCCGGCGACGCGCACCAACATCATGCGGATGGCGTCGGAAACCGACAGGCCCATGTTTTCGAGTACTTGGGCGGCTTCCTTTTTTACGCGCTCGTCAATTCTGGCTCGTACAGTCGTATCCGTCGCCATGGCAAGCACTCCTTGTGCCTGCATTGTAGCTACATCCAACGAGTATTGCAAGCATTTGCCCGGCTTGACTTGCCGGCTGGCGGCGTGAAGCCGAAGCTCAAACTAACTCACTACTCGGGGGCGGAAAGATTGACCGAGTCCGTTAATTAATGCTGTGTAGGCCTCACATATAGGCGAGCTTACTGAACCGATCGACGATCACAAGCACATGGACTCTGAGCGATATAACGCCCGCGCCGCGGAACCCAAATGGCAAAGGATTTGGGAGGGCAAAGAAATCTTCCGCGCAGGGAATGAGGATCCGCGTCCCAAATATTATGTGCTGGAGATGTTTCCCTATCCTTCGGGGCGCATCCACATGGGCCATGTCCGCAACTATACGATGGGCGACGTGATCGCTCGCTATAAGCGCGCGCGTGGCTTCAACGTGCTGCATCCGATGGGCTGGGATGCGTTCGGCATGCCGGCCGAGAACGCCGCCTGGCACAACAAGAGTCATCCGGCGGACTGGACCTATGCCAATATCGCTTCGATGCGCGGCCAGTTGAAGTCGATGGGCCTTTCGCTCGATTGGTCGCGCGAGATCGCGACGTGCGACCCCGCCTACTATAAGCATCAACAAAGGATGTTTTTGGATTTCCTCGACGCGGGCCTGGCCGTCCGCAAAAAATCCAAGGTCAATTGGGACCCGCTCGATTTCACCGTGCTCGCCAATGAGCAAGTGATCGACGGCCGCGGCTGGCGCTCCGGCGCGCTTGTCGAGCAGCGCGAGCTGACCCAATGGTTCTTCAAGATCACGGACTTCGCCGAGGACCTTTTGCGTTCCCTCGATGATCTTCCCCGCTGGCCGGAAAAGGTCCGGCTGATGCAGGCGAATTGGATCGGCCGTTCGGAGGGGCTTGCGCTGCGTTTCGAGCTGGAGCCCGCGCCGCAAATTGCCGCGCGCGAGATCGAAGTCTATACGACAAGGGCCGACACGCTATTCGGCGCCAAGTTCCTGGCGATCGCCGCCGACCATCCCTTGGCCGCCGAGGCAGCGCATAATGATCCAGGCTTGGCCAGCTTCATCGCCCAATGCCGGCAAGTTGGCACCTCGGTAGCGGCGATCGAAACCGCGGAGAAGAAAGGCTACGATACGGGGCTTAGGGCGCGCCATCCCTTCGACCCGGAATGGCGCCTCCCGGTTTATGCCGCTAATTTCGTTTTGATGGAGTACGGCACCGGCGCGATATTCGGCTGCCCGGCGCACGATCAGCGCGACCTCGATTTCGCCAACGCTTATCGCCTTGGCAATACGCCCGTCGTCTGCCCGGCGGGCGCCGACTCAGCAACATTCAGGATCGGCGCCACCGCTTATGAAGGCGATGGCGTGTTGATCAATTCGCGTTTTCTCGATGGAATGACAACGCAAGCGGCAAAAGAAGAAGTTGCCCGCCGCCTCGAAGCAAAATCGCTCGACAACCGGCCGCAAGCCAGACGCAAGGTCCATTACCGGCTGCGCGATTGGGGAATTTCGCGCCAGCGCTATTGGGGCTGCCCGATCCCGGTCATTCATTGCGACGCCTGCGGCGTGGTGGCGGTTCCCGCCTGCGATTTGCCGGTCAAATTGCCGATGGATGTCTCCTACGATAAGCCCGGCAATCCCCTCGACCGGCATTCCACCTGGAAACATGTTCCGTGTCCCGCTTGCGGCGCGCCAGCCCTGCGCGAAACCGACACGATGGATACTTTCGTCGATTCCTCCTGGTATTTTGCAAGGTTCACCGATCCGTGGAACGAGGCCGCGCCGGCGGCCGCCGCATTGGCGGAAAAGTGGCTGCCCGTCGATCAATACATCGGCGGCATCGAACATGCGATTTTGCACCTGCTCTATGCAAGGTTTTTCACAAGGGCGATGCAGGCGAGGGGTTACGTGGGCACGCTCAAGGAGCCTTTCGCCGGGCTCTTCACGCAAGGCATGGTTGTCCACGAGACCTATCGTTCGAAGATCGGCGAGTGGCTTTTTCCCTCCCAAGTCCTGCTTGAGACGGACGATTCCGGACGCCACGCCTTTAAGCTCGACGGCGGCGAGGAAGCCGCGATCGGCGCGATCGAGAAAATGTCGAAATCGAAGAACAATACGGTCGAGCCGGATGATATTATTTCCGACTATGGCGCCGATACCGCGCGCTTGTTCGTGCTCTCGGATTCGCCGCCCGAGCGCGATGTCATCTGGACCGAAGAGGGCGTGCAAGGCGCCGCGAAATTCGTCCAGCGCCTGTGGCGACTCGTTGGCGAACTCGCGCGGCTCGCCGCCCCCGTCGGGACACCCGCGACCGAAAATCCGTCGCCGGCCGCGATAGAAATCCGCAGAGCGGTCCACACGAGCCTGATCAAGATCGAGGAAGATATTGAGCGGCTGCGGTTCAATCGTGCCGTCGCGCAAGTGCACGATCTGGCAAACAAACTTTCGGCGGCAATCGGCGCAATCGAGACCGCGGACGCCGGGCTGGACGTCCACGTCGCCTTCCGCGAGGCCGCCGATGTCCTGGTGCTGTTGGCCGCGCCGATGATGCCGCATCTCGCCGAGGAATGCTGGGCGGCTCTCGGCCACACCGATTTGGCGGCCGAGGCGGCCTGGCCGGTCGCGGACCGGGCTCTTGTTGTCGAGGATACGATTGCGCTGCCGGTCCAGGTCAACGGGCGCAAGCGGGCAGAGCTTGTCGTCGCGCGGGACGCCGGCAGGGCGGCGATCGAAGCCGCCACGCTCGCGCTCGATCCGGTCCGCCGCGCGCTCGACGGCAGGCCCGTGAAAAAAATCATCATCGTTCCGCAAAGGATCGTCAATGTCGTTGGTTGAACGGCCGCACGGCCGGGCGCTCCCGCGCATATTCGCCGCGCTTCTAATGGGCCTTGCCCTCTCCGGCTGCATCGAGCCGCTCTATAGGCCGCTTAGCACGGGCGGCGATGTCGTAGGCGAGATGCAGGCCATCGCCGTCGAGCCGATCCCGAATTCGGCTCGGCCATTACCTCGGCAACGAGCTTATCTTCGGGTTCAACGGCACCGGATCGCAGGTGCTTCCGAAATACCGGCTTATTGTGACGTTAACGGAGACTGTGCAAACTCCCTTGATCGATACGGTGAGCGGCTATCCGAGCGCCGCGAACGTCGTGGTGAACGCAGATTACCGGCTGATGCCGGTCGGGAGTACCGAGCCGGTTACGAGAGGTCAGGCGACCGTCGTTGCCAGTTACGACCGGACGAGCCAAAGGTTCGCCAATCTTCGTGCCGCGCGCGATGCCGAGATCCGCAACGCGAAAACGCTCGCCGATCAGATCCGCACCCGCGTCGCGGCGGCGATCGCGGCGCGGGGATAGCGCCGTGCGGAAGAGTTTCGGCTGTCGACTCTGTGCGCGGTTACACGAAAATATCCTTTTAGCGCCGTCGCCATTTTATCTTAAAAGTAGTCGGTTGGGCGGACGCACGCATCAGGAGCGGAGATGGCGATTGACTGTAATGCAAACGGAAGTTTCGAGGCGTTCCGCGCCATCGAAATTCCGGAAGACAAGGCTCTGAAAGCCGCCGCCGCTCTCAGCAAGCGCGACGACGACGTGGCATCGCTTAAGACCGATACCGCGATACTCAAATGGATGATGGGTTTGTGCTTGCCTTTCAGGTGGCGAGTTTCGCCAAGCTGTTCTTGCACTGGCGGTATTGACGAGATAATCGGCCCCGGCTTGGGGGTTTGCAGCCTGTCAGGACGTGCAGGAACTGCGACGTAACCCGGCGAATCCCACTCTCCAGTTGAAAGCCGTGGGAGTCGCCCATGGTCGCGGTCAAAAGTCATGAAGCCGAGCGTTTCCTCGCCCGCCCGTCACCAGACATATTTCTCTACCTCATCTTTGGAACCGACGCCGGGCTTGTCAGCGAGCGGGCGCGGAAAATTGTCTCGCGCTCGGTCGACGATCCAAAAGATCCTTTTCAGCTTGTCCGGATTGGCGGGGACGAACTCGCCTATGATCCGGCGCGGCTCGCCGACGAGGCCAATACCATTCCTCTGTTCGGCGGCCGGCGGGCGATTTTGATCGAGGCCCAGGGCAAGGCATTTGTTGCCGCGATTGAGCCAGTTATCGGGGCGCCTGCGCGCGATTGCACGATCGTCATCGAAGCCGGCGCTTTGAAGAAGGACGCGCCCTTGCGGACACTGTGCGAACGCGAAAGAAACGCCGCGGCGATCCAATGCTATCCCGATTCCGCCACGGACATCGCACGGTTGATCGACGCCGAGGTTGGCACAGCGGGCCTATCGATCATGCCGGACGCCAAGGCGTTTCTCGTTTCCCAGCTTGGCCAGGACCGGCTCTCGACTCGCTCGGAACTCGAAAAACTCGTGCTTTACGCGCATGGCGCGGGCGAAATCACCCTCGATCATGTCGCGGCGATTGTCTCGGACGCATCGAACCTCATTATCGGCGAGGCGGTGGATGCGGCCTTCGATGGCGGCTTCGCGGCGCTCGATGCGCGCCTGCGTCATATCTTCGCTGGAGCCAGCGATTATCATGTGCTGCTCGCGGCGGCGCTGCGTCATGCGCTCGACCTCCATCGCGCCCTGCGCGACGCGGCCGAAGCCCCGGGGCGTCGCGGAGGCACGGGCTTCGCCGGCACGGGGTTCAAGCAAAAGGACGCTTTCGAGCGGCATCTGCGCGCTTGGACGCAGCCGAGGCTCGGCCGGGCGATCGACACCCTCGCCGAGGCGGTCGCGAGGACGCGGCGAGAGCAGAAACTTGGCCCTTCGCTAGCCGCGCGGGCGCTCTGGACCATCGCCCATGCCCCAGGGAGCAAAATCCGGTAAAACCGAAGCGTGACTTTCGCCCTGTGCCGCGTTGCAGGCACGGTTTTGACGCGCGAGAACCGGAAGGCCGGCGGCGGCCCTGATAGCTAACCGATTCCGGCGCCGCGGGAGCCGGGGCTGTGTCCACGGGCGCCCGGTACCTGAACGGGCCCGCTGGCAGCGCGCCCCGCCTTGACGGGGCGATCACGATCCAGCGGGTCAGTGACTTGCTCAAGTAGTTGTTCCAAAAGGACCAATTTTAAAGTTCCTTGCAACTGTTACGTTTTACGTCTGTGTTACATTCACAAAACTGTAAAATTACTACCAAGTAAAAAACATCATGGAATATCTCCCATATTATAGCCACCAATCCATCTGCTGTCTAAAAGTTGCTTGCATCGCCGCAGCGGGGTTTCCCGGGCTCGCCATCGGTTTCGGCGGCCTATTAGGCCGCCCTAGATAACGACGTGCCCTATCCGACTTTTGGCGTCTGGCGCCATGGCGGCGACCACAGCTTCGGCGAACATAGCCACAGCTTCGGCGGAGGCGCCCACAGCTTCGGTGGCGGCGGATCGCACGGTGGCGGCGGAAGGCATCGCTAGAACAACAGAGCTCAAAACCAATAGGCAGGGAATGAAAATGAATCGGCTTATTCTTATTTTATTCTTTGCGCTTGGCGCAATTCACGCGCAATGCGGAGATTATACAACACAACAAGGGCGGTGCGAACTGAAGATGGCTATAGCCATGGGGGCCGCCAGCGAGGACCGCGCCTCAAATAAACAAACTATCCGTGAAATGGCGCATGGCCTATGCAATGAGATCTTCGTTTCCCCACTATTGTCACTCATGCTAGCTGACGGGAACGCCACCGGGGCCGTGGCGATCCTGGAGAACGCGCTCCAAAATCCGGATACGGCCGGCCAAGCGCTGATCGAATCTCTTGGTGGCATGACAATCGCGGAACTGAACACGTTCCACACAGCAGAGATAGAGCTCAACAAATATCACGAAATGGGAGTGATAATAGGGGCGCTCGCGCGCCTCGCTGAGAACCTGGCGCGATATTCCACGGGCGCAACCAGCCACGCGGCCTCGCCATGATCATTTCCGCAACCATTCTCGCCATGGCCTCAACAATCATCGCCGCTCGGGCGCTCTCGAGGATCGCCCATACCGCCCAGAGCAAGGCCGCCGACAAGACCGGCGGGCGCTGAGAACGGGGCTCGCCACCGATGCTCACCTAACAGTCAGCACCGCCTTGCGAGCGAGACGCGGCAGCAGCCGGCGCAGATCGTCGAGGCGAAGCGCGACACAGCCCCCCGTCGGCGCGAAATCCGGCCGCGCGCAATGCAGAAATATCGCGCTACCACGATTTTTGCGGCGCGGATGGATATTGTAGTCTAGGACAATTACAAGATCGTAGAGGCGATCCGCGCGCCATAGTTTTTCGTGGCTCGCCCGGCAGGGCAACGCCACCCGCCGGTTGTAGCGCGCGCTGCCCGGATCGTCGCACCAGCCGTCGCTTGGCATAACCCGGCGCATCGGCGGAACCCAAGCTTTTCGCGAAACCCTATCGGGCCGGAAAAAGGCGCCGGCTAGGCGGAAAGTTCCGCCCGGCGTCGCGCGATCGCTCTCCCGCTTGTCTTGCCTGATCCCGCCGAGCCCAATTGCGCAGCGAACGATGACGGGCCCGGCGTGAAACCTGCCGACTGGGAATTCTTGCGCTTGAGCCTGGCGCGGCAACCGTGTCGCCCGCAAACGGCTTAGGCCACGCTTGACCTCGCCTTCCCCGCGCGCAAAAGATTTCGCTGGTTTTTTTGCAACAAATTTCATGCAAGTCTATGCTTCCACGCGATCGAATGTGATTTGCCGGTGCGATCGGTCCGCATTTTCGCGCCGCGCGGCGCGCGTAGTCGTTCTTGGGCCGGTCTCGCACAGGAAAGCAAAGGAGTTCGAACCGCCGGTGTAATACGAGGGGAGGCGGCGCTGAGCGGCGGGAGGAACCAGTCTCAATCCATGCCGGTTATTGAACGCAAGGAAGCCCGCTTCATCGAGGACAGGCATGACCACGGCTCTTAAGATCCTGATTGCCGACGACGACGCCGTTTTACGCGCGGCTTTGGCCGAGCAGCTTGCCTTGCATGAAGAATTCGTGGCTGTTCAGACGGGTACGGCGCGGGGCGCTCTCGATATGGCACGCGAACTGACGCCGGACCTCATAATCATGGACATCGGTTTGCCGGATATGGATGGACGCGCGGCGGTCAGGCAATTGCGCCATGAAGGATTCAACAACCCGGTCATCATGCTGACCGGGCATGGTTCGGAGACCGACACAGTCGAGGGATTCGATGCCGGGGCGAACGATTATGTGACAAAGCCGTTTCGCTTCGCAGAGTTGCTCGCGCGGATCCGCGCGCATTTGCGCCAGCATGAGTCGAGTGAAGAGGCGCTGTTCCGGATTGGCCCTTATACTTTCCAGCCGGGCGCCAAACATCTCATCGGCGAAAAAGGCAATAAGCTTCGGCTGACGGAAAAGGAAACCGCTATTCTGCGGTTCCTTTATCGCGCCGGACAGGCGGTCATCTCCCGGGAAGTGTTGTTGCGCGAAGTTTGGGGCTACAATGCGAATGTCACGACCCATACACTCGAAACGCATATTTACCGGCTGCGGCAGAAAATCGAGCGCGATCCGACGAAGGCGCAGCTTCTCGTGACGGCGGCGGGCGGCTATAAGCTGATCCCCTAAAGGCTTGCTGCCTCGGAGGACGCCGGCATGGGATTGGAAGACGACGTCGGCAAACTGGCGCGCATTCCGGCATTTGCCGTGATCGAACCGGAAGCGCTGCGGCTGATCGCTTTTTCCGCCGAAACACGCGTTCTGCGCGCTGGCGACGTGCTGTTTCGCCGCGACGAAATTTCCAATGACGGGTTCGTGGTGCTCGCCGGATCAGTCGCGATGGATGCCTCCGGCGATGGCGCCGTCACGGCGCGGATCGTCCGGCCGCCCGGGCTCATCGGCGATCTCGCGCTGCTGACGCAAACGCGGCGTCCTGCGACGGCGATCGCGCGCGAACCATCGACCGTCCTGCGGATTTCGCGGCTGCTTTTCCGTCGTGTCCTGCGCGAGTTTCCACATAGCGCGGAACGGCTGCGGCAATCCCAGGGCGCGAGGCTCCTTCAATTCACCGGCGAACTTGGCTCCGTGCGCCGCGCAAGACTTACTCCCGAGGGCGACGAAATAGCCGAATGACATCAATCGAAGGTTCGCTACCGCCCCGGCGGTTTGAAGGACTTGCTGAGGGCGCCGGCTAGTCGCGTATCGACGGTTTGCTAGTGGCGCGGAAACGGGATTGGTTCCTCCCGGTCGAAGCAGGTTTTGGTTATTTTCCGGTTCGCCCCTAGGCGAGCCGCTGCCGCTAGATCGACTCGGAGCTTCGCCAAATCATGGATTTACGGCGCGCCCAAGGGGAATCGAACCCCTGTTTTCGCCGTGAAAGGGCCAATAATTAATCCTACTGCTGCGCCGCAGCGTTAGCGGATGTGAATGCCCAGTCACGATCGCGCAGGCAGTTGCGACACGCTTGCGCTTAGGGCAGTTCAAAGCCTACCAAGCAAAACCAAGACCAGCACGATAACAAGTATGAGGCCGAGCCCGCCGCCACCGTAGTAGCCGGTCCCGTAGAAGGGGCCGCCCCCGAGCCCGCTAAAGCCCCCGAGTAACGCGATTATCAAAATGATGAGCAGGATAGTTCCGACCGACATAGCATTTTCTCCCATGGCAAATAGGCAATATCGTAAAGGTGCCCACGTCTGACCTGCCTCTGGTCCACGATTACGCCGTCGGAATCCGGCGTTTCAACCGACGTTCCTTAGATAGCCGTCGGCTTCAGCCTCAACCTTCCTCACTTCCACTCTCCTGTCAATATTGGTAGCGGAAGCGCGCGACCGCCGGTCACGATTTGGCCTCCCAATTTTTCACCGCCTTTGCGACCGGTCCTCTACTTTACAGGGACGATGCTCAGTCGGTACGGACCGGATCCCTGAATTTTCCTGAATAATGCCTACAAACAACGCCGCATGAGCTTGGTTTTGGCGCACAATGATACATTTACAACAAGAACATCTTGTCCTTTATAATTATCTATTCTTAGTTTAGCACGAGTGTACCAATTGTATTTATGCAACGGTTAAGAACTATTTTGCATGCATGCCTGAAAAGCCTATTGTCGCTCGAATGCTCCGCCTTTAATTTTTTTGGCATTTTTAGGCAGGCGAGATCATGAATTATGGGAGAAACATTGATGCGGCGGCGATCTCGTCTCTCGCAAATTCTGTGGCTTAGCGCTGGGCTTTGGCCTTGTGGAATGGCGCAAGGCTTGGCGCAGACCGCCGGTCCTCCCGCGCCCGATGCAGCGATCGAGCTACCGGAGGTGGAGGTGGTCGCGACATCGCCCTTGCCTAGCGGCGGCGAAAACCGCGACAATATCCCGGCCCTGGTCCAAAGCGTGACCGCCGAGGATTTCGCTCGTACCAATTCGCAAAGCGTGACCGACACCTTGCAGCAACAAATCCCTGGCGCCGTGTCGATCGACATCAACGGCAATGATTTCTCGCAAGATCTGCGCTATCGCGGCTTCGACGCCTCGCCGAGGCAAGGCACGCCGCAGGGCCTTGCGGTCTATCAGAACGGCATGCGCATCAACGAGGTTTTCGGCGACACTGTCAATTGGGATCTTATCCCGCCGCAAGCCATCTACCGCACCGACATATTCCCGAACAATCCGGTCTTCGGTCTCAACGCGCTCGGCGGCGCGGTCAGCCTGCAGATGAAGAATGGGTTCCTCTGGCAGGGCCTGACAACCCAAATCATAGGCGGCTCGTTCGGCCGCGTCAGCGGGCTGTTCGAATATGGCAAGCAGATCGCCGATTACAGCCTTTACATCACGGGCGACGCCACTCGCGACGGCGGCTGGCGCTTTTTCTCGCCTTCGACGCTGTTCCGGCTCTATGGCGATCTAGGCTACCGGACACCTGGCAATGAACTTCATTTCATCGCCTCCGGTGCCCGCACCATGCTCGGCGTCATTGGGCCGACGCCGGTCGAGCTGCTGGCCCAAGAAGGCGAAAGCGCGGTTTTCACCAATCCGCAGACTACGATCAACACCGCGGGATCGGCCGCCTTCACCGGCAAATTCGATATCAATCCGCAATGGTCGATCGCGAGCAATTTCTACATACGAACGTTTGAGCAGCGCCATACCGATGCCAACGACGGGGATTTTCTGGGCTGCGCGGACAATGGGATACCTCCCAGGGATATCATGAAATTTGGCGGCGACCTGTGCCTTAACAGCAACAATTTTCCTAACGATATGAAGGGAGACGACTTCGTCGTCTTGGATCGCAACGGCAACTCGATTCCGTTCTCGTCGAGCGCGATTTACGGAACCATCGATCGCACCTCCATCCATGCGACAACCTTCGGTATGGCGCTGCAAGCAACCGATAACGACAAATTTTTCGAGCACCGGAATTATTTCACATTTGGCGCCAGCGTTGACCGAAGTCTGCTGAGTTTCAGCTCTACCAGCCAGCTTGGCACCATCTTCCCCGATTTGGTCATCGGCAATGGTGCCTTCCCAGGCTCGGGCGACATTATCGGCACCTTGGGAGGAATCGGCAAGGTGCCAACCTTTCTCACCGGCAATACGACGTATTATGGCGTCTACACACTTGACACCTTAAACATTACGCCCGAGCTCGCCCTGACCGGCGGTGCACGGCTCAATATCGCTCAGATTTTCACCGAAGATGCGACGGGCCAGGCACCGGAGCTCAACATCAACGACACTTTCTCGCGGATAAATCCGGTTGCCGGCCTGACCTATAAAGTCCTGCCCACCGTCACCGTCTACGGCGGCTATTCCGAGGCGAACCGGGCGCCGACGCCGCTCGAACTTGATTGCGCCGACCGAAACCGGCCATGCCTTCTCGAAAATTCGCTTGTCGCCGATCCGCATCTGGAGCAAGTGGTGGCGCATACCTACGAAGCTGGACTGCGTGGCACACAGGCCATATTCGAAAGAGGCCAAGCCGATTGGAAAGCCGGCTTCTTCCGGACCAACAGCACCAATGACATCGTCTCGCTCGCCAGTCCGATCACCGGACTCGGCTTTTTTGAAAATGTGCCGTCAACCCTGCGCCAGGGTGTCGAGGCCGAGGCGAACTTCCGTTATGGCAATCTCTCGGCCTACGTGAACTACGGGTTCGTCGACGCAACCTACCGATTCGCCGGACCCCTGGCCTCGCCAAACAATCCTTTGAACATCGGTGGAAACGTATTCGTGACTCCCGGCGATCACATCCCGGGCATTCCACGCCACCAGGTCAAATTCGGCGGCGACGTTGCGTTCACGCCCAAATTGAAGCTCGGCAGCGATGTGCTCGTCGCCGGCGCCCAATATTTTGCCGGCGACGACGCCAATCAAAACCCCAAGCTGCCGCTCTATTGGGTCGCGAACCTCCACGTTTCCTATCAAATGGACGAGCACGTTCAGTTCTTCGGGCTCGTCAACAATATCTTTAACAACAGAAACGCGACCTATGGCGCGTTTTTCAATACCGGCACTGATGCGCAGCTGGCATCGCCGATCTCCTTCACGAACGATCCGCGCACGATCACGCCCCTTCAGCCGATCTCCTTTTACGGCGGCGTGAAGGTCGCTTTTTAGCAGACGATCGCAAAAGATTTCGGGCTCTCTGGGCAGCGGATGGCACGGCGCGGGGCTTTGCCTTCCCATGTGCCATGCGCTAATGCTTGGGGCACGCTGCAAGGGCTAGACCGGCCACAAGCATTTGGGGACCCCATGACGAATCAGGCCCGCTTCACGATCGCCAGTCTCTTAGAGGGCAAGAGCGCGCTCGTGCAAATCATGCCTGTCGCGGCCGATGGGAATCCGCCCGGAATCGCTGGCAGCGCGCTCCACGGATCGAAAGGATTAGGCCTCGAAATTGAAAATGTCGCGACACTGCCAGATGCCGAGGATTATTCACTCCACGAATTCTATCGCTCCAATTTCACGTCATCGGAGATTACCTATTGTATCAAGCAGCCCGCCGTAAAGGCGGCCTTTCAAGGTCTCCTCGCGGCCAAGCGTGCCATCATTAAATCGGGTGCGGCGGGCGACTCGCCGGATGGGCCGCGAAGCGTCGAAATTGGCTTCGATAGCGAAGGCAGGCCAATCTATCCCGGCTGCCTGTTATCGATCAGCGATACCGGCACGATAGCCGCGGCGGTTTGTTTCTGGCTGGGCGGGGTTAACTGGCCGCCGACGCCGCCCGCGAGCGGAGCGGAAGCCGCGCGGCAAATGCGGACATTTCCCGTAAAAATGAGGATTCTCGCGTTTCTGGTGTTGCTATCGCTGTTGCTTCTGTTTGGGTTAGGCCTCTGGGAAATCCTCAAACTATGGCGGCACAAATTTTGAGCGCCGATCCATGCGGGTAGCTATGCCATATGCTCCAACAACATCGCGCGGCTAACCGTTTGGCCGGAGCGCCATATGACATATACCAGCAGCGTGAATTCGGCCGCAGCAGATCTAGGCCCGTGGAGAGAAGGTTACACCATATACTGCCCGCCATTGACGGTTAGCGTCGAGCCGGTAATGAAGCCGGCCTCCTCGGACACCAGAAAAACCACGCAGCGGGCGACTTCTTCCGGTTCGCCGAGGCGGCGCAAAGGAATGTGCGGCAGGACGGATTTCTCCAAAACCTCGGCCGGAACCGCCTTGAGCATGTCGGTCGCGATATAGCCTGGACAAACGGTGTTGACCGTAATCCCCTTGCCCGCGTTTTCCCTTGCGAGGGATTTTGTGAAGCCTATGTCGCCCGATTTCGAGGCGGTGTAATTGGTCTGGCCTACCTCGCCCTTCTGACCGTTGATGGAGGAGATATTGACGATCCGGCCGAAGCCGCGCGCGCGCATGCCCTCGATCACCGGCCGGGTCATGTTGAAAAGCGAATTCAAGTTGGTGTTGATGACCTCGTACCATTGCTCCGGCGTCATTTTGTGGAACATGGTGTCGCGGGTGATCCCTGCATTATTGACGAGGAGATCGACCGACCCGATCTCGTGACCGACCTTGGCGAGTCCTTCGGCGCAGCCCTTGTAGTTCGACACATCCCATCTGTAGACCGCAATCCCCGTCTCCGCCTTGAATTTCGCCGCCGCTTCATCGTTGCTGGCATAGTTCGCGGCGACCGTGTAACCCGCTGTCTGCAACGCCTTGCTGATAGCGGCGCCAATCCCGCGCGTGCCACCGCTGACCACCGCTACCCGAGCCATGAATTTTTCCCTTTTTGATTTAGCGGCTTCATGCCATCGAGTTGCGCCGCATAAAAAAAGCCGGTCACCGCGCGATGGTCAGCGCGATGCCCATGCCGCCGCCGATGCAAAGCGTGGCGAGGCCCTTTTTTGCGCCCCGGCGCCGCATTTCGTGTAGAAGCGTGGCGAGGACGCGCGCGCCGGACGCGCCGATCGGATGTCCAATCGCGATCGCCCCCCCGTTGACATTCACGATCGCCGGATCCCAGCCCATGTCTTTGTTGACCGCCAGCGCCTGCGCCGCGAAGGCTTCGTTGGCCTCGACGAGATCGAGGTCCTTGACCTTCCAGCCGGCCTTTTCGAGGGCCTTGCGCGAGGCCGGGATGGGACCGGTGCCCATGATCGCCGGATCGACGCCGGCGGTGGCCCAGGAGACGATGCGGCCAAGCGGCGTCAAACCGCGCGCGGAGGCGTCCTTGGCGCTCATCAGGACGAGCGCCGCGGCGCCGTCGTTGATGCCGGAGGCGTTGCCGGCGGTCACCGTGCCGTCCTTCGCAAAGGCCGGCTTCAACTTCGCGAGGCCGTCGAGCGTCGTGCCCGGCCGGATATATTCGTCCGCATCGACGACGACGTCGCCCTTCCGGCCGCTGATGGTGAAGGGCACGATCTCTTCCTTGAACCGGCCTGCCTTTTGCGCCGCCTCGGCCTTGTTTTGCGAAGCCAGCGCGAATTGGTCCTGCTCATGGCGGCTCAACTGCCATTTCGCCGCGACATTCTCGGCCGTCTGGCCCATGTGGTAGCCGTTGAACACATCCATGAGGCCATCACGGATCATGGTATCGACGAATTTGAGATCGCCCATTTTGGTGCCGGCCCGCAAATGAGCGCCGTGCTGCGACAGCGACATGCTCTCCTGGCCACCGGCGACGACGATTTTGGCGTCGCCGTTCGCGATCTGCTGCATGCCGAGCGCGACCGCGCGCAGGCCCGAGCCGCACACTTGGTTTAGCCCGAAGGCAGTCTTGTCCTGCGGAATGCCCGCCTTGATCGCCGCCTGACGGGCCGGGTTCTGGCCTTGGTTGGCGGTCAGGACCTGGCCAAGGATGACTTCGTCCACCTCGCCCGCAGAGACCTCGGCGCGGGCGAGAGCCGCCTTGATCGCGGCGGCGCCAAGCTCATGCGCGGGCGTGGCGGCAAAGGCGCCGTTGAAAGACCCCACGGCGGTCCGCGCCGCGCTCACGATAACAATTTCGCTTGGCATTGGTTGTGTACCCTGGACGTCGACCGTGGGATGCGCGCCACGAGCTTTCCTGTTACTCTAGCACCGGCGCAAACCGTTTGCGAGCCACAGGCCCGCCATTGGGATCGCCATGGATGCAATTTTTTCGCGAGTCAAATTGCTAGGGTTTTTGGCTGCGGCATTGTGCTTATCCTTATACTGGTGCAGACGGTCGCGCGGGCTCGCGAGGTCTAAACGACGGTGGTCCCCGCCAAAACCCTTGGCGGACATCTGCTTAGGTTCTACAATGACTTCGATGCAGCGGGGATCGGCCATGGCCAAGGAAAATGAACCCGTCACGATCAAAAAATACGCGAACCGGCGGCTCTACAATACCGGCACGAGCGCCTATATCACGCTCGAGGACCTCGCCGCAATGGTCAAGAAAGGCGATGATTTTGTGGTTTTTGACGCCAAGAGCGGGGATGACATTACGCGTTCGGTGCTGACCCAAATCATTTTCGAACAGGAAGGAAAGAACGGGCAGAGTCTTATGCCCATTAACTTCCTGCGCCAGCTCATCCGCTTTTATGGCGACAGCATGCAAATGCTGGTGCCGAGCTATCTCGAATTTACCATCGGCAAGTTGACCAGCGAGCAAGCGAAGTTCCGCGAAAAGGTCGCCAAGAACTTTGGCGGCCCCTTGGCCGCGCCGATTTTCGATTCCATCGAGGAGCAGGCCCGCAAGAACATGGCCCTATTCGAGCAGGCCCTCGCGATTTTCAACCCGTTTGGAAATCCGCTCCAGTCGGCGTCCGCAAAGCCCGCCGGTAAACCCAAGGATGAACCCTCGGGCGAGCTCGCCGGGCAAAATTCCAACAGCGACATCGAGGAAATGAAGCGCCAGCTCGATCAGCTGCAGAAACGGATCGAAACGCTTGCATCCAAGGAGTAAAACCGGCTCGTGTTATTTCCCGTCCGGACTCTCTTCGCGCGAACTGCGCGGCCAGCCCGGCGGCGCGAGTTCAAAGCCCGAAAATTCGAAGCCCGGCGCGACGGAGCAGCCAACGAGCGTCCACGCTCCCAGGCTCATCGCCTGCTGCCAGCAATGCGCCGGAACGGCGAACTGCGGGCGCTCCCCCGCAAAGAGATCAGGGCCGAGGCGATGCACGGTTTTCTCGCTGCCGTTTTGCGAAATGCTTATTTCCAAGGGTGCCCCCGCATAGAAATGCCAAACCTCGGTGGCATCGACCTTGTGCCAGCGAGAAACCTGGCCGGCGCCGAGAAGAAAATAAATCAACGTCGAGACGGACCGTCCCCGCGCATCCCGCGCCGGATCGCGAAAGGTCTCACGGAAAAAGCCGCCCTCCGGATGCGGATGCAAATCGAGCAGGCGGACGATTTCGGCGGCGCTTCGGCCAGAAATGGGATCAACCGGCATTTCGTTTGGGCCGCGTGGCTTCTGGGTTGTTTTTGGCTTAACGTAGTAGCCAATCTGGTAGCGCAAGTTCAAGCCGCAGTTTTGATGGACTTTTAGCTGATCTCACTCCATGTTGCGCCGGTGAGCGCCCTTCTCTTCGAGACCCGGCGACTGTCCCGCACACTGCGGAATAAAGGCCATTTCACGCCAGAGCAGGCGGGCGCGCTCGCCGAGGCCTTGGGTGAAGCGGACCATGACGATCTTGCCACGAAAGCGGATTTGGCGGCCCTTAAGGCGGAACTCAAGGCCGACATTGCCGAAGTGAGGGCCGAACTCAAAGCCGATATTGCCGAAGTAAGGGCGGATGTTTTGAAGTGGATCGTCGGGGCGATCGGCTTTCAGACGATTGTGATTTTGGCCGCGCTCGTCTCGCTCGTCAGGATTTTTGCGAAATAGGGACCCGTGGCGCAAATTCGGCAGGCGGGCTGCTGGGCGTTGCGGGCCGATCCGCAGAAGGAATCCAAAATGTCAATCTCAGCTATGCCGGCATTCTAGAGCAAGACTGATGATCAAAGTCCTTGAAGAAGCCATCTCGATGAGGGCATCGCTCAAGCCAGGAGAGGCGAGTTTGCGTCGGCGGAGGAGATCGCGGCTCTTTGGAAGCGCCACGGATTGTGAACGTTCGCTACACGCGACGGGCGCAGCGGGACCTCGCCAGGATCCTCAACACTATCACTAAAGAAAGCCCGCAGGGCGCACGCAATGTTATGCAAGCGCTGGAGCGAGCCATCCGGACAATCGAGCGATTTCCACACACTGCGGCTATCGTGCCGGACATGGTAATACTTTGGGGCTTACAGTGACGCCGTACCCTTACGTCATTTATTGGACGGTCGAGGGCTGACGCTCAGATCGTCCACATCCGGCACGGTGCGCGGCGAGGGTGGAAAGAGGAGCGGTGATCGAGGAACCCAGTTGTGATTTCGGGCGCGCTCGTCTCGCTCGCCCTGCGCGGCCAGCCAGGCGGCGCGAGTTCGAAGCCTGAGAATTCGAAGCCCGGCGCGACACCGCAGCCAGACCTCCGTGGCATCGACCTTGTGTCAGCGCGAAACCTGGCCGGCGTCGAGAAGAAAATAAATCAACGTCGAGACGGCCCGGCCTCGTGCATCCCGCGCCGGATCGCGAAAGGTCTCACGGAAATAGCGGCCCTCTAATGACCCCGCCCCAACCACCACCACCGAAGAGACCACCGAAGAGACCGCCGCCTCCACATGAGCATGTTTCGAACGAGCACCTTCCCAACACATCGCAGCAGTCTTGCGCGCAAACGCCAGTTGGAGTCCCGTTCGGCCAAGTCAGGGGGGTGCACGCCCCGCAGCCCGACACCGGTAGCTGCGGCACGACAGCTCGTGTCCCTGATAGAGAGCCGTGAACGCCTTTCGAGGAGTAGCTAGTCGTGGTCCTGTACAGCGAAGCTTCAGCGGCAAATCCAGGCAAGTTAATTGTGTTCATTTCACACTTCCTTCAAACGGTTAGAGTCAGTAAGTAGCCTGAATACAGCGAAGCGTAATCCAGGGGCATATTTCCCGGATTCCACTCCGTTCCATACGGGCTGCGCTGGCTGGTCGACACAAGACTCATGGGTTAGCAAACCGTGTCCGCGCACAGCTGCTGACAGGACGCCCTTTGTGCAACTGGTTTTGCGTTACATTTGAGCTTGCAACTTATACATGCCAGATTTGGCCTGCCTCCGCCTCCGCCTCCGCCTCCACCTCCACCGCCTTGTTCCCCTCTGCAGAAGAAGTCACTTAAGCCCACGTCGAAACCCGCTTCACCATGCTCACCCATGCAGTTCCAGTAATCGCCCGACGCTATGAGCCCCGACGCTATGAGCTGTGGAACAACTGCGATACCGTCTGCGGAGCTACCAAAAGAGCCGGTAAAGTAAGTCGCAGTCGATTGGTAGATGCTTGCTTCTGCACCGAATCCAGGTATTGTCATGGTACACTCCATTTGGTTATGGGTTCAGGTACCCACACCGCCGCCTTCGCGGGACCGCCGTTCCGGATGCAATCGAGCTTGGCGCTTCCTCGGGCGCCTTGGCCGCAATCGCATGCGACGTCACTCACCGTGCAACCGCACGCCGTGCACACCCCGCGGGTCGTATAGAGCTGTGGTAGGACTCCCCGACTGCCTAACAAGTCATTGGGCGTGCCAACTATCCGGTAGTGCGCGCTGGTCTTGTATAGCGATGCTTCTCCAGTAAATCCAGGCATGTTCATGGTATTCATTTCGTATCTCCTCTAAGATAGTAGTTCAGCGGTCATAGTAAGGCGACATCTTGGTCACCAGGAAAGGGAACTCCTCGGTCACATCGACGCGAACAAAGGACTTCTCCGTAAACTGCGTGTTGCGATTGGTGCACGCGAAGATAACCTCGACGATGTTGCGGGTGCCGCTCAAGGGCGAGGGGATAATCTCCACGCCCGTCAGCGAAGAGTCTGCCGCAAAGGCTTCGGCCACATGGGCGTAGATCTTGGGATATCGCACGGCGAGGTAGTTTAGCGTGCGGTGCTCGTCCGTCGCCCCGGCATTATCGGTCATCTGCATGATCCTGTCGAACAATTCGCGAGCCGCCGGCCCAAACTGCTCGGCCGGCAGCCGCTCCGGCCGGGGGATCGCGTCGATGAGCGCATCGCGCGAGAAGCTATAGATCTGGTCGAATGCCACGATCGGTATCATCAGCCCATTGCAGAACTCCGGCGGGGCAACCGGGCCGCGAACCCCGATGACCGTGCTGATCCATGGGCTTGGTTGAGGGTTCGTGGCGCTGATGAGAAGATCGAGATCCGCCGGGTCGCGCGGTTGTAGGATGTAGGTTTCGAATCCTTGGATGCTCAGGATCCAGCACAATTGCCGCGCGAGATAGCGGTTTTCGGGTCTCGACAAGACATCATGGAAGGCCTGTTGATCCGTCCGGCCCGCGGTCTCCGCCCGCCCCGTCGCTTGCGCCACCTCCTTTTCCACCGAGGGGCGCGGGAAACGCGTCTCGATCTGGCCAAGCGCATAGACGTAGGAGGTGCTCGCGGTTCTGCCGTTCTGGGCCCCGGCAACCCCGCCGCAAGTGGGACAGCCGGGCGTACCCGCTTGCGCGGCGGTGACAGGGCCCGCGCCGGCTCGCGCCGGCATGACGGCCGGTGGAGCCTCTCTCGCCTCGACAGAATTCGGTGGCCGCATTCTCGTTCGTCTCTGAGTGTTCCACGGTGTCCTCCCTCCTTGCTCAAGTTTGTCCGTAACGCATCAACGTGTAAAGACCATCCAACGGTTCAGGGCGGCGGCACGGCGCCCGCAGCCGCCGCAGGGTTTTATGCCGGCGGCGTAGGTTATGCGCTTGACGGCGTCGCCAAGACCAACTTGCTCGTCGTTTATGAACCCCGGCAGGCGCACCCGAAAGGCTTCGTCCTTGCCACTTTCTTGAGAGTTGTCCTTTCCCTTTTCCATGACAGTTCACCTCCTCGAATGGGTTGTCAAAAGAACTTGGTAGGCCGCCCATGCATTAAGCAAAGGGGGTGTCACCGTGTTTCGCCCCCCAGCATGGGCGTGCGTGAAGGCCAAGCGCAGTTCGGCCGCGGTCGCAGCGGGAAATTCCGACCAGGCCAAGGCGATCGCACCCGTCACAAAAGGCGCCGCGACACTTGTTCCGCCTAACGTGAGCGGTTGGCCCTCAGCCCCAAGGCTGGTAATTTGCTCTCCCGGCGCCCGTAACCCGCGCCGCCCGATCGAATGACCCAGATTTGATTCATTGACTGGCTTTCCTCGTAAGTCGCACGCGGCGACCGGAATAACCCAAGGATGGCCGGTGATGACAGTGCCGCCGATGGTGCCCTGGTTGCCCGCCGCGGCCACGATGATTATGCCCCGCCGGGCGGCATGATCCAGCGCGTCCCCCAGCGCGCGTTCCCCTTTGGGGGACGATGGCATTAGGGCAAGGCTTAAATTCAGGATTCGCGCTCCCGCCTCGATGCACGCGAGGATTGCCGCCGTGAGATTCTCGGGGGTGGCACTTGGCATCTCCGTGTTGCCGGACGCTGTCTCGGCGAAGATCGGATATGTCAGCAAGGTGCAGTCCGGGCAGATGGCCGGCGCGGCGGAGCCCCGTTTGGCGCACAAGATCCCGGCCACAAAGGTCCCGTGCAGGCAGGCCGCGCTGTTGGTCTTAGTACAGCTACCGCTCAACTTGCCGGGAACCTCGCGTATAGTGCCTCCCGTCAGATCAGGATGATCAATGGCAATGGGGCCATCGACCAGCCCCACCATAATGTCTGGCCTCCCTGCCGTGAGTGCCATCAATTCGGGCAGGTGAACGACATCGAGAGGAGTTCACGGTCTTCGGCCCAAGGCTACCGGCAGCTTGCCAGTGAAATTATATCGGCGTCGAGAGCGCCGGCAAGAGGAGAAAGAAATGGAAGGGTTTCACAAATTGCGCTGACCTTCGAGCCTTCTTGAGACGGGGAGTACCGGCTCAAAACCTGTTCTTGCGTTCGCGCAATTCGGTGAATACCGCGGCGGGATCGCTGCCAGCCATGCCGAGCCCGGCCTGGATATCGGGGTTGTCGGCGCGAAGAAACGGATTCGTCGCAAGCTCGATTGTAATCGTGGTTGGAAGGGTGAATTCGCCGGCCTCGCGCTGACGGGCGGCCGCCCCGGCGCGCTCCTTCAAGATCGCGTTCGAGGGATCGACGGTTAGGGCAAAGCGGGCATTCGCCAAGGTGTATTCGTGGCCGCAATAGACCTGGGTTTCGCCCGGAAGCGCGGCTAGTTTCATCAGCGAATAAAACAGCACCGCGGGGCGCTCCTCGAAGGCGCGGCCGCAGCCCATCGCAAACAGCGTGTCGCCGGCAAAAAGGATGTCTTCGCCCGCGAACCAATAAGCGACGTGGCCGGAGGTGTGCCCCGGAACCTCGATGACTTTTGCTTGGAGCGCGCCGGTTACGACCACGTCACCCTCGCCTATCGCGAGGTCGAGGCTGCCGATCCTGGTGGCCTCCTTGGCCGGGCCAATGACCCGCGCGCGGGGAAATTCCGCCTTCAGCCGGGCGATGCCCTGAATATGATCGGCATGATGATGGGTGATCAAAATATCGGTCAGCTTCCATTCCCTCGCCGCGAGCGCGGCCAAGATCGGGCCCGCCTCGGGCGCATCGATCGCCGCCGTCGCACGCGTACCGGGATCATGGACGAGCACCCCCAAATTGTCCTTGAGGCACAGGAATTGGTGAATATGGGCTGCCACGGCTTCGTTCATCCTTGAAGATCAACTCCTGGCAAAGAACCCGTGAGCGTTGCGCTCGCTCCGCCCGGCGCCTTAACTTCCCCGCCTCCGACTTGACCATGAATCAAGGCTTTATTTTTGCGCGCGGGAAGCGGATTATCCGGCATTGCGGAAACCCCATGCCAATCGACGTCATCGACCTTCGTTCCTTTTACAGCTCGTCCTTGGGCGAGGTCGCGCGGCGTGTCGTTCACAATATCGTGCGGCAGCGTTTTTCCAACTGCACCGGCTATTCGATCCTCGGTGTAGGCTACGCGCCGCCCTATCTCGAGGTTTTCCGCGAGGAAGCCGTGCGCGTGCTCGCCTTCATGCCGGCCGAGCAAGGCGTCATGAATTGGCCATCGTCGGGTTTGTCCTCTTCGGCGCTTGTCGAGATAGGCGCGATGCCTTTGCCGAATTCCTGCATCGATCGGGCGCTCATTGTACATGCGCTCGAAATCACCGAACATCCGCACGCGCTTCTCTCCGAAGTCTGGCGCACTTTGACTCCGGGCGGCCGGGTCATCGTTGTCGTTCCGAGCCGCTCTGGCCTATGGGCGCGGCTCGACCGGACGCCTTTCGGGCATGGCCGGCCTTATTCGCGCGGCCAATTGGGCGAACTCCTGCGCGAAACCCTGTTTTCGCCGGCTTATTGGGCGGAAGCGCTTTATATTCCGCCGTTTCAGCGCCGGACGTGGTTGCATGCGGCAAACTTTGTCGAAGTGATCGGCGAAAGCCTTTCGTTGCCGTGGGGCGGAGTTTTAATCGTCGAGGCAACCAAACTGCTATATCGGCCGGTCGGAGCGCACCGGTCAATGGCCTATGCCACACCGCGCCGCCAACCTGTCCTTGTGCCCGAACATGCCAGCGCCTCATCAGCGTCACGGCTTGCCTCCTGAATGCCCGCCCGCTCCTTTAATCGAGAAGCTGAACCGCTCTTCATAGCCGCGTGAGGGCGCCGGGATTTGGCTTCAGACCGAAGCAATTGGCCAAAAAGAGGCCGCCATGCACGAGGCCTTCGCCGTCGATCCCGTGCCCGAGGCCAATCGAAAGATGCCACTGGCAGGGAATTTTAGCATCCGCCAACTCCGTGGCCGAAAGGAATAGCGCTTCGGCCGGAATAACCTCGTCCAGGCTGCCGTGGATCAGGAGAATTGGCGGCGGCTTGCCGGCGGGCCCGCGCGCGATGGTCTTGCCGCGATGTTCCGGGAGCGCGACAAGCTCGCCGGAATAGCCGAGGATGCCTGCTGGCGCCCGCGCACGCCGCAGCCCGGCATGAAGCGCGAGCATTGTCCCTTGGCTGAATCCGACCAAGGCCAGCTTACTGTCGTCTAGCCCGTGACGATCGAGTTCGGCATCGAGAAACGCGTCGAGAACCGGGCGCGCCTTGTTGACGCCGGTCCAGCGTTCGTTTGGGTCGCGCATGGTCAATCGGAACCATTGGCGCCCGCCTGGGGCCTGGGCGCATGGCTCGGGCGCGTTCGGCGCGACAAATGCCGCGCCGGGCAGCAGATTCCGCCATTGCTTGCCGATCGCGATCAGATCGTTGCCGTTGGCGCCATATCCGTGCAGAAAGACGACGAGCCGTTCCGGCGTCGTTGACTTTGCCGCAACGCGCGGGCCATCGAGCGTAACCGCCATATTAGCACTGTCCGCTGGTTCGGGCTTTGGTTTTGTCGAGGATCTCGTTTTCGCGCGAAGGTCAAAGCCGGGAGCATCAGGATCGTCAATCCCCTGGCAGGTCTCGTTTGCAAGGCCCGGGTTCTCGGCGCCTTTCCG
This sequence comes from uncultured Alphaproteobacteria bacterium, assembly GCA_963808645.1. Lineage (GTDB taxonomy): Bacteria > Pseudomonadota > Alphaproteobacteria > Rhizobiales > Beijerinckiaceae > Methylocapsa. The sequence continues at coordinate 69,720 of CAWEGU010000010.1, forward strand.
CTACCGCGTTTCCCTATCTGGAATCATTTCGATCGAAAGAGTTGGAGCAGCTCCTTGGCGAAAAAGTCCGTCACCTTTTTAAGGACTGCTCTAAGCGGGTTCGAAGCGGCGGCCCCGCGTTGCCGTCGCTCGCGCCGCCGGCCTTTCCGGCCTGGAGCTTAAGCCATGTCACGGTCGTTTATCAATCGCGTTTTCCGTTTCGCGCCGTCGTCCAACGGCTATCTTCACCTTGGCCATGCCTACTCCGCCTTGCTGAATTTCGATATGGCGCGCGCGGCCGGCGGCCGCTTTTTGCTGCGAATCGAGGACATCGACATCGAGCGATGCCGGTTCGAATTCGAACAGGCGATTTATGAGGACCTCGGCTGGCTCGGTCTCGCATGGGAAACGCCGGTTCGCCGCCAGTTCGAGCATTTTTCCGAATACGCAAGCGCACTCGCCAAGCTTTCCGCGCAAGGCCTGACATATCCTTGCTTTTGCTCGCGCGGCGAAATTATGCATGCGGTGGCCGGGTGGTCCGCCTGGCCGCGGGATCCGGACGGTTCGCCGCTCTATCCAGGGATATGCAAGCACCTCTCGCGAGAGGAAAAACAGCGTCGGATGTCGGCCGGCCGGCCCGCGGTGCTGCGGATCGACATGGAAGCGGCCATCGCGAAAGCCGGGAGCGGGCTCGCCTGGCGCGAAAGGGGCCACTCCGCGCAAACACGTGAAGTGGCCGCCGAACCCTCTCTTTGGGGGGATACGACGCTTTCACGCAAGGACATACCGGCAAGCTATCACATCGCCGTTGTTGTCGACGATGCCCTACAGGGCGTGACCGATGTTGTCCGAGGCGAAGACCTCTTCCTAGCGACGAGCTTGCATCGTTTGTTGCAGGTCCTGCTCGATCTTCCCGCTCCGGCCTATCGCCACCACGCCCTTTTGCGCGATGCTTCGGGGCAAAAATTATCAAAAAGTTCAAGGGCCAAATCGCTCCGGGCTCTGCGTCAGGATGGTCTTTCGGCTGCCGAAGTACAAGAAAGGCTTTTGTCCGATCCGATCCTCGCCAGTGGACCGTGAGATTCGCGCGAGAGCAATTCCGAACGCAAGGCTGACTCCAATTCCAATGGGCAGAACACCTCTGCTTCACAGTCGAATTTTACGGCCTTGAATAAACCAAATATTGGAGCATGGGATGAGGGCGCGCTCAGCCAAGGATCTTGGCCAAACTTGGCCTATTCGAGCGCGCCGCGATCTGCGAATATGCGCAAAGCATCGCCGTTGCTCATTTCCCACGAATGCAAATCCAACGAATGCAAACGGGTCCCATGAGTGCAAACACGCAAGGCGCGGTTCCGCCGATGAGTCGCAAGCTCTCCCGCAAGTCGGCCTCTGCGGTCATACTGATCCTGCTCGGTCTCATTGCGCTGCTGGAGGCGCGCCATCCTTTCCCGTCTTTCCGGTTAGCCACCTTTATCCTGGCCTTCTTGGCTTTGGCGGGCATCGCTTCGCGGCTACGCGGCAAGCTGCGCGATGGTCTCGTCATTTTGGCCTCGCTCGCCTTCGGACTATCCATGATCGAAGCCACGGCCGCTATTTTGGAGACCAAGGTCTCGCCTGTCGTAACGAGTGGCTGGTCGGTTCGCCAGCCTGTTATCGGCTGGGGACCTGAACATGCCGGACGCTTCCACGCCGAGAAGACAGATCCGAAATCTGGCATCCCGATATACCGAGCGGATTATACGATCGATTCGAATCTTTTGCGCAAAACCCACTCGATCGAGACCGGCCCAACGATCGTTTTTTTCGGCGATTCCTTTACCTTCGGATTAGGCCTGAACGATGCCGAGACGCTGCCGCAGGTCTTCGCGGATTTGCTCGCCCGCAAGCAACGAGTGCTCAATCTTGGCTTTTCCGGCTATGGGCCGCAGCAATTTTTGGCGGAATTGCAGACGAGCCGTTTCGACGGCGTGATCGGCGCGCAGCCGCGGCTTTTCATTTTCCTAACGGCGGCGGCCCTGCACGTCGAGCGAACGGCTTGCAAACCCTTTTGGGCGCGCCGGGGGCCTCGATATGCGCTGGAGAACGGCCATGTCGCGTTTAAGGGAGCCTGCGACGAAGGCTTGAGCCAGCGCTTGCGGGAATGGCTCGAAAATATGGCTTCCTATCATTTGTTCATCGAGCCTTATCTTCAAAAGGTTACTCACGAAGACGTGGAACTCTATATCAAAATCTTGCTCGCCGCGGTTAACCTGGCGAAGGAGAAATACGGCGTCGCAACTCTCATCCCTTATATGCAGATCCCTTATCTCAAAGGAACGGGGACCAGCGATGAAGAGATTGTCCAGCGACTGCGGGATGGTGGCGCCATGGTCGTGGACGTTTCGCTCGCGAAAGAGGAAGCCGCCGGCGCCAACCTCAGCTTCAAGGGCGACGGCCATCCAACGCTATTGGCGAACCGCCTCAGGGCGTCTATAATTAAAGATTACATCGAAAACCGCATGCTGGGGATTCTGGTTGCAGGAGCGCACTGACTGGCGCAAAAGCCGTCAATCTGGCTCGAACGCGTTCTTATAATCGCGGGCGAGCGCGGGGCTCTGTTTGTCTTTGTGAAGAATGCAGTTTCCGACCGCAAGAAACTCGATCTCGGTCCCCATAAAGCAAGCAAACGCATCTTCCGGCGTGCAAACGATGGGCTCGCCGCGCACGTTAAAACTCGTATTCACAAGCACTGGACAACCTGTCAATTGCTCGAACCTCGCAATCAAGGCGTGGTAGCGGGGGTTCGTCTCCTTATGAACGGTTTGAACGCGGGCTGAATAATCGACGTGGGTGACGGCCGGAATATCTGAGCGTACGACGTTCAATTTGGCGATGCCGAACAGCTCTTTTTCCTCGACAGACATCTTGCGGCAGCGCTCGGGTTTCACATTTGCGACGAGCAGCATGTAAGGCGAATCCGCGTCGATCTCGAACCAATCGGCGACGCGTTCGCGCAGCACCGACGGCGCGAAAGGGCGAAAACTTTCGCGGTATTTGACCTTGAGGTTCAGGGCTTTCTGCATGGCCGGGGAACGTGGATCGCCGAGAATCGAACGATTGCCGAGCGCGCGCGGGCCGAATTCCATTCGGCCCTGATACCAGCCGACCGCCTGTCCGTTCGCGAGCGCCGCCGCCGTCCGCTCGATCAGCTCGGCATCGCCGACGACGCCGAAGAGGGCGCCGCATTCCGAAAGCCGCCGCTCGATATCGGTTTGTTCGTAAGCCGGCCCTAGATATGCGCCTTGCATGGCGTCCGGTTGGTGCGTGCCGCTCTTGCGCTCGCCCCCGTGATTTTCGGCGTGATGAACGGCGAGCGCCGCGCCGAGAGCGCCACCCGCATCGCCAGCCGCTGGCTGGATGAAAATCCGGTCGAAGCAGCCCTCGCGAAAAACCTTGCCGTTGGCGACGCAATTCAAGGCCACGCCTCCGGCGAGACAGAGATTTCGAAGCCCGGTCTGGGTCGACAGCGAGCGTGTCAAACGTAACACGATTTCTTCCGTCACCATCTGGATCGAGGCCGCAAGATCCATGTGGCGCTGCTCGAGCCGTTCGCCAGCCCGACGTGGCACCCCCCCGAACATCGCGTCGAAGCGGCGATTGGTCATCGTGAGGCCGGTGCAGAAGGCAAAATAATCGAGGTTCAGTCTAAACGAACCATCGGCCTTCACATCGATCAGGTGATCGAGGATTGCCTTAGCATATTTAGGTTCGCCATAAGGGGCGAGGCCCATGGCTTTATATTCGCCGGAATTGACCTTGAAACCCGTGTAATAGGTGAAAGCCGAATATAGCAACCCGAGCGAATGTGGAAAATGAATTTCCTTGATGATCCGCAAGTCCATGCCTTGGCCGAGCGCGGCCGAGGTCGTCGCCCATTCGCCGACGCCGTCCATCGTTAAGACGAGTGCCGATTGAAATGGCGCGGGGTAATAAGCCGATGCGGCATGCGAAAAATGATGTTCGCAAAAGCGCAACTTAGCCATGTTGCCGAGCGCCGGAGCGATTGCCGCGAGTTCGCGGAGCAGAAGATCGCGCTGAAACAGCTTTTCGCTAATCCACAACGGCATGGCTTTGCGAAACGAAGCAAACCCGCGCGGCGCGAATGCGAGATAAGTTTCGATCAGCCGTTCGAATTTTAGGAACGGCTTTTCGTAAAAGACGACGCGATCGACGCCGCCAGCGCCGGTCTTGGCCTCCTTTAGGCAGTACGCTATAGCGTTCGCCGGAAAGCCTGGGTCGTGTTTTTTGCGGGTGAAGCGCTCTTCCTGCGCCGCGGCGACGATCCCACCGTCGCGGATGAGTGCGGCGGCGCTATCGTGATAGAATGCGGAAACGCCAAGGACGAGCATCTCCGGTCGATTAAAAAAGCGTGTAGATAAAAGGCGCGACGACCGAGCCTTGGCTCAACACGAACAAGCCGCCGAAGATCAGGAATAGCACCAGTAGGGGCAGCAGCCAGAATTTTTTCCGCGCACCCAGGAATTCGAAAAGCTCGGCAAGAATCGCCATTGGTTTTTTCTCCTCAAAACTGTTTTTTCATGGAGTCCGGCGCGGGACTTGGTGTTTCACGCTCGATCCAATAGGTCCCGGCTTCGGAATTCATTCTGAGACGCAGAAGATCCTCGCCCTTCCTGCGCAGATACCAGCCGAGCGGGACGACTGCCCCGAAAAACAAGATCGCCATGACGGCGCGGCCGACAATTCGGTTCAAGGCAAGACCCAGCTTGAACAATCCAAGGTTCAACCGCAGCAGCCAATGGGGGCGAAGGAGTGCGACGGCCAGGATGACGGTGGACAGAGCGATCAACCCGCATTTGGGCGAACCGGACTGGCGAAACAGTGGCCAAAGGCCCAGGATCGCGAATAGAATGCCGAACGCTAGGCCAAACTTCCGATTGGACCCGAGGCTTATCTTACGGAAGTTCTTGACCATTTCATGTGTTTGCATCAGGCACCGATTGTTGAGGTTCCCTCCCGGAGCGCGGACCGCCACAAGCCGAACATCAATCGCCTCGTCACGGGCTAACTTCTATTGATGCAACAAGTCAAGGCCCGCCTCTGACCAGGTCGACATTGTCCGCGCAAGGCGAATCACTTATTCGAGTTGTCATGGCGGATACGATTTTAATGGAAAGACCAGAAGTTGACGCAAATAAGGGGCTTAATTCGGCGTTGATGCATGCACCGCGGATCGGCGGAAGCGTCGTTTGCGCCGCGTTTCAGGCGATTGCGGAACGTGCCAGGAGTGGCCGGGCGGATGACAGCGGCGGCGCGAGGTCGTAAGATCGCCCGGCGGTATTCCACAGGCGATCGCCAATTGTCTCATTACTGGCGCTTTTACGGCGTAATATCGAGGGCAATCGGGAGCAATCCGCAAAAAACGGTGATCATCATGCGAACAATCGCTCTTTTCCTAACTCTCCTCGCCCTATCAATGGCGCCAGCGGATGCCGATAAAGCCGCGGCCAAGATCCATAAGATCTTCGACATCGTCCGCGGAGGCGACAAAATCGGCACCGACACGATCGACATCGAGCGCCAGAACGATACGACGACGGTCAAGATCAAGACCGACGTTTCCGTCAAGGTAATGTTTATTCAGGCCTATCGCTACGAACATTCCTGCAACGAAACCTGGAAAAACGGTCAACTCATCGCCTTTAAGTCGCGGACCAACGATAATGGCACGAAGCATTCCATCGACGTCAGGGCCGCGCCGGACAAACTGAGCATGGATGCCGACGGCAAGCATAGCGATCTGCCCAAGACGGCCGCGCCAGCAAGCTTATGGGGCAAGGACGCGATCCATCAATTCGATGCTTTCGATCCCGATACCGGTAAACGTCTGTCGATTGAGGTTACCGATCTAGGTAACGAAGCCTTGACTATTCATGGCGTGACGCATCAGACCCAACACTACAAAATCGCCGACACGCTGAGCGGAGATTTCGCGCGCGAAATGTGGTTCGACGGCGACGTGCTCGTGCGAACCAAGGTTATCGGCTCGGATAATTCGGTGATTCTTTCGGATTTGCGTTAGAACCGGCTGCCTCTTCCGCCGGGACTACCGCCTTGGATGGGCGGTTTCCGTAGGCTCGCGCCCAAGCATCGTCCGGTTCGCAATACTCGTTTCGGGCAAAATCCATCCGGCCGGCGCCGCGGGTAACTGTGGATGGTCTGGGTTTTGTAAAATTAACGTGAGGCCTTGTATGTTGCGACGGTGAAATTCCAATTCGATTTAGGAAAAAATTTATGACGGTAATTAATAATCTTACTTCGATGCATATTGCCGCCGCCGCTTGGCCTTTGCACCAAAATAACGCCCTGGTCCGCGCCCGCAACCATGCGGCCGCGCAATGGCCTGGCGCGCTCCGTCGATGACGGTTTTTCTCGTCTCTTTGTGCAATATTCTGTTCAATTTCGCGATCGGGCTTCTCATCGCGAAATTTCTCGGCCCCGAGGAATACGGCCGGTTTGCCCTCGCCTATGCGACCGCGATCTTCGTCCAGACTGGCTTTTTTGATTGGATCCGATTTGGGGCCACGCGGTTTTATTCCGAACGGATACGTGACGAGGAGCCAGCGCTACGGGCGACGTTCGACTTCGGCTTTGCAATTATCGCCGCCGGGCTTGCGGCCGGCGCGAGCCTTCTTCTCTTCACCGGCATCAGGTTTACATTATCTTATGGGTTGATCGCCCTGGCGCTCGGCACCGCCACCGCCAACGGCCTTTTCGATTATCATACGGCGCTGGTTCGCGCCCGTTTCGACGACCGTCTCTTTACCCGGCTCGTTCTCGTCAAGAACATAGTGGCTTTCGCTCTCATGGGCGGCGGGGCCTTCCTGTTTGGCTCGGCCAAGATGACCCTTATCGGCACAATTGTCAGTCTCGGCGGATCGGTCGTCACCGCGCGCGCGGCGTTGCACGATCCGGCCTCGCAACCTCGCCTCGCGCGTCTTTCCATTGCCCGTTCGCTGATGGCCTATAGCCTGCCTATCGTCGGCGCCAATCTTCTTTACCTTGCGATACCTCTTGCCAATCGCTCGATCCTCGCGATTCTCTACGGATTTTCCGAAACCGGACAATTTTCCTTGGCCTACGATTTCGGAACCAAGGCGATTCAGGCGATCGGCTCGGCCCTCGATATCGTGTTGTTTCAGATCGCGGTCGCGACGCACGAATTACAGGGTGCGCCCCAGGCGAGGCGGCAGATCGGCCGCAACATGACCATCGTTATCGCCATGGTTTTGCCGGCGTGCACGGGGCTTTGGCTGACCCTCCCTTCGATTGAGCAATTGGCCGTGCCGGAGGCATTTCGAGGCCATTTCGATTTGCTCTTGCCTCTGATGATGACCGGCCTCTTCTGCATGGCCATGATTCAATACGCCATAAATCCGGTTTTCCAAATCGAGAAAAAAACCGCGCCATTGGTTGCCGCGGCCTTGGCGGCTTGCGCCGCCGATCCTTTGTTGTTGGTTATTTTGCCACAAGATGCTGGCTCGTCGAGGCTCGCCATCGCCCAGGCCGGCGCGATGCTGGCCGCGCTGATTGTGCTGATTGGTTTCGCAAGCCGGGCATGGCGGCAATGGCCGCGTCCGTGGGAACTCGCCGCCACGGTTTTCGCCAATGCCTTAATGTCCGCGATCGTTATGCCAATGCGCGGCCAAGAGCCAGGACTTGCGACGCTCGTCGAACAGATTGGCGTCGGCGTAGCTGTCTATGCCGTCGTCGTGCTGGGGTTCGATGTGGCCGGGTTGCGTGACCTCACGGTCGCGCGTCTGCGCCTAACGGTTGCGCGAATGAAGACGCTGTAGCTTTTTCGCGCCGGCCGCCGCGCCGCATGAGCAATGTCGCCCAGCCGTCGATATCGATCCGCCGCGCCATGGCGGTGCCTTGCGTCCGATAGGCGGCGACGATGCCGGCAACATCGCGCGCGATGAGACCGGAGAGAATAATCTCCGCGCGGGGCGTCGTTAATCTTGCGATTTGCGGTGCGAGATCGCGCAGCGAGCGCGCGAGAATATTCGCCAAAACCAGATCGTATGGTCCGCCTGCCCGCAATATCGGGTGCGCGGCGCCTTTGGCCAGGACCGGACGCACGAAGCTTGCGGCGCGGTTGCATTTCGCGTTGGCGCCGGCCGCTTCGACGGCAACTCTGTCGATATCCCCGGCGTGAATTTTGCGCTTGAAAAGCTTGGCTGCCGCGATGGCAAGGACGCCGGAGCCGGTGCCGAGATCGAGGATGGCGCGGGGCCGCCGCTTGCGTGCCACGAGATTCAGCATGTGAAGGCAGCCGCGCGTCGAGCCATGGTGGCCGGTGCCAAAAGCCAGCGCGGCCTCGATCTCGATTGCAATGTCATTGGCCTTGGCCGCGGCGCGTCCATGCGCGCCATGAACGATGAACCGTCCGGCCCGTACCGGCTTCAGCCCTTCAAGGGAAGCGGCAACCCAATCGCGCTCGTCGACCCGGCCGAAGGTGGCCGCGCGGGCGGCGGCGTCACCCGCGACGGCCGCGACAAGGGCGCGAACGTTTGCTTCGTCCGGCGGAGCGCCAAAATATGCCTCGACCATCCAGGGGGCTTTGTTCGAGCCGCTTGGGTCCGGCGCTTCCTCAAAGGCTGCGGCGGCGGTCGTGGCCGGATCAAAAGTTTCGACAATAATGGCGGCGATCCTGCACGCCGCCGCCTCGTCGCAGGAAAGACGCATGACATGCGCGGCGCCATTTGGAGGCAGGCCTTCGAGCATGGCGGCAGCTACCATGGAGGGCCGCGGACGGCAATGGGGAGCTTGCAGTCGCGATGGCGAAGCATACTATCGCGGATACGCCGGGAAACACTGAGCTCCGGCGATTCAATGGAGGAGAACTGCCATTCTGTGATCACGGCGGGCTCTACGCCTTCCGTTGCGAGAAAGATCTGTTAATGCACAAAGGCCGGCTAGAAGCCTTCACCGATGGAGTGATTGCCGTCATCATCACCATTATGGTGTTGGAGATGAAGGCGCCGCCAGGCGCTGACTTTGCCGCGCTCGCATCCACCCTGCCGGTGTTCATCACCTATGCGCTGAGCTATGCCAATGTTGACATCTTTTGGAACAACCACCACCACATGCTGCAGATCAGCGAGCGGATCGATGGCCGGGTACTGTGGCCGAACATGTTCTTGCTGTTTTGGCTTTCTCTGGTGCCGTTCGTGATCCGTTGGATGGACGAGACCGATTTCGCCGCGCTGCCGACCGCGGCCTATGGATTTGTTCTGGTGATGGCCGCGATCGGCTATCTTTTGCTGGAGCGGATGCTGATCGCAATCAACGGCGCGGATTCGAGGTTGGCCCGCGCCGTCGGAAGCGACTTGAAAGCCAAGCTTTCCCTCTCGACCTACGCAGTGGCGATTGGGCTTTCCTTCGTTCGGCCGTGGATCGCGATCGCTCTCTATATTGCCGTCGCGCTCCTCTGGTTCATTCCCGACCGGCGCATTGAAAAGGTCATCTAAGCGGCCACAAGGTTCGGCGCGGCGCCGTGGCGTACCGCTTGCCACGGTCGATGAGGCGTTGCGCGGCGCGGGACCTGTGTTGGGCGTGCCCATGCTGGGAAGCAAGAATGATGTGCATAGATGGCGGGGCCAAGTCCTAGAGCATCGCCTTCCCGCTAGGCCAGCCCTTCACAAAAAGCACAAGGCGGGACAGCAATCGCCCACACGCTGTTATGCATGATAATACCCTTATCGTATACGCTAATGCCTAGGTCATCCGCGATGCCTTTGACGGTCACATTCGACACCGGCGCTCTTGACGATATGGTCTGGCCGGAAAGCGCGAAGCAGCCACCGATCCGGCGGACGCAGCACGGGTCGTGCTGCGGTTCAGGCCGGAACCATCCAAGGCTTTTTTAGCGAGACCATCGTCACGCTAGAGGGAATCAAGAATGAAAATCGCATCAAAGTCCTAAGTAGTACAGGGCTTCAAAGCCAGAGCACCAGCACTGGCCCGAACACGATCACACTTTCTATAAGTCTTGTGCGGGATCGAAATCCGCTTCCTCCTAAATTCGTTAAGAGAATTCAGGCCGCGCGCGATCTGGGCATGCGTGCCCTGATGGTTCCACGCTCGCCGGATGGAGTTTGTGCCAAGGATGATGACGGCACGCTCTTCGAGCCTCCCGGAGACCTTGAGCAATTCGTCGCCAAGGCTGTTCACCTACGGAGCGAAATCGGAGCTCGCGACATTGGGTGCGCGGTCGCTATCAAGCTTGGCCTACAACTCAGCGCGCGCGATGGCGTATCCGAGTGGTGGTACTATGGGTTGAAGCGCGCGAAAGATATTCATGAATGTAGGCAGGTAGAGCGAGCGGTCAGCGAGTGGGCTGATGGGGACAGTATTGCCGCTCATTGCGGATATGGCATCGACCTGTTTTGCAGCAAAGACTTTGGAAAGGGTGCTTCAGTCCCGTTGGTGCTCGATTGTGCCAACCGCAAATGGCTCAGCGAAGAATTTGGTATTCGGTTCGTGACGTTGCGCGAACTTGCGGCCATTGTGGCGCCATGAACCAGCTCGTCCCCATCACCGACCGCGCGCCCGCCCTTGTCACCGCCTCCGGTGAGCGCGCCTCCTACCGCTTCTTCGAATTCTTCACCGCCAACATTCGCAACCCGAACACGCTCCGCGCCTATGCGCGCGCGGCGGTCGAATTCCTTACTAGAGCGAGGCGAAGGGCGTGCTTCCCGCGTGCTTAAAAGAACCGCAAGGGAGCGCACATGGCTGGCTTTGCTGACACTTTCCCACCCGCCAGCGAGGCGGATTGGCGAAGGCTCGTCGAACGCGCGCTCGACGGCCGGCCTTTTGAATCCCTTATTTCGACCACATTCGAAGGGCTGAAGATCGCGCCCCTCTATCAACGCCCTACAAAGGAAAGCACCCACGCGCGGCGGCAATATCATGGTCCCTGGACAATCTCGCAACGGATGGATCATCCCGAGCCAGAGACAGCGAACCAAATGGCCCGCGCGGACCTCGACAGTGGCGCCGATGCGCTCACCCTCACCATTTCGCAAGCGCAGCCGGCACGGGGTTTTGGCGTGCGGATCGGCACCGAGCGCGATCTCGATGCCGCATTAGCCGGGATCGAGCTCGATCTCGTATCGCTACGTCTCGATGCGGGGCCGCGCGCGCTAGAAATCGCGCCGGCCTTTGCTTCGATGGCGCGAAACCGCAGATTGACTTCGGCTTCGCTCGATGTCGATTTCGGCCACGATCCGAATGGGCATCTCGCGCGGACGGGCGTTTTGCCCCCCGGGCGCGGCGTGGCGGAGATGCATACAGTCTTGCGCGACGCGGGGTTTGCAGGGCACCTGCTGCTCGCCGACGGGCGGCCTTACCACGAAGCCGGCGCGGGGGAAGTCCAAGAACTTGGATGCGTGATCGCCACGGGAGTCGAATATCTGCGGCTGCTTGAAGCCGATGGTCTTTCGCTTGAAGATGCGCGGAACGAGATCGCATTTCTTCTCGCCGCCGACGCCGATGAATTTTTGTCTCTCGCCAAATTCCGCGCCTTGCGGCATCTCTGGGCACGCGTGGAGTCCGCCTGCGGCCTGTCGCCGAAACCCGCGCGGGTCCATGCCGAGACCGCTTTCCGGATGATGACGAAATATGATCCGTTCGTGAATATCTTGCGCACGGCGATGGGCGTATTTTGCGCCGGCGTGGGCGGCGCGGATGCGGTTACCGTCTTGCCTTTCACTCTGGCGCTCGGCCTGCCGGACGATTTTGCCCGACGCGTCGCGCGCAACACGCAGCTTATTTTAATCCATGAGGCGAGGCTTGCGAAAGTCGCCGATCCGGCGGCAGGCGCCGGAAGTTTTGAGGCGTTGACAGACGAACTTTGCGCGCGCGCGTGGCGTTTGTTCCAAGATTTCGAGGCGCAAGGCGGCATGATCGCTGCTCTTCGAGTGGGCGTGCCGCAAAGGGAGATCGCCGCGGCGGCGGCGGCGCGGCGCGAGGCCATCGCGCGCCGCACCCTCGCGATCACCGGGACGAGCGCATTTCCTCTCCTTGCCGAAGCGCCAGTCAACGTGCTCGAACCAACGCCTGCCGGGGCCAATGAGAGTCGAGCGCGAACTGGCGCGGCCCTGCCCTCGCGGCGCGACGCGGAGCCTTACGAGATATTGCGCGAGGCTGCCGATGAACAATTCCACAAAACGGGGGAGCGGCCAAAAATATTTCTCGCCAATCTCGGGAGGCCGCAAGGCTTCGCGGCGGCTGCCGCTTTCGCCGTGAATTTTTTCGCGGCGGCGGGGATTGAGGCCGTAAGCAATGAGGGCTTCGAGACGCCGCGGGGGGCGGCCGATGCGTTTCTCGCTTCCGGCTGCAAGATCGCTTGTATTTGCGCGCCGGGGACGGTTTCTACGCGCGCACTGATCGGCGCCGCCGCGCTATTGCGCGAAGCGGGAGCAGCGCGCATTTGCCTCGCGGGGCGCAAGCCACAAGAAGCAGAAACGGCTTTGCTTGAGGCTGGGCTCGTCGAATTGATTTGCGCTGGTGGCGATACTCTGGCTATTCTCCAAAACGCGCTCGCTGTAGGCTTGGGACGGCAGAGCTATAGGCTACAAAGTGTAGAGAAGGGAACAAGATGAGGCTGGCAGTATATTCGAGTCTCGCCGCCATGCTCATGGGTGCTGCGGCGATCAACGCGGCGCATGCGCAAGGCGGGTTCGCGATGCGGCTAAATCACGATGGCATCTACGCTGTCGACATCACCACCCGGCAAGGCAGTTGCGATAGGGACTACCATTGGAAGATTTCGGTATCCGGCGGCCGAATCAGCTCGGCCGGGGATACACCTATGATAGCCTCCGGCGAGATTAGCCGGCGCGGCACCGTGGACTTTGCATTCCAGCGCTTCGGCCAGGTCGCCACGGTTATTGGAAAGCTCGCAATGGGATCTGGCTCTGGCACGTGGTCCTCGCCGAGCCTGCAGTGCGCCGGCTCGTGGCGGGCCACAAGGCAAGGCTGACCGGCAAAGATAGCTGCGCGGCTTTAGCGAGAACGATGGTTTTCTCCTGCCGGCCAAACTACAATCAGGGAGTATGCTTGGCGCCCCGAAAGCTGCCCCGTGAGCCGCCTTCCCGATTTTTCTAAGCTGCCATTTGCCCCGGCGCCGATCCAACTCGAGGATGCCCGCGCGGAACCCTGGGTGACTCCCGAGGGCATCGGTGTCGCGCCGGTATACCGCGCAAGCGACATTGCCGGGCTCGATTGCCTCGATAGTTTCCCCGGCATCGCGCCGTATATGCGCGGCCCCTATCCGGCCATGTATGTCGAGCGGCCTTGGACCATCCGGCAATATGCGGGCTACTCGATCGCCGAAGAGTCGAATGCCTTCTACCGCCGCAATCTCGCCGCCGGGCAAAAGGGGCTTTCGGTCGCTTTCGACCTTCCGACCCATCGTGGCTATGATTCGGATCATCCGCGCGTCGCCGCGGATGTCGGCATGGCCGGCGTCGCGATCGATTCGATTAACGACATGCGGAGCCTTTTTTCGGGGATACCGCTCGGCGAAATCTCGGTGTCGATGACGATGAGCGGCGCGGTTTTGCCAGTGCTCGCTCTTTATATCGTGGCGGCCGGGGAGCAAGGCGTGCCGCCCGCTAAGCTCGCTGGGACGATTCAGAACGATATCCTCAAGGAATTCATGGTCCGCAACACATACATCTATCCGCCGAAGCCGTCGCTGCGGATCGTTGCCGACATTTTTGCCTTTACGGCACGGCATATGCCGAGATTCAATTCGATCTCAATCTCGGGCTACCACATGCAGGAGGCGGGCGCGACCGCCGATCTCGAACTGGGCTACACGCTGGCCGATGGGCTCGAATATGTCCGCGCCGGACTTGCGGGCGGTCTTCAGATCGATCGCTTCGCGCCGAGGCTATCGTTTTTCTTCGGCGTTTCGATGAATTTTTTCATGGAGGTGGCGAAGCTTCGCGCCGCGCGGCTCCTCTGGGCGAAGCTCATGCAAGGCTTTCATCCGGCTAACGAAAAGTCCCTCGTCCTGCGCACGCACACCCAAACATCCGGCTGGTCGCTCGCCGCGCGGGATGTTTTCAACAATGTCGTGCGCACCCAGATCGAGGCGATGGCGGCGACGCAAGGCCAAACCCAATCCTTGCACACCAACGCGCTCGACGAGGCGTTGGCGCTGCCAAGCGATTTCTCGGCCCGCATCGCGCGCAACACCCAGCTTTTCCTGCAACAGGAAAGCGGCACCACGCGCATCATCGATCCATGGGGCGGCTCCTACTACGTCGAAAGGCTCACCGCCGCCCTCGCCGGCAAGGCACTTGCGCATCTCGAGGAGATCGAAGCGATCGGCGGCATGGCGAAGGCCATCGAAACGGGACTCCCGAAGCTCCGCATCGAGGAAGCTGCCACAAAGGCCCAGGCGCGCATCGACAGCGGGATCGAAGCGGTGATCGGGGTCAACAAATTTAAACCCGAGATCGAGGAAGATATTCAGATTTTGAAAGTCGATAGGGCCGCCGTTCTCGTGCGGCAGATCGTCAAGCTCGAAGCTTTGAGGGCCGCGCGAGACCCCTGCCAAGTTCAGCGCGCGCTCGATGCCTTGACGGAAGGCGCGCGAGGGGACGCAAATCTTTTGGCGCTCGCGGTCGAGGCCGCGCGGGCCAAGGCGACGGTCGGCGAAATGTCCTTCGCGCTCGAAAAAGTGTTTGGCCGCCATCACGCGGAGAGCGTGGCGGTTTCCGGCGTCTATGCGAGGGAATCGGGCGCCAGATTACCGGCGATCATGCGCGCCAAGGGTCTGGTCAACGCGTTCGTCGAAAACGACGGGCGGCTTCCGCGCATTCTTGTCGCGAAAATCGGCCAGGACGGGCATGATCGCGGCCAGAAAGTCATCGCCTCCGCGCTCGGCGACTTTGGCTTCGAGGTCAATATCGGTCCTCTCTTCGCGACGCCCGAGGAAGCCGCGCGCCAAGCGGTTGAAAAAAATGTCCACATCGTTGGTGTTTCGTCGCTTGCCGCCGGGCATCTAACTTTCGTGCCGCAACTGCGCGCGGCGCTTTTGCGCGAAGGTGGCGCGAACATCATGATTGTCGTCGGCGGGGTCATTCCGCCGCAAGATTTCGGCGCGCTGAGCGAGGCCGGGGTGGCGGCGATTTTTCCCCCGGGCACGGCGATTCCGGAAGCGGCGGCGCGGCTTATCGAGGAGCTGAACGATAGGCTCGGCTACCGGCAGAAAGATGTCGCGGAATAGCAGCCGCCGACAAGATCGTTGGCTTGATGCGCGCGCGGGTCATTTTTTGTTGCGCCGAAGCCAATACTCGATCCAAGGCAAGATCGCGGCGGCAACGAACCAGCTGAGCTCATAGCGGCCGGTCACAATAATAAAAACGATGCCGGTAACCGTCAAGCCGAGGCTAATGGCAATGATGCCTTGGCGGCTCTTGAGGTAACGTATGATCGCTTTGTCTCTCGGGGTCATGGCTTAAGCCTGTCCTGCGCCGCTCCGCTGAGCAAGGTAGACGCTTAGCAGAATCCAGGGAAGACCGCACGTGGCCTGCTGAACTTGCCAGATAGCGAAGGCCGGCAAAAGCGCGGCAATGGCGCGATCACGTACCCGGAAATTCAACTGCCTGCCAAGAGCCGGTGAAGCTCCGCCCGCACACTCGCCGGATCGGGCAGATAAAAGTGTGCATCGCTCTCAATACCGGAGGGTCCAACCCGCACCGAAACTCCGCCTTGCGCGTTGACGAACGAAAACCCGCTCTCATCGGTCAGATCGTCGCCGACGAAGACCGGCTTGCGGCCCAAAAAAGGCGGGTTTGCAAGCAAGGCGGCGATGCCTTTTCCCTTGTCGTGATGCGCTTGCTTGAGTTCGGCGACCATCTTACCTTCCTGCACCGAAAGACCGGTTTGTTGCGCCAGCGTGCCAAGAAATTCCAAGACCTCACGGGCGAGTTCCGGCGCTTGGCGGAAATGCACCGCGAGCGCCGCGCCTTTGTCCTCCAGCCGTAACCCTGGATGAGCGGCGATGAAGCCCGCGAGAGGCTGCCGGAAGCTGTCCATCGCTCCATCTTTGGGGCTGCTGCCGCGCAACCTGTCCGGAAACCGGATTTCGCCGCCGTGCAATCCTGACACCGGAAAAATCAGCGGCGCGAAAATACGATCGATGTCCGCGATCGTGCGCCCGCTGACAAGGGCAAGCGCGCCCTGCGCGGCCCTGGCAAGCTCCGCGAGCAGCGTCCGCAATGTTTCATTCGCGACAACATCCTCGGGGCGCGGCATCATGTCGAGGAGCGTGCCATCGGCATCGAGGAAATAAGCGCAGGAGGAAAGAGGCGCTATCCTTGCGAGATCGCCAGGCCTTATGGGAATCTGGGCAGCGGCCAAGGTCCCTACCAAATCCCGGTGTTGGGCATGGACGCCCATGGCTCGCGCGCAGGCAAGGGCGCGCCCCGTTGCAAAAGCTCGATCGAAATATTGTCCGGCGACCGGACGAAGGCCATCATGCCATCGCGCGGCGGCCGGTTGATGGTGACGCCGGCCTTCTTGAGCCTGTCGCAGATTGCGTAAATATCCTCGACGGCATAGGCCAGATGACCGAAGTTGCGACCGCCATGATAGACCTCTTTGTCCCAGTTATAGGTCAGCTCAATGAGCGGCGACTTGAATTTCGTGGCGCGATCCACATCTCCCGGCGCGGCGAGGAACACGAGCGTGTAACGGCCGGTTTCGTTGTCGGTTCGCCGCGTTTCGACGAGCCCGAGCTTAGTGATGTAGAAATCTAGCGATCGCTTAAGATCCGTGACGCGGACCATGGTATGCAGGTATTCCATGATGCTCCTCCTCTTAAACCCTATGCCGGTCTCCGGGCGCGGTGCGACCAAGCGCCAAGCATTCGTTTGTCATGGTATACAGCATTGACGGGTGGCCGTGCGGCGTCGCCTCTTAACACATGCGTGAGTTAAAAATCCGATGAGCGGAACTCCCGTGGCCGCGGAACTGGAACCGCCGATGAACGGGGCCAACCGGCTGAAGGAGAGGGCGGCGCTTGCCTCGATCGCGGTGAGCGCGCTGATGACGGCGGCAAAATCCGGTGCCGGGCTTGCCTCCGGCTCGCTCGCGGTCCTCTCCGAGGCTGGCCATAATCTCGCCGATGTGGCAGCCACCGCCCTCACCTATTTCGCGATACGGATCGCGAATAAGCCCGCCGATGAGGAGCATCAATTCGGCCATGCCAAGGTCGAGGCATTGGCCGCCTTGATCGAAACCGGGTTCTTGTTCGCGCTCGCCGTTTTTATATTGATCGAAGCGATCACACGGCTTGCCGGCCGCGACACAAGAATCGAGGCCAATCCTTTCGCCTTCGGTGTTTTGATTGCTTCGATGATCATCGATTTGGTGCGTTGGCGTTCGCTGAAGCGGATCGCCGCGGCGACGAAAAGCGATGCGCTCGCCGCCGACGCGTTGCATTTTTCGAGCGATATCGTCAGCTCCGCCCTGGCGCTCTGCGGGATCGCCGCCGCGCGTTACGGCTATCCGCAAGGCGACGCCCTGGCAGCCTTGGGGCTTGCACTTTTCATCGCGGCGGCGGGCTTTCAGATCGGCCGACGCACGGTCAATACGCTCGTTGACGCGGCGCCGAAGGGCCTTGCCTCGCAAATCAGGTCGCTCGCGCAGTCCGTTCCCGGCGTGGTCAAGGTCGAGACTCTGCGGCTGCGTCCGGCGGGAGCCGAGGTGCTCGGCGAAATTGCGATCACCGTGTCGCGAACCTTGCCGCTGGAAAAAGCTGCCGCGATCGAGGCGAATGTCGCGGCCGCGATCACGGCCCAGCATCCCGAAGTCGCCGTCACGGTCGCGGCGCAGCCGATCGCCCTTGACGACGAAACGATGCTCGAACGCATTCTTCTAATCGCCGCCAAACGCCGCGTTCCGGTTCATCACGTGACCATCCAGGAAATCTTAGGGCGGACTGCGATCAGTTTCGACGTCGAGCTCGATGGCCACATGACGCTTGGCAATGCGCATGAGATCGTCTCCGGACTGGAGAGCGAGATTGGCCGCGAGCTCGGCCCCGGCATTGAAGTTGAGACGCACATCGAGCCGTTGGAACCTCGCCCATTGCAGGGTCACGACGCGCCGCCTGCGGCCCGCGCGGAAATCGCCCGTGCCCTCGCGAAAATGGTATCCGGAACGGGACCGATTCGGGATGTGCACGGCATCCGGGTGAGGGCGACGCCGGACGGTTTGGTCGTCAATTACCATTGCCGGGTCAGCCCTTACCTCAGCGTCGACGAAGTGCACGAATATGTCGATGAACTCGACCGGGAAATGCGCGCCGCGTTCACCGGCATCGTCAAAATCGTCGGCCACGCCGAGCCGTCGCGCGCATGAGCGAAGATCTCCCCGCCTCGCTCCCGCCCTTTGCCATGCTCGCCTGCTTGTTGCGGGCACGCCGCTTCGCGGGTTTGTTCTGGTGCCAGTTTTTTTCCGTCTTCAACGATAATTTCGTGCGCAACATGTTCGCCACGCTGATCCTGTTCCGGCTCGGCGAAACGGAGGCTGGCCCGTTGATCACCCTCGCGCTTGGCACGTTCATGGCTCCCTCGCTTTTCCTCTCGGGGCTTGGCGGCGAAATGGCGGATGCGCATGACAAAGCGTGGCTCGCGCGGCGGCTCAAACTAGCTGAACTAGGGGTCCAGCTTGTCGCGGCCGCGGGTCTATGGTTTTCCTCCTTGCCGCTACTTTTTACTGCGCTGTTTGGGCTCGGAGTCATCTCGGCTTTGTTCGGCCCTGTCAAATACGGGATCCTTCCCGACCTTCTGGCAAAAGAGGAGCTCCTTGCCGGCAACGCCCTTGTCGAGGCGGCCACATTCATCGCCATCTTTTTGGGCCTGATCGCGGGCGGCCTGTCCGTCATGGGACGCAGGCCGGAAGGTACCGTCCTGCAGCTTGTGGCAATCGCCATCGCCTGCTTCGCCGCTAGTCTCTTTATTCCCCCGGTAAGGCGCGCCGCGCCCGATCTTCGCGCAAATTACAATGTCTTCGCGTCGACATGGGCGTTCCTTCGCGAAATCGCGCACGATCCAATCCTCTGGACAAGGAGCGTGGCGGTCTCCTGGTTTTGGATGAGCGGCGCGGTGGCCATTTCGCTGGTGCCGGTGGTCGCCCGCAACAAGACCGGCGGCGGCATAGAGGTCGAGACGGCGTTGACCGCGTTGTTCGCGCTCGGCATCGGGACCGGTGCGATTGCCGCGGCGGTGATCGCGCGCGGGCGGATTTACCTAAAGCCGGTTCCTTTCGCCGCGCTCGGTTTGGCGGCTTTTCTGATCGATCTCGGCGCGGCGACATTCTTCCTTCCGGTGGCGACGGCGGACGTAGGGCTTGCCGAATTCTTCTCGTCAGTGGCCGGTATCCGCATCGCCTGCGATGTCGTGGGCCTCGCCACCTCCGGCGCGCTTTTCGTCGTCCCCTTGTTTACCGCGATCCAGGCGGATGCTCCCAAGGAAAGACGCGCAAGAATTGTCGGCGGCGTGAATATTTTGAACTCGGCTTTCATGGTTTTGGGGGCGCTCGCGGCCGCCGGGCTGCAAAGCTCGCGTGTCGGGGTGCCCGAGCCCGCACTCCTCGCCGCTCTCGGTGTTTTGAATCTCGGCGCGGCTTTTTATGTGCGGAAGTCCGTGGCGCAACGTGCGGACTGACGGCAAAGTGGGGGCGCCAAGAGCCCGATTAGGGAGAGCCGCCATTCGCTACCCATGGATTCTGCGGCGCAAATTCGCGTAAGCGGCAATATGGAATGACTTCGCCGGTTTCCGGATTAATTTTTCGTCGCTCTAGTTGATCACCGAATATGATTATATCGGCATCCCCGAAGCCGGACAGGATAAGTTCGGCAACGCGCCCTGACGTAACTACAATTTCGCGCTCATGCTTGTGCACGTCGAACGCTATATCGGCATGATCAAAAGATAATGGGGGAGTTCCGCGAATCTCGATCTTCCAGCCATCATTTGCCACGCGCACGCTTGCTCTGTCTCGTGCCTCTTTGAGCGGAATCGCTTTGTTCATGTGAGCGGTCATGAATTCATTGAAGGGAATTCGCTCTTGGTTCTTGACCATGAAAACGGGGTCTACAACAGCAATTCCTCCTGGTTGATGCAGGGATTGCATAGCGGTCTCGAAACGCTGCTTCTCTGCTTCATCAGATACGTGAACGGTTATTGTCGGATTAGCCGGGGCCAACGCAAGAAGGCGCACAACAACGGTCTTGATGTATCCATCCCAATCTTTTTCCTCATGAATTCTGAGAATGACGAGCTTTATGCCCTTCGCTTTGGCATATTTTGCCGCTTCCTCCGTAAACCCATTACAGGTAATTATGAATCCTTCATTAGCCCTCGTGTCGTCCAACACAGCCCAGAAATTTCGAACTATCGGCAATCCTACTTTGTCACCGGATATATCGTAGTCTTTGCACTCGATAAGCACACGGCGGCTTTGACCTTCTACCGTCACATGCACGTCGATTTGGTGCGATAAGTCTGACTCTCCCAAGTGCGAAACGTCGTGTATAACTGCGGTGCTTTCTTCAAGCGCCTTGAATACCATAGCTGCAAGACGCTCGTACCGCGTCCCTGACTTCATTGTAAGGATCGCGTCGTATTTGTCGTGAAGTTCATCATAACGCGACCTGCTCATCGCAAATTCCCTTTCTCGCTCACGCCGTCAGCCTTGAAATCGTCCCCCGCTCACGTTGTAGCTGCGACAATTTTCGCAAGTGTCTCTTCGCCATGATCGCGCCGCCCGATCGCCTCGCGCTTCTAGTGATCCGTAAGCCATCAGCAACGCTAGCCCGTGCGGGGTGACGACACGAAAATGCTATTTTTGGATGGCTCAATAGAATAGGGATGGGACATCCACGCGAGGAAAACTGAGACGGGCGTTGCGGGCAAACTCGCGCGCGTGACGTCGGCTATTTGGCGCCGCTGACGGCGCTTTTCGAGAAGGAGACGAGGTAAAATGGCGACTTTTGACCAGCTCATTCAGGAAATCGAATCGCGATTCTCTCTCGGGCCCAAGGCCAGCCCGCTTGTTCACGAGACTCTCGGCCTGATCTCTGGACAGCCGGGCGGTATTGACGGCTTCCTCGACAGGTTCAAGGCGGCCGGTTTCGCCGCCGAGGTTGCTTCCTGGTCAGGTGGAACCGAGGTTGTGCCCCTTTCGGGAGAAGAGGTAGAGCAGACGCTAGGCTCCGAAGTTATTAGCGAGATTGCCAATAAGGCCGATGTAAGCCAAAGCTTCGCGAGAACGATTATGGGCTATGCAATACCCAAAATCGTCGTGTTGCTGGCACAAGGCGAAGCTGTCCCATCAGCAATTCCTGCTTCAGAATCGAGTGTCCTCGACTCGGCCCTCCCGCTTTCATCCTCCCCTGTCGAAGAAACTACGCAGCCTGGACCAGAGCAAATTCGACCGAGTAGAGCGGAACACTTTGCCGCCGCTCCGCGAAGGGCGCCGCCGCGCTTCAAGCAGCTTTTCAGCTATGGTTCGCGCGTGGCCCTGGCAGCTTGTCTTTTTGGTTTCGCATGGGCGGCGGGGTCGTATTTTTCCGGGGATCAGTCGCCGTTCTACGCCATTAAGCCGCCGCCCGCCCCTCCTGTCGCGACGCAAGAGAGCGTGGTGCGTACAGAGGTGCTCCGCGCGGCGCAAGAAATGGCCGAGGATATCCGGGCAGTCAAAGCCAACGTCGAGGCTTTGCGAGCCACGCAGAGCCAGTCCGGGAAGGATGCCACTGCGCTCGATGGTCTGAAGACGCGTCTCGATGCGGTAAACACGGAAACCACCGCTTCGATCGCACAACTTGCGGGTAAGGTCGACAACATGCAGCGCGAACCGGCCGCGAAACTTTCCCAAGTTCTCGAGCGGCTCGATCGCATTGAACACCAGATGGCGACGCCACCCGCGACCGCATCAATTGGCGCCGCCCCGGCACCGGGTAAGGCGGCCGCCGGAAAACCAGCGCAACTTGGCGGTCCGGCGGCAAAGCCGCCGCTTGAAACCGCGCATGGACAAAGAAAAATAGGCGGCCGCGGCGACGCGTTCGATCCGTCCCAAAATCCCACCGCCCCGGGAGTTCCCCGCCCGCTCGGGAGCCTTGCATCGGCCGCGAGCACGCCGCAATTGCTCACGAATTGGGTTGTTCGTGATGTCTACAACGGGATCGCTCTCGTCGAGAGTCCGCGTGGCTCGATCGAGGTCGCGCCTGGAGAGATCATTCCCGGCGCCGGCATGGTGAAAACGATCGAAAAGCGTGGCGGCGGCTGGATCGTGATCACCAGCCGTGGTCTGATCGATTCCGCCCGCGACAGTTTCCAGCCCTGACATCCGCCGCGCTTTTCGCCTCGTTGATGCGTCTTCAACGCCAGCTCGACCGGATGACACAATGACGTAGCGCGGGCCTGACGCCTGCCGCGTCCTCTCAAAGCAATCGCAATTGCTCGCCCAAGCGCGCTGGCGGCCGGAACAAATCGCAACGCAACGGCACACGGATTCGCGCAAGCCCAAGTCTTGCCGTCGCCGCCTCGAACCTGCGCCCGATCATCGCCGCATAAGGGCCAGACCCGGTCATCCGCGCGCCAAACCTCGAATCGTAGAGCTTGCCCTCGCGCGAGGCACGCAGCAATGACAGCACGTGCTTGAGCTTGCCCGGATAATGCGCGCGCAGCCATTCGACAAAGAGTCCGCGGACTTCAAGCGGCAGCCGCAGCAGGACATAACTGGCATCGTGCGCGCCCATCTCTCGCGCGCGGGTGAGGATCGCCTCGATCTCCGCGTCGTTGATCGCCGGGATAACCGGCGCGACCATGACCGCCGTTGGCACATTCACCTCCGCCAGCCGCCGAATCGCGTCAAGCCGCCGCTCCGGGCTGCACGCGCGGGGTTCCATTTTTCTGGCAAGGACGGGATCGAGCGTCGTCACCGACAAAGCCACCTTTGCGAGGCCTTTTTTCGCCATCGGCGCAAGAAGATCGAGATCGCGCAAGACAAGTGCCGATTTGGTGACGATCGCAACCGGATGATTGGTCCGCGCCAACACTTCGAGCATCTTGCGCATCACCTCCTCCCTTCGCTCGATCGGTTGATACGGATCGGTATTGGTTCCGATCGCGATGGTTGTGGCGGTGTAGCCCGGCGCCGACAATTCGCGCTCGAGGAGGCTTGCCGCATTGGCCTTGGCAAAAAGCCTTGTCTCGAAATCGAGGCCAGGGGATAAACCGAGATAAGCGTGGGTGGGACGCGCGAAACAATAAACGCAACCATGCTCGCAGCCGCGATAGGGATTGATCGACTGGTCGAAGGAAATATCGGGCAAATCATTCCGCGTAAGGATCGTTTTGGCGCTTTCCCGCGTCACTTGCGTCCGCAATGGCGGTAAATCCTCGGGTAGACCCCAGCCATCGTTCTCATCACAGCGAGCTTCTTTTTCGAAGCGTCCGCTCGCGTTCGACAAGGCGCCACGGCCCCGCTGGGGGAGAGCCGGCGTGGCCTCCCCGGCTGGCGCGCGAGCCGAAGCCGGCTCGACAGGAACGGCGTTTGCAATGCCCGCCGCGACGCTCCTGGGCGGCCGTGCGGGCGCTGTGTCGAGTCCTACCGCCACCTCGACACGGTGTTGCCGCGCAGCGGTGCTCGTTGCCGCTGCTTTCGTCCTTGTTGGCATGGCCGACTCGGATGATCATGGAATGTTCCGCGCTCATAGGTGAACATACATGGAACAACAGGGACGTTCAAGAGGCTTTGCGCACATGAATTGCGGTTGGCGGAACAGACCCGGCTGAGAAAAAGGCGAGAGCATGTTGCAGCGTCGGCTCAGACCCGCATCGGCATCAACACATAAAGAGCAGCCGCGCCGTCGCGGTCTTGCACAAGAGTGGGCGAGCCGGGGTCGGCAAGCTTGAACAGCACGGTGTCGCCGTCGAGCTGCTCGGTAATGTCGAGGAGGTATTTGGCGTTGAAGCCGATATCGATCGGGGCTGAGTCATAATCGACATCGAGTTCCTCGGTCGCCGAGCCGGAATCTGGATTGGTGACGGAAAGAGTAAGTTTCGCATCCGCCACTGCGAGCTTGACGGCGCGGCCGCGCTCCGACGAAATCGTCGAAACTCGATCGACCGCGGCCGCGAACGGCGCGCGATCGACAATCAGACGTTTGTCGTTCCCCGAAGGGATGACGCGAACATAATCGGGAAAGGTCCCCTCGATCAATTTCGAGGTGAGCACCACTCGCCCTGCGATGGCCGAGGGATCGCCGAAGCTAAAGCGCGCCTTGGCGGCCGATATTTCGACGCGAACCTCCATGCTCGGATCCTCGATGAGTTTTTGCACCTCGGACACGGCTTTGCGCGGCACGATGATTCCCGGCATGCCAATCGCGCCGTCGGGGGCGGGAATTTCGACCCGAGCGAGCCGGTGCCCGTCGGTCGCGACGGCGCGCAACATTGTATGGCCTTCGACATCTGTCGTGTGCAGAAAAATACCATTGAGGTAATAGCGCGTCTCTTCATTGGAAATCGCGAACTGGGTTTTGTCGATCAGCCGCTTGAGGTCGCCGGCGGCGAGGTTGAAAGCGTGACCGGGTTCGCCCGTAGCGAGATCCGGGAAATCGCTATCCGGCAAAGCCTGCAGGTTGAACCGCGAACGCCCGGAGCGCAGCTGCAACCGGCCGGATTCGCCTTTCGACTCGAGGGAAACTTGTGCGCCATCTGGCAATTTTCGGACAATCTCATAGAGGATATGCGCGGGAACCGTGGTCGCGCCGGCGGCGCCGACGTCCGCCGCCAATCGTTCTATGACTTCCAGGTCGAGATCGGTCGCCTTCAGGAGCAGGCTCGTGTCTTCGGCGCGCAAGAGGACATTCGAGAGAATGGGGATCGTATTGCGACGCTCGACGACGCGATGCATGTGGCCAAGAGACTTCAACAAAGCCGCTCGTTCGAGAGTAACTTTCATGGGGGCGGTCCAATCGGGCTTTTATTCGATTCCATCACGCCCGCCCCTAGCCTGCGCCGTGGGCGGGGACGGACTTTGGCGCGGCTTTCGCCAAATCGCAAGCCGCCGCCGCGATCAATCCTCCGGCGGTGTTGGTCACGCGCAGGGCCTTGCGGCGCGCGACCTTTACCTGCCCTTAATCCGCCGGATTTATCATCAAAGCGAGCCGCCTCGGCCAGGCAGTTTGGCGCCGGTCTATTTTGGCGAAACGGCGGCGCGAATGGCATGACAAAGCGCAAGACGGCGGAACGCCGCGAGCCGGTCTTCGGCCCACCACTAGGGAACCAGCCTCCCGGAAACAAAGCAAGGATCGATGAAGGCTTGCGTCGCCGTGCCGGACGATCGCGGGGGACCAGAAAACGCCGCTCGCCTATCGCCCTTTTGTTCTATTGGGGAATGATCGCAACTGTCTGGGCCGGCATTGCGGGCACAGGCGTGATTGCTTATCAAGCCACGAAATTGCCGCCGATCGACGCGCTTGCCGTGCCGAAACGGCCACCAAACATTGCCATTCTCGACGATACCGGAGTTTTGCTCGCCAATCGCGGCGACACCGGAGGCGCCGCGGTCCGGATCGCGGACCTGCCACCCTATCTGCCAAAAGCCTTTGTCGCAATCGAGGATCGCCGCTTTTATTCGCATTTGGGAATCGATCCGCAAGGAGTTTTGCGCGCCCTGATTCGTAATGCGACAGGCGGCGGCATGGTGCAGGGCGGTTCGACACTGACGCAGCAGCTCGCCAAAAACCTCTTTCTGACCCAGGAAAGGACCGTTTCACGAAAAATCCAGGAAGCAATCCTTGCGCTCTGGCTTGAGCATAAATATTCGAAAAATCAGATTCTCGAATTGTATTTGAACCGCGTGTATTTCGGCTCCGGCGCCTATGGCGTGGAAGCGGCAGCGCAAAAATATTTTGGCCACGGCGCCCGCAGTGTGACCCTGCCCGAGGCGGCGGTTCTCGCGGGACTAATGAAGGCGCCCGCGAGATTGGCGCCCAATCGCAATCCCGCCGGGGCCAGCGAGCGCGCGAGCCAAGTCATCGCGGCAATGCTTCAGGAAGGCTTCATAACCGATGCCATGGCGATGCTCGCCCTAGCCAATCCCGCGCAAGCCATGCGAGATCGAAACGCGAGCTCGGCCAATTACGCCGCCGATTTCGTGATGGACACGCTCGCCGATACGATCGGCGCAATCAATGGAGATATCGTCGTCTCGACGACGCTCAGCGTTTTGTTGCAGGCGGCGGCGGAAAAGGCGCTCACCGAAGAGCTTGATCGCAAGGGCGCGGCTTTCGGCGTCGGCCAGGGCGCCCTCGTCGCGCTCGCCCCCGATGGCGCGATCAAGGCGCTAGTCGGAGGCCGGAATTACGCCGACAGCCAGTTCGACCGCGCGGCTTCGGCCAAACGCCAGCCTGGGTCGGCGTTCAAGCCTTTCGTTTATCTCGCCGCGCTCGAAGCCGGCCTGATCCCGGATTCGGTGCGCGAGGACGCTCCGATCAATGTGAAAGGCTGGCAGCCGGAAAATTATTCGCACGATTATTTCGGTCCGGTCACGCTCAACAAGGCTTTGGCGCTGTCCCTCAACACTGTGGCGGTACGCCTCGGCCTGGAGGTTGGTCCCAAGGCTATCGTCAGGGTCGCGCATCGCCTTGGGATCGCATCCGATCTTTCCGCCAACCCGTCGATCGCGCTTGGCACGTCCGAGGTTACCCCGCTCGAAATCGTGGCCGCTTACGTGCCCTTTGCCAATGGAGGCATTGGCGTCCAGCCGCGGATCATTGCGAAGGTGAAAACCGCCACCGGCAAGCTGCTCTATCAGCGCAAGCGCACGAGCAATGGCCGGGTCATCGATCCAATATATTTGGCGATGATGAATACGATGATGCAGGAAACTCTGTTGACTGGCACGGCGCGCAAGGCTTCGGTGCCGGGCTGGCAGGCGGCGGGGAAGACCGGCACCAGCCAGGATTGGCGCGACGCGTGGTTCATCGGCTACACCAGCCACCTCGTCGCCGGAGTCTGGCTCGGCAACGACGACAATTCGCCGACGAAAAGAACGTCCGGCGGCAACCTTCCCGTAGAAATCTGGTCGCGCTTCATGCTCACCGCGCATCAAGGCGTGCCGCCGCAGCCGCTCCCCGGCGGACTCTGGCGCGATTATAGCTCCGATGGTGTGCCGATGGCTGAAAACAATGGCTGGCCCTCGCTGCCTGGTTTGTTCGGCGCCCCAGCCACCAGCCAAACTCGGCAAGCTGCAACGCCCCCTGCCCCGCGGCCGGAGAACTTGCCGGTTCAGCAGAACGATGCGGCGCGCGCGGCTTCACCAGTTTACGACGGCGGTGCGCCGGTGCCGCCTGCGGATATCCCCAACGCTGGGGTTCCGGGACAAAAGCAGGGGGCTCAATCCCGGCAGCAAAACTTTTTCGAGCAGCTGTTCGGCGGCTGACATAGTTTAGGCGCGAGCAGCACCGGTCTCTCGGCCCAGCGGGCGGAAAAACATGAGCAAAACGACTACTACCGCGATACCACGCAGCCGTTGATAAAAAGACTCTGTCAGTGACGGCCGTAGACGAGGCCAAGCGGCGGCGGCTTGAACATCCCGTATGGCGAACTTACATCGAGGATGCTTCCCGCAATGGGCTGGCCATCGACGCGCCGCCGCCCCCTCGCCCGGTCACTTCGGATCATCGCCCAGCACGGCGATCCGGATCATGTTGGTCGCACCCGGCGTGCCAAACGGAACGCCGGCAACGATAATGATGCGATCTTGGGCTTTTGCAAAGCCTTCGCGTCCGGCGAGTTTGCAGGCGCGCTGCGCCATGTCATCGACGTCGTCCGCGTCCTTGGTGACGACCGCATGGACGCCCCAAACAAGAGCGAGACGGCAGGCCGTCTCCCGGTTTGGCGTGAGGGCGAGAATCGGCGCTTCAGGCCGCTCCTGGGCGATGCGAAACGCGGTCGCGCCGGAAGACGTCCAGGCGACAATGGCCTTCAGGTCGAGCGTTTCGGCGAAATTTCGCGCGGCGACGGCGATCGCGATCGCGTCGGCATTCGTCGCTTCGGGAGGCGCGCGCTGGGCATTGATGATACTGCGATAATAAGCATCGCGCTCCACCTCCTCCGCGATTCTGTTCATCGTCGCGACGGCTTCCAGCGGATATGAACCAGCGGCGCTTTCGGCGGAAAGCATGACGGCATCGGCGCCCTCGAAAACCGCGGTCGCGACATCCGAAACTTCCGCGCGCGTCGGCACGGGCGCGGAGGTCATCGATTCGAGCATCTGCGTCGCGACAACGACAGGCTTGCCGGACAGGCGCGCCATGCGGTTGATCCGCTTTTGCAAACCCGGAACTTTTTCGAGCGGCATCTCAACTCCGAGGTCGCCTCGCGCGACCATTAACGCGTCGGAAATCTCGACGATCTCGTCAAGGCGCGAGATGGCCTGCGGTTTTTCCAGCTTCGCCATCACCAGCGCGCGGCCCAAGGTCAGCTTCTTGACCTCGGTGACGTCGTCCGGCCGCCGCACGAAGGAAACGGCGACCCAATCGATGCCGGCGTCGAGCCCGGCCTTGAGGTCGGCTCGATCCTTTCCAGTGATCGACGAACCTGGGATTTCGGTGTCCGGTAGACTGAAGCCCTTGCGGTTCGATATCTCTCCCGCGACATCGACGATGGTAACGGCGTGGGTGGCGCTGGCCTCGGCGACATGAAGCCGTACCTTGCCGTCGGCGATAAGGATCGTGTGGCCTGGTTTCAAAGAGCGCAAAATTTCGGGATGCGGAAGCCCCACCCGGTTTTGGCCCCCAGGCGCGGAATCCGGATCGAAAACGAATTTGGCGCCCTTGACGAGTTGGACTGCCCCGTCCTTGAAGGTGCCGATGCGCGGCTTGGGACCTTGGAGATCGAGAAGAATGCCGATCGGGCGTCCGCATTTTTCCTGGAGCGCTCGAATCATTCCGGCCTGTCCGCGCATCTGATCATGCGTGGCATGGCTCATGCTAATGCGAAAGAGATCGGCGCCCGCATGAAATAACGCCGATATCGTCGCTGGATTTGCGGACGCCGGTCCGAGAGTCGCAACGATCTTGCACCGGCGAAGCCGCCGCATTTCAGCCTCGTCAAGCTAGATTTCTAGGGACTTGGCTGGCGTTGCGTCGAATTGGTCAATTGAACGGTCCAATTCTTGGCTTCCTTGCCCGTATCGACTTCGAAAAAGCCGGTTCTGTCGAAACCACGCACGAAGCAATCTTCCCGCCCAATGATGCGGAATTCATGGTCGCGGGTGCACATGAAGGCCTTGCCCTTCCATTCGCCGCCGTGCTCGTCCATCGCATAGACATAGTAGTATTCGGCGGCCAGGGCCCCCCGCACCAATGTCTCGCAACCGCTTGGTTTTAAATTCCACCAACCCTCGCTGACCCATGTCTCGCCATCGGTATAGGCAAGAGAAACACTCACCCGGCTGGAGGAATTGTTGCAGAGACGAAAATCCGCGCGCACCGGAGCAGCCGAACCGCCCAAGACGGAGATCGCCATCGCGGCGGCAATAATCGCTCGTTTCATCGACGTCAAGACTGCTGCCGTTATCGTCTTTGGCTATCTCGGAACCGCTTAGCCAGCGGCGACAAGCCAATGGAGCGCGGTCCCGCCTCCCCGTCCTAAAGCATGATCCTTGCAAGGGGAAGGCGATTCCGCGACGAAAATGGCGAGCAACGCCACCCGCCCGTGACCCCAATGTCGTGGCCACGGATAGTCTATATGTATGCCCTTGGAAAACGCCTCGGGGCAAGAAGCGGAAGTGTTTTAAGGGTTGATCGCCGCCTACGAGTAGGGCATAAATTGCAGCGTCGCTCCCGCCGGCTCCGAGGCCGGTTGTTTTTTGGAACCCTCCGATGAAGGTCCGCAACTCATTGAAATCCCTGCGCACGCGCCATCGCGCCAACCAGCTTGTGCGCCGCAAGGGCAGAGTATACATCATCAACAGGACGCAAAAACGTTATAAGGCGCGGCAGGGCTGACATTGATAACGGACCCAGCGCGAACCCAGCTTTTCCCGTTGAAGCTTATGTGTGCCCATCTCCTCTTTGTTGCTAGCTTGGCTGCCGCGATGGCATCAGGCGGTTTTTCCTTGACCCAAGCCCACGCGGAAGGTTTTGGGGTGCCGCGTGGCCAGGCGGGCGCCAATAGCTCACCAATTCCGCCGCCGGTACCCTTCTCCGGTTTCCCCGATGAGGACGAGCTTCGGGCGGCACCTGAAAAAGGACCCCCCCGACAAAACTTGGGTCGAGAAGAGCGGAAGCCAGTTGCCCCGCCGAGACTCCCCAGCCTGGCGGCGCAGGCACCCGCGGCGAAGCCAAAATCCTGGACCGCAACGGCCACGGACCTGAAGAAAGCCTTGGCGCCGAAGCCCGCGCCGGAGGCCGTGCGCAAGCAGATGCTCGATACGCTGTTCGCGCGCCTGCGCAGCGCCGGCGACCCCGATGACGCGCAGCGGATCGCGGCAACGATCGAGCGAGTTCTGGCTCCGATCGGAGTCGGACACCGCAAATCTGCTCATGCAGCGGGCGACGGTTTCCATGCAGGCGCGGCAATATCCGCTGGCGCTTTCGCTGCTCGACAAGCTTGTCGCGGTGGAGCCCGATTGGGCCGAAGCCTGGAATCAGCGGGCGACGACACGGTTTCTCACCGGCGACATGGATGGCGCGATGGCCGACATTGAACGAGCCATCAAATTGGAACCGCGCCACTTTGGCGCGCTCGTGGGCATGGGCATGATTTTGCAAAGGGCTGGTCTAGAGAAAAGCGCCTTGGAGATTTTCAAAAAGGCGCTCGAGATTTATCCGCTCGCGCCGGATATTCAAAAGCTTGTCGAAAAGCTCACGCTCGAAGTCGAAGGACAGGGTATCTAGGGCGCGGTTCTCATTCCGGCGTCGTTGTTCTCCGCCTAATCTTTACCACGAAACGGGTCCCATCTGGCACTGATCACGCCGCAAAAGCTTGATGGCTCCAAGGTGCAGCGCGCCTGCGATCTATTGCTTTCGTCTCTAGCTCGTTCCGGACCAATCGCCGGAAAGTTCGCGGTGCGCTTTGCCAAGTTCATCCGTATAGCGGCGCAAAACATGCGCCTCGGTCAACAGGCCGATGACGCGCCGCTCCTTCTCGTTATCGACGACGGCGAGCGCCTCGCTTTCGGTTTGCTCGAAGAATTGCGCAGCAAGCTGGATGTTCATCCCCGGCAGCAAGAATGCATCGGGTGAACGCGCGAACATACTGAGAACGGTTACGCCGGCGTCCGCGCGGAGCCCAGCGAGGTGCACGTCGGGAACGAAAACCATGCCGGCGTACCGTCCTGACGGGCCGGTTACCACGATCCACTGATCAGTAGAACGCGCCGGAAACTCTTCCGTGAAGCAGGCGATAGTCATGTCAAACCGTGCCTTCGGCACGTCGGTTCGCATGAGGCGGCCGACCGTCAAATCGCGGATCCAGCCAACATCCTGGGCGCTTCGAATCGATTCACCGCGCAGATGCAATCGCCAAGTAGCGAAGGAATAGCCGAACGCGCGCCGCACGATAATCGACACGACACTAGCGACAGCCAGCATCACGAGGCCAAGCGGAAAATCGCCCGTCGTTTCCAACGCTAGAAAACTCATCGCCAGCGGCGCGCCGATGATCGCAACGGCAAGCGCCGCCATCCCGATAAGAGTGCAGACGAAAATGTCCGGCGCCAGAGGCGGATCTAAATATTCAACACCGGCGAAATAGACTTGGCCGATCATGCCACCAAGGAATAGTGACGCAAAGAAAAGCCCGCCGCGAAAACCAGTGCCGAGCGAAATCACCGACGCGGCGGCCTTCAACAGAAGCGTCGCGAGGATCGCGTCCGGTGGGCCGGCGTTTGGTTCAAAAAGCTCGAACAAAGCGCCGTGGCCGGAGGCCAACACATGCGGCGATAAAAGCGCGATAAGGCCGACGAGGAGGCCGCCGATCGCTGGATGAATCGCCCGTGGCAGCCGGCTGCGCCCGCAGACGCCTTCCATGAAGGCCACGGCCCACATCATGCCGATCCCAAATATGGCGCAAACGATCCCCAGCAAAAGCAGAAGGCCCATGTCGGTAAAGGCCGAGTTCAACGTCATTTGGCTCACGAATTCAGCGCTTGAGCGAAACAGTTTGGAGACCAGCACGCCGCAAATCGCAGCCGCGCCGACCGGCGCAAGAACGAATGGCGTATAAGTCCCCAAAATGAGTTCGAACGCGTAGAATGCGCCGGTTAGGGGCGCGCCAAATGCCGCGCCAATTGCACCGGCGGAACCGCAGGCAACAAGCGTGCGCATATCGCCCCGCCGCAAACGGAAGGCTTTACCGAGCCAAGAGGCAAGCCCCGAACCCATTTGGGTATAGGCCGCCTCCAAGCCGACCGATGCACCAAAACCGTTCGAAACCACCGTTTGCCCGGCAATGACAGCGCTATCCTTGAGCGACATCCGGCCGCCTTGCAGCGCATTGGCCTCGATTGGATCCACCGGCCGCCGAGGCATCCATTTACGAACATAAATTCCGGAAATTCCGAGAACCAGACCGCCCGCGAGAGGAACAACCGCCTGGGCTGGCGCATCGAGCGATACGAGGCTGCTCAAATGCCTCTGCCCGAAGAGGCAGTAGTGCAGGAAGTCCGCGCAAGCAAGGACCGCCGCCACGCAAAGTCCCGCGATGCAGCCGATGGCAACCGCGAGAGCAACGAACCCCACCTCGTTGCGCCGGACGAGCCTGCGCACACGCAACGGAATGCGAATTATAAACCCAAATTTCGAAATCGTGGACTCCCTGGCTGCGAGGCGGCGGGCATTCATATCCTATTTCGAGCAAGCCCGCTTTTTGCCGTCGCATGCCGTTGCGTAGAAACATTGCATGCGCGTGGGCGCGCCGTTATAAGCGCCGTGGCCTCCCTCCGGCAGCTCCCTCCGGCAGCCTTGGAGGCGCGGACTACGATACGTTAGAATCGCAATCTCAGGACACCCAAATGGCCGGAACGAAAACCCTCACGGTGACGGCGCGCGACGGGACAGGCAAGGGGGCCGCCCGAGGAGTGCGCCGCGCAGGCCGCATTCCAGGCGTGATCTACGGGGGGGGCGATGCCGCCGCGCCGGTCTCGCTCGACTATCATGAATTGAACAAATTGATCTATGCCGGGCATTTCCTGACCACGATCTTGGAGCTCGACGTGGGCGGCGCCAAGCAACGGGTCATTCCGCGCGAATACCAGCTCGATCCCATTAAGGATCAGCCGCTCCATGTCGATTTTCTCCGCCTGAAGCCGGGGGCGGACCTGCGTGTCGAGGTGCCGGTGCATTTCATCAATCAGGAAATCTGCCCCGGCCTCAAGAAGGGCGGCAGCTTGAACATCGTGCGTCACGCGATCGAAATGCGGGTTCCCGCGGATGCCATTCCCGACGCGGTCGTCGCCGATCTTGCGTCTTTGCAAATTAATGACTCGGTGCACATTGCCGCGATTCCCCTGCCGGAAGGTTGCAAGCTGACCCAGCGCGAACGCGATTTCACGATCGCGACGATCGCGCCCCCGCTCGTTGCCGCGGAAGAGCCAGCGGCCGCGGCCCCGGCAGCAGCAACGGCCGCCGCGCCGGACGCGACAGGGAAGGCCGCCGAGCCTGCCGCCGCGCCGGCTGCTGCCCCGGCCAAAGCCCCGCCAAAGGGCAAGAAATAGCGTCAGACGTTTGGTCGCGAAATTCCACGCGCCAACCAAGGCAGCTTTGAGCGGGCGCCATGCTTCTCTTCGTCGGCCTTGGCAATATGGGAAAGGCCTTTGCCGGCCATCGCCACAATGCCGGCTTCATGGCTCTCGATGCGATCGCGCGCGATCATCATGCGCTGGCGTTTCGTTCGCGCTTTCAGGGCCTCATCAGCGACATAACGCTCGCTGGCGAACAGGTGATTCTGCTCAAACCGCAAACCTATGTGAATGAGTCCGGCCGCTCCGCCGGCGAGGCTGCGCGCTATTACAAGATCGATCTGCCTCAAATCGTCGTCTTTCACGACGAACTCGATCTGCCGCCGGGCAAGGTGAGGGTCAAGACCGGCGGCGGCAATGCCGGCCATAACGGCCTCAGATCACTGACCGAACATCTCGGCAACGAGTACCGGCGTGTGCGGATCGGCATTGGCCATCCCGGTGACAAGGCGCTGGTGCACAATTACGTGCTTAACGATTTCGCCGAGGTGGAGATCCCTTGGGTCGAGGCTTTATGCAACGCAATCGCGGTCCATGCCGGGCTTTTGGCCAAGGGCGAGGACGAAGTGTTTCAATGCAAGATTCATCAGACCATGGAGAACGCCGGGTTTGGCAAGTCGGCGCTGAGCTAGGCTAATTTTTCCGCGCGCTCGCGCTTGGTTCCGCCGGCATTATTTTCAACGATGCGATCCTGTTGCGTGTCTTGCGCAACACTTCGAAGCGAAAATTATGGAAACGGAACACCTGCCCCAACTCCGGGATAGCGCGCGCTTCACTGATGACGAGACCGGCGATCGTGGTGGCTTCCTCGTCCGGCAGATCCCAGGCCATGGCACGGTTGAGATCGCGGATCGGCACGGAGCCATCAACGATCGCGGAGCCGTCGGACATCAAGCGTACGCCTTGAACGATGAGATCATGCTCGTCGGCGATGTCGCCGACGATCTCCTCGAGAATATCCTCTAACGTGACAAGACCCATGACCACGCCATATTCGTCGACCACGAGGGCAAAATGAGTTTTGCGTTTCAAGAACGCCTGGAGCTGATCCTGGACCGGGGTCGTTTCCAGCACGAACCAAGGTTGGAGCGCGATGCTTTCGACTTTAAAATCCTTGACCCCGCCGTCGGCCGCATCGAGCGCGCGCAAAAGATCCTTGGCGTGCAGCACACCAACGATATTCTCCGGCTGGCCGCGCCAGAGCGGCAGGCGCGAATATGGCGCGGCGACCACCTCGCCAATCAAATCTTGGGAGGGCAAATCGGCGTTGAGGGCGAGCATTTTGGTGCGATGAACCATGACGTCTGAAACTTCGAGATCCCGAAGATCAAGCAGGCCGCCGAACATGTCACGGTCGGAACGTCCGACGCCGCCCTCCCGATGCAGAAGATCTACCGCGCTCTTAAGTTCTTCGTGCCCGGACAGGATCGATTGCCGCCTGCTCGTATCGATGCCGACCACTTTCAAGAATCCGCGCACCAGCACTTCAACGCCGATGAGGACAGGCCCAAAGATGGCGACGAAAAACGACATCACGCGAGCGACTAAAAGCGATGCGCGGTCCGGGTAATTGATCGCCACGGTTTTCGGCATCACTTCGGCAAAAACGAGCAGAAGTACGGTCATGAGTCCGGTCGCGTAGAGTGCGCCGCGCGCGCCGGCGAGCGCGACCAGGATGCTGGTCATAAACGCCGAGGAGCCGATATTGACGAGCGTATTGCCGAGAAGCGTCGCGCCAATCAGCCGTTCCCGGCTCGCAAGCAGCCGATTCACCAGAGCCGCGCGCCGATCGCCATTTTTCTCCAATGTATGCATGCGTGCGCGGGAGGCGGCGGTAAGCGCTGTTTCCGAAGCCGAGAAAAACGCTGATAGCGCTACGCATAAGAGGATGGTTGCGATCGCGAGCCAAACATCGATCGGCAGACCACCGGGACCCGCGCCGTTCATGAGGTTAATGTCCTGTATTCAGTTCATCTTGAAGAAAGCCGCGGATCTGCGTGGCTTCGACCGACTTGGCGATGAAGCAATCGCCGATTGCCCGCGCAAGGATGAAGGTGAGACTGCCACGCTCGACCTTTTTATCCTGATGCATGGCTTCGAGGATCGCTTCGGGGCCTATGTTCCAGCCAGGGATGCCGGACATGCGTACAGGCAGGCCAACCTCTCGCAAATGCGTTTCAACTCTCGCTTGGTCATGCGGGCGGCAAAGTCCGTGGCGCGCCGAAAAGCGGAACGCGCAAGCCATGCCAATCGCGACCGCCTCGCCATGCACAAGCCTCGCTCCGTCGTAAGAGGTGAGGCGCTCGAGCGCATGGGCAAAGGTGTGGCCGAGATTAAGCAGCGCCCGTTCGCCATCCTCGTGCTCGTCGCGCGCGACAATCGCCGCCTTGGCCTCGCAGCTCGTCGCGATCGCATGCACGCGCGCGGCTCCCCCCGCGAAGACCGCGCGCCAATTGGCTTCCAGCCAGGCGTAGAATTCCGCGTCGCCAATGAGGCCATATTTCACAACTTCGGCATAGCCAGCGCGAAATTCGCGCGGCGGCAATGTTTCGAGCGTATCGGTGTCCGCGATAACGAGCGAAGGTTGATGGAAGGCGCCGATCAGATTTTTGCCGTGCAGCGAGTTGATCCCGGTCTTGCCACCCACCGACAAATCGACCTCCGCTAAAAGCGTTGTCGGCACCTGAACGAACCGCATCCCGCGCCGGACCGTCGCCGCAGCAAAACCGGCAAGATCGCCAATGACGCCGCCGCCAAGCGCAACGATCACATCGCCGCGTTCGAGTCTCGCGCCGATCAGCGCATTGCACACCTGGGCATACGCATCGAAAGATTTCGAACCTTCGCCGGGAGCTACGATCACCTTTGAATGGCGGATAAAAGCCTGGTCGAGGGCTCGTTCGAGGGCAGGCAAATGCAGATTGGCGACATTTTCATCGGTGACGATCGCGCAAGCCGCCCGAGGTGCTAGCCGGCGAATATGGTTTCCGGCTTCCGCGATCAGCCCCGCGCCAATCAAAATCGGATAGGTCCGCGCGCCAAGCTCCACGCTGACTTGCGCCGGGTTCGAAAAAGGTTGCCGGCCGACGCCCTGTCGTTGATGCGAAACGATAATGCTTTTTGGCCTTGCTAACGGTGTCAGGTTGGGCGAAGATCGCAAAAACCACTCGATGCCCGCGATAGCCTCCTCGACCGCGAGTTCATGTGGCCCGTCCCGCGAAACGACGGTGACGTCGGCCAGGGCGTAGACCGGATAGCGCCGTTCCAAAAGCAACCGCAGCGCTTGCTCGGGGTCGCCGCCTTGCAGCAGCGGGCGATGGCAGCGTTTGCGCACGCGGCGCCAAAGTACGTCCTGATCCGCTTTAAGCCAAATCGATATTCCCGACGAGGCGATCCTGCCCCTTGTCTCCTCATTCATGAAGGCGCCGCCGCCACTGGCAAGCACACGAGGGCCGTCGCGCAACAGGCGCGCCATGACGCGGCGCTCCCCGTCGCGGAAAAAGTCCTCTCCGTGCCGCGCGAAAATTTCTGTGATCGACATGCCCGCCGCGGCTTCGATCTCCTCATCGGCATCGACGAACTCGAGGCCAAGCTCCTGCGCGAGACGCCGGCCGGTCGCGGTCTTGCCCGACCCCATGAGTCCGATGAGGACAATCGAGCGCCGCCCGAGCGCCGACACGAGCGAGGCCACGCGCCAGTTACGCGCGCGGTCCGTCTCTGTCTCGGCTCCAGATACGACGCTGCTCATTTCGTAAGTGTAGCATGCCGGCGAGCCCGATTTAAACGGGACTTTTGGGCTTCCGTTCTCCCGGCCGGGCGCCCCCGCTCGCATTCGATGCGGCAGGAAGCACACCCGCCGCAAGCCCTTGTTTTCGGACGAGCCGATGATCGCGCCAAGCGCGATCGAGCCATCAAAGAAGGTACCGCGCCCGGGTATTGCGGTGCTTCCGGTCATTCGGGGTCACCGGCGTTGCGACGACTTCATTTTCCGCGCGCCTCATTTGACCAGCATGACCTTCGCGTCGCCTTGCCTGCGCAACAAATTGAGAGTCACATCCCGCCCGTGCCGATGGAGTCTGAGATCGAGGCGCGCCTTGCCGAGACTCAACTGGTTCAAGGTCACATAATCCAGAAACGCGGGCATGGCGGGATCGCGGAATGACACCGCATTGGCTTCATGATGAAGGTCCATGCCGAGGCAGGCTCCGAGAAAGGCAAAAGGCGCTGCCGACGCCCAGGCTTGCGGCGCGCATGCAACAGGATAGGCGGTGGGCCCGCGGCGCGGCTTGCGGATGAAGCCGCAGAACAGCTCCGGAAGGCGGCGCAACTCCTGGTACGCCGCCGCCGCGAACATCGCCGAGAAGATTTTGGCCGCGCGCCAGGGGAAACCATAACGGCCAAGGCCAAGCGCGATCATCGCATTGTCATGCGGCCATACCGAGCCGTTGTGATAGGAAATCGGATTGAACCGCGCCTCGCCGCTGGCGACCG
This sequence comes from uncultured Alphaproteobacteria bacterium, assembly GCA_963808645.1. Classification (GTDB taxonomy): domain Bacteria; phylum Pseudomonadota; class Alphaproteobacteria; order Rhizobiales; family Beijerinckiaceae; genus Methylocapsa. The sequence continues at coordinate 108,039 of CAWEGU010000010.1, forward strand.
TTCTGATCCCCCAGCCGCTGAACAAATCACGGCCAAGCAATGTCTCGGCGACGCGCGCTGCTCGTTCAGGCGCGGCGATCCCGGTGAATAGCGCATGGCCTGCATTCGATGTCCGGACCCGGCATTGGCTTTTGTCCCCGTCGAGCGCGAGGGCATAGGTCCCAAGGTCCTCGCACCAAAACGCCGCCTCGAATCTCTGTTGCAGCGATTGCGCCTCGCTGCGCAACCGCGTTTCGAGATCATGCTCGCCCATGCGATGCGCGAGCTTCGCGGCGTGTGTCTTGGCCCCGAACACATAGCCCTGCACTTCGCAAAGCGCGATTGACCCTTCGGCCAACGCGCCATCGGCATGAAAGATCGAATCATAAGAATCCTTCCAGCCTTGATTGATAAGGCCGGCCCCGGTCTGCCGCGCATATTCGACAAAGCCGTCGCCATCCGCGTCGCCGAACGTGTCGATCCATTGCAGAGCCGCCTTGATATTCGACCAGATCGCGGCGATCGTTTCGATGTCCCCCGTCCGATCGAAATACATGCCAGCCAGCATGACATAAAGCGGCGTGGCATCGACAGTGCCGTAATAGAGCCCGAACGGCACTTCGCCCAGACGCGCCATTTCCCCGTTCCGGGTTTCATGCAGGATCTTGCCTGGCTGCGCCCCGGCGAAAGGATCGAAGTTTTTCGCTTGGGTCGCGGCGAGAAAATGCAGAACACCCTTGGCGACGGACGGGTCTAGCCACAGGAGCAGCATGGCCGTGATGATCCCATCACGCCCGAAAACCGTGCTGTACCAAGGGATGCCGGCGTAGGGATAAAGCCCATGGCTCGTCCGCGTCATCAGCATGTAGAGGTCGGCGGTGGCCTGCCGGCAGACTTCATTGAAAAGTTCGTTCGAGGTTTCGATCGTCGCGATGCCGGTCGCCTTGCCCCGGATCGCGCGCCGCCTCGCCCGGAAAGCACGCCCAAACGGAGTGATCCGTGGCTGGTTCCTGTCCTCGCAAAGAATCGAGACAAAGAGTGACATCTGGGCATTGGGCGCAAGCTCGAGTTCAAACGTCGCGCGTTTTGTCTCAAGGCGAGAGGGCGGCGGCCAGAAGCGCAATTCCATCTTGCGCTTTACATTGTCGAGCCCCTCGTAATGAAACCCGGCGCCGTCTTCGTTGAGCAAGGACGTGAACGTGCCGCGCCGTTCGCGTGAGATTCCGCGAATTTCGAATAGATCGCGAAAGTCGGCGCCAAACCCAATGTCGATGCGAAAGCGTCTGGTGCCGTCGGCGTAATTGCGAAAACCGATCCTCTCATAGCAGACCGCCTGCCAAAGGAATTTGGTGCGCTCTATCGCAATTGTGTCGCGCGGCAGCGAAATGACGCCATCCATATGGACATCGGGATTGGCAAGATTTACAGATAGAGCAGCATTATCGTCTTGTACCACGGAGCTCAACAGCAACGGCCGTTGGCCCTCGAACCGGAGTTCGTACCAGGACAAAAACCGGGTGTCGTTGAAATAGAGGCCTTCGGGCCCGGTGCCGATGACGCCAATGTCGCCATAATTATCGAAGACCGCGAAAGCATCGCCATCCTTCAAGGTCCGCAGCGCCCGCTGGACGAGCGACCCCTCGATCTCGATATAGTGCCGGGGCAGCTCTATCGTCGCGTCCGCGATATTTTCTATACCGCGCGCCGCCACATGAGTGTCGTCGCCGATGTCCGTCTCCGCGCGATGCGTTGTGCCGCCAAAGATCCCGTGCCCGTCGCCTGTCACGCGATTGCCCCCGGGCACGCCGGTTTTTTTGAATTTCGTGTGGGGATTTACCGCGTCAGCCCACTGGGTTCAAGGCCGGCCCGCCGCCTTGCTTCGCAAGCCGCTCCCAAGCCCCTGGCGAGACCTCGCGCGCGGCCACGGCTGGCATGGCAATCTCCGGCAGTCGCGCGGTTGCCGGAACTTTTGCCAGGAGCGCGCAATAGGCCGCGACATATGCTCGCGCCATCCGCGCCGCGGTGAACCGCTTTTCAAATTCCGCGCGAACCTTGTGCCGGTCCATATACACGGCCTGTTGCACAGCCTCCACCGCCGCCTCGATCGAGTCGACAATCCTGCCGCTGACGCCCTCCGTGATGACTTCCGGCACGGATCCATGTGGCCAAGCAATGACCGGCGTTCCCGCCGACATCGCTTCAATCATGACGAGTCCGAAAGGCTCAGGCCAGTCGATCGGAAATAACAGCGCGCGTGCGTTGCCGAGAAATTCGCATTTTTCGGCTTCGCCGATTTCACCTATGAATTCGACGAGGGGGTGGTCGAGAAGCGGTTTGATACCAGTCTCGAAATACTCGCGGTCGACGGCGTCGACCTTAGCTGCCATTTTCAACAGGATACCGGCGCGCTTGGCGATTTCTATCGCGCGGTCGGGGCGTTTTTCAGGCGAAATACGCCCGAGAAATGCCAAGTAGCCCCCGCCTTTTGGGTTGAACGGACAAATATGCGAATCCAGCCCGTGCGGGATGGTGGCAAGCCAATTGGAGTCCGCCGGCATTGGCCGGCGCTGCGCGTTCGAAATCGAGACGAGCGGCATTTCCGGGTAGGCCTTGTAGAGTGGCAGGGTATCGGGCGAATCGAGCCGCCCGTGCAATGTTACTAGACATTTATCGGCAAGGTCGTGGAAGAGGGCTTGCGGCAAAAGCTCGATATGAAAATGAATGATGTCGAAACCCTCGGCGCGGCGCCGCACCTCGCGCAGCATCGCTAACGTGCTGCCGAGGTGATCGCGGATTCCTGCAAGCCGCAGGCTCTGTGCGGCGCAAACGACAAGCTCGGCCGCGGTTTCCAACTCGGCGCTCGCGAACAAAGTAACCCTGTGCCCCTGCCGAACGAGCTCCTCCGTCAGCCAGGACACAACCCGCTCCGTCCCGCCATAAAGCTTGGGTGGCACGGCTTCCGCCAGCGGCGCGACGAGAGCGATACGCATTGAAATTCCCTGGTTAATACAAGGGCCTCTCTCTTACCTGTGAACGGACAATGTGTTGGACGGGGGAAAGTTCCCATCATTGAAGACCCGGATGATGGCAAAGAAGACCCGGATGATGGCAAAATTTCCTCCGCGTTAGCTCCATGCCGGTCAGATGTGTCAAATTTGCAACGGTGCAGCGGATACTGTGCCATCGCAAAGGAAAACGGCTCCGCTTTACTAGCTTCGGCCGCCGTCTTCGGCTAATTGTGACTGAAAGTTTTTGCAGGGAAATCCATGTTGGGCTTGCGCTGCTCCTTATTCACTCTCGCCCTGCTTGGGGCCGGTGGTTGCTCGTTCTTTCCTGTCTCGGGTCCGACCTCCCGGGATATTGAGAGCGGAATCTCTGAGACCGTCCCCTACGCATTAATTAAGCTTACCCCCGAGACCATCGACATTCTCGCGGCCCATGAACCCAAAGGACTCGCGGGTGCGTTTACCGACCGGCGCCCGTCGGCCAACATCGTCTTCGGCATCGGCGATGTTGTCTCGGTCTCGATTTTCGAAGCGGCGGCCGGCGGCCTGTTCATCCCCCTCGAAGCGGGTGTACGTCCGGGCAATTTCGTAACGCTTCCGGACCAAATGGTCGACAGCAACGGTAATATCACTATCCCCTTCGCCGGCTTGATCAAGGCCCGCGGCCGCACCAGCGTTCAGGTCCAAGAAGATATTGTCAGCAAGATCAAGAACCGGGCAATCGAACCTCAAGCCATAGTGACCTTGGCCCAGCAGCGGACCTCGCTGATCAGCGTGGTCGGCGCGGTGAATTCGCCGCTTCGCTTCGCCGTTCCGGCCTCGGGCGCCGGCGACCGCGTTCTCGACGCCATCACCCGCGCGGGCGGCCTCTCGGCACCCGGTTATGCGAGCTGGGTCATGCTCGAGCGGGGCGGACGCCGCGCCACCGTGCCTTTCGAAAATCTCGTGATGAATTCCAGCAACAACATCTATATTTTGCCCGGCGACCGGATCTATGTCTATCAAGAGCAGCAAAAATTCATGGCTTTTGGGGCAACCGCGGGCTCGACTTTCGGATTCGCCCAAAACCAGATCAATTTTGACGCTTGGCGGATCAACCTCGCCGAGGCGGTGGCGAAGGCCGGGGGATTGGGCGACACCCAAGCCGATCCAGGCGCGGTGTTCCTGTACCGTCTGGAGCCCCGCGAAGTGGCCCAGCTTCTCGGCGCCGACATGTCGCGGTTCGACAGGCCGCTCGTCCCGGTCATTTTCTCCATCAGCTTCCGCGATCCCGGCGGTTATTTCCTGGCCACAAGGCTACAGATGCGCAACGACGACATCATCTTCATGGCGAATGCTCAATCCGTCGATATCTCGAAGTTCCTGAATTTCGTCAATCAGGTGACGACAGCGGCAACAGGCACGGCAACGGCCATACAGGCGGTTCCAATCACAGAACAGGTTGTTCATGGGCATGCTTTCGGAACTGTGTTCGGCTCGACGCCGGTTATTGTTCCGCCCACGCCATAATTGGGCCGATATGGGCTGCAATCGCGAACCAAGGCCCCTGGTGTTAACGAGCTAGTAGCGACGCTAAAAAACTTCGTCCGCTCGACAGTTGGGCAGAGTGCAAAATTGGTGCGCCGCACAACAACGCCTTGAGCATGATCCAATGTCGGGCGTCAACTTGTGCTCAAAGTCTTGGTGTTGTTCGAGCATCATCCCGCATAGCCGGTTTCTCTTTTCGCGGGCTCGTGCCTCGATACAGCGCCATTCCAACCACGCTTGGGTTGGCCTCCAATGGCACGCCGGCCGCATTACATCGAGTTCATCGATGGCGCTCCGGCTATGGTTTTGGCTATTCGGAGGCAATCACGTCCAAGGGCGGCATATGGACCTATGACGATCTCGACCACTTCCTCATCAATCCCAAGGCGTGCGCGCAAGGCACGAAAATAGCTTATGCGGGTGAGAGCGACCCCGCCAGGCTGGCCGACATCATCGATGACTTGCACACATTGTCGAACAACCCCGAAACCTTGCCGGCAAAACGAGAATTTTGAAAACGCGTTATTGCAAGAGCCGGGTTCCTGCCCGGCTTTTTAGTGCTTATATGGCCCAGAAACTCGGCTGCGTTTGGCCCCGCCCGCGCCCGAACCACCTGAAACGCCGGAAGCTGTGCGTTTGTTCCGGCCCGGCACTTTGCCTGGAGGGCAACTCTTGAACGCTAATTTTCTTACCCAAGTTTCCGATGCGCTCACCCGCCGCTCGGCGTTGCGGCTTGGCTTGGCGGGCCTCGTCCTGCCGCGCTTTTTCATGCCTGCTTCCGAGGCAGCCGCGCAGGAGGCCGAGACCCACGGCCTCTCCATCTTCGGCGATCTTGCCCAGCCGGCCGGCTTCAGCCATTTTCCTTATGTGAATCCCGATGCCCCGAAGGGCGGCGAGATCGTGCTTCAGGTCAGCACGACCTCCGGAAACCAGAATTTCACCACCTTTAATACGCTGAATACCTATATCTTGAAGGGCGACGGCGCCGCCGGAATGGGGCTCATTTTCGATTCGCTGATGAGCGGAAGCGGCGACGAGCCGGATTCGCTCTATGGGCTTGTCGCGCGCGCCGTACGGATTTCGGCCGGCAAGACAACCTACCGTTTTCTTCTCCGCGAGGAGGCAAGGTTCCATGACGGCTCCCCCTTGACCGCGCACGATGTGGCGTTTTCCTTGAATATTCTCAAAACCAAGGGCCATCCCTCGATCCGCCAGTCGTTGCGCGATCTCGAAGCCGCCGAGGCCGAGGCCGATGATGTTGTCGTGGTGTGCCTGAAGCCGAGGCACAGCCGGGAAGCAGCATTGATCGTCGCCGGACAACCGGTCTTTTCCGCGGCCTATTACGCGCGCCACCCGTTCGACGAGACGACGCTCGAGCCGCCGCTCGGATCAGGCGCCTATAAGGTCGGCCCCTTCGATTCCGGGCATTACATCGCGTTTGATCGCGTCCCGGATTATTGGGGCAAGGATCTTGCGGTCAATACCGGCCAGGCGAATTTCGATCGCATCCGGTTCGAATATTTCGGCGACCGCAAAGTCGCTTTCGAGGCTTTTAAAGCGGGCGTCTTCACCTTTCGCGAGGAATTCACCTCGGCCGTGTGGGCAACCGGCTATGATTTCGCCGCCGTCAAGGACGGACGAATCAAACGCGCGACACTGCCCGATGAATCGCCAATGGGGACACAGGGCTGGTTCCTGAACATAAGGCGCGACAAATTTAAGGATGTGAGGATCAGGCGAGCAATCGGTCTCGCCTTCGATTTCGAGTGGACCAATGCCAATATCATGTACGGCGTCTATTCGCGCACCACGTCGTTTTTTCAGAACTCACCAATGGCCGCGCAGGGCAGCCCGGCTCCAGAAGAAGTTGCGCTGCTCGAACCGTTTCGCGGCGAGCTTGATCCAACCGTATTCGGCGAGGTCTATGTCCCGCCGGTATCGGATGGCTCGGGTCAGGATCGAGAGCTTTTGCGCCGCGCGGCCACGCTCTTCTCCGATGCCGGCTGCAAGCGGGCCGGCACGCTCTTGACGTTGCCCGACGGCAAGCCTATCGAGATCGAGTTTCTGGATTTCGACAACGCCTTGGCGCCGCATACCGCGCCGTTCATTAAAAACCTGAAGCTTCTCGGCGTTCGAGCCCGCTACCGGGTCGTCGATGCGGCGCAATATAAGCGGCGCCTCGACGATTTCGACTATGATATCGTGACCTCGCGCTTCGGCCTCGGCCTCACGCCCGGAGAAGGCATGCGATCGACATTTGGGTCGGAAGCGGCAAGCCTGCCTGGCTCGCGTAACGTCTCGGGGATCACCATCCCGGCGGTGGACGCCTTGATCGAGAAGGCGCTGGTGGTCGACACGAGGGAACAATTGACCTTTATTTGCCGTGCGATCGATCGCATTCTGCGCTCTGGTCATTACTGGGTCCCGATGTGGAACAAGCCCAATCATCTCGTCGCCTATTGGGATCTTTTCGGCCGTCCCGAGCGCAGCCCAAGGTACGATATCGGCGTCGTCTCGACCTGGTGGTACGACGAGGAAAAAGCCAAGCGGATTCATTTCGCCGGCCGCTGAAGGACGTCCGATGTTCGCCTATATCGCGCGTCGCCTCTTGTTCATGGTTCCGACCCTCTTTGGGATTTTGCTGATCAACTTCGCAATCGTCCAATTCGCGCCGGGCGGGCCGGTCGAGCGCATACTGGCGCAATTGCAAGGCGTCGAGTTGGGAGCCACCGCGCGTTTCGGCGGCGGCGGCGAGGCTGGAAATGCGGGAAGCGGCGACATGTCGTCGAAATACCGCGGCGCTCAAGGGCTCGACCCGAAATTCATCGCCGAACTCGAAAAGCAATTCGGTTTCGACAAGCCGGCCTATCAGCGTTTTCTCCTGATGCTCAAGAACTACGCGACGTTCGATTTTGGGCGTTCCTACTTCCGCGACGTGCCGGTGTTGCAACTCATCAAGGAAAAACTGCCGGTTTCGATCTCGCTCGGTCTCTGGATGACGTTTCTGTCGTATGCAATCTCAATTCCCTTAGGGATAAAGAAGGCGGTCGGAGACGGCTCGCGCTTCGATGTGTGGTCTTCGGCCGTGGTTATCACCGGCTATGCGATCCCGAGTTTTCTCTTCGCGATTTTGCTTATCGTTCTTTTTTGCGGCGGGTCGTTCTGGCAGATTTTTCCGCTTCGCGGCCTTACCTCCGAGAACTGGCCAGAGCTTTCCCTCGCCGGCAAGATCACCGACTATTTCTGGCACATCACTCTGCCGGTAGTGTCGATGACGCTTGGCGCCTTCGCGACTTCGACATTCCTGACCAAGAACTCGTTCCTTGACGAGATCGCCAAGCAATATGTGCAGACGGCGCGGATGAAAGGCTTGAGCGAGCGCCGCGTGCTGTATGGTCATGTCTTTCGCAACGCCATGATGATCGTCGTCTCCGGCTTTCCCGGCGCCTTTATCGCCGCCTTCTTCGGCGGTTCTCTCCTCATCGAGACGATCTTTTCGCTCGACGGCCTTGGTCTGCTTTCCTTCGAATCGATCGTTAACCGCGATTATCCGGTCGTGTTCGCCAATCTCTATATATTCGCGCTGCTCGGCCTTTTCGTGAACCTTCTTTCCGACTTGACTTATATGTGGATCGATCCGCGCGTCGATTTCGAGACGCGGGAGGTTTAGGCCGTGCGCGCCTCCCTGTCGGATGGTGGTGTCGCCGCAAAGCCTTTCGCGCCGGCCGCATGGAAGCGGCGGCAATTTCGTTTAAGTCCGATCAACCGGCGCCGCCTCGCCAATTTCAAAGCCAATAAACGCGGCTATTGGTCCTTCTGGATTTTTCTGTTCTTCTTCGTGCTGTCGCTTTTTTCGGAATTCCTCGCCAACGACAGGCCGTTGCTCGTTGTCTACAAAGGCGAGATTTTGTTGCCGATCTTGCAGGATTATCCGGAAGAGAAGTTTGGCGGTTTTCTCGCGCAAACCGATTATCGCGACGCGGTGATCGCCAAGGAAATCGGCGCGCATGGCTTCATGATATGGCCGCCGATCCGCTATTCCTACAAAACCATCAACCGCCAATTGCCGGTGCCGGCGCCTTCGCCGCCGACCTGGATGCTGAGCGAGGCGCAGTGCCGCGCCGCCGCGAAACGCTTCGACAAGGGACAACCCAATGGCGATTGCGGGGATATTGAATGGAACTGGCTCGGAACCGACGATCAGGGCCGCGATGTCCTTGCCCGCTTGCTCTATGGCTTCCGCCTCTCGCTGCTGTTCGGTCTGACGCTCGCGGCGATTTCCTCGGTCGTGGGGATCGCGGCCGGCGCGGTGCAGGGCTACTTCGGCGGCTGGACGGATCTCATTTTTCAGCGCTTCATTGAGATATGGTCGTCGCTTCCGCATCTTTATCTCTTAATCATTATTTCGTCGATCATCACCCCGAGCTTCTTCGTGCTCCTCGGCATTCTGCTTTTGTTTTCCTGGGTGTCCCTCGTGCATGTCGTGCGCGCGGAATTTTTGCGCGCCAGGAATTTCGAGTACGTCAGCGCGGCGCGCGCGCTCGGGCTCTCCAATGGGGCGATCATCGTCAAACATGTTTTGCCGAACGCGATGGTCGCGACCCTGACGTTTCTCCCATTCGTCCTCAACAGCTCGATCACCACGCTGACAGCGCTCGATTTTCTAGGCTTTGGCTTGCCGCCTGGGTCGCCCTCGCTGGGCGAACTTTTGTTGCAGGGAAAGTCGAACTTGGCCGCGCCCTGGCTCGGCCTCACCGGCTTTCTGGTCATAGCGATCATGCTTTCGCTGCTGGTTTTCATCGGCGAAGCCGTGCGCGACGCCTTCGACCCCAGGAAGACGCTTTTCTAAGGGCCTCGTCCCCTGCGTACGCCTTGCCGGTACCGTCGTTCCGCCTTGCAGGATAATTTTCGTGACTGACGCCCCTCTCCTCGACGTTCGGGATCTTAAGGTGCTCTTCCGGCAGGGCGACACCGAGATCCTCGCCGTCGACGGCGTGTCCTTCACGCTGGAGCGGGGGCGCACCCTTGGCCTCGTCGGCGAGTCCGGCTCCGGCAAATCGGTGACCGCTCTCTCGATCGTGCGTCTGCTCGAACGCGCCGCCGTGATTCAAGGCCAAGTAAAGTTCAAGGGCGACGATCTTCTCGCCTACCGCGAGGCGCGGCTGCGTGAGATCAGGGGCGCCCAGATCACCATGGTCTTCCAGGAGCCGATGACCTCGCTTAATCCCTTGCATACGATCGAGCGCCAAATCGGCGAAATACTGGAGCTGCATGGCGCAACAGGAGCCGAAAAGATCAAGGCACGCATCGTCGAGCTTTTGCAGGAAGTCGGTATTCCCGACCCCGGCGCGCGGCTCGGCGCTTTCCCGCATCAGCTCTCCGGCGGTCAGCGCCAGCGGGTGATGATCGCCATGGCGCTCGCCAATAGGCCCGGTCTTTTTATCGCCGATGAACCGACGACCGCCCTGGATGTTACGGTGCAGGCCCAGATCTTAGAGCTGCTGAAGGAGCTGCAAACGCGCCATCATATGGCGATGCTCTTCATTACCCACGACCTCGGCATCGTCCGCAAGATCGCCGACGATGTCGCGGTCATGCAGAAAGGCAAAATCGTCGAAACCAACAAGGTGGCGGACCTTTTCGCCGCGCCGCGCCATCCCTACACAAAGGCGCTGATCGCCGCCGAACCGAAAGGCGCGCCACCGGCGATTGACCTTGCCGCCAAGACCATCCTCGAGGCGAGCGATATCCGCGTCTGGTTTCCCGTCAAGCGCGGGTTTTTGCGCAGGACCGTTGGTTTTATCAAGGCTGTCGATGGCGTCTCGGTGAGCGTGCGCGAAGCCGAGACGGTTGGCGTCGTCGGCGAATCCGGCTCCGGCAAAACCACGCTCGGCCTCGCCCTCCTGCGCCTCGTTCGTTGCGACGGCGCGATCGTCTTCCTCGGACGCCCGATCGACCGCCTCAAGTTCAAAGCGATGCGGCCGTTGCGGCGGGACATGCAGGTCGTGTTTCAGGACCCCTATGGTTCTCTCTCGCCCCGGCTTCCGGTGGGCGACATCGTCGCGGAAGGCCTCGGCGTGCAATATAAAACCATGCCCTTGCCGCGCCGGCGCGAGATCGTGGCGCAAGCGCTCGCCGACACCGGCCTCGATCCGGCCGGAACGGATCGCTATCCGCACGAATTTTCGGGCGGCCAGAGGCAACGCATCGCGATCGCGCGGGCCATCGTCCTTGAGCCCAAATTCATCGTTCTCGATGAACCTACATCGGCCCTCGACATGTCGGTGCAGGCGCAGATCGTCGATCTCTTGCGCGATTTGCAAAGGCGGCGCGGGCTCGCTTATCTCTTCATCAGCCATGATCTGAAGGTGGTGCGCGCGCTGGCCAGCGAAATCATCGTCATGCGCGACGGGAAAGTCGTCGAGTCCGGTCCGGCCTTGGAGCTTCTGGCAAAGCCGCGCAGCGCCTACACGCGGGCGCTTTTCGCGGCGGCATTCGACATCAAGGCCGAGGCCGGCGCGGCTTTGGGCCAATAGCAAGACCTCCCGCGCGCTCGTCCTCGATGCGGCCGTCGGCGCGGAGGACGAATTTTCCAGAGGCCCGCGGCAGGCTCCATATTGGGGCTTGTGCGGCTTAAGATTAACTCATGTTTGCTTGATCGACGCACCGCCGGTCATCACGATTGAACATCCAGAACCGACCTCAATCGAAGTCCCTTGAGTGCGCAAGGAGGTGTTCTGCCCAATTGTGGTCTTACCAGTGGCACTTGCCCCGCCGCCGGTCACTAACATCTTCGACGAGATACCGGCGCCAACAATGTCGACCGCGCCGTGTTGGTGGTCGAACTTGATCCCATTGAGCGCGTTTAGCGTTCCGCTGTCGATCTTGATCGACCCTTTCGCCGCGGCCGCAACGATAACGCCAACAGCATCCCGAAATACCCTCTCAATCTCAATCAAATTGCCGGTTGCTTCGGCCTTTTTGGCATCCGCCGCAAGATCGGGGCGCTTGGTGGCGACGTATTCGAACGCTTTCTTGAGAGCTTCCTTTGACAGATCAACGGTGACGTGGGCAACCATCGCGACCAAGAAGTGTTCTAGCATCGATTTTTCTCATATTGACACGAATTAAGGAGCCTCTCGTGCTACGAGCGCACAGAAGCAAACCAGGCGCATCTTAAAATGCGCCCGGAGCAGCGCATATGTGGACGCCGCACGCTATTTTCAAGATTTTCGCCAGTCCGTCGCGTCACGGCTGCTCTCGGCGGCGGATTTCGCTTTCGTGAACCGCTTCACCGCGCGAACCTCGAGCATTAATCAAGATTTCTGCACTTCCGGTGCAAAAATATTCCGTCGTTTACGGCCGGGGTATTGCTTGTGACGGATGAGACCAAGCGGCGGCGGCTCGGGCATCCGGCGTGACAACTGATTCGGTCAGCGAACCTTACATCGGGGATGACTTCCCGCAAACCGGCTAAGCCTCGAGCCGCCGCCGCGCTTTTAGCCGTGCAGCCTCACGGCGCCCTCTTCAAGTTCTCCCGCTAGGGCTTGGCTTCAACATCTTTCTGGCATCTGGCGAGCCCGTTGGCGAGCCTCGAGACGACGAATCGTGCGGATTCAAACCATCGCCTTGCCTTTGTGACGACGAGGATTAGCTAACTTATTCCGAATAGGCACTAGGGAAGCACGACGAAAACCGCGAGGACCCACAATGTTTAAAATTGGAATAGCGGCGCTCAGCGCCATATCCCTAACCTGGGCATCTGCTAAAGCTGTCGACAACGCTGCAGCTGCCAACGCTGCAGCTGCCTTCGGCCAGTTCGGTCTTGCAGGTCTCGCCGTTGCGGGACGGGCACCGGCCAGAAACCCTCCCTTCGGCCCGCCTGTATATGCGCCCGTCGCCCCCCCTGTGTATACGCCCATTTGCTGGACGCAATATGTGACGATTGCGAACGGAAACACCTTGGTCAATATCCCGAATACGATTTGCCGATGAGCGATGAGCGGGCGATCTCCTATCAATACGGCGTTCTTGTAGTACTGCGTTCCTTGCATGGATAATTCTCCAAGGTGGTGATCGGGTCATAAGAGCTCGCCGACCCGCTTGCCGAGCGTCCACAGCCTTCAGCGGCGGACTTTGCGGCACGGGAATATCGCGTATCAGGAATTCTACACCAAAATTTGGCCATTGATATTGCAGGGCGTTCTTGTTGCCCGATTCATCCTTGGGATGACATGGCGAGACTGCTTGCCGCCTTGATCCGCTGGGGGCGCCGGCCGGGGCTGTGGATTGCGCTTTTGTTGGCCTCCGCCATCTTCTTGATGCCGGCCGCCGGGCCGCTCATGCGGGCGCTTTTCCCAGGCAATCCGCGCCCGGTCTACACGCGCGCGAGCTTTTTCGAACTCACGCTTGCACATATAGAGCTTGTCGCGCTCTCGAGCCTCGCCGCCGCCATGATCGGAATCGGCCTAGGAATTTTCGTCACCCGCGAAAGCGGACGCGAATTTGCCGCGATGGTCGGCGCGATAGCCGCCATCGGGCAGACGTTTCCGCCGGTCGCGGTGCTCGCGCTCACCATCCCAGTCCTTGGCTATGGTGCGGCCCCAGCCGTCGCGGCGCTTTGCCTCTATGCCATTTTTCCGATCATCGAGGCGACAGTGACAGGCCTTCACGCCGTGCCCGCCGCCGTCCGCGACGCGGCGATGGGAATGGGCTTCGCGCCACGGGATGTCTTGTGGCGAATCGAGCTGCCGCTCGCGTTTCCTTTCATTCTCGCCGGGCTTCGCAATGCGGTCATCATCAATATCGGAACGGCGGCAATCGGATCGGCCGCCGGCGCTTTATCGCTGGGTTCGCCCATCATCGAGGGACTTTCCGCGTCGAACCCCGCGTATGTCTTGGAGGGCGCCGCCATCGTCGCGCTGCTCGCCATGGCAGTGGATCGCGGATTCGCCTGGCTCGAGGATTTCGCGCGCCCTGGAGAAATGCGCCCGAAGTAAATCACGTCCGCTTTCCCCCCATCGGCAAATGTTTTGCCGAAGCACCAGCGACCTCGATCCGCGCGCTAGGAAATAGGCATCAAATCACCACTGTTCCGGCGCTGCTGGAGATCAGTTCATGCACGCTGAAGAGATTTTCATCGTCGGTCCAAAGGCGGCCCGGCAGCCATCCCGCCGAGCACGCGATTTCGTGAAATTCGCCGATAGAATATTTGTAAGAGTTCTCGGTATGAATGGCTTCGCCGGCAGAAAATTGAAACCGCAAGCCGCGGATTTTCACCGCTTGGTGCCGGGTAGAGACAATGTGCATCTCGACGCGGCCCTCGCGGGGATCGTAAATCGCCTCGTGGCGGAAGTTTTCGAGATCGAACGAGCCTTCGAGCTCGCGGTTGATTCGCGTCAAAAGATTGAGGTTGAAGGCCGCGGTGACCCCGGCTGCGTCATCGTAGGCGCGGATCAGCTTTCGTGCGTCCTTCTTCAAATCAACCCCGACAATGAGGCACCCGTCTGGCGCGAGCAACCGCCGCATGGCGCCGAGCAACGTTTGGGCGGCAACTGGAGAGAAATTGCCGATCGTCGAGCCAGGAAAGAAACCCAATTTGCGCGCTTTGGCGAGATCCGGCGGCAAGGCGAGCATTCGCGAGAAATCGCCGGCGACGGGGCGCACGGCGAGCGCCGGAAAGCGCTTGCTCAGGCGCAAGTTCGCCTCCTCAAGGGCGCTTTCGGACACGTCGATAGGCACATAGGCGCGCAGCCGCGGCAAGCAGCAGAGCAAAATCTCCGTCTTGCGGCTCGATCCCGAGCCGAATTCGACGAGCACCGTGCCGTCATCCCCGCGGCTGGCGACCTCCGCCGCATGTGCGTCGAGAATCGCGATCTCGGTCCTCGTTGGGTAGTATTCGGGCAGGCGGGTGATCTCTTCAAAAAGCTCGCTGCCGCGCGCATCATAAAAATAGCGGCAAGGCAGGCTCTTGCGCGGCTTTGACAGGCCCTCGATCACGCTCGCGGCGAACTCGCGGTCCGGGCCGGCAATGACATCGGGCTGGCGAAGCGCTTTATTGCCCGTCCAAATCATTCGACCTCCGAGGCAAGGCGCAGCCCCATGAATTGCCAGCGCTGATGGGGATAGAAAAAATTGCGATAGGTCGCGCGCGCGTGCCCTTCCGGAGTCGCGCAGGAACCGCCGCGCAAAACCTGCTGACCGACCATGAACTTGCCGTTGTATTCACCCAGCGCTCCGGGCGGAGCCCGGTAGCCCGGATAAGGCATATAAGCGCTCTGGGTCCATTCCCAAGCGTCGCCGAACATTTGGCGGGGCCGCCCGTCCTGGCGCGGAGCGGCCGGCAGGGGCCGCAGTGCACTCGAGGCGAGCGTGTTTCCCATCGCCTCAACGCCCTTTACCGCAACCTCCCATTCGAATTCGATTGGAAGGCGATGGCCCGCCCAACGCGCGAAAGCATCCGCCTCGTAATAGCTTACATGCGCGACGGGAGCCGCGCGATCAATCGTCCGCATGCCTTCGAGCGACATAGCAAACCATTGCCCGTCGCGCTCCTCCCAATAGAGCGGAGCTCGCCACGCTTCCCGATTGACGATCGTCCAGCCATCGGCAAGCCAGAGCGCGTAGGTTCGATAGCCGCCATCGTCGATGAATGCGAGCCATTCCGCATTGGTGACGAGGCGGTCGGCGAGACGGAACGGACGAATGAACTGGCCGTGGCGCGGCGCCTCATTGTCCCACGCGAAGCCTTCGCCGCCGTGACCTATCTCATGGATCCCGCCAGAATATTCAATCCAGCGCAGAGGCTCCGGCTCACGCTGATCGGCGCGCGGGCGCGGCGCCAGATAAGCCGGCCGCAGCGGATTTGCGGCGAAAAGCGCGAGAACGTCGGTCAGCATCAACTCTTGATGCTGCTGTTCGTGATTGATGCCGACTTCGATAACGTGCGCTAGCTCGGAGCCCGGGGCCACGTCGCTCGCAAGAAGCTTTTCGAGCCCGGCGTCTACGTGGGCGCGATAGGCGAAGATATGATCGCTCGATGGCCGCGTGAGGAGTCCGCGCTTGCCGCGCGGCTGCCGCGGCCCATGAGATTCGTAATAAGAATTGAAGCAATAGTTGAATGTCTCGTCGAACGGCTCATAGCCGTTGAGATAACTGGCGAGAACGAAGGTCTCAAAGAACCAAGTCGTATGCGCAAGATGCCATTTGGTCGGGCTGGCGTCATCCATCGCCTGGACGGTCATGTCCTCGGCGCTGAGCGGGCTGGCGAGGTCCAGGGAAAGGCACCTCGTTTCGAACAAGCGTCTCCCTAAAGAGCAAGGCGTACGCGCCGCGGCCGGAAAGGCCGAAGACAATCGCGGCATATTTGCCTCCCCTCCGTCCGGGACTTCGATGGGCGTTGGTTTGGCGGGCAAGGCCATCCCCCCTGGGTGCGCTGTCAAGAATAATCATCGTCGCGTGAATTACCGATATCGGTTGGCATTCTTGTCAATGCAGGAAGGTTATGGCTGTTATGCGGCATCATGATTGGAGCGTTAGGCCATCCGCTGTGAACGCCGGAGCGCGCCATATGTTCCCCATCCGTGCCTTCAAATCCCCGCATACCACTCGTAGCCGCGATCTTCCCAAAACCCACCCTTGCCGCGCCCGAACCTGTCGAGCCGGTCGGTCAACTCGATGCGCATCACGTATTTTGCGTGTTTGTAGCCGAGCTGGCGTTCGACCCGCAGCCGCAGCGGGGCACCGTGGCCGACCGAAAGCGGGGCGTCGTTGAGACTGTGCGCAAGTATGGTTTGCGGATGGAAAGCATCGATCAGATCGATGCTTTCGTAATACTGCCCGGTGCCGTCAGGCGCTCGTTCCAAAATGTCGGCGCAGTGGAAGGCCGCGAACCGGGCGGTCGGGAGAAGCGCAGCCCGCGTGAGCACGATAACCAGCGGAACGCCCTGCCATTTGCCGATGGCGCTCCACCCTTCGACGCAGTCGTGGCGCGTGATCTGGGTCCGCTGCGGCAGGTTCCGCAACTCCGCGAGCGAAAATTCCAGAGGATTGGCGACCAGCCCATCGACGCGCAGCCGCCAAGCGGCAAAATCGCCTTCCCTCAAGGCCGCGTATTCCTCGCCGTCGGGCATCGTGGTGCCATTCACCTTAAAGACCGGGGACACATCGCTGGCCATGAATTCGCGGGCGCGCCCGTGGCCCCCACCGAGCAACCGCTGGGCGCGATAGGTCAGCCATTCGGCCGAGGCAAGAAACGCCTGGAAATCCGGGGCTTCGGAGAGCCGGTCGCAGCCGGTGAGCAGGAGGCTTGCCGTCCCAAGCGCAAGAAACTGGCGCCGGGGGAGCCAAACGTTACGCATCGTCGTCCTCGACGAAAATGGCAAATTTTCCGGTGATCATCGCATATAGCGCGTTCACCGGGCCGGCCAAGAGCACCATCGCGACATGAATGAACACGAACAGCACAATCACCCCCGCGGCGATGAAATGAATCGTCCGCGCGGATTGGCGTCCGCCAAACAGGTCGACGAGCCAAGGCAGGATCGCATCCATCCCCGGCGACATTGCGAGGCCGGTCAGGATCATCAGTGGTAACAGCACGAACATTACGCCGAGATAGGTCATCTTCTGGATGGGATTGTAATGCCGCGCCGCCTCCCCGCGCGGAAATTTCAACCGGAGGTGATTTGCGATATCCTGGAGAAGTGCACGCGGACGCAACTGCTCGCGGCCCGGAAGCAAATCGCGCCAGAAATGGCCGCTGGAGATGGCGGCCGCAAGATAAACCAAGAGGTTCGCGACGAATGCCCAAGCGAAAAAGAAATGCCAGCGGCGTCCCATTGCAAGATCGCGCCAGCTAGGCAACGTCACCCATCGTGGGAAGCCGCGCTGCACGGCCTCGCCGCTGGCGTTGCGGGAGACGCCGAGGAATCCGGTCGTTTTGAATATCGATGAACCGATCCGGGCGAAACCCGCCGGCGGGCCATCGCCCAAATCATCCGCCCCGATCTCGAATGCCGCCCGGCCGGCATCGGCGCCGGATTGTCCCCAATAAAGGGCCGGATGGGCGTTGAAAATCTGCAGACCGCTCATCAGCAGCACGGCCACGCACAAGAGATTGATCCAATGGGTCAGCCGGGTCACGCGTGTGTGCCGCTCAACGAGCTGCCGCCGCCGCGGACGCCGCAACGGCAATCCTGGGTCCGCCGCTCGAATTTCGCTCATGGCCTGTCTCCGGTTTTGCCGCATGGTTCGCGTCCGCAATTCCCCTACGGCGCAAGGACCGGAGCGGAGCCGCGCCCGCGCGGTTTTATTTTTGTGTGTCGCCCATGGGATCGTCGCCCGCACGATCGGGCTTCATGGCATCGTCCTTCATTGTGTCGCATTGCAATTCCGCCGCATCCTCGGCAAGCGTCGCGGCGGCAAGCAATGGCCGGCGGCAACGAGGCGGCAAAGGTTGTGATGGCTAGCGTGTCTCCATGGTATTATTCCGCTGGGCGAAGCACGACTGCCGGT
Source organism: uncultured Alphaproteobacteria bacterium (assembly GCA_963808645.1). Lineage (GTDB taxonomy): Bacteria > Pseudomonadota > Alphaproteobacteria > Rhizobiales > Beijerinckiaceae > Methylocapsa. Next base: position 126,065 of record CAWEGU010000010.1, read on the forward strand.
CCCAAAGCTCGCAAGGGAGGTCCGGCCGATCGAACCCTCAGCTCCCTTCGGGGATGAATTTTAGGGCAACGCCGTTCATGCAGTAGCGCAGCCCGGTCGGTGGCGGGCCGTCATTAAAGACATGGCCAAGATGGCCGCCGCAACGCCGGCAATGCACCTCGGTGCGCTGCATCAGAAAACTCCGGTCGGTTTTGGTGCCCACCGCTCCGTTGATCGGACCCCAAAAGCTCGGCCAGCCGGTCCCGCTCTCGAACTTGGTCTCCGACTTAAAGAGCGGCAGTTCGCAGCCGGCGCAGGCGAACACCCCCTTGCGATGCTCGCCAAGCAGGGGACTGCTGCCAGCAGGTTCCGTGGCCTCCTTCCGGAGCACTTGATACTGGGCCGGCGTGAGAAGGCGCCGCCATTCCTCATCGGTCTTTGACACCTCCAGCTCCTCCGCTTCGGCGAGAAGCCAAGCAGGAAGGACGGCCCCGCCAACCGTCGCCAATGCCATCATCGACAATAAATCGCGCCGCAGCATTCTCTGGACTCCTCTCTATCGGTTACTGCTGATTGCCGCCGACGAGAACCGCCTGTTCGCGGTAAAACTCCGGGTAGAGCTTTTTCAAGTTGGCGAGTTTTGGCAAGTCGTAACGTGCAATATAGGGGCTGTCTGGATGCACCGTGGCGTAGTCCTGATGGTAGGATTCGGCGGGATAGAATGCCTTCAGTCGTTCCACCCGGGTCACGATACGTCGCGGGAACGCGCGCGCCTTGTCGAGTTCCTCGATATAGGCCTCGGCGGCGCGTTGCTGGGCGTCGCTCGTGGCGAAAATCTCCGAGCGATACTGTGCGCCCCCATCGGGCCCCTGCCGGTTCAACTGTGTCGGGTCGTGCGCCACCGAAAAATAGATCTGCAACAGGCGGGCGTACGAGATCTGCTTTGGATCGAAGGTAATCTCGACGGATTCGGCGTGGCCCGTGGCGCCGGAGCTGACCTGCTCGTAGCTGGGGGCAGCCGGCGTGCCGCCCGCATACCCCGAAACCGCGCTCGTCACGCCCTTGGTGTGCTGAAACACCGCCTGAACGCCCCAGAAACAGCCGCCGGCGAATACCGCTCTGCCGATTCCGCTGGGGGTGGAATTCGACAGGACGGCGAGCGGAGGGTTGATCGGCCTGGCGAGCTCCACCGCCGCCGGAGTCGCGAGACGGAAGAAGACGGCGATGCCAAGCACGGCTAGAAAGAGCCCGAAGGCGGTGCTTGCCGTGCGTAAGGCGTGGCGGTGGCCATTGGACGATTGGGTTTGCATGGTCTCGTGCGATCCTTCTTTGGAGCGGGCGCCCTATCCGTGGCCGGCATGCGCCCGCTTGCTGATATTCGTCTGAGGCGCCGTTTTGGAGATGGGGATGATAAATTTTACGTGTGCAGGCAAGCCGTCGCGGGAGCGTTGGAGTCTCCTTGCGATGCCGTCATTCAAGGGAACGCGCCATACCAAGCATGCCGTTCCACGCGAGGTGTGGCTAGGCCGGAAACGCAAAATAGCCTGCGGGAACGTCGTACGCGTCTCGTTTCATCCGGGTGAGGCGCAACCTCAACAATTTTGCAGCCGCTATTTGAATTTAAGCTTGGATTCTGAGCTTTTGGGTTGGCGGGGGCATACCGGTGGCGGGTGGTTTGAGCAGCTGTTCTGGCGGCTTTCTGATGAGGCGTCCTAGATTGGATTGCCCGCCATAGCTCTTTATGCCGCCTAGGCACCAGTTCCGAAAAGCTGCGGCCGGTCCTCCAGTGGCATCGGCTCCATGACGGCTTTTTTGATCCCTCGAAGGCGTAAGGCTTCCATAAGTTCGGGTCCCGCCGCCAATGCTCCGGTGAAGATCACATAGTTCGGCGTCGCCGATGCCGCGTTTGACGCCGGTGACGCCGAAAAACCGAGCTGTTCACGCAGAACATGGCCGGCTTGCCGGGCGATGGCTGGGGCCGGATCGATCCAGGCCACCGGCCACGGCGCGAGGCGCTCGAATTGCCTCAGCAGCAAAGGATAATGCGTGCAGGCGAGCACGATGCAATCCGTTCGGAGTTCCCCGGACGTCACGAATGCGGCCGCGATTTCCCGCGCTATCGCCGCGTCCGAGATATGTTTCCCTCGTATGAATGCTTCGGCAAGAGGCGCGAGCCGGCGCGAGCCGGCGAGGGTAACCGTGCAATGGGCGGCATAGGTGCGCACCAATTCATGCGTATAATCGCGCGCGACCGTGCCGGGCGTCGCCAGCACGGAGATTAGCCCCGAGCGTGATTGGCTCGCGGCCGGTTTGATCGCCGGCACCGTACCGATAAAAGGGATTTCCGGGAACCTTGCGCGCAGATGCGGCAGGGTCAGCGTGGACGCCGTATTGCAGGCAATGACAACGGCATCCGGGCCACACAGGGCGATCAAGCGATCCGTTACCGCCAGGACCCGCGCGACCAAAGCGTCTTCCGTCAGTTCGCCATACGGGAAAGCAGCATTGTCCGCGGCGTAAATTATTTCCGCATCCGGCAGCAGCCGCGCCATCTCCGCCCAAACGGTGAGGCCGCCGAGGCCAGAATCAAAGACCAGAATTTTTGGCGCGCGCGAGATGAGTAAAGGCAACGAAACCCCGGGTTTGTTCGAAAGCCAACTCCAGCAACCGGAGCGAATGGCATGGCGGAGGATCAAGGCAGATTTTAGTTAAAGACCAATTGAACTAAAATTAGCCTGCGCGTGATTTTGTAACATGCGGTACCGTCCGGGAGGGTGATAAATGTACGATGCGGCCAACGAGATACTCGAAACCCGTGTCCCGGCCCGTCTCGATCGTCTTCCTTGGGGAAGATTTCATACGCTAGTAGCCGTGGCGCTCGGAATTACCTGGGTGCTCGACGGCCTTGAAGTCACGCTTGCCGGATCGATCGCGGGCGCCCTCGAAGCAAGTCCCCGCCTGCATTTCAGCGCAGCCGACATCGGCTTGGCATCGAGCTTTTATCTCGTGGGCGCGGTCACTGGCGCGCTTGGATTTGGATGGATGACCGACCGGCTCGGCCGCAGGCTGCTGTTCTTTATCACCTTGGGTCTTTATTTATTATCCACGACCGCTACCGCTTTTAGCTGGAATCTGGAAAGCTTCTGCCTGTTCCGGATGCTGACCGGGGCTGGAATAGGCGGTGAATACAGCGCGGTCAATTCCACGATTCAAGAAATGATCCCGGCGCGCTATCGTGGCTGGACCGATCTTGCCATCAACGGCTCGTTTTGGATCGGCGGCGCGCTGGGCGCGGCCGGATCGATCATTCTGCTGGATCCCACCCGCCTCGATCCCGACATCGGCTGGCGGCTTGCATTTCTCACCGGTTCCGCACTCGGCCTCGTCATTTTTTTTCTGAGGACGTGGATCCCGGAAAGCCCGCGCTGGCTCATCATTCACGGAAGGGAGACGGAAGCCGAAAAAATAGTCGATGAAATAGAAACGAGATTCCGCCTGCACGGCGCGGCCCTCGAAGACGGATCGGCGCTCAAGCCAATGCTCTTGCGGCCGCGGACGCACACGCCGCTGGGGCAGGTCTTTCAAACGCTTTTCATCGCTTTCAGAGGAAGAACCCTGTTGGCACTTGCTCTCATGGTCGCACAAGCGTTCCTTTATAACGCAATCTTCTTCACCTATGCTCTCGTTTTGACGAATTTTTATCATGTGCCATCCTCCCGAGTCGGCTGGTACATCCTTCCCTTCACGCTTGGCAATGTGCTTGGTCCATTACTCCTTGGTCCGCTGTTTGATTCGATTGGCCGCAAGCCCATGATCGCCTTCACCTATGCGGCTTCCGGTTTGCTGCTTGCCGGAAGCGGCTGGCTGTTCGCGGAAGACCTTCTCGACGCCACAGAACAGACGGTCATCTGGACCGTGATTTTCTTTTTTGCGTCCGCCGCGGCGGGCGCCGCCTATTTGACCGCATCCGAGATCTTTCCAGTCGAAATTCGGGCGCTGGCCATCGCCTTTTTTTACGCGGCCGGCACCGCTATTGGCGGGGTGGGAGCGCCGTTCCTGTTTGGGAGCTTGATTGAAACCGGCTCGCGCGCCAGCGTTTTCGGCGGCTATCTGTTTGGTTCGGGGCTCATGGTCGTGGCCGCCATCATCGAGATGATTTGGGGCGTGGCAGCCGAGCGCAAATCATTGGAGGCGGTCGCGCGGCCCCTGTCGCTAGCGCAAGATTGAAGAGGCGATCAGCGGAAGCGTGGTTTGGATCTACATGGAGCGTCCTCATCGGCGCACGCCGGTCAGGCTCATCCATAATGTGATCAGTGCCGGGCAGGCGCCGGCCTCTTTTTTGGAGTCAATCGGAACGCCGAACGGTGGCCAAGAAGAGTTTAGAACACGTTTGGGTAAATGTATTCTCCAATGATGCGCTCGAGCAAAAAGATAAACAAAAGCAAAATAAGAGGTGAGATATCTATGCCCCCGAGATTTGGCATCGTTCCTCGAATCGAGCGCAGCGCCGGTTCCGTCAACGTGGTCACGAGGTTCCAAATCGAGCGCACGAGGTCATTGTGACGGTTGATGACGTTGAAGGCGGCGAGCCACGAGAGGATCACCGCGGCGATAATCAGATAGGTATAAAGCTGTAGGACCACTAAAAGGACGTCGAGAATAGCGCGCATTGGAACTCCGGACCGCTTGCCTGGACTAAGCTCGTTTACGCCGGCGCGGGCCTCACTGGCAAGTGGGGCCTGACAACTGCCCTTGAGGTATTTGATATGTAGGTTCGGCCGTCGGCAACAACTTGCATGCGGTTTGCCACTCGCGTAAACACCGGCTGTGGGGGCTGTAGCTCAGATGGGAGAGCGCTGCAATCGCACTGCAGAGGTCAGGGGTTCGATTCCCCTCAGCTCCACCATTCAAGGTTGGAACGTTTGGCCTCACTGCATGCAACCTCCGTTTCGCATTTGAACTTAGATGAAAATCATGTCGAATTTCGCCAATCCAGCTAATTTTCTGCGGCTTACCAAAGTGCTCGTGCCGTTATCGGCGACGCTCACCGCGCTCTCCCTCGGCGTTGGCCTTTATCTCGCCTGGTTCGTCGCCCCTCCCGATTATCAGCAAGGTGAGACGGTCAGGATCATGTATCTGCATGTGCCCGCGGCTTGGCTTGCGATGTTGATCTATGTCATCATGACCTCGGCGGCCCTCGGCACGCTCGTTTGGCGCCATCCGCTCGCCGACGCGGCACAAAAGGCGGCGGCGGCACTTGGCGCCGGTTTCACCTTGCTCTGCCTTGGCACCGGCTCGGCCTGGGGCAAGCCCATGTGGGGCGCTTGGTGGGTCTGGGATGCGCGCCTCACTTCGGTTCTTGTGCTATTCTTGATCTATCTCGGTCTCGTCGCCTTGTGGCGCACGATCGAGGATCCGGGCAAGGCCGCCCGCGCTGCCGCGATATTCACCCTTGTCGGCGCGGTCAACATTCCGATCATCAAATTTTCCGTCGATTGGTGGAACACCCTGCATCAGCCGGCCTCCGTCTTCCAACTCGGCGGTCCCGCGATCGCGCCGTCAATGCTGTGGCCGCTCGTCGTGATGGCGTTCGCCTTCGCATTTCTGTTCGTCACGCTCTATCTCATGGCGATCCGCAACGAAATCCTCCGCAGGCGCCTGCGCCGCTTGTCGATCCTGGCGGCGGGCGCGCCGGAGCAGGGCCGCACGGTCGCATCACCCGCCTGGGAGGCCGCTTATGAGCCATGATCCGCACTTTGGCTTTGTCGTCGCGGCCTATGCCCTTGCCTTCGTGATCGTGGCGGGAATGATCGTGACGATCCTAGCCGATTATATGCGCTTGAAGCAGGCGCTTGCCTCATTGTCGCAGACCAGCCAAGACCCGGATATTGGCCGCCGTGATTTGAATCCGCGAGACCCGGGCCCGGAAACCTTCGAATAAGATGTCGGCATCCGCGCCACGGCGAGAAGCGGAACCGCATGCCATGCGGCGGCCGCTTCTCGTTTTTGTCCCTTTGGCACTTTTCGCCGCGCTAGCGACACTGTTCGTGGTCCGTCTTTATTCCGGCGATGCGTCGCTTCTGCCGTCCGCGCTCATCGGCAGGCAAGTCCCGGCCTTCGACTTGCCACCCGTCGAAGGGCTGCCGGAAAAACTCGGATTTTCGGACGCGGATCTCCGCCAAGGCAAAGTGACGCTCGTCAATATCTTTGCCTCCTGGTGCGTGCCTTGCCACCAAGAGCATGAGCTGCTTGTTCGACTTTCCGCAGATCCCGCACTTGCGCGCGCGGGCGTCCGCTTGTTCGGGATCGCCTACAAGGACGATGCGGCAAACATCAGGCGCTTTCTCGTAGAGGCAGGCGATCCCTTCGCGCGGATCGGCGCCGACCGCAAGGGGCGAACCGCAATAGACTGGGGCGTCTATGGCGTGCCCGAAACTTTTGTCGTCAAGGGCGACGGCACGATCGCGTACCGGTTCGTTGGACCGATCGGCGAGGTAAGTTTCCGGGGCGTCATTCTGCCCGAGATCGAGAAGGCGCTGCGGTGATCGCGCTAAAGTTTTTCGAGCGAAAACACCCCGCGCGCGGCGCGACGAAATAAGTTCCCCATTCTCGATGCCGGCATGCGCGCTTCACCGATGAAGCACGAGTGGGCGGCATTTTCCCACTTGCGCAGCGAGCGCATATCCGGGCATTAATATCGTTGAGCAGAATCCCCCCGCCCTCTCCGGTCGAGAAATCGCCTGCCCACTAACAGGAAAGCTGTGGACAGACCGCCACACGGTGTAGGATGAAAGACCCCACTGGCCGCATGATGGCCCCTGCTACTGACAGGGAACATTTGAAAAAATCGCTAGCGAACGTTTTTACCATTGCGCCTGGCGCGCCCTTTTTGAAAACTTTTGCCGCCGCGCTTCTCGAAGGCCGCGTCATCGAGGGGTTTTCGAGCCGGGCTGGCCCGCTCGAAATGTCGGAAGCCACGATTTATGTGCCGACGCGGCGCGCCGCCCGCGCGCTCGCCGATGAATTTTTCCGCGCGCTAAACCGCTCCTCGGTGCTGTTGCCGCGCATTCTTCCGCTCGGCGCGCTAGCGGAAACGGAGACAAGCCTGCTCTTCGATGAAGCCGGGCTTGCGGGCACCTATGAGCCGGGCCTCCCCGAAGCGATGGGAGAGATCGCGCGGCGGATGCAACTCGCCGAACTTGTCCTGACGTGGGCGCGAGCCTTGAGCCATGCGATCGTCTCGGTCGATGCGCAAGGCAAATACGAATTCGACACGCGGGAATCTTTTCTTGTCGCCGCGACCGCCGCCGATGCCTGGCATTTATCTGGCGAGCTCGCCAATCTCATCGACGAATTGATCATCGAGGGTGTGGCTTGGAAAAAGCTCGATCCGCTCGTGCTGCCCGAGTTCGACCCCTATTGGCGAATCACGCTCGATTTCCTCAACATCGCAATCACGCAATGGCCAAGGATTCTCGCGCAACGCAACTTGGTGGACAAAGCGCGGCGCCAGGTTGCGCTAATCGAGGCGCAAAGCCGCCGCCTGCAAGATGGTATGGCAAGCCGTCCGGTGGTCGCGATCGGCTCGACGGGCACCAATCGCGCGACCGCGCGCCTGCTTGCGGCAATCGCCCGGGCGCCGAAGGGCGCGGTCGTGCTGCCTGGCCTCGATCTTCATCTCGACGATTGCGCATGGGCGCTGATCGCGGGCGATCCCGGCCAAAATATCGAGGCCTCGTTCACGCATCCGCAAAGCGCCCTCTCCCGCCTTCTCGGCCTTCTCCAGGTCAAGCGCGAAGACGTTGTGAGCCTCGGCGAGGTCACGCAAAGCCTCGCCGCGCGGGATACGTTTATCTCAGAGGCCTTGCGTCCGGCGGAGTCGACTCACGAGTGGAGCGATTACCGCGCGGGCGTTGACCCCGCCTTGCTCGATGCCGCGCTGCAAGGCGTCAGTTTGATCGAGGCCGCCGACGAACGCGAGGAAGCGCTGGCGCTTGCGATCGCCATGCGGCACGTTTTGGAGACGCCTCGCGAGACCGCGGCACTCGTCACGCCGGACCGCAATCTCGCCCGGCGGGTCCATGCGGAATTGTCGCGCTGGGGCGTCGATGCCGCGGACTCCGCCGGCGAACGCCTCAGCGCGAGCCCTATTGGCGTACTGGCGCGGCTCGCGATCGCTTGCGCCGCGAGCAAGATGGAGGTGGCAGACCTTGCCGCGCTTTTGTCGCATCCGCTGCTGCGGCTGGGGCTTTCACGCGAAGACATTGCCCGGCGCGCCGCGCTTCTCGAAATTGGCGTGCTGCGCTCGGCCAGCGCCGCTGGACGCCTTTCCGAGCGCATCGTCGTCGAACCTTCCGGTTTGATTGCGGCGGCGCGCAACGAAGCGGACAGGGAATTCGCACATTCGGCCAAGAAGCGTATTTCCGCCGAAGAATGGGCGAGCCTCGAGGATCTGCTGCTCCGCCTCCGCGCCCGATTCGTGCCGCTTCTGAACTTGCGCGGCAAACTCACCCTCGACCGCTGGGTTGCAGCTCATCGCGACACGATTGAGGCGATCTCAAGCCGCGAGCATGATGGCATCGAAAGCGAGGGCCGCGAGGCGCTCGATATTCTTTTCGATGAGCTTATGCAAAACGCACCTGATAGCATGACCTCCGACGTCGAATCCTACGGGCATTTTTTTGCGGCGGTCACGCGCGAGACCATCCTGCGCGAGACAACGCGGGCGCATCCGCGCCTCCAAATCCTCGGGCTTCTCGAGGCGCGTCTCATCGACGCCGAAGTCATGTTGCTTGGCGGCCTCGATGAAACAGTTTGGCCGCCTCAGGCACGCACCGACGCTTTTCTCAACCGGCCCATGCGGGCCGCGCTGGGTCTCACTCCGCCGGAACGCAAACTCGGTCTGACGGCGCATGATTTCGCGCAAGCGATGGGCAAGCGTAAAGTGATTTTGAGCCGTGCCCGCAAACGCGACGGCGCGCCGATGGTGGCGTCGCGGTACATTCAACGGATGGCGGCGCTTGGCGGCAAAGCATGGGAAGCGTGCCGTGAACGCGGAGATTTTTATTTGCGCCTTGCACAGGCAATCGATCGACCGGCTTTGGTCCCGCCGCCGATCGAAAGACCGCTGCCGAAACCGCCGGTCGAACTGCGGCCAAAGCGCCTCAGCGTGACCCAGGTCGAGACATTGCGGCGCGACCCTTACGCCCTTTATGCTGAAAAGATCCTGCGCCTCAAGGAACTCGTTCCCCTCGGCGGTGCTTTGGGCGCGGGCGAATCCGGCAGCGCGATCCACGCGGCACTTGAGCGCTTTGTCGATGGCAACCCAGTTGGACCCCTGCCACGGGACGCGCGCGAAAAACTTCGCGCCTTTCTGCGCGAGGAGCTTGCCGCGCAACTGCAAGAAGCCGATTTCGCCGTGCTAAATTGGCCGCGGCTCGAAAGGACAATCGATTTCTATCTCGGATTCGAAGCAGGCCGTCGTGATGGGATCAAGGCCATCAAAACCGAGTGGGAGGGCAAACTCGACATCCCGCTTGATGATGGTTCCATTTTCACGCTCACCGCCCGCGCGGACCGGATCGAGCTTAATAGCGATGGAACGGTAACGCTCGTCGATTACAAAACCGGGACACTGCCGGGAATAAATGAAATTCTGGTGGGCTTCGCGCCGCAACTGACGCTGGAATCGGCGATGTGCGCGCGGGGCGCCTTTGATCTCGGGCGGAGCACCGAAACAATCGAGGCGCTCTATTTGAAGCTCGGCGGAGCCGGAGGCGGCGAAGAAAGGCCCGTCGACTTCGGCAAAACCAAGGCCAATTTCATGGCTATCGCGGACGCCCATTATCGCGGTCTCATCGCGCTCCTCAATCAGTTCCGCGACCCGGCCACAGCCTATCCGCCCCGTCCGTTTCCGAAATTCGCGAAGCGCTACAATGCTTACGATCATCTTGCCCGTGTCAAGGAATGGGCGCTGGGCGGTGCGGCGGAAGACGGCGGCATATAATGGCACCCTTCGACATCCCGGCCGATACGCGGGGCAAGCAGCACCAGGCATCGAATCCAAATCAGTCAGTGTGGGTTTCGGCCAACGCTGGATCGGGCAAAACGCATGTTCTCGCGAGCCGCGTCACCCGGCTGCTCCTGCAAGGCGTCGCGCCCTCAAGAATCCTCTGCCTGACCTTCACCAAGACGGCGGCCGCGAATATGGCTTCGGGGGTCTTCGATAGGCTCGCCCGCTGGACACGGCTTGCCGACGATGAACTTCAGCAAGAGGTCGTCGCGGTTGGGGCGCCAAAGCCAGGCAGCAGGGGATTGGAGCTGGCGCGCAGGCTTTTCGCGCGCACGCTTGAGACGCCGGCCGGCCTGAAAATCCAGACAATCCACGCCTTTTGCGAACGGCTTCTCCATTTGTTTCCGTTCGAAGCCAATGTGCCGGCGCGGTTCGAGGTGGCGGACGGCTTGCGGCGCGCCGAATTGCTGCAGATTTCCCGGCACGAAACTCTTACCGAGGCAAGTTCCAGCAAAGGCTCGCTCGGTCTGGCTTTGCAACGCATCACCGATGAATGCGGCCCAGATGCGTTTGAAGCGCTCATCATGGAAACGATGGAACAGGGTGCGATTTTGCGCGCGCCGTTTTTGCAGGAGTCGATGGGGACTTTACGCCGTTCCTTGGGCCTTGCCGAAGGCCGCGATATTGCGCGCATCGAGCGCGAGATGGTTGAGGACGGCATCGCGCCCGCGCGCTGGAATGACCTCGCGGCGATTTTCGATAGCGGTAAGCCCGAGGACCAGGGCCGCGCAAACCATTTCCGGAAAGCCCTAGCGGCCTATCAATTGGCAGCCCCCGGCGGGTGCCTTTCGAAATGTGTCGATTGCTATCTTGCGATCTTTTTTATCAAAGAGGGCAACGGAAGCAAAATCCAAAGGCTCCTGGCGAAGGATCTTTTAGCGAAGCACCCCAAGATCGGAATAGATCTTTGCGCCGAGCAGGATCGGCTCGATGCGCTTCGCGCCCAGCGCAAGGCCGCCGCGGCATTCGATTGCACCTGCGCGCTGATCGAGGTCGCGAGCGCCATCTTCAGACGCTATGGCGAGGAGAAAGCGGCCCGCGGAATTCTCGATTTCCACGATCTCATCGAAAAGACCTTGGCTTTGCTCGAACGCTCGGATGCGCGTTGGGTGCTCTACAAACTCGACGCGGGAATCGACCATGTTCTAGTCGATGAGGCGCAGGACACGAGCGAAGCCCAGTGGAAAATTCTCGAAGAGCTCACCGGCGATTTCGCGGCTGGGCGCGGGCAGAGCCCCGGCCCGCGCACATTCTTTGCGGTCGGCGACGAGAAGCAATCGATCTTTTCCTTCCAGGGCGCCGCGCCGCACATGTTCAACGACATGCGGCGAAAATTCGAAGCCCAGTTTACGGCCGGTGCGCAAGCTTTCGCCCACGTGCCGCTCACCCTGTCATTTCGCTCGGCGCCCGGCGTGCTTTCCGCCATCGACAAGGTGTTCGAGCACAGGGATCACAAAGGCGGGCTTATCGCCGCCAATGACGTTTGGATGCCGCACCAAGCGTTGAAGCATTACTTGCCTGGTCTTGTCGAGCTATGGCCGTTGGCGGCGGCGCAAGCTGGTGAAGATCCCCGCGCGTGGACGCTTCCGCTCGATCTTCTCGATGCGCGAGACCCGGCCAATCTTATTGCCCAGCGGGTCGTTCAAAAGATCGCGCAACTCATCGATCCTGGTTCCAATGAATGCGTGCACGACAGCCAAACCTTACGGCCGCGCCCGGTGCGCCCTGGCGACATTTTGATCCTCGTTCGCACACGCGGGGCTTTTTTCGAGGCAATGATCCGGGCCCTGAAAAAGAGCCAAATCCCCACGGCTGGCGCCGATCGCCTTGAGCTCACGCACCATATCGCCATCATGGATCTCATGGCAGCCGGGCGCGCCGCCCTGCTTCCGCAAGACGATCTCGCGCTCGCCTGCGTGCTGAAATCGCCGTTCATCGGGCTCGACGATGACGATCTCATGGCGCTCGCGCCGCGCCGGGCGGCAAGCCTTTTCGATGCGCTGCAAGCCTCGGCGGGTGCAAAGCATTCCGTGGTGTTAGCCAAGCTCGCGCTCTGGCGGGCGCGGGCGGGCGGCGGTCCTTTCACTTTCTATGCGAATCTTCTCGGCGCAGATGGCGGACGCCGGGACATCGAAGCGAGACTTGGACCGGAAGCCGGCGATGCCATCGACGAATTCCTGCGTCTCGCAACCGCCCATGAAGAATACGGGGTGCCCTTGCTCGCGGCCTTTCTCAACAATCTCGCGGGGCTAGAATACTCCGTCAAGCGCGACATGGAGGGGGCCGGGGACGCGGTCCGGGTGATGACCGTCCACGCGGCCAAGGGCCTCGAAGCGAAAATCGTGTTTCTGCCGGATAGCTGTAGCGTGCCATCCCCACGCCACGATCCGAAAATATTTAAGCTTGGCACAACCGTGCCAGGCGAGGAGACCATTGCTTGGTCGTCGAAGGGGAAGCTCGATTGCGAAGCCGTTGCTGCCGCACGCGGCAAGGCACGCGATGCGGCGAGGGACGAATACAGGCGGCTATTCTACGTCGCTTTGACCCGCGCCGAGGAGCGTCTCTATATTGCCGGGTTTTATGGTGCGAAGGAGCCAGATCCCGCCTGCTGGTCCAATATGATCAAGGCCGCTCTCGTCAACGACGCGGGAATCCAGAGCGTGCCGGCATTCTGGAACGGCGATGAGCTAATTCTGCGCCTTGCCACGGAAGGTAGCAGCGCGGCTCCCGCCGCTATGCCCAACGGCCGGGCCGCCGCCACGCCGGCCGCCGCCGTGCCGGACTGGCTCTGGCGCTGCGCTGGATCCGAAACGATTGCGATGGGCCCCGTCAGGCCGTCGCATGCCCTCGCGCCGGCCCATCGCCTCGCCGGCACGGGAGCGGCGCAAGCAAGGCGCGAAGCCTCGCGGTGCGGCCGCCTAATGCACATGCTGTTGCAATACCTGCCGGGCATCGCCGTGCTGCACCGCTGCGACGCCGCACTGGCTTTCCTAGCCGCGCGAGCCCCTGATCTCGACGATAAGGACCGTCAACATCTCGCCGGGGAGGTGCTCAAGGTGATCGCCCTGCCCGAGCTTACCGGTTTGTTCGGGCAAGATTCGAAAGCGGAAGTTTCCATGGCAGGCAGAATAGCGGCGGGGCGCAGGATGATTGAGGTCAACGGCAAAATCGACCGGATCGGCGAAAAACAAAGAGAAATTCTCGCCGCCGATTACAAGACCGGCGCGCCCTGCCCGCTCAACGCCACGCCCGCCGAACATATCGCGCAAATGGCGCTCTACCGCGCGGTTCTGGCGCCGCTCTGGCCCGACAAACCTTTGCGGATGCTACTGATCTGGACAGCCGGGCCGCGTGTCGTTTGGCTTCCCGCCGGGATGCTCGATGCGGCTCTGGAGGCTCTCGCGGCTGGCTGAGCATCTCCGCCCAAGGAAGTTGGATCCCCGCTTCGCGCGGCATCGCCTTGACGCAAGACCGCGCATCGTCATGTATGGATTGCGCAGCGCCATGCAACGAGACCACCGAGCCCCACACTCGGGCTCCGCGCCGCAGCCATCACCGTCATTGGATCGGTTTTTTCCTGGCCATTCCGCTCGAATCGGCCGACGCTGGAGCAGCGATCAAATCTATGCCGCTGATAAAAAATATAATCGCTTTTCTAAAATGCGCCTTGACGTATTCGGCGCTTTGTTCTCCAGACACAACCGCTATGGTTAGGTCCGCGCTCGTGCCCGGCCGATCTCTTTTCCAGGCGAGATTGAGGTCCCACGCTTCGAGCCTTGGGAATATCAGAATGACTCAGTGGGGTCGAGCTGCTGGAGGCGGGGATAAAGACGCGTCTCGCCGCGCGAACCCGCTGCCGCTCGCTCCGCCAGTAGCGAGAGGACAGCGCCGATGCAATCCTTAGATGATTTCGCTGTTCGCAAATTGGAGGAGCTCGATCGCGCCTCTTTGCGGCGCACGCTTGCCGAGAGTTTTCGCGGGGAAGGCCCATGGGTCGAGCGCGGGGGCCGCCGCTTGCTGTCCTTTTCCTGCAACGATTATCTCAACCTTTCCCACCATCCGGCGCTGAAAAGCGCTGCCAGGGCCGCGATTGCGCAATATGGCGTGGGCGCCGGCGCGTCGCGCCTCGTCACCGGCAATCATCCTTTATTTCGCGAGCTGGAGGAGAGGCTCGCGCGGCTCAAGGGAACCGAAGCCGCGTGCGTTTTCGGTTCCGGCTACCTCGCCAATGCCGGCATCGTCCCGGTGCTTGCGGGCGCGCCTGACCTGATTTTGATCGACGAACTCGCGCATGCTTGCCTTTGGGCGGGGACGCAATTGTCGCGCGCGCGGACGTTGGTGTTTCGGCATAACGATATTGGTCACGTGCGGGCATTGCTGAGTGAAAGCCGGTCGCGCTTTCGCCACGCGTTGCTCGTCACCGACGGGGTGTTTTCCATGGACGGCGATCTTGCACCCTTGCAGGAACTCGCGGCCGTCTGCGCCGCCTTCGATACGTGGCTCATGACCGATGACGCACATGGCTTCGGCGTGGTTGGCAACGGCCGCGGCTCGGCATTCGCGGCTGGAGGCGGCGCGCGGGTCCCATTGCAAATGGGCACCTTGTCCAAAGCGATCGGCGGCTATGGCGGGTATTTATGCGCGCCGCGGGCCGTGATCGATTTGATGAAAACCCGCGCGCGGACCCTGATTTATTCGACCGCCTTACCTCCAGCCATGGCGGCGGCGGCGATCGCCGCCTTGATGATCATCGAAAGCGAGCCCACATTGACCGCGAAACCTCTCGCCAAGGCGCGGGCGTTCACCGCGCGCCTTGGCCTTCCCGAGGCGCAAAGCCCGATTGTCCCGCTTGTCCTCGGCGAGCCGGACGCCGCGCTGCAAGCATCTGACAAGCTGGCGGCGGAAGGTTTCCTCGTGGCTCCGATCCGGCCGCCGACGGTCCCGGAGGGCACGGCGCGGCTGCGCTTCGCCTTCACTGCCAGGCATCCCGCTGAAGAGATCGCCCGTCTCGCCGAGGCCGTGCGGGCTCTCGTCGCATTTGCCCCCGCCCGCAAGAAAAGCGCCAAGTGTCCGCCGTCTTCATAACCGGAACCGGGACCGGTGTTGGCAAGACTTTTGTATGCGCCGGCCTCATTCGTTACTTCCGCGGTCGCGGACAACCGGTCGCCGCGTTGAAACCTATCGTGAGCGGCTTCGATCCGGCGGCGCCTTGCGGCAGCGATCCGGCTGTGCTCCTCAAGGCTCTTGGCCGCGAAGTCGCATCGGACGAACTCAACCGCATCTCGCCGTGGCGTTTTCGCGCGCCGCTTTCCCCGGATATGGCCGCGCGGGTCGAAAATAAAGCAATCGATTTGCAAGCCGTCGCCGATTTCTGCCGCGTGGCAATCGCGCGAAACGATGGCGTCCTGCTGATCGAAGGCATCGGCGGCATTATGGTCCCGCTTGATGCCCGCCACACGGTGCTGGATTTGATGAATTTGCTCAACTTTCCATTGATCCTCGTTGCTGGCAGTTATCTTGGGACGCTTAGCCATATCCTTTCCGCGCAGGATGTGATTTTACGGCACACGCTCGATATGCGCGCCATTATCGTCAGCGAGACCGAGGATGACTCGGTGCCGCTTGACGCGACATTGGCGACGCTAGCCAATTTCGCCAAAGCCCCGTTGCTTGGCTTGCGGCGGCAGGTCCCGGTGGCGCGAAACGACGCGGTCTTTCAGCATCTGGCGGAGATGATCGCTTGAACTCGTCTGCTAGTTCCCCGCGATCAATTTCCGCGCGTCTTCCCGCAAGCCGGCGCGGGATTTGCCATCCAGATAAAGCATGTGGCCGCCTCCATAAACCTTGAGGCGCAGGCGGTCTGGATCGCCCATCGGGGGCACTTGGTCGATTAAAACTTTCGAAGCGAAATAGGGGGTGACTTGATCGGTGAGGCCATGGGCGACGAGCACGCGCAAGGAAGGATCGAGGGCCATCGCGCGCTTCAGATCGGACAGCGCCTCCGCGCGGCCACTGCCCCAGTCCCAGGCGCGGTTGACGTTTTCGTTGAGGATCTCATAGCGTGCTTCGACCGCCCAGCCGAGACGATTGCCGGTGAGATCCGCCATTGCGCTCGCAAGGGGGGTCTTGATCGCGTCGAGAATGGGATCGGAATAATCGCTTGCGGCGGCATGAGGATAAGGATCGAAACCGCCGGCGCGCGCGTCGTAAACGCTCGTGACCTTGGCGCGCGCACGATCCTTTTCGCGCGCGAATGTCGCCGTGTCGATTTGCCCGCCGAGCTTGCGGACGAGCGCTGGATCGAGGCCGGTGAAACTCGCGACTTTTTCAGTGATGCGCGAAAGCGCCTGGGAATCGCGCTCGCCGCGCAAGAGATCTGCGAGGTAGGGGCCCGTCGCGTAGGCTTCCACATCGGAGAGGGCCGCGCGCCCCTCGGGTCCCGCTAGCCCCCGCGCGACGGCCGTCTGCGAAGGCAACCGCGTCGCGAAAGTGAGTGGATTATTCGCGCCTTCGAACCAGCTGAAATCGAGCACCGGCGAAATCAACACAAGGCCCGCGACGCCGATTCCTTCCTCGTCCTGCAGCCGCCGCGCGAGTTTTGGCGCGCGAAAGCCGCCATAGCTCTCGCCAACGATGAATTTGGGGCTATCTAGCCTTTTGTTGGCGGCGAGCCACTTCCGAATCGTGACCGCCAGCGCCTCTATATCGCCATTGACCGAATAGAAATGACGGCGCGTTTCATCTCCCTTTGCCAAAATGCGGCTGTAGCCCGTTCCGGGCGGATCGATGAAAACTAGATCGGTGAAATCGAGCCAGGTGTCGGCATTGTCGATCGTCACCGGAGTCGCTGACGGCGAAGGCGATGCATGATCGAGGGGCAGCCGCCAAGGCCCCATGGCGCCTAGATCGAGCCAAGCGGAGGCGGCGCCCGGCCCGCCGTTGATCGCGAATGTGACCGGGCGCTTGGCGGAATCGGCGCCCTCAAGAATGAAGGCCGTGATGGCGATGTCGGCCTTGGGGGCGAGACTCTCGGCGTCACTCAAGCGGATCGGTCCGGCAATCGCCTTGAAGCGCAGGCTGCGTCCGGGAAGCTCGATCGTATGGGTGGTCGTCGCGGCGGCGGGCAGGGAATTGGGAACACCCGCCATTGGCGCTTGCACGTGCCCGACGTCCACATTTTGTTGCCCGGCCTTTGCCGCCGGACTTATTGCCGTTCCCGCCGCCGGCGGTTCCAGCGCGGCGGATGAAGTGGCGGCAAAGCCAAAAAGAGCCGCGGCGAGCAACCAATTCAAAATGTTGAGCATCGATTTCATCGAAAGGCCCTTTTTTATCCATTGATGACAGGCTGAGCCGTAAGTGCCGCGTCGAATTTTTAGACTTGGCCTGCCCCGCGCAAGGTAGCGGAATCCTCGATGAGCGACTGCACGTTGCCTTCATTTCAAAGAGCTTTCTGCGGTCCGCATTGGGGTTTGAAGTACCGCACCTGGCAGGATTCCGGCAACGAAAAAGCCCTGGACGAACGGATTTGAAGAAGGAGACTTCGGCGGAATCCGCGTTCATTGACGTATTCTCCCGCGAGACATGAGGTTACGTCCAGACCGGCCAGCGGGGTTCCGAGACCCGGTTCTCTTTATCCGAAGTTCGCAATCCCCGGTTCAGGTGCAAACGGCGGCAGTGGCGAAGCCGATCTTGCTATCGGCTAATTCAGCAAGACAGCACCGGGCCAGATTCCTAGGTCCTGTGCGAGTTTAAGGCTATCCGAAGCGCCCTTGATGCCGAAATCGCTCGGCAAGAAGGAGAGATGAATGCGCTCGTCTACGCGCTGTACAGCCTCAGCGCCGAAGAAATCAAAATGGTGGAGAAAGGATAGCTCGTTCAAATCGCCGGCTCGCGCCGGAGCCAGCTTCGGTTCCTGGACGCGGCATTTCCATCCGCCAGCACGGGCAATCCGTCGATTACCCTTTCGGCCGGAAAGACCACAATGACTTCGGTGCCGTCGCGAAGCTTAGATTTCAGGGTGAATGATCCGCCATGCAGTTCGATGAGGCCCTTCACGATCGGCAAACCGAGGCCGGAGCCTTCCTCGGCGTTTTTTTGCGCGAGCGTGCCACGGCCGAACGAGGACATGACAATAGCGATCTCGTCTTCAGGAATTCCGGGACCGCTGTCGCGCACGGCCACATATTGACCGCCGCTCGCGGTCCAGCCGATCCTGATCTTGATCGCCCCGCCTTGCGGAGTGAACTTGATCGCATTCGATAGGAGGTTCAAAATTACTTGGCGAATAGCGCGTTGATCGGCCCAGATCCGCGGCAAATGCGGCTCGACGGCTTTTTCGATGGTGATCTGCCGTTTTTTCGCGCGCAGCCCTAGAAGATGGCGGCAATCCTCGACAAGATGTGGGAGCGCGACCGCTTCTTCCTTGAGGTCGAAACGCCCGGCCTCTATCCTGGAGAGATCGAGGATTTCATTGATCAGCATCAAAAGGTGCTGCCCACTCGCATGGATATCGATTGAATATTCCTTGTAGGAAGCGACGGCGTGCGATCCGAACAATTCGCCTTTCATAACTTCGGAAAATCCAAGGATGGCGTTGAGCGGCGTGCGCAATTCATGGCTCATCGTGGCAAGGAAGCCTGACTTGGCTAGATTTGCCGCCTCGGCGCGGCGGCGGGCCAGATCGCTGTTGGCGTTGGCCTGTTCGAGCTCGGCGATCAGCTCGTCCTTCTCGGCTTGGAACGACAGCGCCTCGAACGACGCCCCGTGCAACCTCCTGGCAACGACCATGAAATAGAGCTGCGTACCGCATGCCAGTGCAATCAGCGGCAAGCTTCCATCGGAAACGCTGGCGGGACCCAGAAAACTAAGAGTTGCGAGGGTCAACGGCGTCAAGGCGCCGGTCACCGCGGACGGAATTGCGGCGGCAATGGTCGCGTTCATTGCGGCCACGAGCAAAAGCAGGACCAGGGCATAGCTGCGCGCGGCGGGGTCACCGGACTGGCTAACGAGCCAAACGATCGCCGCCCATGCGATTCCCTGGAGCGTTTCGGCGAAGACGAATTTGCGGCGCCAGCGGCCGGTGTCGCGCATGTTTACTTCGGCGCCGAGGAACTTGCCAGCCAGCCAGTAAGCCACGCCGAGCGCCGCGAAATCGAGGGCGAGCCAAATCAGGACTGCGTTTGTGGCGACCCATGTGGCGGCGGCCGCGGCGGCCACCGCGCGGAGCACCGCCATGGCAGGACCCGAGGATCTGTATCCTTTCGCGAAAAGGCGCAGCAATTCGACGTCGAAGGCACATTCGCACGATGCCGACGACGTCAGCTTCTCGCGCGCCTCGCGTACCGCGGCGGCCGGATCGCCAGCGCATCCGCGCGCAATGATTTCCGCGGTGACGTCGGTCATCCTTTGAAAGATCCGTTCAATTCTCGCTTCGCGCGAAAGATTGCGGCGACGATGCCGGAAAAAGATTAATGAGCCGCTCACGCGATGATTTGATTTGTTCGCACCTAAGGCTTGTCTCTGCCTGAGGTCAGAACCGCGGCGCCTTCACAGAGGCGGTGGCCATGAATTGGCAGGAATAGAACTCAATGTGCGTTAACGATCCGGGGCGGGGCTTGCGATTGTTATGACAGACAGATATTCGGCTTGCCGGCTCGCGGCGTTGGCTGGGCACATCAGGGCCTGCCGTATCTGCGTTGAGACGCCGCGTCGCGCACCGCTCCCCCACGAGCCGCGGCCCGTCTTGCGGGTGTCTTCGACGGCGCGGCTGCTCATCGCCAGCCAGGCGCCTGGCGTAAAAGTGCATGTTAGCGGCCTGCCTTTCGACGATGCCTCCGGCGATCGCCTGCGGCAATGGATGGGCATTTCGCGCGAGGCGTTCTACGATGAGGCGAGGATCGCGATCGTGCCGATGGGTTTCTGTTTTCCCGGCCACGATGCCAACAAGGGCGATCTGCCGCCGCGCCGCGAATGTCGCGAGACTTGGCATGAGGAATTGTTTTCGATTTTGCCTCAAATCGAATGCATTCTCGCGATCGGGCGCTTCGCGCAGGACTATCATTTCGCCAGAGCCGGAAGACCATTGCCGAAATTTTTGAAGGCTGACGATATCGTTCGTCGTTGGCGCGAATTCGCGGGCGAGAGGCCGCGCGTCATCGCCCTGCCGCACCCCTCCTGGCGCAACAGCGGCTGGATCAAACGCAATCCTTGGTTCGAGCAGGAGGTTTTACCGGCGTTGCGGGCCGAGGTCGCGCGCGCGATCTCCTGACACGGCCGATGCTTTGGACCGGCCGATTACGAGGTCAACGGCGCCGCCCCAGTCGCGGCAGAGCGGCTTCTCGGCACGCCTGCCGCCACGCCGTGGCGCGGCGGGGTTTGGCGTTTGAGATTAGGCTTGGTAAACTCGCCAGCAATTGAAGGGGAGCGCTTGCCGGAGGCTTCGGGGTGTAACATGAGACCAGTAGATGGCGCCGGAATTGGAGGTCTCGCGATTTGCGTGCGAGGTGCGAGTCCCGCCGCTGGGGCGGGTGCGGTTCAAGGCGCGGACTCCAAGGGACGCGGCGCGGCGAACACCGTCGCCAGTGCCTCGGTTCGCGCTCCGGCGAACCGGCATAGGCAAGAACACACCTATGCCGCGCTGGACCTCGGCACTAATAATTGCCGGCTCTTGATCGCCTGGGCGGCGCCCGCGGGGAGCGGCCAAGACGGCTTTCGGGTCATCGACTCATTTTCGCGGATTGTCAGGCTTGGCGAAGGTCTGTCGCGAACCGGCGAACTCGGTGGGGCGGCGATCGAACGGACCCTTTGCGCGCTCGAAATATGCCGTGACAAAATGCGGGCGCGCGGCGTAACCCGGAGGCGATTGATTGCGACGGAGGCCTGCCGGTCGGCAACCAACGGCGCCGAATTCCTGGCCAAAGTGCGCGCGGCGACCGGGCTCGAACTCGAGATCGTGGATCGTGAAACCGAAGCGCGGCTGGCCGCCGCCGGCTCCGCCTCGCTTGTCGATTCGGCGGCCGAAGGGGTAATTTTATTCGATATCGGGGGCGGATCTTCAGAACTTGTATGGCTCGCCGGGGCCGCGCCCCGCTACGCGCAATCGATCGACATGGCGCTCGGCGAGCGCATCCGTTTCTGGGTTTCCCTGAAGGTCGGGGTCGTCACCTTGGCGGAAGAATTCGGCGGCATCGAGGTTTCCGGCGCGATGTTCGAGGCGATGATCGCTCATGCCGCGCGGAAGCTCGAGAGCTTTGTCGCCATGGCGGCCGGCGAGCGGCGCGGCCGGCATTTTCATTTGCTTGGCACATCTGGAACGGTGACGACGATCGCCGGCATCTTTCTTGGACTGGCCCGGTACGATCGCCGCCGCGTCGACGGTTTGTGGATGTCGAGCACGCAAGTGGATCGGGCGGTGGCGAGCTTGCGCAAGATGACTTACGCAGAGCGCGCCGCCAATGGTTGTATTGGGCATGGCCGCGCCGATCTCGTTCTCGCCGGCTGCGCCATTCTCGAGGCGATTCGCCGCGCATTCCCGGCCGATCGCGTCCGTATCGCCGATCGGGGCCTGCGCGAAGGCATGCTGATCCAACTCATGCGCGGGGACAGAATCTGAACCGGATCCGCATCAAACGCCGCCGCGCAAAAGCGATCCAACCGGAACCCTCATTTGGCTTTCCACTAAAACTTCGCGGGACTTGCGCTGGCCCTCGCTATAAAGCTGACGTTTGGCGAATCACTTGGGTCTTGGCGTGATGGAAACAAAATCTTCGTCCGGGCGCGAAGGCGGCCGCTCGCTGAGGACGCGGGTCAACGCGCGCAAGCGCTCTCTTTCCTCGACTTTGTGGCTCGAGCGCCAGCTCAACGATCCCTATGTGGCAAGGGCCAAGCGGGACGGCTTTCGCTCCCGCGCGGCCTATAAGCTGATCGAGATCGACGAGCGCTATCATTTTTTGAAGCCCGGCCAAAGGATCGTCGATCTCGGCGCCGCGCCGGGGGGGTGGTCGCAGGTAGCCGTGCAGAAGGCTAGCGCGGAAAGCGGCCGGGGCAAAGTCATTGGCATCGATCTCCTCGCCATCGAGCCGCTGCCCGGCGCCGAATTCAAGGTCCTGGATTTCACTGCCGCGGACGCGCCGCCGCTGCTCAAGGATTGGCTCGCCGGCAGGGCCGACGTGGTCCTTTCCGACATGGCGGCGAATGCGACCGGCCACCGGAAAACCGATCATTTGCGGATCGTCGGCCTCGTCGAGCTCGCGGCCGATTTCGCCTGCGAAATTTTGGCGGATGGGGGCGTTTTCCTCGCCAAGGTTTTTCAAGGCGGCACCGAGCGCGCGCTGCTCGCCCGTCTCAAAAGCGAATTCGCGGTCGTGCGCCATGCGAAGCCGCGCGCAAGCCGTGCCGATTCGGCCGAGCTTTACGTGCTGGCGACCGGGTTTAGGGGCAAAGGCAATCGGTGAGCGAAGGCTCGCTTATTGTGAAGCGGGCGTGATGGCCTCGGCAGCTTGCTTCGGCGGGCTCCGCGTGAGTTCAGACCCGGCGTCCGCAGGCAATCGCAAAAACGCGGCGACGGCGCTCAACGAGACCGCCGCCATCGCGATAAACGCCCATTTGAAATTTTCGAGGGCGAGAACGTCCGTGCCGGGGTTGAACAGAGCGAATCCTTGCAGCGCGCCGGCTCCGGCAGCGACGCCAAGGCTCAAGGACAATTGCTGCGCGACCGAAGCAAGACTAACGGCCGCGCTCATTTTGCTGGAATCGATTTCGGCATAGGCGATGGCGTTGATGCTAGTGAATTCGAGCGACCGCACGAAGCCGCCGGCGAGAAGCAAACTCATGATGACTATAACCGGCGTCGAGGGAGTAAAGAAGCCATAGCATCCGAGGAAGGCGGCGCTCAGTATGGCATTGAAAATGAGCACTCGGCGAAAGCCGAAAAAGCGTAGAATGCGCGGCGCCGTTGCCTTCATCGCCATCGCCCCCACCGAGGCAATAAAAGTGATCGACCCTGAGTGAAAGGCGTTTAAGCCAAAACCGGTTTGCAACATGAGCGGAAGCAGAAAAGGAATCGATCCGATGCCGATCCGGAACAGCGATCCTCCCGCCACGCTTGCGCGAAAGGTTTTGACGGAAAGTAGCTTGAGGTCGAGCAGCGGAAAAACGGCACCCCGGGCGTGCAGGCCGTAGGCCGCCAAGGCAAGGATACCAAAGCCCGCCAGATTCACTGCCGTTTGCCAGGCGATGAGGCCGCGGCCAATGCCGCCAAGCCCGAACAAAAAAGAGGCTAGCCCGAGACCGCAGAGGAGAAAGCCCGTCACATCGAGGGGCCGCGCCGCCTCGTCCTTGACATCCTCGACGAAGAAGGTCGCAAGGATGATGCCGATGGCGCCGATCGGCACATTGATCCAGAAAATCCACCGCCAGTGGAAATAGGTGGTGATGAAGCCGCCGAGCAGCGGCCCGGTCATCGGCCCGAGGAGCGCCGGGACCGTAAGATAAGAAAACGCGCTCACGAGTTCGGAGCGTTCGACGGAACGCAAAAGCAAAAGCCGCCCGACCGGCACCATCATCGCGCCGCCAAGGCCCTGGATGATGCGAGCGCCGACAAGCCCCGGCAACGTGGCGGAGATGCCGCACAGGATCGAGCCCAAGGTGAAGACAAGGATAGCGGCCCGGAAAATCGTTCGCGCGCCAAAACGGTCGGCCGCCCAGCCGCTCGCCGGAATGAAAATCGCAAGGGAGATGAGATAAGAGGTGAGAGCGAGTTTTAAGGAGATCGGGTGTTCATTCAAGTCCTTGGCGATCGCGGGCAACAACGTCGCGATGACCGTCGAGTCGAGATTTTCCATGAACAGCGCGCAAGCGACGGTTAGCGCGGTAATGAGATAGGAAGGCAAAACTCGGGCTCGTCATCGTCCCCCGCCGGCGTCTGGGCAGCGGAGACAAAAAACATAGGAAGAGACGAAGAGCAATTCAACTTGAAGCGGTGATGGCTATTCAGAAAAAACGAGGCCACTTAAAGTGCAGCGAATTGTCCCAAAGTGCAAAGTGCTGACTGCGCCCAAATGGCCCAGCCGCGCCGCCTCCACCTCTGCATAAACACACCCGCCGCTATCAGTGAGTTGCCCCAGATGTCCCTATCGGCGCTGGCAATAATAGATGGCGGCCTTACTGCACTGAGTTGGGATCACGTGGTTTTTCTAATTAGATTGAACAGTGACGCGAGGCGTTCGATCTTGAGGAACAGCTCGTCGAACGTAACGATCTCGACATCAGACAGGCCGGACCGAAAGAGCTGAAACGAGCGTATCTTTTTATCATTATTGAGTTCACTTGAATTGCCAATGATCACGACAGCTTTTGGATTGAATGCAGCAAGGTTGTATTTTCCATCGCGAATAAGAGTGTCCAAATCGCGGTTCAAGGATCTCCGATAATCCGCTACCTGGCTGCCCGTGAGTTGGGATGAGGGGGCGTGGTTTCCCCGATAAGGCTGCTTCTGGATGAGCGGAGTGACCGGTGTCTTTATCTCGATAAGAATTGCTTCGCGTGCGCTTCCACCCGAAAAGAGGAAATCCACGAACCGAGCGTCACTCCTGTCGATACCTTGGCCACCCACATAGGCTTTCCCCACGATGAAAGTGACAGGCACCGAAAACAGCTGGGTGAACGCCAACGAATGTGATTGAAACTGGATCTGCCAGAACTCCTCATCGCCGTTAGTTTTGTGGGCCTCCCAGAGACCGAGCAAGTCAGTCAGACGCTTCGCTGAGTGCCCCATCCAAACCACTTCCTCAAAATGCGCCTTAAAGAGGTAGAGTGATCTGAAGCGTTCTGCACAGGCCACGGCCCATGCTGCTAGAGGCGCATCTTGCTTTTCAATTGCGTCCTTCGCGATGGAGAGAAATGTGCCAGAGACGTAAAGCCACCACTCCGGCGTACTTTTGTCCGCGCTAAGCTTGTTGAAGACGGCTTCGGATTGCTCCGGGTCTTCGATATCAAGCGCTGCGAGCAACGGCGACTTTTTGAGAACCTCCCCGTATTCATCGTCCAGCTCGGCTATCGCGGTCAAAAAATCTTGCCGGCGCTTTTCTAATCCGTTCCCGAACACAAGGCCGGCGAACCAGTCAAGACCCGACTTGGAGAGGTGCCCACTCCCTTTGAGAGGGTTAGCGGCGATCTTCAGCCACCCCGCAGGCATCACTGGCTGATCGCCCTTGCGTATTCGGACGCCTATGCCGTGCTTGCCAGGCTCCCGCACCTTCATTGGCCGCCCACACTCGCTGCAGTTTCTGATGACGTACAGACCACCAGCCTCCGTGACGTCTTCGATTTGTTCGCAAGTCTTGCAGACCATTTGATCCCTCTATGTCGCGGGTATCCGCTCCTGGCGCAGCGCGGACCGAACGAACCAATCCCTCCCGGATCATGATTCGTTCAACTGAATCATGAAGTGAAGCGTTATGTTTTCGCATGATTTTTCGCGACACCGGAGCCCGTTTCGAAACCTCGGATTTCTCGGCGCCCAAATTTCAGCCCTGCTTCACCGGGGCCAAAGGCAGAGCGGCCAATTAGAACGCATTCAACCGCCATTCGCGGCCCAAAGTATCGAGTTCCTCAACCACTTCTGCCGAACATTTCGTCGAACGCATAGCCCGCGCCGCGCACCGTGCGGATGGGATCCGTTTCGTCGTCCTGCGACAACGCCTTGCGCAACCGGCCGATATGAACGTCGACAGTGCGCTCGTCGATTTCCGCCGAAAGTCCCCAAACGCTGTCCAGCAATTGCGCGCGCGAAAAGACCCGGCCCGGTTTCCCCATCAAATGGTCGAGCAGGCGGAACTCGGTCGGCCCCATGTGCACCTCGCGGCCGCCACGGCGGACCCGCCAGTTTTGCCGGTCGAGATCGAGATCGCCCGCCGAAAGCACGCCGCTTGAACACCCGGGCCGCGCGCGGCGCAGCAAGGCGTGAACGCGGGCCATGAGTTCGGGAACCGAGAATGGTTTGACAACGTAATCGTCGGCGCCCATGGCGAGACCGCGCACCCGCTCGCTTTCCTCGCCGCGCGCGGTCAGCATGATCACAGGCAGGCTTCTTGTCGTCTCCCGCGCGCGCATACGGCGGCAGATTTCAAGTCCGGAAACGCCGGGCAGCATCCAATCGAGAATGACGAGGTCGGGACTCGTTTCGCTGAGCCTGATCTCGGCTTCGTCGCCGCGTTCGACCCGGTCCACGGCGAAGCCTTCGGCCTCGAGATTATAAGAAAGAAGCACGCTGAGCGCTGCCTCGTCCTCGACAACCAGAATGCGAGCCGCCGCCGGAGAGGCTGCCGCCGCGCGCGCCGGGTTGAAGCGGCTTTCTTTCACTTCCGGCATTTCTTTCGCCATGTTCAAACCGCCGTCGTTGGTGCCTCAGACAGCGTGGTCCGGCCCTTCGGCCGGTCCATCGGCAGGGTTTCGCCGGTAACCACATAAACCACCGTCTCGGCGATATTCGTTGCGTGGTCACCGATCCTCTCGATGTTTTTCGAAACAAACAGCAGATGCGTGCAAAACGAAATGTTGCGCGGATCTTCCATCATGAAGGTGAGGAGTTCGCGGAAAACCGAGTCTTCGAGGGCATCGAGATCGGCGTCTTGAGTCCAAACCGCGCGGGCGCGCTCGGCATCGCGCTGGGCATAGGCATCGAGCACGTCCTTCAGAAGAATCGCCGCCGAATTCATGCATCGACCTGAGGCCGATGGTGCCGCGCGGTATGTGCATCTCCGAGTGGACCTTTATCGCGCGCTTGGCGATGTTCTTGGCGAGGTCCCCAACCCGTTCGAGATCGCCGGAAATGCGGATCGTGGCGATGATCTCGCGGAGATCCACCGCCATCGGCTGGCGGCGCGCGATGGTCAGTACCGCCTGTTCCTCGATATCCCGCTGCAACAGGTCGAGGCGCGGGTCGCTATCGACGGTCGTCTGAGCGAGCTGCGTGTCTAAATCGACCAGCGCATCCATGGCATCGGACAGCATTTTTTCGGCTATGCCGCCCATTTCGGCGATTTTCCGGCCCAGGATTTCGAGTTCCTTATCGTAAGCCTTGACGATATGATCTGGCATGAACTTGTTCCTCGTTGCCGCCGCGATCAGCCAAATCGCCCGGTAACATAGTTTTGCGTCTGCTTCTTTTCCGGTGACGTGAAGATCTGCGCGGTGACACCAAACTCGACGAGTTCGCCAAGGTACATGAACGCAGTATGTTCCGAGACGCGCGCCGCCTGTTGCATGTTGTGCGTCACAATTGCGATGGTGTAGTTTTCCGTTAGTTCATCGATCGTTTCCTCGATCCTCGCGGTCGAGATGGGGTCGAGCGCGGAGCAAGGTTCGTCCAAAAGAATCACTTCCGGCTGGAGGGCCACGGTGCGCGCGATGCAAAGGCGCTGCTGCTGGCCGCCCGAAAGCGACAGGCCCGAAGCGTTCAGTTTGTCTTTCACCTCGCCCCAAAGAGCGGCTTGCATCAGCGCGGCCTCAACTCGATCGCGAAGCTCGGCCTTCGGTAGCTTTTGGTAGAGTTTGATGCCGAACGCGACATTATCGTGGATCGACATCGGAAAAGGAGTCGGTTTTTGAAACACCATGCCGACACGGGCACGCAGAAGATTGAGGTCCTGCTCCGGCCGCAGGATATTCACGCCGTCGAGAATCACTTCCCCCTCGGCCCTCTGATGGGGGTAGAGGTCGTACATCCGGTTCAACACCCGCAAAAGCGTCGATTTTCCGCAGCCCGACGGCCCAATAAAGGCCGTCACCTTATGCGCGTAAAGGGGAACGCTGACGCTCTTCAAGGCGAGCAACTCGCCATAGTAAAAATTGAGGTCTCGAACCGAGATCTTCGGCTTGAGATTCCACGTTGTGGGCGGCCCCGCTGTCCAGGCTTCCTCCGCGGCCGGGCGTTGCGTGGGGCTCCCGGCGTCGCTCATGCCACTCATTTCCCGCGCCTCCCCATTTGGAGCACGCGCGCGGCAATGGAAAGCCCAAGTACGGCCAAGGTTATGAGGAGGGCTCCGGTCCAAGCAAGCTGCTGCCATTCCTTGTATGGACTAAGCGCGAACTGGAAAATGACGACGGGCAGGCTCGACATCGGCGCATTCAAATTCATGCTGAAGAACTGATTGTTGAGCGCCGTAAAGAGCAGGGGCGCGGTTTCGCCGCTGATCCTGGCAATGGCGAGAAGAATCCCGGTGATAAGACCAGCGCGGGCGGCGCGATAGGCGACCTTGCCGATGACAATGGCGCGCGGCAGACCGAGCGCGCTCGCCGCTTCGCGCAAAGGATCGGGCACCAAAAGCAGCATATCCTCGGTCGTGCGAACGACAACCGGAATGACAATAACGGCAAGCGACACGGCCCCGGCGAGGGCGGAGAAATGGCCCATTTTCACGACCATGACCTCGTAAACAAAGAGACCGATCACGATCGATGGCGCGCTCAGCAAAATATCGTTGATGAACCGCACGACAATCGTGAGCTTGGAATGGCGCCCGTATTCGGCCATGTAAGTGCCCGCCAGCATGCCTAGCGGGGTGCCGAGGGCCACGCCGAAAAAGGTCATGATCAGGCTGCCGATGATCGCGTTCAAAAGGCCGCCTTCGGAACCCGGCGGCGGGGTCATTTGCGTGAAGACAACAGGCGATATACCGCGAAAACCTTCGAACAAGAGCGTCGCGAGAATGATTGCCAGGCAAACGAGGCCAATGGCCACAGCCACATAACAAAGGCCAAGGTAGAACTTGTCGCGGCGGCGGCGTTTGTCATAGGTCGCCATGCCTTACCGCCCCTCCCGCTGATGCAGCCGCATCAACAAATACCGCGATATCGCGATGATCAAAAAGGTGATGACGAAAAGGATCAGGCCGAGTTCGATCAGCGCCGAGGTGTAGAGGTCGCCGGCCGCTTCGGTGAATTCATTCGCGATCGTTGCCGAGATGGTCGTGCCTGGCGAAAGCAGAGACGGGGAGATTTTATGAGCGTTGCCGATCACGAAGGTCACCGCCATGGTCTCGCCGAGCGCGCGGCCGAGGCCCAGCATGACGGCGCCGATAAGGCCCACGCGCGTGTAGGGGATCACGACCGATCGAACCACTTCCCAGGTCGTGCAACCGACGCCATAGGCTGCTTCCTTCATGACGGCGGGAACGGTTTCGAAGACATCGCGGGAGATCGAACTTACGATAGGAAGCACCATGATCGCGAGGATAACACCAGCGGTCAGAACTCCAATGCCATAGGGCGGCCCCGCGAACAGCGCCGAGAGAACCGGCACATTGGCGAAAAGTGAGATGAGACCCGGTTCAACATGCTCTTGCAGGAAAGGCGCGAGCACGAAAAGGCCCCAGATCCCGTAAATGATCGAAGGAATCCCGGCCAGTAGCTCGATCGCGATCCCGATCGGCCGGCGCAGCGCATAGGGGCAAAGCTCGGTCAGGAAAATCGCGATGCCGAGCGCGGACGGCACCGCGAGGGCCATGGCTATGATGGAGGTGATGACAGTGCCATAGACTGGCGCCATGGCGCCGAACTGCTCGGTAACTGGATTCCACCTTTCGGTTGAAAGAAAATTTAGGCCGAACGCCCTGATCGCCGGAATCGACCCAACGGCCAACGCGGCGATCACTCCGCCAAGAAGGGCCAAAACGGTCCACGCCGCGGCTAAGGTCAGGCGATGAAACGCATTGTCGCGAAGCTTGAAACCACCGAGGGCCTTGGCCAGCCGGGCCTCGGCCGGATCCAGTTCGGCGTTATCAATCGCCAAATGGTTGGCCACCGCGTTTTCCCTGTTAGCTTTGCGTCGTGGATCAGCCATACCCGCCCAGCCGGGCCCGGCATAACCAGTGGTCCGGCCATGCGCGGATGCGAACGGCCGGGGTTGCTTGGAAGGAAGGACGCCAAAGCGCCTCCTCTCCAACCAAGATTCAGTTCAATATCGGCTTGCCATCCGCGCCCTTGATCTCGGCGGCCCAGGACTTCTTGATCAAAGCGACAACCGCGCCCGGCAGCGGCACATAATCGAGTTCCTCGGCCTGCTTACCGCCCTTTTCATAAGCCCAGCTGAAAAATTTCAAGGCTTCGGACGCGGCGGCGGGGTCTTCCGGCGTTGCCTGCATCAGGATGAAAGTGGCGCCCGCGATCGGCCACGACTTGGCGCCGGGCTCGTCGGTCAGAATCTGATAAAAGCCAGGCGCATTGGCCCAGTCGGCGTTCGCCGCGGCCGCTTGGAAGCCTTGCGCGTTCGGGGCCACGCGTTTGCCGGCTTTGTTGATCATATCGACGAATGTCATCTTGTTCTGTTTGGCATAGGCATATTCGACGTATCCGATCGCGCCTTTCGTCTGAAGGACGTTATTGGCGACGCCTTCGTTGCCCTTGGCGCCGATGCCAGCCGGCCATTCGACGGCCGTATTGGCGCCGACCTTGGATTTCCAATCGGGACTCACCTTGGAAAGATAGTCGGTCCAGATAAATGTCGTCCCGGACCCGTCGGAACGGTGAACGACCACGATCGCCTGCGAGGGCAATTTGGCTTTCGGGTTCAACTGCTTGATGGCGGGATCGTCCCAGCTCTTGATTTCACCGAGGAAAATCTTGGCGAGCGCCGGGCCGTCGAGGACCAATTCGCCGGGTTCGATGCCTTCGAGATTGACGACCGGCACGTCGCCGCCAGTCAGCGTGGGAAACTGAACCAGACCCGCTTTCCTAAGCTCTTCGGGCTTGAGCGGCATGTCGGAGGCGCCAAAGGTCACGGTATTGGCCTTGATCTGCTTGATGCCGCCGCCAGAGCCGATCGATTGGTAATTCAACTCGTTGCCGGTTTCCTTTTTGTATGTGTCCGCCCATTTCGCATAGACTGGATAGGGAAAGGTGGCCCCGGCGCCCGAAATATCGACGGCGCCGGCCGGAAGAGCCGCCAAGCTTGTGGCGGCGGCAAAGGACGCTCGCAGGAACGTAAAGATCATTTTGTTGCTCTCATTGCCGGGCGTTTGTAGCGGCCGCCCTAGATGGGGTCCGTTCGCAAACTAGAGGGCGCTCGTGAGCCAATATGAAACCCGTTTGACATCTTGATGACAGGGCGTGATCCGGCTCAGTTTTCGTGCAAGGGAAGAACCACGCTGAAAGTCGCCCCCTCGCCTAGCTTCAATTCGATGCCGAGCCGGCCGCAATGGCGCGCGACGATGTGTTTCACAATGGCGAGTCCAAGCCCGGTGCCGCCCTTGGCCCGGCTCTGGCCAGCATCGACCCGATAAAAACGTTCGGTCAACCGCGGCAGATGTTCCGGCGCGATCCCGGGGCCATGGTCGCGGACGCTTATCTTACATTGGCGCGGCTCGGCCACGAGCGTGATATCGACCTGCCGGTTAATGCTCTGAGGGTCGGAGGCGCCATATTTAATGGCGTTTTCGACAAGGTTTTCGACCAACCGCAAGAGCTCGTCGCGGTCACCCGCAACGAGCGCCTTGCTTGGAACGTCGAGCTTCAGGAAGACATCGTTGTCGGTAGCCATGGGCGCCAGCGTATCAGCGACGTGGCGGAGGATCGCCACAATATCCACCGCCACCCGTGGCCGCAGATGCAAATTCTGTTCGATCCGCGACAACGATAAAAGATCGTCGACGAGGCGCGCCATCCTTTGCGCCTGTTCGCGCATGATCGAGAGGAAGCGTGCCCTCGCGTCCTTGTCCTCGCGCGCGGGTCCTTGGAGCGTCTCGACAAATCCGAGCAGGGAGGCGAGCGGCGTCCGCAATTCGTGGCTGGCATTGGCGACAAAATCGGCGCGCATGCGTTCGATGCGGCGAGCCTCGCTCAAATCGCGCAATGTCAAGATCATCGCGGGCTCGAATTGCGGCCCCTCCATGGGAGCGGCATTCAGTTCGAAAAATTTTTCGACCGGCACCCGTTCGAGCCACGTCACCCGTTCCGGAGCGCCGGAGGCACGGACCCGCTTGACCGCGTCAAGGACATCCGGCGCCCGCAGACTGCGCGCCAACAGATCGTCCGGCCGCAATGCCGGAAACAAGTTCCGCGCCGGCGCGTTGGCCGCGATCACGCGATCCGCCGCACCAATGAAGATTACCGCCTCGGGCAAGGCGTCGATGAGGCGGCCCACGATCAAGCGGTCGCGCGCCTGCCAGTCCTTTTCCATGAAGCTCTCGGCGAAGCTGGCTTTATGCTCGTCGCGTGACGCAACAATTTCCCGGCACGCAAGGCTCCCGGCGGTTGCAAAATAAGATCATCATTTCCACCGCCACGTGTCCCAGTACCGGCGAAGAGGGTTGATCTCATCCTCCAGGAGCTTTTCTTCTTCGCTACCGCGCATGGCCTCGCGCAAGCTGTTCCAGCGGCGAAAACCCTCATGGGCGCCGAGGAAGGCGAGGGCGAACAGGAAAGGCAGCAGGTAATAGATGACCCGGAACAGCACAAGCGAAGCAAGCAGCGCTTCTTGCGAGTCAACCGGAACCGCTTTCAGCATGGCTGCTTCGAAAACACCAATCCCGCCTGGCGCATTGCTCGCAACCCCGAGAATGCAAGCGAAGACATAGGTCGACGCGAAGGCGAAAAAATCCAGTTCGGCATGGCTCGGAAGCAAAACATAAAGAACCCCCGCCGCCGCGCACTGATCGATGACGCCGAGGGCGATTTGGCCGAGGGACAAGCCAAGCCCCGGCAATTCGAGCCGGAGGCCTTTGATGCAAACATGCCGGTGGCGAATTGTCACCCAGACCAGATAGGCGAGGACCGCGCCCAGCACGGCCAGCCCTATCAACGAATTGATCCAAGCATAGAAATGATTGATCTTGCTGATCGCGCCGGCGTGAAACGCAAGCCCGGCGCCAAGCACGAAAATCATGCCGAACCAGAACGTCACACCCGCGATCACGGTGAGGCTCGCGACTTTGCTCGCCGTCAAGCCCACCTGCGAATAGATCCAGTAGCGAACAGTGCCCGCGGTAATCAAAGGGAAGCCAAGCGTGAAAGAAATCGCATAGCTCGAGAACGAAGCAAGCGCCGTCGTCTTATAGGGAATAGGGGCGTTAAGCTGGCGCAGCGCGAGCCCGTCATAGCCGGTCAGGGCAAGGAAGGACACGGCGGTCAAAAGCGCCGCCGCCGCGATTTGCTCGGCGCTGGTCGCCGAGATTGCCCCGCTCAAAGCGCTCAGACTAACCGCCGAAACCGCGCGGCCAAGGACGTAGATCGAAAACGCGGCGATCGCGAGGCTCAAAGCGATGGCGAGCATTTGCCAGATCGAGCCGCGGCGCACCCGCGCGGAATGGTCCTTGTGGATCTGCGCGGCATCCTGCGCAAATCAATTCAAGCCGCTCGCGGACTCTTGCTCTATAGCATGACGCGCACATCTTTGATCCAAAGCCTCATCCCTGCGTTTTCCGGCCGCGGAAAACGTACTTGCTTGGCCGCGGCGGTTCGTTAAGATCCGGGTAAGGTTATGCGGCGGGATCGCGACGGGAGCAAGACCCGAAGGGGAGGCCTCGCCCGGATTATTCCGCAGCGGATTTGCAGATCCGGCTTTTTGCGGCTCACAGCCGCGCCAAATTTGCGGGAGCCGCGCGCGTAATGAACTTGTGCTGCCCTTGCCGGCTCGTCGCTCGTGGCCGGCAGCCCTTGACTACCTTCGGCGTGCACCGTTGGGGCCGGACGGCTGCTCCAACATGACATGCAAGAATTCGGCGGACCGGGTCCTTGCGCGCCACAAGCTCCCGGGAAGCCTTGCCTTGGCCGCCGTGCCGCTTTACAAGACTCTTAGCGCGCCATCCCGGTGCTTCGGACATCATGTTTCCGCCGAAGGCGCGGATTGTCTGGCGACGCTCTTTGAAAGACTAAAATCATGAGCTTCTCCAGCTCCAATGACCGGCCGGTGGACGGAAAAGCGATTTTGTCAGGCGCAGCCGGTTCGCGCAAAGCCGCCGAGCGCCTTCGCCTCGTCCAAGCATTGCGCGCGAACCTCGGCCGCCGCAAGGCGCAAAAGATAGACCGGAGGAAACAGATGGGGGACTCGGCCGGAAGCAAAACGGCTCGAGACGAAGGCGCCCAAAACGGGGCCAACACAAAACAAGAGTAATTCGGACTTCTTTGGAAAAACGGGTGTTCCTTGGATCGTATTCGGATCGTCGGCGGCCAGGCGTTGAATGGCATCATAAGGATTTCCGGCGCCAAGAACGCGGCGCTTCCATTGATGATCGCCTCGCTGCTCACGAGCGAAACGCTGACCCTCGAAAATATCCCGAATCTCGCCGATGTTGGCATGCTCTTGCGCATTCTTGGTCACCATGGCGTCGATCATTCGGTCGATGGAAGGCGTCCGGGCGCCCCCGCGCACGCGAGCCGGGCGATCCATCTTAGCGCGCGCCAGATCGTCGATACAATGGCCCCCTACGAGTTCGTCTCCCAAATGCGGGCGAGCTTCTGGGTTATCGCGCCGCTTCTCGCACGGATGGGCGAGGCCAAGGTTTCTTTGCCCGGCGGCTGCGCGATTGGCACGAGGCCGGTCGATCTTCTCATCATGGTACTCGAAAAGCTCGGAGCGCATGTCGAGATCGAGGCGGGCTATGTCCATGCCAAGGCGCGCAAGGGACTGACCGGCGCCGAGATCCATTTTCCCAAAGCGACCGTCGGCGGCACCCATACCGCGCTCATGGCCGCTTCGCTCGCCAAGGGCCATACACTTCTGGTCAATGCGGCGCGCGAGCCAGAGACCGTCGACCTTGCCGATTGCCTCAACAAAATGGGCGCGAGGATAAAGGGTGCCGGGCAATCCGTGGTCGAGATCGAGGGCGTTGGCAGCCTCTCGGGGGCAAACCATGTCGTGTTGCCGGACCGAATCGAAGCCGGGACCTATGCGATCGCGGTCGCCATGGCCGGCGGCGATGTGATGCTGCAAGGCGCGAGCCCAAGCCTTTTGGAGAGCGTGATCGAAGCAATCGAGTGCTCCGGCGTGGAAATTTCAGCGGCCAACGAAGGGCTCCGCGTGTGGCGCAACGGCACCGGCATCGCGTCGGTCGATATCGCCACCGCGCCGTTCCCCGGCTTTCCAACGGATTTGCAGGCCCAATTCATGGCCTTGATGACCAAGGCCAAAGGCTTGTCGAGGATCACCGAAACAATTTTTGAAAATCGGTTCATGCATGTTCAGGAACTGGTCAGGCTCGGCGCCCATATAAAGCTCGATGGCGATGCCGCCGTGATCGAGGGGGTGGAAGAGCTCCAAGGCGCGCCGGTAATGGCGACGGATCTTCGCGCGTCCATGTCGCTCGTGATCGCGGCGCTCGCGGCCGAAGGCGAAACAATGGTCAATCGCGTTTATCATCTCGACCGCGGCTTCGAACATATCGAGGAAAAGCTCGGCGCTTGTGGCGCAATGATCGAGCGGCTTTCCGGCCAATGCTAATTGTTGGGTCCCAGTTGTGCTGGCGTAATGTAAGCCAAGCTGCAACGGGAGGGATTATGGGACAGGGTTTTACAGGGATGCGCCAGCACGACAGCGGGGGTATATCGAGCACTACAACATAGGCAGAAGAGCCTGAACGAGCTGGCTGAACAGGATGGGATCAACCCAAAGATGGTCGCCAACTGGAAGAAGCGGAGCTTTGCCAAGGACGCTACGGTGCGACTACTACTAGCCACACGACCGTCTGAAACTGCATCTGCATACGTTCCCTGCTGGCCTCCAACTTCGCCAACCGCATATAAAAAACACGGCCTGGCGCCCTATGAATATATGTGCAAAACCTGCGCAACTCGGCCACAACGCTTCACACTGCCCAGGGCAGCGAATACTAAGCAATTAAAGCAAAGTCGACGATCTGGCGAGATCTTGCTAATTGTCCTTGATGTCCGAAAAGGCGATTTTCGGCCATTTATCCCGCTCGTATTTGAGGTCGAAGGCCGAGGCGGCCAAGAAGACCGGCGCGCCGTCGAGATCGCGCGCCATGGACGCCGGGTGCGCTTGAATAAAGCCATCACGTTCGGCCGCACTCTTCGCGGCGATCCAGCGCGCAAATTCGAACCGGCTTGTCTCGAAATTCACGCCCAATCCGTATTCAGCCTGAAGCCGCTCTGCGAGGACATCGAGCTGCAAGGCGCCGACGACGCCAGCGATCGCGCCCGATCCGTCGTTCGGCAAAAAGAGCTGGACAACGCCTTCCTCGGCCATTTGGCCCAAGGCCTCGCGCAGCTTCTTCGCCTTCATGGCATCGCCGGTCTTGACCCGGCGAAGGATCTCGGGGGCGAAGCTCGGGATCCCGCGAAAGACGAGATCCTCGCCTTCCGTCAAGGTGTCGCCGATCCGCAAGGTGCCGTGGTTGGGAATACCGACGACATCGCCGGCATGGGCTTCGTTGGCCAATTGCCGGTTCCGTGCGAAGAAGAATTGCGGCGCATTGAGCGCGATATTCTTGCCCGTCCGGACGAGCTTGGCCTTCATGCCGCGTGTCAATTTGCCCGAACAAACGCGCAGAAAAGCAATCCGGTCGCGATGATTTGGGTCCATGTTCGCCTGGATCTTGAACACGAAACCGGTCATTTTTTCCTCGTGTGCGTCGACAATTCGCGATGTTGCCTGAAGCCCGTGCGGCGGCGGCGCGAAACTTATCAGCGCGTCGATCAAGTCGCGCACCCCGGAATTGCGCAAGGCGCTGCCGAAAAAGACGGGCGTCAAATGACCTTGCAAAAACGGCTTGTCATCGAAGGCTTTGAGGCCCGCGCGCGCGAGTTCGATTTCATCCCGGGCCTTTGCGAAATCCGCTTCGCTCAAGAGGCCGGCAATGAAACAATCGTCTGGTCCCGACACAGGCACGGGCGTGCTGCCGTGGTCGAGCCGGCGCACGCGATTGCGCCGCAGCTCGAACGTGCCCGCGAAGGCGCGGCCTCGCCCGAGCGGCCAGGTGATCGGGGCGGCATCGAGCGCAAGCGACTCTTCGATTTCGTCGATGAGATCGAAAGGATCTCGCGTTTCGCGGTCGAGCTTATTGATGAACGTCAGGATTGGAATATCGCGCAGGCGGCATACCTCGAACAATTTGCGGGTGCGCGCCTCGATGCCTTTCGCGGCGTCAATCACCATGATCGCCGAATTGACGGCGGTCAGCGTGCGATAGGTATCTTCCGAGAAATCCTCGTGGCCCGGCGTATCGAGGAGATTAAAGACGCAGCCGCCGTAGTCGAAGGTCATCACCGAGGTGACGACCGAGATCCCGCGCTCGCGTTCGATTCCCATCCAATCCGAGCGGGTCTGGCGCCGGTTCGCCTTGGCGCGAACCTCGCCAGCAAGCTGAATAGCGCCGCCGAAAAGCAGGAGCTTCTCGGTGAGCGTCGTCTTGCCCGCGTCGGGGTGGGAAATAATCGCAAAGGTCCGCCGCCGGGCGACCGGATCTTGATGGTTCATGCCGATACTTCGCCGCGAATCAGATCAGCCCTCTTGAAGCACAAACGATCTAAAAAATTCAATATGTTTGCGGACAGGCATTCGGCTGCCCGTGTGCGCCATGGTGGCGACCCCGCGGCTCTGCGGCGTGGGCTGAGAAGATCAGATCGCAACCTGCCGGCCGATCTCGACAACGTCGTCGCTCGGACGTCTGAAGAAGGCGCTGGCCTGCACGATGTTTCGCTCCATCGCGTCGAAGAGCCGCCCATTTGGCTGACCCTTCCCGTCCTCTCGGTGAATGACCATCTCGAGGCCTACGCAAAATCTAAACATCACGGCTTTGATGGACATGACAATGCTAATCGGCATCAGCGAGATTTGGAGAAAAACAGCCCGAGAGAGAAATTTTGGGCCCCCGCCGGCGTGCAGTCCGCAGGTTTAATGCGAAGGCCCGTGTACATACCCTGCCGGCGAACAGCCTTGCCTCGGGCAATCGATCACGCTTCCAAGGGCCTGTCTTTAAAGCCGGGCATCATCGCGCTTGGCGATACCCTTCGCGATAGACATCGCGATAGATAGTCGGTTCCGTGTCGCCGCGGTAGATCCACACTTCGGCCACGCGCGAAGGTGGGGGCGAGGGCGCGGGCGCCGTGGCCGGCTTAGATTCGCCAAGACCCGTCAAGGTTATGCGCCAGACTGCCTCGGGAACCGCTTCGCCGACTTGCCGCAGCACGAGTGACAGTGTTTCAACTCTCTCGGCAAGAACGAGCTTTTGCGCCTGCTCGGTTGAAACCTCGACGGTCACGGTCTGGACCACCGTCGGGTGATCTTCGCGTTTGTTGGCGATCTGGCCCGTCGCGAGAACCTTGACGTCCTGCAGCAGGACATCGGTTTCACCAGTGACCGCTTGTCCGCCGCTGCCGAAATCCAAGCTGGGACACTACCGGTTTTTTGGCAAGGTGCGAAGATCACTTCGACAAAATCTCGAAACCCTGCTCCAGAAAGATCTTGGTCGCCGCTTGAGACGTTAAATAGGCAAGAAACAATTCCGCGTCCGGATTTGCCGACATCGCGACGAGAGCCACAGGATAGACGATCGGGCTGTGGCTCGAACCCGGAAACGTGCCAACCACCTTCACCTTGGGATCGGCCCTCGCATCGGTGGCATAGACGATGCCGAATTTGGCTTCGCCACGCGAAACGAGGGTCAGCGCATTGCGGACATTGTCGGCCTGCGCGAGCTTTGGTTCAACACTCGCAAAGGCGCCGAGCGATTCGAGAGCTTCCTTGGCATAAATTCCGGCTGGGCATGAGTTGATTGCACAAACGGCGATTTTGCCGTCGCCCGCGGCGCCCCCGAGATCGAAATCTTTCGCGATCTCAAGCTTGAGATCGGCGCCGCTAGGCTCGATGAGGACAAGCTTATTGCCAAACAGATTCCGGCGTGTTCCGGCATGGATGAGCTTGGCCTTTTCGAGGTAATCCATCCATTTCAGATCGGCGGAAATAAATATATCCGCCGGGGCGCCCAGCTCGATCTGCTTTGCAAGGATGGCGGAGGACGCGTAAGCGATAGACACGGCCTTGCCGGTACCGGCTTTCCATGCGGCGGCGACCGCATCGAGAGCGGTCTTCATGCTGGCTGCCGCGAAGACAACAGGCGCGGCGGCATTATCCGGCGCGGCGGTGGCTGCGTCCGAACCGCCAAACATACTTGGCGTAAACACTACCGCCCCAACCGCCAAGCCGAGCATCAGAGAGCGGAGTACGCGCCGCGTCGCACGAGCTCGGCTGCCATGATAATATCTCACGCCACCCCCGGCTCGGCGATAACCCCGCCTTCGAGCGGCTTATCGACCCCCGTGGTCATCGGAAACGTAATCGGCAGATTCCTCGCCCGCCGCGCCGCGAGATAGGCGAAGGCCTGGGCTTCCATGGCGTCGCTCGACCAGCCGAAGGTTTCCGCCAGAACGACTGGGCACGGCAGCCGGTCCGCTAGTTCGCGCAGTGTGGTTTTGTTGCGCGCGCCGCCTCCGCAAACAATCGCCAACGAGGGGCGCGACGGCAACAGCGGCAGCACGCCCGCAATGCTGGCCGCGGTGAAGGCGCATAGAGTTGCCGCCGCGTCCTCGGTCGCGAGATTCTCGACGGCAGTGCCCGAGAAATCGCTCCGGTCGAGCGATTTCGGCGGCGGGGCGGCGAAATAAGGATGCGCGAGAAGTGCGGTCAAAACCGCGCCATCGGCCTTGCCTCTGGAAGCAGCCGCGCCGTCCCGGTCAAAGGGGAGGCCGCGCCGCTTCAACATCAAATCGTCGAGCAATCCATTGCCAGGACCTGTGTCGCAGGCAATCGGTTCTTCGCCCGGCGCGATAAAACTCAAATTGGCGACGCCGCCGATATTGATGAACGCGACTGGCTGCGAAAAGCGTGCTGCGGCGGCAAGCGCACGATGAAATACAGGCACCAGCGGTGCCCCCTGCCCGCCTTGCGTCACATCGGCGGCGCGAAAATCGTAGACCACTTTGATCGCTAATCTCGCGGCGAGGATCGCGCCGTCGCCGATCTGCACGGTCAGGTGGCGCGCGGGCCGGTGCAAAACGGTCTGGCCGTGAAAGCCGATAAGATCGACCGTGGCGCGGTCGATGGAGTCCGCCGCGAAAAAGGCTTCGACCGCTTCCGCATGACGACTAGTGATCATGGCCTCGGCCAGCGCCAAGCAGCCCGGCCGCGCGCGGCGATCTTTGAGTAAGGCCGCGTCCGCGGCCGCGCGGCGCAGCAGCGCCCTGTCCGCCTCGGCGTAGGGAAAAAAGCCGGTGCGTCCAAGCGTGACGATCTCTTGCCCATTAGTCTCTATGATCGCGACATCGACGCCATCCATCGAGGTGCCGCTCATCAGGCCTATCGCGCGGACCGTTTGAATTGGTTCTTTTCCCCTAGCCATCGGCAACCGATCTTCTGACCTATTTGCAAATCGCTTTCAACGCCCGGCACTCGCCAAATGAGAGCAAAGGCTCGGCTGCCGGCGCGCCGCCGCCGCCTGCAGGATCGCCATGCGATCCGCCGTCGCGTACGCATATATGTTTTCGTAGCATCCTCGCCATTCCGGCCAACTCCCGCCGCCCGTTGCGTTGCCGCGGCATTCCCCCTAAATCCTCACGGCTTCATAAATCCGAGGGATCGCGCGCCCGGCGCGATCCTTTTGCCGAAGGCTTCCTGTGACCCTTGATTTTCGTCCCCAATCCGGCTTCCTCACCGTGCTCGTCGAGCGCGGCTTTTTGCAGCAATGCTCCGATCTCGCGAGCCTCGATCGAATAGCGAAGAGCGGCGATCTCGTCGCCTATATTGGTTTCGATTGCACGGCGCCTTCGCTCCACGTCGGCTCGCTCGTTCAAATCATGCTACTGCGCTGGCTGCAAAAGACCGGCGGCAAGCCGATCGCGCTGATGGGCGGCGGCACGACGCGGGTCGGCGATCCCTCGGGCAAGGACGCAAGCCGCCAGTTGCTCCCTCTGGAGACGATTGCCGCCAATAAGGACGGGATCAAACGCGCCTTCGCCAGGTTCCTGAATTTCGGCGAAGAAAAATACGACGCGACCATGCCCGACAACGCGGAATGGCTCGCCACGCTCAACTACATTGATTTTCTGCGCGACGTGGGGCGCCATTTTTCGGTCAACCGGATGCTGTCGATGGATTCGGTGAAACTGCGGCTCGAACGCGACCAGGAATTGTCCTTCCTTGAATTTAATTATATGTGCCTTCAGGCCTATGATTTCGTCGAGCTTTTCAACCGACACGGCTGCGTTTTGCAGATGGGCGGCTCAGACCAATGGGGCAACATCGTCACCGGGATTGATCTCGGCCGCCGGATGGGCACGAGGCAGCTTTACGGCTTGACCTCGCCGCTATTGACCTCCGCGTCGGGCACCAAAATGGGCAAGACCGCGCAAGGCGCAGTATGGCTCGATGAAAGCATATTGCCCGCCTTTGACTATTGGCAATATTGGCGCAATTGCGAGGACCGGGACATCGGGCGGTTCTTAAGGCTTTTCACCGAATTGCGTCTCGATGAAATTTCCCGGCTCGAAACGTTGGGCGGCGCCGAGATCAACGAGGCGAAGAAGATTCTCGCCACTGAAGCAACCGCCATGGTGCACGGGCGCGAGGCGGCGTTGCGGGCGGCCGGCGCGGCGCGGAAAACTTTCGAGGAAGGTGCGCTTGCGGAAAGCCTGCCGAGCGTCAAAATCCCCGCCGCCGAGATCGAGGCGGGCCTCGGGGTGCTCACAGCTTTCGTCAGATCGGGGCTCGTCGCCTCGACCGGCGAGGCGCGGCGTCAAATCATAGGCGGCGGCCTGAAGATCAATGATAGGACCGTCACCAATGAACGTGCGGTGATCGGGCCGCGCGATCTAACCGGAGGCGCGGTCAAACTTTCGCTCGGGCGCAAGCGCCACGTCCTGCTAACGGTCGCCTGATTCTTCCTATCGCTGCGGATGCGTGGGATCGAAATCGACGACGCCGAAGATTTGGCGGAAGATTCCTGGCGTGATCGCCGACAGAGGATTGATGTTCAGGGCCGGCGCGCTGGCCAAGCCGCTGATCCGGTAGTTGACCCCGATCAACCCTTCGTTCGAGCCGCCCCCCAGGATCAGGCCGACGACCGGGATTTTCGCAAACAAATTGTTGAACGCATAAACGGGAACGAAAGTACCCTTCATGTCGACCCGGTCATGCACGAAATCGAGGGCACCTTCGACGGTTAGTCCGATCGCATCGCCATGCATGGTGCCTTCGCTCAGATCGAGGCGGCTGCCGTCGCGTTGGAAACGCACCTGCAATTTGTTGAAAGCGATCGCGTTGGCGTCAATTTTTGGCACCTGGCCCGGGGTATCCAGCGGCGGAGCGCCCTCGACCACCAGTCGGCGCAACGCAGGCTCGTCGCGCAAAACGAAATCGTCTATGAGAAGGACGCCGGCAAGGGAATCCGATCTAAGTCGCATCCCAACCGAGAGCCGTCCGCGCTCCATGTGCTTGTAGAGGTCGAGGAACAACAAAAGCGACCCAGCATCCTCGCTGACGAGATTAAGCTGAGGAAAAGCGCCGCCTCCGGTCAGATTACATGAAATAGCCTGGCCGCCGAAGTTTCCGGCAAAGGTGAACTGCTTTATCTGGCCGCCGCGTTTCGCAAATCTCAATTCGGCCCCGGCAACGATCTGTTTGTTGTATCCGCTCAAAATGCCGGCTTTGACGTCGAATTCGATCTCCTTAATTGAATTTGCCTCATTGCGCTCCCTGCCATTGCTCGACCCGGCATCATTGCTTGCGGGAGGGTTGAAAATCAGCGATTTTAAGAACGGCCTTGCGTCAATCACAGTTCCCCGCACGATAATTTTCATTGTCTCGCCGGTTTTTATCGCGTCGATCTTCATATCGTCGCCGGCCGACAGCTTCACCTGTGGAAAATTCGCCGCGACAAGAGACAGGCCCGCGCCAAGCTGCACATTGCCCCGCGCTCGAATTGTCCCGGCGTCAACAACGATCTGATCGAGCAAGGTCCCGGCCTCGTTGACGGCGAGCGCGAAGGCGACCTTTCCCGGCCGTCCAGCCGGCTTCGAAATTCCAGGAATCTCGATCGCGGCACGGCTCAAATCGAGCTCGATCCGCGCCCTAGGTTTTTCTCCGGCGCCGATGGGCGCGATAATTGTAGCGCCAATAGGTCCGCTCACCCCGGAATTGGCGCCAAAACCTTCCCTCGCACGGATGGCATCGTCCAGGGTCAAGCCAATCGAAGCTTCGGCGGGCTTGCCTGCCAGTCTCTCGATGCCGATCGCGGCCGGAGCGCCGAACATGGTGCCCTGGCCGCTCGCTCTTAAGCCCGACGGATCGACATTGATGGTCAGAGTCGCGGCGTCAAGCTTCTCGTTGCCGATCAGCCGTTCCGCGGTGAAATTGGTCACTGTCGCATTGATCTTGAGAATCGTATCCGCCGGGCCGGCGTTGCGCCCGAGCTTCATATCGATTTGGAGACCGCCGCCCGCCTGTCCCCCCAGGGTGGACGAATCGAGCGACAGACTGGCATAGGGTTTTAGCGCCTCATGCGATAGAAGCTTCCCGATCGCCTCGACACTGCCGGTGACCTTGGCGTGCACCACCGCCGGCGCGGGTTTCAACTCAAAGTCGGCGACATCGAAACTGCCATCCGACAAGCTCAGCACGCGGCCATTGCCGGCGTCGAGGGCGGCATTCGCGACAGCGAAAGTCGCGGTCCGGCCGGTGACATGACCGGCACCATCGATGCCGCACAAAGGCGGCACGCCGGGCAGAAACGCGAGGCTCGCATTGGCAATCGTGAAATCGAGCAAGAACTTTGCATCGGCAGGCGCGTGTCCGTCCCGCATCGCCCGCAAATCGGCGCCATCGAAATCGATCCGCATGGTGCCGTTCCCCACCGTTCCTTCGCTCGTATGGGCAAGCAGATAAGACCGGACCGGCGCCGCGACGAACGAGGGCCACAGCCGAAGCACGGTGCTGACAGGCGCCGGAGAGATCGCCGCACCGAGCCTTATGTGGGGTCCATTGCTCCAGTCGAGCCCGCCCGCCATCGCGATGCCGCCCTGCGGACCGCCGAACGAAAACCGGTCGATGACGAGCTTTTTTTCAGCCAAATAAAGCCGCGCCGCCATGTCGCCGTGATCAAATGAAATAGGCTTCTCGCCGGGCCGCTCGGGACCCGACACGCTAGTCTCCGCATTGGTCAACCCAATTAACCACGGATCGCCCTCTCGGCGCGGTGGTGTCACGAGGCCAGAAATCGCGAAATGAGTTGTGCCCGCCGCGAGCCGCCAACGATCGACCGCGATGCGCCGCGCCGCCGGATTCCAGTGAAACCCGCCGGTGACCTTGTCGATCATAAGGGGTTCATCGTCGGGGTCG
This sequence comes from uncultured Alphaproteobacteria bacterium, assembly GCA_963808645.1. GTDB lineage: Bacteria > Pseudomonadota > Alphaproteobacteria > Rhizobiales > Beijerinckiaceae > Methylocapsa. Next base: position 170,455 of record CAWEGU010000010.1, read on the forward strand.
TCGAAACGCAGGTAACCTGCCCCGAATTCGAACTCGCCTGCCGCCTCCGAAAGCGTCCCGTCGGCCTGCAAATGGACGCTGAGCTTGCCTGACAGCGGCATATCGAAATCGGCGCCGATCGTGCGCGTGCCGGTCGCAAGCAAGATTTCATCGAGGGATAGATTTGAAAACGAAAGCATGAGGCCGCGTTCCGAGCCTGGCACGCCGCCGGCAACGCCCGAGGCCAACCACCGGCCGTTCGGTCCCTCGACGGAAAGATCGAACCCCGTGGTGCCGGAGGATTTATCGAAACCGAGATTGACGCCGCTAAAGATCATGGTTTGATTGGCGGTCTCGTCGTCAATAACGATCTTGCCGCGCGTGATGCCAATGCGATCGATCGCCGCGGCCGGACTTGACGGATCGGTCAGCGTGTCGATGGCGAGCCGGACCGATGCCGCAATTTGCTTCACGATGAGGGCGCGTGGCGGCTTTCCGGTGAGCGCTTGCGCGGCCGGATTCTTCATCCCCGCGCCGGGCGGCGGCAAGGGGCTCTCTGGCGCAAGCGCCGAGGCAAGCGGCGGCGTAAGAGCCACTGCTTCCCCGGAATTGGACGCAACCGGCAAGGCGAGCGAACCGTCGGGCCGCAGTGTCAGATGCAGCTCAACGTCGAAAATTTCGAGCCGCCTTGGGGTCACCCGCCCAACACTGAGCGCAAGAAGATCGACCGACACTTCGGCGCGCGGCGCGGTCAATACCATGCGGCCGGAGGGTTCCTTAATCGACAATTTGTCGATGCTCAGCGCCGGCTCATAGCCGTTCTTCACGATCGCGGTTCCACCGAAACCGAATTCGTAGCGATGACCGAACCGATCGTCGAGTGCCTTGGCGATTTGCGGCGCGAAACCGTCGATTGCGAGCGGCCCGAGCGCAAGGCGGGCAACCAAGAAACCGCCGCCGGCGACCACCAAAAAAAACAGCCCCAGCACTAGCTTGCACGCGGGCCACAAATGCCACGCGGGGCCGCCTCCGCTTGTCCTTAGCCCGACGCAGGGAGCAGCACGCGCCGCTTTCCCCTGCCGGCGCAGCCAATTTCCCGGCCACGCGGGGGGCCGGAGCGGATTTTCCTTACCATGTCCGGCCAACCGCTCGCGGCCTTTCAAAACCAAGCTGAAGCTGGAAACTTTGATCCTATGCGACTATACGCATTTTACCGGAAAGGCACGCGGCGCAAACGGACGAACGGTTGGATCTTGCCGTTCGCCATTCCACGTGACGAAAGGAAGGCCCATGAATAAAAATCTGTCAAATGAGCCGCCGAACAACTTGAACAAGAATTCAGACAGTAGCTTGGGCGGCAACTTAGGCAAAAAGTTGGCGCCGGGCGACAAGGCGCCAGATTTCGCTTTGCCAGACGATGCCGGAGCCAGGATTTCGCTCGTAAGCTTCGCCGGCAGAAAGCTTGTTCTTTACTTTTATCCCAAAGACGATACCTCCGGCTGCACCAAGGAAGCGATCGAATTTAATGGCCTGCGGGGCGAGTTCAAAAAGGCCGGGGCGGCAATCCTTGGCGTATCGCCCGATCCGGTGGCGAGCCACGCAAGGTTCAAGACCAAGCATAAGCTCGAACTCGCGCTCGCGTCCGACGAATCGAAAGCCATGCTCGAAGCCTATGGCGTGTGGGTCGAAAAGAGCATGTATGGCCGCAAATACATGGGGGTTGAGCGCACGACGTTCCTCATCGGCAAGGACGGCCAGATCGCGATGGTATGGAACAGGGTGAACGTCCCTGGTCACGCCGAGGCGGTGCTCGCGGCGGTCAAGGCGCTTTGACGCCGGGGGGCGATCAGCGAAAGAGTTAGTTCAAATATATCGTCTTCATCCTGAGGAGCAGGCGGAGCCTGCGTCTCGAAGGATGCGCCGCGCCGGCCTCGATTAGCGCCGCGCGGATAAGGCCCCCGTTGAAATTTGATGTTTTCGGGCAAAGGCACGCGGACGGCGATTATTTCCGCTTCGCGCGCGGCCTCGGCGATGGCATTGTGGAGGGATCGCTGGGGCGAAACACGGCATCCGCAGGTTGAACATAGCTTTGCGGAAATCACATGCGCCAAAAGTTCCGCGACTTTGAAACCCTTCGACCTTTTGCGAAGCCCTTCAATATAGCTATCAGGTAAAGTCCATCCTCTGCGGTTTCGATTACGCCTGAATATAGGATATTATCAAGTCGCCTGCGGCTCCTCAGCACTAACGAGACTTGGTAAGTTCCCGATCGGCTGTAAGCCACACAGAGCGGCTTGAGAGGAAACTGCGCGCCCAAGCCGGGGAGCACCCTGTACCGGCGTTTCGCGGCATGCTAAAGAGCGCTCCGTGGCGCGGGAGGCATTGCTCGGAGCAGAGTCCGAAAGCGCTTCTTTGGAGAGAAAACTAGCATGACAGAGCCCGCACGGTTGGATCGAAAAGGCGCCGGGATGAAGCAGAAGGCAAAGGAAGGCAGCAAGGGCGAGACCTTGAAGGTCATCGTTCAGGCGCTGCTCATCGCTCTCGTCGTACGCACCTTTTTGTTTCAGCCGTTCAATATTCCTTCCGGCTCGATGATCCCGACTTTGCTGATTGGCGATTATCTTTTCGTCTCCAAATATGCCTACGGCTATTCCAATCATTCGTTTCCGTTTAGTCCCCCCTTGTTTTCCGGCAGGGTTCTGGCGTCGCCGCCGAAACGCGGCGACGTCGCCGTCTTTAAGCTTCCGCGCGACGGGCAAACGGACTACATCAAGCGGGTGATCGGCCTGCCTGGCGACAAGGTTCAAATGAAGGGAGGCCGCCTTTACATCAATGACGAAATCGTGCCGCGCGAGCCGATTGCCAAGGTTCATACCGAGGACTTTTACGGGCGCGAGACCGGCGTCCCGAGCTATCGCGAGACTCTGCCCGGCGGAGTCAGCCACACGATCATCCAAATTCAGGGCGACACCGGGTTCAATGGCAATACCCAGGAATTCGAAGTTCCGGCCGGAAATTATTTCATGATGGGCGACAACCGGGACAATTCGACGGATAGCCGGGTTTCACCCGATCAGGGAGGCGTCGGCTTCGTGCCGTTTGAAAACTTTGTCGGACGCGCCGAGGTGATCTTCTTTTCGGTCGGCAAGGGCGAACCGGCCTGGACGTTTTGGGAATGGCCATGGACGGTGCGCCTCGACAGGATGTTCAAATCCGTTAAATAGAATGGCGCGGCAGGTCCAGGACGTCAGTGCGCTGGAGGCGCGCATCGGGCACGTTTTCGCCGATCGCAATCTGATCGCAGCGGCACTGACCCATGTTAGCGCGGCGGCGGGGCGCAAGCGCGAATCCTATCAAAGGCTCGAATTTCTCGGCGACCGGGTATTGGGCCTTGCCGTTTGCGAGATGTTGTACGAAGCGTTCCCCGAGGCTGGCGAGGGAGAACTCTCGCGCCGCCTCGCGGGCCTCGTCCGCAAGGAGAGCTGCGCCGAGGTCGCCCTCGCCTGGGGCGTTGACTCCTGCGTCCGGCTTGGCGAAATCGAACAGCAACCGAGAGCCCCCAACATCGCGATCTTGGGCGATGTCTGCGAAGCGATCATAGGCGCGGTTTTTCTCGACGCGGGCTATGAGGCGGCGAAAGCCGTCGTGATCGCCGCCTTCGGCGGCCGGATGCACGCGCCGGGACGCCCGTTGCGCGATCCAAAGACAGCGCTGCAGGAATGGGCGCAAGCGCGCGGACTTCCCACGCCGCTTTATCGCGAGACCGCGCGATCCGGGCCAGACCACGCGCCGGAATTCACGATCTCCGTCGAAGTACCCGGCTACCGGAATGCCGAGGCGAAAGGCTTCGCGAAGCGCCTCGCCGAGCAAGCCGCGGCGGCGGCTTTCATCGCGCGCGAGAGCATCGGCCAGGACACCCAAAAGGGCGCCTCGTGAACGGCGGACGCGGCGGCGGAACAAGCTGCGGCTTCGTCGCCCTTATCGGGGCCCCCAACGCGGGCAAATCGACGCTGATCAATTGGCTAGTTGGAACGAAGGTCTCGATCGTTTCGCGCAAGGTTCAGACGACGCGGAGTCCCGTGCGTGGTATTGCCGTGGAAGGCAAGGCCCAAATCGTTTTCGTCGATACGCCGGGCATATTCGCGCCGAAACGCCGGCTCGACCGGGCCATGGTGGCGGCCGCCTGGGGCAGCACCGGCGATGCCGATGCCGCCGCGCTGCTCGTCGATGTCCATAAAGGCATCGATGCCGAGGTCGAGGCAATTCTTACAAGGCTGCCGCACATCGCCGCCAAAAGGATTCTTGTCCTCAACAAGATCGATACCGTCGCACCGCCAAGGCTTCTCGAACTCGCCGCCAGGCTCAATGGCGTGCTCGCCTTTGCGCAAACATTCATGATCTCGGCATTGCGCGGCCACGGCGTCGCCAAATTCAAACAGGAACTCGCCGCGCTAATGCCGCCTGGCCCATGGCTCTATCCGGAAGATCAGATTTCGGACATGCCGTTGCGTCTGCTCGCCGCCGAGATCACACGCGAAAAAATTTACGACCGCCTGCACGATGAGCTTCCCTATTCATCGATGGTCGAAACCGAGCTTTGGCAGGACATGCCGGACGGCTCGGCGCGGATCGAACAGACGATCTATGTGCTGCGCGAAGGCCACAAAAAAATCGTGATCGGCGAAGGCGGCCGGACCATCAAGGCGATCGGGAGCGCGGCGCGCAAGGAGATTACCGAAGCGGCCGGGCAAAAGGTGCATCTTTTTCTGTTCGTCAAGGTGCGCGAGCACTGGGCCGACGACCCCGAACGCTACAGGGAAATGGACTTGGCTTTTCCCAAAGATTGAAGTCGAACGATCTCAGCTTGAGCATAGTCGCCGGCGGTTCTATGGTGCGGGCCAGCGTGCTGTTAGATCGCAAGGCTTCGATGACCATCGCCAGCATGACGGGCTTTGCCCGGGCCGTCGGCAACGCCGGGCCGTGGCGCCTTGCCTGGGAGCTTAAATCCGTCAATGCCAAGGGCCTCGATACGAGACTGCGCCTGCCGCCTCCCTTCGATGCTATCGAGCCGGACGCCCGCGCAACAGTTTCGCGAAAACTCAACCGGGGAACGATTCATGCGACGCTCGCGGCGCAGCGGAACGCCGCGATGTCCGAGGTTCGCATCAATCAGGTTTTGCTGCGAGAACTTATCGCGGCCCTCACCCGAATTCCATTGCCGGAGAGGATCGCACCGGCAACTCTCGACGGGCTGCTTGCCATGCGCGGCGTGGTTGAAATCGTCGACGCAGCCGAGGACGAGACCGCAATTTTACCCGCGCGGGCCAGCGCTCTCGATTTGCTCGACGAGACGCTCGATGCCCTGGTGGCAATGCGGCAATGCGAGGGCGGCGCGCTCGCCCTGGTGCTCTCAGCGCGGCTTGAAAAGATCGCCGTGCTGACCCAAGCGGCCGATGTTTGCCCGGCCCGCAACCCCGAGGCGATCCAGGCGCGCCTTGCCCAATCGCTTGCTGTTCTTGCCGGAAACGCGAATTTTGACCAGAATCGTTTGCATCAGGAGGCTCTCATGTTGGCGGCCAAGGCCGATATCAGGGAAGAATTGGACCGTCTTGCCGCGCACACCGCCGCGGCCCGCGAACTTTTGGCGAAGGGCGGTCCGGCCGGCCGCAGGCTCGACTTCCTTGCCCAGGAACTTTCGCGCGAGGCCAATACGTTATGCGCCAAGTCGAACGACGCGAGCCTGACGCGGCTCGGCCTCGAATTACGCGTCGAGATCGAGCAATTTCGCGAACAGATCCAGAATATCGAGTAGGACATGCAGCTCCAGAATCACTCGGCGAAAGCACGGACCGCTACGGCCCGCGGGCGCGGCTTGATGTTGATCCTCTCTTCCCCATCGGGCGCGGGCAAGACGAGCTTGACCCGGATGCTGCTCCAGACCAAGGAGCTCGATTTGACTCTGTCGATTTCGGTGACCACGCGGACCCGCCGTTCGAGCGAAGTCGACGGCATTCACTACATATTCATCGGCAAGAAGCAGTTTGATGCGCTGCGCGAAGGCGGCGATCTGCTCGAATGGGCGGAAGTGCACGGCAATTTTTACGGCACTCCGCGCGAGCCGGCCGAGCAAGTTCTACGGCAAGGGCGCGACGTTCTTTTCGACATCGATTATCAGGGGGCGCAGCAGATCAAGCGAGAGGCTGCCGACGATGCCGTCACGCTGTTTATCCTGCCACCATCGATGCAGGAATTGCGCGCGCGCCTCGAACGCCGTGCCGAGGACCGGCCGGACGTCATCGGCAAGCGTTTGAACGAGGCTCGCAACGAAATCCGGCGCTGGACGGACTACGATTACGTGCTCGTCAACGATGATCTGCAAAGCACGTTCGCCGAACTCCGCGCGATCATCGCGGCCGAGCACCGCCGCACCGCGCGGGCAAGGGAGAAGATCGCCGTCTTCGTCGAAAAGCTGCTCGGCGAGACATGATGGGAAGAGGCTCCAAAGGCCGCAACGGGGCATAAATCCTTGGCGGTCTCTCGATTTCGCTTGCGCCGGCGACTTCCACGATAAAGAAGATGCGCGATCGAATCGGAATCCATCGCAAGGCTAACGTTCATGCATGTAATCCCAGGAAAAGCCTGCGGCGAATGCAGCTTTTGTTGCAAGGTTCTCGAGATCGCCGAATTGGCGAAATCCGCCGGGAAACTGTGCGACCACTGCCTTAACGCTGGTTCCGGCGGCTGCGGCATCTATGCGGCCCGACCTCAAGTCTGCCGCGATTATGAATGCTTGTGGAAGGGCGACCGGGACATGAGCCCGCGGCTGCGCCCCGATCGCACCGGCGCGATCTTGATGGAAGATCCCGATTCCGATGAATACCGCGCCGTCTGCGATCCGGACAAACCGTTTGCGTGGCTTGCGCCGCTTGTCTTCAAGCATCTTGTCGCGATGGCGAAAAGCGGGCGGATCGTCGTCGCCAAGGCGGGGTTGAAATCCTGGCGCATTCGCGCCAACGGGCAATGGGGTCCTTGCGTTTAGAAAGCCGCGGGAGAGATCGCCAAATCACCCTTGCCTATGTCCGAAATACTTCTATAAATCCAGTATACAGTCCGCTTCGCGGCTCTGGCCGGAGGCTGAATGGAGTTCGCTTCGCGGGCAGGAAACCTCAAGGATCCGCTTTCCGATCTCTCCGCCTCGTTTGCCGGCGCGGGCCTTGCCTAGGCTCGAAGGGCTCGGTGCCGGGGCGTCGCGAGGCGTTAGGGGAAAGGCAGCAGAATGGCTCTTTACGAGCATATCTATTTGGCGCGTCAGGATATTTCCGCTCAACAGGTGGACGCGCTGACGGCGCATTTCAGAGCGGTCATCGAATCCTTCGGCGGCAAAGTCGAAAAGGTGGAATATTGGGGGATGAAATCCCTCGCCTACCGGATCAAGAAGAACCGCAAGGCGCATTTCTCGCTCTTGAACATGGATGCGCCGCCGGCCGCGCTCGCCGAAATGGAACGGCAGATGGGCCTCACCGAGGACGTCATTCGTTTCATGACGGTTCGGGTCGAAGCTCTGGAACAAGGCTCATCGGCGATGATGCGCAAGCGCGATGATGACGACCGCGGCGATCGCCATGACCGCGGCGACCGCGGCCGGGGCCCCCGCCCCGAGCGTGGCGAGAGAGCCCCTAGGCGCCCGCGCGAGGAGACGATGGCAAGCGAGGAGGCGGGCTCATGATGGCAATCTTCGCCGCGCCCCGCAGGCCCTTCTTTCGTCGCCGCAAAACCTGCCCGTTTTCCGGCCCGAACGCGCCCAAAATCGATTACAAGGACACCCGTCTCCTCTCGCGCTACATTTCCGAGCGCGGCAAGATCGTCCCGTCGCGAATCACCGCCGTTTCGGCCAAGAATCAGCGCGAGCTGGCGAAGGCCATAAAGCGCGCCCGTTTCCTCGGGCTTTTGCCCTATGTAATCCGCTAATTTCGCGCCCGCGCGAGACTGCCGTTCACGCACGGGATTATTTCCACTGGGGCGGAACTGTTCTATTATCCACGAGCCACGAACACGGGCGATCACAGGCCGCGCGGGGAGACCGCGCGGTTTCCCTGGGAGCATCGGACGAGTTTTCTCTCCTTTCATCCTAACCGCCTTTCGAGCGGGACAGCAGGTCATGATGAAGAAGCGCCTCTTAAGACATGGTCCCGCCGTCGCCCTTGGGGTCGGGGCGGGAATAGCCGCCGCGGTCCTGTTTAGCCTCGCAGCCCGCGGGACCTTTGCCGCAGCCGCTCTCGCCAATTTGTCTCCGCTTCCAATCATGATCGCGACGCTTGGATACGGCGCTTTCGCCGGCGCCGCGGCGGTTGCCTCGGCCACGCTCACGATTGCCGTGCTGTTCAATGCGCAGCAGAAATTCGGGAGCCTCGACACCGCCGCTCTTGGCGGTTTAATTTTCGCATTCTCCCTCGGCTTGCCGGCTTTTTGGTTAAGCCTCCTCTCGGTGTTGAGCCGGCCGAAGGGAAGTTCGAATTGGGTCGTAACAAGTCGGGTAGGCAGCTTTTTTGCCCGCGAATATGTTTCGCTTGAGCGCATTCTTTCCTATGCCGCCTCAATCTGCGCCACTATCGGGGTGGCGATCGCGGTTTATGTCAGCTCCCTGTACGGAGGATTCGACATGGCGCTCGAGAAGTTGAGCGCGGAAGTTATCCCTTTCGTCGAACGACTGATCAGCCCCAATATGAACCTTCCAAACGACTTCAATGCGCGTCATTTGGCGCGCGCCACGATCTTGGCGGCGGCGCCGGCGGTGGCGGGTTGCAGCCTAGTCATGCTGATGCTCAATCTTTGGCTGGCGGGACGGGTGGCGCAGCTTTCGGCGCAACTCCCCCGCCCATGGCCCGACATCGCGGGGGAATTGCGGCTGCCGCAGGTCTATCTTTTGGTTTTTGGCGCCGCCGCTGGGATAGGTCCGTTTTTCGGCGGGCTGCCCGGCCACATCGTTGTCATTGTCGCCGTGACGCTCGGCGTCGCTTTCGCGCTCGACGGGCTCGCCGTGGCGCATTACCTGTCGCGTGGATCGCCTTTCCGGGTTCCCCTCCTCATTATAATCTATCTCGGGCTACTCGTCCCCGTGACATGGTTCGTCTTTGTGCTTCTCTTGGTCCTAACCGGTATTATCGAGACTGCTTTCTCTCTCCGGGACCGCAAAGCCAAAACTGCCTCGCCCAAGCTCTGATGCAACTCGAAGGAACGCCTTATGGAAGTTATTTTGCTCGAACGCATCGCCAAACTCGGCCAAATGGGAGAAACCGTTCGCGTGAAGGATGGCTACGCCCGCAATTTCCTGCTGCCGGGCGGCAAGGCTATGCGCGCGACCGAAGCCAATAAGAGCCGTTTCGAAAGTCAGCGCGTCCAGCTCGAGACGCGCAATCTCGAGTCGCGGAACGAAGCGGCGGGCGTCGCCGAGAAACTCACCGGGCAAATCTTCGTCATCATCCGCCAGGCTGGCGAGACGGGTAATCTCTACGGCTCGGTTTCAGCGCGCGATATCGCCGCAGTGGTCACCGCTGGCGGCTTCAATGCCAACCGCATTCAGATCGCCCTTAAAGCGCCAATCAAATCGCTTGGATTGCACGAGGTCCCAGTGCGTTTGCATCCGGAAATCGAAGCCCCGATTACCGTCAATGTCGCCCGCTCCGCCGCGGAAGCCGAACGGCAGGCCAAAGGGGAAGCAATCGATGCCGTCGAGGAGGCGACCATGGACGATCTCGGCCTCGAAGTCGGCGCTGCGCTCGCCGATGCGGGGGGCAGCCTGGGCGACCGGTAAGGGATTTTTACTCCGGCAACGCTGGCGCTGCCCCTGCCAAGTTAGCAAAAACAATGGCCGCGATGTCGCGTTGAGTTTGGCCTGGGGAGCCCATCAGGCGCCGCCGTTTGGCGCCGTAATATCGCCCGCGCCCGCTATTGCGCCCAGCAATGCCCGCCGGCGAATTCGATGAAGTCCTTGAGGTCGGCATTCTCGCGCTCGCGCGACCAGAGGAGCCCGATCGCTCTCGATATGCCCAAGTCCAGCACCGGGACCTGCTTGACCGCCGATACCTCGAAATGGGCGGGAACAAGCGACAAACCTATCCCCGCGGCGACGAGAGCAAGCGCCCTGTCGTCTTGATCGGTTTGATACACAACATGAATCTTTACGCCTCGAGAGACAAGCACGTTGGTTACGTCTTGGTAAAAATCGCACCTTGTCCGCACGATAAAAGGTTCGCCGTCGAGATCGGCGAGCTTCACACTTTGCCGCCGCGCGAAGCGATGGTCTTTTGGAACAGCCAACAGGTAAGGCTCTTCAAAAAGAACCCGGCTCGCGAACTTCAGGTCGTTGCCGCCGACAATTGTGAGCAGCGTATCGAGTTCCTGTTCGGCAAGGAAGTCCATCAATTGCTCGCAACTGCCATCCACCACTTCAATGGCCACGTGGACGTTGGCACGCCGGAAAGAGCTTAGCAGCTTCGAGACGCACCCACTGGAGAGCGACTGCAGTACGCCTATCCTGAAACGATTCGGGGCGGTGACTGTTTTAAGCTCGGCTTTCACCGCATTGCAGGTTTGAAGAATATTCTTGCCGGCTTCAAGCAGCCGCGCCCCGGCGGCGGTCGGCACCACCGGGGAACGCCGCCGGTCAAGCAATTTGACGTCGAGTTCCGCTTCAAGCTTGGCGATGCTGGCCGAGATCGCTGGCTGCGATATCGCGACGCGCTGCGCGCCTTTGGTGAAACCGCCGGTCTCGGCGACCGCGATGAAATGCCTGATCTGATAGAGCTCCATAAGAAATAGGTATCTATTCGCGTTCTTTTGAAATCAATAGCTGTCTGCCGCCAGCATAGCCAATATCTATTGACCTTCCTCGGGCCAAGGCTCGGTCGCGATCGGATCGGTGGCTTCGGAAACGCGCCGGACCACCCGATCAAATCCTCATCGCCGCGATGGTTTTGCTGCCGCGGTCTTTAGGAGATCGGAGAAGAAAGCACATGCTGCGCGGATCAACACGCGCCGCGCTCCAAGGTTGCTTCCCCGCCGAAGACGGGGGGAAGCGATGCTTTCGATTTGGACGCGGCATTTACCGCCTCGCCATGGCTCCGCCAGACATGATCGACTGGCGCCGGGTTAGCGGAGCGGATTCGAATTGGTCTTCGTCCTAACTTGGCAAAGGTTCCAAGGAAACTGGCATGGCGAAGCTCCAAGGCGAACAGCCGAAGCTGCGGCGATTTCCATAAACCTGACCCGCCACAAATCCACACTACTCACGCCGGCTTTTTCGGGGGAACGAGCTTCTGCTTCGCGCCCAGGTGCCAAATCAAGTAAACCGCGGCGATAAGCGCAACGATCATCGAGGCATAGATTCCAAAGCTTTTGCCAAACGTTTCGCCTACCGAAAACGGGAACTGCGACACATAGGTCTGGCCGTGCGCGTTTTTCACGGTCACGATGCCAATAAACTTGCCCTTCTCGGGAAAGGTGTGCTCGAAGGTCAGCGTGCCCGTCGGGTATTTCTTGGGCGGCACATGGGTGATGGTCACGGGGTCGAGAACTTGCGGGCTCGCCAGCTCCGCGTCGGTCAAGAACGGGAGCCCATTCATCTTCGTATGGTTTCCCTCATCCTTGATGAGGCGGATTTCGGTCAGCATGTCGCGGAGCTCGGTATCTTGCATATCGAGCGCGACAACCATTTGCCCGGTGCTTGGGATATCGTCGCAAAACTCCTCCCGGGAATTTTGCGGCTGGTATCCGGTGAAGAACATGATGTCTGGCCCAATCCGCATAACGCATCGATTGTCCTGCATGCCCACCCCGCCATGCGCATGCGCGGCGGAGGCGGACAGCATCATGGCCAGGAGCCACGCGGCGATTCCTCGGGTCGTCATTGTCATTGAACTCCTATAATATTCCCCCCGCCGAAGCGTAAGCGCCAGCGGGGGGAATTTTAATCCTCAACACACGAAGCGCTTGCTTATTCCGCCGCCTCGAGACCGAGCAGCTCCTCGTGGCCGTGCGCAAGCTCGACGACGCGGCCAAGCAGCTGCAGCGTCACGCCGAAGACTGCGAGCGAGAACCAGCCGAAGAAGACGAACATCCAGTGCAGCGGTTCGACGAAGAGTTCCTCCATGAACCAGAAGGTGTGGCCCCATTCATTGAGCCCGACGTTCGGGAAGATCATGAACGGGCCGACGAACAGGAGAACATAGGCAATCGACCAGCCCTTGGAGCCGTAGGTCGGAAGCCTCGTCCTCGCATACATGAAGCCGCCCACGCCAATCACGATATACATCGGGTAGCTCATGTAGAACTCGATGATATGGCTCGGCGTGAAGTCGGTGTCGCGGATCACCGTCATATGCCAAGTGCCGTCCTGTTCCGTGAAGTAGCTGGCGCCCCAGTAAATCGCGACACCGTAGACGGTAATCCAGCTGATCAGGTTGAAGATACGGCGCATTTCCTCGCGCGGCGCAACGCTCGCGAGGTCGGGGTCGCGGGTCTTCCACATCCAGCCGACCAAGGCGAGGAAGGAGATCAATTCGACCGGCTCCTCGATGTAGAGAATGGTCATCCAGTAGGTGGTGAACTCGGGAGCGAACGAATCGAGCCCCGCGAATTGGCCGAAGACTTGCTCGTAGATACGAACGCAGACGTAGAAGACGTTGATCGCGAGTACCCCAACAATCAACGGAATCCCGTTGAAAAGGGGCGCCTCGGCGACGGCCGCGGCCTCGCCGGTGCGCGCAGTTCCTGTTACTAAGCTCATGTTACGTGCCTCTTTGCTCTAGTCATAGCCTGCCGGCGAGCGTCCTCGTCCGGCTTGCAGATGCCGGACGTTACGCGCTCCGAGGGAACCGGGGAAATCATTTTTTGTTGTCCGGCGCATAAAAATTATTTATTTGCGAGGGGAGTGGCTATTATTCGGGTTCAGGCGACCGCAAATTTTCGTGAAGCGTTGTCGATTCAGAGTGCCGGTCCGTTCAAGGCCCGCGTTTGCGATTCGAGCGCCAGCACCGGGGCGCGCCAGCTTGCGCCAGGCTTTGATCCGGCTGCCCTTCAATGTTGCGGGGGTAGCGCCAATCGCGTTTAAGTCGAGGGAGTTCCGCGCGGTCGAGGCCGAGTTCCGATGGCTCGACCCCATCGGGGAGTTTTCGATTAACGCCGGCGGCGCCAATTGCGGCAAGACCGCTAGCCGGGCAATTTGGAAGCCAAAACGTCGGCCTTGCGGATCGAAGGCGGTTGGGCCAGCAAGTCTCCAGCTTTCACCATCAACGCGGCGGCCACTTTCCCGGCCAAATGCGCTTGCCGGCCGGCTTCGTCGGGAAAAGCATCGAAAATGGCGAAGGTTGAGGGTCCGAGGCGAACGCCGAACCAGGCAACCGTCGCCGGTTCGGCATCGACCAATGCCTTGCCCTGGCACAAGAACGCGGCGACCGCCTCTTCTTTTCCGGGCTTGGCTTCGAGCGTGACGTAAAGCGCGACATTGGTCTTCTGAGGGCGCCCGCTGCCAGTCTGAGCAAGAACTTGAGAGGCGGACGAAATCGTCGCAGCGGTTCCCAAAGCGGCAAGGAATTCACGACGCTCCATAGTTTTTTCCTTTACTACTGAGCAGATCGAGGGATTTCTTCTCGAATTCGGACTTCGACGGTCAATCCCGGATAGCGCCGGTTTCCACCCCATCTTGCTTCCTTTGCGATCTCCTGACAAGGGGAGCCGCTGCACTTGCAAGCGGACTTGCTGACGGGAGGAGGCGAAATTTACGCGCTGGAATCTGCCTTCGCGCTTATCCCGCGACCTTGGAAAAATCGGCGACGTCGCGCATCGCGCTGCGCAATTCATTTAGAAGCCGCAGGCGATTGAGACGCAATCTCGGGTCATCGGCGTTAACCGTCACATGTTCAAAAAACACATCGACGGGCGGGCGCAGCGACGACAAGCACTCCATCGCATCTTCAAAAGGCGATCGGCCCGTGAATCCGGGCCGGCCGAGCCCCGCCTCGGCGCGCAGCAAATGATATCGCGTATCCGTGCCCACGCTTTGAATGGCGCTCCAAAGTTGTTTTTCGGCGAGCTCTTGAAGAAGCAAACGATCGCAGGCGCCATCGAAGGCGCCCGGCCCATCGTTTTTTTCCTCGGCGCGAAGAATGTTGACGGCGCGGCGATAGCCGACAAGCAAATCCTTACCGTCTTCCGTATCGAGAAAACGCCCAAGCGCCTCGACGCGGGCGACGATCAAAAGGAGATCGTCTTGCCCCTGCAAGGCGAACACCGCGTCGATGAGATCATATCTCGCACCGCGCTCGCGCAAATAGATTTTCAGTCGCTCGCTGAAAAAACCCATAAGCTGATTGAATAACACATCTGGCTTACCAACAGACCGAGTGACCGCGCCGCTGCCACGCCTCTCGAAAGGGATCTGCGCGAGCACATCGCAAAGAGATCGCAGCGAAAGACGTATCTTATTTTCGAGGATAAGCGCGATAATGCCAAGAGCCGCGCGGCGCAAACCGTATGGGTCCTTGCTCCCTGTAGGCTTTTCGTCAATCCTAAAGAAGCCAGTGAGCGTATAGAGCTTGTCGGCGAGCGCGACGCTGATCGCGACCGGCAAGCCAGGCACGCGATCGCTTGGGCCCTGCGGCTTATAGTGATTCTCGATCGCGTCGGCGACGCTCGCATCCTCCCCCTGCGCGAGGGCGTAATAGCGTCCCATCACGCCCTGCAGTTCGGGGAATTCACCAACCATCCCCGAGGTCAAATCGGCCTTGGCAAGACGGGCCGCGCGTGCGGCAAGGTTATCATCGGCGCCAATGTTACAGGCAATTTCGCGAGCAAGGCCTTCGAGCCTATTCGCCCGCTCTCCCTGGGTGCCGAGCTTCTCGTGAAAGATGATGTGATCGAGCTTTTCTAATCTGTCCTCGAGTCTGACCTTCAGATCGGTCTCCCAAAAAAACTTGGCGTCGGAAAGCCGCGCTTGCACGACCCGCCCGTTGCCGGCGGCGATCGCCGCGCCGCCATCGGCTGCCTCGATGTTTGCCACCAGCACAAATTTGTGGCTGAGGCGTCCGGTCGAAGGATCTTTCAACACGAAGCATTTTTGATTGACGCGGATCGTTGTCCTGACGACTTCCGGCGGCATGCCGAGAAACGCGGCGTCGAATTCGCCAGTCAGCAGCACCGGCCACTCGACCAGTCCCGCGACTTCGTGCAAGAGCGCTTCGTCCTCGACGAGTTCGAGCCCTTGCGCCAGGGCAAGGTTGCGCGCGTCATAAAGGATGATGTCGCGCCGCCTTGCCGGATCGAGCACGACTTTGGCTTTTTCGAGCGCCGCCACGTAATCGTCGAAACGGCGCACCTTGATTTTGCCGGGCGCCATGAACCGGTGGCCGAAGGTGAAATTGCTCGCGGCGACGCCATCGACAGCGAAAGGCACCACTTCGGTCTCTTCGGTCTCCGGGCCGAACGTGGCGAGGATCGCGTGCAGCGGGCGCACCCACCGCAGGGAGCTGGTCCGCGCCGAGGCCTCGCCCCACCTCATGGATTTCGGCCATGGGAAGCCTTTAATCGCGGCGGGCAAGACCTCGGCCAAGACCTCGATCGTCGCCCTGCCCTTTTCCGCCATGATGGCGATATAGAATTCGCCTTTTTTGGAATCCCTTTGGATTTTGGCTTCCGCGAGCGATTTAAGACCCGCGCTTTTCAAAAAGCCTTGCACGGCGGCATCGGGCGCGCCAACTCGCGGCCCTCGCTTCTCATTGCGCGTATCGGGCTGGCATGCCGGCAGACCTGCTATGTGCAAGGCGAGACGCCTGGGCGTGGCGAAGCTCGCGGCGCCCTCGTGCGAAAGGCCGCGCTCGCGCAAGGCTTCAGTGACGAGCCGGCGGAGATCCTCCGCGGCCTGCACCTGCATGCGGGCCGGGATTTCCTCGGACAAAAGCTCGAGCAAAAGGTCGGGCATCGTGGCGCTTCAATCCGGCTCGAGGCCGATCTGCGACTAAGCGAGCGAGCGGGTACTCAATAGATGGAGCTTGTATAGATGGAGCTTGCCGGAAAATCCGCATCGCGAAAACGGATATGGCTTCAACGATTTTCGTTGGCACGGAACAAAGGAGCCGGACAGGCGTTTGGAGAACTTCACAAGTGGTGCTGCGTAACCTCGCGGGAGGTTGTTGCATAATCTCCAGGAGGTTGTTGCATAATCTCCAGGAGGTTGTTGCATAATCTCCAGGAGGTTGTTGCATAATCTC
>CAWEGU010000011.1:0-49784 GCA_963808645.1 uncultured Alphaproteobacteria bacterium
TCATTTTTCGCCGATTTGGCAAAGGCATTCGCGGATGAACGTTCCGGCGTTGGCGAGCGCCCGGCGGCCGGGTTCCAGATGCGCGTTCCACAGGTGCCACGCATGAATTATGTGTGGCCAGATCTCCAACGTCACGCGCACATCGGCGGCACCGGCTGCGGCGGCGAAGCGTGTGGCGTCCGCGAGCAGCGTCTCGGCAGAACCCACTTGGATCAGCGTCGGCGGCAGGCCCTTCAAGTCAGCGTAGGGAGGGGAGACCTGCGGATCCTTCCTATTCGTCCCGGCTGGAAGATAAGCATCGGCTAGTTCGCCGAGGTAGCCCTCGTGGAGGATCGGATTGACTGCGTCCTTGGTGGCGAGCGTTTCACCAGACATGGTCAGGTCCGTCCATGGCGATACGAGCCACGCGCAACCGGGAGGCGCCTCCCCCGCGTTGCGCAGGCGATTGATCAGGGCCACCGTAAGCCCGCCCCCGCACTGTCCCCGCCGACAGCGATACGATCGGCAGCAACGCCTTGATTTCGCACGAACGCCATGCCTTCAGTGCATCCTCGAAGGCCGCGGGGAAAGGATGCTCGGGAGCCAGCCGATAGCCCACCGCCAGCGTCCGGGTCTGCCGCCCGGCACGCTCGTGACCATCCGGCGATGGCTGAGGATGGAGCCGGAGCAATAGCCGCCGCCGTGGAAGAACATCAGGACGCGAGTGGCGTCACTGCCTCGCGCGATCGACCATTCGCCGGGCACACCGTCGAGATCGACCAAGTCGAGATTTACATCGTTAGCTACGGGCCAGATGGAACCGACCTCGTCAAGGCGTTCGCGCCGCTGGACCCATCCCACCGGCCTAGGCTTAGAACTCAATAGTGCGCGGACGGCATCTATCTCACTGCCATCCATTGCGATTCCTCATCGGGTGAAGCAGCAAGCTGCCGACGTTTAAGTTCTCCAGAGCAATAAGCCGGCAGGCGTATCTCGTCCTGATCTTGATTTACTTGAATTTTGCGAGCGTCTTGCGGTCGTGAGATTATCGCGCCCCACTATCTCTACTTTGCGCAAATGTTTGGACCGCCGGGTTGACGGTTGCAAGGGTCCCGAAGTTGGATCGTGCAATGCTGGAGGCTAAATGCTGCCACCCGCCGCGACGGACGGCCGCTTACGGCTCCAAAGGGGACCCAGGCAAGCGTTGTTTATGGTCTTACGTTGGAACGCGACTTGCGCACCGCGACGGCCTTTATGCCCGATTTGAGCGAACGCCTTGCAAACCGTGTCCAGCTTTCATCGGATGCCCTTGCTGCCTATGCGGACGCAACTGAGCGGGCATTCGGCGCAGATGTCGATTATGGGCAGGTGGTCAAATTTTACGAAGCCGAGCCGATTGGACCTGGGCGCTATAGCCCGCCGCAAGCGGCCGTTGGTCTTCACTTTGCGCATTACAATTTTGTGCGCCTTCATAGTTCAATCCGTATGACGCCGGCAATGGCGGCAGGAGTTGACGCGCGGCTTTGGTTGCTTGAGGAACTTGTGGACCGCACTTCAAATTAGGACACTACCCGCTCGTTGAAATCCGATGTCCTTTCCTGTCTTGGTGCCGAAGAACCATCGGTGCAACTCCATCCCGCGCTTGCCTAGCGGATCGTCGATGCTTTGCTCCGGCCCGGCGCCGAACCCGTCGAGCGAGAGCGAGAAACCTGCGAACTTCAACCTTTGTCATGACGTCCCCTTTCTCGGCCGCGCCACTTCTCGACGCCGGGACCCCGCCAGATCACCCGATCTTTTCGGGTAGCGGGAACTAAGTGATGAACCGATCGAAGTGCGTTTGATCGCCGGTCAGCGTCAATTCGCCGGCCGCCTCGGCATCCGCAACCGGCCGGCCGCCGTAGACGACGGAAGCCAGAGACATCGGAATTGGTCCTCACCGTCAGCGCACAATCGTGCGGCTCGGCGCGCCATGTACGAATTCCGTCGGAGCCGAATTCCATCACGAAGCCGTCCGCGCCGAAACGGAACCCGATCGTCGCCGCCTCGCCCTTCGCGCGCTCATGCGAATACATCGTGCGGTTTGCAAAACACTCATAACCCATTGACGCATATAGGACGTTTTTTTTTAGTTTGCGAAATAAGTAAATAAAATCAATGGCTCAATAGGGACTCTGACTCCGTCTCCAGGTATCCTTACCCTCATGCTGAGGAGACGCCGCAGACGCCGTCTCGAAGCATGAGCGAAAGGAGACCTGTGGTTCCATTACGAGCGAGCCAAAAAGCAGCGGCAACGTCGAAAGCGCAGCGTACAGCTGCGAAGGCGAGAGGGAGCGGTCAGTCCTGTCGAAAGGGCGAACCCAAACGCAATGGAAGCGGGCCACGGGAGAAAGGCGCAATTGGACTTTTGCATCGCTCCGTCTCATATTGCCGCCATGACCGCTCTTTTGTTAGATACGCTCCGCCTCTCCCGCGCACTCCAGGACAAGGGGAATTTTACCTCCGAACAGGCGGAAGCTTTGGCCGAGGCGCTCCGCGAAGCAAGCCAAGGCGATCTTGCAACAAAAACAGATTTGGCGGGGGTACGGACCGAAATCGCCGGGTTGAAAACCGAGCTAAAGACGGAATTCGCTGGCGTTGGGACCGAAATCGCGGAGTTGAGAACCGAATTTAAATCCGAAATTGCCGGCGCTCGGGGCGAACTTAAATCCGAAATTGCCGGCGTTAGGACCGAAATCGCCGAATTGAGAACCGAATTAAAGACCGAAATCGACAGCGTCAGAGCTGAACTCAAAGCCGACAACGCCGAATTGAGAACTGAATTAAAAGCGGAAATCGCGGAAACAAGAAAAGACCTTTTAAAATGGATCATAGGCGCGAGCGGTTTCCAGACCGTCGTGATCCTCGGCGCGCTTATCTCGATTTTCATAATCTTCGCAAAATAATATACCCTCGCGGGCCAAGCTTGCTAAATCGGCGCGCCATCGGCCTCGCACGGTTGATTCCCGCGAGAAGTTCTAACGCCTGCATCAACCCGCTTCCCAAGCGATACGATTTTCGCCATCGCTTGGGGCGGCTCCGGCGGCAGTCCACAGCAGGGCGACGGCCACCCAGGTGGTGGCAAGCACCCAGCCTACGATCACCACGCGGACGCCGCTCCACCCATGCGGATGAATGATTTGACCCGTTCTCAGCCTCGACGCGGCTTGTAATGGACAGACAAGGCATCGTCGCCGCATTTTAATTGCCGGCTCGTTCAACCTTGCTGCTGGATTGGCGATTGTGCTCGGCCATAACGTCTGGAGCGGCGGCGCACTGACGGTCGCCGCCACGTTGATCGGCTGGCTGGTCGCGTTGCGCGGCGTTGTCTGGTTATTTACGCCGCAAGCAAACTCGTCCAATATTACGAGGCGCTGCATTTCGAGCAGAAATCTTACGTCGCTACGGCAACTACCGGCGCGCTCGGGCTCTATCTGTCCATCGCGGGCTTTGTGGGATGAGCGGCAATCGCGAAAGCCCCGCTTCGGGTGAGAGGAAAACGCCTACTGCTAAGACCTGACCAACTTCCCATCGCACGGCGCCTATCAGACCGGTATCGAAGCCGCCGACGAAGCGATCGCGCTGAGTTCGCAGGGATTTGACGATTAGCCCCACCGTGTTCCTGGGCCGTTCTCATGGTTCAAGGAGTTCCTCTGCATAGCAAGAATTTGCTATAATCCCCGACCTCGGGCCGGCGCAGGTCCGCCCCGAAATGTCCGTTTGCGTCAGGAGCGTTCCATGGCCCCGCGTGCCTCCTGGAAGGGTTATCTCAAGCTGTCCTTGGTTTCGTGTCCGATCGCGCTTTATCCGGCCGCGTCGAGCTCGGAGCGAGTTTCGTTCAACCGGATCAACAAAAAGACGGGAAACAGGCTGAAGCAGCAGCTCGTCGACGCCGAAACCGGCGAGACGGTCGAAAAAGAGGACATTGGCCGCGGCTACGAGATTGGAAAGGGCCAATACCTCCAGGTCGAAGACGAGGAAATCGAGAAGATTAGGATCGAAAGCTCCAAGACCATCTCGATCGATACCTTTGTTGCCAGAACTGAGATCGACGATCGCTATATCGACGACCCGTATTATATCGCGCCCACAGACAAGGTCGGACAGGAGGCCTTCGCCGTCATCCGCGATGCGATCCGCGACAAGGCGATGGTTGCTTTGGGCCGTGTCGTCCTATCGCGGCGCGAGCATGTCATGATGCTGGAGGCGTTCGACAAGGGTTTGCTCGCCACGACGCTGCGCTACGCTTATGAGGTCCGAGATCAAGCTTCCTATTTCGAGGATATATCGGACTTGAAATTGCCGGCTGATATGAAAGAGCTGGCCGCCCATATTGTCGACAGCAAAACATCCCATTTTGATCCTTCGACATTCGTGGACCACTACGAGACCACACTGGTTGGGTTGCTCCGGGCCAAGCAGGCCGGCCGCGTGACCGAGGCGCCCAAGGAGGAGCCGGCACCCCACCGGGTCATCAATCTCATGGACGCTTTACGGGCAAGTATCGGCGCCGATACAAAGAAGAAGCCTGCCGCGGCAAGCTCGAAAGCCCGAGCCGGTGCAGCCGCGAGTGCGAAGAGGAAGACAGGACGCTGAAGCCAAAGCAGGAACCGGTCTCATCTTCGCTCGAGGGCGGGATCGTCGCCTTCACGGGACGGCTTGCATCGATGAAACGGGCCGATGCATTTGCGCTCGTCACCAAGCATGGGGGAAAGCCCCGCCAGGGGATTACCAAAGATACCCGGGTCTTGATCGTCGGCGAGCTCGGTTGGCCACTCCAGGAAGATGGGCGACCTTCGAAGAGCCTGACCCAAGCGAAATCCTATGGTGTCCCGATTGTCAGCGAACGCCGGTTCCTCGAATGGGTCGGCAAAATTTCGCCGGAGGAACAGGCCAAGGCCTATACCACGGACAAGCTCGCCGCATTAAGCAAACTTCCGACGGACGTCGTCGAGCAACTTTCGATGTTTGGTTTGATCGAGGTCCGGGATGGCCGTTACGGCTTTCGCGATCTCGCCGCCGCTCGTCAGGCCGCGCAGCTCCTTGGTTCTGGGATAGGGCTTTCGGTGATCACAAAGAGCCTGCGAGAGATCCGGAAATGGCTTCCCGATGCGCGGCTTTCGAACCTGCGGCTGTTTCCGGAATCAAAGGATAGGCTCCTCGTCGAACAAGCCCGGGGCCACACGGATTCAAAAGGGCAATTTGTGCTGCCGGTCGAAACGACCAATCATCTCGACGCCGACGAAGCGTTTGTGCAGGCGCAATCCGCTGAGGAGGCCGACGATCTCCTGTCGGCTGAAAGCCTCTACCGGCGTGTCATGAAGCTCGATCCGAATGATCCGGCAGCCGGGCTCAATCTCGGCAATCTCCTGCTGGTTCAGCACCGCACGGTGGAGGCGGAAGCTGCCTATCGGTGGGCCGTGAAAGCCGATCCAAACTTCCCTTCGGCTTGGCATAACCTCGCAGACTTATTTGATGAAAGTGGGCGACTGACCGAGGCGGTTGACTGCGAAAGGCGCGCACTTACTGCCGATCCCCAATACGCCGACGCTATGTTCAACTTGGCGCTGTTCCTACAGCGGCTTGGGAACCACGCAGAAGCGGCGACGTGGTGGACGCGATATCTTGCACGCGACCGCATCTCGCCATGGGCTGAGCGCGCGAAACGCGCATTGAAATATTGCGAAATGGAGATGGCAAGCGCGGCATCGACGGCCTCCGAGCCGGCCGAAGCAACAGGGCGACCTTGATTCCGGACGTGAGGGCGCACCATGCCTGACAAGATGCGCATCGAGGTTGCCCCAAATCAGGAAGCGACGGCCCTCGTCTACACTGCGGGCAAACCGGACCTCGCCGGTGTCACCGTGATTCTGGGGCACGGAGCTGGTGCCGATCAAAGTAGTGATTTCATGACGAGATTTGCGGCCGGGCTTGCAGTGCGCGGAATTAACGTCGTTACGTTCAATTTTCTGTATACGGAGCAAGGCCGGCGCGTTCCGGACGCGAACAAGGCCCTCGAAACATGTTTCCTGGCCGTGATCGAGGCTATTCGGCACAAAGAGATCGGCTGCGGCGCGCTGGTCATTGGCGGCAAATCGCTGGGCGGACAAATTGCCTCCCAGGTTGCTGCCTCGAGCGCTCCCGGCGTCGAAGGCCTCGTCTTCCTCGGCTATCCGCTTCACCCCCCTGGTAGCGCAGACCAGCTTCGTGCGAAGCATTTGCCAGATATCACAGTTCCGATGTTGTTCGTTCAAGGTTCGCGTGACGCGTTCGGCTCGCCTGACGAACTGCAGCCGATCATTAAAGAGCTGAAAGCTCCCGCCGATCTTTACGTCGTGGAAGGTGGGGACCACTCCTTCAAGGTTTTGAAGCGGACAGGCGTCACCCAGGAAGATGCATACAAAGCAGTGCTTGACCGAATCGAATTCTGGCTACGGCAGACTTTCACTAACTGAGTAGGAGACCAGCCGTGCCGGTCGGCAAGACGAAACGCACCCCACGTCCGAGCGGAGAAGCCACTCAAAGAGTATGCGGGGAAGCGCGACTTCGCCCGGACTTCAGAGCCTGCAGGTTCGGCGACCAGGGGCGAGGGCCGAGAGTTCGTCGTTCAGAAAAACGCAGCGCGCAGGTTGCATTACGATCTGCGGCTCGAGATGGACGGAGTCTCTGAAAAGCTGGGCTGTCACCAAAGGCCCGAGCCTCACGGTCGGCGACAAGCGGCTTGCGGTCCGCACCGAGGACCATCCGATCGAATACCTTAATTTCGAGGGAAATATTCCAAAGGGCGAATATGGTGCCGGCTCGATGATCGTCTGGGACCGTGGCCGATGGGAACCGGACGGCGATCCTCAAAAGGGGCTTGCGAAAGGGCATCTGGCATTTACGCTCGACGGCGCACGGCTCAAAGGTCATTGGCACCTGGCTCGGATGCGGCCGCGATCCGGAGAGAAGACCGAGCCATGGCTGCTCATCAAGTCGGACGACGAATTTGCCCGGGGTGCGGGCGATCGGGAAGTCACGGAGGAGGAGACAACATCCCAAATCAGCGG
Source organism: uncultured Alphaproteobacteria bacterium (assembly GCA_963808645.1). GTDB lineage: Bacteria > Pseudomonadota > Alphaproteobacteria > Rhizobiales > Beijerinckiaceae > Methylocapsa. The sequence continues at coordinate 7,065 of CAWEGU010000011.1, forward strand.
CCGCACCAACGAAGAACTCGCGGCCACATTTGAGATACGCAAGGATCACGCGGCTAGAGTTAGGGTGGCGAAAGCGCGAAAAGCTTTCCTACCGGATATCGGCGAACTTTCCGGCGCTCGCGCGGGACTGCTCCCGGTTTTCCTCGAGCCGAGCCTTGCAGCCTCATGTGCAAAACCGCCGAGTGGCCCGAATGGATCCATGAAATCAAATACGACGGCTACCGCATGCAGGCGCGGATCGACGGGCGCAAGATCCAGCTGCTGACGCGCAAAAAGCTCGACTGGACCGAACGCTTTCTGAGCATTGCGGACGCATTGAAGGCACTCGGTCTTGGCTCGGCGCTGATCGACGGGGAATCGTGGTCGAGGATGCGAGCGGCATTTCGAGCTTCAATGATTTGCAAGCCGATCTGAAAACCGGTCGCCTGGACCGGTTCCGCTACTTCGTCTTCGATATTTTTTACTGTGGAGGGTTCGATCTGACAAAAGTGGTTCTCAAGGACCGTAAAAACCTGCTGCAGCAGCTCCTCGCCATCTTGCCGCCCGGCTCGCCCATTCGCTTTAGCGAGCATCTCGATGTGGACGGGCCAATCACGCTGGAGCATGCGTGCCAGTTCGGGCTCGAAGGGATCATCCCCAAACGGGCGGACCTGCCGTATCGGTCCCGTCGCGGCGATCATTGTCTCAAGAGCAAGTGCCTCGAGCGACAAGAGTTTATCATCCTAGGCTACACTCCTTCGACGGCGGCCAGCCGGTCCATCGGATCGATGGCGCTCGGCTATCATGAGAATGGAAACCTCATCTACGCCGGTCGGGTCGGGACAGGCTGGTCCCAAGAACAGGCGAGATCGCTGCGTGATCAGCTTGAGACCATCAGCGCGATCAAGCCATCATTCGCAAAACCGCTCCCCGCCGGCCCCGAGAAGGGCGTCCGTTTTGGTCGAGCCACGCCTCATCTGCGAGATCGCATACCGCGGTTGGACCGGGGACAGACTGCTTCGGGCGGCAGCCTTCAGGGGCCTCCGGGATGACAAGTCTGCTGAGGAAATCGTTCTGGAGTTGCCGATGCGATCGAAGTCCCACGTTTCGCCAACTCCAGTTGGCGTCCGCCTTACGCATCCGGAGAGAATTCTCTGGGAAGAAGCGGGAATCACCAAACAGGGACTGGCCGACTTCTACGCCGACATCGCCGATTGGATTCTCCCGCATGTTGCCGGCTGCGCTGCCCCTCGGGCACGGCAGCCAAATGCTTTTTCGCCAAGCATCCATGGCAAGGGTTGGACAAGAGGGTCCGCCGCGTCGATACCGGCGACAAAGAGCCGATGCTCGCGATCGACGATGTCATAGGACTGATCAGCCTGGTGCAGTCGGGCGTCGTCGAAATCCACCCTTGGGGATCAACCATCGGTCACCTGGAGCAGCCCGATCGTCTGATCTTTGATCTTGATCCGGGCGAGAATATCCGCTGGGAGTTCGTCATCGACGCGGCTTATGACGTGCGCGAGAGGCTCGCTACTCTTGGCTTGCAAAGTTTCGTCAAGACTTCAGGTGGGAAAGGGCTTCACGTCTTGGTGCCTATTCAACCGGATGCCGACTGGGACGAAGTTAAGTCGTTTACGAAAACGATTGCGGGGATAATGGCCAAGGAAAGGACAGACCGTTATGTCGCCACAATGGCGAAGCGGGCACGCGGCGCTCGCATTTTGTTGACTATCTGCGAAACGACCGCGGTTCCACCGCTGTCGCAGCCTATTCGACGCGTGCATTGCCGCGGGCATCGGTTTCGACGCCCCTCAATTGGGAGGAACTTTCGCCCGGACTCCGTTCAGACCACTTTACAGTCGGAAACATGCTGCACCGGCTGTCATCTCTCAAACGAGATCCTTGGCAGGGCTTCTTCAAGATTTGTCAGCGTCTGCCGCAATTCAGCATGTCACACGACGGCAGCGAGCATCTTCCTGATGAAAAACAACCTTCTTTCAGCGACCGCCATTGCGCTGGCTTTGACGACCGGAGCGAGTTTCGCGGCGGTCGGTGGTCCTCCGGGGTTTTCCATTGCAGCTTCGACCCCCGCGATCTTCCGTTTCAAGAACGCAGTATGCATGCGTTGAACCTCTTTCCGCTGAATGCGGCGGATAGCCATATCCTTTGGGAGCGTTTTCTAAATCAAAGCTTCGGGGCGACCTCGCTGAGTAACGGAGTGGTCCTTTCCGGATTGGTTGCCATCCCTTCTATCAATACAACCAGCACTCAAAGCTTATGATGCCCGTAATGGCTGGCTGTTGAGCGCTTCCCTTAAAGATGGACCAGTTACTTGTCGCACTTCAACTGCAGATGCCATCCTCGGATGGTGCCTGCCGCATTGACTTGGAAGCCACGCGGCTGACCGCCGGAGAAAAGTTCACATAAACCCGGCCATATTTGTCCAGCGCCTTGCGCGGCCTGAAGGTGTATCCCAGGAATGTGAACTGGATGTCGGGATAATCCTGCTGACGATTGATATCCTTGCAGTACACGATCCGTGTCTTGTCCGAATGCAATTCGAGGCCGCATTGCCGATCCCGCAGTTCAACATAAGAGCCCGAAACAGGCTGACGCTGCCTCTATGCCGGACACCCGTAAGCAGGTTTCGTCCAGGCCGATCCCGGAGCAATTATCACTCCCCGGTTTCGATGCCAATTGACAGCTTTCGACAATTGAACGGCAGTTCACTTGTGTTCGCCTTCCTGTTCCACACTGACGCCTTGCGGCGCCTTTTCCGTAACGCTCAGGACCCGAGCTTTTAACCCGCGCCGCTTACGGTGGTTTACCACCCGCTCCTGCAAGCCGATGGCGAGGGGCCTGCCCTCATCTCTTACGCCGCTTGCTGCGGCACACCGAAGTCGGTCTGCCAAAGCTGATTGGGCGCCGTAGTCTTGTCCTTGAACTCGTCGGCCATCTTCATCACAATGAAGGCCGGGCTGGCGATCAGGTCGTGCGCCTTCAGTAGGCGATAGGCCGAAGCCTCTGACACGAAATAGCTTTCCGTGTCGGTGAAGCGCACGGCGAGTTCGCGCGGCGAGAGCGCCGGCGCGTCGAGCGCGAGCCTGATGATCCGCTGGCGTACCATGTCAGGTATCTGGCTCCAGGCGCGATCCGCCGGCGCCGTGCCGCCAGCCAGCCGCTTCTGGCCGGCTTCGAGAAGGTCCTTCGACCAGCGGTAATAGAGGTTCTGGACGATCCCCCTCACGACGGCAGAGCTCCACGATGCTTTCCTCGCTGCGCAGGCCCTCCAACACGATGCGGATCTTGTCCTCCGCTGAAAAATGCCGCCGCGTCGCGCGGCGGATGTCCTTCACGCCGATTCCTTCACCGGCCGGATTTCTGTCTCATCTTCACTCCTTGAAAGGCTACGATGAGCCAGAAATCCTCCCATCTTCAAACCGCCGAATATGCCTCATAGGTGCTACGCTGGACATCGCGTGATAAACGGCGCGCCGTTGTGGTCGCTGAACCTTTTTTGCCGTTATTTGGTGAGCGAAAGAGGCGCGAGCATCGGCTGTCGGCGCTAAACGGCGAACCGCGCACCAACCGGCCAGTTGGGCGGGATGGAATGCCCCGGCGTTGATGCGACCTCGGCCCAGCGTCTCACCGGCGCGCTGCGCGATCGCCTCACCCATCATGTCCGTATTTTGGAGCTCAACGGCGAGAGCTACCTGCCCAAGCTATCGAAGGCAAGGAGGCGGCATGCGGCCCAAACCGCCGATGATGAAGCTGCCGCCGCCAATCCAGAAAATGGCGAAATCACCCCCTAAAAGCCGACCCCGAGCAGCACGTACCGCGGCTCCCTCGACGCAGCCAGCCACACCGTGGCCCGAGGCGCAGCAACGCGTGCCTGCACGACGAATTTTGCCCCGCGTGTCGGGTGACGTGAGGAAAAATAACCGAGCCGCGCACGATGCGCACGATGAGTGGCCGGCCGGTGCGGCGGCACAACCGCATGCCCGGCATGTGGAATTGGGTCAGACTTTCCCTCTTGCGGCTCGCCCTTCATCCCAGGGTCCACCGCGATCTCGGCAACGGGTGACGAAGGCGGCACAACGGTGGGTGCCGGCGTGGAGTCGGCGGGCATGGTGATCGGCGAAGGGCCGAGGTCGCGCGTGATCTCCGTGGTGATTTCTGTGTAATTCGACGCCGGGAGGGGTTCTGCCCAAAGCGCCGTGACGGACCCAAACAAGACCGTTGCGGCGGCGAGAAAAAGTTTGGCGTGACGCATGGCGCGATACCTCTTGTGCAAGCCGCGGCCGAAAGGCCGAAAGCAACATTTTAATCAGGACCGATTCTAAAAACCATCGATGGGAACGAAATTAAAATGCGGATCCGGCTCCGGATGCGGGGTCTCAAGTCTGGTACATTGGGGACCTTGCGGCAACTTGTTTTCGACACTCGACAACGTTCCTGGCGCTTAAGTGGTCCACTGTTGCAAATACAACGTCCTTTCATAATCTCATTCCGAGAGGAATTTCCGTCGTTAGTGATTGGGGCGCCCACGGCTTATCGCCCAAAAAGATATGTGAGCCGTCACCTTGACGCAAAAGGCCAATCAAATTGTTGGAGCTAAGCCTTTCCGAGGGCTGCCCCGGAACGTTGCGAGACGGCCTGCAGCCGCCGCTGCCGGTGCCGCAGGCGGATGTGTTTCTCGGTGCACTGTTGCAAAGGGGACACAGACTTTTGGGTCGCGCGCTGATAAGCGTTACCAAACCTGGCGCTCTTGAGGCGACGCGAGCGGGACTTGCGAATACACCATTTCGGGGGTGAAAAAATGGTTAAGCAAATTTTCGGCGCTAAGTCCGCTCCCGCGAGCGAGTCCGCTTATGGACGACTGTCCCCTGCAATGCGCATCGGCGCGATCTTGGGTGGCTTTGCTGTCGCGGCGACTCTGTCGACTCCAGCGGCCGCGCAGGCTGTGTCATCAGGCCCGTGCGCCGCAACCGGCCCAGATGCCTCCTTAGTTACAGCCTTTGCGCCGTTTGCCTCCGGCGGGTCGGTCAACTCCCTTGTCGCCGCGATCAACGCCTCGAATACCGCCTTCCTGACCCAGTCCACGGCGTTTATCGGAAGCCCGCTCAATCCGGAGCCATGGCAATTGGGCGGCGGCGTCTGGGCCCGCGGCATCGGCGGCCAAACCGACTTCAGGAGCACGGCGACGTCGGCCTTTTCGGGTTCTCTGTTTGGAGGGCCGCTTTCCGCCAACGTGAGCTGCAACACAAAAACGCGGATCAATTTCTCCGGCGTCCAGATCGGCACGGACATCGCCCAATTGAACGTCGATGGCTGGAACCTGCATGGGGGCTCGACTCTCGGTTACCTGGGCGCTAACGCCAATGATTTTAGCTCCGGCGGAAGCTTCAATGATACTTTGCAGGTCCCCTTCGTCGGACTGTATGGCGCGGCCACCAAAGGCGGCTTTTTCGTCGACGCCCAGGTGCGGTGGAATTACTATCAAAACAAGCTTACGGACACGTCAAATGGCTTGTTCGGCCAAAATCTCGACGCGCGCGGCTTTTCGGTAAACGCCAATATCGGCTATAATTACGGCTTGCCGGAGAACTGGTTCATTGAGCCGTCCGCGGGCGTCCTCTGGTCGGAGGTCTGGGTCGATCCGTTGAACACATCTGGCACATTGGTGTTGGCGAATAGCCCGGGTATCGCGTTTCCCGGCACGGTTTCGATCAACAACATCTTCAGCACTCTCGGACGCGTCAGCCTCCGGGTGGGAACAAGCTTCAGCACGGACAATTGGATTCTGCAGCCTTTCGCCACGGTCAGCGGCTTTCGCGAATTCGTCGGCAACAACAGCGCGACGGTCACCAGCAATCCCAGCATCACAGGCATCAATTTTCCCCTTCAATTGGGCGGGAATCTCTCCTCCACCAACATCGGGAACTATGGCCAATTCGGCCTTGGTGTCGTCGCCATCCTCCCGAACACTGGATGGCTCGCCTATGTTCGCGGCGACTACCGGACCGGAGACCATATCGACGGCTGGAGCATGAATGGCGGCCTTCGCTACCAACTGAACCCCGATCACCCCGTCGTCACCGGGCGCAGCGCCGACGTCCCAGGCGTCCCTGTCCTCCACGCCGCCTATGATTGGACCGGCTTCTATCTCGGCCCCTCACTCGGCGCCGATTGGGGCTACACGGACTGGACGTTCCTGGTTAATGGCAACAAGACCTTTCCCCGCTTCGCCGGAATCCTCCCCGGTGGCCAGGTTGGGTATAATTATCAATACGACAAATGGGTCTTCGGCGTGGAAGGCGATGCTGGCTGGACCAATGCGCATGGCTCCCGCTCCTGCCCGAACGCTTTCTTCTTCAGCTGTGAAATCAACGTGAATTCTCTGTACACCGTGACAGGCCGGATTGGTTACACCTATCCGGACCGGGTCCTGTGGTATGCCAAGGGCGGCTTGGCGATCGGCGAGGTCAGGGCGCAAGGCCGCTGCAACACCGACAGTCAGCCCGTCGTCCCAGCGGTCAATGGGTCGGGGGGCCTTCTGAACTCCGGATGTCCGACGCAAGGCACGAGCCGTACCGACGCAGGATGGACGGTCGGCGGCGGCTCCGAACTCGGATTGACCGACAATTGGTCTGTCAAGGCGGAAACAAGCTACTTCAACCTCGGTACCGGCAATTATACGTTCGGCTCCCTGGAATCTCCCCTTGGAGCTAATGTCCGCCGCAGCGGCTGGATCGCAAACATCGGATTGAACTATCGCTTCACCGGGTTCGGCGAAGCGCCAGCCGTCGTCGCCAAATATTAGGCTTGAGATCGACAGCAATCTCGGCCCGAAACGAGCCCCGTTCCGGGCCGGTGCTTTGAGGAAAGCTGCGGCGCCACATCAAATCTTATTGCCAGTCTAATGCGTCAAGCGTCATGCCCGTCTCGGCCCTGGCGTATGGAGGGCCGGGTCGAGCCCGGCCATGACGCTTGGAGGACCTTGGGTTTCTATCTTCGAGAGGGAGCCCGCGCCTTTTTGAACAATGCAGTTAGAAACCCACGCCAATGGCTGCGCTAGGCGCTGAACCGCCGCCGCCCGCTGCCGCGCGGCCCATCGGCATCCGGGGTGCATGTCCTGCTCGCTCCGCGGCGGTGAAAGACTTTGGTCTTCTCAATGCGGGTTCCGCCCTTTGATGTGGCCTCGGCGCCCACTCCTCCTCGCGCGCGGCGCTGTGGGCTCTGTGCCTCGGCGGCTCCGAGACGGGCTCTTCCTCGCGCGCGGCGGTACGGGATTTGTGTCGCGGTGGCCTCGAGATCGGCGCTTGTTCTTCGCGCGAGGCACTCTCGCTCTTCTGCCGTTTATGATCCGGACGGGCTTGTTTTTCTTTATTTGCCTGTTCTTTGGTCTGCCCGGGGGCCGGCGTTGCAATGACGGGCGCGGCCGGTTTTTCTTCCGGGCATAGCCCAAGATTTTGCTGCTTCAGTTCGGACAGGAGGCCTTCACTGAGATGATCGCCGTCTGCCAAAGAGCCTTTCTTGGAATGATAGAGCGCCAATGATTTCTTTGTTGCTTCGTCAAATTTACCGCTGACTGACGCGCTATAGCAGCCTAGCCGAGCGAGTTCGGTCTGTGCTGCCTTCACCCGCGAATTGATCTTTTTTATAGTCCCGCTTACTTCCGCGCCAAGGGACGGGCACTCGGAATGAGCCAAAAACTCAACATATTGTTGGCGCGCCTGAGACGCGCTTTCGTCGATCGCGTGTAGTTTTGCCGTTTCAACCGCGCAGATGGACTGGTTGCGCTTGAGCTCGTCCTCAAGTTTAACAACCCGCTGTTGTGCCTCGGCACGCACCGTTTCGCAGCTCATCTGAGCGGCCGCGGTTTTGAGCGATCCGATATCCTTGTCTTTGAGCGAGGCGAGGGTTTTGCGATCCGTGTCGCAAGCATGCTTGATCCCGCGCGAGACCTCTCTCAAAGCGGTGTCGATGGCGGGCTTGATAGTGGGACAAGCCGTCTCTTTGGCCAATTTCTCGATCGCAGCCGCCTGCAGCGTAGCAGTTAATTTTTGCAGCGTATTTTGGTCCCCGTCGCAAATTCGCGCGATACGGTGCTTTTCCCGTTCGATCTCCTGGTTCTTGCGGTCTTCCTCTTCGCGCGCCGCGATCCTGCGCTCTTCGGCGGCGCGCTTTTCCTCTTGCTGCCGCTCTGCCTCTTTCCTGGCCGCTTCTTTCTGGCGTTTTTTTTCGGCCTCGAGAGCTAGACGTTCGGCCTCCTTTTTGGCGGCCGCTTCTACCTCGCGTTTTTTTTCGGCCTCGAGCGTCAAACGTTCGGCCTCTTTCGTGGCTGCTTCTTCATGGCGTTTCTTCTCGGCCTCTAAAGCCAGACGTTCGGCCTCCTGTTTGGCGGCCGTTTCTTCCTGGCGTTTTTTTTCGGTTTCCAGGGCGAGACGTTCGGCCTCTTTCCTGGCCGCTTCTTCCTGACGTTTCTTTTGCGCCTCTAGGACAAGGCGTTCAGCCTCCTCTTTGGCGGCCACTTCCTGGCGCTTCTTTTCGGCCTCGAAAGCCATACGCTCGGCCTCCTTCCTCGCGGCTTCCTCCTGGCGTTTCCTTTCGGCTTCCAGGGCGATACGCTCGGCTACCTTCCTGGCCGCTTCTTCCTGACGTTTCTTTTGGGCCTCGGAGGCGAGACGCTCCGCCTCCTTCTTGGTTGCCTCTTCCTGGCGTTTCTTTTCGGCCTCGAAAGCGACACGTTCGGCTTCTTTCTTGGCCTCCTCGTTATCGCGGCGAATGCGGTCAAAAAGGTCGATGCGGAATTGAGCTTCGCGCGCAAAAGGCGATGCCGGAAATTTCTGGATGAATTCTTTAAAATCGGCCGGATTGGTCGAATCGCGTACCCGGCTCCATGCAGCGCTGTCACTTTCGGCCGGATTGAGAAAATAGTCGGTGCGCAGCGAGCTTGTGATCTCCGGCTGTTGCTTGCCGCCGGTCTGAGCGTAAACATCATTAGCTACGCGCCGGAACATCGTTGTGATCTCAAGGCCAGGTTCCTTGATGCGGCTAATGAGGGCTGCCGTGAAAGGACTGTTGCGGCCTTGTCCGTCGTTGGCGACATGGTCGGGCGCCGTTGCATAGGCGATGATTGTCTCTTCCGCGCTATCGATGCGCGCGAGCCCGCCTCCGCCCCAACCGCGAGACGCGACGAACTGCCTCGCAAAGGGATTGTCGCGGCAGGCATCGAGAACCACGATCTTTACATTCTTCGCCTGGCCAACTGCGTACAGAATGCTATCCTGGCTTATTGCCCGGTAGTTGAAGTCGAACTCATCCTGAACTTCGATGTCGGTCGGAAGAAAATAATTCTTTCCATTGTGTTGAACACCGTGACCAGCGTAGTAAAAGAGCGCGGTGTCTGCATTCTTTGCTTTTCGCGAGAATTCGACAAGCGCTTGGTCGAACTCGCCTTTTCCAACATCGGTGCGGAGTATAACGTCAAACCCCATGCTCGCCAATGCCTGGGCCAAATCATGTGCATCATTAGCGGGATTGACGAGCTTAGGCGTGATGCGCGTATATTGGCTATTGCCGACGATGAGAGCGACGCGCTTATCCGCCAGTGCTGTCCCGGCCCAAAAGATCAATATCAAAACGCTCAGAAACCGCACCGCAATGGGTGAAATCATCTTCACCATGCTCGCAATTCCAACTGCCGGACTCTGTGCTAATTTAGAGGAGGTTACTCTCTTTGGATCGCCTAGGCAAGGTTCGTAAAACGACGGTAGAACCCCTCCTACCAAAGCACTGACGCAAACTCGGGTCCGATGCTTCGAAGCCTCAAACGTTAAGCGCCTGGTATCTGGTCTGCCGTTGTTCCTCGTGTACGGAGCAAGGTCGCATCCACTCGGTGGTATCAGTTCACGCGGGTCCAATTCTGGCCACCGCAGATGAACCCGCCGAGCATGCAGCCCTCTATCCGCAGGCTTTGCGAATTGTTCAGGGGGATATTCGCAGTGCAGGTCTGGCCATTCTTCGAGTTGTAGGCCCGGCCCAACCAGCTTGGGCAGCGCCGCTCGTCAGGGCGAGGGCCATGGCAATGCTGAGCGTTTTCATACGAACCTCTGGTGATCTAGGTCGATTTCGTGGGGAGGGACAATGGTCGGTTTGTTACTCGCTGGACGCGGTCTTATTAGACGTGGGCGTGTCGAATACGTATCTGCAAGCCTGGCTCAGGCTGGCCTTCTTGGCCTTCATGCAGGAGATGATGAGCTCGACATTGGGTTTCCGAGCTGCAGAGCCGAAACACGTCAGGGGTGCAGGGCGATACGCTGCTCGGCGGTGCCGAGCGCGAAGCTCGCGGTTGCGTAGGAGGACAGCGCAAGGCCGACGACCATCGGGACCGCGGCGCCCAGAATGCTACGGAATTCAGCCTGATTCGCTTTCATGACGCTCTCCCATGCTAGAATTTTGGTGACCATCGGAATGGTGGGCCCATGTCTGCGCATTATTGGCACCAAAGCTCACCGGCGACTGTGCCTTAGGTCACACAAAATTTGCAATCGGGAGGTTGCTGCGGCTGGCGAATAGACCTTAAACTCGCGGGATTATCGAGATCGAGCCAATTCAGCGCCATCGTCCTTTGAAGTGTTGGTCGCATCCATCAGGAAGGCTCGGTCGGCGACGGGGCGGCCCCACGGTTGGGGTGGACGTCTGGGTACAGACGGGATGATCGCGGCCGGGCCGCCCCGACTTGACTTCAGTTGGTGAGACTTCCCAATTGTGCTAATGCTTAAGCCCAGTCGCCACCAGCGGGTAAAATTTGGCATGTGATTTGGCAAGTGACAATGGCATAATACGGAGCATGCGCGTAGTCTTTGTTGTTCTTATTTTGAGCCTTATTGTTGGGCCAGCCGCTCGCCATGCTTCCGCGCAGCAGGCCGATGCAGGGAGTTCGGGCTCGCGGGTGGCTTTGGTCATCGGCAACGCCAGTTATCCCAATGCCGACCCCCCATTGACGCAACCCATCGGCAACGCCCGCACCTTGGGCGAAGAACTAATGCGCGACGGATTCCAGGTCGACGTAGGAGAAAACCTTACCAAGGAGGCGATGCAACGCGCCTTCGGTCGTCTTTACGACAGGATCAAGCCGGGCACGGTCGCCCTGATCTTTTTCAGTGGCTACGGAATTCAGTCGAACAGACAGAGCTACATGATCCCGGTCGACGGGCAGATCTACAAAGAAGACGACGTGCGGCACGACGGAATCAGTGTGGACAGTGTTTTGTCCGAGATGAACAACAGAGGTGCTGGCGTCAAGATCGCCATTCTCGACGCTTCGCGGCGCAATCGATTTGAGGGCAATTTCCGTGGAGCTCCGCTTGGGCTCGCCCTTCCGGCGAACCCCCCGAGCGGAACGTTGGTAATGTACTCCGCGGGGTCCGGCAGCGTGGCCCGTGATGCAGCGAATGACCGCAGCCTGTTTGTGAGCGAGTTACTTAAGGAAATGCGTGCGCCGGGAGTGCCGGCCGAAGAAGTTTTCAACCGCACGCGCATGGGCGTGTTGCGGGCAACCCGGGGCGAGCAGAATCCCTCGAATTATTCCTCGCTGAACGAGGATTTTACCTTCGGCCCGCAGGGTCCAGAGGTCAAGCCGCAGGTGACGCCGGAAACGCCAACGGCGCCGAGCGGTCCGGCCGCCGAAGCGCGACATGACTACGAGCTTGCGGAGCAAGCCGGAACGAGGAAAGCCTGGGAAGATTTCCTGACCAAACATCCGTCGGGATTTTATGCGGGCCCCGCGCGGGAACAATTGGCAAAGCTCGATGTCCCGGTGGGCCCGAATAGCACGTCACTTCCGAAGCCGCCGGTGGTGGACGTCAAGGACCTCGAAGCCATCAAGGATCTCGATAAGTATCTTCAGAACAATCCGAGTGACGCCGCCGCTTTCTATAGGCGCGGGCAGCTTTATGCCAAGATCGCTGATTTTTCCCACGCCATTAAGGATTTCGACGAGGCGCTTCGGCTCCACCCCAAGGATGCCGAGGCGCTGAACAACCGCTGCTGGGCACGCGCAATGGTCGGCGATTCCCAGACAGCGCTGAAGGACTGCAACGAGGCGGTGCAGCTTCGGCCCGGTTACGCCGATGCCTTGGATAGCCGCGGTTTTGTCAAACTGAAAATCGGCCTGCCTTCGAGCGCCATCGCCGACTATGACGCGGCGCTGCAAATCAAGAAACAAGCATCGTCCCTGTATGGGCGTGGCATAGCCAAGAAACAGACCGGTGATACCGCCGCAGGGGACAGCGATATTGCAGCGGCGAAAGCTCTCGATCCGGTAATTGCCGCGGAGTTCGACAAGGACGGCATCCGCTAGGAGCAAGCGGCAGCAAACCGCGGATTTTCCGTACATGATGCAAATGAAAATGGGAGAACAGCCATGTCAGTAGATCTTGCCAAATTAAAGCGCGCTTTTGCCTGTTCGTTGCTTGCCACGGGATTGGCTCTGGCCACAGGCATCGGTTCGGCGCTCACGGCTGAGCAGCCTTCGGTCAATCAAATCATCAAGGCGTTGACACCCAATCTGACACGCAGCCTTACAACATCGCCTGCCGAGTCTGCGCGGAACGTGGACGAAACGCAGTTCCTCGACACCTTGAGGAACAGAGCGACACGTTCGCTTACGCTCAATGAGCGCGAGAAGATAGCAACGTTTGCCGAGGACAAGCCGAGCATCGATGTCGAAATAAACTTCGAATTCAACTCGGCCAAGCTCGCGCCCTCGGCCATGTCCACTGCCAGGACCCTCGGCGAGGCGCTTTCGAGTGCGGACTTGAAGGGCAGCACCTTTATCGTCGAAGGTCACACGGATGCCAAGGGTAGCAAGGCGCTAAATCAGAAGCTCTCGGAGCGACGCGCGGACGCAATCAAGCGCTTGCTCGTGGAGCAGTATAGGATACCGGCCGCAAATTTAGTGGCCGTCGGCTACGGCAAGACCAAGCTCAAGAACAAAGACAATCCCTTTGGCCCAGAAAACCGCCGCGTCCGGGTCGTCAACATGGCGAATAATATGGCCAATAAATAGGAGTTGAGAGCGAGCATTAGCAAGCGAAGCACCTCCCGGGAGAGGGAACCGTCTGCGGCTCGCTCACGACCAAATGCGGTTGCCTGCGCGGGTACCGGGGAAATCTCGCCGGCGATATGGCAACGTGTTTCGGGCTGTGGCATGGTCTTGCGATGAAATCCTCCGTCCTGATTAAGATCGGTGCCGCGACGGCAACTCTTCTGGTCGGGACGTATCTTTCCGGGCCTCAGCGCGGAAGTGCATTTACAGCGCAGCCGAACTCATCGGGCGGCGCCGTGGTGAAGCTCGTTCGCGCCACCAAGGAATGCTTCTCCGACACGATTTACGTCACCGGTATCCTTGTGCCCAGACAAGAGGCCGTCGTGACCCTCGACGAGGGATCCAGGGTAACCGAAGTATTGGCGACGGAAGGCGATCAAGTGCAATTTGGGCAGGTGCTCGCGCGGGCGACAAGGCGGTCCTCAGAAGGCCCGTCCGCCGCCGGCACGCCCGCACCCGCAAGGCCGACCTCCAACACGAGCACGTTGAAGGCTCCCGCCGCTGGCCTCGTGACGCAATCGACGGCAACCGTCGGGGCGGTGCCATCCCCCCGCGGCGAGCCGCTGTTCCGCATCATGGTCGACAACGAAATCGAACTCGAAGCCGACGTGCCGAGCATTCATGTGCCGAAGCTCAAATCCACGGAAACGGCGCGGATCAAGCTCGAAGACGGCACCGAACTGATCGGACAGGTCCGCTTGGTGCCGGCCCAAATCGATCGAACCACACAGCTCGGCCGGGCGCGGCTATCGGTTGCCCAGGATCCATCGCTTCGGGTCGGAATGTTCGCCCGGGCAACGATCGATGCCAGTGAGAGCTGCGGCGTGGCCGTGCCCCGTGACGCGATCTCACGCCAGACCGAGGGAACAAGCGTGCAAGTAGTGCGCGATCGGACGGTCGAGACGCGGCGGGTTCGTGTCGGGCTCTCGTCCGATACCAGTTTTGAAATCAGCGAAGGGCTCAACGAGGGCGACATCGTCGTCGCCAATGCCGGCACTTCGCTGCACGATGGCGATCAGGTCCAAACAATTTTCGCCGACGAACCGGATAACTGAGGATGCGGCGATGGCGCTGAACATTTCGGCCTGGTCGATCCGTCTACCGTTACCCTCGATCGTCATGTCGATCATCCTGTTGCTACTCGGCTGGACGAGCTTCAGCAGACTGCCGATTACCCGCCTGCCGAATGCCGATATCCCGGTCGTATCCGTGGTCGTGACCCAGTTCGGGGCGGCGCCAGCGGAGCTCGAGGCCCAGGTCACGAAGACGATCGAAGATGGCGTCTCAGGCGTCGAGGGCGTCCGCCACATCGCCTCGTCGATCTCCGACGGGATTTCGGTGACGACGGTCACCTTCAGGCTAGAGACCAATACGGATCGCGCCCTCAACGACGTCAAGGATGCCGTCACACGCATTCGCGCCAAGCTTCCGCGAAATGTCGAGGAACCGCTGATTCAGCGCGTGGACGTGGTTGGGCTGCCCATTGTCACTTATGCAGCCATCGCTCCGGGCAAGACCCCGGAACAACTCTCCTGGTTCGTGGACGATGTCGTCACCCGCGCTCTGCAGGGGGTCCGGGGTGTTGCGCAGGTCGAACGCATCGGTGGCGTAGAACGAGAGATCCTTGTTTCGCTTGACCCGGATCGGCTGCAGGCAGTTGGCTTGACCTCGGTCGATGTGAGCCATCGATTGCGCGGCACCAATGTGGATCTGGCCGGTGGTCGCTCCGAAATCGGCGGGCGCGATCAGGTGATCCGCACGCTCGCCGCCGCGCGGACGCTCAATGAACTGGCAGCAACAATGATCAGCATGCCGATGGGCGGCGAGGTTCGTCTCGATGATCTTGGCATCGTGACCGACACGATTGCAGACCGGCGAGTTTTCGCCCGGCTCAACGGCAAGCCTGTCGTTGCGTTTGGAATCAAACGCTCGAAGGGGGCAAGCGACGTCGTCGTCGGAGAAGCGGTGCAAAAACGCCTCGATGAACTCAAGCTAGCCCATCCGGACGTCGACCTCAGACTGATTGACACTTCGGTCGACGTCACTCGGGGCAATTACGAGGCTGCCATACACACGCTGTTCGAGGGCGCCGCGTTGGCGGTTCTCGTCGTATTCCTGTTCTTGCGCGATTTTCGGGCCACGGTTATCGCAGCAATCTCTTTGCCGCTTTCGATATTCCCCGCATTCTGGGTGATGGATGTTCTGGGCTTTTCGCTTAACCTCGTGAGCTTTCTCGCGATTACGCTCAGCACGGGCATTCTCGTCGATGACGCGATTGTCGAGATCGAAAACATCGTGCGCCACATGCGGATGGGAAAATCGCCGTATCGGGCCGCACTCGAAGCGGCCGACGAGATTGGCCTTGCGGTCATCGCCATCAGCCTGACGATTGTCGCGATTTTTGCGCCCGCAAGCTTTATGTCCGGGATTGCAGGTCAGTTCTTCAAGCAGTTCGGCATCACCGTCTCGGCGCTGGTATTGTTCTCACTGCTCGCGGCGCGCCTCGTCACTCCGATGCTGGCTGCCTATTTCCTCCGGCCTCAT
The DNA here is from genome assembly GCA_963808645.1 of uncultured Alphaproteobacteria bacterium. Taxonomy (GTDB): domain Bacteria; phylum Pseudomonadota; class Alphaproteobacteria; order Rhizobiales; family Beijerinckiaceae; genus Methylocapsa. The sequence continues at coordinate 22,705 of CAWEGU010000011.1, forward strand.
CACCAGGCGGAGAAACCGCCGGGGCGCCTGCTAAGGACTTATGTTCGCCTCGTGACCTGGTCGGTCCGGCACTATTTCGTCACCGTATTCGTCGGTTTGCTGCTGTTTGCAACCTCGATTTGGAGCATGGAACTTCTGTCAAAGGGCTTCCTGCCGGCGCAGGACACGGCTCGGTCGGTGCTGGCGATCGAACTGCCGCCCGGATCGCAATTGTCCGATACCGAAAAAGCGACGGAGGGTATCGTCACTCGCTTGCGCAATCGACGGGAAGTAAAAAGCGTTTTTGTCGACGGCGGAAGGATACCGAAGAGAGCGAATGAGGTCCGCACGGCCGGGCTGATCATCAATTACACACCGAAATCCGAGCGAGCGATCACCCAGGGTGAACTGGAATTGGCCATTGGCCGCGAGCTCGATGACGTTCCAGACATTCGGTACTGGTTTACCGACGAGAACGGGCTGCGGGCGATTTCGCTGGTCGTAACCGGCGAAGACAGCGTGACTGTCGGGAATGTCGCCAGCGAGCTTGCGAACGAGATGAAGCGAATACTGCTGGTCGCCAACGTCACTTCGGAAATCTCGCTTGACCGGCCGGAGCTTCGCATCCGTCCGCGAACGGACCTGTCAGTCCGTCTCGGTGTGTCGACCGAGAGCTTGGCTGAGACGATCCGGGTGGCAACGATTGGTGACGTCGGCCCGGCGCTTGCCAGGTTCGATGCGGGCGATCGCCTGGTCCCCATTCGAGTACAGCTAGAGGCCAGCGCGCGGGCCGACCAACAGGTGATCGAGCAGTTGCGGGTGCCCATGGGTCGCGGAGGCGGTGTTCCGCTCGCAACGATAGCCGATATCCAATTTTATCAGGGACCGACTAGCATCAATCGTTACGACCGAGAGCGTGAGGCAACGGTCGCGGCGGATCTCGTAGGCATCTCCGCGCTTGGCGATGCGATGCAGGATATCTCTGCGCTGCCCGTGATGAAGAACCATCCCAAGGGGATCAGCATCAATCCGTCTGGCGACGCGGAAAGCCTGAATGAGCTGGCCGATGACTTTGCCGCCGCCATGCGCAGCGGGCTGATGATGGTCTATGCGGTGCTTGTCCTTCTGTTCGGAAGTTTCCTGCAACCAATCACAATCTTGTTTTCGCTGCCGCTCTCGATCGGTGGGGCGATCGTTGCGCTCCTGCTCACGGGCAAACAACTCACCATACCGGTCTACATCGGGATCCTGATGCTGATGGGCATCGTCACGAAAAATGCGATCATGCTGGTCGACTTTGCAATTGAATCGATCCGCCATGGTATGGATCGCGACGTCGCCATCATCGATGCCGGCCGGAAGCGGGCGCGACCAATCATCATGACGACGGTCGCCATGGTCGCCGGCATGGTCCCGAGCGCCCTGGCATTTGGCGCTGGAGGTGAATTCCGATCGCCCATGGCGATCGCCGTGATCGGCGGACTGCTCGTTTCGACCGTGCTGTCGCTGGTCTTCGTTCCCGCCGTGTTCTCGCTGATGGACGATATTGCGCGCTTCGCGTGGCGGCTCGGCAAGCGCGTCGTCAGCTCGGGGCACGAGATCGAGCAATCGAAGGGCGCACCTATATATCCTGCCGCCGACTAGGGGAATTCGGCCCTCGCGCGCCTCGGCCCTGAGCCGGTTGGAATTCAACAGCAAAATACGTCCGCGACGTATTTCGAGAATTCCTTGCTGCCGCCATTGCTGCAATTGACGGTTTACGCTTTCGCGCGCTGCCCCCACATAAAATCCCAGCTGTTCCTGGGAAATGTAAACCTCCAATCCGAAATCGGTGGCGAGGTCACAGAGTCGTCGCGCCAGCCGAACTGGAGGGGCAACAAGACGGATTCTTCGAAACGGTCGCTGTTCCACCTGATCCGTTGGCAGAGCAGCGCGATGAGTTTCACCGCGACCCGCGGCTCACTCTCGAGATAGGACAAGAAATCATTCCGACGGAGAACCGAAGAGTTCGCTGGGTTCCCCCGCCGTCGCATCAGCGGTGCGGGTTTGACCATCGAGCACCGCAATTTCTCCGAATAGATCACCGGCACCGAGAAAATTCAGCGTCAACCGCCCTCCATCGCCCGAGCCGGTCTCGATGAGAATCTGTCCTCGCCGAATCCCGAACAACGCGTCCCCGCTGTCGCCCTTCCGGAACAGTATCTCGCCGGCGGCGAGATACTGCGTGTGGCACAATGCTGCAATCCTGTTTATCGAATCGGCGCCCAAGCCAGAGAAAAGGAGATTCAACCCGAGGAGCACCGCAAATTCAGACTGCTTGGTCATCGCCATGATCCACGGGGAATTCACGCGGGGGACAGAAAAAGGAATATCGACAAAGTGCGACGCTAGCCACATAATTGCTCGATGACAACGGCCGGATTTGAATTTACGAGAAATGTCGGTTGCCAATCGCGGCCAGGTGTCCGGCGAGCCAGGATGTGCGATGCGGCGCATCGCTGTGGCTCTGGCCGATATTCAATCGCACGGGAAATCGACATGAAGACATTGAAGATCGCGGCCATAGGTATTGTCGTTGTTTTGGTGGCAGCTTTGCTTGCCCTAGTGCAGGGAGTTCCTGCCGGCCTGGTGGTGGGTCCGCTACAAAACAGTGTCGAAGCCGATACCGGATATCGCTTGCGGATCGTCGGCAATTCGACGGTGGCGTTCTGGCCGTCACCGACCTTAACAGTTCGCGACGTCAGGCTGTTCAACGCAAACGACGCAGATCCGCTAGGCAAGCTCACGGCCGAAAGCATTCGGTTCTCAATGTCGTTTTCGAGCCTGTTCGCAGGCTATCCGCAGATCAGCGAGATCGCCATTGCGCGCCCGGTTCTGCGCGTTCCGCTCCAGCGCCAGCGATCGAACCCCACGGGGAACGCGCCGGCGCGATCGGGGAGCGACCCCTCCGTCTTTGCAAAGAACTTTCCAGCCGACCGGGTAACCATCGAAGACGGCACCATCGTGCTCTTCAGCGCAAGGGACCACTTCGAGACTCAAATCAACGGGATCGTTCTGACCGCATCGCTTTCCGGACGGGATGGCCCGCCCGGGGTCAGCGCGTTAGGGCAGTGGGGTGATCAGACACTTCGGATTCAGGTCAAAGCGGATGAGTTGGCCGACACCTGGAAGAGACCGGCCGTCCCGGTCCAATGTGCTTTCGAGGCCCCCGGTTTGCTGCAAGATCCGCTCTCCGGTGTGGCCGACATCAAGGTGGTTGGCTCGACACTGACAATCAACGGGCTGAACGGAACGATCGGGCAAAGCACATTCACCGGCTGGGCCTCAGTCGAATTCGCCAGCAAGCCAGCGATAAAAGCGGACCTGGACTTCCAACGTCTAACGCTAAGGCGTGTGCCTGCCAAAGCATCAGATGCCGGCGGTACTGGATTTGGCTTTGGCAGCACCGGACCTCGTTCAGATTCGAACCAGCCGTGGAGCGATCGTGAGGTCAATATCGATGCATTGAATTACTTCGATGCGGACGTGCAAATCTCGGCCGCCGAGTTTAGCGTCGACAAGTTCCGCTTCGCACCTATATTGGTTCAGGGGACGGTCGCCAACGGGGTACTGAAAGCTGAGTTTCCGCATACCGGGCTCTATGGCGGCCAAGGCGATGGTGTGCTGCTCGTCGATACCTCCGATGCGATCCCAAATCAGGCCATGCGAATCGACCTGAGGGGACTGCGTGCGCTGCCGCTGCTGATCGACGTGTCTAATTTCGATGCCCTCGACGGGCACATGCAGGCGAAAATCGACGTGCATGCGACGGGGGCAAGCCTCCGCACCGTCATGTCGACGCTCGGCGGATCAGCGGACATCATCGTTCAGGACGGGGAGATCCGCGACATCAACGTCGCGAAGATGATCCGCGCCTTGGCGTCAAACCCGCTCACCGGTTGGCAAGAGAACAAGGCCGAAAAGACGGATCTCTCCCAGCTCAGCGCGTTCTTCCATATCAGCAACGGTCGAGCGACGACGGATAATCTTCAATTGATGGGGCCCCTCGTGCGCGTGAATGGTGCGGGTTCCGCCAATATCGCCGCAAAAACACTGTGGTTCAAACTCGATCCGAAACTCGTCATGAGCCTCGAAGGCCAGGGCGGCTCTGCGGCCCCGGTCGGTCTCGGGGTGCCGGTCATCGTGCAGGGGACCTGGGGCGAGCCGCGTATCTATCCCGATATTGCCGGGATCCTGGACGATCCGAATGCCGCTTATGCCGAGCTACATGCTCTCGGCAAGGGGTTGTTCGGCGGCAGCAACGCGCAATCGGGTGCCGGGGTTGACACGCTCACGCAGGGCTTGGGAAATCTTTTCGGTCCTTCGACACATGATCGCGAGGACGGTGGCACGAATTCGACGGGAGGCGCAAAAGGATCCGATTCTCGCGACACGCAGGTCCCCAATCTCGATTTGCTGCGCGATTTATTCGGCCGCTGAGAGGCTTATATTACAATTCCAGGCAATTCGTCAGCTCATTTCCCCGCGCCCTCGCCGACCACCGAGAAGGGCGCCCAGTAGGCCGAATAGGGGTTGCGCGGCTCCGAAGTGTCGTTCATGTAGGCGAGCATGGCGCGGCGCAACGCCTCGGCGCGGCCGATCGCGGGGTCGGATGTGAGATTGTCGAAGGTCGAGGTCGTGAGCCGCGTCGCGGCTTTCGAGTCGACCGCCCAATGCGAGACCAGCAGCGCCCGGGCGCCGGCATAAAAGAACGCGCGGGCAAGACCAGACAAAGCCTCGGCGCCGGGCTTGTCGCCGGCCGCGGTGTTGCAGGCAGACAGCACGACCCAATCGGCATTGAGCTTTAGTTGCGCAACCTCGCTCGCGGTCAACAAGCCGTCATCGAAATCATTTGGCTTCTTCGGCACGGACAAAAGCAACGCCGGTTCGCCGAGCCCTTTGATGTCGCCCGCCACCAGGGCATGGGTGGCGAAATAGACCACGCGATAGCCGGCAAGCGGCGCGCGCTTCACGTTCGTTTCGCTTGCGTCTTTCCCTAGATAAATATCGCTCAAAGGCGCGCCGAGCGTCTTTGCGATCGCCTTCAGCTCGTCGGCCGTGTCGGGCAGCGGCGGCACTTCGGCGAGCCTTGCGCGGTCAAGCTCCGAGCCCTGCCAATAGTCCGCGTAGCCGCGTGTCGAACGCGACGCGACGTTTATTCTTCCACCGGCCTTCCCGGACTCAAAAGCAACATTCTCCTCCGCGCGGAAAAGAGGATCGCCAAAGCCGATGAGCGGCTTTCCGCCCGCATCCGTGCGCGCGGAAAAACGCAAAGCCTTAAAACTCGGAACCGAAGGCAGAATGGTAATCGCTTGCCGCTTGATGAGCCAGGCGGCGTCGCGGTAGCGCCCAAAGACGGAGGAATCCTTTGCTGCGCCTTCAAACTTCTGCGTCACGAGAAGATGAAAGGGAAGCGCGGTAAGCGGGCCCGACGGCACGATCAGGAGATGACGCTTGTCCTTGATGAGCGCATCGGCGGGGCCGAGCAGAGAAGCATAAAGCTCTTGCGCGAGGTCGAGGTCGAAAAGTTCCGGCTTTCCCGCCGCGACCGATTTATTCAGCTCATCGACATCGAGGCCATGGCGGAAGGCTTTCACTTTGTCCGCCAAGGCTTGCTTGCCAAGCGGGATCGTTTGCCAGTCGAACGCATCGCGCGTCAAAGCGAAGACATAACTCTCCTTGTCGCCCGGGAGGATAAAGACAAGCGCTTCATCTGGGCGGAGGAACTCTTTGCGCATCTTCGGCGGCGAGCGGCTTTGGCTTGGCGAGCGCGGCATAATCCGGAAACTCCTTGTCGAGCCGTGCTTCATTGGCGGCGAGCTTTGCTTCGGTCGCGGCGATCTGCTTGCGCAGCCCGTCAAGCGTCGCGCGGTCCTGCTGGGTTTCGGGCCTGCCGAGCGCCGCGATGAGCGCCTTGTCCTGCCCGCGCGAGGCGGCGGCGAGGTCCTGATTGTCGCGGACGAGTGTGGCGAGCGCGCTATCGCCGGAGGCGAAGCGCAGAGCCATCTGCTGCACGGCGGATCCGGCGGCGGACTGCGCCGCCCACTGCGCGATCTCAAAACCCTCATGGCCGAGCGCGGGCAGGGGCTCGAGCCCGGCCCGGCCTGCGGCGGCGAGATTGGCGACGTGAAGCACGAAATAGCCCGCGCGCTGCTCGATCAAGCCTCCGGTACTGTCGCCGCGTTGGCTGCCAATATTGCCGGTGAGAGCATGTGCGAGGACTGCTGCACTTGCTCTCCGTGAATATGCGAGGGCGAGATCGGCCTTTCCGGCCGATCCACATACGCGGGCGAGGTTATTGAGGCTCAAGGCCACACGCGGATGGTCGGGGCCGAGAGCCTTCTCCCGGATGGCGAGCGCGCGCTGAAGGAGCTCCGCCGCCTCGGCATATTTGCCTTGCGCTAGGTAGACGATTGCGAGGTTGTTGAGACTGTAGGCCACAGCCGGATGGCTCGGGCCGAGCGCCTTTTCCCTGATGGCGAGCGCCCGCTGATGGAGTTCCGCCGCTTCGGCATATCGGTACACATAGGCGAGGTTGTTGAGGCTCAGGGCCACATCGGGATGGTTGGGGCCGAAAGCCTTCTCCTTGATGGCTAGCGCGCGCTGATTGAGTTCCGCCGCCTCGGCATATTTGCCTTGCGAGTCGTACACATTGGCGAGGTTGTTGAGGCTCCCGGCCACATCCGGATGGTTGGGACCGAGTGCTTTCTCGTTGATGGCGAGCGCGCGCTTGCAGAGCTCCACCGCGTCGGCATATTTGCCTTGTGAATCGTACGCAATGGCGAGGTTATTGAGGCTCGCGGCTACATTCGGATGATTTGGGCCGAGCGCTTTCTCCCGGATGGCGAGCGCGCGCTGGTTGAGTTCCGCCGCCTCGGCATATTTGCCTTGCGAGTCGTACACATTGGCGAGGTTGTTGAGGCTCCTGGCCACATCCGGATGGTTGAGGGCCTTCTCATTTATGGCGAGCGCGCGCTTGCAGAGCTCCACCGCTTCGGCATATTTGCCTTGTGAATCGTACGCAATGGCGAGGTTGTTGAGGCTCGCGGCCACATCCGGATGGCTCGGGCCGAGCGCTTTCTCCCTGATAGCGAGCGCGCGCTGATGGAGCTCCGCCGCCTCGGCATATTTGCCTTGGGCGTTGTACGCCATGGCGAGGTTGTAAAGAACACCTCCATAATCAGGACGCTTCGCACCAACCCGCGCCTTAACAGCGGCCTCGAGTTTTTGCCCCTCGACGAGCGCTCCGGCGTAATCTCCCTTGGCGTAGAGAACATCGAAGCGCTTTTGGATTGCGCCAAGGTCCGATTGCCTCGCGGCTGCAGACGTCACCGCGCCGGCGACGATGCAGCAAGCAAACAAAATTCTAAAAACCGCCTTCATCGTTTGCCCCACTAAGCACTTCGGTGAACGGCTCCACCGCCCGGCTGAAACGCCGTCTGTCAGACCATGTTAAAACCGGGATACACCATGTTTCGTGAAACCTCGATACCTATGGGCATCCTCTGGCTCGAAACTCGCGAAGCATTACTTCTCGGCCTACCCGTGGCCAGCGCATGACTTTACCTTCTCGCCGAATATGCCAATTCTCCGCCCGAGGTTACACGGATAAGATTTTAGGCATGAATCGGACAAACTACCGGCTGGCGGTATTGAGCCATGCCTCAAGTGATGGAAAAGTGCTGAATTCAATCATCAGGTAAATGCGCGCGCATTATCCAAAACGCCATTGCCGCGGGCCCGCTTCTTGCGTGACATATTGCACTGCGCGGCATAATTGGTTTCTTCGGCAGGCGGGCTAAGCTTGACTTGTCAGGCAGCAGATCTCTTGTGAATGGAATGGCTAAGGCGCGGCGCGGAGGATGGTTGCGCCGAGGCGGCTTGTTCGGCAAATTCGTCGTCTCGTTCGTCGGACTGGTCGTGCCGGCAGCACCTCTTTCACCTGCCCCGTTGCGAGAGCTTGCGAGCGCAAATGACGCTAATCGGGTGGGGGTATCAGTGGATCCGTCGCCGCCTCAGCCGAAGCCGGAGACATCTTAACTTAAGGCTGAGTTGAGGGAGTGAAATTCCGAAGGGGGGATGATGCGACTGAGACAGCTCGGGGCTTAGCTGCGGATGTGCCACCCAATGAATTTCCGCCAATGTCCTCAGTGTGGGCATGACAAAAGCAGTGAATGAAATGAGCGGCCTGAAGGAAACGCAGTTTGGGTCGAGAGACATGACAATGTTTATCCGATTTCGGGTCGCCAGGTTCGGGTTGGCCGCGTTATTCGCGTCAACGAGCCTTTTTTTGGTTGAAACGCCGCAAGTATTTGCCGCCGGCCCGCCCGGACCAAAGGTGTCCACGGGCGCGGCAGTGAGCGTGACAAAGGCAAAGAAGACCTGCTTCGACGACATGACAGAGATCACCGGCGTGCTCGTTCCGAAACACGAAGTTCAGGTGCGGCCGGACCGGGAAGGCTTGCAGATAGCGAAGGTTCTCGTCGAGGCCGGAGCTAAGGTGAATGCGGGCCAAGAGCTCGCGCAACTCGCGAATCCTGAAGGTCAACAAGGCTCGGTACAAGCTCCGGTCGCGGGAATTATCGGCAAGGCGAGCGCCGTTATCGGAGCCAGGGCATCGGCGAGAGCGGAGCCGCTATTCCAAATTATTGCTGGCGGCGAGTTGGAATTGTCGGCACAGATCTCGACAAAGAGCCTTTCCAGGCTGTCTTCTGGCCTGCCGGCGAAGATCAGGGTTGTGGGGGTCGGCGAATTGCCGGGCCGAGCGCGATTTGTTTCCAAGACGGTCAATTCGACAACTCAATTGGGCGAAGTACGTGTCTCGATCAGCTTCGATGAGCGGCTGAAAGTCGGCATGTTTGGCCGCGCCATCATCAACTCCGGACAAAGATGCGACGGAGTTGCCGTTCCTCTCTCGGCGTTGCTGTACGGCCAGGATGGCTCCGTTGTGCAAGTTGTCCGCGACGAGAGAATTGAATCCCGAATTGTCACGACCGGTCTGCAGTCCGAAGGAAATGTCGAGATCCGCCAAGGCCTCGTAGAAGGCGATATGGTCGTTGCACGCGCGGGAGCATTCCTACGGGACGGAGACCGGGTGAAACCCGTGGCCGTCAACTCCGGCGGTCAGAAATAAGCTCTGATCGTGACACCAACCGGTCGCGAAACTCGAAGCGGGGTGGGTCTCCGAGATCGCTTCTGAAACCGCTATTGATCATCGATTTAATCGAACGCTGTTTTGTTTTGAGCCGGGTTACCGATTCGATTGGAAAGCGTGCCGCGCCGCGATCGAGTACTTCTCGAAAATTGCTCCACCATCGGAGGAGAAGGGCGAGTGCGTAATATGGCGGCACGGGTCGGAATCTCAGCTGGCAACGTACTGGAGGCCGTTTCTCGGACGCGCCACACATCATGCAAGACCGTGCCAACATTCGAAAAATCATCGGGCACAAGCCAATCCTGGCGCTGTCGCGCCAAGACGGACTTGAGGGACGGTTGGCGTGGAACGCCGTTCTGGTGGCCAGTCCTTTTTGCCCCAGCAAAGGCTGCTCCGAGCGTCTTTGGCCTCTTGTACGCGCGACACTGTGCCGGATAAAAACGATCCAGATGATTGATCCGGAGGGCAGTATGATCGTCTTGCTAGGACGGATTGCGGCGCCTGCGCGCTCAAGGAGAACTGTTGCCCTGGTCAACCCCGACGCAATATCTCCAGAAGCATCCATGGAGCTACACGCGATGTGGTGAGGCGTCTTGCGGGAACGCCAGAACATCGGCAGTCACGCCGCGAGCGGAAAAAATTGAGATGCTGCTTGCTCATCTCAAGCGCATTCTCAAACTCAACCGGCCGCGATTGCGTGGCCCCAGCGGCGCAAGAGACGAGGCCCTGGGCTAAAATTTCATAACGTACAACGAAGACGAAGTTGATGACGTGTCGCAGGTTGAAACTGGCAGGTTGCCCTCTTGACCAAATGGTTTGGGCATCCGCGCATTTGGCGAGCATGAGGAAGGGCATGTCTCCCCAGCGGCTGGACGTGTCGAGGACCTTGCGGTCGGTCGGCTGATTGTCGGCCCAGACCGTCTTGATGGGCGCGAATTCCTCCCAGCGCGCGACGGAGGCTGCTGCAGAGTGAATAAAGAGCGGTTCGTCTCGCCTTCGAAGAGGCTGGTCACGGCCAGGGCGTGGAGCTGGTCGAGGAGCGCTTGCTTGGCCTCCAGCTCCTGGCTCGTCGCAAAGCATGGGTCGTGGTTCATGAATATGTCCAGGAAAGCGCGGGCCCGGCGCGGCGCGGCGAACATGGAAATCGCCATGGCGCAGTTCCTCGCCGTATGCTGGAAATTCAAAGTAGGATGCCGGAAATTTACAGACGGGTGCGCCGTCCGGCCCTTTTGCTAACGGCGTACTCATAAATCGAGCTTGTTGAGTACGGCTTCTTCAAAATCAGCTTACCATCCCATAGCGACCGGATAGCGAACATTACGGAAGGTCCGGGTCGCGCCATTTCCGGACATTTAGCCTCCAGCATTGCACGGTCCGACTTCGGCACCCTTGCAACCGTCACCGCGGCGGTCCAAACATACGCGCAAAGTTCGAGATAGAAGACTCTGGCGGATGTTCCCGAGCCGATCGATATGGTGGATATTTTCCGCAACTCCCGAGTGGCCGGAGGAGTCGTCGATGAAGCGCTTGCGCTCGATCCGAGACCGCAGGTGATCTGGATGCAGCTTGGCGTCCGCGACGATGCGGCGGCGGCGCGGGCGCGAGCGCTCGGGGTGGAAGTTGTCATGAACCGCTGCCCGAAAATCGAATATGAGCGGCTGGCGATCCTAAAAGCGTAGAGCCCCTAACGCCTTGCTAACGCGCTTTCGATAGCGCTCACGCGTGCGCCACCGTGATCTCCAAAACGATCGTAGCGAAGGCCTGATCTTCTCCGCTGGCATCGATCACTCCTTCGGGCTGCCAAACAGCGGCCGGAAATTGACGAGCCGATCGAATCCCATTCGACCGCAGCGACTGGACTTCCGCCGCATAGTACGCATTGGTGTCGTCATGGGCTGGCTGAGCCAGAGCCGCCCATTAAGGGGCTCGCCCCGCGATGTGCGGGGCTTTGGGTCGTGCGAGCGTCAATTCCGGCGCCGCGAACTAACGGAGCCTGAATATGTCAATCCCTTCCATCGCGAAGTCCCGAAATCTTAAGACCGCCGCATCCAAGAAGAGGAGCGTTAAATCGAGTGCGATAGCTCGGCGCAAGGTCACGTCGGCTGACCACCGCCAAGGTGCCGCCGAAAAATGACGAACCAAGGGCGGAGCGCGTCACCAAGCAGGAGCGCGTGCTCACCCTGCTGAGCCAACCCGAGGGTCGATGAGATGATGCAGGCGACCGACTGGCAGCAGCACAGCGTGCGGGGTTCCTGGCGGGCACGGTGAAAAGGAAGCTCGGCTTTTCGCTCACATCATTGAAGCCCATTGACGGCGTTCGCCGCTATCGCATCGAAACGCGGCGGTCGGTGACATGGAAAAACGGACGATCGATGTTGCAAAGGCGCTCGCGCGGCTCTCAGAGTTGACCATCTTCGAGCTGCGCGGGGAGTGGCGGCAGCTTCATCGCATGCCGCCGCCGATGCGGCTCTCCCGCGATCTCTTGACCCGAGGGATCAGTTACAAGCTTCAGGAGCGGGCGTATGGCGGCCTCTCCACGGCCAACGCACGGAAGCTGGAGCGAGCTAGCGCCGGCCCGCTAAGCCACGGCGCGGTTATACCCGCGCCTCCGACCTCCTTGAGGCCAGGCACGCGGCTCGTGCGCGAGTGGCGCGCGGTCTGGCGCCTGATATTGTGCGCGCGCTTCTTGAGGGCCGTCAGCCGATCGAGCTCACGCCGACGCGAACTCTTGCGACTGAGCAAGGACCTGTCGCACGACTGGAGCGAACAGCGACATGTTCTCGACTTCGCCGCCTAAACTCAGGCGAAACGCTCCACATCCGACGACTCGAAAACGGCCTTGAGAGACCCTGCGGCCGATTGCGCCCCGCACCCTGGCGTTTTGCGTCTCTGGTTGGCACCGATGCATTTGCCGGAGAGCTAACGTGCGGGAACATCGGGACTATTCCGGCGACGATAAAAATCGAAAATATGCAGCGGTATCGAAAGGTTTTGTGGCTGGGGGACCTGGATTCGAACCAAGATTGACGGAGTCAGAGTTCGCTGTTCTACCGTTGAACTATCCCCCATCCGCTCCCCGCAAAAACCTTGAAAAGAAAGGCTTTAGCATGCGAAACGTGGTCTAGTCGCTGGTCCTATGACTGTCAAGACTTGCCACGCGCCATCCAGGGGCCTCGGCTTCGGCAAAATGCGCAAGAAAGCTGGCTATCATCGGCGGCTCCTCCTTCCGCCTTCGACTCATGTCCGGTTACCTTCCCGTTATCGGTTCTATGAATCCGCCCTGATAAGCTATCCCTCGTCGAGCGGTCCGCAGTCCGGGCCTTCGGGGCCAGCGATCTCTCGCTTAAACCGGGCGGTCCGCGTTCGCATGGTGACAAGTTCTTCCGCCGAGGTCGGATGCAGCGCCATGGTCGCGTCGAAATCGGCCTTTTTGGCGCCCATTTTCACGGCAATTCCCAAAACTTGCGCCATCTCGCTGGCATCCTCGCCGAGAATATGCACGCCGAGGACGCGGTCCGTCACGCCATCCGCGACGATCTTCATCAGAATTGTCTCCGCACGCCCGGAGAGGGCTGCCTTCAAGGACCGGAAGTTCGCCAGATAAATGTCAACACACTCGTAGATCGCACGCGCCCCCATCTCGGTCAGGCCGACGCAGCCGAGTTCCGGCGTCGAGAAGACGGCGGTCGCGATGTTGTTATGCACGACGGCCTCCGGCCTGCCGCCGAAAACCGTCTCGGCGAAAGCGTGCCCCTCGCGAATGGCCACAGGCGTCAGGGCGACCCGGTTGGTGACATCGCCGACAGCATAGATCGACTCGACATTCGTCTTCGAGAAGGCATCTACCTTCACCGCCCCCAAGCTGTCGCGTTCGACGCCAGCCTTCTCCAAACCAAGCTCCGACGTGTTTGGCCTGCGGCCGGTCGCGATCATCACCTGATCGGCGTCGATGCGCATGGCTTTCGTCAAACTCACGCGGTAGCCCGTTGGCGTTTTCTCGATGCGTGTGGGCAGCATGCCGAAGTTGAGTTTGACGCCGGCTTGTGCGAGCCCCTCCCGCAGGCCGGTCCGCATATCATCATCGAAACCGCGCAACACATTTTCGCCCCGCGCGGCAAGGGACACTTCGGTGCCCAGCCGCGCGAAAATCGAGGCGAATTCCACCGCGATATAGCCGCCTCCGACGATCAGCATACGCCTTGGCAATTCCGGCAGATCGAATATTTCATTCGAAGTGACCGCATATTCGCGCCCAGGAACGTCGGGTTCGAGAACCGGCCCGGCCCCGGTGGCGATAAGGATAATTCTCGCGCTCACCTTGCGTCCATCGGCGAGAAGACGCACGCTATGAGCATTCTCGATTTCCGCGCGGCTGTCTTCGACGGCGATGCCGGCCTCCCGGAGATTGGCGCGATAGATCGCGGAGAGACGGGAGATTTCCTTTTCCTTTGCGGCGACAAGCCTTGGCCAGTCGAAGAAGGGCGCGGCAAGGTTCCAGGCAAACCCCGGGGCGTCGGTGAAATGGTCCTTGTAGCGGCTGGCGTAGACCATGAGCTTTTTCGGCACACAGCCGCGGATCACGCAAGTTCCGCCAATGCGGAATTCCTCCGCGATCGTGACCTTGGCGCCATGGGCCGCCGCGACCCTTGCGGCGCGCACGCCGCCCGATCCCGCGCCGATCACGAAGAGATCGACATCGTAACCGGCCATTCCACGCTCTCCACTAGATTGCCGGCCGCGGAATTGCCGGCCAGCGTGCCTCTTCATTAAACCCCAACGAAATAAGATATGGAAGCCAGCGAGGCGAGACGGTTTTCTGAACCCCGTGGATTAAAGCCCGCATGAAGGTTCGCTCGCGTCATCTAAACGCTCGACCTGTCTACGATGGGCCCGCGCCATGGAAAAAATCTGTTCAGGGAGCGGCCAAGGCAATTTGCGTTGTTGGGCAAACCGCGCCGGCTGCTGCTGTTAGGCGAGAAGCCGCAAAAAAAGCCGCGCCAAAAACGTAAACGCGATATAACATCATGGAAGATGCAAGCGAAATGAGAACCGCGAAATCCCTGCGCCAGATCCGACACATGCTCGCCATATTTGCCACTTTATTTGATGAATGATAGCGGACGCAAGGGTTGACGGTCCGTCAGTGAGAGGAAGGGGCGCGTTACGGCGGTATCCACGAGCGGCAAGAGTTCGCTAAAATCACAGCTACACCCCAAAAATATGACCCGCCTCAATATCGGTGCCACCGCTTCAACACCGATGTACGGCGCCTCACACATACCAAGGCTAGTTCCGTCCAGCCAGAACCGCGAGATTTCACTTGCGACAATCGCACCGCCGCCCGGCTCCTATCAGATATGTCTGTCTCGTTGCCGCAACCGGAGTTGCGGCGCTCTTCTCGAGCATCGTCGTTCCTTCCTCGACCGAGACGGCGGCCGCCAATGGCGACACCCGCACGTTGAACCTGTATCATTCCCATACTGGCGAATTGATCCAGGCGAGTTTCCGCCTCAACGGCTCCTACGATCCAGCGGTTCTCGAAAAGCTCAATTGGTTCCTGCGCGATTGGCGTAATAATGATCACACCCGGATGGATCCGCGCCTGTTCGATGTGATCTGGGAGGCCTACCGGACCGCCGGAGCAAGCCAGCCGATCGTGATCGTTTCGGCCTACCGCTCGCCGCAAACCAACGCCATGCTGCGCCGCCGCTCGCACGGCGTCGCCGAGCACTCGCAACATATACAAGGCCGGGCGATGGATACGACCATGCCCGGCATGCCGATGGAAAGAATTCGCGAAATCGGCATGCGCCTGCAACGCGGCGGCGTCGGTTGGTACCCAAGTTCGAATTTCGTCCATCTCGACGTCGGCAGCGTGCGGGCCTGGCCGCGCATGAGCTACGATCAGCTTGCGCGGCTTTTCCCGGACGGTAAGACGGTTCATCTCGCCACGGACGGGCGCGCGCTTCCCCGCTATGAGGAAGCTCGCGCCGAAATCGCCTCGCGCGGGGGCGTGATGGCCGATGTGCCGCAAGGGGCGCCATCGGGAGGATTGATCGCTTGGCTGTTTGGTAAGCATGAAGAGGAGGAGGAAGCCGATGCGGGCCGGCTGCAGACTGCCCGGCCCCCCCGCGCGCGCCACGGTGGAACCGAGATCGCCGCGCTTCGCATGAAGAGCGAAAGCCCCGCCAGCGCGGCGGCGGCAGATCCAGGCGTGCCCACCGATCGTGGCTACGCGCGAGCGGCCACTGTCGCGCCGGCTTCCTCGCCAGGCAAAAATTCGCCCCAAAACGAGCCAAGCCTGGCGGATGCGAGTCGACGCCTCCCGGATTTGGGGTCCAACCCATGGTTGCGCAGCGCCCACGCGGCAATCGAGCAAGGCCGCGACGAGCGGCGGGAGCGGGAGGCCGAGGCGGCCGAGATCCTGAAAGATAAAATCGACAAGCGCGGGGCTTTCGCGGCGACAGCGCCCCTTCCGCCTCCCCGTCCGGCGCAGCCCGGAGATATCGCGGTCGCCTTCGCCGATATGCCCATCCCGCCCGCTCGGCCTGCCTCGCTCACGCGCATCGCCGCACTCGCGGCCAATCAGACTCAAGGCGAAGGCGATAATCAGGTTTCCAAGAACGGCCCAATCAATGATGCCGCCGCCTCGTCAAGCGCAAATTCGCCCTTGGCACGCGCGGCAAATCTCCCCATTGTGATTACCCAAGGATCGAAGGATCGCGCCAGCGTGCCGAAGCAGGCGCTTGCGTTCGCATCGGAGGCGCCGGTGGAAGACCAGCGCGGAGCGGTGCCGAGCAAGGCTCCGGGCGACGCCATGAACGGACCGGCCACGCAATCGCCTGCCGCTGCGGCGCGCTCCGACCGGGCCAAGCTTCGCGGTCTCGCCGGCGATATTTTAGCCGCAGGTTTCCCGGCCCAGTCGATCCTTGGTCAGTCCTTCACCGGGCTACGCCGGGCGGCCCGCAACATTCCCGATGCGCTTTCAACCAGGGCTTCGGCGGAGTATGTCGCGGCCTTCAGGACGGCGCCAAGCGAACTCGACCCCGGCCATTTCACTGGAGCGGCGACCAAGCCCCTCGCACGCGCGCAAGGCTTTGTCCGCATCACCGAAAGCCCGGTGCCGCTTCGCGGGAAGTGAGCCTTGGAGCATGATCCTTTGAAGAAGGTCATGCGAGAAGCCAAAGTGACTGAGACCATGAGCGATCCGATCATGGTCGAGAGATTTCAGCGCAAAGGCTTCCGCGCAAAGAGAAGCTCTTCTCCTAGGTTTCGTGCAGGAAAGAGACACCTCGGATTGGAGAATGAGCGCCCTAGCCCAGATGCGTGGCACATCCCATCCGGCTTTTGACAAAAGGCCAGCAATGAGCCAACATACTTAGTGGATGCTCGATAGAGACAGGCAACTCGGTCCTCGTAAAGGAGTGCCACCGAATGCAGTTCACCTGCGTTGTAAATTCTGTCGGGCCTACATCTGGCGATTTTGAGGGAAATTTTCTCGATCCTCGGGACGACCCGATTACCCATGGCCCGATTATTGTCTTAACGCTCACTGACCTGAACAACACTTTCAACTTTTTCAATTTCGTCGTCGCTTCCCAAGCTATCGGGGCAGAAGTAAGTAATCCTGTACTAGCGGTCGCTCTGGCCGCGATCAACACGGGCTATCAAGTCATGGCGGATGTCGATTGGCCGCCGCAGACTCTACAAACTGAGAGTGGCATCGTAACTTTGCCGGCTTATTGCCATTCATTATGGCTTAATGCGCCGGTGTTTGCTCGATGACGCTCCGCGAAGATGTCGCGATCACCGGCGCCTCTGGATAACTGCATCTGCGCTGCGGCTGATCGGAGGCGAAAAGTTCATCATGCTTACGCAAATCGTTGAAAACGGCGCGAAGCATCCGCGGCGGGCTTGAGGATGTGATGCACGGCCCCACAACTCATCATTAGGGGATCCTATGCCCTGCATTCGTGCCGATGGAACAGGAAATCCGATTTCGGACACCGGCTTTTCAAACTGGGCCGGGGACATCGAAATCCACCCTACTAGTATCTTTCAACCCGACACCATCGATAAATTAGTTGCGATCGTAAAGACGGCTGAAGCCGCAAACCTATCGGTGCACGCTGTCGGCAGCGGGTGGTCGTTCAACGACAATTTTTCCACCCCGGGATTTTCAACTGGGAACAACAGTGAGCCTGGGTTCCTGGTGAGGACGGATGCGCTCAACCGGATACTGAGCAACACGATGGGAGCGACCTCGGCGGCAAATCCCGTCGACCCGTCGGCGCAAGATCCGGTCTTCCTAGCGCTTACGGGTGCTGCCAAGCAACGGCAACTCGTTCATGTTGAGGCGGGCTTCAAGGTACATGATCTGCATGACACGCTTGAAGCCATGTCGATTGTGAATGGTATCCAGCAGCACAATGGCTTCGCATTGCGCACCTTGGGCGGCAGCGGCGGGCAGTCGCTGGCCGGCGCCATCTCGACCAGCACCCATGGCGGCGACGTCGCCATTCCACCTCTCCCCGACATGTTGCAAGGGGTTTACCTTGTCGGGCCCGGCGGCGCTGAGTTCTTCATCCAACGCGGCGGTGTGGCCGCCATCGTCGACACCAATCGCCTCGCCCAACTTATGCCATGCGTTGCCGGTCGGATCATCTCCGACAACGATGTGTTTAACGCTGTTCTTGTCTCGATGGGACGCATGGGAATTATTTACTCTGTGGTAATCGAGGTTGATAACCAGTTCATTTTGGAGGAAATTCGTGTTCAGGCTGCCTGGGATGGCGTCAAGAGCAGCGTTCTCTTGGGAACCGGCGGCGGACCCGGCACGATCAGTTTTTTGCGGGACAATAATAGGTTTGTTCAGATTGTCATCTTGCCTTACCCAAATTCTTCAGGTGGCCGGGATTGCTTCATCACCACCCGGAACACGAGACCTGCGGGGACGCCCCTTAACCCCGATACGAGCAAGAACGACATCTTTGCGTGGGCCTGTCGGCTGCAACCCCTGGAAAAATCGCTGGTTGTCCTGGGGATAATCGCTGCGGCGGCCCTGGCGGCCGCAGCCGCCGCAGCGGCCGCCGCCACAGCGGGGGCGATAGCGGTGGCAGTCTCATGGATTCCGTTTGTTGGTCAAGCAGCCGCCGCAGCGGCTGCAACGGCCGCCGCCGCAGCTGCAGCTGCCGCAGCGGCTGCGGCCGTAACGACGGTGGCGCTCGCTCCGCTTCTTGTCCCATCGATAACGATCGGAGATTATATTGCGGCCGTAACCAACCTTATGTCGCAGTATGGGTTGTTTG
Organism: uncultured Alphaproteobacteria bacterium; assembly: GCA_963808645.1. GTDB lineage: Bacteria > Pseudomonadota > Alphaproteobacteria > Rhizobiales > Beijerinckiaceae > Methylocapsa. Next base: position 41,185 of record CAWEGU010000011.1, read on the forward strand.
GTGTTGCCACCGACACGGTCAACGGACTGCTGAGCGCAAACCTCGGGCCGCACGATGTCACGGATTTAAGCTTTAGAATAATGGATACGTACGACTACCAAGCGAATTGCTATAAAGCCAGATCTCTTGAGGTTGCATTCGACGCCGATGACGTAAGATATCTAGGGTACATCGATACGCTATTCGGCTTAATCGATCAATTCAAGAATCAAGCTATTTTATACGGAGGATACATTTCGCTGCGATATTGCGGGCGCTCCGAAGCTTTATTGGCGATCGAGCGCTGGCCTCATACTGTCTGTATTGAAATGTCGGGTCTTTCTGGTCTTTCCAGTGAAATGCAGGTGCTTGATGCCTTCGAGGTGGCGGCAGCTCAACTGGGGGCAGCGGTACATTGGGGTCAGCTTAATAATCGCACCCGTACGGACATAGAGGCCGTGTTTGCTGACAAGATAGAGGCTTGGCGCGAAGCGCTTGTCCGAAATCAACGCCGAAGGAAACTTGACTACGTTCGACAATGACTTCTGTGCTCAGCGCGGATTAGAACCAAACGGTGTCAAGGTGAAAAAAAATCCGGACATATCATATATTGTTCCGCTTCTGCTGAATTGACCCAAGCGCTACGACTTTTTTCGAACTGGATCACTCAATCGGGGTAGCCTGGCCGCCGCCTCTCAATTATCCAAAAAGCTGCGCAGCTTGCGCGAGCGTGAGGGATGTTTCAGCTTGCGCAGCGCCTTGGCTTCGATCTGGCGAATGCGTTCGCGCGTCACCGAGAATTGCTGGCCCACTTCCTCCAGCGTATGATCGGTGTTCATGCCGATCCCGAAGCGCATGCGCAACACGCGCTCCTCGCGCGGCGTCAAGGAGGCAAGCACGCGGGTTGTCGTCTCGCGAAGATTCGATTGGATCGCGGCGTCGATCGGCAAAATCGCATTCTTGTCCTCGATGAAATCGCCAAGATGGGAATCCTCCTCGTCGCCGATCGGGGTTTCGAGCGACACCGGCTCCTTGGCGATCTTCAAGACCTTGCGCACTTTTTCGAGCGGCATCGCGAGTTTTTCCGCGAGTTCCTCGGGCGTCGGTTCGCGGCCGATCTCATGCAGCATCTGGCGGGAGGTTCGCACGATCTTGTTGATTGTCTCGATCATATGCACCGGGATGCGGATCGTGCGCGCCTGATCGGCGATCGAACGGGTGATCGCCTGTCTGATCCACCAGGTCGCATAGGTCGAGAATTTGTAGCCACGTCTGTATTCGAATTTATCGACCGCCTTCATCAGGCCGATATTTCCCTCTTGAATCAAATCCAAGAATTGCAGACCGCGGTTGGTGTATTTCTTGGCGATGGAAATCACGAGGCGGAGGTTCGCCTCCACCATCTCCTTCTTGGCTTGACGCGCCTCTCGCTCGCCCTTTTGAACCAGATGGACAATTCGGCGAAATTCCTGAATCTCGAGGGCTGTCTCGGTCGCGAGCCCGTGAATTTCCGAAAGCAGCTCCTTGATCTGCTCCTTCGCCCGGGCAACGAAATCCTTCCAGCCGCGGCCACCGAGTTTCGACACCCGTAACAGCCATTTCGGGTCGAGCTCGGAATTCTGATAGTTCTTGAGAAAATCCTCGCGCCTGACACCCGAACCCTCGGCCAGCCGCAACAGCCTTGTCTCAAGTCCAATCAAGCGCTTGTTGATGTCGTAAAGCTGATCGACCAGCGCCTCGATCCGGTTTGGATTGAGTGAAAGCGATTTGACGTAGGTGATGATTTCCTTCTTGAGCGTTTTGTATTTGCGCTCCTGGGACGGGGTTAGGGTTTCGTTCTTTAGCTTATTGACGACGTTTTGATCCTGCAGGCGCCGGAGCTTTTTATAGGCGCTGGCGATCCTCTCGAACGTTTCGAGAACCTTGGGCTTGAGTTCGGCCTCCATCGCCGACAGGGAAACCGAGTTGTCCATGTCGTCTTCCTCGTCGAAGGTCTCTTGGGGAGGTGGCGCTTCGAGGCCGCCGTCCGCGCTTGCCGGCTGTAACCGCGCCGGCGGGTCGAGCGGTGCGATCGCCGGCGCTTGCTGCGCGGCCAGCGCTTCGGCGGCTCCCGGCGCCGTCATGTCGACCTTGGGGGTGTTCTTGCCATCGGGACCCGCATAAGTCGCTTCGAGATCGATGATGTCGCGCAACAGAACCTTGCTGTCGTTCACTTCGTCACGCCAAATAATGATTGCCTGAAAGGTGAGCGGGCTTTCGCAAAGTCCTGCGATCATCGCCTCGCGGCCAGCCTCGATGCGCTTGGCAATGGCGATTTCGCCCTCGCGCGACAAGAGTTCGACCGAGCCCATTTCGCGCAGATACATCCTGACTGGATCGTCGGTGCGATCGGCGGGCTCGGTCGAACGTGTGGTGACCTGTTTCGCTTGTACGGCCTCGATCAATTCGCCGCCCTCCGCTTCTTCTTCCTCGGCGGATTCATCGAGCGATGCGTCGTCGTGTTCCTCGTTCTCGACGACATTGATGCCCATCTCGCTCAGCATTGCTAAAATGTCTTCGATTTGCTCGGAATTAACTTCCTCGGACGGAAGCACGGCATTCAATTCGGCGTATGTAACAAAGCCCCTCTTCTTGGCGAGCTTGATCATCCGCTTGACCGCGGCATCGGTGAGATCGAGCAAGGGGCCGTCGGCGACTTCGGCCGCGCCATGTTCCGCGCCGGGATTCGCACTGTCCTTTTTCGCCATTAAAGGCCTCCAAAGAATTTAAGGAAAAATTTACGGCAGACGTTTCCTTGCGCGGAATCTCCAAGGCGTCGTCCGTCCTGAACGCCGCGGGCCGAAGGCCGCAGCCGCTCCCGCCCCAAAAAGGGCGGATGCGCAGTCAAAGCCCGTCTTCAACATTGTGTCCGCGCGCCGTGCTTCGACCGTTCATCTGCAGAATTCAGACCCGGCGCCGCCTCCGTTTCCAGAGACGCGGGGTCGGCCGCTAAAATAACGTCCCGCTCCCCGGCCGCTCATAAGGTTCCCCGCTCGGGCGCTCCGCTTGCGCGCCATGGCCTCCCCTCGCGGCCTCGACCCCGCCGCGGACACTGCACCTGAATGTTCGGAGTTTGGCCGCGCTGAAGTCCTTACCTAGGGCCAATTCAGCCAATTGCAACACCTTATTGGTAACGTCTTCGCCCAGCGGCGCTCAAGGCTTGTTTTAAACTTGCTCGGCGTCGGCCTCGGCAGCTCCGATGTTCTCGGCATTAGCCGATTATGCGAAATCACCCTGCAAAAGTGCCACGGTGGGCCATTCACAGGGTTCCGCTAGGGCGCCCCGATGGAACACCGAAGCCCTCCAAGCTGGCCTCCATTCCGCCGAGGGTAAATAATTGCTCCTTAATTTTCTTGAGACGCATGAAATTTCTTTCACTGGGATCTTTTTCAAGTGCGCGTTTAGCCAATTCATATTCTTTTTCGAGTGCACGCTTGCGATGCCCTGTTAGAGCTTGTTTGAGAACCTCCTCCGCATCCTCCTCGGCGGCCTCAGCTTTGGCGTACCAATGCGAGCCATGCGCCGCCATTGCATCGAGCTTTTGCAGTATCGGCCCGAAACCTTGGCCTTCAACGGCGGCGCGAAGGCTTGCCGCGTCCGGGCTCGTCCTATCAAGCGGAGCTGCAGCCGCCGACGACAGCGGCAAGGCAACGAGCGCATCGCGCAACGCTACCGCTTCGGTGCTAAAGAACTCGATTTCCGCCAGTTCCTCGAGATGCTGCCCGATTAAGCCGGGGTGATTGAGAAAAAGCAATAAAATCAGCCATTCGCTTAAGGGATGGGCAAGCCTTCCTGGTTGCAAAAGCGGCGATGCCGCAAGGCTTGTACTGACCGCCGGCGGCGACGTAAAATTCGTTTTCGACTCGAAATTGGCTTTGGTACCTTCTCCCCGCGCCCTCTTAGGTGCTGCCGCACTGGCGGCGCAGCCGCGTCGAAAAAATTGGAAGAACCGCTCCTTGAAGTCGTTCTGATATTGACGGCGCAGCGCCTTATCCCGGATCCCGCTGGCGATTTCGGCAAACCGCCGCTCGAGCCCGGCGCGGCGTTCCGGTGTGCCGAAGTCCTTATTTTCAGTTTCCCGTTTCCAAATGAGCTCAGCAAGCGGCAGGGCGTGCGCAAGTAAATGGGAGACCGCCTCGCGCCCGCCGGCATGGACGAGGCCATCCGGGTCCTCTCCCTCTGGCAGAAGTGCGAAGCCGAGCGAGCGGCCGGGCCCGAGCAGAGGCAGCGCCATGTCGATCGCCCGGTACAAAGCCTTGCGTCCGGCCCTATCCCCGTCGAAGCAAAGGACCGGTTCCGCCGCCATTTTCCACAAAAGCTCGCATTGGTTTGGCGTCAAGGCGGTCCCGAGAGGCGCCACCGCGGCGTCGAAACCCGCCGAGACAAGCGCGATAACGTCGACGTAGCCTTCGACGACAATGAGCTGTCCGCCCGATTGAACGGCCGCGCGCGCGCGATGATGATTGTAAAGGACGGCGCCTTTACGGAAGAGCCCAGTCTCCGGCGAATTCAGATATTTCGCGGGGGCGTCTTGGCCAAGCACCCGGCCGCCGAATGCGATGACGCGGCCCAAGGAATCGTGGATCGGAAACATAATCCGATCGCGAAATCGATCGTAGGGAACCGCGATGCCCTCGCCATGGATTAAAAGCCCAGCCTCGATCATCGTTGGCACGGGGATGCCCGCGTAAGTGAGATGGTCCCGCAAGGCATATTTTTCCGGCAAGGCGTAGCCCAGGCCAAACCGGGCGGCAAGCTCGGGATCAATCCCCCGCCCGGCGAGGTACGCGCGGGCCGCCCCTCCTTCTCCACCGGCAAGCCGCGCAGAAAAATAGGACGCCGCATGCGCCATCACCTCATGCAGGCTCGCGCGCGCTTTTTCTTGGGCCTCGATCTCGGGCGAGACTTGCGGCAGGGCCAGCCCGGCGTCACGGGCAAGACGCTCGACCGCGTCGGGGAACGAAAGCCCTTCGGTCGCCATCACAAAATCGAAAATATTGCCGTTTTTGTCGGCGGAAAAGTCGAACCAGGCCATTTTCTGGTCATTGACAAAGAAGGACGGCGTTTTTTCGGCGTTGAAAGGCGAAAGCCCTCTCCATTCGCGCCCCGCCCGCATCAATTTGACGCGCCCGCGCACGACCTCCGAGACCGGAAGCCTGGCTTTAATCTCATCAAGAAACGACGGCGGAAATCGCATGGCGGTACACAGGGTTAAATGCCCAAATTCGGCGCGCCTCGCAAAGGCCTATCGCGTTTGTCCCCCTTTTTCACAGGCGGCGCGCGGCGGCTATCGGCGCTTGGTCCCGGGAATCGCCCTACCTCCGGTGAAGCCTCTCATTCTCTAAAAGGTGCGCCTGCCAATGATGGCGTACGAGCTCCGGATCGAGATGTTGTTCTAACGGAAAGCCCACGCAAAGATAGGCGATGAGCTTCCATGCCACTGGAACAGCGAGAATGCGGCAAACGTCCTTAGGATCGAGGATGGACACCCACCCAACGCCAAGATTTTCCGCGCGCGCGCAAAGCCAAAAAGTGTGGATCGCCGCGACCACTGAATAATCCAACGTCTCCGGCATGGTTTTCCGGCCAAGACCAAAACCCGCCTCCGTCGCATGGTCGCAGAACACGGCGAGATGAACCGGCGCCTCGCGCAGCCCCGACAATTTAAGGCTGGCATAGAGCGCGGCGCGTTCGTCTTCGTAGGATGCGAGCGCGGCCGCATTGCAGGCACTGAAATTGGCGATCACCGCCTCGCGCGCCGAAGGCGTTTCGACGCTGACGAAACGCCACGGCTGGCTGTTGCCGACCGAGGGAGCCAGGACGGCGAAGCCCAAGAGTTCCTCGATCAGCGGGAGTGGGACCGGGTCCGGCTTAAAACGGCGGACGTCGCGACGCCATGCGAAAAGTTCCGCCAGGCGGTCGCGGAAGGGGCTGTCGAATATGGGCGAATCGCCCTCTCGTTCCGCGCGCCTCACCGCCGCCTCCGCCGGACTGTTTCGAAACTGGGCCAGCATATCAGGTCGCAAACCGGAAGTGCAGAACGTCGCCGTCAGCCACGGTGTAGTCCTTGCCTTCGAGGCGGAATTTGCCGGCCTCCCGGGCTCCCGCCTCGCCATGAAAAGCGACATAATCGGCATAAGGGATGGCCTCGGCGCGAATAAAGCCTTTTTCGAAATCCGTGTGAATCAGCCCCGCCGCCTGCGGCGCCTTGGTTCCTTGTGGGATAGTCCACGCGCGTGTCTCCTTCGGCCCCACGGTGAAGAAGGTGATCAGCCGCAAAAGCTCATAGCCCGCGCGAATGACACGGCTGAGCCCCGGCTCCGCGAGGCCCACCGCTTCGAGATACTCCTTTTGTTCGTCTTCCGCCAAAACCGCGATCTCGCTTTCGATCTTGGCCGAGATTATCACCGCGGCAGCTTTTTCCTCGCACGCACGTGCCTCGACAGCTTTTGAAAAGCCATTGCCGCGACCGGCGGCTTCCTCGACATTGCCGACATAAAGCACCGGCTTCGCCGATAAAAGCCCGAGATTTTTGAAGAGCTTTTGCTGTTCCTCGTTGATCTCGGCAAGCCGCGCCGGTTTCCCCTCACTCAGCAGCGCGAGGCAGCATCTCGCGAGCCCAAGAGTCTCCTTGGCCTCCTTGTCGCCTCCCTTGGCTTTCTTTTCCAAAGCGGCGGCACGTTTTTCCAGGCTTTCGAGATCGGCGAGCATCAGTTCGGTCTCGACCGTCTCGATGTCGTCGAGCGGCGCTATCTTGCCTTCGACATGGGTAACGTCGCTATCCTCAAAGCAGCGGACGACATGGGCGATCGCATCGCATTCGCGGATATTCGCCAGAAACTGATTGCCTAATCCCTCGCCCTTCGAGGCGCCGCGCACGAGGCCCGCTATATCGACAAATGTAATCCGGGTTGGAATAATTTCCTTGGAGCTTGCGACTTTCGCCAAAGTTTCGAGCCGCGCATCGGGCACCGCGACATCGCCAGTATTCGGCTCGATGGTGCAAAAGGGATAATTCGCCGCCTGCGCCGCCGCCGTCCGCGTCAGCGCGTTGAAGAGCGTCGATTTGCCGACATTGGGCAAGCCGACGATGCCGCATTTGAAACCCATGGCGAAGTTTCCCTGTTGCGCCGATACGCGCTTCAAATACCGGGGCTGAATGGATTGACGATCCTCATGCCGGAAATCAATTGGCCGCCCCGCATGTCCTCGGAGATGGAAACCTTGCAACCCCCATGAGAGCCGAGGCGGCAAGCAGGGCGTCCCACCAGGCAAGCCCCGCCTCGTCCTGATCCGCCCAGGCCTTTGCGGTCGTTCGCGCGTCGAGCGGTGCGATACACCACGGCATGAGGCAAGTCAGATAGGACCGCGCCGCCGCCTCGGGAATAAGCCGCCGCCGCTGGAGGAGAACCCGGTAGCACTCATTCAGATTTTGCGGGCTCAGGACCAATGTTTGGTTCGCCATCGCCCGCCTAAGCAAATCCGCCGACATGGCGCGTTTCGCTGGCTCGGCCGAATCGAGGGCGTACATCAGAATATTCGTGTCGACGAAGAGCCGCGCGGTCATAATACTCGTCCCGCTTGGGCAACCCGCCGGCAAGGCCAGGGAAACCGGGGCCGCTTAGGAAAAATTCAAGTCCGGCGATCTGGTCTTTTCCGCGCCCCATGCGGGTTTCCAAAACTCCGCTCACAAAAGCGGACATGCTCAAGCCCGCCTTAGCCGCCTCGATGCGCAGCCATTCGGCGACCTCTTCGCGCAGCGTGATGGTAACGTTTTTCATAGCACGAACCTCGTGTAACACAGGTTCCGTGTCGAGCCGCTAGACAACCGCGAGCCAATCGCGCGCGAGGCTGTTCCAGCTGAGATAGGCGTCTAGCATTCCGAAGGCAAAGAGCCCATAGCCCCAATATTCCATCGGGATCCAAAAGAACGTGCTAGGCTTTTTGGGAGTGCCTAGATTTCTTCCGAAACCTACGCACAGCGGTCCCCAGAACAAAAACAATAAAACGCTCGTTAAACTAAGGACTAAGATGATAAGCGGTGCTAATTCCACCAGCAATAAATGCGGCAACAACAAAGAAAACAGCGACTAAGTATCCCCATCGAGAGTAGAAGATCATTGCTCGAACCCGTGTTTGATATGCGAAACCTCATGCCATCCTATCGCTGAAGGGCGTGCTGCCGCCAGTGCCGTTTTAACCGCCCGGCCCTTCCCATGATAGATCAACAGTGAACTTGCCTTAAAGACCGACGCGCCTCTGGTGGAGCTTGCCTTAAATGGAACGGCGCGAACGGGTTTTGAAGCCAAGACCCGCGACCGGCGGAGCTGGCGGCCCTTCAGCGCCGTCCTTGAATTCAAAGCCCCATCCATTCACGCTCTGATGCCACCGTCCGTATAATTGGTGCCTCGCTTTGAGTAGCGCGGATCACCTAAAGGAAGCTAGAAACCATTCAAGGATATCTTTCATCTTCGGCCCCAAAAGTCACGATATTCTCGACCAGCCTTCGACGAATGATGCGCGCCTTCTCATCCGCCAGCAGGAAATTGCCTCCTTGGGGTTGCTTTGGAAATTGAGACATA
>CAWEGU010000012.1:0-257111 GCA_963808645.1 uncultured Alphaproteobacteria bacterium
AGACGCCGGGCGGCGACGAGCCGCCATCCCCAAAAGCTCGCCGGAGTAAGAAATGCGATCACCGAAAGACCGAGCATTTGCATGACGAAGTCGGCGGCAACGGCCCCCGGCGCGCCAAGGAGGTTGTGCACCGGTCCCGATGCCGCATGGTTGAAGCTCGGGTCCTGGACCGACCATGACGCCAAAGCCAAGGCAAGCCCCGCTATCGCGACGATCAGGCCGAGTCCGGCGAGCTCCGCGCCGCGCCGCATCGCGAAAGCGCGCAGGGATTCCGGAATGCGATCGAGGGCCGAGAAACTTGTCGTTGTCCGCATTCTATACCGCCGCCATTGGGCCACTTCCATTTTGGCTTGATCCTTCCGCCTGCCGCTATGGCGACGCGCGCGCGATGCGCGAAAATAGAACCAGGCTTCGCGGCACGGCTGATCCGAAACAAGAGGCTTAGGGCAGGGCGCGATTCATCTTGAAGCCGATCGTGCGCTAAACGTGCCAGCACGCGATGCCAGCGGGCTTGCAATAAACTTATCAGGAGGCGGTTAAAGGTGTTTTAACCTTGAGCCGGCCCGCCACGACGTATCCGAGCCGACCTACGCGGTGCCACTAATTTTTATTCACGGCTCGCCAAGGGCAGGATCATCCTTGTGGATGGTTGCTCGGAGGAATGCGCCGGACACGACGTATCGACCGAATCGCCTCCGGTCGGCTCGCCGAGCCGAATGGCGGCGCGAGCGTGCGGGGCGCAATCACTTGTATCCCCGCCTTCGCGTCCGCTGACGCAGGCTTTCCGCGGTGATGTAGAGCAACGGAATAACAAAAATCCCGAAGACGGCTGCAGCGATCATGCCGCCAAACACCGGCGTGCCCACCGCACGGCGCGTGATGGCCCCGGCCCCCCGCGCGATAACCAGGGGCAATAGTCCAAGAATAAACGCGAAACTGGTCATCATCACCGGGCGGAACCTCAGGCCCGCCGCTTCAATCGCGCTAGCGTCGATGGCCTTGCCGAGCCGCCGCTGGTCCACCGCAAACGCAACGATCAGAATGCCGTTCTTCGCGGCAAGCGCGATCAGCACGACTAGTCCGATCTGCGCGTAGACGTCGAAGCTCAGTCCAGCCAGCATCACCGCGACGATGGCGCCGAGTACCCCCACGCTGACCGACAGCAAAGCAGGAACCGGAATGCTCCAGCTCTCGTAAAGCGCGACGAGAAACAGATAAGCGAAGAGCACGGCAAATCCGAGCACGATGGCCGTGCGTCCGCTCGCCGCCTTTTCCTGGAGCGCGGTCCCGGTCCATTCGAAGCTGTAGCCCGCCGGCAGGGTTGCGGCGGAGATACGCTCCATCGCGGCGAGCGCCTGGCCGGAACTGTAGCCGGGCTTCGGCGCGCCGTTCACAATCGCGCCGCGGAATCCGTCGTAACGCACCACCGTTTGCGGCCCTTGCACGAGCTTCGCCTCGGCCAGCGCGCGGATCGGGACCATTCCCCCCTGGGCGTTGCGCACATAGATCCGGTAGATGTCGTCCACTTTATCGCGAAATGCCGTCTCGGCCTGGACGTTGACCTGCCATGTGCGGCCGAATACATTGAAGTCGTTGATGTAGAAACTGCCCAGCGTCGATTGCAAGGCATTGAAGATATCGGTGATCTTGACCCCGAGGATCTGTGCCTTATCGCGGTCGATATCGAGATAGATCTGGGGCGTGTCGGCGGCATAGGTGCTGAATACGCCGGCGAGCTCGGGCTGCCCATTGGCCGCCACGAGCAGGCCACGGAGCGTCGCCGCGACGTCGGAAGGCGGCTGTCCCTGCAGCGCCTCCAGCGCGTATTGGAAGCCGCCGGTGCTGCCCAGGCCGAGGATGGGCGGGAGGTTGAACGGGAAGGCGATGGCGCCCTTGATGGCCGCCATCTGCGGCCGTAGACGCGTAATAATTGCGCCGGCGCCCTGCGCAGGATCGACGCGCGCCTCGTAGGGCTTGAGCCGGATGACGAAGAACGCCTGGTTCGACGATGCGACGTAGTCGATGAAGTTCAGCCCTACCACCGACAAGACGCCTTCGACGCCTGGGATCGGCGTGACGATGTCTTCGACCTGCTTGGCTACCGCCTCGGTGCGGTTGATCGAGGCGCCCTCGGGAAGCCGGAGGGCGGCGAAGATCGCGCCCTGGTCCTCTTCCGGCAGAAAGCTCTGCGGGATCTTGCTGAACAGCCATGCCGACGCCGCCAGAACACCGGCCACGATCGCGACGCCGGCGATCGCCACGCGAACCAGCCGGCGCACCACCGCCACATAGCCGTCGCGGGCCCTGTCGATCGTACCCAGGACATAGCGTATTGGGCCGCGGCTGATCTGGCCGCGCCTCAAGAGCACCGAGCAAAGCGCGGAACTCAAGGTCAGGGCATTGAGCGCTGAGATCAGCATCGATACCGACACAGCCACCGCGAATTGGCGGAAAAGCTGGCCGCTGATGCCGGGGATGAAGGCCACCGGAACGAACACCGACAACAAGACGAGGGTGATGGCGAGGATCGGGCCGGTAATCTCGGCCATGGCTTTCTTGCAGGCCTCCGGCACGGTCAGCTCGGGTTCTTCGTCGATCACCCGCTCGACGTTCTCGACGACGACGATCGCGTCATCAACCACGATGCCGATGGCGAGCACGAGCGCTAGTAAGGAGACGGTGTTGGCCGAATAGCCGATGGCCAGCATCACCGCGAACGTACCGACGATCGACACCGGCACGGCAACCAGCGGGATCAGCGTCGTCCGCAACTTGCCGAGGAACAAAAACACCACCAGAGCCACGAGGACGATTGCCTCGGCCAGGGTGCGAATGACCTCATCGATCGTCGCGTTGACGAAGACCGTGGTGTCGAAGAACACGGTGTAGGCGAGATCATTTGGGAACCGCGTTGCCAAGGTGGCCATGGTTTCGCGAACGCGACGGGTCACGTCGACCGCGTTGGACCCCGGCGTCTGGTAGATACCGATCGAGGCGGTGGGTGCGCCATTGAAACGGCTGTGGCGGTCTTGCGTTTTCGCGCCCATCTCGATGCGGGCGACGTCTTTCACCCGGACAACCGAACCGTCGGGTTTCGTGCGCAGGACGATGGCGGCGAATTCCTCTGGGCGCGTAAGCCGGCCCTTGGTCTTGATGTTGATCTGGACCTGCTGTTCGTTGGTGATGGGCGCCGCGCCCACCCGGCCGAGGGCCGCCTGAATGTTCTGGCTCTGCACCGCCGAGATGACGTCGTTCGGCGTCAGATTGAGCTCGGTCAGCCGGTCAGGGTCAAGCCAGATCCGCAATGAATAGTCGAGCGGTCCGAAGAGAGATGCCTGGCCGACGCCATTGATCCGAGCCAGCGGATCGATGATGTTGATGGTCGCATAGTTGCTCAGATAAATTGCGTCGTAGGTGCTCTTCGGCGAGTAGATGTTTATGACCTGCAGCAGGGCGGCGGATTTCTTGCGGATGCTCAGGCCATTGCGCGAAACCTCCTGGGGCAGCTGCGGCGTGGCGAGACTGGCATAGTTCTGCACGTTGACGGTGTTGATGTCCGGGTTGGTGCCCCGCGCGAAGGTCACGTTGAGGGTGTAGCTGCCGTCGGACCCGCTGGCGGACTGATAATAGAGCGCATTGTCGACGCCGTTGACCTGTTCCTCGATCGGCTGCGCCACCGTGGTCTCGACCACTTCCGCATCGGCGCCAGGGTAGGTCGCGGTCAGCGTGACCTGCGGCGGCACGATATCCGGGAACTGCGCGATCGGGATCACCGTCATGGCGATGATGCCGGCCAGCGTGATGACGATGGCGATGACGAAGGCGAGCCGCGGCCGGTCGATGAAGGTGCTGGAAAACATTGGCTCAGTTTTCCGACACGGCGCTCGCCGTCACGATTTGACCGGGACGCACCTTTTGTATCCCCTCGACGATCACCAATTCTCCCTCCTTGAGGCCGTCCGTCACGACAACGTCTCTACCTTGCTCGACGCCGGTCGTCACGCGTCGCAACTCGACCTTCTTTGCCTCGTCGACGACTAGGACATAGCGGCCGGCCTGATCTAGCTGGACGGCGGATTGCGGAACCACTAGCGCCGATCGCGGAGCGCCCCGTTCCGTGATGACGCCGACGACCCCACCGGGGACCAGAAGACCCTCGGGGTTCGGCACTTGCGCCCGCACCGCGACAGTGTCGGTGGTCGCATCGGCCTGGACATCGAGCAAATTGGTGAGGCCGGGATGCGGATAGGTGCTGCCATCGGGCAGCTTGATGTGAATAGCCACGTGCGGGTTCTTGGCCGCCGATTCGCCGAACCTGCGCTTGTAGTTAATTACATCGCGCTCGCTTGGCTGAAAGATGACATAGATGGGGTCCTCGCGGACAATCGTCGCAAGCGTCCCAGACGACGGGCCGACCAGATTGCCCACGGTGAAAATGGCAATCCCGATCCGTCCATCGATCGGCGAACGGATTTCCGTGTAACCGAGATTGATTTCCGCCTGATCGAGCAGCGCCTGCGCCGCCATCACATTGGCCTGTGCTGCCCCCTCGTCGGCCGCGCGCTGGTCGACCGTGGCTTGCGAGATGTTCTGCTTGCTGACAAGCTCCTTGCCGCGCGCCAGTTGCAACGCCGCGTTGACCTCCGTTGCCTTTGCCTTGGCGAGGTTGGCGCGCTGCTGCTCGACCGCCGCCTTGTAGGTTACTTGTTCGATGCGGAACAGGAGGTCGCCGGTCTTGACATGCTGCCCTTCGGTGAAATAGCGCTCCTCGATGAACCCGGTGACCCGCGCGACAATGTCGACCTTGTCGATTGCCGTCACACGGCCGATGAAATCGCCTGTCTCCGTCACTTGACGGCTCACCACCGGTGCCACCGTGACCGCCGGCGGCGGCAAGGCGCCTTGGGCGGCGGCGGCGCCACAGCGAGCAATCAAGCTCAGCGCGGCGAGGGCGAGTCTCCAACCGAGGGAGCTATTGCGACTAAGCATCAAGGTTCCTCCTGACTTTGAGGTTGATTTCCATGCCGACCATACATCCAACGATGATCCAACATGAGAACAAGCATGCTTACCCCAATTATTCTACGGGAATAGAATACGCATGGACTACAGTCGGACAACATCCCAGGAGTTAGTCGGCCGATGCGCCGGCGATGACGGACTCAATATGCTAAGGCACCAATGAGCAATTGTCCCGATACATCGGCGTCTTCCTATGAACCAACCTCGCTGTTTCATCCGGCGGTCGCCGCCTGGTTCGATCATAGCTTCGCGGCGCCCACCGCGGCGCAGGCGGAGGCGTGGCCGGCGATCCACGCGGGCCAGCATGTGCTGATCGCCGCTCCCACCGGATCCGGCAAAACCCTCGCCGCTTTTCTCGCGGCGATCGACGGGCTGGTGCGGCAGGGACTGGCGGGCGAGCTGATGAACGAGACTCAGATCGTCTATGTGTCGCCGCTCAAGGCGTTGTCGAACGACATCCAGAAAAACCTCGAAGCGCCGCTTGCCGGCATCGGCGAGACTTTGCGGGCGCAAGGCTTTCCCGGCGTCGATATCCGCACTTGGGTGCGCACCGGCGATACGCCGTCGCGCGAGCGCGAACGCATGCGCCGTTGCCCGCCGCACATCGTCGTCACGACGCCTGAGTCGCTCTACATCCTGCTTGGCTCTGATTCCGGCCGCTCGATGCTTGCCACCACGCGGACCGTGATCGTCGATGAAATTCACGCCCTCGCGCCGAACAAACGAGGTGCCCACTTGGCGGTTTCGCTGGAGCGTTTGGCCGCACTCTGCGGCGGTCGGTTGCTGCGCATCGGCCTGTCGGCAACCCAGAAGCCGATCGAGGAGGTGGCGCGCTTTATGGTCGGCGCCGGCGATGGTGCGCCGGGGACCGCCTGCCGGATCATTGACACCGGCCACCACCGGACGCGCGATCTCGCCCTTGAAATTCCCGCGTCGCCGCTCGAAGCCCTGATGTCGGGCGACGTCTGGGAGCAGGTCTATGACCGATTGTCCGAGCTGGTCGCGGCGCACCGCACCACGTTGATTTTCGTCAACACGCGCCGCATGGCCGAGCGGGCGACACGCCAGCTTTCGCAGCGGCTCGGTGAAAACCAGGTAACGGCGCATCACGGCAGTCTCGCCAAGGAACAACGGCTGGACGCCGAACAGCGCCTCAAGCGCGGCGCGCTGAAGGCGCTGGTGGCGACCGCCTCGCTCGAGCTCGGCATCGATATCGGCGAGGTCGACCTGGTTTGCCAGCTCGGTTCGACGCATTCGATCGCGAGTTTTCTGCAGCGGGCGGGCCGCTCAGGGCATGCGATCGATGGCCTGCCCAAAGGGCGCCTCTTCCCGCTCAGCCGCGACGAGCTCGTCGAATGCGCGGCGCTCCTCGACAGCATCCGGCGCGGCGAGCTCGACCGGCTGACGATCCCCGAACAGCCGCTCGACGTACTCGCCCAGCAGATCGTCGCCGAGGTCGCCGCCCGCGAATGGAACGAGGACGAGCTCTATGCGCTGCTGTGCCGGGCGTGGCCGTATCGCGCGCTGGCCCGCGAGGATTTCGCCGCCGTGGTCGGCATGCTGGCGGAAGGCTTCAGCACGCGTCGCGGCCGCCGTGGTGCGTTGATCCACTACGACGCCGTGAACCATCTGCTGCGCGGCCGGCGCGGCGCGCGGCTGACTTCGCTCACCTCCGGCGGCACGATTCCCGACAATGCCGACTACCAAGTGCTCCTCGAGCCTGAAAACCACCTCATCGGCACCATCAACGAGGATTTCGCGGTCGAGAGCATCGCCGGCGATGTCTTCCAGCTCGGCAATGCCGCCTATCGCATTCTTCGCGTCGAGCGCGGCGTCGTCCGTGTCGAGGACGCCCATGGCATGGCGCCGAGCATTCCGTTCTGGCTCGGCGAGACGCCGGGCCGGCGCGGCGAACTCTCGCATTCGGTGTCGCGCCTGAGGGCGACGATCGACGCCCGCTTGACGCGCGACCCGGCCGGGGAAAGCGCCGTGCATTGGCTGCTCGCGGAGATCGGCCTCAGCGAGCCCGTGGCTCGGCAGCTTGTCGAATATCTCGCTTCGGCTCATGCGGCGCTCGGCTGCCTGCCCACCCAGGACACGCTCGTTTTCGAGCGCTTCTTCGACGCGGCCGGCGGCATGCAGCTCGTCATTCATTCGCCCTATGGCAGCCGCATCAACCGCGCCTGGGGGCTGGCGTTGCGCAAGCGTTTCTGTCGCAAATTCAATTTCGAGCTGCAGGCCGTTGCGACCGAGGACAATATCGCGCTGTCGCTGACCTCGGCGCACAGCTTCGATCTCGGCGAAGTGCGGCGCTACCTGCATTCGGCGAGCGTTAGGGCGCTGCTGATCCAGGCGCTGCTCGACGCACCGATGTTCATCACGCGCTGGCGTTGGGTTGCCGGCGTCTCGCTCGCGCTGCCGCGCTTCCGCGGCGGGCGGAAAGTGCCGCCGCAGCTTGCCCGCATGGCCGCCGAAAACTTGATCGCCGCGATCTTTCCCGATCAGCTCGCGTGCGCCGAAAACCTGGCCGGCGAGCGCGAGATTCCCGAGCATCCCTTGATCCGTCAGTCCATCGCCGACTGCCTCGGCGAGGCGATGGACATCGCCGGTCTGGAACGGCTGCTCGCCCGGCTCGAATCCGGCGCCATCCGCGTCGTCACGCGCGATCTCACCGAGCCTTCGCCGCTTGCCCTCGAAGTGCTGGCGGCCCGGCCTTACGCCTATCTCGACGATGCGCCGCTGGAGGAGCGCCGGACCCAGGCCGTGATGAGCCGGCGCTGGCTCGCGCCCGAGGCCGCATCCGAGCTGGGGCGGCTCGATCCCGAGGCGATCGCCCGGGTTCGCGCCGAAGCCTGGCCCGACCCAACCAATGCCGACGAACTGCACGATGCACTGGTCTGGCTCGGCTTCCTCGGCGCGGATGAAGTCCAGCCAGGCTGGAGCGGCTGGCTTGCGGAACTTGCGCAAGGTCGCCGCGCGACCCGGCTGAGCATGCCGGGGGCGACGTTCTGGGTCGCCGCCGAGCGCTTGCCGCAGTTTCAGGCCCTATGGCCCGGAGCAAGGCTCGAACCTTTAATTGCCGTCCCCGAAGCCTACGCCCGGCGGGACTGGTCGCGCGAGGACGCGCTGGTCGAGATTCTGCGCGGACAATTCGAGGGGCAGGGGCCGGTCACGGAGCATGCGCTCGCGGCGCCGCTCGGGTTCGACACGAAAGACCTCACCGCTGGGCTCGCGGCTCTCCAGACCGAAGGCTTCGCCCTGCGCGGACGCTTCACGCCGGGAACGGCCGAGGACGAATGGTGCGAGCGCCGTCTGCTCGCCCGGATTCACCGCTATACGATCAACCGCCTGCGCGCCGAAATCGAGCCGGTCGCCGCGCGCGACTTCTTGCGCTTCCTCCTCCGCTGGCAGCGGGTTGACGCCGATGCGCGGATGGCGGGGCCGGACGCGGTCGATGCCATTGTTGGCCAGCTCGAAGGGTTCGAGGCGGCGGCCGGAGCGTGGGAGAGCGAGATTCTGGCGGTGCGCATTGCCGAGTACGAGCCGGCCTGGCTCGACGGTCAATGTCTCGCCGGACGTATCGCATGGGCGCGATTGAAACCGCGCAATGGACCGCCGGATGGTGGCGAGCGCGGCGGCGCGCCAGTGCGTACCACGCCGATCACGCTGTTGCCGCGGCGTCATGCTCCGCTCTGGGCGTCGCTTGCTCCGATAACCGACGCGGCCCAGCTGAGCTTCAGGGCTCAAACGGTTGTCGATTGCATTCGGGAGCATGGCGCCTCGTTCTTCGATGAGCTGGTTCACGGCACCGGCCTGTTGCGTCCTCAGGTTGAAGAGGGGCTCGCCGAATTGGTCGCCCTCGGCCTCGTGAATTCGGACAGTTTCGGCGGCTTGCGCGCGCTGCTCGCGCCGCCTCGCCGGCGCAAGCCGGCCGCCGGGGCCCGCCGCCATCGCTCGGTGGCGTTCGGCATGGAGGATTCCGGCCGCTGGGCGCTCGCGTGCCGGCTTCGCCCGGCGCAGGCCGGTCCGCGGGGCGAAGCCGAGGTGGTCGAGCACGTGGCGCGCATCTTGCTGCGCCGTTACGGCGTCATTTTCTTGCGCCTGCTCGAGCGCGAGGCCGACTGGCTGCCGCCGTGGCGGGATCTACTGCGCGTTTATCGACGGCTCGAGGCGCGCGGGGACCTCCGCGGCGGCCGCTTTGTCGCTGGCTTCCCCGGTGAACAGTTCGCCCTGCCCGAAGCGATTGGCGCGTTGCGCGAGGTCAGGCGCAGACCTCTTTCGGGTGCTTGGATCTCGCTGTCGGGAACCGACCCGCTCAACCTGGTCGGTATTCTGACCCCTGGGCCGAAGCTCGCGGCGCTGACCGGCAATCGCTTGCTCTATCGCGATGGAATACCGGTCGCGTTGTTCGCCGGTGGCTTCGTGGATTTTCTCGAAACGCTGGACGCCGGCAGTCAATGGCAGGCGCGCAAGGCCCTCCTGCGCGGCCCATCGCTCCCACCCGGCGCCAATCTCCGGCGCGGCAGTGATGCTGCTGTGGATGCCGCCTGATAGGCGATAGGACCTCGCCGCCTGGCGCGGGGTAGCCTCGTAAGGCTGGAGACCGCAGGGCTCGCTCGCCTCCGCCGCCTGCGGCTTTGCATGTGCTGGCGGCCGGATGGTTACTAGGACAAGCCGGTTCCCCTCGTCAACCGTTAACTGACGAAATGCGGCCGGCCGGTTTCGCCGCGAAAAAATGCCATCATGCCGGCAAGCGTCGCCATTGCGTTGCGAACTGAGCCGACGAAAAGGTACTCGCAAGCGCGCAAGAGCGTACGCACAATCATCCAGACTATAGCGCCCGGATCTGTGCGCCAAACAAATAACATGCTGTTTCGCGCCTCAAGAAAGACAGCGAGGCGCGATCGCTCTTTTCGTGATGCCGCCGATCCAATTGTTGTACCATACTTATGCAGAACAACGGAGTCGTCCGCGCGAGTTAGTAGGCCAGCTGACTTAGCGCGCATGCCCCACTCAAGATCCTCGAAGTACAGGAAGTAGTCTTCCCGGGGATACCCGATCTGGGCGATGCACGCTCTTGTCACATAAAATGACGTGCCCGTGGGTGAGTCGATTGCCTTGGCACCTCCAGGGGCCGCTGGCTCGCTAATGTGCTTGCCACGGTCAATGGCGACATTACCGCCGCGCCACCTCCGCCAAAGCAATCCGCGTAGGTGCACTTTATCGCGGCATTTGAAGTCGACGATCGTACTCCCCGCCATGCCGCAGCTCGGCATGGCGCAAGCGGCTTTGAGGGCAGACAGGGCCATTGGTTCTGGCATTGTATCAGGGTTAAGGATCCAGAATCCATCCCATTCGGGATACGGCCTTAGCCGCTCGAGCCAGCTATTTATGCCCCCGCCATAGCCGAGGTTTTCGGGCGCTTCCGCAACCACCACCCGCCAGTAACCGCGGCATGTCACAAGCTCCACCGAGCGCAGATGGCAACCGCCTGGACTAGCGAGATTCGCAAGTTTGGATGAGGCCGCTTCGATGCACGGTCCTCCTGGCGCAACTAAGGCTTTCGCGAGAGCGTCGAAAGCAGCGGGGCCTCCGTTTTCAACCACGAAGACGCCCAGTTCCCCACTCCCGGCCTGGTCACTGATCGCCTCCAAGCATTCGGTGATATCCACGTTATTGCAATAAGTTACGATAATGACAGCGGTCGCCATTGGTTCAGAAGACGCGGTATTTAGGCGCAACCGCGCCGGATGATGGAATCAAAAACTTAGACCACAATAGCGTAAAAAATGCCGGGGCTATTTGCCCGAATTTCCTGGCGCGGCACAGCATTTCCGTCTGTCCGCGACGGCACGGAATTTCTCATCAACCGGACTTTTTGTCAAACAAAGCCTATTGTCAACACGGACTATCTTTTCAAAGAAGGGTAAACATGGGCGAATTTGGCGCGGACGTCTTCCTTTTAGACCGCTCCATTTGCTTTGTAGAAGACGCAGCCGGAACAATTCTCCGCCTTGGCCCCATACCCCTAATGATATCCGCATTTGGCGCCGCCGCCGATTGGGTGGCCGCGGCGTCCTTGGCGGTGAAGCCTGGGTGAGTAAATGCCTAGGATGGCGTCCCCTCCCCGCGATCGATCCCGCGGAGAACCAGCTTCCCCGGCGGCACCCCATCGTCTCGCCGTCCGGGTCTATTACGAAGACACCGATTTTTCCGGTGTTGTCTATCACGCCTCCTATCTGCGTTTCCTTGAACGCGGCCGCACCGAATTTCTGCGCGCGCTCGGTATAGAGCACTGGGGGATTTTCGGAAACCGCAGGGCGGACGGCTTCCATTTCGTGGTACGCGCCATGTCCATCGAGTTTCTCAAACCCGCCCTGATGGACGACGAGCTTCGTGTCGAGACGCATCCTTCCGCCACCCGGGGTGCCTCGATTGATATGACGCAGAAAATCCGGCGCGGTTGCGAAGTGCTTTTAACCGCGAAAGTCAGAATAGCTGTTGTCGCGGGCGGCAAGGCGAGGCGGATTCCCGCCGGGATTCTGGCGAAGCTCAGGGCTTCGACGGTTGCGGGGCCGCGCGTTTGAGTAGCCTTAAACATATGGGTAACGGTGTTTTAACCTTGATCGAGGCTAACTTTCGCACGGTTTTCCATTCCACTCGCGTGGGCGTCCGGCGCAAGCCACGGGACAGATTCGGGCGCGTGAAGCCCCAGAAATGACCGATTTCGCGGGCAAAGGATGACTGAAATGAGGTTTGACTCGCAGCACGAGCCTCGCCTAAAAATTTACAAGGAATGATGACATAAATCCTGCCGATATTGCAGCATCCGGATTGGCGTCGCCCGCGATGGAGGTCTCTCTTCTCGGCATGTTCTGGTCGGCCCATTTCGTGGTCAAGCTCGTCATGCTGGGATTGCTTGGCGCCTCGGTTTGGTGCTGGGCGATCATCCTCAACAAAATGCTGCTATTTTCCAAAACCCAGCGCGCCATGGCGCAGTTCGAGGAGGTCTTCTGGTCGGGCGCCTCGCTCGACGAACTTTATGCGACCTTGTCGTCGCGTCCGGCGTCGGGCATGGCGGCCTTGTTCGTCGCCGCGATGCGGGAATGGCGGCGTTCGGTGCAAGGCGCGGCCTCGTCCTTCATGGGTCTGCAGGCGCGCATTGAGAAAGTCCTCGATGTTTCGATCGCCCGGGAAGCTGAAAAGCTCGAATCCAGCCTTCTGGTGCTGGCGACGGTTGCCTCTGCCGGTCCCTTCATCGGCCTATTCGGCACCGTCTGGGGCATCATGACCGCGTTTCGCTCGATCGCGGCGTCGCGCAATACTTCGCTTGCGGTCGTCGCCCCGGGGATAGCGGAGGCGCTTTTCGCGACGGCGATTGGGCTCTTCGCGGCAATCCCGGCACTGATCGCGTATAACAAATTCCAAGGCGATGTCGCTAAGAAACAGGCGCGGCTTGAGGGCTTCGCGGACGAGTTTTCCGCAATTCTTTCACGTCAAATCGATCAGCACACTGTTAAGGACCGGGCGGCCTGATCATTGCACACCAAAGAAACCGGCGTTTTCCCCCGCCGGGAATTTTGAAACCATGCGCTGGAGATTTTTAAGATGGGCATGTCGGGCATTGCGGTACGCAACAAGGGCCGGCGCGGGCGGCGCGGTATTCCGCGCTATCGCGCCATGGCCGAGATCAACATGACGCCTTTTATCGATGTCATCCTCGTGCTTTTGATCATTTTTATGGTGGCCGCGCCGCTGCTCGCGACGGGCCTTGCGATCGACCTGCCGCGGACGAAGGCCGCGGCGTTGAACATCGAGCAAAAGCCCGTCTCCGTCGCCGTCGATGACAGGGGCTCGGTCTATGTCATGGACCAGCCGGTGCAAGTCACCGGGCTCGCGGACAAGTTGAAGGAAGTCGCGACGTCCGGCATCGATGAGCGGATCTACGTGCGCGGCGCAAACCAGGTGAATTACGGACGGATTGCCGAGGTCATGTCGGTCATTACCGCGGCCGGCTATAAAAAGGTCGCGCTGGTCACCAATCCCAACAAGAATTAAACCGCCATGCCGTTGCCCGAAAATCCTGGCTTCGCGGTTTCGGGCGGCGCGCATATCGGCTTGCTCGCCTTGGCCCTGTTTTCGTTGTCACAGCCACCTCGGTCCGACGAGGCACAGGAGAGCGTTCCGGTGGAAATTCTCAGCGGCCAGCAATTCAACCAGATCGTGAAGGGCGAAAAGACAGCGGCCCAGGTGAAGCCGGGCCAGCGGGCGGAAAAAATTGCCGAACTCGCCGAGCTGAACCCGCAACCTTCGCCAAGCGACGCGCCAAAGGATGTCTCCGCGCCACCCCCCCCGCTGAAACCTCAAGCCGATCCAGGCCATGCTGAACCGCGAGAGGCGCCTATGCCGCCTGAAGATGGCATGGCCTCGCCGCGGCCGGGCCGCGCGCAGAAAACCGCGAAGCCAGCGCCGGAATCCGAGCACGTCAAGCCGTCCGCTGCGCCGCCGCCGAAACCGCTATTCAACGAGGCGGAGGAAACTGCCACGCCGGAGCCAGCCCAACCGAAGCCGGTCGAGCCGCCCAAAAAGCCCGCGCCAAGGTTCAAACCGGATCAATTGGCGAAACTGCTCGACCATGAAAAACAAAAGGAAAAACAGAAGCCGGCCGCCAAGCCCAGGTCGGGCGAGGAGACCGCCGAGCCGCAACAGAAATTCGACCCTGGCGGCATAGCCAAGTTTCTAAACAAAGAGGCGCCGCAAAGAAAACAGTCGAGCGGGCATGACCTCAGCCAAGTGGCCTCGCTCGGTTCGCCGACGGCAAGTGCCGCCAAAATGTCGCCATCTCTCTGGGGCCAGCTCGACGGCTTGCTGCAAGAGCAATATAAGCGATGCTGGAACTTTGCCGGGCTTGGCGGGCAGCAAAAATACATTCCCGAGATTCATGTCCAATATACGCATGACGGATCGCTGATCGGCCAGCCCGAGTTGCTCAATCCGCCGGCCGACCCCAATTTGCGCGCTCTCGCCGAAAGCGCGATGCGGGCGGTGCGGCGCTGCGATCCGCTCCGGATACCTTCCAAGTATCAGCTCTATTACGACCAGTGGAAAGGCCGGATCGTTCGCTTCGATCCGGACGAAATGCTGTGAAATTTCTCTTCTCCGTGCTTCGTTCACGCGCGCCTCGCAAATTCGAAACCATGATCGAAACGTCCGCCGCATTCCTGGCGGCCGCGATCTTAGTTGGCAGCTTAGGGCTCGCACCGGCGGCCCATGCCCAGCAGGACCGCTATCTCGATGTGCATGGAGCGGGGGAATTCAAACCCATATCGATCGCGGTGACGGCATTTTCCGGCGATGCGGCGGCAAGCGCCCAGTTGACCGCTATAGTCATCAATAATTTCAAGCGTTCCGTGTTTCTCGCGCCGATCGATCCAAAAACCTTCGTTGAGACTATTGCCAATCCGGACCAGGTACCGCAGATGGATTCCTGGCGCAGGATCAATGCACAATTCGTGGTGACGGGCCGAACCAGCCGGACCTCGGACGGAAGGCTGCAAACCGAATTCCGGCTCTGGGA
Source organism: uncultured Alphaproteobacteria bacterium (assembly GCA_963808645.1). GTDB lineage: Bacteria > Pseudomonadota > Alphaproteobacteria > Rhizobiales > Beijerinckiaceae > Methylocapsa. Next base: position 14,600 of record CAWEGU010000012.1, read on the forward strand.
TATGGGGGCCGGCAGGCAGATCGCCGGAAGCCAATATGTCACCGATCCGAACAATGCGCGCCGCGTCGCGCACATGGTCTCGGATGCAATCTTTTCGCGCATTACGGGCGAGCAAGGCTTTTTCGATACGCAGATTGCATTTGTTGACGAGACTGGGCCGCCGGAGCGCCGCCGCAAGCGGCTGGCGATCATGGATCAGGACGGCGCCAATCTGCGCTACATGACGCGGGGCGACGATCTCGTCGTGACGCCAAGGTTTTCGCCCTCATCGCAAGATGTGACCTATATGTCGTTTGGCGCATCCGACCCGAAAGTCCTTTTGTTGAATATCGAGACCGGCCAGCGCGAAGTCGTCGGCAATTTCCCGGGCATGACCTTTTCGCCGCGTTTTTCGCCGGATGGGCAAAAGGTCGTGATGTCGCTTGCACAAGGCGTGGCGTCGAATCTCTACGCCATGGATTTGCGCTCGCGCGCGACGACGCGGCTCTCCGACTCCAACGCGATCGACACATCGCCATCCTATTCTCCGGACGGCACCCAAATCGTATTCGAATCGGACCGCGGCGGCAGCCAGCAAATCTATGTCATGTCAGCAACCGGAGGCGGCCCGAGACGCATTTCCTTTGGCGAGGGGCGCTATGCGACGCCAGTCTGGTCGCCGAAAGGCGACTATATAGCCTTTACCAAGCAAAAGAGCGGTTCATTCGCGATCGGTGTCATGCGTCCGGATGGGTCGGGTGAGCGGATCCTGACCGAGGGCTACCACAACGAAGGGCCTACTTGGGCCCCGAACGGCCTTTATCTGATGTTCTTTCGCGATCCCGGCGGACAGGACGGCGCGAAGATTTTTATGACCGACGTGTTCGGACGCGCCGAATTCCCGGTACCTACGCCGAATTATGGTTCGGACCCCTCCTGGAGCCCGCTTCTCAACTAAGGGCGCGAAAATCAGACGGAAGAATCCGTCGCAAGGAAATCAGGGCGGCTCCAATCACTCGAAGAAAACACTCGCGGAATTGCTCCCATCAAGAGATCCAGGGATTTTATCGACAGCCCCGTGCGCAGGAGGATAGTTAAATCTCGATATGCGGCTCCTCGTGCAAAACGACATTCAACAATGAACTGTGGACTTCGATGCAGCCGTTGTAGTCGATAAGGCCCCGTTTTCGAAATTTGTTCATGAAGAAACTCACCCGGGACCGGGTCGTTCCGATCATGTCCGCAAGCGTCTCCTGGCTGATTTTCGCGAGGATCGGCTCCGGTTTTTCGTCTTTGCCAAAGTTCGCCAACAGCAGGAGCAGCCGGGCTAGACGTTTCTCACTCGAATTGAACAGCTGGTCGACGAGGTCTGCCTCGACGCGGATGGCCCGCGCCAGAAGATGGGCAATGAAAATCCCGGCGAACGCTGGCTCCTGTTGGATCACGCGGACAATGGCCGACTTTTCCAGACGCACGATGACAAACTCCGTCATCGTCGCGGCCGTCGATATGCGCCGCGCCTGCCCGGCAAGACATCCTTCACCAAAGAAGTCGTTCGCACCAAGTATTGCGACGACGGCTTCCTTGCCTTGCTCCGAAACGACGGTGATCTTCACCTTACCTGTCTGAATGTAGAAGACCGCATCCGCGGCGTCTCCCTGGGAAAAGATGATCGCATCCTTGCGGTACTCCCCAATGCTTCGGCCCTCGCCAACCACGGCGAGAAAAGATTTCGAATCGAATGAGGGCCGGCGTTTGGTTGCCATGGCAGACCTCCGTACGGCGAACCTCTACAGAGCCAAGCTTACGATTGTCATATATTATCATAAAATTTTCAGCAGACAAAGTTGCGCGATGAGCTATTTTGGGCAGACCGCCGCTCGCCAGTTTGTTACCTGTGAGACCAAATGAAGAGCTGATCTAAACCGTAGCCCACGTTCAGAGGCTTAGGGTTGGGTCACGCGCTCCGAACCCTTTTCTTGAAGTAATCCTGAACTCTTCGGTCTGATTTTCACCATTAGGCTCTCCCTGAATTCAGCCTTTCCGGTCTTGGAACGGAAAGGACCGGCGCATTGCGCGTTGCAATAAGATTTTTGCATTTGCGGTGAGAAACTCCATCTTAGCCGTATTCTCGCCATGAACCATCGGTTAACCTTATCCTGGTTTACTCCAATGCACCGCTTTCTGCTTAGCTTCGATCAAGGTTGATCGAACATTCCTTTAACGAAAGGCAGGTAGGACTACGATCTGCCTCGCGCTCACAGAAGGAATATGGGATGAGCTTTCTTCAGCGGACCGGCGAACTCAAATTCGCTGCCGCGCTGGGCAGCGCCCTTGCGATCTCCGCCTGCGCGAAGGCCCCCGCCGAGACTGCCAATACGCTCGCCGGCCTGAATGGCGGGCGGGCAGCGCCTGGCAGCACTCGGGATTTCGCCGTCAATGTCGGCGACCGGGTTTTCTTCGACAGCGATTCGAGCGAACTGAGTCAGACCGCGCAGGCGACCCTCGCCAAGCAGGCGGCCTGGCTGCAGCAATACGGCCGCTACAATTTGACCGTCGAAGGCCATGCGGACGAGCGTGGCACGAGGGAATATAATTTCGCGCTAGGCGCGCGGCGGGCCGAAACCGCAAAGGACTATCTCGTGGCCCGCGGCATTCGGACGGCAAGAATTCGCACCATCAGCTATGGCAAGGAACGGCCCGTCGCGACCTGCAACGACATCTCCTGCTGGTCACAAAACCGCCGCGCGGTTACGGTGCTGACGGGCGGCCAATCCTAACGAAGGTTTCGGCGAGCGGCCCTCCCCCGTTCGCCGATATGTCCCGGACGGAACAAGACCCGTCTGTTCTTGGTCCCAATCCGGCACCGGCGACTTCCTTGTGAGCCGCCGGTTTTTTGTCATGCCGAACCGCCGCCAAAGCGGGTCACGGACAGACAGAAGGCTTTGGCCTCGATCCGATCGATCCTCCGGCGGGCTCGGGAGTTTTTCGTCAACTCTTCGCCGCTCCACCAAGCCGCGCTTGCTCGAACCTGAAGCCGGCTTCGCGCTCGCAACGGATTCCCTCCAAACGAATGCTTCAATTATTTCCAAACTGCCGGCATGGCCGCCAGCCTTTTATTCGCGCGGCTCACCGCATTCCATTTGTCCGTGAATGGCGAGGCGCCCAGCAATATGCGATCAGCAGCTGCCACCATTCCGCCAACTCTGAAAAAACAGCAGGCAGAGTTTCACGCGCTTGCGCTCCATCGGCACGCCGTCCGCTCATGCGAAACTAACACGCCAGCGAGTAGCGCAGATTTGTCACAATTGACCCTGGTGGCCATTGGTCTCCTGTGGCGATGGATCGGACCGCTCAGGCTGGAGCGGCTGCCGATCACTACTGGATCCTGATCAGTGCGGTTCTGACGCTCGTTCTTTGGCTCATCAACCGATGAGCCGCGCAGCCCACAACGGCTGCGTGAGGCTGGCGACGGGCATGCATGCAGTCATGCTCCCCTTCCGTCATGGCAGTTTGCCCTCCAGGAAATTGCGCGCCCGGCAAATCGACCCGCATGGCGAGTGGCTTGCAGCTGCCCTTAAGTGGTTAAGCCCGCCAAGGCGGCGCTGCGCTCCCAGAGCAACAACGCAGCCCTGTCGTCCCGGGCCTCCCGTGACGGCGTTACCGGGCGGCACTTGTAGAAATACACTCCCGTCGTTTCCGTGACGGCGGCCGAAGAGGCCAGATAGACGATAGTTTCCGCGCCTTTCTCTGGGGGAATTGCGAAGAGCTTGGCGAGCCCAATGAAGCGCGAGATCACGCCGTCGCTTTGATCGCCGAAGCGCGTGGCGACGAAGCCGGGATGCAGGCAATTGGCAGTGACCCCCATGCCACGCAGGCGGCGGGCGAGTTCGCGCGTGAAAAGAACGTTGCAAAGCTTGGAGCGGCCATAGGCTCTCATGGCTCCGAAGCGCTTCGCCGATTGCAGGTCGTCGAAATCCAGCCTGGCCCTCTGGTGGGCGGCTGAAGCAGTATTGACGATGCGCGCCGGCGCGGAGGCGAGGAGCCGTTCGCGCAGCCCCTCGGTGACGACGAAATAAGCCATGTGGTTCAGTGCGAAGGTATATTCCAGCCCGTCCTCGGTGAGTCGGCGGCTGCTGAGCATGGCTCCTGCGTTATTGATCAAGACATCGATGCGGGGCTCCTTGTGGGCGATTTCGGCGGCCACGCGTTTCATCTCGGAAATGCGCGCCAGATCGGCGTAATGGACCGCGTGGCCAAGGCTTGGCGCCCGTTCATGAAGCCGCGCCAGGGTTGCCTCTCCGCGCGACTTGTCCCGCGCGATCAGGACGATCCGGGCGCCCATCCGCGCGAGCCGTTCCGCGGCAATCTCGCCAATCCCCGAGGTACCGCCGGTAATGACCACTGTCTTGCCCTGCATCAGAATTCTCCCTATCGGCTCAGGCGCCAATTAATCGCAGGATCGAAAAACCAGCTAAGAGATTTTCAGAGGACGGTCAGAAGCGTGATTAGAACAAATCGTCGTTATCGGCTAGCATCAGACGGCATTCGGCCATTCATACAGCTTCGACCAGCGCCAAATCCGTCACACCGTCGCCAGCGGCGCGGGACGACAGAGCGTTCGTTGCTCTGGGAGCGCAGCGGCGCATGGCAGGGCTAAAAGCCTGAAGGAGGAGCGGGTCGCTGCAGCCCATCAAGAGGGAATTGCTGAAGGAACCACGAATGTCGCAACGACCACTTCTATTCGTAGTGTTGGCAGCTTGTGTCTCGTCCAGTGTTCCAGTCTGGTGTCAGACTCGATTGCATGACGGAAACCGTCAGGACGCCGTGGAAGCGCTAAACGCGGACCGCCACAAGCCTGGGCACAACAAGTGGCGGAACGTCGCTGAAAGTATGCCCAATCTCATAGCGTTGTCGCAAAATCGAACCTTGACGGGGTCGGGATATTTGGCTCAGAACGCTTTCGAAAAGGCCAAGCCGGCAGCCGCCGGGGCCCCTGGAGAAAGTGTCGAGGTTTCTATAAAGGAATGGCCTGTCCCGACCCCCGGCTCGCATCCCCATGATCCTCTTGCCACCCCAGACGGATCCATCTGGTACACGGGACAGATGGCCAACCTTTTGGGGCGGCTCAATCCAAGGACAGGAGAGTTCACGCAATATCAACTGAAAACACCTGGGTCAGGACCGCATGGTCTAGTTTCCGACGCAAATGGCAACATTTGGTTCACGGCTAATTTCAAAGGCTATATCGGGAAGCTCGATCCGAAAACAGGCGCGATCAGCGAATATCCCATGCCCGACGCTAAAGCGCGTGATCCACACACGCTTGTCTTCGATCAGAAGGGAACACTGTGGTTTACCGTGCAAGGCGCCAACATGGTGGGCAGGCTGGTAACGCGCACCGGTGAAGTGAAACTGGTCCCCGTGCCAACGCAACATGCCAACCCATATGGCATGGTGGTGAATTCGGGAGGCGTTCCGTTCTTTACCGAGTTTGGGAGCAACAAGCTCGCGAGCATCAATCCCAACACGTTCCAAATCCATGAATATGTCCTGCCGCATGCGGAAAGCCGTCCGCGGCGGATCGCCATCACAAGCGATGACGTTATTTGGTACTCAGACTACGCCCGCGGCGCGCTGGGACGGTTTGAGCCAGAGACTAGCACTGTCAAAGAGTGGCCTTCTCCTGGAGGACCCGAGTCCGGACCTTACGGAATCACCACGCTGAATGACGTCGTATGGTACAGCGAATCGGGGAAGAATCCGAATACCCTCGTGCGCTTCGACCCTAAGACTGAAACTTTCCAGACTTGGCCGATCCCTTCCGGCGGAGGAGTCGTGCGCAACATGATGCCAACCGCCGACGGCAATCTCGCGCTGGCCTGCAGCGGCGTCAATCGCATCGCCTTGGTCAATGTGACGCGGAGGTGAAGTGAGCAGCATCGCTTTATTGCAGGTCAGAAAATGAAAAATCCAGTGTCCAGCCGCACAGTGCCACTATGCGAGTTGTATGTTAGTAACGGCGAGCGCCTGAGCCGGCGAGATTTTGGTTTTATTTCTCATCTGCGAGGGGAATCTGACACGGCCGGCGGTACGTCCACCCAGCTACGACACATCGGCGATACGGTCCGGAAATGCTTTAGCTAGCGCCTCGCGGTTGGGCGCGATCACGCCGCGCTCCGTGATGAGACCGGTTACCAGCCGTGCTGGCGTCACGTCGAAGGCATAGTTGACGGCCTTGCTTCCGGAGGGGCTGAGTCGAATCGTCTCGATGCGGCCGTTCGCGGCAAGCCCTGTGATATGGGTGACCTCAAGCTCGGATCGCGTCTCAATTGGCACGCTGCCGATGCCATCCAAAATCAAAAAATCGATGGAGGGTGATGGCGCGGCGACATAAAACGGTACGCCATTGTCACGGGCCGCAAGTGCTTGCATATAGGTACCGATCTTGTTGCAAACGTCGCCCGAGGCCGTGGTTCGATCTGTCCCGACAATCACGAGATCGACCCTTCCGAGCTGCATCAAATGGCCGCCTGCGTTATCGACGATAATTGTATGCGGCACGCCATGTTGGCCGAGTTCCCAAGCGGTGAGCGACATGCCTTGATTGCGCGGCCGCGTTTCGTCGACCCACACATGCAGGGCAACCCCTTCGTCATGCGCCTTGTAGATTGGCGCCATGGCGGTGCCCCAGTCCACCGTCGCCAGCCATCCCGCATTGCAATGAGTAAGAATATTGACGTCTTGCTTGCGGGCGGCGGCGGCGCGGATGAGGCCGAGCCCGTGCGCGCCGATCGCTTGGCAAAGGTCTACATCTTGTTCCGCAATCGCGCCGGCATGGGCGAACCCGGCTTTACCGCGTTCAGCTGGAGGCAAGGTCAAGAGATACCTCCGCATCGCCTCGAGCGCCCACTGCAAATTGACGGCTGTCGGCCGCGCCGCGCCAAGAGCGGCGCAGGCCATCTCGAGATTGGCGTCGGAAGGTTCTTCGCGCATGGCAAACGCCAAGCCATAGGCCGCAGTCACACCAATGAGCGGCGCGCCACGGACTTGCATATCCTTGATGGCGCGTGCCGCCTCACACACGGTGGTGATCGAAACGATTTCGAATTCATGCGGCAGCCGCGTCTGATCGATGATTTGGACGCTCGCCCCTTCGTTATCCGGCCAAATGGTTCGAAAAACTTTGCCTCCGACCCGCACGAATCCGCTCCCTCGCTGTGCCTCTACAGTAACGCGGATGCGGGCATTCTCACGTCCATCGGTTTTACTTGTCAATAGCGCGAGGCGTTCACAGCCCTCATATCAAAACATCAATGCTTTAAGGCGCTTGCTGCCGAACCAAATCGGCCCGAAAATTCCTATTCTTGGCCAATATGACAATGCCGTCGTGCGAAGATGTTGCCGTGGCTCCAAACATTTGGTGATCCGCCACCTGCGCAGAATATTACCCGATTTCCCCTTGAAGAGATCTGCACCACTAAACATTCTTTCTCGCCAGCCTGCGGGCGGGGCAAAATATCTGGCGCGTGCCCTTGCCCGATTTGATTTTCTGTCCGACCGGCGGTATCGACGCCGAAAAGGCCGGAAACTATCTTGCGCTTAGCCAATGGCGCTTGCGTCGGCGGCTCACGGATGGTCGCGCCGGGGATTATCGCGGCGCAGGATTTCGCCAAGGTCGAACAGCTCGCGCGATGCGTGTGCTCTTGGCGGCCGCCTTTGAGAGGGCAGGAACATGGCCGCGGCCGAGGAAGAAGCTATCCGGCAAGCGATCATCGGGGCCTGTCTCAGCATGAACTATAACGGCATCAATCAAGGGACCGCCGGCAATATTTCGGTCCGTTGGGAAAATGGCCTGCTGATCACGCCATCCGGCCTGCCTTATGACGAAATGAAGATTGGGGATATCGTCTTCATGAACATGGACGGGAGCTATGAGCACAGGCTTGCGGCCTCCTCGGAATGGCGTTTCCACCGCGATATTTTGCAACAGCGCGTGGACGTTAACGCGGTCGTCCACGTGCACCCGGTTCACGCCACGGCCTTCGCCATTTGCGGCATGGAGGTACCGGCCGTGCACTATATGATTGCCGCCGCTGGCGGGCCGTCTATCCGTTGCGCCCCCTACGCGCCCTATGGCACCGAGGAACTGTCGCGGGCAGTGCTGAAAGCGCTGAGCGGACGCGCCTGCGCGCTGCTCGCCAACCACGGCATGGTTGCCACTGGACATGACCTCCGCGCGGCGATGTGGCTTGCCGTCGAAATCGAAACGCTGTGCAAGCAATATGCGGTTGCGCTTCAAATTGGGACCCCGCGTACGCTCGAAGACGACGAGATCGAAAGGACAATTGAAAAATTCAAGAATTATGGCCCGCGGACCGTCAAATCTCAGGCGGTCCCGACTGAGACGAGCTCCAGATCTTCGCCCAAAGTCGAGTGACGGCTTGTGTCCCAAACTTTGAATCTGCTCCTATCAAGAACATCCCGGCGACCCATGCTGAAGTCCACCATGGCCAAGGCAGAGCCTCCCGGCCCGCATCACAACGGGCAGGACGGCCGCCATTAGGGTCCGACTCAGGGAGCGATCGTCTCGGCCGCGGGTAGGCAATAATCCAGCAAGAATTGCCTGGGCGCAGGCTCGCCAGGAGTGGACATTATCGGGCTCCGATGGCCGCTCCTGCGGCTCAGACCCGCCCGAGGTTCGAAAAGCTTTCGTCGATCGCCCGATATTTTTGGCTGCCCCGTCGATTTGAGAATATCTGGCCATCAGAGAACCGGGCCGTCCGCGCCCATCATCTCGCGGCGGATGATCTTGATCGGAGCCAAGCCGCCCGCGAGCAGGCGATCATGGAAGTCGGTCAGGGAAAATTTATCACCCATCTTCGCGCGGTAATCGTCGCGCAATTTCAAGATTTCGAGCTTGCCAACCGTGTAGTTGACGTAGCCAGGATCGCTCGTGCCCCGATAGGCTTCACGGTGAGCCTCAGGCTCCGGCGATCCGCATTCCTTCATGAAGAACCGGGTGGCGTCATCGACGCTCTTGCCTTTGGTGTGCATTTCGATCGACGCGACGAAGCGGCAGTCACGCAGCAACGCAGCCTCTATTTGGCCGATTTTCAGTTTCGGGTCGCCATCGCCAAGGCCTTGCTCAACCATCATCTGTTCGGCGTAGTGAGCCCAGCCCTCAGTGGTCGAATACGTATCAGCCATCTGCCGCGCCAGCGGTCAGGCAGGATGGGCGCGGCGCGTCAGATACTGCATGAAATGGCCCGGCCAAACCTCATGCGCAGATATGATCTCGAGCCCGGGGAAGTAATAGGCTTCGAGATATTGTTCGAGCTTGTCCGGCGCGAGCCCGGCATCTGGCGGTGTGACATAGTAGAAGGCTTGCGTCGCGCGCCGCTCCAAAGGGCCGGGCGGGTCCAATGCGGCCGCGGTCGTCGCGCGCTGGAAACCCGGAGTCTCCTCGACTTTTGGCAGGAGATCGCTCGGAATGGTCGCGATGTGATGGTCCAGAACAAAGGCGCGCAGGCCTGCGAGTTCATCTCTCGCGGTTGGGATCAGTGTGTCGACCGTCGGATGCAGCGCGCGGATCTCCTTCAGCACGGCCTCGATTGGCGCTGTTGGATCGAGCGCCCGAGCCGCCTCCGCAAGGGCGCCTTGATCATTGTGCAGCTGCGCGTAAGCAATATCGAGCAGTCTGTCCGGCGGAATGTCGACCATCTCTTTGTAGGCAATGCGCTTGGCGAACAGGTCGGAGCCGAGCGCGAAATCGCCATCCGCCTTGGGTTTCAGCTGTTCGAGGTAGGTCTTATAATTCTCGAATGAAGCGATCGCGGAATCGTTGGATGCCGTGAACTCGCGCTTGAGCTCTTGATCCTCCACGGCGGCGAAGGCGACAGGCGCGCCAGTCTTTAGGAAATCTATCGAGCCCGCGACATTGCGAATCGCGATGTCGATGAATGCCAGAGGCGGATGCTCGATATTGGCCTTGCCAGCTGCGAGCAGCATTGGGATCTGCCGCTCGCGGGCGATGACCGACCGCAAGCGATCAACGAGCGGCGCGAAATCTCGATGAACGAGATTGAAGGCCGCCGAGGTCGCACCGCGCACATAAACATCCGGGTCGGCCTGCCAGTACCGGATCGTCTCGACATCCAGAAGCTTTTCCTTAATGCTGTTGATCAGCATCTCCCGATCATCGCGGTCGCTGGCCGACAGGGTCGCCGGACCGATTGCGCTGAGCGCGTCGAGCGCCTTGTGCAGCCGCGCGGCGTTTTTGGCCTGGCCATCTCGGCTCAGATCATCGACCTCAACATCGTGATCATGCACGCCAATCTCTGTCGCGGCGATCGGATGAGCGCGAAATTCGTCATTGTAAAAGGTCTCGACGAGGTTCTGAAACGACTGCGCCCCGGACGGCGTGGCTCCCACGACAAGGGCGGCGACAAGGGCCGCTTCGGTGATGAGCTTCTCTAACATCGAATTGAGAATCCGAGAGGGTGTGACTCTACAAAGCATAATCCGATTCGAGCGTAGGTTTGCGATGAAATCATGGCGGGTGCGGCTTGGCCAGCGGGCGGCAATTCGGCGACGTGGTGGTGGTTGTTTGCCTATTTCGTCGTCATCACCATCGGCGAGCTCTATCTCTCCCACATCGGCTTGTCCCTCGTTTCGAAGATCGCGCGGCGCGCATGATCTCGGCGATTATGGGCCTGTGGCTCGGCACCAGCTTCATCGGCCATGATCGCCGCTGTCGCGGCGAGCGCAAGCGTGGTGATCAGGTCCTTCAATCGCCCGCACAAAAGTATCCTGCATGTTCGGCCGGATCGGGCAGGTTCATCGAAAAATTGCTCAATGCGTGCGACCTGTCAGGACATATTTTCGCTTTCTTGGTTCCTGCATGTTCTTCTGGTGCTCTTTGCTTTGGTATGAGGCGCGCGACCATGCCGCTGTGCGTCAGGCCCGCCATCATTGGCCTCGCGGCAGTGCTCGCGACGGGCCTTGCCGACCCGGCCGGCGCCACGCACCGTCGGGAGGCACAGCCGGTCGAGACTGTCGCGGCCCGTCCCGCTGGGGAGCCCATCATGGCGATTGTCTCGCTCAGCCATCAGCGGGTCACAATCTATGATGCGGATGGCTGGATCTTGCGCGCGCCGGTCTCCAGCGGCCAAACCGGGTATGAAACGCCCGCCGGCATCTACAGCATCATTCAGAAAGAGGAGGAGCACCACTCCAACCTGTACGATGACGCCTCCATGCCCTTTATGCAGCGCATCACCTGGTCGGGCATCGCGCTCCATGCGGGACCGCTGCCCGGATACCCCGCCTCACATGGCTGTGTTCGCATGCCGTATGAGTTCGCCCAACGTCTCTTCGACATGACGAAAATAGGCATGCGGGTGATCGTGGCTCGAAACGACGTCCGCCCCGTCGAAATTGACCACCCCGTTCTCTTCAAGCCGAAATTGGTTCGCGCTGATCTTGGGCTGAAAGCGCTAACCGCGCATTGGGACGCAGCTCGCGAGGAAGCGCAGAAAGCAGCGCCTGGCGCCGCTCCACCCGAAACAGACGCACCATCGCCAGGCAGCCCAGCCAAGCCCCTAGTGATGTGGAAGTCACTCGCTGCCGCCAAGATCGCGGCCGCGGATGCGATAGCAAGAAAAGCCGATGCGGCCAGGTTGACCGCGGCAAAATTGACCTTGGATTCAGCGCGGCTCGTGCGCACTGCAGAGGCCACGAAATACCGAGCGGAAGCGCAACTCATGGCTGCCGAAAGCGCACTCAACACCGCAAGTTCGCTGGCGGTGATCCAGGCGGCCGAGGAGAAAAAGGCCGAAGCGCTTTCAAGGTTGGCCGACGCAGAGGCGCAGTTGGCTGCCGCTAAGGGACAAGCGCCACTGAAGGCAGATGCTGCTGCGCGCGCGCGAGATGAGGCAAGAGCGGCCGCGGCCGAGAAGGTCTTGGCCGTGGAAGCTGCAAGGGAGGCGGCCCGCATGATGTCCCCCGTATCTATCTTCATCAGCCGGAAGACGCATCGCCTCTATGTCCGGCAGTCCTTTCAGCCCGTGTTGGAGAGCGCGGTCACGATCCACGATGCCGACCTTCCTATCGGTACGCATATCTACACCGTGCTCGACTACGCGAATGGCGATGCCGATCTTCGCTGGAGCGCCGTCTCCATGGATAGCCATCAGCTTGGCCCAAGCGGCAAGTCGCGCCGTGGTGACCGTTACCTTGCCGAGCCGGCGTCGCCGACTTTAGCCCCGGCCAGAGCGGCGCTTGACCGTATCGAGATTCCCCAGGACATCGTCGACCGCATCTCAGAAATCATCTCGCCTGGATCTTCGTTGATCATTTCAGACGAAGGTATGAGCACCGAGACTGGTGAAAACACGGACTTTGTGATCCTCATGAGCGGTGAGCCACAAGGCGCCATCAAGATGCGACGCCAACTTGGTGCGTTCATCCACGAAGTCTCAAAATGGCTGTCCGATATCCGTCCCATCGAGCCGCGAGATGCGGCTCGGGCGGTCTTCTTGGTTCTCTCGCGCCACCTTCCACGCGGTCAGATCGCAAAGATGCAGGGAGCCCTCCCGGCAGATTTGCGCGCATTCTGGATCGCGGCAGAGGAGCGTGTGGTGGCGCCGCCTGAGGGGGGGCCCGCCGGCGCGGGATAAGCGACACAGCTGAAGACATGATGCAATGAGGCGGCAATGAAAGTAAGCGAAGCCATGACGCGGGACATTCGCGTCGCCAGTCCCGAGGAAACGGTCCAGAAAGCCGCCCAGACTACGGCATCGCGATCGGTGGTGTCGCCAAAGGGAAATGCCCGAAAGCAAAAAGGCTTGATGTATGACCGAGACGTCAAATATTGCTTTGAGGATCAGGACTCGAAGAGGTCACACGCAATATGGCCGACATTCAGGTGCGGCGCTTGCCGGTCCTCAATCGCGACAAGCGGTTTGGTCGCCATTATCTCGTTGGGGGACATCGCCATTAGCGGCGGCAAGTGCGCTGGCGATGCAGTGCACGAAATTTCGCTCCCGGGCGGAGAGCATACCCAGAGTGGCTGACGTTGCGAGGTAACGCCCCCATGCTGGATCTCCTCCGTACCCGGGATCGGGACCGGATGGTCGATATTCAGATCGCCCGGGGCGGTGTCCGTGATCGGGATGTTCTGGAAGCTATGCGCCGTGTTCCGCGCGAAGCGTTCGTCGAGCCCGGTTTCGAAGAGTTCGCCTATGAAGACGGTCCCTTGCCGATCGGCGAAGGCCAGACGATCTCACAGCCTTACATTGTCGCGCTGATGATCGAGGCGGCCGAGGTGAAGCCAGGCGACAGCGTCCTCGAAGTGGGCGCCGGCTCCGGCTACGCGGCGGCCGTTATGAGTCAGATCGCCGGTCGCGTCTACGCCATTGAACGCCACCCATCACTGGGCAATTCCGCTCGGCAGCGGTTCAAGAAGCTCGGTTACGACAATATCGAGCTGCGTGTCGGCGATGGCACGTGAGGGTGGCCCGAAACCGCGCCCTTTGATGCGATCCTCGTCGCGGCGGGCGGGCCTGAAATACCCCCTGCCCTTCAGGAGCAGCTCGCAATCGGCGGCCGCCTGGTCATTCCCGTCGGTGAGGAAGATCGCTATCAGACCTTGATCAAGCTTACACGCAAGAGCGAAGCCGACTTCGGAAAAGAGAATCTCGGCGCCGTCGCGTTCGTGCCGCTGATTGGTGAACAGGGTTGGGCCGAGGATGGCCGACGCGGGGCTACCAACCACCTACCCGGCCTTTCGCGCGGTCGGACTCTACCCGAGATGGCTGCCGACGCGGCCGAACCGCTGCCCGACGTCGACGATCGCGCTTCGGGCAACTCTTCGATCGCTTTGCGACGCGCCGCGTCATCCTGCTGGGAGAGGCCAGCCACGGCACATCCGAATTCTACCGCGCCCGTGCGGCCGTCACCAGGCGGCTGATTGAGGAGCACGGCTTCACGATTGTAGCGGTCGAGGCAGATTGGCCCGATGCTGCCGCAGCCGACCGATATGTGCGCCATCGACCGACCCGGCCCGGCACGGAGCCGTCCTTCCAGCGCTTTCCCACCTGGATGTGGCGAAACACCGACGTGGATGGCTTCCTCGGTTGGATGCGAGAGCACAACGAAAAGCTCCCGGCGGAACGGCGCGCGGGCTTCTATGGTCTCGACCTCTACAGCATGAGCGGCTCCATCTCCGCCGTTCTCGAATATCTCGACAAAGTGGATCCCGAAGCTGCGGCCGTGGCGCGCGAGCGCTATGCCTGCCTCACGCCGTGGCAGAAAAGGAACCTTCCAATTACGGACGGGCGGTGCTCACGGCCGGCTACCGAAAATGCGAACAGGCGGTGATCGATCAGTGTCGGGAGCTGCTTCAGCGGCGGCTTCAATACGTTGGTCAGGGATGGCGAAAGCTTTCTCGATGCCGCGCAGAAGGCGCGCCTGATCGCCTCCGCCGAGCGCTACTATCGGATCATGTACTATGGCGGCGCGGAATCATGGAATTTGCGCGACACCCACATATTCGAGACGCTCGGACATCTGCTGGAGGCAAGCGGATCGCAATCCAAGGCAGTGGTCTGGGCGCATAACTCACATATCGGCGATGCTCGTTACACCGAAATGGGCGTGGTCCGTGAAGAATTGAACATAGGCCAACTCTGCCGAGAGCGATTTCGCGATCAGGCCGCACTAATCGGCTTCGGCACGCACACCGGTACCGTGGCGGCGGCCTCCGATTGGGGCGGCGAGATGGAGGTCAAACGCGTGCGGCCGTCGCATCGCGACAGCTACGAGCGCGTCTGCCACGACGCGCATGTTCCGCGCTTCCTGCTCGATCTCGGCCGGGACCAAGCTCTCCGGCGACGCCTTCTTGAGCCGCGGCTGGAGCGGTTCATCGGCGTTATCTACCGGCCAGAGACCGAGCTGATGAGCCATTACGCGATCGCGTCGCTGCCGCAACAATTCGATGCTTTCGTCTGGTTCGACGAGACTTCGGCGGTTACGCCCCTCGGACCGGAGCATGCAAGGCCCGGTATGCCCGATACCTATCCGTTCGGACTGTAGGCGATGCTAGCACGCCCGGACCCGAGCGCAATGCAGAGCGCGCATCCGCGGGCAAGCCGAAGGCTGGATCCTAGGCTATATTCGGTTCCGGTTCCGGAGAGGTTTTTGGCAAAGTCATTCCAATAAGAACCGGCATGATCAATAAAACCAGCGGGAACTGCAGCAGCAAGCCGGAAATGATTGCGATGGCGAGCGGCTGCTGGATCGCCGAGCCTTGGCCGATCGCCAGGGCGAGCGGCGCGAGGGTCAGGATCGCGGCGAGCGTTGTCATGGTGATCGGGCGCAACCGGTTGCGGCTCGCCTCGCGCAAGGCTTGCCGCGGCGGCATGGCATGCGCCAGCTCGGCATATTCGGAGACGTAGAAAATCGCCATCTCGGTGCTGATGCCGATCACCATTGTCATGCCCATCAAAGCCGTGATGTTGAGATCGACGCCGGAGAGCCAGAGGCCGGTAAAGACGGCGGTCGTCGAGAGGAGCGAACAGCCGAGAATGATGATAGGCAGCCAGAATCGCTCGTAGAGGAAGAGCAGCAGGACGAGTTCGGCGATCAGCGCCGCGACGAAGACCTGCGCCAGCCCATAGAAAGCGATCTGCTGCTGCTGGTAAAGGCCGCCGAGCGTATAGCCGACGCCGGCGTTGAGCAGGCCCGGTTTCGCCAGCACCTGCTTCACGTCGGCGATCGCCGCGCCGAGACCGCGGCCCTCGATCCGGCCGGTCACCGCCACCATCGGCTGGAGGTTCTCGCTGCCGATCTGAGGCTGTCCGCTGATCGGGACGATGGACGCGACGCAACTCAAGGGGAACATGTGCCCGTCCGGCGCGCGGATCGGGATCGCCTCGAGTTCCGAGGCAGTGAGACTGCCTGAGCCGGGGGCGACGACACGGATGCCAACCGCCTTGTTGGTCTCGACCATTTGCGTCGCTACAGTGCCGGTCTTCGCCGTAGCGACCGCCTGGGTGACGAGGTCAACCGTCGCGCCTTCGATCGCCGCCTTGACCGGATCGACGGCTATATCGAGCGCATCGCCGGCGACATAGATGCCGCTCTTCACCCCGGTGATGCCGGCCACCAGCTTGATCGCCGCCGCTACCTTCTCAGCATCGGCATTGAGCACGGCCGGCGCGGCGCCGGTCAGCTTGATCTCGATCGGCTGCGGCACCGCTGTCAAGTCGCCGATCAGATCTTCCATCAGCTGCTTTAGCTCGACCTCGACACCCGGCACTTTGGCGGCGACCTCGGCGGTCACCGCCGCCATCACGTCCGGAGTTGAGCGGGCGTGGTTCGGCTTCAGCCGGACGAAGATGTCGCCGAAGTAAGACTCGCCGAGCTCGCCGCCGAGCCCGGTGCCGAGGCGGCGGGAAAATGTGCCGAACTCCCGCATGCTCCGGATGATCGACTCGACCTGCGCGATCTCGCGACCGGTTTCGGACAACGAGGTACCAGGCTTCGTATAATAGTCGAGCACGAAGCCGCCTTCGTCGACCGTCGGCATAAAGCCCGTCGCCACATGGCCTGCCGCATAGAATCCGGCGGCGACGGCGGGCGCGAGCACAAGGAAGGCGGTCAGCGGGAATCGCAGAAACCTGTCGAGCAACAGGCTATGCGCACGGGCGAACAAGCTCTTCCGCTCGCCGGTTTCGGGCTTCAACCTGGAGAAATTGACGATGGAGCGCGCGAGCACCGGCACAACGAAGGCGGTCATCAGATAGGAGACGACGAGTGCGCAGCCCATCGTCATGGAGAGAGCTTTCGAAAAGGCGCCGGTGACCCCGCTGAGGAAGCTCAAGGGAATGAAGACGATGAGCGTCGCGAGGCTCGAGCCGGTGAGCGGCACCATGAATTCACGCGCCGCCGCCATTACGGTCGGCTTGCCGGCCGGCTCATTGCTTTGCGCACCTTTTGGACGCGGCGCGGCCCTGCGCGCGATATGCTCGACCATGACTATGGCGTCATCGATCACAAGGCCGACCGCCGCGGCGATGCCGCCGAGCGTCATTATATTGAAGCTCAGCTTAAGCATGCCGAGGAGCAGGATTGTCGTCGCCAAGGTCGCCGGCACGACGATCAGCGCGATGAGCGTCAGACGAAGGTTGCGCAGTGAGATGAGAACGACAAGCCCTGAAAGCGCCAAGCCGACAAGCACCGCGTCGCGCACGCTTAGCGCCGATTGCACCACGAGTTCGCTCTGGTCGTACCAGTTTTTCAGCACCACGCCGGGCGGAAGCTTAAAGCTGGAGAGGGCCGCCTTCACGCCGGCGGCGATCTGCACCGCATTGCCGTCCGGCTGTTCATAGACGTTGAAGAGCACGGCCGGCTTGCCGTCCTCGACGACGCGGATCCATTGCGGGACAAAGCCATCCTTGACGGCCGCGAGGTCGCGGAGCCGCACGACGCCGGCAGTATCGGCGCGGATCACAACATTGCGTATCTCGTCGAGAGTCACCAGCGTCCGATTGGACACGACGAGGTAGAGTTTGTCATGATCCTCGATTTTGCCCACGGCCTGAAGCACGTTGGCGCTGGCGAGCGCGGCCGTCACATCATTGAAGCCGAGACCGTAGGAGTCGAGCTTATGCGGATCGGCCTCGACCTTGATCTCCCGCTGCTCGCCGCCCTGGACGGCAACTCTAGCAAGACCTGGGATCGCCGAGAGAAGCGGCACAATTCGATATTGCGCCAGGTCGCGCAAAGCGACCGGGGACAAATTGTCAGATAGAAGTGCGTAAGAGATGATGGGGAAGACCGTCGGATCCATCCGGCGCACGTCGTAACGTGTGCCGGCGGGCAAGACCGGCAGGACCTTGGCAATGGCCGAGTCGACGTTCAACGTCGCCGCGATCATGTCGCGGCCCCAGCCGAAATCGATCGAGATCTGCGATGATCCGCGCGTCGTCCGCGAGCGGACGTTCAGCACGCCGGGCGTGGCCCGGATCGCCTCCTCGACCGGACGCGTGACGAGCACAGCCATCTGATTCGCCGGCCGATCGCCGGCGTCGAGCGAGATGACGACGCGGGGAAACGAAACCTGCGGGAAGAGCCCGACCGGAAAGCCGACCGCCAGCACCGCGCCAGCGAAGGCTAGCGCCAAAGCCATGAAGACGATCGAGCGCGCGTGGCGCTCGGCGGCAGCGGCGAAGCTCATTGCTCGCCCGGGGCAGCCGGCCCGGCGGCCGACGTCTGCGCTTCATCGAGGCGCACCTCCATTCCGTCCTGGAGCTGGTAATTGCCTTGGAGCACGATCGGCTTCGCAGGGTCGATCGCACCGGTGACCGCGCTCTGGTCGCCGGTGCTGCCGACGATCGTCACGGCAACGCGATGCGCCTTGCCGTCACCGATTTGGAAGATGTAGGCGCCCTCGGCATCGCTCAGCACCACGTCTCGCGGCACGATGAACCCGTCGATTTGGCCGACGGTGATCTGGGCCATGAAGGCCGCGCCGGGCAAGAGACGCGCCGACGTCGCCACATCGGCATCGATGAGGCGTGTCTTCGGGTTGAGCAGGCCGTCGATCCGAACAAGGGTGCCGGATGCCGGTGCGCCGCCGCTCGTCATCGGCTGCAGCATGACGGGGTTGCCGCGCTTTATGCGAAACCGCTGCGCCGGTTCGATGCCGACGCTCACGACGAGCCCGTCCACCCGCATGAGTGTCATCATCGGTGCGCCAGGCGCGATCGTGTCCCCCTGCGCGACCGGGATGGTCGAGACGACGCCGTCGAAGGGCGCCTTGATCGTGAGGTTGGGCTGGCCGGAACCCGATTTCTTCAAGGTGTCGAGCGTCGTTTCAGCGTCGGCAATGGCCTTATCGGCCTGAGTCAGCTGATCCTTGGTCGCGAGCTGCTGCCGGAGAAGCTGGGCGATGCGGCCGCGTTCGACCTTCGCCGTTTGCAGCGCCGTTTCCGCTTGGCGCTCGCTGCCGAGCGCCAATTCGGAGACGCCGAATTCGAGCAGCGGCTGCCCGGTCTTGACCGCTTCGCCCGGCGTCACGTCGAAGCGCAACACCCGGCCCTGGCTCTGTAGGCTGATCGTCATGCTGCTGTCGAGCGTCGGACCAGCCGTGCCATAGGCGGTGACGATATCGCGCAGGCTGCCCTGACGCGGAGTCATGGTCGTGACGAGGACGCTACCCTCCTCGGCTGCTGAAACCGGTGAGAGCGCCAGAGACATCAGAAAGACGGCCAGGAACGCTCTCATTGGGCCACCTCGCCGAAGAGGCCGAGCGGATCGGCCGGCGGCGCCTCCGGCTCGATTGCGCCCTCCGGCATACCGCCGCCGGCAAGCGTCGCCAGTCCGGCCTGGCCTTCGAGGAGGGCTTGCCGCAATCCGACCTTTTCTAGCTCGCGGGCGAGCCACGCAACCTCGATATCAACGTAGGAGCGCTCGTCGAATGTGCCCTGCTTGAACGCTGTCTCGGTCTTCTCCGCGATTGTACGCGCCTCCTTCAGCCGCGGCTCCAGGCCGGCGAGCTGGCGCGACAGGAGGGCCTGCTCCGAAAGCAGGGCGCCGATCTCGCCGGCCGCAGCCGAAATCCGCGCGTTGAACTCCCGGTTGAGCTGCTCGCGCGTTGCCTGCTCGACCGCTATGCCGCCCTGGTTGCGATCGAAGATAGGGAGGTTGACGGCGAGCTGCGGGCCGAAGGAAAGAATGTTGCCCGAGTCTCCGACCCCGACGCTATTGACGCCAACCGACAAATTCGGGAACTGCGACAGGATCGCCTCCCGGACCTTCGCGTCTTCGGACCGGTAGCCATATTGCAACGCAATAAGGTCGGGGCGCCGGTCGGCCAAGGTCGCCAACTGGCGGCGAATCGCGGCCGGATCGATGCGCGGCACATCGACCGGGGCCAACAGGGCAAGTTTGGCTTCGGGCGCAAGGCCGAGCAGCGCATTGAGCTGGTGCCTCCGGCTTAGCTGCAGCCGCTCGAGATCGGCATAAGCCTTATTAATATCGCCGACCGCGACGAGATCGGGCGAGAGCGTCGCTAAGGTCGCATTGCCCTGGCTGATCGCCGTGCTCGTAAGATCGAATCGCTCCTGCAAGAACTTGCGGGACTGGACGATAAGCTTTTTCGCCCGCTCGCCCGAGACGATGTCGATGAAAAGGAGCCGAGCCTTGCCGATCGTCTGCCACTCCTGCCAGAGGATGGCCGCGCTGATCCCGGAGGCGGCATTTTGCGCGGCCTCGCCTTTGGTCCGCAGCAGCAGGATCGATTTCACGTCTTGGGTAATGCCGGGCCCGGCGATGAAAAAGGGGTAGGAGATCGTGAACGGAGGATTCGGGAGGATGCCAGCCTGCAGCACCTGCGCCGCGCCGACACCGAGCTTCGCTCGTGCGGCCCGGAGGTCCGGATTGTTGAGGACGACCAGCCGGTCGAGCGCCGCGAGCGTAATGCGCTTCCCGCCGCCGCCCTCAAGCTCGGAAGCGCTAGCAGCAAGGCTTGATTCCTTATCGAGCGGCAGCCGCTCGTAGGGGGCGCAACCTGAAAGTACGGCCGCGCCGCCGGCCAGGAAACACCGAGCGATACATTTGGCCAAAACAATCATGAGGGAGCTGTCGTGTTGCGCTTAGTCGTGTTGTGCTTAATCGTGAGATTCTGGCGAAATTTGCGACTTAGAGGAAGGGCCACCTGCGGCGTCCGCCTTTCCATCCGATAGCTCTAATGACTTCGCCGGCTTATCCGGTCCAATTGAACCGCATCACGCGCAAAAGCCCTCCCGCCGGTGGTCGCGGCGGATAGCGGGAGCGACACTGGAAATTTTGTTGCGCGCCGCGGCTACGGCGTCATGCCGCGCGCTTCCGCGAGATGATCGAAACGCCGGCGATAGTGGCCGAGCCCCATGGTGTCGGACCGCAATTCGATGATGAAATCGTGTAGTTCCGCCGCAGGCACGAGCGCCTCGACGTCGTCCCAGCCAGCCCAGCCGGGCCGCTCGGCATAGCCCAGGATTTGGCCCCGGCGTCCGGTCAGCAAGCGCTGGGCCGCGGCGGTGAAGATGTTCGGTACGCTCGCCGTGACGTGTTCAATCGGCTCGAGCAAGACCGGCTCCGCCTTGGCGAGGCCCTCGCCGATCCCCAAGCGGGTCGCGGTCCGAAAAGCCATGTCGGAGCTATCCACGGCATGGAAGGTGCCGTCGACCAAAGTCACCCCGACATCGACGACGGGATAGCCGAATGGTCCCTTTTGCATCGCCTCCTCGGCCGCTTCGCGGACCGCCGGGATATATTGCTTCGGCACCGCGCCCCCCACAACTTTATCGGTGAACAGAAAGCCCTCGCCACGGCCGCGCGGCTCGATCTCCAGCTTTACGTCGGCGAATTGGCCATGACCGCCGGTTTGGCGTTTGAGCCGGGAATGCTGGGCCACTCGGCGCTTGATCGTTTCCTTGAACCCAATTTTCGGCGCGGCCGTGGCAATCTGGAGATTGTAGGTCGTGGCGAGGCGTTCGAGGGCCGCGTTGAGATGAATTTCTCCCTGCCCCTTCAAGATCGTCTCGGCGGTTTCCGCGACGTGCTCGACGCTGAGGGCCGGGTCTTCCGCAATGAGCTTCTGCAACGCGCCTGAAAGCTTGACATCGTCCTTGCGGTCTTTGGCCGTTATCGCGAGCGCATAGACGGGGGGTGGGGGTGCGGGAAACGGCAATGATCCTGCCGCGCCCGGGGTTCCGAGGATCGCCCCGGTCGCGACCCCTTCGAGCCGGCCGAGCGCGACCAACTCCCCCGCATCAGCTTCCGGCACCCTGACCGGTTCGCCGCCGGCATAACGGTGAATGCCGCCGACGCGCGCTCCATCAAACGACGCGCTGTCACGCAGCACGCCGCGCCAGATCCGGCCATAGGAAAGCTTGCCCGCCTGAACCGTCTTGAAGATCTGAACGAGCGGCACTTCGCCAGCCCCGACGCCGCGATGGGCCGCGGTTTCGGTGGCGTCCGGCACGTCGTGCCGCATCGTTTTCCAAAGGGGCAAGATGCCCTGCCCGCGCGCGGCCGATCCAAGCAGGACCTCGACGATCGTGCCGCTGGCCTGGTCCTTGCGCAAGTGCTGGTAGAGTTCCGTCGATGTCGGCACGACTTCCTCGATCAGTTTTTCCAAGAGCGCATCGTCCTGGTCGGCCAGCACCTCGGCCAGCCCGTCGAGCGCCTGTTTCTCAGGATCGCGGAGTTGCGAGGGAATCTCGATTGATTCGGCGCCTTGGTTCGCGCCGTAGCGGTAGGCCCGTCCGCTCACGACATCGATGTAGCCGGTCACCGCATCGCCCTCGCGGATCGGCAATTGGCGTGCCGCCAGCGGATATTTGGAATACGCCTGGAGCGCCGCGAGCGTGTCGTCGAAAGAGCCGGCAAGCGTGTCGATCTTATTGACAAAGATAAGGTGCGGGAGCCGGTATTCCTCAAGCGCCTTCAGCAAGAGCGGCACGCTGGACGCCCGGCCGGCGGTGGGCTCGCAGACCACGATGGCGAGGTCGACCGCCGCAAGCGCTCCTTCCATCTCATAGGCGAATTCGACCGAACCGGGGCAATCCAGGATCGACCAGCGATCGGCCAGAAAGGAACAATGTCCAAGCCTCAACTCGGTGGTCACCACCCGCTTGCGAATATCGCTTTGACGTTTGAGGGGCGCGCCGGCCGCGGCCATCAAGGCCTCGAACAAGGTGGACTTGCCGCTTCCATAGGGGCCGATCAGCGCGACCGAGCGAGGTCCGGCCATGGCGGCCTTCGCGGGAGGTGTCATGATGGCGCTTCCTTCTAGCCCTTCCGGCTATCGTTGTTGCCATCGTAGGCCAAATGACGTTTGGGCGCAAAGGCTGGAGGAACGGGCAATAGGCGGAACCGGTGATACGGCGGGCTCGCGCAAACCCACAAGCCGGGGCGCGTTTCCGGCGGCCCCAATCGTACCAAAATGTTTCACGTGAAGCATTTTGGTACGATTTGGGTCCAAAACCTGACAAGGCCTCAGACAGCAACCCTTTCTTCGATGATGTAAGATCGATCAATCTTTTGGTGCAATTCCAGGAGGGTGGCCTCAATGGCTTAACCGTTGCCGAAAGGAATCCCAAGGCGTAAGGTTCCTTGATCGGAGCGAGTTTGTCACCAATGGGTCAATCAATCGTTCGAGTGACATTCATCATGGGCGGCACCGCCGCCTATTTCGGCCTCGCCGTCCTAGGCTGGGGCGGGCCTGCCGCCTTCTTCTCCCATCCGGCGCTGGTCGCGCTCGCGGTGGCGCTCTTCGTCATGGCTGGCGCGTCGCTCTTCGTCGGTTTGGAACATTAGTTCTGGGGTGCGCGAAGACCGTGGCAACCGCTGGGTCATCGTGGCCTTCTCGCTGATCGGGGTGCTCGCCGCCTTCCTGCCGGCCGTGACAGACCGGAAGGAGTTCTGGACCTCGATGGCGACGCCGTCCGCTGGCTCGGCGTGGTCCTCTTCGTAGCCGGGGGCGCGCTGCGGCTCTGGCCCGTCGTCGTGCTCGGAAACCGGTTCAGCGGGCTAGTCGCCATCCAGCCCGGGCACACGCTGGTCACCCGCGGCGTCTATGGCGTCATCCGCCACCCCAGCTATTTGGGGTTACTTGTCAACTCGCTGGGGTGGGTACTGGCCTTTCGGTCGGGAGTGGGCCTGCTGATCACGGCGCTTATCATTCCGCCGCTCCTCGCACGTATCGGCGCGGAAGAAAGGCTGCTGCGCACGCAGTTCGGCGATGAGTATGATGCTTACCGGGCCCGCACGTCGCGGCTAATTCCGGGCCTCTACTAGGAGCGTAAAGCTCGCTGACCGGATGGCCGCGTTACCCGGATCGAAATCGAAGCGCGGTAGTGACTACTGCGTCGGGTTTTTATAGAGGCTAATCGCCCGTAGTCGCCCTTGGGGTCAACCGCGTAAGAACGAGATGAGCTCCGACTGGGTTTCGTCCGGCAAGGGAAACCCCGCTGCGCCGAGACGCAGCTTGCCGCACTCTATCAACGCGTTTGGTTTTTCTGGTGTGCTGTAGTGAAGGCAATCCACAAATTTGCGGTCAGATAAAAGAACGATCATGTCCTTTTCGGGTGTGCGCTCACCAACCATTTTTCCTTTGAGCAGCCCGACCCATCCGACACGATACCGTTCTGCGTGCTTTGCACCAAATTGCTCGAGCCATGTATTCACATGCTCGTCTTTCGCCCCGTAGCCAATCACGAGTAGGCGCTCGTTGGAAAGCAGCGAATCGATCAAGGCTCGATAATAATATCCGTAAGGTTCGGGATTGAGTGTCAGCCGTGCCGCCTTATTGAGGCCGGATATTATGGAGTCCGAAGAGACGATCTGGCCACCTGAGCTTTTGTCGCTGCAGCTGATTGCTTGCATTGCTTGGCGTGCCGCCCCAATATCGCTGTACTTGACCAGACCAGAGTCTTTCCGTGACAGCCCAAAGCGAACGCTACCGTGCAAGTGAACGAGGACAGGTTCGATTGAGTCCTTCCACCGATCAAAGGCCTGAGCGTCGAACGATTTTGCTTCCGGGAATGCTCCGTGCGTGGAACTTTCGTTCTCTGCGACAAAACCGTCGAACCAATCGTTTCGCGCACCGTCCACTACGTCGTCATAATTCAAAGTGAATATTGCTAGGTGGAACTCCTTCGCCAGCGCAACGATCAGTTTGTGTAAGGGGAGCTCTTTCGGGAGCTGAAGGGAACGGTTTTGAATCTCAGTATAAATTTCGGAGATGACACTCTCACGAGTGGCTCGAAGGAGGGCCTGATCGTTCAAATTTTCGCAACGCTTCAGCATCTCGACGAATGCAGCAATCGGTGGATGAAATTGATCATATAGTGTGTCTCCGGCACGCATACTTGCGAACGGTAACAATTGTTCGATTGCGTGCAAAATCAGTTCAAAATTGACGTTCTCGAACGTGTTTGAGAGCGCTCGATAAAGCAACCGAAGAACGGGTACTGCTTTATTCACTGCGAATGGGGTCTCGGTTCCGTCAGTTAGGAGAAACGGAGTCCCGCTCAGGATAACTTTCGGAAACTGCATTTTGGAAATGCAATCCGTGAGGTCTTTGGTTGAAGGCATTCCACGAAGATCCGGGATGCCGGGGTTAAGGCAGGCGGTCGAACCCGCACCGAGCAACACGGTTAGTCTAGGCTTCATGACTGACCTTCAAATCCAAGCACTGATGTACAAAGCCGCATAAGCCCAAATATGGCACCAGAAGGGAAGGCCGCGATCGCGTGCTCGATGCGACGCTTGCTCAAGCTTGCTATCCCACTGGGTTTAGTCACCCCGTCACGATTTGACCTGAGGATCCGCCGCCTTAGCGAGTCCTGGCGCTAAGGATCGAAAAAGCCTGCGGGAAATCGCGACGCGAGATTATGCCCTGCCGCTTCTCCGAGCGATGCCGCCTCGGCCAACGGCCCGGACGCCGCCGTTTCGAAAAAACGTGAACCATCGGGTTTCAGCACGATGGCTCGAAAAGCAACGCTGCCTGCCTCGATATACGCATATGCGCCGATCGGTGTTTTGCAGGAGCCATCGAGAACCCGCACAAACGCGCGCTCCGCCGCGAGCGCGATGCCCGTCGCCGCGTCGAGAACCGGCGCCAGGAAATCCTCCATGGTGTCATCGCCCGCCCGCATGGTGATGGCAATCGCGCCCTGACCCGGCGCCGGAACAAATTCCTGCACGTCGAGCACGGCCGTGGCCGCCGTCTCGAGACCCAGACGCTTCAGCCCGGCAAGTGCCAGCAGCGTGGCGGCGGCTTCGCCTCTTCCAACTTTGGCGAGGCGCGTCTCCACGTTGCCGCGCAATAGCGTGACCTTCAGATCCGGCCGCAGCCGCTTAACCATGGCGCCCCGCCGCAGCGAGGCGGTGCCGACAATACTGCCCGGGAAAAGCCCAAGCGGATGCGGCGCGTGCGGAGAAATCCACGCATCGCGCACGTCCGCGCGGGGAAGATAACCAGCGATCTCTATTCCCGCCGGCAAGAACGTCGGCAAATCCTTGGCCGAATGCACGGCCATTTCAATATTGCCGTCCAGCAAGGCAAGGTCGAGCTCCTTGGTAAAAAGCCCCTTGCCGCCGGCTTCGCTCAACGGGAGATGAACAATCGTGTCGCCGCTGGTTTTTATCGCGACGATCTCGATGCCATCCGCATCGAGGCCGTGTGCTGCGATGAGGCGATCCTTGAGTTCACGCGTCTGGGCGAGCGCCAACGGACTGCCCCGCGTCCCAAGTCTGAAGGGAAGAGCTTTGCTCGATCGCGAGGCGGAGGAAGGAATTGGCGCATTTCCTTATTGGCTCAAATGGCTCTATAGGTGGAAGATTAATGCGGCTGGTAGCGAATGCCAAATTTTGGCCGCCGGCGATCCAAGGGAAAGGCTTTAAAGAAGAGCCATAAAGAAGGGCCATGCGCGTTCTCGGTATTGAAACAACCTGCGACGAAACCGCCGCCGCCGTCGTCCAGTTGCAGCCAGGCGGATCGCGCGAAATTTTATCCAACGAGATCATGAGCCAGATCGCCGAGCACGCGGCCTTCGGCGGGGTCGTGCCGGAGATCGCGGCGCGCGCCCATATCGAAATTATCGACCGGCTCGTGGAACTCGCGCTCGACCGCGCCGGGGTTGAATTGGCGGAGCTCGACGGGATCGCGGCGGCGGCGGGGCCTGGTCTCATCGGCGGCGTCATAGTGGGGCTGACCACGGCGAAAGCCTTGGCCTTGGTGAGCCGCAAGCCTTTCATCGCGATTAACCACCTCGAAGCACATGCCTTGACGGCGCGGCTGACCGACGAACTCGCGTTTCCTTATTTGCTGCTCTTGGTCTCCGGCGGCCATACCCAATTGGTCGCGGTGAGAGGGGTGGGGAATTACCTTCGGCTCGGTTCGACGGTGGACGACGCGGCGGGCGAAGCCTTCGACAAGGTCGGCAAGATGCTGGGCCTTCCTTATCCCGGCGGACCTCGGGTCGAGAAATTGGCGGCGGACGGCAATGCAAGCCGGTTCGATCTGCCGCGCCCCATGCTTGGCCGGCCGAAACCGGACTTTTCCTTTTCCGGTCTCAAAACCGCTGTCCGGCTGGAAGTGGAGCGCGCCTGGCCGTTGACATCGACCGATATAGCCGATGTCTGCGCCTCTTTCCAAGCCGCGGTGGTCGATACAATCATCGACCGCTGCCGCGCTGGCCTGCGCCTTTTCCGCGATACCGCCGGCCAGCCCACCGCCATGGTCGTGGCGGGCGGGGTTGCCGCCAATGGCGCCATTCGCCGGGCGCTGATGCGGTTTTGCGGCGAGGCCGGGTTGCGGCTCGTCATGCCGCCAGTGTCTCTTTGCACCGATAATGGCGCCATGATCGCCTGGGCGGGAATCGAGCGGCTGTCGCTCGGCCTCGTCGACGACATGACCTTTGCGGCAAAACCGCGCTGGCCCCTCGATGCCAATGCCGAAGCCGCGCACCATGGCAAGGCGTGAGGCGCGCACAAAACCGCTTGCCGGACTATTGGGCGAGTTCCTTAAGGCCGCGGAGGATCAGCTCGGCAGCAGGCGCGCCGTCGCCTAGTGCCGCTACCGAAGCCGCCACCGCCGCCGCGGCCTGCGGCCGCCCGTAGCCGAGATGGACCAGAGCCGAAAGGGCGTCTTGCGCCGCAGCGGGCCGGCCGCCATCAAGGGGACCAGGGCGCACGTCCGCCACCCCGGAAGCGGCTGCCTTGTCCTTTAATTCCGAGGCGATCCGGGCCGCGAGCTTCGGCCCGACCCCAGGCGCCCGCGCGATCGCCGCCTTATCCTGGCAAGCGATCGCGGAAGCAAGCTCGGTGACTTCCAGAGCGGTTTGAATCGCGAGGGCCACCTTGGCGCCGACACCTTGCACCGACTGGAGCAAGCGAAACCAGTCGCGTTCCGTCTCCGAAATGAAGCCGAACAGTTTTATTAAATCCTCGCGCATATGCGTTTCGATCGCGAGCGTCGACGCCTCGCCGGGGCGCGGCATCTTTTGCAGCGTCCGCCCGGAGCAATGCACGATATAACCGACCCCATGCACGTCGAGGATCACGAAATCCTCGCCATGGGAATCGACGATGCCTTTGAGTTTGCCGATCATTTTGACCGAATTTTTATTTCCCGGCACGCCGGAGCTATCGCGAACTGTTGCGGTCAACCAACCTTGCAAATAACCTCATCGTCCCAGTTCGTATGTGTTGCTAAGGCCCGGCGGCGGATTGCGCGCCCAAAGTCGGACCCGCGCGTGGGTAATCGCCGCGGCAAGAGCATCAGCCGCATCCGCGCCTTGCGCATTGCTTCCGGACAGAAGGGTTTTCACCATCATCGCAATCTGCGCTTTTTCGGCATGGCCGGTGCCGACCACCGTTTTCTTGATGACATTGGCCGCATATTCCGCGACCGGAAGGCCCGCGAGAGCGGGAACAACAAGAGCAATTCCCCGCGCCTGTCCGAGTTTTAGAGCCGATTGCGGGTCGCGATTGATAAAGGTTTCCTCGACCGCCGCCTCCACGGGCGCATATTCGGAAATGACGTTGGCCAGACCCTCGTGCAGCTCGCGGAGGCGAGTCGCGAGCGGCATTTCAGCGTTGGAATGAATACTGCCGCTCGCCACATAGACGAGCTTCGAACCTAAAACTTCAAGAATGCCCCAGCCCATGTTCCGCAGGCCAGGATCGACGCCGATAATGCGAATCGCCACTTGCGCCATGGTCGAGCTTATCCGGTCTCGCGGCAAGACGGAATTCCTCAAGGCAGGCTCATTCCAAAAGCATACGCTTCAAAAGCTCGATCTCCTCCGATAATGTTCCGTCTGCGGTTACGAGACCCGTGATCTTTCGCACCGCATGGAGGACGGTGGTGTGGTCCCGGCCGCCGAACCGCCGGCCAATTTCGGGAAGCGAGCGCGGCGTCAAGAGCTTGGCGAGATACATGGCGATCTGGCGCGGGCGCACCACACTCGCGGTTCGCCGCGCCGATAGGATATCGCCGCGGCTTACATTGAAATGGCTCGCGATCAGTTTCTGGATGTCCTCGATCTTGACTCTTTTCGGGTCCGGAGTCCGAACCAGATCGCGAATGGCGAGCTCGGCGGTTTCTATTGTGAGCTCCGCGCCATTCAATGACGCATGCGCGAGCAGCCGATTGACGGCGCCATCGAGGTCACGGCCATTCGTCCGGATGACGCTCGCGACATAGGCGGCGACCTCGGCAGGAACATCGAAAGTTCGATGCACCAGCTTGGCGGCGGCTATGCGTGCCGCGAGAATTTTGATCCGCAGCGCCTCGTCGAGGCCGCCGATTTCGATGCAAAGCCCTCCGGCCAAACGCGACCGGACTCTTTCCTCGAGAGTTTCGAGATCGCCCGGCGGCCGGTCGGCCGCGATCACGATCTGCCGACGGGAATCGATCAACGCATTCAGCGTATGACAGAACTCCTGCTGAATTGACTTGCCCTGAAGAAATTGAATATCATCGATCACGAGGACATCGATAGCCCGCAGCCTTTCCTTGAAAGCGATCGCTGTCTGTGCCTTGAGGGCGGCGACAAAACCATACATAAATCGCTCCGCGGTGAGATAGATGACCCGCCGCTTGGCCCCGGTGGCGGCATGCGCGACGGCTTGGAGAAGGTGGGTCTTCCCCAATCCGACCGAGGCATGCAGATAAAGCGGATTGTACACCAGCTGATCCGCTGGTCCCGCGCCGGCAATTCGTTGGGCTTCCGAGTGGGCGAGCTGATTCGACCCGCCGACAAGGAAATTCGCGAAAATCAAGCGCCGGTCCAGCGGCGAGCCAGTGAGCCCTTCGGCCTGGAAAGAGTCCCCCAAAGCCGGTCTTTTCGAGGATGACATTGCCGCGCCGGAAGCGCTTATCGCCAGGGAAGGTGCGAATGATGTTATGTTCGGTCCGCGTGGCTCGATATCCGTGCTGGCGCCCGCCGCGAGATCGGAGGGGCCGCCAATGGCACAGGCGGTCGCCGGCCGTGGCGAGGAGCGAACATTGATCGACACACGTTTGATCGCGGGAAATTCGCTGGCCAACACCGGAAGAATCCTATCCACATAGTGCGATTAAATCCAGCTCTTCAAAAATTTTGTCGGTACCGAGAGGGTGACGTCCTGGTCCGAAAGTGCATCGAGTTCGAGGCACCCGAACCAGGATGAGAAAACTTCTTCCCCGAGTTCCGCGCGCAGCCTGCGGCGGATTCGCATCCACGCGTCGCCCTTGCCGGCGCCGCCGCGCGAGGAGGCCGTTTCGCCAAGGCCACTTGGACCGGAAAATTGTCTGTGCAAGTCCGGCATCGATCTTTTCCCTCGGGACTCAAGGCAAGGCAACGGCGACCGTGCGAATGGCGGCGCCAAAGTCGTGGTGATGAGCGTGAAAACGGGATCGCGGGGAAGACTAATCGCACGCGCGCCGGTGACGCCGCGCTGAAGCCGAATAAGCCTTTCGAAGGCGCTCGGCCAGGGCCCTTCCGGCCACATGGTGAAGCTGCGTATTTCGCATAAACGCGATCACGGCCATAAATCCCCCTTAGCTCCGCATTCCAGCCAGCAGAGCTTGTTTAGGTGACATCAAAAGAAAGCCTCTAATTACGAGCCGGCACTGCCGAGACCAACAAACCGGGGCCCTGCAATAAGTTTCGCCAGAGTATATTTCCTTTCGACGTATTGCAGAACCGTACTTGTCCAGGTTTTGCACAACACCACAACTGCGCTTTTACACGCCAGACGTACGAACTATACGGGAAGCTCCTAGTAGTCCACCGCGAACTCTGGAGCAAGCTAGTTCCAGACAGGGAGAAGACATTAGCATAGGTGAGCCGGTCCGCAAGCGCCGTTTGACGATTCCGCAAGGGCCGCTCAATTGATGAGTGACATTATCTCTTTCACAGACCCCGACGCGCATGAGCCGGCACAGCGGGTAAACGCCTGATTTCGTGATTGTCCCCATCGAGCGCGTCAAAAGGGCGTGAGAAATGTTTCCAGCCACCGGGCAAGGTTATAAAAAATTCAGGGATGCGCCGCAGCCGCTGTGTATAAGCCGGCCTGGCGGGGGATCGCGCGGCTTTAAGGACAAGCCATTGGTTCGCATGGAAAATAAATGAGCGATATTGCTCGCTTTTATTTGCTTAAGGTATTCACCCGCCGGCTGAGCCGCGAGACCTTTCGCGCGGCTGCTTTGGCATGCACGATTCCCTTTTGCGCTGCGCGCATCACCAATGGCTGGGCAGCACGCAGCGCGGCGGCCGCTTGGCCGGGGTCGCCTGCGGCGATCGCCTCCTCGACCTTGCGGACATAAGTGCGCATTTGGCTGCGGCGCGACCGTTTGACGCCGGCGCGGCGCTCGATTTTACGGACAGACTTCTTGGCCGAATGTGTGTTCGCCATCAAAAAATGTCCTCGACACGGGCCAACGCGCAGAGCAGCCTCCCACGATTGAACGCGGACCAGGCATAGCCTCTGGAGCGGATTCTCGAAACGGAAGCCGGCTTCACGGTCACGCAAGGATTAAGGTGTAGCGCGCGATCCGGAGTGTCGCGCCAATAATCACGAACCTCCCGGCCGGTCAACGCTCAATCTTGGTGCCGGCGGCCGCGGCTAGAATTTAATCATCTAGTCTCGATGGGTAATGCCGTGCGGCATCGCCGCCGTGCGTCATGCCGTGGCCATGCGATCGAGGATCGCGTTGACGCTGTCGATTGACGTGTCAATCCAGTCCACGCGTTTTTCCGCCTCGTTTTCGATTTCATGGAGCGCCTCCGCCAGCAAGTAGAGGACAAGGAGGCGCATGCGCGTGCCTTCATCCTCGATCCAGATCGGGCTATCGCGGGCCGCTTCCATGTAAGCTTGGATGAAGATTTTAGAAAATTGGACAAGTTCCTCGCGAAGCCTTGATGCCACAACTGTCGCGCCGGGGACGAGCCTGGCGAGATCCCGTTTGGCGGCGGCAATCGCATGAGCAAAAGAGCGCAGCATGGCCGCTACATCGCGCAGCGGCGAAGCCTTGGCGCGCCTTTGGCCGGGCGATATGGAAGGCCCTTCTCCGAAATCGACGATCACGACATCATCTTTCACGACCAGGAGGCGGCCAAGACGATAATCGCCGTGAATGCGGATCTTGATCGCGCCATGCGGCTTCTGGGCAAGCTTGCCGATCAGGTTGAAGCACTCTTGCCGCCGAGCCAGCAGGCGTTCGGTCCCAGCGTGCTTCTCGACGCTCGCCTTCGCGGCAATGGTCCGCAGCCGTGCGAAGGCGCGCTTAGCCAAAGTTCTTGCCGCGTCCGCTGTTTCGCGGACATCGTCTAGCGTCAGCGCCTCGGCTTTGAATGCGGGATCGGCGGCCGGCGCCGCCAGCGCTTGGTGCATCTCGGCCGTGCGCAAGCCGAGCCGCCGCACGTGCGGCGCATAGGTCGCGAATTCCTCATGTCCGGCGCGATCGTCTTGCCCGGGGGTCAAGGCAGCCGCCTCGAAGATGCGCTTCAACGCTTCGAGCGTCCAGGTCCAGGCATCGCCCTGGTTGCGCATGAAAGTTTGCAGGATCGCGAGCACGGTGCGGTTTTCGGCGCGATCGACGTGTTCGATCACGCCGAGCAAAGGAGGGGAATTGCCGAAATGCGCCACTTCAGTCAGAAAGCGCAGAATCTCGACCTCGGGGTCTTCTCCGGTTTGCAGCCAGTGACGTATTTTCAGCATCATCTGGTTGGCGAGGACGAGCGAGGAGTTGCGCTGTCCGGCGCCAATACGGCGGACATCGTCGGCCGCGATCATGGGCTCGGCGCCGAGGGCGGGCGCCGGCGAGAAACAAATTCTGCCGCCTTGGCCAGTCTCCAATTTTTCGCCGCGCCGGAGCGCCGCCAGCATCGCGGCGGCGAAGTCTTCGCAGGCCTCCGCTTCGTAGAGCAGACCGGTCGAGGCGCCACGGCGCAGCTGCGCGGCGGCATCGGCGAGAGACGGGCCATTCTCCCGCTCCCGTTCCGCTGCAAGAGGCATGAAATAGGTCTCGACCCCGCCGCTCGGCAGTTTGATGTCGAGGAGCGGGAGAACAAAACGGCTCTGCCGGCCTTCGCGGAGCACAGCAAAATCCTTCACCGAGACGCCGGCGATTGGTTTCTCTCCGGGGGCAAACCAGCGACGCGAGGCCAGGAAGCGGGGTGCTACCGTGCGCTCGAATGCGATGAGTTCCCGCCCGGCGAGAATCGTTTCGAGCTTGCCGGTGGCGACGAGCGTGAACAGTCCCGGCGCCAGTTGCTGATCGCGGCGTTCGTTGCTTGCGTCGGCCGCCTCGAGCCGGAACCAGAAAAAACCGTAGGCCGGCAAGGTCAAGAGATAGGACCGCGACTCGATCGCTGGAAAGACGCTGCCGGCGGTAAGCTCGACGGGGACCGCATCCTTGAATTCGGCGAGATCGAGTTCGACCGCTTGCGCCGCCCGCGACACGTTGGCGACGCAGAGAATACGCTCGTCTGGAGTTTCGCGCAGATAGGCGAGGACCTTGCGGTTCGATGGATAAAGAAACCGCAGCGTCCCCCGCCCGAAGGAAACATGCGAACGGCGCACCGCGATCATCCGGCGCATCCAGGTCAAAAGGCTCGACGGGCTCGCGAGCTGCGCTTCGACGTTAACGGCGCTGAAACCGTAAACTGGATCCTGGATCGCGGGCAGGAAGAGCTTGGCCGGATCGGCACGGCTGAAGCCGCCATTGCGATCGAGGGACCATTGCATCGGCGTGCGCACGCCGTCCCGGTCGCCGAGATAGATATTATCGCCCATGCCGATCTCGTCGCCATAGTAAAGGACCGGCGTGCCGGGCATGGAGAAAAGGAGCGAATTCAAAAGCTCGATCTTGCGCCGGTCGTTTTCGAGCAAAGGGGCGAGACGGCGGCGAATGCCAAGGTTGATCCGCGCCCGCGGGTCGGCGGCATAAAAGGACCATAGGTAGTCCCGCTCCTTGCCGGTCACCATGGCAAGCGTCATCTCGTCGTGGTTGCGGAGAAAGATCGCCCATTGCGCGCCGTCCGGGATCTCTGGCGTCTGCCGCATGATGTCGGTTATCGGATGCCGGTCCTCCTGGGCCAGCGCCATGTAGATGCGCGGCATGAGGGGAAAATGAAAAGCCATATGGCATTCATCGCCCTCGCCGAAATATTGCGCTGCCTCTTCAGGCCAAAGATTCGCCTCGGCGAGAAGCATCCGGTCCGGATAGCGGGCATCGACAGCGGCTCTGATCTTCTTGACGATCGCGTGGGACTCCGGAAGGTTTTCGCAATTGGTGCCTTCCCGCTCGACAAGATAGGGAATGGCGTCGAGCCGCAAACCATCGACGCCCATGTCCAGCCAATAGGCCATCACATCGAGCATCGCCTCGAGGACGCGAGGATTGTCGTAATTTAAATCGGGTTGATGCGCGTAGAAGCGATGCCAATAAAACGCTTTTGCTTGATCGTCCCAGGTCCAGTTCGATTTTTCTGTGTCGAGAAAAATGACCGGGGCGTCCTTATAGGCCTTATCCGTGCGGGCCCAGACATAAAAATTGCGGGCCGCCGAGCCAGCCTTGGCCGCGCGCGCGCGCTTGAACCATGGATGCTGATCCGAGGTATGATTGATCACGAGCTCGGTGATCACCCGCATTCCGCACTCGTGCGCCGCGCGCACGAAACGTTTGAAATCTCGCAGGCTTCCATAGGCCGGGTTTATCCCGGTATAGTAGGAAATATCATAGCCGTCGTCGCGCAGCGGCGAAGGGTAGAACGGCATGATCCAGATCGCGGTCGCGCCGAGATCCTTGATGTAACCGAGTTTTTGGGTCAGTCCACTGAAATCGCCGATGCCGTCGTTGTTGGCGTCGAAGAAGGATTTCACGTGCAGCTGATAGATAATAGCGTCGCGATACCATCGCAGGTCGTTGCGATCAATCATGCCGTGGGGCTCCGCGCGGCCGCTAGTTGGTATTGCCGGCGGTTGCCAGACATGCGCATCCGCATAGGCTCGCTATTTTTAAATGAGGAAACGAAAACCCGGACGATTTTTCGCCGGACCGGCGGATAGGACGCCCAGCCCGCCATATCAATCCGGATCGCTCCTTTGTTTTCGGAGCTTGGCCCAATGGTCGAGCCGCGCGCGGAGATCTTTCTCGAAGCCGCGGTCAACCGGCCTATAGAGCGTCTGTCGCCCGAACGCCTCAGGCCAGTAATTTTGCCCTGAAAATCCTTCCAGCTCGTCGTGGTCATAGGCATAATTGGCGCCATAGCCTTCATCTCTCATGAGCTTCGTCGGCGCGTTAAGAATGATTTTTGGCGGCATCAAGGAGCCGTGGTCCTTGGCGAGCCGCGCCGCGGCCTCGAAGGCCGCGTAGGCCGCATTCGACTTCGGCGCGGTCGCGACATAGATCACCGCATTGGCGATCGCAAGCTCGCCTTCGGGGGAGCCTAGAAAATCATAAGCGTCCTTGGCGGCAACGGCGATAACCAGCGCCCGGGGGTCGGCGAGACCGATATCCTCAACCGCCATGCGCAGCACCCGCCTTGCGATGAACAGAGGGTCTTCGCCGGCATCGAGCATTCGCGCGAGATAATAGAGAGCCGCGTCCGGGTCCGATCCTCGCACGGATTTATGCAGCGCGCTGATCAGATTGTAATGGCCCTCCTGCGCCTTGTCATAGATTGGCACGCGCCGCTGGACAATCGATACCAGCATGGCCGTATCGAGGATTTCCCCCGGCTTGGCGGCGCGCCACGCCTCTTCGGCGAGGCTCAAGGCGGCGCGGCCATCCCCATCGGCCATCCGGACTAGGCTTAAGCGGGCCTCGGGATCGAGCGGTAGAGCCCGCCCCTCGCAGGTTTCCGCGCGGCAGAGAAGCTTTTCGATCGCCGCCGCGTCGAGAGTGTGGAAGATCATCACCCTGGCGCGCGACAACAGGGATGCGTTGAGTTCGAAGCTTGGATTTTCGGTGGTCGCGCCGATTAAGGTGATGGTGCCATCTTCCATTACCGGCAGGAAGCTATCCTGTTGCGCCCGGTTGAAGCGATGCACCTCGTCGACGAAAAGCAGGGTTCCTTGGCCGGCCTTGCGGCGGCCCCGCGCCTCCTCGAAAACCTTTTTAAGCTCGGCGACGCCGGAAAAAATCGCCGAAATCTGAACGAAGGCGAGCCTCGTCTCGCCGGAGAGAAGGCGCGCAACGGTCGTCTTGCCGGTCCCGGGAGGTCCCCAGAAAATCAAGCTGCCCAGCGTGCCTGACGCAATTAACCGCCGCAGCGCGCCTTGGGGTCCGAGAAGATGGTCTTGACCGGCGACATCGGCGAGGCTTTGCGGGCGCAGCCGGTCGGCGAGCGGATGCGGCGCGCCGTTTTCGAGATTGGCGGCGGCGAAGAGATCGGTCATCTGGATTCAAATCTGGGCAACACACGCTTCGAACGCAAGCCGGGCAAAAGGCGGAGGCCTGGACTAATTAGGGTTAAAAAACGTTATTGAAGATTGGCCAAGTTTTAATCCCAATTTTGCTCACACGGGTCATGCACCGGTCCCGATCGTGTACAAATACTTCATTGACGATTTATTATTTAATGAATTCCGAACAAGTGAATTTTATCCAGGCCAGCGAAGTAGCACAGCCTGGTGTGTTATACGAGACGTAAATACTATGACAAATTTCCAGCTCTCGCCTGATTTCAAGATTGAGCGCGGGCGGACCGCGCGGGATATCAAGGCTGTGGCGGCCCCGGGCTACAACCTATTCCGTGAGACAGCCGCGTTCATCGCGGCTATTCCAGCGGCCGCCCGAGCGGAGTTCTCGATATCATCCATCTCTCCCTCGACAAAACGGTCCTCCCGAGTGCCGGGCGAACGGCGCTGCCGCTAGGCTTGTGATAAATTACATTTTTTAACAATTTCAATAGAGTAAAACTTAGCGATGCGCACCGTTGTATTTGCCACGCAGAAAGGCGGTTGCGGCAAAAGCACGCTTGCCGCTTGTCTCGCGGTGGCGGCGCAAGAGGCAGGAGAACGTGTTTTCGTTTTCGACATGGACCCCAAGAAATCCGTCGTCCGATGGGGATCCAAACGAAACGATCCCCACTTGCCGGTCGAGGCGGTATCGGCGGCGAGGCTTCCAGCGGCGTTAACCACCCTTTCGAAGCGCAACATCAGCCTTGTCATTGTCGATACCCCGGTCTTGGAGTCGCCAAGATCGCTCGCCGCGATAAAGGCCGCTGACCTTTGCATCGTTCCGGCGAGGCCCGCTACCTTCGACATCTGGGCGAGCGAGGTGACCGGCCGCAAACTGAAGCTCATGGACAAGGAGTTTGTTTTTCTGCTCAATCAATGCCCGCCCGCCCGACAAATTGCGCAACAAAGCATGGCCGCGCTTGAAGCCGTCGGTTTTCTTTTACGGCCCCACATCACCGCGCGGGCCAACTTTCTCGAAGCCGCGCGCACCGGCAAGGGCGTGACCGAGGTCGATCCAAAAGGCGCCGCGGCCGAGGAAGTGCGGGACCTTTGGATGGATCTCAGCCGCCGGCTCCGGCCGATCGGAACTTGCGGATGAGCGGAGCCTACCCCCCACCGATTGCGGTGGTAACGCTTCGCGGGTCCAGTTCAGCAATTTCGGTTTGCTCCGCCGGCCAGGGCCATTCATCGATCAACCCCCCGCATGATCGACCGAAACCCGATTGCGCCGTCCTTTTTCGAACGGTAGAGCGCCCCGTCGGCGCGGCGCGAAAGCGCGGCGGGAGTGTTTTTTTTCAAGGCGTCGGCGCCGTTCATCGCGGCCAAAACCTCGAAAATATTCGGCACTTAGCCGCGTTTCGAGCAGCTTGAGATCGGGAATAGATCCTCGACGGCATGTATGGGCGCCCCTGTCTTGTCACGCTGGGTCCCGGCAGGCCATTCGCGACTACTGCTCATGAAGATAATTGCGCACAGTTTCGAGGAACTTCACGATGGAGATCGGTTTTGAGAGATACGCCTCGCATCCGCCCTGCCTGATTTTTTCCTCGTCGCCCTTCATGGCGAAAGCGGTAATGGCGATCACCGGAATATGGCGCAGATCTTCGTCGCCCTTGATCCATTCCGTGACCTGAAGTCCGGAGACCTCGGGCAGTTGAATATCCATCAAAATGAGATCGGGTTTGTGCAGACGCGCGAGCTCAATCGCTTCGACACCGCTGCGGGTCGGCACGGTCTCATAGCCATGCGCCTGCAAAAGATCGTTGAACAATTTCATGTTCAACTCATTATCTTCTACGATTAGAATGCGTTTTTCCATCGGAATACTCGGGCTCCTGGCGGCGACGATCCATGTCCGGGAAGGTTCAGCCGCACTCGTCAGTAACGGATAGACATTGACGAAAGGGAAATCGATATAATGGAAAACTTCGATTTTAGGCTCGCGCCGGTCAAACTGTCACGACTCACCAAAAGCCGCCGCCGAATCGATTGCGATCGAGGTTCTAACCTTCATGGCCGGAAATCCAGCGAAGCTCGACCGTTTGTTGGCACTATCTGGCCTTGGGCGGGATAATATGCGGGCGGCGGCCGGAGAGCCTGGATTTTTGGCCGCGATCCTCGATCATCTCGCCTCCGGAGTCCCTGCTCCTCGCCTGCGCGGCATGCGCCGGGCACGCCCCGGCAACGATCGCCAAGGCGCGAGACATTTTGTCGCCCCCGGTCGAGATGTGATGACACGGGGGTAGCTTGCGGACTTCACGGACCGGTTCCGCATGGCTCGAAAGCCCCTCCCGGCCCTCCCGGCCCGTGCTAAAATGCATAATCCGCAACCGGAGCCTCGCATGGTCTGGCCTCTGCCTCAACACTCCAATCGCCAACCCGCACCGAAGCAAAACTCGCTCGCCGCCTCCGCCGTCGCGCCAAAACTCGATCTTGCCGTGCGGCTTCGGCGCAACCGCAAGGCGGACTGGACACGCAGGCTCGTCCGCGAAAGCAGCTTGACCGTGGACGATCTCATCTGGCCAATCTTCCTTTGCGAGGGCGAAAACGCGCGGGAGCCCGTTGCCTCCATGCCCGGCATCGAGCGCCTCTCCATCGGGCAAGCTGTGCGCGCCGCGGCCGAGGCGGTGGAGCTTGGCGTTCCCGCGCTCGCGCTGTTTCCCTTTACCGAGCCTGGCCTGCGGAATGAGCAGGCCAGCGAGGCGCTCAATCCCAACAATCTGGTCTGCCGTGCTTGCCGCGCGATCAAGCGCGAAGTGCCAAATCTCGGCCTCGTCACCGATGTCGCGCTCGATCCCTACACCAGCCATGGCCATGACGGCCTTCTGCGCGGCGAGAAAATTTTGAACGACGAGACGGTCTTTGTCCTTGTGGAGCAAGCCCTGAACCAGGCGCGCGCGGGCGCCGATATCATTGCGCCCTCGGACATGATGGACGGGCGCGTCGGCGCGATCCGCGCCGGTCTCGATGCCGAGAACTTCGAGGACGTGCAGATTTTGTCTTATGCCACCAAATATGCCTCGGCCTTTTACGGGCCTTTCCGCGATGCCGTCGGCACCAATGCGACGCTGATCGGCGACAAGCGCACCTATCAGATGGACCCGGCCAATTCCAGCGAGGCCCTGCGCGAAGTCGCGCAAGACATCGAGGAAGGCGCCGACATCGTGATGGTGAAACCCGGCTTGCCCTATCTCGATATTCTTTTCCGGGTGAAGGAGCGCTTCGCCATGCCGACCTTCGCCTATCAGGTCTCCGGCGAATATGCGATGATCATGGCCGCGGCGGAAAACGGTTTTGTCGACGGCGGCAAAGCCATGTTGGAAAGTTTGGTTTGTCTCAAACGCGCGGGCGCCGACGCGGTCCTCACCTATTTTGCCCCACGCGCGGCGAAGAAGCTGAGGGAGTTGGTTTGAGGCGCAACTCAGGTCCGGGCAGGCCGGTTTACGCTGCCGATTTCCAGCAAACGATTGAGGGCCTCTTGGAAATCGGCCAGCAGGATAGCTTCGCGTGACGGGTCGCTGTCGCCAAGAAGCTTACTCTCGGTAAAAGCTCTCTGGGCATCCGCAATTCTTTGGAGGCTCGCGTGGTAAGCTGCTTGCCGCTGCCGCAAATCGTCGAGCTGTTTCGTTAACTTGTCATCCAATCCCGCTCTCCCTGCCATCATGACCGTAAGCGGAGTGCAAGAAAGAGCAGCTCGGCCCTTCACGTGCCGAGCTGCTCGATCTGGAGATAAATTGTTAGGTTATGGAAGGGAGCAATTTCGGCACGCTTTAGCTGTTCGTCCCATCCCCGGCGCCAGCAAAATTATTGTTTGACAGCTGGGGTCAGGGGAGCAGCCGCCGCGCATTTCATTAGAGCATTGATAAGGTCCCGCTCAGTATAGGGCTTTTGAAGAAAGACGATTGCGGCGCGGAGAGCAGGCTGACCCTGACAGACCGCATCGCCAGTCGTAATCACGACAGCTACCCCACGCTCCGACAATATTTGTACCAACGGGCTGGCATCTCCATCCTCCAAATACAAATCGACCAGTGCCACATCGAATGGGAAGCCTTCATCGAGAGCGCTTTTCGCCGAGGCTACGGAATTGGCTATTCTAACAACGGCAACACCCGCGTCCCGAAGACTGAACTCGGCGCTAATCGCGATCAGCGCGTTGTCCTCAATAATGATCGCCGACTTTCCCTTGAGCGGTAATTCGCCGGAGTGGATCCTTGATATTTGTTTTTGCATGGGCGGTACGCGTTCTCTGAGCTTTGCTACCGCTTTTCCCACCCGCTTGTCTGTTCGATGCCCGACTTAATTCAAAATATTTGATTTAGGGCACTGCGGCGCTCATTTGATCGCGGATAATGGAGTAACACTCGCACGCCACGTCTTCGAGCCCCTTGCGGTCGACAATAACGATCCGGCCCCGGCGATTTTGAATAAGACCCGCCTGTTCAAGCTGGCGAGTGACCAGAGTAACCGTCGTCCGCCGGACTCCGAGCATTTGCGATAGAAATTCCTGAGTCAGCGGAAGGACATCAGTATCGATCCGATCCCGGGTCTGGAGCAGCCAGCGGGCTAATCGGGATTCCATGGTGTGCAGGGCGTTGCACGCCGCCGTCTGCTGAACCTGCCCCAAAAGCGATTCGTTATAGCTTGCCATTAAATTTCTGAGGGTTTCGCTTTTCTGAACAGCCGCCTGAAATTGCAGGGTGGAAATGCGCGAAGCCACCAAAGGAGCCTGGACGACCGCTCTCGCAAAACCCCGGCGGACGCCGAACCCGGACATGGCTCCGACCACGCCTTCGCTTCCAACCGTGGCGGTCTCGATCCCTTCCCCATCCGGCATCACAGCCAGAAGGGAAACCATCCCCTGATGGGGAAAATAAATATACTCAACCAGTTCCCCGGCCTCTTGGATAAGCGAACCTAATTGAAGCGACTGCTCCTTTAAGTGGGGAGCCAAAAGCGAATGATCTTCAGCCGTTAGCGCAAGAAGCAGGCGATTCTGTCTGCCCTCGCCGGGGTGTTCCGACGCCATAGCCATGGCCATTTTCCCTGCCCGACCGGTGGGCCAATGACCGCAGGGATGAAAAGCCTGGCGCGCCGATAAGCGCCCCCACGCGGATTGTCGACTCTCATATAGCATTAAATAAGGCAGAGTCTGTCAGATATCCGACTTATTGAGGAAACTTTTTCTCTTATCAAAGATTTAACCGTCGTGCTTAACCCAGTGACCGCCAAGGCTGCGTTCCATGAAAACATTCCGCATTCTCGTTGTCGAAGATGAACCATGGATCGCCATGGATCTGGAAACGATGATTGTCGAGCTCGTAACGGCTACCGTCGTGGTTGGACGGTCCATCGCAGCCGCCAAGGAGGTTTTGCACGAAGCCCTGGACTTTGCTTTTTTGGACGTCGAGGTGACAGACGGAAAGACGTTCGAGATTGCGCAGATTCTCGAACGCGAGCGTGTGCCTTTTGTTTTTGTTTCGGCCTCGCCGCGCGACCAGCTGCCCTTTGAATTGCGCAGCGCCCCCTTTATTCCCAAGCCTTTTCATGCGACTCAGATTGAGAGAGCGCTGCAGGCTGTTGTTGGCTAAGCTTCACCGCTCTAGCGTTTCTCCACCCCGTTGCGCGGTTTGATTTTTGCAGCACGCGGCCGTACGCGCTTCGATGCCGGCGCCGCCCCCCGAAACGGACAAAAGATCCCGCTCGATGACGTGGTTTTTTACAGGACGCGGGGCCGCCCGGGCGAGCGGTGGCTTCTGCTGCCCCCCATGGGCGAGACGAACATCGTCAGCTCCGAAACAGATACGCCGCCTCGCTGCTTTAGCCTATCTTGACCGCCGCCGGGAGCAGAGCCGCGGCACAACCCTAAATGAAAAAAAAACAACTTTAACGAGAAATATTCTTTGACATTTAACCGCCAGTTGTTAATTGTTGGCGGGTGAAGAGAGGTTTGCGGGAGATCTGAATGTTGGTAGTAATTGACGAACGTGAAATTGTAACGTCTGGTTACACGTGCCGTTTTGGCAGCGAAGGCGTTTCCTCCACCGGATTTTGTCCCCTGGAATTTCAGGAATGGGTGGCGACGGTGGCCGACGCCGACCTGTTTGCGGTCGAAGCATTTCTTCTCGGGGACTGCCGGGACCGGCAGCTTTACCCTAAGATGATCAAGGATCGCACCCGTGCTCCGATGATTGCCATGAACGAGACACCCTGCCTCGAGCAGACACTGGATTTGTTCGCGGCGGGCGCCGATGACGTGGTGCGCAAACCGATCCACGTTCGCGAAATACTCGCCAGGGTGGGAGCAATCCGGCGCCGGCACGAGGGCGAGCGCGACTGTGCCGTGGTTGGCGAATTACGGGTCTTTTTCGACGGCCGGGATCCTGAACTCAAGGGAGTTCCCCTGCCATTGCCGCGACGTGAGCGCCGAATCCTCGAATATCTGGTTAATCACCGCGGCCGGCGCGTCAGCAAGGCCCAAATTTTCAATTCCATCTATGGAATTTTCGATGAGAACGTCGAAGAGAACGTGGTTGAAAGCCATGTCAGCAAGCTGCGCAAGAAATTGCGCAGCCAGCTCGGTTACGACCCCATCAATTCGGTTCGCTACCTTGGGTATCGTTTGGTCGAATCCATTTAGGGGAGACTGAGCAGCGCCTCGCCCCGAGGCTGACAAGCAGCTTCCACTTCTGTAGGCGGCGCTCACCGTTGGCAAGCGCCGCTTGCCTCTATCGGAAGGGGCGTTCTTCGAATTCGCGGCGGCCGGACAGGACACCCCCGCCGTTATTCGATAATTGGCTGGAGAATATGCTGAAGGCCTGCCAAGATCGGCTGGTCCGAACCGTTCATGGCCTGCCGGAGGGCGTTTTTTTCTTGCTCCCCGCCGATCTTCTCGAATTCGCGAACCGCGCGAGCCGTGAAGGCGCCGATTGATAGCCCATTTGCGCCGGCGGTGACTCCGACCTTGCCGGCGAAACCGGACCCCATCGATGCGACGGCGGCCTGGGCGACCTCTTCATGCGAACATGTATGAATTATTTCAGCGATCAAGCACATGACACCCTCGCTTAGCAGGCCGAACCGCGTTGGAAACGGGTCGAAAAACGGCACTCTGACAATTTAAGCACTTCTCACGCTGCCACTAGGATGAGCGCCGGACGTCCATTGGGGAAAAGCCGAACTAAAGCGCTACGTCGGGTGGCTGCTAACCTAAATCGTAATTCTAATACTATGATGACGTCAACAAAAATATCTCATGTTGCTCTGCAATATTACGTGGCTGTGCGGATGCTCAATTGCATGCTAATTGCAAGGGAATTTTTTAGAACCTGAATTCAATAGTGTAAATAGAACACATACCTCCGGCGTGAACTGATGCCGAAGCACAGAACAAAACCATGATAGATCATTTCGTGCTGAAAATGCAAGGAAACGGTTTCGGCGCTAAAAAAGTGCCATTTCTTTTCCGATTAATATTCGAAGCTCGAGTAAAACCAAGCGATGGCTCCTGTTCTGCTCACAGGCGTGCGGGAGCTCGCGGGCAACCAGCCGCATCACCTCGCCAGGGTTTCCGGCACAACGGGCAGCCGGGCAAAAAGTTCCGCGCCAGTTTCGGAAACTGTGAAACGTGCGACGAGAAATGTCGTGGAACCCGAGCATCCACAGGTCAGGGAAAGTCCGAGAAACCGCCATCGGGATTTTGCGCAGGATTTTGCGAACCAAGCCGGCGCAGAGAAAATAGGCCGAAATATTGCGGAGCGGGCAGGCCTACGCCAAAGCCATGGCCACGAGCGCATCTAGCGGCACAAATGCGATCATCACGCTCGCGCTGATGAGCTGGCGGAACCGACGGCGCATCTTGCCTCATTTCCGCTTGCGGCTTTGCCGCGCATGGACATCGGCCCTGCTGGAGTTTATGGCTTTCACCTTGCCGGCACAAAGTGAGCGTGCCACGCTTATTCAGTCGCAATCGTTAGTGCAGCGAATGAGCATCCAAACAAAGGCCATCCCAAGCCCCTGTACCGGTATCTGCACAATGGACGGCGCCTTGGGCTTGTGCCTTGGATGCGGCCGCACCGGCGATGAAATCACCGAATGGTCTTCGGCCGGCGACGTGCGCCGTAGCGCGATCTGGGCCGTCCTGCCTGAGCGCGTCGACGCGTTGGGCATTTTGATTACCCGCCTGCCCTGGTCGCCTGTCCGGATTGCCGAGTTCGTCGCCGGGAGCCTAGACCAGAAATCCGGCACCTGGGCCCTTGGGTGCTACGGCGCGACCGCCGAATTCGTTTGCCGTCATGATGAACCATGCGACGTTTCTATTAAGGGTGACACGATTACCGCGATCTCGGATCGTGGCGCGCTGCAGTTGACAATAGGCGAACATGTCAGAGCACTGCGACTACGAGCCGACCACGCCCGTCGTGGCAACCGGGCCATTTTTCTCGTTGTCATTAAGGCGCGGGCAACTTTGCCGGTTGCAACAACGCTCACGCCG
Source organism: uncultured Alphaproteobacteria bacterium (assembly GCA_963808645.1). Lineage (GTDB taxonomy): Bacteria > Pseudomonadota > Alphaproteobacteria > Rhizobiales > Beijerinckiaceae > Methylocapsa. The sequence goes on from CAWEGU010000012.1 coordinate 59,583, forward strand.
CTTGGCCGCGACGAGGGCGCCGTTCGGCCTGAGTGTCGAAACGATGTTTGGTTCGATCTAGGCCTCGGGCGCGCCGACCTTCGGTTCTGTGTCCGGGCGTCCGCGACCGAACTGCGGGACAAGCTGTACCAAGCGTCAGGCTTGCCGCTCGCAAACGTCATGCAGGCCGCCGGAGCCATCATCGTGAAACACAGTCCGGCAAGGGTCGTTGAATCGCCTTTGGGGAGGGCGGAAATTGGCACTCCTATTCCGCCGCCCGGCGGGCAATCGCCCGATGGACCTCATACGCACTTGCTGCCCGGCCACTTGGCAAGCGGCCGCGCCACGCCGCCAGGTATTGATCTGCCACCGGTGTATGCGCTTGGTGCAACGTTTTATCCTCAACACTGGAGGGGCCATATTGAGTCAGAGTACGCTACCTGACAGCTGTCTTTATCCTAGCGTGAAGCCATCCGCCGCTGCATTCGAGGAACCCCGCATGGGCGAACCGCCGGCCAATTTCGCTATTTTGCACCCGGCAAAAGACGCCTGGAAACCGGCACGACGCCGTCGCGCTGTCGCGATTTGGCTTTGGAGCCTCGCCGGTCTCGTCTTTTTGATGGTGATCGTCGGCGGCGCGACGAGGCTCACCAAATCCGGCCTGTCCATTACCGAATGGAAGCCCTTGACCGGCGTCATTCCTCCGCTGAGCCCCGCCGAATGGCTGGCCGAATTCGAAAATTATAAGAAGATACCGCAATATGTGCAGGTCTTCCCGGACATGGATTTGCGTGGTTTCAAATTCATTTTTTTCGTTGAATGGAGTCATCGGCTCTTGGGCCGTCTGATTGGCGCGGCCATGATGCTGCCGCTGCTCTTTTTCTGGGCGAAAGGACGTCTGCCTCCCGGATTCAAGCCAAAGCTTCTCTGTGTCCTGGCGCTCGGCGCCTTGCAGGGATTTGTTGGCTGGTGGATGGTCAAGTCTGGGCTTTCGGACCGCGTCGAAGTCGCGCAGGAACGGCTCGCGATTCATTTGTTGCTGGCGTCGCTGACTTTTGCCGCGCTGGTTTGGCTCGCCGCTTCGCTTAAGCGTCGCATGGGCCAAATTCCGGAGCAGAAATTGCCGGGGCTGCGGTGGTTTGCCGGGGCCATGGTCTTGCTCGCCCTTTTGCAAATCGGACTCGGCGGCCTCGTCGCCGGCTTGCGCGCGGGGCAAGCGTTCAATACGTGGCCGCGGATCGACGGATATTTTTGGCCGCCCCTCGAGAAATTGACTCTTCTCTCGCCGCTCTGGCGGAATTTCCTCGACAATGTTTTGCTGGTCCAATTCCAGCATAGGGTGATTGCTTATGCGCTTTTAGCACTTGCTCTAGCGCAGGCCCTTTACGCATCGCGAGCTGCCGTTGGGAGCCGGGCGATCCGGCGCGCATGGGCGGTGGCAGGGCTCGTCGCCCTGCAAGCTTCAATTGGCATCGCGACGCTTGTTTTAGTGGTTCCGCTGTGGGCCGGGCTTTTGCATCAAGCCTTTGCCATGATCGTTTTAGGGATGGCCGTCGCACACGCGCAGGCACTTTCGAAAGCGCATTAGCAGCTACGCGTTCCAGATCGCCAGCCGCTCGTCCAACGACAGCGACGGTTCTCATGGTTAAAACAACATCGCGCAGGAAACTTATCCAAATGGTCGCCTCGACTCATAAGCCTCCATCCCTACTTTCGATCCAGTGGCGCGGCCGCTTCGCGAACTCGGCGTGGGCCCGAACCGCTGTGCGGCTTGAGATTAGCTCCGTTTCATGTCCGGCCTGTGTCTTCCTGTTCTGTAGGACGGCTTGCGAGAGGTGGTAGCGATAGCGTACGCCACGCCGTTGGCATGGCTCGAGCTCGTGCGGCCGTCTCGGTTATCATAGAGGAGCCCCGATAAGGACGGCGAGCGGGACCGCCGGACCCGACAACAAGAGATCATCAGAACCTTTCATGTATCCCGCAAGGGGTGAACCTCTTCTTGGGCTTGGCCCATGCGCCGGATTGCCGTCCTCAGCACTAGCAGCGAAGCAGCGAGGCGCAGGAGAAACCCTATCGCTCCGCCGGCCGCCATCAGCCGGATGGTAAAGAGTGCGTCCCATCCGGCTATCGCCCCCCAAGCAAGCGGAGAAAAGGCTAGGAACAGGCGCAGGACATCAAGAAGGAGGCGCAGTTCCTGGCGCCGGTAGATCGAGGTCGCGTCGGCGAAGGGCTTGTCAAGCGCGTGCGCAGCCCCCATGATCGCGAGCGCGCTAGCGATCTGTCCGGCAAGAGTCCATCGCCGCCCGAGCGCTAACAGGGCGAGTTCCGGCGCGGCGAGCCCGAAGAGGAGCGCCGGCACGGCGACGAGCAGGAGGCTGACCGCGAACATGACCCGTGCCGCTGTCCGCAGGCCCGCCGGATCCCTGGATCTGCTGGCTTCGGCAGTGAAGATGTCGCTGAGCGGAGAGGAGATAACCGTGATAGGCCCGACAACGACTCGGTAGGCCACGCCGTAATTGCCCGCCACTTCGGCTCCGAAGATCGATCCCATCAGAATGGGCGGCAAGTTGGTGATAAGGAGCGTAATCACAAGCGCGGGCGTGGTATAGAGCAGAAACTTGATGTCTTTCCGGGCCTGCGCCGCCAATTGGCGCAGCGACGCGCCGGCGATCCCCGCGACGTCCTCGCGGGTCATGGTGCGTAGAAGTATGTTCACCACATAAGCCGCACAGCTCCCGATATGCGCGACCAGGAGGAACTCAGCCGGCAGGGCGAGCAGGCCAAACAGAACCTGGAGCATCGCCAAGACGAAAGGCTGCGTGAATCGCGCTATGGCGAGCGCCTTCATGTCATCACACTTGATCGCCCAAGCCGACGCGGTCTCATATAGGGCCGCCATGAACAGGCCAAAGGGCAGAAACACGCCGAGCGATCGCACGGCCTGCGAAGCGTCACCGGATAGATGGTCAGCGAGGAGAACGATAACGCCGCTCGTGACTGCAGTCATCAGGGCGAGCGTCGTGAGCGAAAGCCGGAAGATAATTCTTGCCGCGAACCGGTCAGCCGCGCTGAACAGCGCGGCTTCGAATCTGAGCCCGATCAGCGGCGCCGCAATATTCACTATCGAAAGGTAGATAATAAAAAGGCCAAGGTCGGCGGGCGAAAACATCCGAGACAGAAGCGGAAGGACGAGGAGGTAAGAGAATTGGCCTGCGGCAGTGGCAAAGGAAAGGGCGATCCCTCGTTTTGCGAATCGCCGTATGGTTGAGCCCGGCGAAAAAATGGGCTTTTGGCTCCATGTGGAAGCGCGCACACACACTGGGGTCGACGGGACATCAGTGGAGCTCGGGCGTTCAATCATGCGCCCTCCGCTCCGCGGCTTAGCGGCGGGCGCTCGCCTGTTGGGAATCCGTTCCTAAGGCGGGGGATTGAGCGGTGAATATCCATGTCTTAAGGTCGATTTCTCTTAATCGAAAAGCCGCGATTAAAAATGCCAGACAGAACCTGCCAGGCGGTGCGCGCTATACACTGTATATCGAGGCGTAATGACCAGTGATCGATATACCATAAGTCGAGTGCCAGTTTGCGCGGCAAAATCTGCTCGACGTACACGCGCTCGTAATCACGCCCGTCGCGCAACAGAGCGCTTTCGTCAATGAATTCCAATTGGCTGATGCCAGTGATACCAGGCCATGCATTGAGCACGCGGCGTTGATCGGCCGTAAAATACGGGACGTATTTGATGCCTTCCGGGCGCGGCCCAACGAGACTCATTTCGCCACGCAAGACATTAATCAGTTGCGGCAGTTCATCCAACTTGGTGCTGCGCAAAAAGACGCCCAGACGAGTAACACGTGGATCACTGTAAGTCGCTACGCTCTCGGGTTGGTTCGCCGCTGCGTTGCTTACCATCGAGCGAAATTTGGAAATCCGGAATATCTTTCCATGGCGGCCAACTCGCTGGCCACGATAAAAAACTGGGCCCGGCGAATCGAGTTTGATCAGTACCGCAAACACCAGTAGCAAAGGGGCAAGGATGACGATTCCGCACAGCGCCGCGCTGATATCGATAAAGCGCTTCACCCAAGCCCACTGAGCATACATGGTCAGAATCTAGTGCCGGCCACTTACGCGGCTCCAGGTGCGCTGGCAACCACCATCCATTGATCGGCAAAGGCGATATCCAGATCACCTTTGTTCGGATATGCGAGGTCTAGATGCTTGCTTAAGCGGGTCAGGTCTGCCACCAGTTCGGCGCTGTGTGTCGGTTCAATGTTCATTTTCAATTTAAGATGCTTGACTAGTGACTGGAACAAATTTGACCCACAGACATTCACTGCGAAGCCACGTTGCGAAAAGTACAATTCTATGTTCGATCGTCCAATCAGGCCGACAAAGTATCCGTTCTCTTGTTGTGTCTGCATTTGATAGCGCAATTCGCGGGTCAAGAATTTACTCTGATCATTATTCGCAATCAGCGCCACCCATCCAGGCCGCGTGAGCACGCGCACAATCTGTTGCAGTGCAGACTGGCGCACCAAGGGAGGTAAATGCTCCAGTAGTCCGATGCATACAATCACATCAAACCTCTCGTCAGAGAACGGCAGACGATCGGCTGAACCCTTTTGGAATGTAACTTGATCCAGCAAGTTCGCCTTGCCAACATTGCTGCGGCAGGCTTCCAGCATCTCGGCTGAGTTGTCGAATGCTGCGACAATCGCTCCTTCGTTAGCAAGCGGCACCGTCGCTCGCCCCACACCACACGCCAAATCCAATACACGCAGTCCATTCAACGGCGGCAAGGCGCGGATGAGCGTGCAAATCTCCCATTCGGAGTAGGCTTGGTTCAGATAATCGGGCAGGCTAAAACTCAGCACCGCCGCCATCTCATCGGTCTGGTGTAAACGGTTTGACCAATAGGCTTCGGCTTTAGCAGGGTCATAGGGTTGGCACACCGAAAATTCTCCTCCGTCGGATCCAGGATCTGAGCTAGTGTAACTTTTGCGCGATCACAAACCCTTCAATAAATCGCCGCGTCGATCATGTCCTGCCGCGCCGTCGCGGTATCCACGGCTACTCCCGCCTGAATCAGGTGATGCGAGGCGTTGCAGGCTGGACGCCTTCAGACGGATGGGTTTGTCGAAAAGTTGGCCGGCGCTGGCTTCTCGAGCCATGCGACGAGATGGGTTCGCAAGAAGGGCAGCAGGTTGAGCAGCGAGTAGAGCCTGGGGTGAAAACGGCATACGACGCGGGCAATCGGCGGCGCGAGCGTGACCTTGCGGATAAGCGCACGGGCTCCGGGAAAGAGTTCCCGCAGGCGGCGGCGTGGGACAGCCATTACGTCGGGGTTCGACGGATTATTGTAGATGAAATCATACCATAGAACCGCTCCGGTGGGCTTCACCAGGAGCCATATTTTCTTCGCAAGCTCCGCGCGGAACGATTCATCGCGGATCGACGAGAACACCGTCGAGATCAGCACGATATCGAAAGAGGCTTCAGGCAGGCGCAGAAGAAGGGCGTCCCCGTCGATGATCTCAATAGCGGCAGGAAGAAGACGGCGCGCCTGAGAGCAACGATCCGGCATCAACTCGCTGCCCGTGATGTTTTCCGGCTCAAATCCCCAGCGCAGGAAGTTGAGGATGTTGGTCCCTCGCCCGCATCCGATCTCCAGCACCTTCATCGTTTTGATGGTTGCAACATCGAATCGCGACAGGATCGAGAGGAAGATGCGCTCTTTCTCCTGTTCCATCATATATCGATCGGGTCGAAGCCGATTGTGCAAGGTCCGGTCGCGCCTCAGGTAGATTTCACGGATCCGGTCTACCTTTTCTTCACGCATCCCTCCATTTGGCATCTTACGCTTGCCTTTTGTCCATGCTCGAATCCGCGGGTCAGGCCCTTCGGCGGTCGATGCTCACATCATTTTGCCTTATATTCCTTCGGCCCTCTCAAGTCCCTGAACCTTCTGAATGAGTGCAGGGCAATAGATCCAACATTTGGCTTTCCCGGCACCACGTGCTCCCGTCGCTTCATGCATGCGCGGGTCCGTCCGGCTCGCTCCAATGAATTGCGGAAATCGCGGATCATCCGTCCCTCAATGAGAACGAAAATATTTGGTAGTGCATCAGTTTGATTTTTCGCTCGCATCGATCATGGCCACAATGTCCGCAACTGACCAAAGCTTGTTAGTTACGCCAACCGCCATCGCGGGGCTGATGCGAAGCGTTTTGTGGATGCGCGCGAAATTGTAGTGCATGTAGTGCAAGGCGACAGAGAGAGCGTGCTTTTCGATCTTTTTCGAGAAGGCGTTCGTCAGCCGCGTGAACCTACGGATGCTCATTCGCATTGTGAGGTTTTGCCGCTCGGCATAGGACGTGCTGACATGCCTCATATCAGGGTTGCCCTCGATCCTAGTTTTGATTGCTCCCGTACATTCGCCGGGGCTGTAATGGCCCTTAGAGCTTTCCGGCGAAGCCCCATAGAGCTTAACCAGCATGGCATAATCAACGTCGCCGCCAAATGCCCCTTCGATGGCCTCAAGATATGCTCTGTGCCCGTCTGACGTGATTTGAACGCGATTGGCGAGGCGCTTCGCGAGGTCGTCAACGAAGGCAAGTCCAGTCTCTGAGCTACGGTCGCCGATGCGCCATGACGGAACAAGCTTCGTGTCCGCATCGATCGCAACCCAAGTCCAAACGTCGCCAGCATCCTTTGGAGCGGATTTGGCGGTCGGAACATTTTTCTGCTTGGCGTAGACGAAGCTCCAAATTTCATCAAGCTGGAGTTTTTTGCAAGCGAGATTGCGAAGCGTCTTGTCCTGGTAGGCCGCGCAAGCCCGCCCAGCTTCAATGAAAAGCTTATTGACGGTGTTAAAAGCGACATCGGCAACGCGAGCCGTAGCTCGCATGCTGTTTCCCTCAACGAGAAGATGGAGGATCTGGGCGCGCCTTTCGGATGGGAGCTTGTTCATGCCCCACGATATGAATGTTATGCTTGACTGTCAAGCACTTTATTCAAGATCACTTCTTTTCTCCACGTTCCCGTTAGCCGTCGAGATTGGAACCCCGTCCCGAGGCTTACGCTTGGCAAGTTCCTTTCGCTTCAGCTCAATCAGCGTCGCCACCATATCAAGCGCGGCATCAGTGCCGACATCGCCTCCCACAATGATGCGCACATAACTGCCATCCTCGAAATCATATCGACCAATTGGCCGTTCATTGGTATGTAAAACAGAGGCTTGCTGCACAACGGCAGGTGACGGCGCCGTCACGGTGGCAGGCGACATAGGAACATCCTCCAGAACTGGTTCGTTCCGCGATCATAAGCCAGAGATTCCCTATTCGCAAATTCTAAGGTCTCGCGAAATGAAAGTATAACCGTCGATACCGCAGATGGCACGAAGGATTTCCTAGCCAGAACGTTACGAAGCAATTCATCGTTTGGTATCGTTCCGCTAAACCGTTCAAATAACTCAGCAAAAAGCTCTGGCTCGCTAGCGGCTTCCTTGATTGCCTTGACTCGCTCTAAATCGGAATGCGGATGTATGATGCGAAGTGATCGGTCACTAACTTTTAATTCTTCGCCTGCACGTTCGATCAAGCCATATTTTGCAAGGGTAGAGATAGCCGTGGCGGCTGGGCCGCTAATGGATTTATACCCGAGTCCCTTAGCTATCACCTCGCGGGGTGCAGCATGCGTATGAATATTCTTATATAGGGTGCCGACCCTCTCAATTGCGTCTGGAAGGCTCAACGCTGGATAATTTGGCGAGCGATTTCGTTTGTCCATAGCGGTATCTCCGGCATAACCGCTAGACAGATAATATGCTAACTCTCGTTCGTCAATATGAAAGTAAGTCGAAGGAAACCCCCAGAGGTGCAAAAAAATATCTCGGATGTGGAGAAAGCGGCTTGTGAAACAATTGGGTTTGGCGTACACGGCTAGCCCAGAAGGAAATTCGAAATGACAAGAGCAATAACTTCGCCGCCCAAGCTCACCGGCGACCGAGCCAAAACCGGAAGACCCGTTCCTGACTAGCTTTTCCTGGGCATGCAGGAACGGGCCGTGGTGAGCACCCGGAGGCGTGGTGGAATTGGCATACACAGCGGTCTTTAAAACCGCCGCCTCGTGAGGGATTGCGGGTTCGAGTCCCGCCGCCTCCACCATTTCCAAGCGCAGGTGATTCTAGCACGGATCACCTGCGCGGCCATCATTTTCTTTGCCATCGCACAGCCGCCGCCTGGCGTGCAATCTCTACGCGCTTCTCTTTGGACAATTTTTCCGCCCGAGCTTGTCCGCCTTTGAGTCCGCCCTGTCTAGCAAATTCGACGGCCGGACTGTCCGGAGCTGGCTCGGCTTCGCTCGTTTCCCCGACCGAAAGATCGACGATCAGTTTGCCGAGCTGGTTTGGATCGCGTGGGCGTTTGGGGCGCTTGACCATTCCCTTATTATGATTAATTTACCCGCCAATTCCAAGGCGTCAATGGCGCTTGGCGTCAAACTGATGCACTACCAAATATTTTTTATACTTGACACAAAATTCTCCAGCATCGCCATATTGGTAGAGGGCGTGCTTTTTCAGATTGACTTGCGTCACGACGGCGCTGGCAAAGGCGCTATAGTCTTTGTCAAGGAAACCTGGATTACGCAGTAAACTCAAAGCGCTCTGCGCCACCTCTCGCCTCGTGCTGCCCCATTGTACACCGAAAAGCACCTTGTCGGCCATTGAGGCGAGCAACCGCGCCTCGGCAACCGCAAGGAGCGGTGGGCCGTCGATAACCACGCAATCATAATTCTCGCGCGCCTGACGCATGAAGCGCCGCACCTCTTCGCCTGCGAATAGGCCTAAGGAATCAACCGGGAAACGACGTACCGGGAGGTAGTCGAGCACCAAGTCCGGAATGCGCTGGATGACCTGCGCGATCGGCCGGTCTTGGCTGAGCAAATCGAAGGCGCCTGTCGTGGGCTTGCCGCCGAGCTCGCCGAGCTCGCGTAGTGTCGCTGGGTTTCTGAAATCGAAATCGACGAGGAGCACACGTGGCCGGAGGAGTGCAGCGCAAGCGGCGAAACTCACTGCCAGCGTGGTTTTCCCTTCTTTCGGCACGCTGGACGTGATTAGGATTACCTTAGGTCCGTGGCTGAGTACGTCCAGTTGTAACGTCGCAACGGCGACCGATCGAATCGCCTCGGTGTATGCGCAAAATGGCTCGCTCCGGAGATAGTGATGCGGCCGGTGTTTACCCATTTGGTGAAGCTTTGGGACAAGGCCGATGCATGGGATGCCGAGCGCATCTTCGATCTCACGCCCGCTGCGCAACCCCCGGTCGAGCCGCTCGGCGGCGACGGCCAGCAAGCTTCCAGCAATCGAGGCGACAATCAGCGCGGGGAAAATGAAGAGGATTGGCGCAGGCGAACTCGGCCTGTGCGGCGGAACCGCGGCTGACAAAATGCGAATGTCAGGCACAACCATATTCTGCTGCTCGCGGATTTCGTTTTGGCGTCGCAGGAGACTGTTGTAGAGTTCCTCACTGGCCGCCGCTTGGCGGGCGAACTCGCGTAGAGGCGCTTCGACCTCTTTTGCCTCTTGGCTGGCGCCTTGCACAATGGCGAGTCGCTGTTGGATCGAGCGAACCCGCGCGCCGTCATCCGCGTGGTCAGTGTTCCGCGGGGGGCTCTGCAATTGGCTGCGGGATGGCGCTCGACGTTCGGCGAGGTCAGACTCCGCCAGGCTGAGCTGACCCTTGAGGGCAGCGAGCTGCTGGTCAATTATGTCGGTTTGGTTAGGCTCGGGAAGGCCGTGCGCGACCCGATACACGCGCATGACCAACTCGGCCCGCTCGACCTCGTTCTTGACCTCTGGAACTCGTTTGCTGAGCCGAGCCATCTCACGGCCGAGGCCCGCCCGCTTCTGCTTAAGTTGGCTCTCAGCATAGAGCTGGGCGACCCGGTTCGCCACCGCCACCGCCCTCTTTGGGTTGGACGATGAAAACTCAACGGCGATAACACGGGAGCGTAGTTCCCGAATGACCTTGAGACGGCGGTCAAGATCCTCAACGCTCAATGCCCCGCTATCGGCTAACCACGTCCAGGGCCTGGACCATATCATGTCCCTCGGTCGGAATTCCGGATCCGCCGACAGACTGTCGACGACGCGCTGCAGATGATCGCGAGAGGTGAGGGCCGTCACGTGAGTGTCGATGGTGGCCTCTTCAACGTCAGGCCGGACATCGGCGGCTTGTCCCCGGACGTCGCCGGCGCTCTCCTGCTCGGCAACAAGCTGAGCCTTTACCTTGTAGTTAGGCGGGATCAGCAGCCCGGCGGCAACAGCCAGCATCGTTCCGGACATTGCCACCATGAAGATCAGTCGCTTCCGCCGGCGCAAAATGCCGGCTAGCTGCTGAAACTGAAGTTCAGGAGCCGTTGCCGGCTCTCTAAAGTCTTGCACCCGCCTGCCGCCATGCTCAACTGGTAGGACCGATCGGCGGGAACCGCCCCTTTTCGTATCCTTCGACGACGCCATGGCTCGGCCTCCTTTAGAGTTATTCGGCCTCTGGGCCCAGGCTTGGGTAGGTGCCAGCCCCGAGCTTCGAGCGCGTGAGCATGCCGATCGCCGCGTCCTCCTCTAATACAAGGTGATGGGGGGCCGGTCGACCGGCTCTCTTGGCGATCGCACGAGGTGATCTTAGCATGGGATCTTCAATCGCTCCATTGTGGAATGCAAGATATCGCCGCATCCGCGGCAGCTTCGGCCGCGCCGGTTGCAGGCGGCGGAAGGTTCGAAGCGCGAGCCGCGTCGAGCCAAGCCTCAAACATCAGAATCGCCCACAGCTCGCAGGCTCTGTCTCGTCGGCCGCTCAGGTGCTCCCGCCAGCTGGCCTGGACGCGTCCAGGGTGGAGGAAGCCTTCGCGTTGAATCCGTGGCGCGGCGAGCAGCTCTTCCGCCCAGCCTCGGAGCGGGCCTCTGAGCCATGCGCCGATGGGCACGTTGAAGCCGTGCTTCGGTCGTTCGAAGAGGTCCTCGGGGAGGTAGCGATGCAGCACCCGCCGCAGCAGCCATTTGCTCTGCCCGCCGCCGCGAATCTTGAGGCCTATGGGCAGGCGCCAAGTGAACTCGACCACGCGATGGTCGAGAAACGGACACCGCGTTTCCAGACCAACGCTCATGCTCGCCCGATCGAGTTTGACGAGTATGCCACCCGGCAAATAGCCAACCATGTCGCGATAGATGAGCCCGCTGATCGGATCGGGAAACGCCGGAGCGGGATCCGCGCCGTTCCTACCCGGGACGAGCGCCGCGGACGCCGGACCGAATGTTACTAGCCGCTCGTAGAGTTCGCGCCCGTCCGCAGCGCCAAGCACGCGAGCCAACCTCCACAAATTTTCGCCGCTCAGATTTCGGCTGCGGGCGGCTCCGAGCGGGAGGGCGCGGAGGAGCCCCTCCCAAGCCGCCGGACTTAACATCCGGAGTGCCGACCCTGCCATCCGGCGTAGCTTCGGGGGCAGGCTAAACAGGGGGGCGAGCCTCGCCGCCATGAAATGCCTGCCGTAGCCCCCGAAACACTCATCACCGCCATCGCCTGTTAGCGCCACGGTGACGTGCTGGCGAGCCAACCGCGCCACAAGCAAACTCGGAATTTGCGACTTGTCGGCAAAGGGTTCATCCCAGATCCGCTGTAGATCCGGGATGACGGTCTGTGCGTCGGCCGCGGTGACGTAGAACTCGGTGTGCTCGGTGCCGAGGTACCGCGCCACCTGGGAGGCGTAAGTCGCTTCACTATAGTTCGATTCGCGAAAGGCAATCGTGAAGGTGCGGAGCGGCTGGTGCGATTGCGCCTGCATGAGCGCAACGACCGTCGAGCTGTCGATCCCTCCTGAAAGGAATGCGCCAAGCGGCACGTCGGCTACCATCCGTTGCCGGACGGCGAGCGATAGCAGCCGATCAAGCTCGGTCTCGCACTCCGGCGTGCTCAAATCGAACTGATGTTGCTGGCCCTCCTCAGCAACTTGGGCAGGCGACCACCAAGAATGAGCCCGTTCGCTCAACCGCGCCGCACTGCTTGTGTCCAAGTCAGCTTCGCGTACCGAGAGCATCGTACCGGGCGGCAGCTTGAATACGCCCTGCCAAATGCAGTTCTGTTCGGGCACGAAGCCGTGACGCAACATCATCGCCAACGCCGTGGGGTCGACCGTCGGCTGGAAACCAGGGAAGGCCAGAATTGCTTTGAGTTCAGACGCGAAGAGAAGTGCTCCCTTGACGAGCGCGACATACAACGGCTTCTTGCCCAGACGGTCCCGGGCGAGATGCAGAATGCGGGCTTTCCGATCCCAAACCCCAAGGGCGAACATTCCAGCGAATTTCTTCAGAGCTGGCTCGATACCGAAGCTTTCGAACGCGGCAAGCATCACCTCGCTGTCGCTATGACCACGGAACCGATGGCCCATGGCTTCAAGTTCCGGCCGCAGGCCAGCGAAGTTGTAGACTTCTCCGTTGAAGGTCAGCACCAAGCCCTCGCCGTGCGATAACATGGGTTGGCGTCCGGCCTCGGAGAGATCGACGATGGCCAGACGACGATGGCCCAGAGCAATACCTGTGTCGCGGTCAATCCAAATGCCGCCGCCGTCGGGCCCTCGATGGCGCAGGGTCGCCGCCATCCTACCCACCGCGGCAAGCCGGCCCGGGTCAGTATGCGGCGCGAGGAGGATGCCGGCGATGCCACACATATTGTCAGCTCTTTATCTCAGACCGCGGACGCGCGGCTGGCTTTGTTCTCCGCGACTAGGCAAAGGGCGACCACGAACCAGCAGATCGGATGACGGATAATCACGTGAAAGATGCTGAATATACCGAGCCCACAGAGCATTGTGATCAATGCGGCCTGCCTAGCTTTGTAAGCGGCCAAAACAGCCATTGCCATGAGCCAGATGGAACTCAAGACGGCGATCAGCCCGCCCTGAGTGAAGAGCTCGAGGAGTGTGTTATGGGCCTCGAAGTTTGAAGAGGGATCCGATTTGGGATCAAAATTCTTACGCTCGAAGTACCGCTGACTCCGAGCAGTATTGGGACGTTCCGAATGTGGACCCGGTCCGAGCCCCAGCATTCCCGACTCGAAGCCCCGCTCGATCGCCACGTGCCAAACATAAATCCTCAGGGCAGCCTCTCTGTCCGTGCCCGCCTCCTTATCTCTGCCTAAGCCTGCAGCGTTTACGGTGCGCGCAGAGTTGAGTGAAACGGCTGAAATTGAGATCATGACTAGCGGCAAAGCTAGAACAATGATCCAGGCGAATGCGAATTTGAAAGTCACGCCCTTCTCGAACGAGACCATCCATGTTCGAAACTTGAGCACGACGAAGATCGGGCCCGCGGCTACGAGAACAAGAGCGAATGAATTGCTCTTCGTGAGCAGGCCGACATAGGAGGCGAGGAAGACGCACCCAACGGCGCTGATCCGCTCGCCGAGCCCGGCTGCTGTGTCGGCGAGAAAGAGCGCAAGAAGCCCGAGCACGGCACAGAGGAGCGCGAGCTGATTCGGGTTGGCCGTCCAGCCCTGGAAACGATCATCGAGCCAAGGACTGCCCTGCGAACCCCAGAACCAAGGATTAATACCAGGGATCTGGAACAGTCCATGGACATTGGCGAGCTGAAGTGCAAAGGTTGAGGCGCCGACCGCGGAGGCAATCCAGGCGACCCGGCGCAAGCGAGGCCCCGCCTCGGATTTCAGCTACGCTCAGGCAGCTGACGCCGGCCGCAAGTAGATAGGCCAGGAGATCATGCATGAATAAGTCGGGATCCTGCTCCTCTCGGATAGCCAGTCCGGTCAATGTGCCAAGGCTCTGGGCAAGCGAGAATATCAGCCAAAAGATGAGGAGCCTCGAAAGCGCCGGCGTCAACAGCAGGGGGCCACGCCGGCCCGCCTCGCGGCCCAACGCCAGGGCAAGCCACATCACTAAGCAATATTCGCCGGGCCCGAGCAGCGGAAGCTCTTGCCGCAGCTGAGCCAGCACCGACACCACAAGTCCGAGCGCGAGCAGCGTATCCAGAATCATCGGCTTGCCTGTTGGTCCTGATACGGGCAGCGCGCCACGCAAGCAGCCTGCTGGCGGGCGGCAATCATATCCGCGCAACCTGGCATCGGCTGCTCCCGGTCTTTCATTGTCTCCCTCGTCGCCAAGGCTGCAAACCCTTACGCTTTCACAAGTTCTTGCACATGGTCTGCACGTTCGACGCCGACTGGGCGTTGGGCGCCCGATTTCAGGAGTTCCGCATACGTCGCTGCGTAGCAAGCGACTATGGTCCCAAGGCTGAACTCTTGCTTCACGAGATTCACGCTGCGGCGGCCCATCGCCGCCGCAGCCTGCCGGTCGCGTAGCAGATCGAGAATTCGTGCCGCCAGAGCGCGCGGTGCGCGCGGCGGAACCAGAAAGCCGTTCCAGCCATCGCGAACGACATCGCTACAGCCTGGCATCTTAGTTGTCACAATTGGTAGACCGGCTAGCCCAGCCTCGAGGAGCGCACGGGGTATGCCCTCCCGGTATTCGGTTGGGAACAAGAACGCGTCGGCGAGACCGAGCAGCGCCGGCACGTCCGGCCGTGGTCCGATAGCCATCACGTAGGGGGCATGGCGATCGATCTCGGCCTGCGCCATCGCGAGAGGCCCCTCGCTCTTGCGTGGTCCCACAAGCAGAAAACGCACGCCGGGCCGAACTTCGTGAACCAACGCTGCCGTCTCGAGCAGCGTCGGGATACCCTTTGGCCGGGTCAGACGCGTTACCGTGATGACGACCTCGGACGCGCCGAGCCCAAGCGCCTTGCGAAGCTGGGCTGGCGGCGGTCCCGCAGCCTGCGCCTGCTCGAATCTCTCGGTATCGATACCAGAGCCGGGGATCAGTCGACTGGTTCTGCCGTCGACAATCCGCTGATGCTTGAAAAAAGCCTGGTCCTCGCGGTTTTGGAACACAGTCATGGCCGTCGAGCGGGCAGCTAGCCGATGGAGCGCACAGTAAACGGGACGTCCTGCCAAAGCCAACAGCGAGCGCGATGAATATATCCAACCCAGACCATTGATTGTGCGGACGATCAGCACATCACGGGCGCGCCGCGCGGCGAGGGGTACCAAGAGGTTCGGCTTAGTATCAAAACTCTGAGCAAGATCGGGCCGCACATCGGTGAGAAGCTTGGAGAGCGTTTTTATAGCTGCCCAATCGGCCCTCGGATTCATGAACCGGTCGAAGTGGAATGGAAAATAGTTAAGACCTGCCCGCACAAACGGGGTGGTGTCACCGCTTCCGGCTGCGCTAATCCGAAAGCCGCAATCACGCAAGCCGAGCATAAATGGGATGCGAAGATCATGGTCTTCTCCCCCGATACAGAGCAGGTGCGGGCTCAAGAGAATGCCCTCCTCGGCGCGAAGTCGAAGATTGGATCC
This sequence comes from uncultured Alphaproteobacteria bacterium, assembly GCA_963808645.1. GTDB lineage: Bacteria > Pseudomonadota > Alphaproteobacteria > Rhizobiales > Beijerinckiaceae > Methylocapsa. The sequence goes on from CAWEGU010000012.1 coordinate 74,987, forward strand.
GCATGGGAAAGCCGTTCACGGTTGCCGTCAAATCGGTCAGCGCCGTCGCGTGCGGTGAAACCAATGAGAGCGATTCTTTTCCACAAGACGAAGGACGATCGGCATGCGATCACTATTCTGGAACGCCCTATTTAAGGCAAAGCAAATCACAGCCAACTGTCGGAAACTCGAATGAGGGCCGCGCTCGCAACGACGAAGAAGATTTCGAGCAATCCGAGAATGATCCGCAGCTGACGGCGCCGGAACATCATCTGCGCATAGGGATACGAAGGTCAGCACTGGGTCATGCTTTGCTCACCGGCTGGCCAAGCCGGCGTGCCGGAGGGGAGCTGTTCGATATTCATCAATTCAGTTTCCCAGCCAGTGATCTTGAAGCTCGCGAAGCTCTTCGTTCCGTGCTCTTCCAAGAAGAGAACGTTGCTGTAATTCGGCTGGGAATAATGGCCGACCTTGTTTGAGCGCACGAGCGCGACGACCTGCGCTATTCCGCGCTCGAGCGTCCAAGCGGGCTCGAATCCGAGCTGTGTATGGAGCTTTTCGAAGGAGACGCGGTAGTTACGTTTATCGACGAATGTATCGTCGGAAACGATCTTGGCCTCTGGGATCTGCTTGTTGACGAGTTTGGCGACGTCACCCAAGGTGTAATTCTGTGCATCGCTGCCCACGTTGAAGGCCTCGCCCGCTACAAGAGGGAGCGGCGCCTGCAGCGTCTTCATGATGGCCGTGGCAACGTCTTCCACATGCACGAGCGGGCGTGATTGGTCGGCGCCGAACACGGTGATGAGCCCATCGCGGACAGCTTTGGCGCAAAGCACGTTGACGACCAGATCGAAGCGCGTGCGACCGGATATGCCGTAGATCGTGGCAAAGCGCAAACGGGTCACCCCAAACTCAGGGCTGTTGAGGGCGTCGAGCACGGCTTCTGAGGCGACCTTGGTCCGTGCATAAAGCGACAGCGGGTTAAAAGGGGACCCCTCGGCCACGATCTCGTCGCAGGCGCCGTAAACCGAACAGGAGCTCGCGAATATGAATCGCCGCACGCCCGCCGCCTTGGCGATCTCACCTATGAGCCTGGTCGCCGTCACATTGATGTCGACTGTCAGATCTGCATCGACCGCGCAAGCCGGATCGCCCACGAGACCCCCGAGGTGTACGACCGACCCGACTCCGGTCACGACGCGGGTGAGGACCTCGATATGGCGGAAATCGTCGCGGACAATGGTGAGGTTGGGGTGCGCGGCGACCCGGCGGAGCGGTTCCTCGCCGAAAAGCATTGCGTCGAGGACCGAAACCTGTAGGCCCTGGTCGAGAAGCTTCTTTACCAGGGCAGAGCCGATATATCCCGCCCCGCCAATGACCAAAACCTTCTGCGCTCCGCCCTCGGCGCGGACCGCATCGTTGTCTTCGTTCCGAACCTCCTGGCGCACAACGTCCGCGCCGGCGCGGACGAGGCAAAGCAGCAGCGTCGAACCCGTGAAAGCCGTCAAGAACAGAAGGAGCTCGAATGCAGTCAGTCCTTCAGTGAAAGCCGAAACGCCGCATGTGACCATGAGGAGGGCAAGGTTGATTAAAATAATGCGGCGGATCTTTACCGATAGCGTATAGCTGCGAGTGCGGTTGTACAGCCCTGCAGCAGTACAGGCGGCGAAAGCACAGAAAGGCAAAAGCCCGCCCAACGCGACTGTTCGCGCGGGGGCTTGCGTGATCATGCTGATGAGATCGCCGCCCTCGCCGAGAAGCCACCCGAAAACGGATGCCGCCCAAATGGAGCCGATGTCAACTGCAATCCGCAGTATCGTGCCGCCCGTTGGCCGCAACGCATGAAAATGCGAAAGCGTCCTGTGATCATAATCGCGAACACTATAGTCGAGACCCGGACACTGCAAGACAACGTCTCCTCCCTTTTTAATATTTGATTATTATATGATGATTTTTTTATAATTAACATTTATACACTGACTTATTTTTAAAATTTAAAACCATTATATTAGGGATGATATTTTGTGTCAATGGCATGACAAAGGCATGACAAAGTGTGCCGGATGGCGGCGTGCACGAGAGCGGCCGCAGACGGAAGATACACATACGATTTTCATTCAGCCGGTGATATTCGCGATCGATCACGGCACGCGCAAAGTGATTTTCCGCGGCGGGCCCGAGCTGAAGGGTGCCGGATATGGATCGCTTTGTGCTTTTGCGAAGGAGTTCGAAGAGGACATTGAATCTGGCGTCACGAAGGATTCCTTTCGATACTCAAGGCGGATGAGCTGGCCAAGCGGCTTGGCATTGATGAGCAGAGCCTACGCCAACGTGTTCCACGCACACGCAAGGCGCTTGGCCACCAGTTCTTGAACATTTGCAACATTCAACTCGACCCCGAGGATGTTGTTTAGAACGAGAATAGAAGGGCTGTCTGCTTAATCCTTACTTGTTGCTGGTGAAGCCTACACAGCTGCAGGGCATCGGGTCGATGTCACAACTCAACTCGAGTGCTGTCACAACTCCGCCCCCAGCCTCATTGAAATCCTTCAGCTTTTTGACTTCGACCCGTCACTGTTTGTTGATGATAGTCCATATCTCTGACGGTCCACTCGAAGAATGTTCTAGCGGGTTGGGGGCAGATTCCGATGACCGCAGCTGATAGCACTAACGCGCCTCGTTATTTGAGGCGGGACACCGCCGCTCGACACGTGCGTGGGGCCTGCCGTGTTCAAGGCTTGGCTTGCCAAGTTGGCGGTTGTTGGCGGTGGGCCGGTCTTCCGCAAAGCGGGTAAGACGCCGCTCTACCTGCCCGCCGATTTGGACGCATGGGCGCAAGCGCGCATCGGCGCACCACGCCGGCCAGTGCTCGTGGCTTTTCTCCAGCGTCGCCGCGAGTCCGCAAAACAGCCCGTCCGCCGGGCCAATCTATTATCTGCCATGCCAAGCGCCAAAAGCACCAGCCGGAAACATGGCGGAATTTGTGCCGGCGACGGACACCGCTGGCAAATCTTTGCGGCATTTGTCCCGATTGCGACCGGCTTATTCACCGGCGGGTGAACCAAGCGAAAATCGAGGAATCACATTCGCGGATGCACCGCCCCGCATAAGAGAGAGGATCGCCCCCTCCGTGAGCTATGACTCCGGCAAGGAAGATCGTTCGAATAACCTCACACGGGCCAAAAATAAATCGAATTTCGCTTCGGTGGTACCCCCGTGGTACCCAGCGAACCAAGCAGCGAACAAGCGAATACGTCCAGTTCAAAAATCGTATATAATACAGTTCGCCTGCGCCGCCGATCGTCCCGCCTCAAGCGAATATTTTTCGAGGTGCACTGGGGCAAGACGGAGTTTGCGCGGAGTGCCGTGAGTGCAGCGCCTCCGACAATGCGGCATCTTGCCTTGGCTGCACTGTTGAGCGACGGCGCTCCAAGAAGTCGAGGGGCGCTGTGAAGCCAGTGGCGAAGCGACCACAGTGTCAGCGACAAAGAGGCGCGGGCGGGAGCGAACTGCATGATGCTTCAAGGGCACCGGCAATTCGGAAATCATTCTCGACCGCAAGGTCGCCGACAAACGGACTTACCCGGCAATCGACATCACGCGCTCCGGTACCCGCAAGGAGGAATTGCTGGTGCCCCCCGACATCTTGAAGAAAATGTATGTGCTGCGGCGTATACTCAACCCGATGGGCACGATCGACGGGATCGAATTCCTGCTCGGCAAATTGCGCGAAACGCCGAAGGGCAACGCAACCTTCTTCGAATCCATGAACACTTGATCAGTCCGCGTTGCACTTCAAGGAGGTGGCCCCCGCGGGCTCACCCGTGACAGATTTGTTGTGCAGGCGGCGCTCCCAATCGAGCACCTGACCAACGATTGTTGGAATGTCGTCGTATTTCGGCGTCCAGCCGAGCACGGCCTTTATGCGCGCCGTACCCGCGACGAGAGACGCCGGATCGCCACGGCGCCGGCCGGAAATCCGCACCTTGAAATCGGCGCCGGATACTTGCTTGACGGCACCGACGGCTTCGAACACCGAGACGCCACGGCCATAACCGCAATTGCAAATGAGACTTTCGCCGCCATTGCGCAGGTAGGCGAGCGCCAAGAGATGCGCTGCGACCAGATCGCTGACCTGGATATAGTCGCGGATGCAGGTGCCATCCCTGGTTGGATAATCGGTGCCGAAGACTTCGAGACCGGGGCGTAATCCGAGCGCCGCCTGCGCCGCGACCTTGATAAGATGCGTCGCTTGCGGCGTCGATTGGCCAAGACGCCCGTTTGGGTCGGCGCCGGCGACATTGAAATAACGCAAAATCGCGAACTTCAGATCGTGCGCTTTGGCGGCGTCCTCGAGCATCCATTCGGTCATCAGCTTGGAGCGCCCATATGGGCTTATCGGGGCAAGCGGAACGGTTTCTTCGATCGGGGTGACCGGGGGCTCGCCATAAACCGCCGCGGTCGAGGAAAAGATAAAATGTTTGATTTTTCCGCGCACCGCGCATTCAAGGAGGGTGCGCGCATTGGCGGTGTTATTGAGATAGTAGCGCAAAGGCGCGGCGGTGGATTCCGGCACCACAATCTTGGCGGCGAAATGCGCGATGGCGTCAACCATAGGTTCGGCGAGAATGTCGTCCACGAGCGCCGCGTCGCCAACATCGCCTACAATGAGTTTGGCTGCCTTCGGCACTGCCCAACGAAATCCTGTCGAAAGATCATCGAGAACGACAACCTTTTCCCCGGCATCGAGGAGGGCCAACACCATATGGCCACCGATATAACCTGCTCCGCCTGTTACAAGAACCGTCATGCCATCACCCGAACTCGAATCATTTCGTGATTCTGGCGTAACTTGGTCCAAAGCCAGTTTCATATCGCATTAAATGCATGCGGTCTTAACCGACATCTGCCGGATGATAGCCGAAGCGGAGATTATCGCTTTCGACGGATTTTGGCAATGCCGAGTCGTCTACACGCGGGCTGGTTGGCGCGATATTCCGGGTACGATGCCAGCGACAAGCCAGCATCTTCCTCTCCTTCGTCGGGTTGGCTGATGCGAGTAGTGCCAATTTGCGTTGAACAAACAATTAAGTCTCCGCCAGCGTAAATTGCATTATACGTGTAATGTGAAAGGTGCAAAGGTTCATTATGAATATGATCCGCTCGATGCGCGATCTGCTACGGCCCGAAAAGCCGATAAGCTTTAGCGAGGCCTACTCCGATACTCCTGATGTCGTTGAATAGCGTGGCGGCTTCGCAGGTCAACAGGAAGCCACATGAATAAAACATGCCGGGTCTTTTCTGCTCGAAGAGGATGGCACGGCGTGCGATGGTCGTGGGGCCGTAATTCTCGACCATCATGACAATGGAAATGCCCAGCAGCGCGCCGAATGCAACATCGCTCGGGTAGTGCTGCCCAAAATAGATCCTCGGCAGGCTGCCGATCAGAGTAGGCAACAGAGCGAAAAGTCCCAACAGTCGCGATCGTCGCCAAATCACGGTGGTCAACGCGAAATAGACACAAGCATGATCACTCGGGAACGAGTTCCATCCGCTCAGTGACGATGGGTCTATTCCCGGTGGCACGGCGAACCCGGGCACGGGATCATTCAGCGGCCGAAAGTGAGTCGGCAACGTGAGCTGCAGCCCTCGGCTGAGTATGACGGCCGCAATCGCCGCGCCTAGACCAAGAAATAGCTCCGCCTTTGCGGACTCGGAGTTGGACTTCGAACCAGGCATACCAGAAAAGGCCTAACAAAAGAGCCCCGGTCAGGATAGGCAGATTGCTTACACCACTTATCGAGTGATTAAGGAAAGCGCTCGGAAAAACATAGTGGTTAAGCTTGAGCAAAATTGGCCATTCGAAGGCGGTCAGAACCGGTTCATATCGAACCGTGCCGAATAGCGCGACCGACAGGACCGGAAAGGCGAGCGTCCAGGCCAATGTACATTGGATTCTGCGATGCCGCGCAAGTGCTGGGGAGAGCATAGTTTTGTGCATCTGTAAGGCTATCTTAGGGTCCGGACTCAATTAATCCGATATATACCGGATGACGGGTTGACGCTGAGATTGCCGCTTTCGATGGTTTTTTGCAATGACAATTGTTATCCAGACGCACCTCTCCTTTGGTTTTTGATCGGACGCAAAACAATCAAGCGCTTCACGTCGCCGGGTGGCCGCAGTTCGGCGATCAGCCGCGGGATGTCGGCAAACAGATTTCGCGGAAATGGCGGCGACCTCGGCCATCTGGAAGGCGACATAGCGGCCATGGCCGACGACCTTCGCGCCGATTTTGATGAGCTGCTCTTTCAGGGGTCGTCAGCGACCAGTCCTTGATTGGGTCCGGCATCGCCAGGGTTCATGCGCCTGCAGGCGATGAAATGGATCTTTCGCAATCCGAAGCATCTCGTGCCACCACCGCCCGCAGTCCTATCCGTCTCGGGCCTGGGATTGTTCACCCATGCGGCACAACAGACTGAATTCCATATCCAATGCTGTCAACCGTAACCTGTTTTAAGTTCCGAAAGACGAGGTTTGCTCGCATGCCATCCGCGCCATAGTAGAAGAAACAGGCTGGATATGATTGCACTATACCCAACGCCGGCAAAGCCGGTCAGCGGCACCAGTACGGTGTTGCAAAGCAGGGCCGGAACCAGATAAAGCATGTTGCCAAGCCATATGGCGCGGTCCTGATGCCGCGCGAACAAAACCTGATACAGGGCATCGGCATTGCACCGGATCCAGATTCCCGCCATCATCAGCCACAAAACGGGCGCGTTGTCGACGAACTGGGGCCGGTGAAAACTCTGCCCCAGCAAGGGTACGGCTATGCAGACGCCGGTGGCGATAACGCTGGCAAAGAGCGCCACTTGTCTTATTGCCTGCCGCCTTTCGTGCCGGAACCCCATACTGTCCCCTTCGCGATGCAACGCGACAAGGCGCGGATAAACAAAGGACAAAACGCCTGTCTGCACCAAAGTCAAAGTGGCAGCCGCGAAAGAGAAGTAAAACGCGGCGACGCCGACCTTTTCCAGACCCAGGAAATGCATCACTACAAAGCGATCGATATAGGAGCCCGCCATTATGCCAAGCGCGCCGAGCCAGATGAGAGAGGATTTTTTTATTCCATCCGCAATCCACTTCCAATTTATGGCCACACCGCGCAACTCGTGCCACGGCATTTTTCTCCACGTCAAGAAAGTGGCGACGACATACAGGAGGTTGCCGAGAAACCATGCCGTCAATACAGTATCCACATTGCGGAAGCTTGGCGCGACGATGCCAAGTCCGATCGCCAGAACACACCACAACCCTGCGGCAATGAAATACAGCATGTTCGCCAGCAGCGGCCGTTCCATGGAATTCATGTTGAGGTAGGTGAAGTCGACGTAGCTGTTAGTGACCGTCAGCGCGAGAATATAAAACAGCATGCGTAAATCGATGCCAGTCACGGTCTTCATTACAGCGACTGCGATCAGCGCCGCCGCAAAATAATTCATAATGTAAAAAACCATCTGATCGCGCATTTTTGTCACGGCAGCGACCGGGGTCGTGCGCACCAGATCGCGCGAAACAATATAGTCAAAGCGAAAGCCCAGCACGGATGTCAAAATCATGACCGCGCCGAACACTAGGCCGTACGTGCCGATATCCGGGAGGCTGAGAAAACGCCCCATGTAAAGGGCAAGGCCGAGCTTTGCGGAAAGGGCGGTCAATCGCAAAAGCGTGTTCAGCAAGCGGGCCATAGGCTATGATTGAAACGCGATCATGAAATCCGTCTACCACATAGAGGCGCTATCTGAATTCACAAGCGTAAGAAGCTCTCGTCCCACGCGGACAGGTAATGATGCCTTCGTGGCAACATAGCGCGGGGACACGCTGCCGCCGAACGCAGCGTAAAAAAGAACGCTGCGCGCGGCAGTCAACCCGCCAAGGTCAAAAATCAGCCGACGTTGCGACGCATCCTGCATCGCCTGCCATGCAAGGGCGCTCACTGTCCCGCTGTCCGATGTCAGCATCCGCGTTGTCATCATGTAATAGGAAACGGCATTGTCCCACACGTAGAAGATAGCAGCCGCAAGAGTTTTCCCTTGATCGAATGCCGCAAGAATCCGGCCGCGATTGCGGGCTAGACAGGCCTCAATGACGCTGCAACAGGTTGGAACATTCATCTTATTTTTGATGCCACGCGCGCCGAGATTGGCTTCATAGAAGCGCATGAAGACAGCCGGGTCGTCGAGCGTGGAAATACTCGTTTTCTCGGTGGCTCTCAAAATAACCCGGCGCTTCTTATGATAGATCTTGCGCCATAATTCATCGGTGGGGGCCGGATGAATTTCGTGCGTGAACTGCACGGTCGTCAGGAATCCCAAATCCTGAAAAGGAATAACGTCATGAATGCCGCGATGACATTTAAACTGCATAAAATTCACGCCCGGTAATTTTCGTAGCAGGTCACGCGTGATTTCCAGCCGCCGCATGAAGCGCGTGTTGATATTGCCGGACCCTTCAATTACAGCGGGCCCAAGAAAATAGGTTAACTCGGGCGGCGTGCACCACTTCATGCCAAAACGGCGTGTGATGCGATAAGGCAAGCGGCCGACAACATGGCCTCCATTCAGCACTTCGGCAACCTCATAGTCGCCATTGGCCGCTGCGTTAAGCCACCAGTCTTCATGAAAAATGGTCGGAGCCAACGTCTGGTTGGTCATCGCAGCTGCTTCGTTGCCGGAACAGCAATCGTTTGACTGGGATCTAACGAGCAAGATTGAGTTCCTTCTCGCAAACCATTTCGGTATAGCCGCGGTTCGTATAGAATCCGGATTTCGCCACGAATTCGCTTTCCCAGACCCGGTCCGAGGAGCGCAGATTGTTGAGCGCATAAGCCAGATGATCCTGAAGATCGATGTAGTGAAAGTTCCGCCCCGAAGTCGCCATCGCCCGGCGCAGCGCGAGCATCATCGGCAGGAACCGCGCAGCCCGGATATGCTCCGACGGCCCTGATTTCATCGAGCTCTTCCGGTGTAGTTTGTCGCTCCTTGACCTGAGCGCCGAAACTGCCGCCGATAGACTTGATGGCAAACCAATTTTTTCGTTCGGCCGAGAACGTGTTTCGGCAAAGAACCGCCAGGAGAAAAAAGCACAGAAGGCCGGTCATGCATGTCATCGGCTCTCCCATTCGGGATCGCTGTTTATAAGGTGTAACCGGACAAGATCGGCGCTATTCCTGTATTCCGCGCTGCCTTCATAAACCATCCGCAACGCCGGGTTTCGGGACAGCAATTCGCCATAACGTTTGTATTCGGCGCTGTCGTCGAAATGGGCATTTCTTTCGACCGCGTCCTGAACCCGCGCGCTGAAATCCTGGAAATACTTGAAATGCAGCAGCGCACCCGTCACCGGCGCAAGCCGGACAGGGTTGAGACGGTGGCTTGTGACAAAGCCATAGCCGCGCTTCCATTTTACAAGCGGAATTTTGAAAGCCTGGGGGGCAAAATTTTCACCGCCAAACTTCTTCACCAGGCCAAAGCGAAAGGCCAAATCCGATAACCGCCGCACGAGCTTAACCCGCAGGCGCGGCCATAGTTTGGGCGTGTTTTGCTGGGGAAAGCAAAGGCGCAAACGCGGCCCGCCAATCGGCTCAATTGGAGGAAAAGCCGGGTTCAGGACGGGTAGGCCATGGCGGCGCACGAAATGATAATCTCGGTCAAAGTGATTGCACGCATTGAGAAAATTCTCGCCTCTCTTGTAATTGATCTCAATCAAAGCCCGGTTGCTGTACATATCGAGCAGCAAGGCAAAAACGCCCTGGTACCCCCGGCGGTCAAGCCAGGCGCAAAATTCCGTCAGTTTCGTGTCCTCGCAATGCGGATAAACGAGAATCTCGTCGGCATCGGCAAGAATAATCCAGTGGCCATCTCCATATTGATTAATTAGAGGATTGAGCCAGCCCAAACCGGCGCGCGTGGCAGCATAAGATCCTGTCGTGTGAAAAACGCAGCAGTCCGGCTGCTTCCGTAGAAACTCTGTCGTTCCGTCTTGTGAATCGTTGTCGACGATGAAAAATCGGCTAACGCCCATGCGCCGGTAATAATCAAGAAAATAGGGTAGGCGCAGGTTTTCGTTCCGCACGACTCCAAACAGCCGGATTTCACTTTTATCCATGCGTATCGAATCGCTTCAGGCAAGTAGGCAACGTTAAATCCCTTTCATGACGCTTCTTTTTTCTGTCGGCAACGCACTGGTAAAGGACGCGCGTTTCCGCTGCGACAGTTTCTATCTTGAACTGTTGAGCATGCACGCAGGCCTGTTCCGTCATCCGCGCTCTATCTTCAGGATCAAGCGCGATTAATTTCAGCATGGCCAGCGCCAGGCTTTCCACAGAAAAATCGTCCGCTACAAAACCTGTCTGCCCATCCACAGCGGATTCCCGTGCGCCGCCCACAGGGGTCGTAACGACAGGCACCCCAGCAGCCAATGCTTCCAGAAACACAATCGGAAATCCTTCGTAATCGCTGGAACAGAGGAGGCCATCTAACCCCGCCATAATATCCCGGCCATTTTTGCCCCCAAAAAAATGCGCCTGGCTCGCGATCCCGCGCTGGATGATCGTCTCTTCGATCGCCGCCCGCAATGGCCCCTCGCCAACAATGGCGAGTTTCAAATCCGGGCGCTGCCGTCGCGCAAGGACAAAAGCCTCGATAAGGCGCAATGGATTCTTTTGTGGCGAAAGGCGCCCGACGAATCCAAACACAAACTCATCATCCTGATAACCAAGCTCGCGCCGCGCGGCCACGCGATCGGAAAAACCGCTCGTCTGCACGCCATTGGAAATGACGGCAACTTTCCTTTTGTCAATTCCAATACAGTTTAACGCATGTTCCTTCTCGAAGTCCGAGACCACAATGACGGCATCGCAAAACAGACTGAGGATTTTCTCGATGGCGCCATAGAAGCACGAAACCCGGGGAGCCATGGTGATGAAAGCATGCGGCGTATAAACTATAATCGCTTTTGGGAAAAGCAGTCCGGATATGCGCGCCAAAGCGCCCGCCTTTGCGCTATGCCCATGTATGACATGAAATGGCCCCACCCGGCGCAGGCAACGATATAGATGCCAGGCATCCATCAAATCATGAGCGCCAACCTCGCGTCGCATCGGCGTTGTAACTAACCTTAACCCAGGCATCGAAGATAAAGCCTTGACGAAAGAAGGTTCCGCCCGGTTCGGCGTATAGATCACCGTTACATCGTCGCCCGCGGCAACGCCCTCGCGCGCCAGATCGATCACAACCTTGCCGCTGCCTCCGCCAGCAGCCTCGATGATATGGCATATGCGCATAGCAACCCCTAATTAGGGCGATATCCCGGACTTGACGGATACCAACCACAGTTTTAGCTAGCCCTGGAACGCCGCTTCAACACTGTCGGCAATTCCGAATCCAATGGTCACGTGCATCGCGTTTCCGCTCGAACGATCACTGCCTCGCCAAGGCGGCGCTCGATTTATGTGCTTACGACCCGCCATGTTCACATTTCACAGCTTGAACGTCCGGAAACCTCGCGGCGGGTGAGCTTCCAGGATGCGTTGCATCGGCCACAGGCTCACTCCGGCCGCCTTGGCCAGTTCCCACGGCCCATCCAGTGAGTCGCCTCGCCGGCGTCGGCCCCAAATCGACCCCCGCTGAACGGTGTTGGGCGGCAGCCGGACCGCAAGCCCGAAGCGCCGTGACAGTGCCCGCATCGGTGCTTCGTCGGGTATCACCCTACATAGTGACGGCTGAACGTATCGCCCTTGTAGGCCTCGATGCTCCGCAATATGGCAGGATCTGCCTTATTTAGGATGATTCCGGTGAGACGCTTTCGAATGATCTCAGCGTTAGAAAGTGCCTCTAGAACGAGACTTCGCTCGCTTCGCCCCCACTCGACGACAAATACGAAGCTATCGATGAAACGCTCGACCGTTTTGACATCCACGAGTGGAACGATTGGCGCAAGCTCGATTATGATGTAATCGTAGGCATCACGGGCGGCGATCAGCAGCTTTTCCATTTGAGGCGAGGCGAGTAACTCAGCTGCGTTCGGAATGCGGTTCTCGAGAACACATGGAAGGACATCGAGCCGCGAGCGCTGCCTGTGATAGACTAGCGAGGCAAGCCGAGATCGATCGCCAAGAGCTTCGATCAACCCTTCACGGGCTTCGGGCGCCAACATCCTAGTCAGTGACCTTTGATGGAAGTCGCCATCAATGATGAGCGTACGGGCCCCCGAGGATGCGACCACGAGGGCTCCCAAATTAGCCGCGACGGTCGTCTTGCCTTCATTCGCCACCGAAGACACGACACCGATCACCTTGACGTCGCGTACGAGCTGGGCGGCATTGATCGATACTTTAACGTTGCGAAGTGTCTCTGTGAAACGCGAGTAAGGCGCGTCGAGAACAAATTCCTCTATGCGTTCCGTCAAAACCGGACCGGTGCGAAGCGATTTTGTCCTAGCGTCGAACCACATCGTCCGCTTCCGATTACCCGTTACGATTGGTAAAATACCCAGACAATGTACACCGGTGGTTTGCTCGACCTCGTTTGAAGTTCGAAACACGTCGAGCATCATTTCTCGTCCTATGGCTGCGCCAGCGCCCATGAACAGGCCGAGCACGATCCCCCCCGCAAGCGCCAACGCGCCCTTCGGGGAACTCTTGTATAACGGCGGCGTCGCCCTGGTAACGATGCGGGAATCGGTGACTGGGATGGTCTGCGTCTGGATTGTCTCCTGGAATTTTTGCAGGAAGCTGTTGTATAAATTGCGATAGGTATCAGCCGAACTTTCCAAGTCGCGCATCATGACCTGAGCCTGACTGCTCACCCCCGCCTCGCCGACTAATTTGTACATGCTATCGGTAAGGGACTTCTCTCGCGCCTTGGCAATTTCATAATCACTTGCATAGGCATCGGCAATTCGCTCTTCCTCGCTTCGGATTGATTTGCGCAACTCGTCCATTTGCTCGTGAAGCCTGGCTACGGTGATATGACCTTGGCCAAGGCGGGAAGTGAGATCGGCAGCCCGCGCCGCTGCGTCGAGATATTGAGCGCGGAGTCTGGTAATGACGCTGTTGTTCAAGGCATCCGTCACCGTAGCATCCGGGATGCCGTCGCTACTAACCTGCCGGATGCGATCTAGCCGTGCTTTGGCTTCGGCGATTTCTGTCCTGGCACTAATCAGCTGGGTGTTCAGATCCGATAATTGCTGTTGATCCAGCAAGCCTCGGCCCGTATCAACGATTTTGTTAGTAGATTTATATTTTTGCAATACTCGATCGGCATCTGTCGCTTGCACCTTAAGTCCGATCAACCGGTCCTGAAGCCATTGGCTGGCCATTTTGGTTGATTGATTTCTCGCCGCCAAATTGGCCGCGATATAGGTATCAGCAACAGCATTGGCTATCCTGGCCGCCTTGTTTGGATCTTCCGACGCGAAAGCGACATCGACAACGTAGCTGAGTTGCTCGCGCTTAGCTGTCAGACGTTTAAGAAAAGTCTCAACAGCAGTTCGCTCACGGAAGGCTTCGGCGTCAATCGTTCTATCGTCCTTCAACCCGAGATACTGCGTGACGCGGTTTACAAGTTTCGTGATCTGCCATAAAATTTGTGCGCCGAGCGCATCTGGAGGACCGACAAATTCACGATCATTAACCAAATTCAAAGACTTGATGACTGGAAGAATAATACTTTCCGAGGAAAAGATTTGGACCTGACTATCCACCATTGATGTATCGAGGGGTGTATCTTCCACGATTTTTTGCGTCTGCAAGTTTTGGTTCATTCTCGTATCGCTCAAGATGCTCGCAGTGCTCGTATACAGTCGTGTTGCGAGTGCGATATAGGCGAGCGCCAGCGTCAGCCCGATTAAGCATCCGACCATGAGGAAACGCCACCGCCGGCGCAAGGTCCCTAGAATATCCGTAGGGCCGATTGCCGGACCTTCGCTGGACGCGAAAGGGCTATCGGTTTGGAGAGAAAAGGCATTGTTGCGCGCCCGTAATGTTGCGTTGTCTACCCCTACGGGACGCGACCAGGAATGAAAATCCACAAATCACCGCCAAGCGTCGGGCGACCCGAACGGGCCGCTAAGTTTAAGATCAAAACTCCCGGCATTTGTAAAAGATCAAGACTACCGGGATTTAGGAGTTGGGTTTCCGATCAGCGCACTGGGCCTAGGATCTCCAGCTTATCCAAAAAATTGTCGATCATTTCTGGGATTACCGGAGGACCTTCCGGTTAAATTAAAGTCGCCGCCGGCACTGATTACGTGGGACAATTTGTACGGGCCGCCGGCGGCGAGTCTCAGCAGCCGATACTCGGCACGGGCAATTGGCCGCGACCGGCGCATGTGTAAAGTCGGCTTAGTACGATATCGAGACCCAGACGGGCTATATCGCTCAGTGGCGAGGGTGGCCATCCCGGTAATGTCCACGAAACGCAGGTTTGGTCTTTTGTGTTCCAAATGGCGTTCTCGGCGAGATCGAGCAATTGTTGCCGCCCCGCGCCTGCCAAGGACGACTTCGGCGCGAGCCGCTCGATTGAATGTCCAGGGCTGCAACTATTCTTACTGATGACGCTCTCTCCTGACCACCCCGAACCCGGGCCGCCAAACCGGCACGTTGTAACCTTCACCTCCTACATCAAAAGGGCCTGTAGCCGCGGCGAGGTCACGCTCGCCTCGTCCGATCCTCTCGATCGTAGCATGATCGACGCACCCTCGAACCGCAATCCCTCAATTCCACGTACCCTCAACGAGGACCGACGACCGCCTTCTCATCATTACCATCTTGCATGTGCTGGCCGGGTGTCAAGTGGCGCAACACACACAAAGGACTCGATATCCGCGTCGCTCCTCAACTTCGCTCCCGGCGCTACCTCCTCGCCACGGATATCGTCGAAGGTCTCGAAGGTCGAGAGGGATTGATGCTGCCCTGATATCAAGCGGCTCGACAAGCATTGGATCACAGCGATAAAAATGAGATCCGGCTCTTCGGAGTCGCGCGGAACGAGAATCTGCGCGTGCCTAATTTGTCGATTATTACCGCCGCTTGGCGTTAGCCGATCTTTGTTTGTCGACAACGATTCCAAAGACAGGATAACAGAGTTCCTACTCGCGCAGCCCGACTGTTGCGTTTTCTTCACGGCAGGATCATACCGGGCCACGGCCGGTTTGAGCTGGCTCAATCCGCTTATTAATGAACATGGCGAGGGCCACTTTCTAGTTGCCTCTTGAGCCAGGCTCCAAAATGGGACAGATTATCGTCGGACACGGAGGTTACCAAATGAATATACCGGGTTAAATTCAATCAGGACTTAGTTCAGAGGTTCATCATGCTCAAGTCCACGTGTAAAACTGTGCTCAACATTGTAGCGCCGAAAATCTATGCGTCCTTAAAGTTGTCTCGTGCATGTCGATCCTTCCCAGAGGATGAACTACATATAGCTCCATTGCTGTGCGACAAGGCAAAGACATCGATTGATATAGGAGCATGTGGCGGTATCTACACGTCGCATATTGTTGATGCATCTCGCGACTGCCTAGCCTTTGAGCCTAATCCCAACGAGTTCCTGCAAACTAATAGAAATGATAACGAATTTGTCATTGCCTGTCCGGGTAGAAACAGTTGCTCTTTCGGATTCGCGAGGCAACGAAAGCCTTCGAATCCCTGAAATGGATGGAGGCAGAGGTACTATTGAAAAACTCAATCGTCTAGAAAATGTTGATGGCAGTCAAGTGTGTGAGATTGCTGTGCCAACACGGAGGTTAGATGATTACGAGTTGGATGCGGTGGGCTTCATTAAAATTGATGTTGAAGGGCATGAACTCGCCGTTTTGCGGGGTAGTGCAGAAACGATTCGGCGTTGCCATCCAAAAATACTCATTGAAATTGAAGAACGGCATAAGCCGAATTCGATAGATGATGTCTCCGCGTTTCTAGAAACTCTTGGCTACAAGGGTTATTTTTTGCTTAATAGAAAGCTTTTCCCAATAAGCGATTTTGATAAGTTCAAGCATCAGGATTCCGGAAATATCGATGATCGCGGAATACGACATGGTATATATGTTAATAACTTCTTCTTTGCACCTATGGAGGCAATATCTCTGCTCCATGCCTCCGTCGACAGAGTTAAGGATCATCTTATGGTGCATGCAAGCTAGGGCCCCCAGCGGCACACATTTGGGGAGCATGGAAGCGGGGTACGGTTTGGGATCACGGGGGTCTCCGAAGCGTGCTAAGATAAAACTAGGCTCAACTCGGCCCAACTGGTCGCAATGAGACAGGTGAATTCCAGTGGGCCTAGACGTCAATGGATGGTTCCAGGAAATTAACATTAACAATAGCATCGGGTACCTGGCCACTCAAAAACACCGGCGCGACGCAATCGAGAGAAAGAGCGATTTTGGCAGCAGCGCGGAATACAATCGCTATGGCGGATCGCTTTCCAAAGAGTAGGCGCCGCCGATGGTTTATGACCAGAGCGTTGGACTTGCGGCCTCGCGATGAGCGGCCGCGAATGGGAATGGGTGAGCCAATGAGAGGCTTGGCCGGCGTCTCCTCTTTTCTCCTTGTCTGGGTCGCTTTCACTGGAACAGCATACTGCGCCGGACCAGAAAAGAATTGGCTCGCCGATTGGTCGATTGGTGAGAGTTTCGGCGTGCAGATCCAGCTATGGTACGCCCCGCCTAAACAGCTCGATGCAATCAAGGCCGCCGGTTTCGGCCTTTTGCGGTTCGGCATCGGATGGCGGGACGTCGAGAACCTTCCGGGGCGGTATGACTGGAAAGAGGCCGATGAATTCATAGCGCAAGCCCGCGCCCGCCATTTGCGCTCGATTATCATCGTCTACGGCGGCAATCCGGCTTATTCCGGCGAGATGGATGCGGCGAAGGACGCTTCAAGCCCTGCTCACGAAAAGCTAATCATCGCTCCGAGGGACGACGAAGCCGTGCGTGCTTATGCCCGTTTCGCTGCCGCCGCAGCGCAACGTTACAAAGGCGGCGATATTATTTGGGAGATCTGGAACGAGCCAGACCTGGATTCTTTCTGGTCGCCCAAGGCCGATCCCAATGCCTATGCCAAGCTCGCGAGCGCTGCCTGCCAGGCGATGCGCGAGGTTGCCCCCGATGCTAAGATTATAGGTCCTGCGGCCGCTGGGATGCCAAGCCTGAAGGATAGGCTAGGAATAGGCTTGTGGGCCACCATATTGACCTCGCCGGCGGGCTCGTGTTTCGATGCGCTTAGCATGCACTCCTACCGTGTGGAGCCGAATAAGCCGCCAAAAGCTCCTGAGAGCATAATGGACGACAACAAGTCAGCGCTCTCTTTTATCGCAGAACACGCGGGCAAAGGCCGGCTTGCTCCCCCGCTCATCTGTTCGGAATGGGGCTTTAGTTCCATTCAAGTCACCCCGGAGCAGCAGGCGAGCTATGTCTTGCGCACGCATTTGTCAAATCTCCTGAGCGGCGTTCCCGTTACCGTATGGTACGAGTGGCGCGATTCCAGGCCGGGTGCCTCCGATAGCGAAGCTCATTTTGAACTCGTCGATTACGATGGCAAGGACAAGCCCGCTATTCAGGCGCTGAAAGGTATTCTGCCATTCATCCGGGATGACGTGGTCGAGCGCCGTTTGCCACTCGCGGATCCGCGCGATTTTGTACTTGTGTTGCGCCGCAAAGACGGCGAACATGCGCTGCTGTTCTGGACCACGCGAGAAGCCTCCGAAACCGGCGCCTATCTCGAAGCGGGCGGGGATAAAGCCGTGCGGATGACGGCTATGCCTCAGCTCGTTGAAGCAGGAGAAGAGATTCCGCTTGTCACGACCAAGAATGGGGAGGGGCCGTGACAAGGACATTGTTCGTTCTTGGCATGATGGCCATACCGTTCAGCGGGGTTGTGGGGTTTCGCTTTTTTGGCGAGTCTCAACATGAGCTATCGATCTATTTCTTTATGCCCGCCATTTGCTTTTTTGCGTTTTCTATCACTATGCAGTCTCGCACTGTTGGCACTCAACGGCAAGAGATGCCCGCAACAAAGCTCTTAACTGTCATAGCGCTCGCGGCCGCAAGTGTCATCATCTTATCTTTTCTTGTGAATGCCGGGTCCATTCTGACCGGGTCCACTCATGGCCGCTACCCCCTCGAGAAGTTCGTATCTTCGTTTATTCTCATTCTCTTTAGCTTGATGCTCGCCTATCTCACTTTTTTTATGGCAGGGCGTGCGTGGGAACAGACCATTTACAAGCCAATCGCGATAAGCGTTATGCTTTGCGCCGTATTCTCGGTCTTTGAAATCCTTTCGCGCCACTTGGGCATAGCAACGAGTATTTATGCCTTTCTTGATGGCATTGTGCATGGCGGCTACCCTCCCTCGATCCTTTACAAAGATTGGGATCCGCGCATCCGGTCGCTTGCTTTCGAACCGCCTGCTTTCGGTAATTATGCTGGGTTCGCTTGGCCGTGGCTGACGGCCGCTTGTTTTTGCAGCCGCGGGAACGCCCGGTTTGGTTACGTCACCGCTTGGGGATTGCTGATGGCACTGCTCCTTTATTCGGGCGCTCGCACAGGGATCATTCTGTGGGCAGGAAGCACTTTTGTGCTTGCGGTGTTGCGCTTCGGTTACTTGCCACCGAAACCGTACAGGAGGGGACACAGTATAAGCTATGTTCTTACCGCGCTTTTGACAACCCTAACGCTGGCGGCCATTCTTTTTTTCGCGGCGAATTTCCAGCGATACGAAGCCTCGGTTATTTCCGGGTCTGCTGAATCGGATATTTCCCGTTTGGCCTCTATTGAGACGGCCTTCAATATATTTGTCGAAAATCCGATCTTTGGAGTTGGGTTGGGACAATGGGCTTTTTATTTTAGCGAATACGTGCCGCAGTGGGGGCGTTTGAGTCGGGAAATGGTGACTTGGCTGACTTATTCGCAGCTATGGCCAACATCCTATTCCGCATATGCGCGCCTTGCGGCCGAACTCGGCTTCTTCGGCCTTGTCGCGTGGATCGGGCTTTGGATTTTGCTTGCGCGAAAAGTTCTCATTGCCAGCCTGAATTACCAGCAGGTGACCGGGATGGTTCCCGCAGTGGCCTATCCGCTCATCGCGAGTTGTTTCTGCGTGTTATTTTCCGGTCTCACGACAGACACGTTCAGGACTCCGATGATTTGGGTCACGCTGGGGCTGTGTTGCCGGTATCTTTTTGAAGTACGCGTCTATGCAAGTAAGCGGCACCATTGCAGTGGTCTTGGTGTGCAGAGGGTATCAATTTCACCATATTATCAACAGCGCCTACTAAAGCCTATCCCTAAGGGCCGATCCAAAAGCATATCGATTACATAGCTGAGACCACCGCGCTTCACAGCAAGCCGCGTGCGAAAACTCTCGACCTCAGTTCGTTGGGGGAGCTTATCCGCGCGGGTAGCAGGAGCTTGCTTCAAACTGCCACAAAATCCGGACCCCAATCTACATAAGATCGCAAGGCTGAAATCAAGGCGTTACGCTACTCGCCCGGGCGGCCAATTGGATCGAGTTTAAGTTTCCATGGCCCAGTTAGAGGCGGCTTACCAAGCAAATCGAGGCCCTGCGCCTTTTTCTTTACGGGCGTAAGTTTGGATTGGGAATTTGCAGTGGAAGCGGCGGAGAAAGCCGCGGCACGCTTATAGGCAAGCATAACCTCCTTATCGTTTAGCGATTTGATCGATCTTTCAATCCGGGCTGACGACATTGGATCGGCCACCCGGCAAAAAGCAACAGCCGCAAAAAGGCCCTTTCCAATTGCCGTGCGCTGCTGCGTCGTTGCATCCGGCAGGACCGATCCTATGGTTTCGATCGCAGCGGTGCCCGTTGCTGCATATTCGCTAATCAAGGCGCTCAATCGTTCCGCTTCCCGACTGGTGCTTGCACTATTGTTTAAGATGGTCTCGGGCCTCTCAGCATAGTCGCTGAGTGCTACGGGAGAAAGCCAGTGGCTGCTCGGTTTGCATGCGGCATGAGCACTGGAGACTATAGTCAGACCACAAATCGCAAGAGCTGAAATATTAAAGCACCTCATAAATCGTTTTTCGAATCGTGCGATCCATCCCGTCCGCCTGTCGTCTGTCGAGCGGGCCAGAAAGGTGGGCGCGACCACGCGGATGCCCTCCATTTCCGCGGTTGAGAGAAGTTGCGCAGCATCGATCATGTCGTACCTCTAGGTAGAGTTCTGGCCATTGGTCAACCCGGTAGGCCGGAACGCGCGGACCTGCCCCGCAAGTGCGCTGTCGCTGACGAAGGATTCGTAATATCGGCAGGATGTGCGAGTTTGGGTGCATGCCCCAGACTGTCACGTCGCAGCCAGAGATCGCGAGCGTCTGCTCGCAATTGCCGGCGACCGGAGGAGGCGTCCGCTCAAATATGGGCAGCGGGCGCGGATCATCCTCCTTGCGGCCGAGCGCTTGCCGGTCTTGCAAATCGCTCGTCCGGCCGGGGTCAGCCGCGCACTGTCTCCTCATGGGACGGTAATTGTCTGCGAGAGACCGTTGTTATTTTCGTTGGATTCGGCGATGCGGTTGACATCATCGACCGCCACGCTGATCGTATGTGTGCCCGGCGAGATCGTGTAGGCTCCTCCGTTGCTGGAAGTAATGTTCACCGAGGCGCCGGGAGCGAGCGGACCGGGAACGGACCCCCAAGTGACCCAAGCGCCGTCGACAAAGAATCCGTTGCCGATGATGACATTCGAGGGCGTAGCAACTGTACCTTGATTTTTCACGCCAACAGTGAACAGGCCGTTCGTGCTGTTATAGGAAAGTGTGTTGGGGACGGGGACGAGGTCGGGCAGGTTGCCGGCCCCTACAGTAATTGTCGTCGAGAGACCGTTGTTATTTTCGTTGGATTCGGCGATGCGGTTGACATCATCAACCGCCACGCTGATCGTATACCCGCCCGGAGAGAGCGGGTAGGCTCCTCCGCCGGACGAAGTAATGTTCACCGAGGCGCCGGCAGCGAGCGGGCCGGGGACGGCTCCCCAGCTGACGTAAGTGCCACCGACATAAAACGCGTTGCCGATGACGACGTTTGACGGCGTAGCGGCCGCGCCTTGATTTTTCACGCCAACAGTGAACAGGCCGGTCGAGCTGTCATAGGTAAGCGAGGTGGGGACAAGGTCGGGCAGGTTGCCGGCCCCTATCGTAATTGTCGTCGAGAGACCGTTGTTATTTTCGTTGGATTCGACGATGCGGTTGACATCATCGACCGCCACGCTGATCGTATGCGTGCCCGGCGGGATCGTGTAGGCTCCTCCGTTGCTAGAAGTAATGCTCACCGAGGCGCCGGCAGCGAGCGGACCGGGAACGGACCCCCAAGTGACCCAAGCGCCGTCGACAAAGAATCCGTTGCCGATGATGACATTCGAGGGCGTAGCGGCCGCGCCTTGATTTTTCACGCCAGCGGTGAACAGGCCGTTCGTGCTGTTATAGGAAAGCGAGGTGGGGACAAGGTCGGGGAGAGACTTAACCTGGATAATTGGCGCGACGGCTGGCACTCCGGATGAGTTGAGCGCAAAAAGCATATAGTAGCCTGGAGGCATTAATTGGGCCGTCGCGTTTACCGTCGCTGTAATAGTTGTTCCGCTCTGAGTGAACTGGACAGGGATCAGCCGCTGATCAGAATTGAAAGTATGGGTGTTAGCACCGGTACGAATAAGGTTGATTTTGGAGATCGTTTGATTGGCACCCACAGTCAGCGAGAACGGCTGTCCCGCAATTATGGACGACGGATTGGAAGAGATAGTCGGTCGCGGTGCGGGATTTCCAGACCCATCATTCAAGTAAAGATAAGCGGGATAGTAAAGTTCCGCATTGAGATTGTTCACCGGGCCCGGTGCGCCACCGCCCCCCGACAGCACCGACCCGTCCGGAAGAAGGAGCGTAGAGGAATGATAAAGACGGGCAACGGCAGCAGTGGCGTCGAGCGTCCAGGCTCCGGTGCTCGGAGTATAGATCTCCGATTGATAGAAAGCGGTCGCTAAATTGTTGGGATCCGTGGCCCCGCCCGAGGCAAGGATTTGTCCATTGGGAAGCAAAGTAAAGTTCCCATCATCACGATCAAAATTGATTTCGCTCGTATAGGTCGCGACAGGCGGGTTTTTTGAGATATCGACGATCTCGACAACTCTGCCATACCTCATCGCCAGGACATTGAAAGGATTTCCGTTGGCACCAAGAAACATCGTCGTCGGATAGTAATTGTATCCGCTATTCACCGACGATCCCGTGTCCACCATGGCCCCGTTACCGTCGGTGGTGAGCCTGAGTATTTTGCCGTTTTCCTGGACGACATAGATCCCGCCATCGGCGCCGACGAATGATCTTGGGTAATACCATTCTTGTGTGTCGATCGAAATCCCAGACAGCGTCTTCCAGCCAGTTGCGACATCGAAGAGTTCCGGCGTCGGCTCACCGACGTTGGGCGTATTGGTCCCGCCGAGGATGAGCTTGTCGCCGTTGGGCAGAGTCGTAATGGAAGGATACCACCGGGCAAAGGCCATTTTTCCCGCCCCGGCCAGCGTGTTTGTGCTCGGGGTGAAGATATTAACGTCGGCGCTCGAGTAGTTTCGTACCCCGTTGACGGTGGTATCGCCGGCAGTGATCAGCAGATTGCCAGTATCGAGCATAGACGCCGCGCTGCAGAAAATATCGGTCGGCGTCTTATTCGGCAGGGTGGTATGCGCATTGGACGCCGACGTTCCTATAGTGGGATCCCAAATATCATAAATCAATTGCGCGCCCTGATTACCCTGTCCGTCAGTGCCATAACTCATGACGCGCCCGTCGGGCAGGAGCGCTACATGAAGGGGTATGAGTGGCCAGGAGAACTCGGGACTATAGTAACCTCCCTGAGCAGCTGCAGCTTGTGGCGCGATTGCCGGCGCGGATTTTGGGGCGGATTTTAGGATTTGCGGCGTCTTGCCGAGGCGGAGGTTCGGCGGCGGGACCCCCTTCCCCTTGCCCGCTCCCCAACCGTAGTCGATCGGGGCTTTGACGTCTTTTTCCAGCTTAAACCAGTCGATGAAGGTCGGGGGTGAGGCGGCCGCGATGACAGCAACGGCAGCTAGTATCAATAGAGATGGTTTCGCAAAAGAACCGAGCCGCGACCAACCGGAACAAGCAAGTTTTAACAAAGAGGTGACGAACCGCATGTCAAATCCAATCTCAAGATATCTGAGTAAAACACGTGTGAATGGGCAAGCGTGGCGAATCGATCGAGCCCACCTCATTTATCAATTGCAACGGACTGATAGGATACAATATTGTTTCCGAATGGCACTTTGCCCACACTCGAGCCCAAATGCAATAGCCCAAATGCAATAAAAAAATTGGGCTCGCCAGTTTAAATGACGTATTGTTCTTGACGACAGATAATAATTGATCTTTTGTACTTTTACTTCGGCCGCGAAGGTGGGAAAGATGGTGTGAAAATAGCTTGCCGAGACAGTGCCGTGCCGGCTTCCCTAGTTCGGGCATTACGAATCTGCTATAGCTTTATGAATCTGCTATCTCTTTGCATGTAAGGCAAAGGATTACGGCTCATGACGACAGCGTCACTGATCAGGGTTGCCAACTTGGATGAGCTTCACGGCGATGGCCCGCACGCGCTGTCGGCGAACGGGTTCGACGTCGTGGTCGTGCGGACGGCGGCTGGGTTGCGAGCCTTCGAAGGGCGCTGTCCGCACCAGGGCGCGCTGCTCGGAGAGGGCGAGCTCGATGGAGACACCCTAGTCTGCCGAAACCATCGCTGGCGCTTCAGCTTCGACTCTGGACAGCGTGAAGGCGGGCCGCAATGCCTCGCCTCGTGTCCCGCCGTCGAACGAGATCGCGCCATCTTCGTCGACGTTTCGGGGCTTTCGCGCGGGCCGCGCCGGATCGTGCCAACGCGCACATTGCAAGATCTGCCTGGTCCGAGAGGGCTGCCGTTTTTGGGCAACATCCACCAGCTCGCCTTGACGAAGCTTCACCTTATCCTTGAACGCTGGGCCGCCCAATATGGGCCGGTGTACCTGTTCAAAATGGGCTCGGCGCGCGCCGTCGTGCTCTCGGACCCGAAGTGGTGTGGTCAGGTCCTGCGGGCGCGGCCCGAAACCTTCACCCGTGATTCCAGCATTGCTCCCGTATTATCCGAAATGGGCATCGACGGAGTTTTTTCTGCCGAGGGCGACGCCTGGCGCCCGCAGCGGAGACTTGCCATGTTGGCGCTGGCCCAGCGTCACTTGCGCGGACTGTATCCAAAGCTTCAGACCGTCGCCACCCGCCTGAAAAAGCGCTGGGAACGATTGGCGGACGCCGGGGCGCCGCTCGATCTGGTCGGCGAGCTCAAACGTTTCACGGTGGACGTTACGACGCTCGTGACCTTCGGCCACGACCTCAACACCATCGAGCAGGGGGACGACCTCATTCAGCGCAAGCTCGAACTCGTGCTTCCAGCGTTAAACCGCCGGCTGTTCGCGTTGTTTCCGACGTGGAGGCTCGTCCGGCTTCCGCGAGATCGTCGTCTGGACCGCGCTCTTGCGGAGCTTCGAGCTTGGCTCGGCGAGCTGGTAGTCGCCGAGCGCGCGCGCCTCGCCGCCGAGCCCGGACGAGCCGAGCAGCCGTCAAATTTCCTGGAGGCCATGGTCTCGGCACACGATGACGACGGCCGGCCGTTTTCCGACGATGTGATTTTCGGAAATCTCATGACCATGCTGGTCGGCGGGGAAGACACGACCGCGTATGCGTTGGGCTGGGTTGTCCATCAGCTGTGCGACAGCCCGGAGGTGGTGATGGAATTGCGGCAAGAGGCTGACGAGCTCCTCGGAACATCGGACGTGGCTGGCGACATCGAGACGACGAATAAGCTTATCTGGGCCGGCGCGGTTGCCAACGAAACGATGCGTCTCCGCCCGATAACCCCGGTCGTCGTGATCCTCGAAGCCAAAGTTGAGACTGTGGTCGGTGATTTGCTCGTCCCGGAGGGGACTCGAGTGTTTGTGCTCACGCGTCCGGCGGCGTGCGATCCTGATCACTTCGTCGAACCCCATGCCTTTCGGCCCCGGCGCTGGCTCGGCGAAACCGCCGGCGCACACGACGTATCGGCGCACATTCCGTTTGGTTCGGGTCCTCGCGTTTGTCCCGGCCGCGGTCTCGCCCTGCTCGAAATGAAACTGTTGCTCTCGATGCTTTACAGGAATTTCGACGTCGAACGCGTGGGCGGCGCGGAAGACGTCCGGGAAAACTTCAGATTTGTGATGTCGCCAGTGGGCCTGAAAGTGCGCCTGCACCGCCGCTCCAGAGCGTTGGCCGGCACGGGAACGGCCTGAATCGCCGAGCGGCACCCGGCCGTTTCTGCTCAGCGGGCAAGGTGACTGGCGTGGCTTCGTGCTGCGGTCACCCCGCGTCCGGCTTTGCCCCAATGGGTCTATTTCGCAGGCGCAGCGATGACGGCTTCCGGTCGATGCTGTCGAAAAATCCGGTTTTTTGCTTATCGTTACGGTCTTTCGATTGAGATGCACCGGCGGCATTGAAGCAATCTTGAAATGGGGTCGACTTTGACACGGACTGAACTGATCCAATCCTAAGCGATTTCAGGCAAACGATGCGCGCCGTCGGGTTGACGGTGGCCCAAGGGTCCGGAGCGCGAGTGTTTTAAGGTTCTGCACAATGGCAGCGAGATGAAACTCATCGCGTGCGCCAGAAAGCCCCCTGAGGCGCATCCGCTCGAAGCCGTGGTGTGTCTTCAAGTGTGCGAAGCGCATCTCAACACGCTTTCGTTCGTCGCGTGATTTGGCAAACGCCTTTGTCTTCATCTTCCGCCGTGCGATATCGCGGGCATCCTCATGGAGGTCGCGCGGGATCTTGCGCGCATCGGCCGTGGTGCAGCACTTCGCTCGTATCGAGCATATATCGCAGTCCCGCTTTGAGGCGCGGTACAGCAGCGTACGTCCGTCATGCACGGTGCCGCTGGTCTGCAGCAGTTTCCCGCTGGGGCAGATGTAGGCTCCGCGTTTCCTGTCCCAGTGGAAATCCGAACGGGAGAAGATGCCGTCCTGCCGATCGCTCTTCTCCCACACCGGGATGTGCGGGATGATTTTCTTCTTCTTGACCAGCCAGCCGAGGAACTTGCCCGTTCCATAGGCTGTGTCCGCGGCGAGTCGCCTCGGCCTCAGATCGAAGCGCTCTTCTACTCGATCCAGCATCGTTTGTGTCGCGGCAACTTCCGCGTAGGTGCGAGCCGGCGTTGCCTCGACATCTACGATTACTGCATTCTCGATGTCGATGAGGTAGTTCAGCCCATATCCGAATTGCACGCGTTTGTTGGCCTTGGCTGTCCATGCCGATTGCGGGTCCGACGGCGAGATCACCTTGGGCGGCTGGCGCTCATAACGGCGCTGTCGTTTGCTCTCGGATCCACCGCTCTCATTTAAGGCATCGCCTTCAATCGCCGCCTCGGCTTCGAGTGCCGCAAGATACTCAGCCACCGCACGCTTCTGCCGCTGCTTCTCAGTCCAATCGAGTTCATCAGGCGCCTTGCCGTGATAACGGCTCGCGTTCGCCTCCATGACGCTCGCGTCCACGGCAAACCCCTCGCCCTTGACGAGGCCCATCCCCATCGCAGCCATGACGACGCGCTCGAAAATATGGCGCAGAATGTCGCTCTCACGGAACCGGTTCAACCGGTTCTCGGAGAACGTAGAGTGGTGGGGAATCGCGTCATTGAGATCGAGCCGGCAAAACCACCTGTATGCGAGGTGGAGTTTTACTTCCTCGCACAGCTTCCTCTCGGAGCGAATGCCGAAGCAGTAGCCAACGATAAGCATCCGGATCAGCAACTCGGGATCGATCGAAGGTCGGCCGATGGCGCTGTAGAATGGACCCAACTGTTCGTGCAAGTCGCCGAGCACAGATGTCACGAAAACATTGATCCGGCGCAACAAGTGCCCCTTCGGGATCATGTCATCGAGCCGAAATTCGTAGAAAAAGTTCGCTTGCTCTCGATACTTTCGTCCCATCATCGCCAAATCATCCTACCCTCATTCAATCAGCAGGAATCATCGTTCAGCCCGTCGCGCAAACCCTTTTTCGACAGCATCGGTCATCAGCAGGCGCCTACGCCACTGATCCGATATCAGCGATCGACCAGCAAGCGGTAGCCGGCACCCCGCGCGGTCTGCAAATGCAGCGGATTGGCTGGATCACGCTCGATCTTGCGGCGCAGCCGGTTGATCTGAACATCGATTGTCCGCTCGTTGGCGGCGGCGCCTGAACCCGCGAGGCTTTCCCGCGCCACCGTTTCGCCTGCATTCTCGGCCAGAAGCCGCAACATCTCGCGCTCCCGTTCGGTCAGCCTTACGATCTCGTCGCGCTGGCGCAGTTCGCCGCGGCCAAGATCGAAGCTGAACTCGCCAAAACGCACCGAGCCCGGAGGCCCCACGACCGTTCGCGGCGCCGCGCGGCGCAGGATCGAGGCGATCCGCAAAGCGAGTTCGCGCGGCTCGCAGGGCTTGCCGAGATAATCGTCGACACCGGTTTCCAGACCGCGCACCCGGTCTTCCGCTTCGCTGCGCGCGGTCAGCATCAAAATAGGAACACGCGCGAGTTCCGTCGCGCCGGCCCGCAGCCGCGCGGCGAAAGCAAAACCATCCTCGTCCGGCATCATGACATCGAGGACGATCAGATCGAACGAGAGACTCTTGAGGCGGGCCATCGCTTCGGCGGCATCGGCGGCGGTCGTGATGCGATACCCCTCCTCGCTCAACACGCGAGATAACAGCGCCCGAATGCGCCGGTCATCATCGACAATCAGCAAATGCGCGGCGTCGTCTGCTGGCGCGGCCAGCGCCGGAGAACTGTTTGAATCCTGGCTCACCGTTGCTGCCCCGCGGGCGGATCAGCGGCGCTCAATGCGGCAACCTTGTCCCGCCCGCCCGCGCCGGCCATGGCGAGGAGACAGTCGATCGCCTGCGCATCCGCCCTCTCCGCATGCGCTCCGACACCCGCGCGAACCGTTGCGACTGCAGAAGCGCGACATCAAGCGCAAGAGCCTGTCCGCGGGCCGTTGGAAACGATTGGCGCTGGCGGCGGTCGTCCATGCCTGGGCGGGACTCGGCATAGTTCCGGCCGATCAATTCCGTGAGGATGTGACTGAGACTCTGCTTGGTTGTTTTTAAGATGTCCAGCATTCGGCAAAATCGCGATAGGCGGAAAACATGAGCTCGATCAATTCGAACATCGGCGCCCCATTCGGCGAGGCCGCGAAACGAGGCCTCTCCGCGAGGTTTTCCGAAACGCCCCGCCTGCAAGCGATCAGAATTCACATGCTTGGCCTTTTACGTCAGCACGGTTGACATATTTCAGGCAGACCGCACACGTCAAGCCTCCGCCCGGCACTCGGCTCGCACATCAACCGCTCAGGCGCGGGGATCTCGCGCGCCGGTGCGCTAATTCATCAAAAAAGAGGAATCACCCTGCGAGTACTCCTAAACGTCAAAATCCCACATCAGACGTTCAACGCGGCGGTGAAAGGTGGCACGGCCGGTTCGACGTTGAGTCGGATTCTGGAGCCCTTGAACCGGAGGCGGTCTATTTCACAGAGCAGAATGGTCAGCGGGGAGCGGTGCCCATCGTGGATTTGCGACGAACTAGGCAAGCAGTGGAGTTGATTTGTCAACATTTTCGCACAGCCGCCCCGATACGCCGCCTTCTTGAGGAACAAGCGGACAAGCGTGGCTCCGGTTATGGGTGGGGTTTTTTCAAGAACCCCATGGTTTTGTGATCCCCGCCCCGCCATATTAGCGTGACAATCAAGGGCCGCGCATTTCCGCGAAACCTCACCGCGCGCCCGGCCACAAGCCCAGGAGTGAGCGATGTCCGCTTTGCCCTTTGATCAGCGCGACGGCTTCATCTGGATGAACGGCAATCTGGTCGCCTGGAAGGAAGCCAAGCTTCATGTGCTTTCGCATGGCCTGCACTATGCCTCCTGCGTCTTCGAGGGCGAGCGCGCCTATGGGGGACGCATTTTCAAATCGGCCGAACATTCGGAGCGGTTCAAAACCTCGGCGGAGCTGCTCGATTTCGAGATTCCCTATTCCGTGGCGGAACTAGACAAAGCGAAGCAGCTCGTTGTCGATAGAAATGATTTGCCAAACTGCTACGTCCGCCCGGTCGCCTGGCGCGGCAGCGAAATGATGGCGGTCGCGGCGCAAAATTCGACCATTAACGTCGCCATCGCCGTCTGGGACTGGCCGAGCATGTTCGGCATCGAGCAAAAAATGCAAGGCATCAGGCTCGACATGGCCGATTACCGGAGGCCCGATCCGATGACCGCGCCGGCCCGTGCGAAGGCCGCCGGGCTCTATATGATCTGCACGATCTCAAAACATCGCGCTGAGCGGCGCGGCTATGCCGACGCAATGATGCTCGATTGGCAGGGGCGAGTCGCCGAATGCACCGGCGCCAATATTTTCTTTACCGCGAAGGGCGCGATTCACACGCCGATCGCCGATTGCTTTCTCGATGGCATCACCCGGCGCACCGTGATCGACCTCGCGAGGCGGAGCGGCATCGAAGTGATCGAGCGCCGCATTTTGCCGGAAGAACTCTCCGGCTTCGAGGAATGTTTCGTCACCGGCACCGGCGCCGAGATCACCCCCGTTTCCGAGGCCGGCCCCTTCAAATTCACGCCGGGCGCGATGTCCCGCGCGATGATCGAGGATTATTCCGCGGAGGTGCGGCCGAAGCAAAAGGCGGCGTGAAGGGGGGAATTAAGAATCCCATTCCAATGGAAGATTCGATGTGACGATATCCAGATCCGAGTCGCGTTCTGGCTGAATATTTCGAAGAGCAGCTCCGCGCCTGCCTAGTCGGACCCCCCAACTTGCCCATTAGCGGGTGACTTGCAGTCTGACTTCAATTGGAGACATGAGCCATAGGCGGAAGCGGCTTACGGGTAGGCGGGTCCGGGCCAGACTCGCCCGCATTGAGTATCCTGCACGTTGCGTTTACGTTACGGAAATGACGCGCGGCTTCGCTTCCTCCGCCTTTTGCAGGACCAGTGAAAGCACGCCGTCCTTCATTTCGGCTTTGATCTTGTTCTGATCAATTTTACTCGAAAGTCGGAAGCTTCTCGCGTAGTGGCCGATGTTGTATTCCGTGTAGACCGGCTGCAGCCCCTCATACTTGGAGAAATCAATTCGGCCGTAAACTTTTAGGACGCTGTCCTCGACGGCCACGTCGACATTGCTTTTTTCCACACCCGGCATTTCCATCACGACATTTAAAGCGTCCCGGTTTTCGTAGATGTCCGTGGTCGGCAGGAACACCCGGGAGGGGACGGTCGCCTCCTCCCTCTTCTCGACCTCCCGCTTCTCTTGAATCTGCAGTTCTTGCTTGGAAGCCATGGTTGCACTCCGAATTTGCTTGTCACGTGATCTGGATGGTTCGCGGTTTTGCGCTTTCAGCTGTTGAGATAAAGAGTGCAAGCACGCCGTCGCGGTATTCCGCCCTTATGCCCTCCGGATCGATTTCAACGGGAAGCGTCAGCGTCCGATCGAACTCGCCCGAAATTCGCTCACGGCGGTGAACACTGACACCGTCGTCGTAGCTAATGGATTTCTTGCCAGCGATGCGGATCGTGTTCTCTTGGGCTTGAATTTCCAGGTCGCTCTTGCTGACGCCTGGTAACTCGATAATGGCGACGAAGCCGTCGCCCTGCTGGAAGACATTGATAGGCGGATACGGACCCATGCTCGTCGTGGCGTCCCGAAGCCAATCGCTCGCCCGACGCGCTTCAAGAGCCCTCTGTAGACCAAACAGGACGTCAAACGGATCGCCAAATGTCATGCTCATGGCTGCACCCCGCGAATGTCAAAGCTGTCTCCGGCAGATAATGCGATTGCATTAAAAACCCCGCCGTGCCCTCACGGAACCCCATTTGGGGACTGAGTTAGCACTGTCAAGGGGAGAGTGCCAAATTTGTAAACGGCGGAGTGGGAAGCGCGGCATGAAAGCCGTTTCGGCGGACCTCGACATGTTGGTGACGATAAAGCCGCCGCGCGGATAGAGTCCGCCGGGATGCCATTCGACCTTGGCGCTCACCCGGCGCGCAGCTCCCGGCGCTGCGGCTTTTCGCACTGTGGGGTTCAGAACCCAAAGGGGTTTTGGGGCAGCGAACCCCATAGTCGGAACCTACTCTTTGCAAATATCCCGGTATCTACGGCAATTGCCCTCGCCTTCCTCGCCCAACTCATCCTTGTGGAGGCACGCGCTCCGCAATTCCTCACACTCCTGCTGCCGAGGCCGCTCCCGGTCACGATCGCGACCTATGTGGACGCCTCCCGGTCCAATCTCAATGCCCTGAGAGGACGCCGAAACTGGAAAAAAAAGAGCCGCCGCAGCAGCGATGGCGAATGCATACGTGCGCATTAAAAATCCTCCCCAGTATCGCGATGGGCCGACTCGGAGGAGGCTAAACCGACATCCACCCGATGACCAGCTTTCGAGGCTGAGATTGCCACCTTGGACAAGCCTTGGCAAGGCCGAACGCTCGCCGTGATGCTCTCACACACCTAGGCCGGTAACATCGACGCGCCGCTCGCCGGAAATGCCGATTGTTGGCATCAAGACGTACCTCTCCCTTGGTTTTCACGCCATTCTCATCCGGCCGAGGAGGGATCGATTGCCGGGATCGCGTCCCGGTTCGAAAGAGTTTCCCGCTTTCTTTATGGCTAATCGCCTTGCAGGCGGCGGCACAGAAACTCGAGTTGGTCGAGGGTTTTGTAGCCCACCGCGACTTCGCCCGTCTCGCCCGCTCTGTGCGTGATCGTCACGTTCATGCCGAGCTGTTCCATTAGCTTCTTTTCCATCGCCCGCGTGTCGGCGCCTTTTTCCACCGCGCCGCACTTGCGTGGCCCTTGCCCCTTGGCGCTAGAGCTCTTCGCCGCGCCCTCCAGCAGCTTTTCGGCGTCCCGGACCGAGAGGTTTTGCGCGACGATTTTTTCGGCGAGCGCGTCCGGCTCGGCGCAGGACAGCAAGACCCGCGCGTGGCCAGCGGAAATTTTTCCCTCGCGCAGCAAGGCCTTGGTCCGCTCGGGCAGTTTTAAAAGCCGCAGAGAGTTGCTGACATGGCTGCGGCTCTTGCCGATCACCTTGGCAAGATCGGCCTGCGTATAGGCGAATTCGTCGCCGAGCCGCTCGTAGCCGGCCGCTTCCTCGAGCGGATCGAGGTCGGCTCTCTGGACATTTTCGATGATCGCGAGCTCGAGCGCCTGCCGGTCGTCGGCCTCGAAGCTGACGATCGGCACCTCATGCAATCCGGCGCGCTGCGCCGCCCGCCAGCGCCGCTCTCCGGCGATGATTTCGTAAGCGTCCGGAGCGCCCTGCACAGGGCGCGCGAGAAGCGGCTGAATGATGCCTTTTTCCTTGATCGAGGCGGCCAGCTCGTCGAGGGACTCTTCGCCGAAATTCCGACGCGGGTTGCGCGGATTGGGGCGAAGAAATTCGATCGGAATTTTCTGCTGGCCGCGCGTGCGCGTGGCGGCGGCGAGCGACTCCTGGCCGCCAAGCAATGCGGCAAGCCCGCGACCGAGCCGCGGCGGCGCTTCTTCGGCCGATTTACTGAGTTTCATAAGCCCGTTCCCTAAGAAGAATAGTTCCTTGGAATAACAGTATATATTCGATTTACATCAAGTATTGACGCTCTCCACGAGCCTAGGCGGCGCCGCGCTCGCGCTGGATCACTTCCGAGGCCAATTTTAGATAGGCTTGGCTGCCGCTGCATTTGAGATCGTAGAGAAGAACCGGCTTGCCATGCGATGGCGCTTCGGACACCCGGACGTTGCGCGGGATGACCGTTTCATAGACCTTGCCGCCCATGAATCCCCGCACGTCGGCCACCACCTGCGCGGCCAGCGTGTTGCGGGAATCGAACATCGTCAGAACAATCCCGTGCATGGTCAGTCCGGAATTGAGGCTGTTCCTAACCTGTTCCACCGTGGTCAACAGCTGCGACAAGCCCTCGAGCGCGAAAAACTCGCATTGGAGCGGCACGAGCACGGCATGCGCGGCGGCCATCGCGTTCATCGTCAAGAGATTGAGCGAGGGCGGGCAATCGATGAGAACGTAGGTGAAGCGCTCGTCGTCCAAAACTTGGTTCTGCTCTTCTGCGAACACATCGAGCGCTTTCTTGAGGCAATAGGCGCGATCCGGGCGCGCCGCGATTTCGAGTTCGAAACCCACGAGATCGAGCGTCGAAGGCGCGATGAAGAGGCGGGGAACCCCGGTTTCCCGGAGAGCGGCGCCGAGACGCTGCTGCCCGCTCAAGACTTCGTAGGTGGAAATTTCGCGGCAGGCGCGGTCGATTCCAAGGCCGGTGGACGCATTGCCTTGCGGATCGAGATCGACGATGAGCACACGTTCGCCGATCGCGGCGAGCGCGGTTCCGAGATTGATGGCCGTCGTGGTTTTGCCGACCCCGCCTTTTTGATTGGCAAGCACGAGTATGCGCATGGCGGCGGAAGGCACCTCGTTCTCCACAAAAAAGATCTAGGTTGTTGAGTAAAGCTTATTGCCAAACCGGAACCGGGATTCAGGCGCAAAACAATTCCGATAACTCCAGGCACGGCTCCTCAGCCCCGCCGCCTGACCAGCACCAGGCGCGCCGCGGAACAGGTTTGGCTCGCTATTGTCATGATTAAGTATTTACCGGCCGTTAATGAGTCGGTCAATTCCGCCTCAAAGTGTTTTCCCTTGGAAAAAACCCCAACCGCGCCTTGGCCGATGAATTTTTCCGCGTAGCCGAGGAGTGCTTCGAGCGGCGCCAACGCGCGCGCGCTCAAAGCGTCGATCTTCTCGTCGAGGCTGGGCAGGATCTTTTCGAGTCTGCCGCAATGGACGATCGCGACCGCCGATGTTTCGCGAATAACATTTTGCAAAAACGCGCATTTGCGCCGGTCGGCCTCGACGAGATGCACCAGCGCGCCGGGCTCGCCCGCATATTTGATCGCGGTCACGAGTCCCGGAAATCCGGCGCCCGAGCCGAGATCGAGCCAGCGCCGCGCCTCGGGCACCGCCTGCGAAACCTGGAGCGAATCGGCGAAATGCCTGACCCAGAGATCGTCCAGGCTCGATGTGCCGACGAGATTGATGACGCGCTGCCATTTTTCGAGAAGATTTGCGTAGATTTCCAACCGACGCAGCGTCTCTTCCGGAAGATCCGCGAGGAGAACGTGCGCGGAGCGTAGAGAACTGTGCTTGCCTCTGGCAAGGCTCAAGATCGAGCGCCGGCGCGAAGCTTTGCGGCTAAAAGGGTCATGGCCGCGGGGGTCATTCCTTCAATTCGTCCGGCCTGCCCCATCGTGCGCGGCCGGATGAGGTCGAGCTGCGCCCGGATCTCGTTGGAAAGGCCAGGCAGCAGCGCATAATCGACATCATCAGGGATGGTCAGCGCCTCGTCGCGGCGGAAGGCTTCGATGTCTTGCGTCTGGCGGCCAAGATAGACCGCATATTTGGCATCGATTTCGATTTGCCCGGCAGCCTTTGGCGCGATCCCGCCAAGCTCCGGCCAGATCGCCCGCAGACTCCCAATCGAAACCCCAGGCAAGGCCAGGAGGTCGAAAGCGGTCCGGCGGGTTCCGTCGCGATTGACCTTGAGCCCCTGCCTCGCCGCTTCGCTCGGGGTGAGGCTCAATCTTTCCAGGAGCGCCCGCGCGCGGGTGAGGGCCACGGCCTTCACGGCATAGGCCCGCCGCCGATCCGCGCCGACACAGCCGAGATCGGCGCCCCACGCGGTCAGCCGTTGATCGGCGTTGTCGGCGCGCAGCGACAAGCGGTATTCGGCGCGCGAGGTGAACATGCGGTAGGGCTCGCTCACCCCTTTCATCACCAAATCATCGATCATGACGCCGGTATAGGCGTCTGAGCGGCTGAAAAAGCGGGGGTCCTTGGCGCCGGCGCGCAACGCGGCATTGAGTCCGGCGACGAGGCCTTGCGCGGCGGCCTCCTCGTAGCCCGTGGTGCCATTGATCTGTCCGGCGAGGAAAAGGCCAAAAATTTTTTTTGTCTCGAGGCTCGGGCGCAAGGCGCGCGGGTCGATGAAATCATATTCGATCGCATAACCAGGCCGCAGCATCCGAGCCCCGGAAAGTCCGGGAATGGTATGGATAAATTGCTCCTGGACCTCTTCGGGCAGGGAGATCGAAATGCCGTTTGGATAGATGGTGTTATCGTCCAGTCCCTCGGGTTCCAGAAAAATCTGATGCGCCTGGCGCTCCCTGAACCGCACCACCTTATCTTCGATCGATGGACAATAGCGCGGCCCCCGTCCCGAAATCGCGCCGGAATAAACGGGCGACTGGGCAAGATTCCCTTCGATGATTGCGTGGCCTTCTCGGGTCGTATGGGTGATGAAGCAATCGACCTGCGGCGTAAGGATGGCTTCGGTCAAAAAGGAAAACGGCTCGGGCTCGGCATCGCCGCACTGGCGTTCGAGCATGTCCCAAGCGATCGTGCTGCCATCGAGCCTTGGCGGGGTTCCGGTCTTGAGCCGCCCAAGGTCAAGGCCGAGTTCCTTCAGTCTCTGGCCGAGGCGGATCGCCGGGCTTTCCCCCATGCGCCCTGCCGGAAAGGTCTTTGCGCCGATATGGATGATGCCGCGCAAGAAAGTTCCCGTCGTCAGGACGAGTGCGCCGCAGCTGATTTTTTCGCCATTGACAGCCTCGATCCCTTCGACGCGGCCGTTTTCGATGAGAATATCGCCGGCCTCGGCTTCGATCACGCTGAGATTTGCAATGTCCCCGATTGCGGCCTGCATCGCCTTTCGGTAGAGCTTGCGGTCGGTTTGTGCCCTTGGACCGCGCACCGCGGGACCTTTCGCGCGGTTCAGAACGCGAAACTGAATTCCTGCCTTGTCCGCGACGCGTCCCATGAGCCCGTCGAGGGCGTCGATTTCGCGCACGAGATGGCCCTTGCCGAGCCCCCCGATGGCGGGATTGCAAGACATCGTGCCGATAGTCGTGAAAGACAGGGTGACGAGCGCGGTGCTCGCGCCCATGCGCGCGGCCACCGCGGCCGCCTCGCAGCCGGCATGGCCGCCGCCTACCACGATCACGTCGAACCTGTCCGCCATATTTCTTCCCTCGCTTAGAATTAATCTAAAAATGTTTCACGTGAAACATTTTCCGGCGCAACCCAAACGCTTTGCCAGGATGACTGGCGCAAGCAATCGCCCACTCACGTTTTTAAACTCTAAATGTTTCACGCCGCGAGCTCACTTCCCCTGTAGAGGATCGCTAAGCGCCGCCCGCAGCGCGGCCAGATGAAGCCACGCACGCCAACCGCTAAGGTGGCACGGCGTGCGCACGATGTGCAGGACATTGCTCGTCGTTCCGTTCCTCGCCACCGCTACGATGTCTGATGGCTAAAAGTGACCAACTCAGGTTCAACAACAATCTTTCTCCGACGCACGCTATTAATTCCGCGATATTTGTCTATTAAAACGTTAGCCGCTTGAACACCAAGTTCCTCAGTTTTCTGATCAATTGTACCAGACGCGTATCGGCACGTGTCTAGGATGTACGTTCCAGCGTTGTCTTTTATCCCATCATACCCAAACAATCGCCATCGATATGCTGACATATTGGCTGTATTTGATAATTGCTTATCAATCTCACGACATATTTCATCGTTTCCGCAAAATACACTTATGTCTTGACCATCTGTTAAATCTAATTTCGTTGGCAATTCGTTTTGGACGAAGTTCATAAACAAATTTGCTGAGGCGACAGGATGCCATGTTTTAAGCTCAAGCAAGTGCAAATTTGATGACTTTGCTGCCCTAACAAGTTCTCTAACACAAGCCTCAGACTTTATCGTGCCCGGACCAGAAAAAGACGGCCCGCTCAACACGATTATGGGTTCGTGCGGATTCTTTGAAACCGCAGCCATTTGGCCACCGATTAGTTTTCCACCACTGACACAGTTAGGCGCATCACAATCGAAGGGGGAAACATATTCCGTTCAAAGAACCGCTGATTAGTCATTTTATGATCACATAGGACGATAAAAATTCCCACCTTTTGCAGCTGTACTACGCGTTCGGTAAGATCATCGGTCGTTACAGCTGGTATTAAAATAATAGCATCAGCTGTTAACGCATCAGTTGATGAAATTGCTCGTTCTTGAGCGCGCCAATCCTCATCGAACGGAGTAGCCAACCTAATTGGAACCTCGCGAACAATAATTCCGGATTCACTTTCGATCTGCTTGCGGAATGCTAAAACAAAACTAATATTAAAGTTATTTTCAGATTTTGATATAATACAAACGGTTCTCCTTTCAAAGTTTGGCTTGAGAGCGAAAAACACCCTTACGAATATTCCAAGCACTCCGAAATACACAGCAATAACTGTGTCTATCCTATCCGTCAAAACGTAAGCTGAAATAATTATTAGACTTAACAATAATATATATATCAATAACATGCGCCGCAACCGTAATGAAAAACTTGTAAATCTGTCTCTGTGAAAACTAGATTGCACTAAATCTAACGCAAATACCGCAATAATTGTAGAAATAAATAATGCCAGCTAGAATTATAACTGGTTCATATCTGCTTCAATCGAAATTATGTATTATAAAAACAGGGCGCAACGATGAATCTAACTTCAGTGGTTGAAGAGGGTTATTTGCGAAAGCCAACGGACCGACGACAGAAAAAGCGGTCGAATTGCCCGGCACATGGGCTAACGGTCTGCCGCCTTGTAAGAATTGGGCAAAAGGTGAAACGAGCAGGATCGAACCCTTCATCCGATTTTTCCTAAATAAAAATCTGTTTCAGCCTAATCTTGGTATCGTTAGCCTTTTATAGCAAGCGGGAACCTTTGCTATTGCGAGGCGTCCCCATTCTCTCCACCAATGCCCCTACCCGCTCCCCCGCTCATAATCCCGCGCTCACTTCCCGATGCAAAATCGCAAAAAAATCTCGCCCAAAATATCTTCGACGTTCACCACGCCGGTTAGTCTTTGCAGCGAGCCCATCGCCACGCGCAAGTCTTCCGCCAGCAATTCCGCCGGAGCGCCGGGATCGTCCAAAACCCGGGCGAGCGCAAGCGCGGCTGTCTCGAAGGCCTTGCGGTGGCGCTCCCGCGCGATCAACCCCGGATGGCCGCCGCTCATCGCCGCGGCTGCAAACTCTTCCATTTTTTTGAGCAGGCAATCGAGATTTTCCCCACTCTCTGCGCTTACGTAAAGCCCTTGGGGCAAATTTTGCCTCTCGGCAGGCGACAAGAGATCGGTTTTTGTAAAAACCGGCCATACCTCCCCGCTTTGAACGCCGGGGGGCACCGGGGCGCGAGCCTCGGAGAGCCACAAGACGAGGTCGGCAGACTCGGCCTTGTCTCGTGCGCGGAAAATGCCGATCTCCTCGACCGCATCGAAACTCTCCCGTAAGCCCGCCGTGTC
This sequence comes from uncultured Alphaproteobacteria bacterium, assembly GCA_963808645.1. Lineage (GTDB taxonomy): Bacteria > Pseudomonadota > Alphaproteobacteria > Rhizobiales > Beijerinckiaceae > Methylocapsa. The sequence continues at coordinate 113,469 of CAWEGU010000012.1, forward strand.
GATCAAGGTGACCGGACAGCCGCCAAGATCGAGATGTACTTCAATTATGTCACGTGTCGTGCCGACAAACGGGGAAACGATCGCTACGTCGCGGCGCGCGAGCGCGTTCAGAAGCGTCGACTTTCCCGCATTGGGCGGCCCTGCGATCACAACGGTCGTGCCCTCGCGCAGCCGCTCGCCGGCCCGCCCGGCGGCGAGTTCCGCTTGGAGCCCGGCAAGGACGGGGGCGAGGATTTCGCCCGCGCGCCGGCCGAGGGCTCCAGGCACACCCTCTTCCTCTGGGAAATCGATTTCGGCTTCGAGAAGTGCCGCCGCCTCGAGGAGCGCGCCCCGCCAGATCGCGGCCTGACGCCCGAGTGCGCCCTGAGCCTGACGAAGGGCGGCGCGGCGCTGCCACTCGGTTTCCGCGTCGATGAGATCGGCGAGGCCTTCGACCTCCGCCAGATCCATTTTGCCGTTTAAAAGTGCGCGCCGGGTGAATTCCCCCGGCTCCGCTGGGCGTGTGCCCGCGATGCCCCCGATGGCCTTGACCATGGCGGCAACGATGGCGCGGCCGCCATGGACATGGAATTCAGCATAGTCCTCGCCCGTATAAGTTTTTGGCCCGGGCGTAGAATATACAAAACCTTTGTCGATGGACTCGCCCGTAGCGGGATCGCGGAAGGTTCTGAGCGCCGCAAAACGGGGTTCCGGCAGCAACCCCGCAAGGCTCTCGACCGCGAGCCGCGTTGCCGGGCCGGAGAGACGCAGAACCGCGATCGCGGCGCGCCCCGCGCCCGAAGCGACGGCGAAGATCGTGTCGTTGCCCATTTGGGTATTATTCTTTTATTGTTTCATTTTGGCACAGTTTGCCGGGCGACGCGCCGGGGCCAACAATGTCGTCCCTCGGATGGGGGATGTGTCGGAGAAAGATATGGCCTATAACGCGCGTAAGAAAACGCGAATGGAAGCTTATGCTATTCAGTACAATTTTTGTCACATTGTTAGCGTATATATTCAGCTTGGCATTTAGGTGAAGATCATGACACACTTACGGCTCGATCCGCCACGGATCAAGAAAGATGATAGGAAACAACGTTTTTCATACTGCCATGAGTGCCTTGAACGGTTCGCGGCGGGCGATGTGCGTTGTAGCTACGGCACGCGATATTTTCACAAAGAGTGTTATAAGCGGTGGCACCAAAAGAAATTGTTCAAGTGTGTATAGTTTTTTTGAGCAGCGAGCTTAGTGACCGCTGATAAATTTTGTAGCGGATTACAGTCGCTCCGCATAGCCGGAGCGCGAAGGCGGGCGTGCGAGGGGGCGGTTGCCGGTTTATTTGTCTTTCTTCGATGTCGGTGGAGGCGGGAATTTTTTCTCCGTGTCTTGCTTGATTTTCAGCAGCGTCGCCTTGTCGTCCTCTGTGAGGGCGGCGGAAACCGGGCAGTCCTTGCTCATGATGAAATCCACGAGCGCCGGGGCTTCTTGGCCGGTCTTGGCAAGCCGTCCCCATTTGATTATGCCACGCAAAATGTGAATCGCCTTGGCGTCATTTGCGCAGACGAGGCCCCGCAATTCCGTGGCGAGAGCAATCGCATATTGCCGGTCATCGGCGCCGGCTGCTGCGAGCTCCTTCTGCCAAACCAAAACCTCCGGCGGCGGCGCGTCGTAGGGGTCGCATGAGGCCAGAGCCTTGTTGCCGCAGTCGAGCGTTTCGATCCGCTTCAGCGCATCGTCCCGCATGTCGCCTTCTGGGATGCTGTTCATCACGCCCCTGAGCTCGGCATAGGCGTTTGCTTCCCATGGGCCGGGAGGCTTCCAAGTTGCATGTTCAAGTCAGATCGATTCAAAGTTCTTTTGGTCTTTTTTTTCCCAGTTTGTTCGCCATAGACCGGCATCCGAAAAGTCGGTCGCTTTGACGGCCGCGGAAGCGAGCGATGCGCCTTGAAGCTTCGCCCCATGGAGCGTGCACCCTGCAGCTGCGCCAGAAGGAGCTCCGCACCCTGCAGCTTCGCCTGAATTAGCGACGCGCCTTGAAGCCCCGCCTCATGGAGCATCGCGCCCCCCAGCTGCGCTTGATAGAGCGACGCGCCCTGCAGCGCTGCCGCAAAGAGCGACGCGCCCTGCAGCGCTGCCGCAAAGAGCGACGCGCCCTGCAGTTGTGCTGCACGGAGCGACGCGCCCTGCAGCTGCGCCCCATCGAGCGACGCGCCCTGAAGCTCCGTCCCATCGAGCGACGCGCCCTGAAGCCGTGCTTGATAGAGTGACGCGCCCTGCAGATGCGCTCTGTCGATTGACGCGCCCTGCAGTTTCGCCTCAGCCATCAACGCACCTTCGAGATGCGCTTCTTTCAAGTCCGCTTTGCCAAGTTTCGCGCGATGAAACACCGCGCCTTCGAGCCGTCGACTATGAAGGTCGAATGTGTGGTCTTTCCAATCTAGCTTTTTTGGATCATCGACTTTGAGTGCTTCGTAAATGTCGAAATCTTGCAAACGCAGCGTGTTCGCTGGCCAGCTGCCGGTGATTAGTGCCGTCTTCGGATCGGCGACTCCAAAAACCAGTTTGTTCGCCGCCTTCGGTTCAATCGCCGCAACGTAGGACAGAGGGCCGGTTCGCCACTCGTTAGGGATGGTGGCAAACATGAAGGAAAACCAAATCGTTGCGATACTCGTGACCGAGGCGAAGGCGAGGCCGAAGGCGCGCAGGCGCCGGCTGATGAACTTGGCTCGTTGAGGGCTTTCGACGTCCAGATTCGCGAGGATCGGCGGCCGCAGCAGCCACAAGACCATAATGTCGAGAATTAGCGCGATCCGTTGCGCCCAAGTAATCGTTACATCGTGAAAAGGCAGGAACTGAATCTGCAACAAAAGCAGCAGCAGAATCGGGGAAACTACGAGCGTCGTCAGGGCGATGAGTTTTAGCATCGAGCCAAAATGCCGGTGCGCAGTTCCGGCGGCCTGGCGAGGATTTGGACAAAGATATTGCTCGGCAGGAGCCGCCGCAGCTTGTCGCGAATTTCCTTTTGCGCGCCGTCCGGCGCAGCGCCGCTCTTTTGGGACTTTGTCGCGCTATCGGGAAACTGGCGCCGCAACTCATTATGAAAAACGCGAGGCTTTTTTGCCGAGCATAATAAAATGCATCAGCGCATAGGCGTGGATGACGAGGACCACGAAGGGCGCCAAAACAAAAAAGGCTTTCAGCGGCAGTTCGACATTGAGGAAGGGCAATCCGACGGGGCGCACCAACAAAAGATCTTCATGGGTGACGGCGCCCGCCGCGATCGCGATGGAGGATAGAACATCGCGATGTAGGAGAGAACAAAGAGATAGGAGAGCCACAGGCCGCCGCTGACAGCGGCAGCGTCCTCGACCGATTTTTTGATTTCTTCCAGATCGTCGGCCTTGGCGGCGATGGCGGGAAGGGTGAAATTTTCCTGCGGCTCGCTCGGCTCTTCGGCGGCCAGCGAATTTTTACCGCCGCGGTCCGGTTCCATGTCGTCAGAGCCTCTCTGGCCGGAGCCCTCTCGGGAATTTACTTTGCGGCGATTCTGACAAGCGAGATAAGCGCGCCGAGGATGACGGCGGTTTGAAAACCGATCGCGCCAATGATCCATTTCAATAGATCTATTTTTGTCCCAGCTATTTCAATTTTCAATTCGGCGATTTCGGATTTCAGTTCGCTTTTCAATTCGGCGATTTCAGCCCGCACCGCGGCCAGATCAGCCTTGGTCGCGAGATCCGCCAAGTCGGCCTTGGTGGCGAGATCGCCGTGGCTCGCTTCGCCCAAAGCCTCGGCCAAGGCTTCGGCTTGTTCGGACGTAAAATGTCCCTTATCCCGGAGGGTGCGGGAGAGCCGGAGCGTATCGAACAGAAGCGCATTCATGGCGGCAATATGAGACCCCGCACCGCAAAGTCCAACTCCTGCAATGGCACGATAGCGTCGTTCAGCACAGGACAAAGCGCTGAAATCCGGCGGGTCTACTTCCGAGCGCATCGGCGCACGCCTTGCCAAGGCGAGCGGAAACGAGGCAGCATGGAGAAACCTCCGGCTATTCATGAATACCGGAAACAGGCCTACAGCCCGAGGAGGATGGAATGGGACGGAAATTCATCGACTGTCGCGACTATCCTAGCGAAATGAATTGCACGGTGGCGTTTTCGGCTGACTCGGACGAGGAGCTGCTCGAAGTTGCGGTTCAGCATGCGGTCCAGGTTCATCACCACAAGGACAGCCGTTGTCGACCCCGGGCGACGCGGAAGCCTTGGCCTGGCGCGCCCCGGGTTTTATCGCCGCGCGCGCGTCCAGGGCATCGCAACGTTTGGCCTCTCCTCTTTCCGGCGGCTCGGCACGAAGCGCACTTGGACACATGTGCCATAAGACCCGTACAAAAGAGCAAATAACTTGGTGAACTCTCTAGTGGTGCCATGGTTAGAAACTATTGTCGGTTAACCAATAAAAGTAAAGCTTATCAAGTATACTGAAACGCAATTACTACCAACTCTGTAAAGATCAACCCAATTTTTGGGTTCGAGGGCTCAGAAATCGCTTCCGCGCTGAGTGTCGCGAAAAATCGCGTGAGGGTTCGGTTTGCAATTATTCAAGGCTGAAAATTCAAAGAGCCCACTGCCCCATCTTCGGGGGGCCTTGCTTTTTTTGTTGCTTTGCTTATAAGGCGCGGCCGAACCGCCCGGCTGAAGGGCTGCCGTGGCGATTGTCTTTCACTCGTTTTGACGTGCTCTCTCGTTATCGAAAAACGGCAGCGGGACAAAATGCTCCGCTGGCAGGCACATCTTGGACGCTTGCCGCCCGACGGAGACGTAATCAAAATGCCCAAACTTAAAACCAAATCCGCCGCCAAAAAGCGTTTCAAGATCACCGCGACAGGCAAGGTGCTCTATGCGCAAAGGGGCAAACGCCACGGAATGATCAAACGGACCAATAAGCAGATTCGGAATCTGCGCGGCACCGCCGTCTTGTTCAAAAGCGACGGCGACAAGGTCATAAAATTCTTTTTGCCGAACGGCTGAAGGTGTTCGTTTTTTTCACGATCAACCCGGAGATCAGCCATGGCACGCGTGAAACGCGGCGTTACCTCGCACGCCAAGCACAAGAAAACATTGAGGGCCGCCAAGGGCTTTTATGGCCGCCGCAAGAACACGATCCGGGCGGCGAAGGCGGCGGTCGATCGCTCGATGCAATATGCGACGCGCGACCGGCGCGCCAAGAAACGGGTTTTCCGCGCCTTGTGGATTCAACGTCTCAACGCCGCGGTGCGCGAGCAGGGCCTCACCTATTCGCGCTTCCTCGATGGCCTCGCCAAGACCGGCGTCGAAATCGATCGCAAGGTCCTCGCCGAGCTCGCGATTAGTCAGCCGGAAGCATTTAGGGCGGTCGTCGAGAGGGCGAAAGGCGCCCGGCCCGCGTCGCCTTGAGGGCGATGGCCGCCGCCCCGCTGGGGCCCTGCACCCGCCCTCGTCCTTATTGCCTAACAGTGGTGCCGTTTCTCAAAAAAATTAATGCGGAACCAAAACCCTGGCCAGAGTGCGCCCGGTTGCTAACGCAATCTTGGCTAGGTGCTCGGCCCCGACCTGCCCGCTTTCGTTGGCTAATACACCCGCGTCTTCGGCTCGATATACGGCATCTCGTTGCTCATCGTGAAGCTGTGCACCGGGCGGTAATTGATCGAGACCGTACGGGCATCGGCGTCAACTGAAGCGAGCGTATGCTTCATCCAGTTCGCGTCGTCGCGCTCGGGAAAATCTTCCCGCGCATGGGCGCCGCGGGATTCGGTGCGGCGTGCCGCCCCATCCATGGTGACGACCGCCTGGACAATGAGATTATCGAATTCCAAGGTCTCGATGAGGTCGGAATTCCAAATCAACGAGCGGTCGGTGACTGAAATCTGGTCGCTCGCGGCCCACACCTCATGGATGAGCTCCGAGCCTTCCCCCAGAGTCGGCCCGGTGCGATAGACGGAGCAATGGTTTTGCATCACTCTTTGCATCCTGAGCCGCAGCTCGGCGGTCGGAAATTCGCCCTTGGCATGACGGAAACGGTCGAGGCGGGAAAGCGCCTGGTCGGCGGAATCTGCCGGAAGCTCGGCCTGTTTGGCGCCAGTCGCCGCGAGTTCCGCCGCGCGCAGGCCGGCGGCGCGGCCGAAAACGACAAGGTCGACGAGCGAATTCGAGCCAAGTCTGTTGGCGCCATGGACCGAGACGCAGGCAGCCTCGCCGATTGCGAGCAGGCCGGGCACGACGGCGTCCGGATCAGCGTCTTTCTTGATGATGACCTCGCCATGAAAATTCGTCGGAATGCCGCCCATGTTGTAATGCGCGGTGGGCAGCACCGGGATCGGCTCCTTGGTCACGTCCACGCCGGCGAAAATCCTGGCGCTTTCGGTAATACCGGGCAGGCGTTCGTGCAGGATCTTGGGATCGAGGTGTTCGAGGTGCAGATAGATATGGTCCTTATTCTTCCCGACGCCGCGGCCCTCGCGGATTTCAATGGTCATCGCGCGCGATACCATATCGCGCGGCGCGAGGTCTTTCACCGAAGGCGCGTAGCGCTCCATGAAGCGTTCGCCTTGGGAATTAGCCAAATAGCCGCCTTCGCCGCGCGCGCCTTCGGTGATGAGGCAGCCGGCGCCATAAATGCCGGTCGGATGAAACTGCACGAATTCCATATCCTGCAAGGGAAGTCCGGCGCGCAGCACCATTCCGTTGCCATCGCCGGTGCAGATATGCGCCGAGGTACAAGAGAAATAAGTGCGGGCGTAGCCTCCAGTCGCCAGGATCACAAGTTGGGAACGAAAGCGATGAATGGTGCCGTCGTCGAGCTTCATGCAGACGACGCCGCGGCAGCGGCCATTCTCCATGATCAGGTCAATCGCGAAGAATTCGACAAAGAATTCGGTCTTGTAACGCAACGCCTGACCGTAGAGCGTGTGCAGCATTGCGTGGCCGGTCCGGTCGGCCGCCGCGCAGGTGCGCTGGGCCGGCGGACCCTTGCCGAACTGGGTAGTCATGCCGCCGAACGGGCGCTGATAGATGCGGCCGTCGTCGGTGCGTGAGAACGGCACACCCCAATGCTCTAGTTCATACACCGCGGCCGGCGCATTGCGGCAAAGATATTCGATCGAATCCTGATCGCCGAGCCAGTCCGACCCCTTGACGGTATCGTACATGTGCCATCTCCAATCGTCTGGCCCCATGTTGCCGAGCGCCGCCGCGACGCCGCCTTGCGCCGCGACCGTGTGCGAGCGGGTCGGAAATACCTTAGTAATGCAGGCCGTCCGCAGTCTCGCCTGCGAACAGCCAACCGTCGCCCGCAGTCCCGCGCCGCCAGCGCCGACGATGACAACGTCGAACGTATGGTCGGTAATCGGATACGCCGCGCCGCTACGGGCCGGAGCCGCGTTGCCATTGAATGTGGCGTCGGATGTCATGCCATTCGCCTTCCGTAAACGCCCGATTGGCCCCTCAGGTAACGCTCAGTTTCAAGACCGCGCAAATGCACGCCAAGCCGATGCACACCGAGAAAAAAAGATTGGCGATCAGCGCCCACTCCTTCAGCCGCGCGGCATGCACGTAATCGTCGATAATCGACTGCATTCCGAGCTTCATGTGGAAGACCCCGGACAAGATGAAGAGAAGCATCAAAATCGCCGGAATGGGATGCCCGAGTTCGGCGCGCACCGCCGCGTAATCCTTGCCGAGAAGCGACATGACGATCGCGACGAATGCGATCGACAAGGGCACCAGCGCGACCGAGGTGATACGCATGTTCCATGCGTCCACGGTGCCGGATTTGGCGGAGCCGAGGAAGCGCACCCTGCGCATCGCGGGGCGAACCGGCGCGGGACTTTTCGCCATCACTGCCTATTCCTCCCATGCCTTCCCGGCAATGTTTCGGATTTTGCTATCCGCCGGTTGACGGCGTCGGCCAAGGCGAAGGAACCAGATAAGCGATGGTCCAGACGGCCACCGTCAGGACGATGCCGCCGAATAAGGTGGCTCGTGCGAGCCATTCGCGCTGCGGATGCTCCAAACCACGACCCGTGTCCCAAATCATGTGACGTATGCCGCCGAGAAGGTGATGAAACAAGGCCCAGGTGAAACCGAACAGAATCAGTTTCCCGGCGATCGAATTTAAGGAATGGGCAGCCGCATCGTAGGCGCCGCCGCCGATGGATACGGCAATTAAAAACCATGCGAGCAACAAAGTGCCGAGATAGAGCGCTGCCCCGGTGATGCGATGCGCAATCGACATCGTCATGGTGAGCATCGGCCGGTAGATTTGCAGATGCGGTGATAGGGGCCGACGTTTCTCGATGCCGCTCGCGCCGAGTTCCGGCTCTGCCATGGCGCTTTACCCCCAAAAAATTTGATGCTCTCCATTAATGCAATTGGCCCTGCAGGGCAACGCGTACACTGGAAAACCTCCGAACCGCCCGAATTCGGACGAGCGTTTGATCGCGGTGAACCTCAGTGCTTTTTACTTTATTGAGTCCCCTCGGTATAGGCTATCATGCGTTGATGCTACCCGGCACAAATTTGGCTCGGCATGAAAAACCGGAGCCCAGTGGCTTGGAAGACGTGATGGTGCGAGGCCGAGAATTTTTTATGCTTGTTACCGGCTCGTTGGCGGGAGCCTGCTGGCTATTGCTTGCCTTCATGGGCTTTCCATCGGCGGCCTTGGCGGCGGTGGGCCGCGTCACCATCGTGTCGGACGGCGTTCCGCGCACCGCCATCTTCGTCCAGCACCGGCGCCTTAAGCAACGGCGCCGGCCGGCCGTAATAATCCTGCGCGGCGGCAGGGAGAAGGGCGCGCGCCTCCGGCGGACATACGGCTTTGGAGAAATGGCGCGATCATCCGGTGCGGTCCTGATCTATCCTGAACCTCTATCCGGTCATTGGGGGGACGCGCCTGGACCCGAGGCGCGCCGCGATGCGGACTTTATCCATGATCTGATCGCGAAGTTTGTCGCCCGCGGAATTGCCGACCGTGGCAAAGTCTTTCTCGTTGGCGTAGCCACTGGGGGGATGATGGCTTTGCGGCTCGCCTGCGGCGAAAAGAACATCTTCGCGGGGATAGCGGTTCTCGGGGCTAGCCTGCCGTCCGATCTTGAAGCGACCTGCAAACCGCCGCATCCGATTCCCCTCATGATGATTGCGGGCACCGCCGGTACTGTGACCCCATCTCCTGGCGGCAAGGCCAGTTTGCCGAATGGCAAGCCGGAGCTTCTCTCCCTCGGCGCGACGCTAGGTCTCTTCGGCAAGGCCGCCGGCTGCGCCGGGGGCATGACGACCACCATCTTCCCCGACAAGAACCTTCACGATGGCGCGCGTGCCTACCTCGACAAGCTGAACAATTGCGTAGTACCGGTCGAAGCGGTCCGGATCGAAGCCGGCGGTCACACGCTCCCTGGCCTTTCGAGCGAAGCCGGACCAGGGCACGGCCTCGCCAAGGGCGATGTTAATAGCGCGAAGCTTGTTTGGGATTTTTTCCGTCCCCTCGGCGGCTGAGCACGGGCTCCCCCTATCGCGCGAGAAGCCTCGGTCCGGACGGCGTGGTCCGATGGCGAAGATCCAAACCCATGGGATGCCCGCCCCTGCGGCCAGCGGGTTTACATTGCTGGCGATTCGAAGCCGAGAAACGCGACGCGGATTTCGAAATAAATCTTGGCAAGCCTCGTAGAGCGGGACGATCGGGGCGCGGTCGTCAACCCGCGGCGCATGCGGCCGGCGAGCGTCGCTGCCTTAGTAAAAGTCTGCGCCATGCATCATCGCGATCGAGGCCTTCTACGGCGCCGGTCGTCTCGGCCGCGTTCTCAACATTTTGGTACGTGCACATCAACGGCTAAAACCTCGGAATGTCCGGGAACGGAAGCTCGCCTCCGTGAACATGCATCCGGCCCAGCTCCGCGCAGCGATGCAGCATGGGAAACACTTTGCCTGGATTGAGCAGCTGCTTCTCGTCGAAGGCAGTTTTGACCGCGATTTGCTGGGCAAGATCGATGTCGTTGAACATTTCTGGCATCAGATCGCGCTTCTCGACGCCGACGCCATGTTCGCCTGTCAGCACGCCGCCGACTGCAACGCAAAGGCGCAAGATATCCGCGCCAAAAACTTCGGCGCGGGCGAGCTCCCCCGGTGCGTTGGCGTCGTAGAGAATGAGCGGATGCAGATTGCCATCGCCCGCGTGAAAGACATTGGCGACACGCAGCCCATGGCGCTTCGATAATTCTCGCATCCCTGAGAGGACTTTTGCCAATTCCTTGCGCGGAATCGTGCCGTCCATGCAATAATAATCGGGTGAGAGGCGGCCGACCGCCGGGAAAGCTGCCTTGCGTCCGGCCCAGAACACGTGGCGCTCGGCCTCGGAGGCGGAAATCCGGCATTGCGCTGCGCCATGCGCCAAGGCGATTTTCTCGACGAGACCAACAAGTTGATCGACCTCGACCGGGGGACCATCGAGCTCGACGATCAAAAGCGCCTCGGCCTCGCGCGGATAGCCCGCATGGACAAAATCTTCCGCCGCTTCGATCGCGGGCTTATCCATCATTTCCATGCCGCCCGGAATAATGCCGGCCGCGATTATGCCGGCGACGCAGGCCGCCGCGGTTTGGCTGGAGTCGAAAGCAATCAGCAACGCGCGGGCAGACTCCGGTGCCCGAAGTATCCGGACGGTGACCTCGGTCACGACGCCGAGCATTCCCTCCGAGCCGATAACAAGAGCGAGGAGATCGTAGCCTGCTTGGTCGAGATGGCGGCCGCCAAGCCGGACGACCTCGCCGGTCATCAGCACCATCTCGCAGCCCAGGACGTTGTTTGTGGTGAGGCCGTATTTGAGGCAATGCACGCCGCCCGAATTTTCCGCGACATTGCCGCCGATCGAGCAGGCGATTTGCGACGAGGGATCGGGCGCGTAATAAAAGCCTTGCGCCTCGACCGCGCGGGTGATCGCGAGATTGGTGACGCCCGGCTCGACGATCGCGAACCGGTTGTCGAAATCGATCTCCTTGACCTTATTGAACTTCATCATGGAAAGGAGAACACCGTCCGCGAGCGGCAGGGCGCCGCCGGAGAGCGAGGTTCCGGCGCCGCGTGGAACCACCTTCACGTTGTTCTCGTGGCAGTATGCGAGCACGGCGCGCACCTGCGCGACGCTATCTGGCAAAACGACGACCATGGGCAAGGCCCGGTAGGCGGTCAGGCCGTCGCTTTCATAAGGCCGCCGGCCGGTCTCCTGTTCGATGACGCCCTCGCCGGAAACAATGCGCCGCATCGCCGCGACAATTTTTGCGCGCCGCGCGAGGATGTTTGCATCAACCGGCAATGCTTGCATTTCGAAAACCCGGAAAACCCCGCGCGAGAATACGCGAAATATTTATTATTGACGATAAGGATATACAGTTTATTTTCGTAGTTTGGGGCCAACCATTTTGCAATATCTCGAAGGCGTGGTTTATTCATGACGAGGAGGAATTTTAGGAGGCCGAGAGCATGGCGTATCGCATTCTGGTCTTGACCATCGCCGCAGGGGTGAGCCTGAGTTCCGCCACGCTCGCGAAGGAGCGTTGTCCGGTAGGAGAGATTTATTTTCGCTCGAAACATACATGCGTTGCGAAGGGAACGGCTTTCGCGCTCAGGATTTACCATTATCGACGTCATATCGCTGCGAAGGCAGATGAGACCGCTATTGTCCATCGGCCCCTCCGGGCGCGTCCGGCCTCGGCGGCGGCAATTCCGCTGCCTCCCGTTCGGCTCGTGGGGACTGGTATGGCTTCCACTCCGGCACGAAATGACACAGTTGACGGTAGCCGCTCCATCGTACCGCCCACGCCAGAAATTGTGCGTCGATCGGCGTCGCCCTACGGCACATTGGTCCCGGTGACCCCCGCCGAGTGAGGCCCGTCCGCGAGAAAACGGTTTGATCGACCAGCAATGCTTGCATCTTCCCCTGAACCTCTTTAACTGCTGCGGGGTAGCACTGAGTTGCATCAGCTCATGAAAACAGGGGTAAATTAGATGCAATTGATACTTCGTCCAGGTGTGACAAACCTAATACCGGGTCACCGGAGCGCCCAACTAAAGCCCAGTGTGACAAAACTCGCATGGTTACACCTGCAATTTTGTGGTCACCGCGTTACTAGGGCTCGCATGCTGCTGATTCGATTGAATATGCGAATGAATTAGTACGGGCAATGGGAGAAAAGACCGGCGAATACATCCCAGAGCCTTTGAGTGCGAATTCGTAATCTTAAGTGCTGGCGAATTTGAATAGGATTGCAACGCCTCAAGTTAATTCCGATTTACTTAATTTGTGTCAGGCCGCCCACGCAGACATATTTGATCTCCAGATATTCTTCGATTCCATAATGCGAGCCTTCGCGCCCAATACCAGATTGCTTAACGCCGCCGAACGGCGCTTCAGCGGTCGATATGATTCCCTCGTTGACGCCAACCATACCGGCTTCGATCGCGTGCGCGACGCGAAAGACCCGGCCGAGATCGCGGGCATAGAAATAGCTCGCGAGGCCGTATTCGGTGGCATTGGCAAGCTCGATCGCTTCTTCTTCCGTGTCGAAACGGATAAGTGGCGCAACCGGCCCGAAGACCTCTTCGACTAATAGGCGCGCGTCGGATGGGACATCGATCAAAACGGTTGGTTCATAGAAGTTGCCGCCGAGGGGATGGCGAGCACCGCCGAGCACCGCCTTCGCTCCCTTGGCTATCGCGTCGCGGACGAGCTCTTCGACTTTCGTCAAAGCCTCGAGGGTGATCAATGGGCCTTGTTCCACGCCGGGATCGAAGGCGGGGCCGACTTTTAAGGCGCCGGCCGCCTTGGCGAATTTTTGAGCGAAGGCACCGTAAATTCCTGATTGTACGTAAAAGCGATTGGCGCAGACGCAGGTCTGGCCGCTGTTACGGTATTTCGATGCCATCGCTCCGGCCACCGCCGCGTCCAAATCGGCATCGTCGAAAACGATGAACGGTGCATTGCCCCCGAGTTCAAGCGACAGTTTTTTGATAGTTTCGGCGCTTTGGCGCATGATGATCCGGCCGACCGTTGTCGATCCCGTGAAGGAAACTTTTCGCACGAGAGGATGACCGGTCAGGACACGTCCGATCTCAGCTGCCCGCGCCGAGGGCAGAATATTGAGGACGCCCTCTGGAATACCGGCCGCCTGCGCGAGAGCGCCAAGCGCCAGTGCCGACAGCGGGGTTTCCGCCGCCGGCTTGACGACGGAGGTGCAGCCGGCAGCAAGCGCCGGGGCGATCTTGCGGGTAATCATCGCGTTGGGAAAATTCCACGGCGTGATCGCCGCCGTAACCCCGACCGGCTGTTTCAAAACGAGGATTTCGCGGCCTGACCTCGGCGCTGGGATAACATCGCCATAGACGCGCCGCGCTTCCTCGGCAAACCATTCGACGAAAGAGGCACCATAGACGATCTCGCTTTTGGCCTCGGCCAACGGCTTGCCTTGCTCGCGAGCGAGGAGCTCGGCGAGTTCGTCCGCGTGCAGAGTCATCAGCTCGAACCATCGGCGCAGCAGTCGCGAGCGTTCCTTCCCGGGCATATGCCGCCAGCCGGCAAAGGCCGCTTGCGCCGCGGTGATCGCGGTCTCGGCGTCCTGCGAGGTACAATTGGCTACGCTGGCGATGACCGAACCATTAGCCGGATCGGTCACGTCGAAACGCCGGCAATCCGAGGCCTCGACCCATTTGCCGCCGAGATAAGCTTGATCACGAAGAAGTTTCGAATTGGGTGGGCTCATGGGTCGCCTATGGAAATAGTATTCCATTATTTAAAAGTATTTTTGTTTGCTCGCTTGATCGAGAAGCTTACGCCTGAGCCTTGCCTTCAGGCGCCCTGGGACTTATAAGTTGCTCTATCCCACACGCGGAACGCGCGGCCCTGCAATAAGGGCCGCTACCGGTGGCCGCCTCCTCTTTGGCATTCAAACGGGAGAGGTCCATAACGATCCGCGGCGGCCTTAACCGGAGAACAAACGATCATGGCCTTGCCTGAGTTCACGATGCGCGGTCTCCTCGAATCCGGGGCTCATTTCGGACATCAGTCGCACCGCTGGAATCCGAAAATGGCGCCGTTCATTTTCGGGGCCCGCAACAATATCCATGTCATCGATCTTGCCCAGACGGTGCCGTTGCTCCATCAGGCATTGAAGGCGATCTCCGATACCGTCGCTAAAGGCGGCCGGGTTCTTTTCGTCGGCACCAAGAGGCAAGCCCAGGATGCGATCGCTGACGCCGCGAAAAGATCGGCGCAATACTACATCAATTCGCGCTGGCTTGGCGGCATGTTGACGAACTGGAAGACGATTTCAGCCTCTATCCAGCGTCTGCGCAAGATCGATGAACTGCTTGGCGGCGCCGCCGCCGGACTGACCAAGAAAGAGCGCCTGATGATTTCGCGCGAACGCGACAAGCTCGAAAAGGCGCTCGGCGGCATCAAGGACATGGGCGGCACCCCCGATCTGATCTTCGTGATCGACACCAACAAGGAGCAATTGGCGATCAAGGAGGCCCAGCGACTGCGTATTCCAGTGGCGGCGGTCCTCGATACCAACAGCGATCCGGACGGGATCACCTATCCCATTCCAGGCAACGACGATGCTGGTCGGGCGATCGCCCTCTACTGCGACCTCGCCGCCCGCGCGGCTCTCGACGGCATTTCGCGTGCACAAGGCTCGGCCGGCATCGATTTGGGCGAAATGGAACGCCCGGCCGCCGAGGAACCGCCCGCCGGCGATGGCGTGGTCAGCGATGATCATGATTTGCCTGGCGAAGTTTTCGAGCTCCTTACCGCGCCGCGCGGCGCCCCCGACGATCTCGCCAAATTGCCGGGCATCGGGCCTCAAATCGTCAAGAAGCTCAACGATGCCGGTATTTACCATTATTGGCAGATCGCCGCCATGACACCCGAAGACGCCGCCAAGATCGATCATGATCTCAAGCTTGGCGGGCGCATCGAACGCGACGGCTGGATCGATCTCGCGCGTAGTCTCGTCGCTGGCTGAAGCATCGGCTCTCGAGCTAGCCGGATGATGTTGTACTCGCGGGCTTTCCGGATCGCCCCGGCGGTGAGTCGGCCGTTCGGAAGCGCCCGCTGGAAGATGAAGGAAGACCGATATGGTGAACGTCACCGCGGCGATGGTGAAGGATCTTCGCGAAAAGACCGGCGTCGGCATGATGGACTGCAAGAATGCCCTCGGCGAGACCGGCGGCGAAATCGAAGCGGCGATTGACTGGCTACGCAAGAAGGGTCTTTCCAAGGCGGCCAAGAAATCCGGCCGGATCGCCGCCGAGGGTCTCGTCGCCGTTTTCGTCCGCGGCTTCGACGGGGTCGTTGTCGAGCTCAATTCCGAGACGGATTTCGTTGCCAGGAACACGGAGTTTCAGGCGCTGGCCAGGAACATCGCGCGGATTGCCGCCGAAACTGGCACGACCGACGTCGAGGCTTTGAAAGCCGCCGCCTATCCTGGCAGCGGGACCCTCGGCGACGCGATCACCCACACGATCTCCACGATCGGCGAAAACATTACGTTGCGACGCGCCGCCGGCATACATGTCGGCCAAGGGTTCATCGGCCAATATATCCATAACGCGGTATCCGAGGGCCTTGGAAGAATCGGCGTTCTCGTCGCCCTCGAGTCGAAAGCCGATCTGGAAGTGCTGGCGCCGCTCGGGCGCTTGGTCGCTCTTCATGTCGCGGCGGCAAGCCCGCTCGCGCTGGATTCAGCGGGCCTTGATCCGGCCGCCGTCGCGCGCGAGACAGCAGTGCTTGCGGGCAAGAATGCCGGCAAACCCGCGCAAGTGGTCGAAAAAATCGTCGAGTCCGGGCTGAAAACCTATTTTAAGGAAGTTTGTCTTCTCGATCAGCCTTCGATCCATGCCGAACATGCGGGCAAGACGGTCGGCCAGGCCGTTAAGGAGGCGGAGAAGATTGCCGGAACCCCAATCAGCTTGAAAAGTTTCGTGCGCTATGCCCTCGGCGAAGGAATCGAGAAGCCGGACCCGGATTTCGCGGCGGAAGTCGCCGCCGCCAGAGGTGACAGCTGAGCGGCTAAAGCCGGTGGCGCAATCGCGCGCCGCTTAGCAAAGTAGCGGGCCGGTTATGCGCGTGGTTTGCCGCCGGTCGAGGCCGGGCCCCTTTTTCGCCGCTGCGCTTGCCTATTGTTTATATTTGACTTGCAGCGGATTTCGCGGGAGGCTCGAAAAGCAACGTTGCCGCATCGGCTCGGTGCGCCAAACGATGAAGACTTTCAGGGAGAATGCCAATGTTGGTTCGCCGTTCCTTATTGCTCGCGTTCGCCATGGCTTCGGCCGTGTTCAGTTTGGTGCTATCAAAGGACAGTTGGGCCCAAGACGTACGCCACCTATGCAGCGAAAAATACCAGGCTGCCAAGGCGGCGGGCACGTTGAACGGGGAAGCCTGGCCGCAATTTTATAGCCGGTGCACGGCTGACTTTAAGGCGAACCCGCCCGCGGCGGCGGCAGCCGCGGCGCCCCCCGACGTACGCCACATTTGCAGCCAGAAATACCAGGCCGCCAAGGCGGCGGGGTCATTGAACGGCGAAGCGTGGCCGCAATTTTACAGCCGGTGCACGATCGAAACCAAGGCGAACCCGCCCGCCGCCGCGGCAACCCCGCCGGCCGCCGCGGCAGCTCCGCCCGCGGCTGAGACAGTTCAGCCCCCGGCACCCGCGCCCGTTGTCGCCGCGCCGCCACCCCCAGCTCCGGCTCCCGTCGTTGCGCCGCCACCCCCAGCTCCGGCTCCCGTCGTTGCGGCGCCACCCCCCGCTTCGGCTCCGGTCGCTGCGGCGCCGGCTGCCACGCCGCCTCAGGTCAATCCGCTCAAGAAACCCGCGACGAAGCCGATGGCGCCGGCCGCGGCGGCAGCGCCAAGCGCCGCCGTCTTTCCCACCGCCATTGCACCGGCCTATGCCGGAGAAAAGCCGGGTAAGGCTCGCATGAAAACATGCGACGAGCAATATAAAGCGAACAAAGCAACCAATGCCAATGGTGGCCTGAAATGGATCCAAAAGGGTGGCGGCTATTGGAGTGAGTGCAACAAGCGTCTGAAAGCAAAAGGGTAACGCCGCGTCAAGTCCAGGCAAGTAGAAACCCGGGGCCGGATTTTGGTCCGGTCCCGCGCGGCCTAGACAAGATAAGTATAAGCCGCGCCCGTCGTTCCCATCGCACCGAGCGCGAGAGCGGCATACCACGGCCAACGCTGGCCGCGCATGATGATTGCGATGGTCGCGATCGCTATCGCCACATGAAGAAGCGTCACGGCAACCGTCAAAATATGATGGCGGTTTTCGTGACGGTCGCTGTCAATCAGCTTTTCCTCGGCCTGACGTTCAAGCTCCTGGCCTTTGGCGAAAAGCTCCTGTTCGTCCACGCCGTGCCTCTCCGCCTGTATTTTGAAATCGTCGGCCGCCGGCCCGGGGTTTGCTGCGGCGATGGCGTAGAGATTTTTCTTGATGCTCTTTGCCTGATAAAAATTCCACGTGTCGGTTGCTTTGTTCTGCAACAGTACCGCGGCGTTCTTGTCGCCTATGGCATCCGCGGTTTCGAGCGTCTCGAGACTGCCGACGGTCGCGGCGATGACCGCAAGGATCGCGATCGTGATTGATACGCGCGTGAGAAATGGATCGCCCAGAAGAGAGGCATGTTCGGCATGTTCGGCGTGCTCGAAATGCTCAACTGGAGATTCGGACATGAACCAACTCCTCGCGCTTGAAACGGGGGTTTTAGCGCGATGCCGCTATGAGGGCAATTAAAGGTGGGCGCAAGGCCAAACCCCGCGCCTCCGGCAAGCGCGCTTTTCGACCTCCGGAAATGTCGGGTGTTTTAATGGACATGGGAGGCGGGGAAATCTATAAATTGATCGTGCGCACGAATGCGTGAGGTCCGCCGAATCAAAACGCTTGGCAAGGAATTATGCAGGACAGCCGCCTCGAAGACGCCGGCATCGTGGATCGCCTGTCTCGATCGGCGCTTCAGCGCCGTACCATGGTCGATTGCCAGATCCGGACTTTCGACGTGACCGACCTACCGCTCTTGGCGCGTATGCTGGAAATCCCACGCGAGCATTTCCTTCCCAGGGAGCTGGCGCAGCTCGCTTATTCCGATATTGCGCTGCAATTAAAGCCCGCCGGACCCGGCGGAGAACGCCGCACGCTGTTGCCGCCCTTTGTTCTCGCCCGCCTCATCCAAGGGGCCAGCGTAGCATCGACCGGCACTGTGCTCGATGTAGGTGCCGCTACTGGCTATTCGTCGGCGCTCCTCGCCGGTCTCGCGGGACGCGTCGTGGCGCTCGAATCGGAGCGCTCTTTATTTAATACGTTGCGGTCCAATCTGGACGCCTTCGGCTTGGCGAGGGTTGAGACCGTCCTAGCCCCGCTTGCGCAAGGCGCGCCCAATGAAGCGCCATTCGATGTGATCTTGATCAACGGCGGGGTCGAGGCCAATCTCGAGGAACATTTTGCGCAACTAGAGAACGGCGGGCGTCTGGTCGCCATCAAGTCCTTTCCCGGCGATCCCACCGGGCGGGCGGGCAAAGCCGTGCGCTACGAGAAGATCGACGGCGGGAAGGGATATCGCGTCTTGTTTGACGCCTCTGCCCCGGTCCTCGAAGCTTTCCGGCAGGACGCGCAATTCACGTTTTTGAGCTAGCGGAGCGGCATTGCGTTGGGCGACCTCCAGTGCCTGGCAAATGGAGAAGCTTGCGCGGGGTGTCACATATTTGCGACGGAGTTAGGATTTCTTTTGCGCTCGGTGGCTGGGCTGGCCGCGAACCTTCTTTAGCGAGTAAGCTCCCCTCGGCACGACGCGCAAAAGCCCCGGCGGAGGACCATGCTCCGGGTGCGCAAAGCCGGTGTGGCGAGTCTGTAAATTAGGATCGGTTCCTTCGATGCGCCGTGCGGTCTTAATGCGTGCCCGTTTGAACGTGCGACCGGTTCTGGCGGGACTTGGGGGCGTCTTGATCGTCATGGCGTTGCCGTCCTGTGCCTCGCCCGGCCGGGCGGAGACAATGTCGAGCGCCTTGGCACGCGCCTATGCCGGCAACCCGGACATGAACCAGCAGCGCGCCGGGGTTAGGGCCACCGACGAAAATCTGCCCCGGGCGAGTTCCGCGTGGCGGCCGACGGCCACTGCAAACGCCCAATATGGCTACAATCATCTCGATAACACCTCCGCGAGTGGCAAGCTGGCGCCGTTGAGAGCTGATACCGCCCCTTCCACTTACGGTCTCACCGTCAACCAGAATCTCTTCAACGGCAACCGGACAGTCAACGGCGTACGCCAGGCCGAATCGAATATTTTCGGGGCCCGCGAGACCTTACGCAACACTGAGCAAAATGTTCTGCTAGGCGGCGCGACCGCGTATATGAACGTCCTGCGCGATACCGCGATCCTCGCTCTTCGCAAAAACAACATTATTGTCCTTCAAGAACAACTGCGGCAGACAGTTGATCGTTTTACCGTCGGCGAGGTGACCCGGACCGACGTCGCCCAGGCCGAATCGAGTCTTGCTTCGGCGCGCTCCGATTACTTCACGGCGCAAGCAATTCTGCAGACCAGCATCGCCGATTACCGCCAGGTGATAGGCGTCGAACCGACACAACTCGAACCGGCGCGCACGATTGAGAGTCTTCTGCCACATACACTTGGCGCGGCGGTCCAAATGGCGCTTGCCGAACATCCAGAAGTTCAGGCGGCGTTGCACGCGGTCGATGCGGCCGCCTTGCAGGTCAAGCTGGTCGAGGGGGAACTCTACCCGACGCTCAACCTCGTCGGCAGCGTCCAAAACAATTACAACTACCAGGGTGTCCCCGGAGATCGTTTCCTAAACGCCGCAATCGTTGGTCAGCTTACCGTACCGATCTATCAAGGTGGCGAGGTCTACGCGCGGACACGGCAAGCCAAGGAAACGCTCGGTCAGGCCCGGCTGCAGGCCGACCTCCAGCGTGATTTGGTCCGCGCGGCGCTGGTTTCATCCTGGGGACAGCTCGATACCGCGCGCGCCGTCATCCAATCGTCCAAGGCGGCGGTCAAGTCCAACGAAATCGCGCTCGACAGCATTCGGCAAGAAGCGGAAGTCGGCCAGCGCACGACTTTCGATATTCTTTTCCAGCAGCAGCAGTTGTTGAATGCGAGGGTCGTCCTTGTCTCCGCCCAGCGCGACCGTGTCGTTGCCTCCTATGCGGTGATGGCCGCGATCGGCCGTCTGTCCGCCGCCAATTTGAACCTTGCCGTTACCGAATATGATTCGACGGTCCATTTCGATCAGGTCAAGGACAAATGGATCGGTCTTCGCACGCCGGACGGACGCTAACCGTCTGCTCGATTGGCCGCCAGTTTGGGTAAGGCGAATCAAGGCGTGCTTGCTCTTTTGAATTCCGGGTGATTCTCGTCGGCCCGGGGTGATGGGTTAATATCCCCGCTATCTCGCCAAGCAAACGTTAAAGGTTTTTGTCCCTTTAGTCCTGTCACCGAAGCGGTACCTTAAGGGAAATAGCAGAACGCAAAAAGTTAGACCCCTTCGCGATTTTACCGATCATCAGCATGGCGGAGCGCTTGCGATGGAACCGGATCGCGCCCCGGTATGCTGGTTTCGTAAGTTGCGCATTTCCGCCTCGGCGGGCCAAAAAAGCGGCTTGGTGGCCGAGCCTGTTCCCGATGCGCGATCTCTCAAGGATTAGCGTATCTTCCTTTTAAGCGTATCTTCCTTTTAAAGGTATTTGGAATCATGAGCCCAACCAACTCCCTATTGAAAGGCGGTCCGATGCCTCAGCCGAGCCCGCATGAACCATCGATGGAGGAAATCCTCGCATCGATCAGACGAATCATCGCCGGCGACCAGGCACTGCTTGCGAGCGAGAGCGGGTCGTGCGGGGAGGCTCCGCGGCCGGACACTAGTGGCGAAGCCTTCGAGCCGGCGTCGCGCGCAGGCGGGCGGACTTCCGTTTCGAGCGCTGCCGACGGTTCGGTCGGGGCCGCCTTCAACGCACTTCTCGCCAGCCGGTTGGTCCAGCACAGCGACGTCGTCATTGGTCTTACCAGGGAAATGCTCCGTCCCATGCTCAAGTCTTGGCTCGACGACAATCTGCCGGGCATCGTCGAGCGCCTTGTCAGTGCCGAAATCGAGCGGGTCGCGCGCGGCGAATAAACGATGCGCAAAGTTCGCGGCGCGAGTGTCTTTGCCTTACGGAGGTGTGCCGCGGCGCTCGCCCCAGGGTGACCGGGCCGCTTGCTTTTTGCCCGCTTGTTTGCCATCGCTCGCATTTGACGCGGCCGGCCCCAGCTGGCCCGCCAAGGGCGCGCGAGCGACGCGGGAATAAGATCCTATGGAAAAGACTTTCGATCCAAAGACGGTCGAAGGCGGGATCGCTTCGGCATGGCAGGAGGCGGGCGCGTTCCGTGCAGGGCGCCCGGAGCGGGCAGGGGCGGAACCTTTTACGATCGTGATTCCGCCGCCGAACGTCACCGGCTCCCTGCATATGGGCCACGCGCTCAACACGACCTTGCAGGACATTCTCTGTCGCTTCGAGCGGATGCGCGGCAAGGACGTGCTTTGGCAGCCCGGCACCGATCATGCCGGCATCGCCACGCAAATGATCGTCGAGCGGAAATTGTTGGAGGCACACAAGCCTGGCCGGCGCGAGATGACGCGGGAAAAATTCTTAGAGAGCGTGTGGGAATGGAAAGCCCAATCGGGCGGGGCGATCATCGAGCAATTGCAAAGGCTCGGCGCCTCCTGCGATTGGTCGCGCGAGCGCTTTACCTTGGACGACGGGCTTTCCCGCGCCGTCACCAAGATTTTCGTCGAGCTTTATAGGGAAGGCCTGATTTACAAGGACAAGCGCCTCGTCAATTGGGATCCGCAACTGCAAACCGCGCTCTCCGATCTCGAAGTCGTGCAGGTCGAGACCAAGGGCCATCTTTGGCATTTCAAATATCCGATCGTCGAGGACGACGGCCGCGAGACCGGCGAGTTCGTCGTGGTCGCGACGACGCGGCCGGAAACCATGCTCGGCGATACTGCTGTGGCCGTGCATCCGGACGACGAACGGTATAAGCATCTGCACGGAAAACGCGTGCGTCTACCGCTCGTGGGCCGTTTGATTCCGATCGTCACTGATGAATATTCAGATCCCGAAAAAGGCACCGGCGCGGTAAAGATAACCCCTGCGCATGATTTCAATGACTTTGAGGTGGGCAGGCGGCACGAATTGCCATTGATTAACGTGCTCGACGCGGAAGGGCGTGTCGAGTTGCAAGGTAATTTAGCGTTTTGGGCCACTGCGCGGCCGACAACCGCTTTGACCGTCGGCTCCCAGGCGAGTCAGGACAACGAGGATTTGGATTCGCTGAACGGCTTCGGCCGTTTCGAGGCGCGTCAGTGTGTCATTGAGATGATGGCAGCGCGCGGCCTCGTCGAGAAAATCGAGCCGCACCTCCATCAAGTGCCGCACGGCGATCGTTCGCACGCTGTCCTGGAACCGCGCCTCACCGATCAATGGTACGTCAAGGCTGAGAGCCTGGCACAACCGGCGATTGCGGCAGTGCGCGAGGGTAAGACGAAATTCATCCCGAAGAATTGGGAGAAGACCTATTTCGATTGGCTGGAGAATATCCAGCCTTGGTGCATCTCGCGGCAATTGTGGTGGGGGCATCGCATCCCTGCGTGGTACGGAAGAAGGAAAAATGGCGATGCCGAGTGGAAGCTCCTGGACAATCCAGCGATTTTTGTCGCCGAGAACGAAGCCGCTGCGATTGCTCAAGCGGAAAAATATTATCGTTGTTCTGTGCGCGTCATCGCAAGGCCGCGCGGTGACTTCGACACAGTATTTCAGCAGATAATAAATGACGAATTGGCCGGCAAAACGCGTTTAGAGCCGATCTGGCGCGATGAAGACGTCCTCGACACTTGGTTTTCCTCCGCGCTCTGGCCTTTTTCCACCCTCGGCTGGCCGGACCAAACGCCGGAGTTAAAGTGCCGTTATCCGACGAGCGTGCTCGTCACCGGATTCGACATTATTTTCTTCTGGGTTGCCCGGATGATGATGATGGGCCTCCATTTTATGCACGAGGTTCCCTTCCGCGACGTCTATATCCACGCCCTCGTCCGCGACGAAAAGGGCGCCAAGATGTCGAAGTCGAAAGGCAACGTGGTCGATCCCTTACACCTCATCGAGACCTATGGCGCAGATGCCCTGCGCTTTACGCTCGCCGCCATGGCGGCGCAGGGACGCGATATCAAGTTGTCGACGCAACGCGTCGAGGGATATCGAAATTTTGGCACAAAGCTCTGGAATGCTGCGCGTTTCGCCGAGATCAACGGCTGCGTGTTCCAGGCCACGTTTAATCCGCGCCAAACAAGTCTTAAGCTAAATGGCTGGATCCTTGACGAAACCGCGAAGGCCATCGCCGAGGTTACGGAGGCGATCGAAACCTACCGTTTCAACGACGCCGCCAACGCCGCCTATCGTTTCGTCTGGAACATTTATTGCGACTGGTATCTCGAGCTCGCCAAGCCGCTCCTGCAAGGCGCCGATGGACCGGGCAAGGTGGAGACCCGCGCGACAACGGCTTTCGTGCGCGAACAAATCGTCAAGCTCCTGCATCCCCTCATGCCGTTCATGACCGAGGAGCTTTGGAGCATTACGGCGACTGACGAACTGCCCCGTGCGAGTCTGCTGGCCCTCGCGGAGTGGCCGAAACTCGATGGTTGTGAAAATCCAGAGGCCGAGGCCGATATCGGCTTTATCGTCGAGCTTATTTCGGAAATCCGTTCGCTGCGCGCGGAGATGAACGTTCCGGCGGTGGTGCAAATCCCGCTGATACTCATGAACGCCTCCCCCGAGGTCAGGTCGCGTGCGGAAGATTGGGCCGAAACCATCAGGCGCCTCGCCCGTCTATCTGAGATCTCTTTCGCGGCCGAGGCTCCGGAAAAATCCGTGCAGATGGTCGTGCGCAAAACCATAGCCGCGCTGCGCTTGCAAGGGATCATCGATTTCGAAGCGGAAAAAACTCGCCTCGCCAAGGAGATCGCCAAATTAAAGGGCGACGCGGACAAAATCGAAGCCAAACTGCGCAATGCCGATTTCGTGGCCCGCGCGCCGGAAGAAGTCGTCGAGGAAAACCGCGAACGATTAGCCGAAGCCTTTTCGAGCGCGCAAAAGCTCGAAGTGGCTCTTGCCCGGCTACGCGACGCGTGAAGCGAAGGGCGTCCTTTGCGCTTTCGGATCGATCCTTTGACAAGGGGCGCCAAGCGAAGCAGAGCCTTCGAATCGCGGATCGCGGGCATAATCGAAGCCGACCAGGGCGGCGATCAAAAGCGCGCCGAAATTCCGGTGTAGACATTCACATCGGGCGACGCTTTGGTCAGGCCGAAGTTGGCGCCGACATCAAGCTGCACATTTGGTAAGATGAGATAGGCCAAGCCGACGTCGAAAGTGTAGAACGCCGGCATGTCAGAGTCCGTTCCGGCGGACGAAAAAAACTCGAGGGTGGCAGAGAGATCCTTGCTGATGAAAGGCAGCGCATGGCTAAGGCTTGCAAGACTTGCGAAATTGGCGTGCCTGCTATTGTTACTGGCATTCTTCAAGGCGTCGATTTCGGTCTGCAAGATCAATGTATAATCCTGTGGCAGGTTGATCTGGAAGGGGGCGACGACGCCACCCTCGACCAAACCATTGCCGAGCCCGGGCGCGGCTGAGGGTACCTTGACGATAGGCATGAGCGCCAGAGCGAAGGTTCCTCCGTCATTGCCGAAGACGTTGAATTTGATCTTGATGAGAGTGTCGCCGAATCCGTGGCCATTGCTGATGAGCGCGCCGGTACGGTTGTCATGAGTTGACGCGTTCAGGTAGCCGTTGAGCTCGACCTCGAAATCGATCCAATTGGTCAAACCCAGTTTTATCGTAGGGTCGGCGGTTAGGTAGTTTATCGTGCCAACGCCAAGGTAGTTCGTGTGGGTGTAGTTGAAAAGATCGCTTTCATACTGGAAATGGCCCGCATCGACTGTGAAGGGCACCAGTGCCAGCGTCGGACGTTCTGGCGTGAAGGCGCGCATCTGATCGCCGGGCGTTGGATTCAGCAGACTGTATTCGCTTTTGTCCGGCGCGGGCGCCGATGCGGCCGCCTCTGACGCCGTGACATCCGTGGCCGCGGCATCGGCGAACTGTCCTGGGTTTAACAAGCCCATGCTCGCGCAAAACGTTGGCAGAGCGATTAATCTGCCTAACCAAGCCACGGATTGGCTCCCCCCATTGGCGATCTGATGGTCCGCGCTACCCCTCCAAGAACGGCAGGGGCACAGCAAACGTCTGCAACAGGAGCACGGTGTTGAGAATGAGTACCACTGCGGTTCCGGCGATCGCGGCAATACGGGTCACACGGCCATTGACAAACGAGCCCATGATGCTGGGCCGTTGGGTGAATAGCAAAAGCGCGATCATGGGTACCGGCAAGGCAAGGCTAAGAATGACTTGGCTTATGACGAGTGCGTTGGTCGCATTGACCCCATAGCCGACAACGATGAATGCCGGCACCATCGTAACAAGCCGCCGGACCACGACCGGAATCCTGAATCCGACGAAGCCTTGCATGATCATCTGGCCGGCCATGGTTCCGACCGCGGAACTCGACACGCCAGAAGCAAGGAGGGAAATCAAGAAGACCGTTGCCGCTCCCCCGCCGAGCAGGGGAAGCAATGTGTGGTAGGCTGTCTCGATCTCGGCGACGTCACTGTGACCTTCGTGAAAAGCGGCGGACGCCATCATCACCATCGCCATATTTACTGCTCCGGCGATCGCGAGTGCGACAATGACTTCCCGGTTGGAATAGCGGAGGAGACTACGCCGGTCGGCGTCGTCGCGCGCGCTCAGCCGGACGTGAGTGAGGCCGGAATGGAGGTAGATGGCATGGGGCATGACGGTGGCGCCAATGATGCCCACGGCGATCGTGACGGCCGCCGCATCATCGAGCTGTGGAACGAAGGTGTGGAATGCCGCAGCCGCCCAGTCCACCGGGGCGATGAATATCTCGATCAGATAACAGAGGCAGACGATCGCTACCAAGGTGCCGATGATCAGCTCGATCGGTCTGAAGCCTCGCTTCTCGAACATAAGAATTCCGTAGGTCACGATCGCGGTGACGATCATGCCCCAGAAGAGCGGGAGGTTGAACAGGAGAGAGAGTCCGATCGCACCGCCGAGGAACTCCGCGAGATCAGTCGCCATCGCCGCGATCTCGCTGGCCACCCACATGGCCCAGACGAGAGGCCGTGGCAATTGCTCACGGCATATTTCAGCGAGGTTGCGACCGGTCGCGATGCCAAGCTTCGCCGACAAACTCTGAAACAGCATCGCGATCAGGTTTGCAACCAGAACGACCCAAAGCAACCCATAGCCATATTTCGCGCCGGCCTGGATATTCGTTGCAAAATTGCCGGGATCCATATAGGCGATCGAAACGATGACCGCCGGCCCCGCCATCGGAACGATGGCGCTCAAGCCGCGGCGACGGCCATCGAGCACTTCGCGAATAGCGACCTGCGCCCGATTCACTCGGCGGCCCCGTACGACGACATCCGTCATTCGACTTCCTTTCGTGCGACGGTCAACAACAACGACCGAAAAATTTAAAAGGCCTCTTGTGCGAAAGCTATCAGATCTAAGTGGGTCTTGGCGGAACGGCTGGCGCCAGCCCTCCTCACGCTGTAAGATGTAGCATGGGCTACAGAGCAGTCAAACTCAAAAGAAGTTGACCTGGAGCTGTTTTCTTCGAATTTGAGAAGAGGCACCCGCACATCACGGCCAAGGGACTGAAGTCCAATGATCAAGAAAGTGACCGTCGGCCCGTTGCCGGCCGAGCTGCCGGTCGAGGCGGTGCACGCCCGGCGCTTTGAAAAGGCGCGTTCGGCGCAGGCGGCGGCGGTCCTCGAGGACTATGTCGAACTGATCGACGACCTTCTGGCGAGCGGCGGCGAGGCGCGCCCGACGGACATCGCCCACCGTCTCGGGGTGACCCACGCCACAGCGATCAAAACGATTGCCCGCCTGAAACGGGAAGGGCTTGCCACCTCGAAGCTCTATCGGGGCGTTTTCTTGACGTCGGAGGGGCATGGTCTCGCCGATCGTGTCCGCTCCCGGCATCGGCTCGTTGTCGACGTTCTGCGCGCCGTCGGCGTTCCGGAGCAATGCGCGGAACTCGATGCCGAGGGCATCGAGCATCATGTGTCTGATGTCGCGCTGGCCGCTTTCGCGCGGTTTCTGAAGCGCCAAGGGAGTTTGCCACGGGGCTGGCCTCCCTCTAGGTCTAGGCGAACTGCGGGGACGCGGAGGCATTGCCCCTGAGCGATCTTTTTTCGATCTAATGATTCGGGCGGCCCGGACGCGCGGGAAGCCGCCGGGCCGGGACGAAAAAATGGGGCGCTTTGGTGAAAACCGCTCGCCAACGCGACAAAATCGTGGTTTTCATGTCACAGGCTGTGGCAAAGTTAACTTTGGCTTGGCATATTAAGGAGAAACTGCTTTTTTAGTCTTTAGCAACTTGCTAGTGTGAGTGTTGATAAAAAACATCAGCTCTCGGAGTTGAGCATGGCGTGACAGGAATTTCCGCCCGCTTCCCCGCGCGGCATCCCATTTGTTCGACGGCGCCTGCATCCTCACAATAAGACGGTTTGGCCGACAGGTCCGGAACCATGTTCCATGGAAAATCTCGTTTTCGATAAAGCTAGGCTCCCCAGCCGACACGTGACGGAAGGCGCGTCGCGCGCGCCGCACCGTTCCTATCTTTACGCGATGGGGCTCACGCGCGAGCAAATTCATCAGCCTCTGGTCGGCGTGGCGTCCTGCTGGAACGAGGCCGCTCCCTGCAACATCGCTCTGATGCGGCAGGCACAAGCGGTGAAGAGGGGCGTTGTATCGGCGGGCGGCACGCCGCGCGAATTTTGCACCATCACGGTGACCGACGGGATCGCCATGGGCCATGAGGGGATGAAGTCTTCGCTTGTTTCGCGCGAGGTGATCGCCGACTCGGTCGAACTTACCATGCGCGGCCACTGCTACGATGCGCTCGTCGGCGTCGCCGGCTGCGACAAGTCGCTGCCCGGCATGATGATGGCTATGCTGCGTCTCAACGTCCCGTCGATTTTCATCTACGGGGGTTCGATCTTGCCGGGAACTTTCAAGGGGAGGCCGGTCACCGTTCAAGATCTTTTCGAAGCAGTCGGAAAATATTCGATCGGGGCCATGTCGGCCGAGGACTTGGACACGCTCGAGACCGTCGCCTGCCCTTCAGCCGGCGCCTGTGGCGCACAGTTCACCGCCAATACGATGGCCGCTGTTTCGGAGGCGATCGGTCTCGCCCTGCCTTATTCGGCCGGGGCGCCAGCTCCTTATGAAATTCGCGACCGCTTCTGCAGCATGGCGGGCGAGATGGTGATGGAGCTTTTGGCGCGCAACCTTCGTCCGCGCGATATCGTCACCCGCAAGGCGCTCGAAAACGCCGCGACCGTTGTCGCCGCTTCCGGTGGCTCGACCAATGCTGCGTTGCATCTCCCAGCAATCGCCAATGAATGCGGGATTGCGTTTGATCTCTTCGAAATTGTCGAAATCTTCCGCCGGACTCCCTATATCGCCGATCTGAAACCTGCCGGGAAATATGTCGCCAAGGATATGTTCGAGGCCGGCGGCATACCACTCTTGATGAAGACGCTCCTCGATCACGGTTTCTTGCATGGCGGCTGTATGACCGTCACCGGCCGGACAATTGCCGAGAATCTCGCGAAAGTCGCATGGAACCCCGACCAGGATGTTGTCTGGCCGGCCGACAAGCCAATCACCACCACTGGCGGCGTCGTCGGTTTGCAGGGGAGCCTCGCCCCCGAGGGGGCGATCGTGAAAGTCGCGGGCATGCCAGAAGCGGCGCTGACCTTCAGGGGGCCGGCGCTTTGCTTCGACAACGAAGAGGCTTGTTTTGAAGCGGTGGCGGAGCGCCGCTACGCGGCAGGTTGCGTTTTCGTGATCCGCTACGAAGGTCCGCGCGGGGGGCCCGGCATGCGCGAAATGCTGGCGACCACGGCTGCGCTTTATGGCCAAGGCATGGGGTCCAAGGTCGCGCTTGTCACCGATGGGCGCTTTTCCGGCGCGACACGCGGATTTTGCGTAGGCCATGTCGGACCGGAGGCGGCCGTCGGCGGCCCGATCGCGCTGGTGCGCGATGGCGACATAATTGAAATCGACGCGATTAAAGGAACTATCAACCTCCAATTGGGGGATGCGGAATTGGAAAAAAGAAAAAAAGATTGGCAACCACGTAAAACTAATTTCGGGTCTGGCGCGTTATGGAAATACGCCCAGATGGTCGGCCCGGCCTTTACCGGAGCTGTAACCCATCCGGGTGCATCGAGTGAAACAAATGCCTATGCTGACGTTTAACCGCATTTCCGGGGTCGTGCTTTTCGGGCTGGCGGCCTGCTTGCCAGGCGTTGGCGCCTTCGAGAGTGCCGAGGGCGCCGCTGTCGAAAAGGCGCCGGTCCAAACATTCGCGACGCCTCGGGCGGCGTTGCAGGCGGGTCTCGAAGGGTTTCGTTCAGGCAACCCCAACTCCGCGATCGAGGCCTTGAAATATGCTGCGGCGGGAGGTGAATTGCTGGCGCAATGGAAGCTCGCCAAACTTTATGCCAATGGCGACGGCGTACCGCGCGACGATATCAAGGCATATGACTATTTCTCCCAAATCGTAGCGAATTACGATGAGGACGACCCGAGCCGGCGGGATCTCGCGGTTGTGTCGAGCGCGCTGGTCTCGCTTGCGATCTACAACCTGAACGGAATCGCCAACAGCAAAGTCCGTCCGGATCCCCGACGCGCGCTCCAAATGTTCCAATTCGCCGCGACGACGTTCGGCAACGCGAACGCCCAGTACAATTTGGCCCGGATGCATCTCGACGGCGCTGGCGTCGATAAGGACGGTAAGGAGGCAGTCCGCTGGCTATTTCTCGCCGCGGATAAAGGGCACCTCCAAGCGGAAGCTCTGCTCGGCCAAACGCTTTTCACGGGCCGCGAAGGGGTTCGGCCGCAGCGCGCGCTCGGCCTAATGTGGCTGACCTTGGCGCGGGAAGCCGCGATTGATCCCACAAAGGACAAATGGATCATCGATTCCTATGACAAGGCAGTGGCTTCGGCCAATGACGGAGATCGGCAGGATGCGCTCGCCTATCTCGAAGACCATCTGAAACGCCACAATTGACCCCTGGGCCCGCGCGTCGGGGTGGCCTCTTCCTCAGGTCCCGGTGGCCGTGAGGTGTATGCAAGCATTTTGCGATCTGGTTTGGCCAGTCGGGTGGTTACCGGCACAGGGCGCGGCTTTCGTGCGATTGTCGGCCCTTGCCAATTGCGACGGCGACAGGCCGTCGCGTGCGGCACGCGGATGGTGTGCCCGGGCGGCTTTCAAAGTTCTTCGCGCGTGCTGCAAACTGCATCGAAGGGGCGAGGCGTCGATCGAAGATCGGATTACCAGGCGCAATCGCGAGCTGTTTGCTGGCCAGCCTCGGGCCTCCCGCCGATGAGTAGAATGCCATCGATTCGACGATCGTGTGGGCGCACTGGCATGCAGCCGGCGTAAACAAGAAGCGCTCGGCCGCTCGCGCGGCGGCTTCTCGACCACGATCCAACTCCGCACGACGCCACAGGCGAACTGCTGACCTCGATCTGACGCGGCGCGGCATCGAGCCCGTCTAAGGTTTTTCAGAGCCTTGCGGCCGCAATGCAGAGCATTTGAAAGTAGGCACGGCAGTTTTTTGTAACGCGTCGCGACGCGGCGAATTGTTTGAAGCGATGACGGATCGCTCGATCAGATTGCGTCCCTTCTAGGCCCCGCAATCATATTCGATTGGCGTTGTGCCATTCGATCGCGAGTGACGTTAATCATTAATATTTCTCTTCCGGGAAAATCCGGACCGCCGATATGCCCCGGGCGGCTTTTGCGCTATAATGGGCCATGACGCCATCGAAACGCTCCGGCATACCCTTCAGGCGGCCACGGCGGAAGCTTCGTGAAAAAAACGCCCAACCCGATCGACCGGCACGTCGGCAGCCGCGTTCGCATGCGGCGCGTCATGCTCCGCATGAGCCAGGAAAAATTAGGAGAAGCCTTGGGTCTGACGTTTCAACAGGTCCAAAAATACGAAAAAGGCACGAATAGGATCGGGGCGAGCAGACTCCAGCAGATTTCGCGGAGGCTCGATGTTCCGCCGGCCTACTTTTTCGAAGGAGCCCCTTCCTTCGAAACAATTGCCAATCCCGAACCGGGGCACATAGGCGTCGCGGAAGATTCGAACACCCCCTATATCGCGGATTTTTTATCGACCGCCGAGGGCCTCCATTTGAACATGGCCTTTGCCCGGATTCACGATCCAAAAATCCGCAAGCGGATCGTCGATCTCGTGTCCTCGCTCGCCGGCGAAGAGCCAGGGCCCAACGCGCCGGAACACCAAAACCCAGATGAGGACACGACGCGGTGAATGGAAGCGTTCGCTTTGACGAACACGATGGGGCGAATGGCTTGACAAAACGAACGGCGTACCGAAAGCTTTGTCGCGATAATTTTTTCCCCGGAGTTAAGCCTATGGCTCGCGAAGTTTATCTATTTACAAGTGAATCCGTGGCCGAAGGGCATCCGGACAAGGTGTGCGACAGGATTTCCGATGAAATCGTTGATCTTTTCTTCCGCGAAGGCGCCAAGGCCGGTTTGGATCCCTCTCAGACCCGGGTTGCCTGCGAGACCTTGGCGACGACTGACCGGGTCATCATCGCGGGCGAAGTGCGCGGCGCGGCGATTGGCCTGGATGCGATCGAGGCCGCGGCGCGCGGCGCGATCAAGAACATCGGCTATGATCAGGACGGTTTCCATTGGCGCACCGCCGAAGTCGAAACCCTGCTCCACGCCCAATCCGCCGACATCGCGCAAGGCGTCGACGCCGCCGGCAACAGGGACGAGGGTGCGGGCGACCAAGGGATCATGTTTGGCTACGCCTGCCGGGAAACGCCGGAATTCATGCCGGCGCCGATCTATTACGCCCACAAAATTCTCGAGAGCCTCGCCCGCGAACGCAAGGCAGGCTCTGGTGCCGCCGCCGAGCTCGGCCCGGACGCCAAGAGCCAGGTAACGGTCAAATATGTTCGGGGCAAACCCATCGGCGTGACGCAGATCGTGCTTTCGACGCAGCATCTAGACGAAAATCTGAGCTCGCGGGATGTACGCGATATCGTTGAACCCTATATCCGGGAAACCTTGCCGGAAGGCTGGATCGCCCCGGACACGGTTTGGCACGTCAACCCGACCGGCAAGTTCGCCATCGGCGGCCCTGCCGGCGATTGCGGCTTGACGGGGCGCAAAATTATTGTTGACACCTATGGCGGCGCGGCGCCTCATGGCGGCGGCGCATTTTCGGGCAAGGATCCGACAAAGGTCGATCGATCCGCCGCCTACGCGGCGCGGTACCTCGCCAAGAACGTCGTTG
Organism: uncultured Alphaproteobacteria bacterium; assembly: GCA_963808645.1. Taxonomy (GTDB): domain Bacteria; phylum Pseudomonadota; class Alphaproteobacteria; order Rhizobiales; family Beijerinckiaceae; genus Methylocapsa. The sequence goes on from CAWEGU010000012.1 coordinate 146,017, forward strand.
CCGCGGGTCTTGCCGATCGCTGCACACTTCAGCTTTCCTATGCGATCGGCGTCGCCGAGCCGCTGTCGATCTATGTCGATACTCACGGCACCGGCCGGGTCGAAGAAGAAAAGCTCGAGGCAGCCCTCCTCGACGCCATGCGCCTGTCCCCGCGCGGCATCAGGGAACACCTTAAGCTTAACCGGCCGATTTACGCACGCACCGCCGCCTACGGGCATTTCGGCCGCGCGCCGGACGCCGATGGCGGTTTTTCCTGGGAAAAGACCGATTTGGCGGAGAAACTGAAAGCGCATCTCGCCTGATTTCGCGAAATTTGGGCGGCCCTCGGCAGGCCATGAACCCCGGAAGTCACCCCGGAAAGCGGCAATCGCAGCGGCCCGATTCGGACGCTGCAACGCGGCGGGAAACCCGCGCGAATCCACCCGGCTTGCATGGCCGGCGCCGCGGCAGGAAGCTGTGCGCTCACCATGCCTCGCTTCTGAGAACGATGTTGCCATGCCTCAGCTTCGATGCATCGCAGCCCATTGCCGATCCCGCCTGCCTATTTCCCGACGGTCCCGCCGCGCTTTGGCTCGAAATTGGCTTTGGTGGCGGCGAGCATCTCGCCGCCCAGGCGCGCGCGCATCCTAATATCAGCTATATCGGCTGCGAGGCCTTTTTGAACGGCATCGCCAAGGCCTTGGCGCTCATCGAAGCGGATCAGTTGCGCAATGTGCGTCTTTACAATGGCGACGCCCGGGCGGTGATCGAAGCGCTGCCAGGGGAGGCATTGGACGGCGCCTATCTGCTTTATCCCGACCCTTGGCCAAAGCGGCGCCACCACGGGCGGCGGTTTCTGTCCGACGAAATGCTGGCTCGGCTCGCGCGGGTCATGCGTTCGGGCGCGGAGCTTCGCTTCGCAACCGATATCGATGGCAATACGGGCTGGAGCTTGGCCCGTGTCTTACGCTCGCCCGATTTTGTCTGGGCGGCGGCGAGCCCGCGGGATTGGCAAAGGCCCTGGGATGGATGGATTGGCACGAGATACGAAGCGAAAGCTCTCCTCGGCGGCCGAAGGCCTACCTATCTCACGTTCATTCGCAAATAACACTCGTTCGCTCGAATCGAACCGGATTACGTTCCGAAGTATTTACTTCGCGCGGTTACGTTCGCAGCACTGCAGAAAGTAGCTCAGTATACATGAGCTATGCTTTTATGCCAAAAAACGAGGCATATGCCCACGAATAAGGCCTTATGCCCAAAAATAAGGCTTGAGGGATTGCGTGAAAGGTGTCATATAATTGTCATCGATTAACAACAATTAATTATTGTCGCGGCAAGCTAATCGCGTCCTCGCGGAGACGTCGCGTGACCATCTTATTAATCGGGAGCGTCCTGCTGGGGGCGGTTCTCGGGCGGTTTTTCAAGGTTTTGGTTCTCGCCCCTGCTTGCGCGGTCATCCTCGCGGTGGTTATTGCCAGGTCGGTTTATTTCGAGCACGGCGTGTTGCGCGCGCTTCTTGAATTCGCCGTGCTGATCACAAGTCTGCAAATCGGCTACGTCTCCGGCCTGCTTTCCTATTTCATTCCCAGCAGCATGCTGCGGCACCAGGGGAAATCCCGCGCATCCTCTCGGACTGCCACGCAGGCGCTAGGGCCCATCGTCAGCGGTATTAACCAGAGGCCCGGCGCCCGAGGCTAATTTCCTTGGCGTTGCCTAATTTTGACGAAAATTAATTCTCATTATTTTTACCGCGCGCTATATCGCCGCTCGGTTTGGGGCCGTCGGTGTCGGCAGGCGCGGCAGAGATGGGGCGCTGAGACTCTTTGGTACCGACATCCCCTGCATCAGCGCCTTCCCCCAATGACTCAAGCAATTCGCGCCTTGCTTCGGCGTGTCCTTTTTCAAATCCCGCCCTGAAAGCCATTTTAATAAGTCTTTGAATTTCGTCTTTTGCCCCGCGCAAAAAATTTTCGATAAGCGAATTCTGCATAGCACCAATTCCTTAAAATTTCGGCGTTCTTGATATCGCATCTGAAATTCTTAGCTCATTTTTCAATATTTTTGACGAATATCAATAGATAAATTTGTCCAGACTTGCTAAGCTACAACATCACTTTTGCTTTTTGGATAGATGGATTTGCACCGACCTACCGGAATAAGGTCCGGGCCGTTTTCCCCGCGCATGAGAGCGGCCCCGGAGTGGCGCCCCGCCGGTTTGCCCGCCGCATTGCCCGCCGCGCTAGCGTTTCTTACCGTCCATGGCGTGAGCCCGGCGGCATTGCTCGCCGCCGCCGCTGAGGCTCGCCGGCAAGCTATCGCGCCGGAGGCCGCCGTGCTAGCGAGCGGAACGATCCGGGAGCGTTATTTTTATCAGTGTCTCGCGCATCACCTTGGCGCGGTCTTTGTCGACGGGGAGGCAGCGCTCGGCGCCGGCGCACGCTATCCGCACGCGATTCATGCGGGCCTTGCGCCACTCGACGGCGATGGCTCCCGCTGGCTCGCCGCGCCGCGCGGTCAACTGCTTACCCATCTCTTGGCAAGAGCACGCGGCGGCGAGCGCTTGGGCGCGCGTCTTGCGATCACGACACCTTCGCATTTGTCCAGCTTGGTGCGCGCGGCGGCGGCCGCGCCGATCCTGCGCGAGGCAAGCCTCGGCCTCGCCAACCTCGATCCAAGCCTTTCGGCGAAAGAGCGCCCTAGCCACGCGCAGTGCAGCTTCGCCATCGCACTTGCCGCCGCCACCACGTTGGTATTCGACCTGGCGCCGGCACTTACGCTGACCGCCTTCGCCTTATCGATGACCTGTTTTTTCCTAGCCTCGATCTGGCTTCGTCTCTTCGCCGCGGCGGCGAGCACCGCTGGCGAGCAAGAGCCGTTTCGCGCTCGTGCCGAGGATCGGCGACTGCCGGTTTATTCTATCGTGGTCGCGCTGCACCGGGAAGCCCGGGTCGTGCCGCAGCTCATTGCCGCGCTCGCCGCGATCGACTATCCGCGCGGCAAGCTCGACATCAAGCTCGTGATCGAGCACGACGATCACGCGACGCGGCACGCCATCGAGGCCTTGGATCTTTCCGCAACCTACGAACTCATCGTCGCGCCCGCGGGCTGGCCAAGGACCAAACCCCGCGCGCTCAACGTCGCCTTGCCGCTCGTGCGCGGCGAGCTCGTTGCCATATTCGATGCCGAAGATGCCCCTGCTCCGGGTCAATTGCGCGAGGCGGCGGAACGTTTTTTGCGTGCCCCACGCGAGCTTGCCTGTCTGCAGGGCGCGGCTCGCGATCGACAATATCGAAGATTCATGGCTGACCCGCCTGTTCGCGATCGAATACGCGGTTTTGTTCGATGTCTTGAACCCAGGCCTCGCTAGGCTTGGCCTGCCGCTGCCTCTCGGCGGCTCCTCCAACCATTTTCGCACCGAGATTTTGCGTGAGGTCTGCGGCTGGGATGCTTGGAACGTGACCGAGGATGCCGATCTCGGCCTTCGCCTCGCCCGTTTCGGCTATGGCGTCGGTATTTTGCCTTCCAGCACGCAGGAAGAGGCGCCGGCGCTCATCGACGCTTGGCTGCGGCAGCGGCGGCGCTGGTCCAAAGGCTGGATGCAGACCTTCATCACCCTCACCCGCAATCCCCGCCGCCTCGTCGCCGAGCTTGGCGTCGGGCACGGCTTGGCGCTCGCCCTGACGATGACCGGTTTGGTGATCGCGCCGCCGCTCTGGCCGTTTTTTACCGCGCTCCTTGTCCATGATCTTGCCGCTGGCCTGCCGTCGCCCGCCTCCGGCCTTGAACTTATTGAGGTCGTGCTTTGGATGTCGGCGGCGCTTTTCGGAATGGCGTCGAACCTATGGCTCGCATTGGTCGGCATGAAGCGGCGCAAGCTGCTCGGTCTTTGGCCTTTCCTGTCGCTGCTCCCTCTGTATTATCTGCTGACCTCGGCCGCGGCCTGGATGGCGCTCTGCGATCTTATTCTGCGGCCCTATCATTGGCATAAGACCGAGCATGGCCTGGCCAAAACCTCGCGGCAAAGCTTGCTCACGCTCGCAGGCAGGGCGGCGGCAGTTAGGGCAAACCCGCTATAAAGGGGAAGCGAGGGTACTCGGCCGGCGATGCCGCTATAACGCGCCTTTCGCCGCGAGGATTTTTTCGCGCAAGGCCCCGGCCATCTCAATCAAGCGGGTTTTGCTGGCCGTCAAAAATTCTTCAAGAGCCCCATCGATGGCCTCAATCGCATCATCGAGATGACGCGGCTCGCGATCCTTTTCGAACAAGGCGCGATGAACGACGGCGAGATTGTGCTGGGTGACGGCCCATTGGAGCGGCACGCGCTCGCGGGTCAATTCCTGGGTGGCATCGCGATGGGCTTCGACGGCCTCTGCGAGCCGCTCCGTGCCGCTCTCCCGGCTGCCGAGTTCTTTGAGCGCGGTGCCGAGATTGTTTTGGGTCGTGGCCCACTCAAGCGGCACGCGATCGCGGGTCAATTCCTGCAAGGCGTCGCGGTAGGCTTCGACCGCCCCCTCGAGCCGCGCCGTGCCGCTCACCCGCTCGCCAAGCGTTTCGAGCGCGGCGCCGAGACTTATTTGGGCCGTGGCCCAATCGCGCGGCGCGCGCGCGCGGGTACATTCCTTCAACGCCTCGCGATAGGCTGCGACGGCCTCCTCCAGCCGCGCCGTCCCGCCCTCCCGCTCGCCGAGCACTCTCAGCGTATTGCCGAGATTCATCTGGGCGGCGCCCCAATTGAGCGGCGCGCGCGCGCGGGTATATTCCTCCACGACCTCGCGAAAGACGCCAATGGCCTCTTCGAGCCGGGCGGTTCCGCTCTCCCGCTCGCCGAGCCGCGCGAGCGCATTACCGAGATTCATCTGGGTTGCGGCCCAATCGAGCGGCGCGTGCTCGCGGGTATATTCCTCCAAGGCCTCGCGATAAACTTCGACGGCCTCCGCAATCCGCGCCGTTCCATTCTCCCGCTCACCGAGCGTTTCAAGCGCAACGGCAAGATTCGTGTGCGCCGAAGCCCATTGGAGCGGGCTCTCCCGGCGCGCAACGAGAGCGAGGCCGCGGCGATAGCTATCGATGGCTTCGATCAGCGCCCCATTATCTTCGGACCGCGTCCCTTGTTTCAACAGTTCGTCCGCCCGATCGAACAGCGTCTTGACTTCCGGCGGCATGACGGGAGCCGCAACACCCGCGCTCGCGGCATTACCGTCTAGGACCTCCCGGTTGAATCTCGCCAACCCCAACCCGAGCAACCAGCGGCCGGCAAGAATCGTTGCGCCGACGATAAAAAAAGCGAAGACCCAGCCCACCCCGGTCAAGCGAAGGCTTTCGAAAAAATTGTCCAATGGCTTCTCTCGTCTATTTTACGTGTTCGCATGAGCTTATCCCTGCGACTTTCCGGATATACGCCCTCGCGCCTATTCCGCGCTAAGCGCAAGGCGCGGTCGTCAAAACGCCAGGGCCTCGCCGGCGCTGGGCACGACAACTTTTGTCGGATGGCCTTGCATCGCCGCGATGAAGTGGCTTGCGTCCTGATCGAGAAGATCAAAGGTCCCATAGTGGCAGGGCACAACGGTTTCGAATTTGAAGAAACGCTTGACCGCGAGCGCCGCCGTCCGCCCGCTCATGGTGAAACGGTCGCCGATCGGCACGAGGCCGATCTTGGGCGAATGAATCTCCGCGATCAAACTCATGTCGGAAAACACATCGGTATCGCCCATATGATAAACGCAAGGCGCGTCCCTAGGCTTTATGACAACGCCGTTCGGATTGCCGAGATAGATGGGTTGGCCGTTGACGACGGTTCCCGACGAATGTAACGCCTGGGTGAGGCTCACGCTGAACGCGCCGCAATCGATCGTGCCCCCCGTGTTGCCGGGGTTGATGTTTTCCGCGCCTTGCGCGTTCAAATACATGCAGATTTCGAAATTCGAAATGACCTGCGCGCCGGTCGTCTTGGCGATCTTGGCGGCATCGCCGATATGATCGTCATGGCCGTGGCTCAGCACGATGTGGGTCGCTCCTGCCGCCGCCTTTGCGGCGTCGCCGGTGAATTTCGGGTTGCCGCTGAGAAATGGGTCGATCAAAATAACCGCCGCGCCAAGCTCGATGCGAAAAGCCGAGTGGCCGAGCCAAATCAGATTCATGATGCGCCCCATCCAAAGCGAGCACAAAGCGGGAGGCAAAGAGCATACCCACGCATTCCTAATTATACACGAAATAAGTATAGGCGAAGTTATGTATTGAAGCGCACGTGATGGCCGCGGAAGTTCTGGAACTCGACGGTTTGGCTGTTCGCATCAGTGCCGGGCAGCGGCTCATCGGCGCCGATCTCGGTGCCAAGACGATCGGCCTTGCGCTCTCCGACGTGGAGCGGCGGATCGCGACTCCGCTGGCGACGATCCGGCGCACGAAATTCGCGAAGGACGCGGCGCGGCTCGCCGCGCTCATGGAAAAGTTCGATGCCGCTGCGCTCATCATCGGCTTGCCGCTAAATATGGATGGATCGGAAGGTCCCCGCGTGCAGGCGGCCCGCGCCTTCGCGCACAATTTTGGGCCGCTTTCGGCGCGCCCTTGCGTCTTTTGGGACGAAAGGCTCTCGACCATGGCCGTCACCCGTTCGCTTATCGCGCAGGACGTCTCCCGTGCCAAGCGCGCCGAAGTCGTCGATAGGATGGCGGCCGCATTCATTCTCCAGGGAGTGCTCGACCGGCTGCGCTGGCTTGGCCCGGCCGCGTAAGCAAAGAGCATTGTAGATTCGCCGTAGCTCCTTGCTTAACGCTTCCAATTGCCTGGCGCCATCGCAGCCGTGATGGTTCAGGAAGGCGGCATGAAGCTTAGCACGCGATCCGCCGGGAAATCGTAAAGCTTGCCCGTTTGCGTCCATTCCGGCATGCAGAGCGCGAGGATTTTCGGCGAAAACTCCTCCGGCGTCCTCAGGCTCAGGGGCTCTTCGCCGGGCATTGTCGCCGCGCGCATCCGCGTGCGCAGCGGCCCCGGATTGGCCGCCATGACCCTAACGCGGGAAATATTCACCGTTTCCGCCGCGTAGGTCCGAGCAAGGGCATCCAGCGCGGCCTTGGCGATCGCATAGGGCCCCCAATAGGGTTTTAGTCGCGCGGCATGTCCGGCACTCGACGTCACAAATATAACGCGCCCGGCCTCGGCGGCGCGCAGGAGAGGGTCGAGCGACCGAATCAGCCGCCAATTGGCGGTGACATTGACCGCGAAGGCATCCTCCCATTGTCTTGGTTCGACATGGGCGAGCGGCGTCACCGGGCCGAGCACGCCCGCGTTGCCGATGAAAATATCGAGCTTACCCCAGCGTTCGAAAATGGCGGCGCCGAGGCGGTCGAGCGCATCGAAGTCCTTGAGGTCGCAGGGGACCAGCGTTGCGCCATTGCCCTCGCCACGGATCGTATCGTCAAGAGCTTCGAGCGCGCCCTGGGTGCGGGCGAGCGCGATCACATGCGCGCCCGCGCGGGCAAGCTCCAGCGCCACCGCGCGGCCGATTCCCCGCGACGCGCCGGTCACCAAGGCGATGCGAGCGTCAAGCGGGCGAGGCATATCGCGGTGGATGAGTATGAATCTTAGCTTCCCACGGTGATTGAGGACTCCCGACGACCCTCTCGGCGCCAGAGGTGGACAGGGCAGAGGCTTCGTGCAGACGTTTCCTGTATCATGCCACGGCCCGATTTACGATTGGTGCCTTGCGCTATAGCTTATGGTTTTACAAAGCTATCGAGCAAGCCTTCGCCAAGCTGAAGCGGCTCCTGCTGCCGCTCGAAGCTGTCCTCGCCGTGCACCGCCATGGTTTGATCCTTCCGGGCGAGCCGATCGTTCTCGTCGTCGCCGCGAGCCAGCATCGCGGCGAGGCGTTCGCGGCGGCGTCTTTTCTCATGGATTATCTGAAGACCGAGGCGCCGTTCTGGAAGAAGCGGCATTTGATGGGTAAGGGCGCGGGCGATTGGGTCGAGGCGAAGGCAGAAGACCACGCCGTCGCGCAAAGGTGGCGGGCGTGAGACGGCGGCCGCTACAATCACGGGCTTCATTCGAGGTCATGCGCACGATCCGCAAGAACCCAGGTCACCGGGAGACGCGCGCATTGTGAACCGGCTTTTCCACCTGGCCGGTTGATCCGCAGGAATTGGTGATGCAAACTGCGACGCATGGCGACCAATGCAACAGAGTCGGCAAAAAGTCGGCCCTCGATGATGAACAGCCAGAGCAGCGTTGCTTCAGTAAGGCTCATTATACGTCTGCCGATTTGGCTATTCATTCCCTTCGCAGCGTTGGGTTAGATTCTCCTTTCACAGGAGCCGCTCGGGAGTGGATCATGTCGATGACATGCCAAGCCGACGGAGAAGAAGGGAACTCGTTTTGGCAATGGATCGAGGAGAACCACAGCGCGTCCTCAGCGGCATCAATTTATGACACCTTTTTCTTCACGGAGAACCAAACGCAAATGATCGTCGCTACGGCTTCAATCGTAGCGGATGACCGTGGGATGGGAGCCAGGTACGAAATGGATGGCGTCTGGCTAGGGGGGATGAACGTACGTCAGCAGTTCAGACGGCGTGGCATAGGCACGCAAGTCTTAAGGATGCTCCACGACAGGATTCACAACGTTGCTCGCCGTCTGAAACAAGACATTCGCGTAAATTTGTTTACTGATAATCAATTTGCGATGCACATGTATGAAAATGCTGGGTACCAGCGCTTGGAGGCTCTCTCTGTTGGCCCAAATAAAAGAGCAACCGTGTTTGATAAGCTCTTCCCGTATATAGTGCTAACAAAAGACCATGTCCTCGCCTTTCTTGGCGATTTGAACACTAGGTCTCTGACTTATCATAACCATAAAGAAACCAGCGCGTGGGCTGGTCTGGCATTTTACTATCTGGGCTGATGTTTGGTTGGATAGCGGCGCTGGCATTGCACGAACGGTTATTCGACAGCATATGGGTGCGCAAGGCTGCAGTCATTTGGCTCTTTTTCATAACACTCTTGGTCCATTTTTATACCTCCAACCAGCTGAAGCTGAGGAGTATTTTCGGCGATTTTACAGCCGCCTGTTACCGGTTAAGTGCCAAGTGTATTGACATGACTATTGAAGAGGTCAACGCACTGGATTTTTCGCTTCCTGATCCAACACATGCTCTTGGCGCCGAAGGACATCGATTTTACGCTATCCTCAGGTTTGTCCAAGATGAGGTAACTTCATTCACGAAAATTCCACACGCGGAACGCAAGAAGCTTGAGAATTCACAGTACCTCCTGCTGTGGAGCGGCGCGCTTATAGTTGCTGTGATCATCTTGCTTGGGAGGATTTTTCCAGGAAACCAACCGCCTGCGCTCGACAAACCTAACATAGCGCCGTCTAACGTACCATTAACAGTTACGGAATTTGAAAATCTAAAACAAGAATTAAGCAGTATCAAGGCAGCTATGTCAGGCTTGCAAATCTTGAAGGCAGACATCGGAAGCGTCAAAGCAGAAATAAATGATGCTAAAGAACGTATGGTGACAAAAAGCGAGTTGACATCTTACTTAAAGAAATACACAAGGAAGAAGAAATATCGAAGGAAATAAGAGTTGCCTCGCGTGAATCCAGACGTTTCGAATCCTTGGCCAAGAATTGATCAAAAGTGCACCAAAAGCGAGCGGAAACGACTGATCTTACCTCCCGCAATGGTTTGAGTTTCAATAGGCTCATCGTACTCACGTGAAACATTTTGGTAAGATTTTGGGCCGCAATCGGTCAATTCCGGCCGCGATTATCCACAGCCCCGCCTAAATCGAAGCCAAAGCTCACATTGCTGGATTACAAGAAAATTTTCGCGTTGGCTCAAGACTTCAATTCCCAGCGCCCGTTCGCGCCCTGCTGCCAATAGGTCAGCGCGAAGCCCCGTTCCTTCAGCTTTTTCCATTGTGCCCGCGCAGCCGCGAGTTCTTGCGCGATATTGCCGTCGAAGAGGGCAACCGCGCGGGCATAAGCCGCGCCAGCTTCCACGAGGGCCGGCGCCATTTGCGCCCCCTCGATAAACAGCCGGAGCGCCGCGCCATTGGGATTTTCGAAGCCGACAGTGAGATAAATCGGCTGGAGCGCGAAATCGCCATCCCGCTCGCGCCCATGCGCGAGAAAGCTCGCGTCCGAATAGGTCCACAGCCAGGAATCGAGCGCATCGAGCCGCTCTTCGCTCCTTGCCTGCACGGCGACGCGCCAGCCTTTTTCGAGCGATTTCTCGATGAGATTTGGCAGCACGCTTTCGAGGGGCTGACGCTGCAGATGATAAAACCAGGTTTCGGTCATGTTCCAGAGGGGGTGGCAAGGACGATCCAAGACCGGGGTGCGAGATTTTAGCCGCTCATTCGATCGCCACCAGTCCCTTGGCGAAGCGCCGTCCGTTGGCGGCATACTGCGCGGCGCCGGCGCGGAGGTCCCGGGCCGACGCGTCATCGAGGGTGCGCACGAGGCGGGCCGGGCCCGGCAGGACGGCGCCGAACCAGATCAACACCCCGGTTTCGAGCCGCGCCTTGCCGATGACCTGCGCGCCGGGCGGTCCAGACCTTGCCATCACTTGGGAGAACGGGCGAAATGCCATCGAGCGCGTAAATCGGCATTCCGGTCCCTATAATTCCTCGAGATCGAAATCGAGGATCGCCATCTGCAAAGTGAAACTCTTCGCATTGGGATCGTCCGGCGAGATCACGCCTAGAAAATCGCCGCCATTGTTCAAGTCGACCGAATCGCCTTTTTTAGCGCGCGGCACGACCGTCAATTTGTCGGTCTCGAAAAGCCGCCGCAAATAATCCTGCAACACCGGCCGCTCGACGGGAATCTTCATCTCGAAGGAGAAAGACCTGTCGCCGTCCTCGTCATCGACGGTGATCGCGCCGATCCGGCGCTCGCCAAGCCGCACGTCGGCATCGTCCGGATTCCGGTTGCCGGGAGCAACTTTGATTCTTTGATTGTCGAGGGATTTGCGCAGGAATTCCTGCAATTTTCGCAATTCCGCTTTCTCCACGACGCGCTCCCAAGGCATCCCGGCCACACCGGACCGCGACCCGCTCACAGCCGGCCAGGCCGAACCTCTGCCAGAAAAGTCCGCGTGCGGCAACCTTGGCCAATTTCAAATCAAACTATTCGTTGGCCGGCGTGGGAGCAAGGATCTGATCCATGACGCGCGAAGGTTCGGCGCAGCCGGCGCCGCCGACAATTCTCGCCGGCACGCCCGCCACCGTCTTGTTGTCCGGCACCGGATGCAACACAACCGAACCAGCGGCAATGCGCGAGCAACGGCCAATCTCGATGTTGCCGAGAATTTTGGCTCCGGCGCCAATCAGCACACCCGGTTTGATTTTCGGGTGGCGGTCGCCGCGCTCCTTGCCGGTGCCGCCCAAGGTGACATCCTGCAGCATCGAAACATTGTCCCCAATCACCGCGGTCGCGCCAACCACAAGACCGGTCGCGTGATCGAGGAAAATACCTCTGCCGATCCGTGCCGCGGGGTGAATGTCGGTCTGGAACACCTCGGACGAGCGGCTTTGGAGATAGAGCGCGAAATCCTGCCGGCCGGCGGTCCACAGCGCATGCGCCAGCCGATGCGCCTCGATCGCGTGGAACCCCTTGAAATAGAGCACCGGCTCGATCAGCCGCGTGCAGGCCGGATCGCGGTCGACCACGGCGGCAATGTCGGCGCGGAAGGCGTCGGGGATCGGCGGATCGCCGGCGATGGCGTCGAAATAAGCCTGCTCGATGAGATCGCCCGGAAAGGCTTGGTGCGCGAGCCGTGCGCCCAGCCGGTGGATGATCGCCGCCTCAAGCGAATCCTGATTAAGGATCGCCGAGAAGATAAAACCGGCGATGTCGGGCTCGTTGCGAACAATGTCCTCCGCCTCGGCGCGCACCCGCGCGAACACCGGATCGGTGCGGGCAAGCGTGACGACCTTTGCCGTTCCCCTGACGGAAATCATGACCCTCCTCCTGACCAGCGTCGCCGTTGCCGCGGAGGTGCCTTAATCTCGCTTTTGACCATTAGCACCGCGGAAAACCTTGCGCGAGAAAAGTCTGACGCGCCTTCGCAAAAATATAAGCCGCCCGCGAAAGACTTCAGGGGCGCTGTTCAAGAAATTCCAATACGCTTTCTTTATAGACTGTGTTTCCTACCGCCCGATTGTGGTCGCGGCCGGGAATGTCCACCGCGCGCGCCCGCATGAACAAAGCGGCGAAGTAGCCAGCGGTTTGATGTAATGTGGCGTGCGCTATATCCGCCAACTCGGCCTGCATAATCCGAACTAATTTGCGGGAGAGAACCTTTCTCCATTCCAATATAGCGTGGCGCTGCAGGGTTCAGCCCCTGCCCTTCCGCAGGAAGAACCATGCAGTTCGAGCAGCATCGCGGGCCGTCCACGCACCGTTTTAAATTTGATGGCCCGAACATTCTCGTCGAGAACTGTTGCAAATTTACCATCTGAGAGCGAAGCGAAAACCTGCGTCAAACAGCCAGCGGATCCGCAATAAGAGGTGGAGCTTTCTCCGCAAATAAAGTGACTGTAATCTAAGATGAAGTCTTCGATGCCGTCACCATTAACATCGCGTCGCGTCACAAAGCCTTTTTCAAACTTAACCTTTTCATCGCAGCCTTTAATGGCTTCATTTACGGCTGACTGCACTTCAGGAGGCAGTGGCTTAGCCGCTTTCGACGGTGTGATGGATATGGCGTACGTGAGCAAGATTGCAGCAACGACTAATACCAGCTCTCGAAGAGAATTACCCATGGACTCTCCCAATGTCATGGCCGGGCTTGTCCTGGCTTGTCCCCGGCATGACAATGGGATTCACATCGGTGCGGGCAAGCGTTAGGACCCTTGCCGTTCCCTTGACGGAAATCATAACCCTCCTCCGGACCAGCGTCGCCGTTGCCGCGGACGTGCCTTAATCTCGCTTTTGACCATTAGCACGGCGGAAAACCTTGCGCGAGAAAAGTCTGACGCGCCTTCGCAAAAATATAAGCCGCCCGCGAAAGACTTCAGGGGCGCTGTTCAAGAAATTCCAATACGCTATCTTTATAGACCGTGTCTCCTACCGCGCGATTGTGGTCGCGGCCAGGAATATCCACCGCGCGCGCCCTCCTGAACAAAGCCGCGAGTTCATGCGGGTCACCAGCGACATCGTCTTTGGTCCCCGCCGCGATCAGCACGGGGAGGTCGATTGCAGCGGCTTCGCTCTCGCTCAAGGCTTGGCGGCCACCCCGCGCACAGGCGGCGAGCGCCTTGAGATCGCTTTTGGTCGCCTCGGCGAAGGCGCGGAACATTCGCTGCATCGGATCGACGAGACCATCGAGCGAGGGCGCTTCCATCGCCTCGGCAATGGCAAGCGGAAGCCCGGCGCGATCGACGAGATGATGGCCAAGACCGCCGAGAATCATCGAGCGCACGCGCGTCGCATGCACCTTGGCAAGAAAGGCGGCAATCCGCGCGCCCATTGAATAACCCATCACGTCCGCCATCTTAATGCCGAGATGATCGAGAAGCGCGCGGGCGTCCTCCGCCATTTTCTTTATGGCGTAAGCGGCGGGATCATAGAATTTTTCACTGCGGCCATGCCCCCGGTTGTCGAAGGCGACGACACGCCGCCCCGCCGCGGTTAAGGCTTTTACCCATTGCGGGAAGATCCAGTTTACCGCATGGGTCGAGGCGAACCCGTGGATGAGAAGGATCGGCTCGTCGTGATCGCCCGCCGCCGGCCGCTCGTCGATGAACGCCAGGCGGACCCCGTGGTCCAACGCTGCGAACATGCCTTGCTCCCATTTTTGCGGTTTCCGGCATCACCGCCAGCTACTTGCACCGAACCAGAAGTTTCGCTGGAATGCTGGCGGATTTGGCGAAGATGCGCTATAATGTTAGCAAGCTTGCTCGCATTGAGCCCCGACTCCAATGAACCGTTATGAACCCCGCCCGATCTCCGCGGGCGAAGCCGAGATCGAATATCTCAACGGCGAATTTCGCGTTCTGCGTCCCGGCGCTTTCGTGCTCTGCGCGGTGACCGGAACGGAAATTAAGCTCGAGGATCTGCGCTATTGGAACGTCGATCTGCAAGAGCCCTATGCCAGTCCGCAGGCCAAGCTGCGCAGGCTCGGGATCAAGTCCGCGGACTAGCTGGGTTGCGGCAGATGCCGAGGACCCGCAATTTAGCATCGGCAAATCCTTCGAGGCCGCTGGAAACTTAGGTGCTTCAGTGTATTGCAACTAGGGCAGAAAGAGGCTGACGTTTTCCCGAGTTTTGCGGATTGAATACGCTGCGCATGTATTCGCGAGCAGTCAATGGATCAATGCAGCCCACGCGAGCAACCCGGGCCCGCTTATCACGGGAACAAACTCTGGCTCTACAAGCTCGTCCCATTGTACAAAAATCTGCGCCGCCCTCGCTTAAAACAATGATCCTGATCTTCGCGCGGCGTATTGCTTGCTAAAGATCACTCGCAAGGCCGACCAATGGTCCAATTCGCGCTTCCCGCCAATTCACGTATCGGCATCGGGAAAACGTGGCCGAAGCAGGGCGATCTCAAGCGTCAAAGGGAATTCCGGGTATATCGCTGGAACCCCGACGACGGACGTAACCCCCGCGTCGACGCGTATTTTGTGGACCGAAGCGATTGCGGACCGATGGTTCTCGACGCGCTGATCTGGATAAAAACCAAGATCGATCCAGCGCTCACCTTCCGGCGCTCTTGTCGGGAAGGCATTTGCGGGTCCTGCGCGATGAACATCGACGGAACGAACACACTCGCCTGCACCCAGTCCATGGACGACGTCAAGGGCGCGATTAAAATCTATCCCTTGCCGCATTTGCCGGTGGTGAAAGATCTCGTGCCGGACCTCTCCGTGTTTTATGCGCAGCACGCCTCGATCGAGCCCTGGCTGCAAACAACCTCGCCAACGCCCGAAAAAGAATGGCTTCAAACGCCACAGGACCGCGGAAAACTCGACGGGTTTTACGAATGCATCCTGTGCGCCTGCTGCTCGACATCCTGCCCGAGCTATTGGTGGAACGGCGATCGCTATCTCGGCCCCGCCGTGTTGTTGCAAGCCTACCGCTGGCTCATCGATTCGCGCGACGAAGCGGTCGGCGAACGGCTCGACAATGTCGAGGATCCTTTCCGCCTTTATCGCTGCCACACGATCATGAATTGCGCTAAGGCCTGCCCCAAGGGCCTGAACCCGGCGAAAGCGATCGCCGAAATCAAGAACATGATGATCGCGCGGCTACTCTGACGCCGCGCGGAAACTGCCGCATCAGCTTGATCCCGCAGCTCGCGCTGCTATCGAAGCCGCGCGCCACCGCATGCCGGACTGTCCGGCCAGAGGCGCCCCGCGATGCGCTCCCGTAAATCCCCATGGTATTCGGAGCGCTGGCGCGCGATCCGCCCGCACTCGAAATTTCGCTTTATTTGTCTTGCAAATGTAAGCATCCAAAAATCGGAATACCGGGGCACCGCGCACGAGGTCTTGCTTGGTCCTTTTTGAAAATGTCGGCTTGCGCTACGGGATGGGGGCGGAAATCCTGAAGGATATTAGCTTCGCCATCGAGCCGCGGTCGTTTCAATTCCTGACCGGCCCCTCCGGCGCCGGCAAGACGACGCTTTTGCGGCTTATCCTTTTATCCTTGCGTCCGACGCGCGGCGCGATCGGCCTTTTCGGGAGCGACGCCTTAACTCTCGATAAAGCCGCGATCACCTCTCTCAGACGGCGGATCGGCGTTGTCTTTCAAGATTTCCGGCTGCTCGACCATTTGACGACCTATGAAAACGTCGCTCTTCCGCTCCGCGTCCGCGGCAAGGAGGAAGCGAGCTATCGCGCCGAAGTGGCGGAACTCCTGCGTTG
Organism: uncultured Alphaproteobacteria bacterium; assembly: GCA_963808645.1. Lineage (GTDB taxonomy): Bacteria > Pseudomonadota > Alphaproteobacteria > Rhizobiales > Beijerinckiaceae > Methylocapsa. The sequence continues at coordinate 161,872 of CAWEGU010000012.1, forward strand.
GGTCGGCCTTGGCGAGAGAATGCATATTCTGCCGCCGGTGCTGTCCGGCGGTGAGAAGCAGCGCGCCGCCATTGCGCGCGCGCTGGTCGTGCGGCCGGAACTGCTGTTGGCTGACGAGCCGACCGGCAATGTCGATCCAAGTCTCGCGCGCCGGCTTTTGCGGCTCTTCACCGAACTCCACAAAACTGGGACGTCGGTGGTGATCGCCACGCACGATCTCGGCTTGATGGACCAGTTCGACGGCGCCCGCCGGCTGGTCCTGGGCGACGGCCGCCTCCATATTTACGATTGAGGCGCGGAGTGAGCATTTTTTTGGGCGAGCGCGCTCAAGCGCCGGCGGGAAACGGGCGGCAGTTGAACTCGCGCGGCAGCATATGGCGTCGCCTCGCACGCGGCATGAAGACCGAGATGGCGCTTGTCCCCGAAGCCTCCATCGCCGGGCGCGCGCTCGTCACCGTGGTCGCCATCATGACTTTTCTTGCCTCGCTGACCGCCGGCGCGGCAATTCTGATCAGCGACGCATCGCGCGGCTGGCAGGACGAGGTCGCCCGCGAAATGACCATTCAAATCCGCCCAACGGCCGGCCGCGACCTCGATGCCGATTCGGCGAAAGCCGTCGAACTTGCCCGGGCGATGCCGGGGGTTGACTCGGTCCGCGCCTACACCAAGGCGCAATCCGAGGAGCTCTTGCAGCCTTGGCTTGGTTCCGGTCTTGATCTTTCCGAGTTGCCCGTGCCGCGCCTCATCGTCGTCGGACTCGACAAACAGGAACGCTTGGATATCGCCGTCCTGCGCAAAAGGCTCTCCGGCGCTATTCCGGGCACCACTATCGATGATCATCGCCTCTGGCTGGAGCGTCTCGCGATCATGGCGAAAAGCGTTATCTACGCCGCCGCGGTGATCTTCGCCCTTGTGCTCGCCGCGATGATTTTGGCGGTGGCTTTCGCGACCCAAGGCACCATGGCGGGCAATAGCGAGATCATCGAAATTTTGCATTTCGTCGGCGCCGCCGACAGCTATATTTCGCGCCAGTTCCAGCGGCATTTTTTCCGGCTCGGCCTGCGCGGCGGCGCGATCGGCGGCGGGGTCGCGATCCTCGTCTTCTTCACGTCGGGAACCGTGGCAGCCTGGCTGCGGGCAACCCCCGGCGGCGATCAGATGGAAGCCATGTTCGGCGATTTTTCGCTGGGGGGAAATATCTATGCCGCCATCGCGCTCATCGCGGCGGGCATCGCGATCGTCACCGGCTTTGTCTCGCGGGTGATCGTGTTCCGCCATTTGCGGGCTTTGAGTTGAGCAGAAACCCCGGTGACTTTGATTCGGCTTGCGCTACTTATTTCCGTCTTGCGATCCCCACGGCATGATCGGTACGGAGCTGATGGAGTTGGATGGCGAACCGCTGACGATCCTCGAACTCACGGCGAGGTACACTAGGGTGTTGTGCTTCTTGTCCAGCACCCTGTAAATGCGCGTGGCCTTGAAGATGACGCTCGTCTTCTCGGTGAACACCTCTTCATCGTCCGGCAACTTCGATATGTCGACGCTGATCGGGCCGGTTTGACGGCAAGCAACCGAGAAATTCGACGGATCTTCATTGAGACCGAGCGGCTGCCCCCATCCGCCTTTCCGGGCCTGCGAGATGTGGCAGGTAACGCCCGCGACTTTTGGATCGTCAAAATCCGCGACACACACCTTATCGTTGGGCGAGAGAAGTTTAAACGTCGTGCTAATGCAACTCAACTCATCCGCTCGTGCAAAAGCCGGCGCTGCAACGAAGAGTACCGCCGCCATAAAACACTGCTTCACTTTCGATCTCCATTTCCAAGGCGCCTTCAGCCGGTTTGCGCGTGTTCCATGCATTGCAGACCAAGTCTTGTAGGTTGAGCGCTGCAAAGAATCTGAAATCTTGCCCCATGCTGGTGTAACGGCTGTCACGAACAGATAGTCCGGCGGGACCAAGCGGCCGGCTCCTGTGCAAAACTACTTCGCGGTGAAAAACGTCAGTAGGACTTTGCCCTTTTGGCCGATAAGACAGACGAAACGGTCCGGTTTGCCGGACTTCGAACCGCGCTTGATGTAATAGGCCTCGCCAAGGACCACGGTCTTTACCGGTATGTCCTCGACGTTTGTATCTGCGGCGGAGACGGCGAGGCTTTCCGGATCGATGAAGAGGTCGGTGATGTCTTTCGCATGCTGCTGGAGTGCGATGAGTCCGGTGGACCGGCAGGCCGACACGGCTGGGTCTTCGGCGCTCTGGGCAAGTGCGCTCGTTGCCGTGGCCGCCAGAGTTGCTGCCGCGATCCAAAGTGATTTCATCAAATGTGATTTCATTGCGCGATTCTCCGTCAGGCGATGAGTACAAGTAACTCGTTTCGGCGGGCTTCGTTCCTTTTCAAGGCCTAATATTCGGTTCCCGAATTCGCAGCGGGGCTGCGTTACTGCAGAAAGGGAACTTCATGGGTGCCCGATAAGTGCGCGCGTGACGAATGCCCCTTGGACAAGCGCCAATACGCGATTCATCGGCTAATGGTTGATCGATGCGGGCGCTGGACTTTCCAAAAAAAAACGCAACATTTCGCGTGATGCATCGGGTCCGTCCGGATCGGTATACGAGCCTTCTGGGCTGCCTCCCGACCATGCATGCGCCAGACCTTCGATTGCCCAATGCTCCACATAAACAACACCCCGCGCGTCCCTGATCGAGGTGCGCGTATAAGCGCGCCCTCCAGCCGAACGGCCGAGTTGCGTCTCCTGCGCGGCGCCAGGGAAGCCCACGCGAGCGTCGGCGACGATTAATCCGGCGTTCGAGGGATGCACTGTCCGATCGGACCCGCCATGAAAGACAATCGTGCGAATGCGCGCGCCCTTTGGACGAGCCTTCCTTTGTGCCTTCGCCACGGGGCTTGTGTTGCCACCCATGGCGGCGAACGCGGACGGCAGGTCACTGGCCAACCCGTAGGCGAGGCCGGAGTGAACTCCGGTCGCGGCATAAAGTTCGGGATAGGTGACACTCATGATCAAGGCCATGGCGCCGCCGGCCGAGAGGCCAGCCACATAGACTTGCTTGGTGTCGATATCGAACTCCGCCATTATGGCACGGGTAATTCCTGCAATGATGCAGGGTTCTCCCTCGCCACGCATCTGGTCCTTGCGTTCAAACCAGTTCCAGCATGCGGAGTGATTGGCTGTCGCCGGCTGTCTTGGATAGGCGACGATGAAGCCCTGTTCTTCCGCCAGGAGATTCATACCGGTACCAATCGCGAAATCGTCGGGATCTTGGGTGCAGCCGTGGAGCATCACAATCAAAGGACGCTTGCGGCCATTTACAGGGCTCGGCAAGTAGACCTTATAATCCCGAGAGCCTGCCGCGCAGCTAAAGGTTTTGTTCAGAAAAGCTGCTCCCGGCGGCACTGGCGGCGCGAGGGGAGATTTCCGTAACGGCTTCGCGCTCGGCGCGAGGGGGGGACGATTGGCCCGATGCAACGGCGTCAGCACTTCCCCTAATGGCCTTGTCGCGCGGGCGAGCCCTCGAGCTGGGAGTAATTCCCCCCAGCCGGCGCTCGCATTTCCGGCGATGGGCTGCTCGCTCTCCGCCGGACGCGCGTCGGCCTCCGGCTCAATGCGTCGCAGGTTGCCGGCCGGTTGTGGATCGGGCGAGCGGGCGGAATCTTGTCCCCCCAGAGCGTGCTGGATCGCCCGCGTCGCCTCGACCACATGCTGGCTTTGCGTGAGTTTCGCGGCGTTCCGCATGGCGGCGGTGAAAATGGTTTTCATGGGCAAAATCCTTCGCGAAAGCGCTTAACGCTGACCCTCAGCGGATCCTATCCGAGAGCGCCGCCTTGACTGGCTTGCTGGCCTGAAGCGCGCCAAGGACAGTGATCGAACTCGATAGCCGCCAGCGCGAGCTCGGGGGTGACATCGCCGCCGATGGTCGCCAACCCGACGACTTGAATTCTGAGTTTTTCGCCGGCCGCCCTGACCGCCTCCAAGTCCGCCCGGCTATAGAATCGCGAGCCAAGCTCGAGGGTCTGCCGCACAATTGATTTTTGTACGGCATCCGCGTGGGTGGCGAGCTGGTTGCGGATTGCCGTCCTGATCAAGTCGGTGCGATTGGAGTAAAAGCCTTCGCTGACCAGCAAATCGATATGGCCAAGGTCGACATATCCGATGTTGACCGTGATCTTCTCGGTCTCGCCCGGCCTATCCCGCAGCCGATGCACATTTCCAGCCAAAACAGGCCTCCTATTACCATCCAGACAGATGGTATATGGATGGCTATGCGGTTAATTGCAAGGCAAAAGGCGGCGCAGCGAATGCGGAGCGGGCGTCCAAGGTAGTATTCCCGCTATTTGCGTAGCGTGAGCATAACCAGAGGGATTTCAGCCGCCGCTCCAATGCCCGGCGGTTTCCGTCCGGGGTGACATTGTGCACGGGATCTTCTAGCAATGCCACGCTGGCGATGGCGGGGGACGTCACAATGGCGAAATCACACGGCGGCGGCGATCTGATCGCGGCAATTTACGACGCCATCATCGAACCGTCCGGCTGGGACGAGGTCGTCAAGCGCATCGTCGAAGCGACGAAATCATTCAGCGGCGGCCTCTATGTTCAACAGGCTGATGCCGCAAGTTTGTCGGCAACGTGCAAGGTCGATCCTTTTTATGCCGACGCATTCGTCCAGCATTACCATAAGATAAGCCCCTTCAACGCCGCCGCGGCGGCAATCGCTCCGGGCGAGGTGTGGACGGCGACGTCCATCACTCAGACCGACTCATTCAAAGCCTCGGCTTTTTACAATGAATTCGTCCGGCCGCAGGGATGGGCGGATTTCGTCGCCATCGGTCTTCTTCGCGCGCCCAAAGCGTCCGGAAGTTTGGCTCTCCAAAGATCACCCGATGCGATTTGGGTGGAACCGGCGGGATGGCAACTCTTGGAAACCCTCGCGCCGCATTTGCAGCGCGCGGCGGCGATCCATGCCCTCCTGTCCCGGACGCGAGCAACAACGGACTCGCTCGGCGCGGCGGTCGCGGCCGCCGGTTTCGCCGTTTTCCTTTTGACCGGGGATTGCCGGGTCGTCTTCGCGAACGCCAAGGCCGAGGATCTCATCCGGCGCGGAATCGGCTTGCGGTATGAGCATGGGCGGCTTGCGGCGACGAGCCCCGCACTCACTGCGCGCCTGCATGCGCTCGCGCGCGAGGCGGCGCGGCCCGCACGTGCCGAAGGCGACACCGGCGGCACAATTGAGCTCAGCCGCGGCGAAAATCGCCCGCCGCTCGTCGCCCATGTCATCCCGCTCGCCCCGGACCGGACCACGGCCATCTTCGACCTCGACCGGCCGGCCGCCGCCGTCTTCATCGTCGACCCAGCCGCCGGCCTCGGCGCCCAAATCCAGCACTTCGGCGCAAGATTCGGGCTGGCCGCCGCCGAGATCCGTGTTCTCGCCGAAATCATCGCCGGCAACGGGCTTCCCGCCGCCGCTGCGAAACTCAAAATCACCGAGGCGACGGCGCGCACCCACGCGAAGCACATTTTCGCGAAAACCGGAACCAACGGTCAAACGGAACTCATCCGCCGGTTCTTCGAGACCGCCTTGCCCGGCTCGCCAGGCGGCGCGTGAATTTCCAAAAAATAAGCCTCGCGTCATCCGTTCGGATGACGCGAGGGTCGAAGGCGCGAGTATGGTTCCATGATCGACCTGCTTGCTGCAGAGCAGATATTCATGCCCCACGGGATGTGCTACTTGTGGGTGCCGCAGCTGTATTTTATGCACGTAAGCTCCGACCTTCTGATCGGACTGTCCTACATTGCGATCTCGTCTACGCTTATCTATCTCATCTATCGCGCTCGCCACGACATGCCTTTTTCATGGATCTTTGTGGCCTTCGGCGTATTCATTTTCTCCTGCAGCATTACCCACTTTATGGAAGCTTGGACGATCTGGCACGCGACCTACTGGCTCTCAGGCTATGTCAAACTCCTGACCGCGGCGGCTTCGGTGGCCACCGCCCTAGTGCTTCCTTTCCTCATTCCCAAAGTTTTAATGCTGATCAAATCGGTGAAACTCTCGGAGGAGCGAAGGGCGCAATTGGAGAGAGCCCATCGACCATAAGTTGGCGCAAGCCCGGACGCGGGGTTTTGCCCTGGGAGCGACGGGCTTCCTGACCAATCCCATTAACTGTCCGTCATCAGGGTTTTTGGGACAGGCGCCGGCTTAAGACTCAACTCCGATCCCAAACCCTTTGTGGGGACCGCTGACCCCCGCTCGCGTCCTCGCCCCTGTCAAACGGAGGGAACATTCCGCCACCGCGCTCATCGCGGAGGGCATCGCGATCGTTACCGGCTTTGTCTCGCGGGAGACCGTATTCCGCCATTTGCGGGACTTGAATTGAGCCAGAACGAGTTCGCCCGCCGCGCCAAGTCGCGGCGTTTCCGCCCTGCGGTGACATTGTGCGCAGGATCTTCTAGCATTGCCTTGCTGGCGATGGGGGGACGTCACAATGCGAGATCACAGGGCGACCGCGCCTGATCGCCGCCATTTAGGATGCCATTACCGGACCGGCCGGCTGGAGCGAGGCCCAAGCGCACCATCGAGGCGGCGAATTCGGTCGGCGGCTGCGACTCGTCTCTTTTCCGGCGCTCCGATGCCGGAATCGGGTGGGTTGAGCACCCCGGAGATTACGCCAACCGAATTTCAACCGCTCCCGCGAGGCGCCCATGAACGAAGCGACCCCGAGGATGAACTCCGAATTGCCGCCGGCCGCGTTTAGAGCCGGGCTTCGCGGACAAGCGTGGAGTTCGAGAGGAAACCCTGGTTGCCCCAAGCGCTTCGCTATTGTAAACGATATTTCTTTCGCCGGAACGGAAACCAGGCAAGAGGCATCACGAGCAAATTGAGAGAGGGGAGATGCACGCCGTTCGAACAGCCAAAAACGTTCTCTCGGTAGTACTATTGGTAGCAGCCTGCATAGCCCAGCTAATTCTCGATGCGGCAGCACAGACAAGTGCACCGGGAAGGGTCACGAACGCCACAAATGAGACCAGTCCACTCAAAAAAGCCGGGCCGCCTCATGACCAGAACACGATTGGCATTGTGACAGGTGGCCCAACTGAGTTCGCCACAGTCGACGAAATCGCCACACTGATCGCTACGGACCAAGAGAGCGGACCACACGGTGAAGTGTCGCTGCGTGTCGCGCCGATGGCTGGAGATGGCGGCCTTCAGAACATTCGCCACCTGTTGACGCTGGCGGAAGCGGATATGAGCATTGTGCCGGTGGCGTTGCTGAACCGGGCGCGTGCCATGCCGGACCTGGGCGACGTTCGCAAGCTGATCGTCTACATCGCGCCGCTCTACGTGGAAGAGTTCCACCTCGTCGCTCCCTTATGGGTCCAAGATATTAACGACCTTACCGGAAAGTTTGTGAACCTAGGCGTGAAGAATAGCGCCGGCGCCGTTCTCGGCAATGAGATATTTAAACGGCTCGGCGTCAACGTGAGCGTGGTCAATCTCGATCAGAGCGGTGCAATGGGCGCCATGCGGGCGGGCGTAATAGCGGCCGATTTGGTGCTATCGAGCAAGCCGGTGGGTTCGGTCGCAAGCTATGCTATGTTGGAAGGTGGGTTCCACCTTATCGCGATCCCCTTTTTGCCCGCCCTGGAGAAAGACTTTGTCCCGGTTACGCTGTCCTATGATGATTATCCCGACCTTATTGGCGTTGGCAAAACGCTCCATACTATAGGGGCGAGGTCGGTCCTGATCGCCTATAATTGGCCGAAAGGCAGCGACCGTTATCGCCTTCTGGAGTTCTTCGTTCGCACGCTGTTCACGCGCTTTTCAGAGCTTAAAGCTGGTCCGCATCATCCAAAGTGGCGGCAAGTTAATCTGGCCGCGACTCTCCCGGTCTGGAACCGGCTTCCATTCGCCCAGAGCTGGCTTGACCGCCAGGAATTCGATTCCTTCCTGAGCAAGTTTGAGGCCGGTTCCAAGGCGGACCGTGCGCGTTTGTTTGATGATTTTTTGCGCTGGCGGGAACAGTCGGGTGGAGGCTGACCGCCATTGTCTCAGGCATGTCTTCCAGGAACATGAGAGCAAGGATACTAGTGTTTGATCAAACGTTTAGCTGCCGCCCTATTTATCGCGATGTTCACGGCGAGCACAGTCGCCGGGAAGCCTTCAGGCGCGAAATCGGGTGAGTTTCCGCGAATCAATGCACGCAATGCTTATAGGCACATCCACCATCACAGGAAGAGAGCCGCGAAACATGTAAATCAACGAAAGGCCGCGGAGGCGAAGGGCTATAAGAAAGTGAGCTCTCTAGTCAACTTCCCCGATTTTTTCCCCGGCCTCGGTGTCGTTTATGTCAAGCCCGAAACGCTGCCCGCTGGCCCGTTCCTCTCATTCGATCGCAAAGACAGGCTGGTCGCGACTATCTATATGATCCCAGTTCAGGATATCAACGACCACAAGAAATTCGATCTTTCTGGCTTCAGCGGCAGAAGCGATCATGTCACCTTCTATTTCAACTCCGGTCATCCTGGAGTGGAAATGCCCCATTATCATTTCGTCATCTGGCACGTGTCCAAAGAGGGCGAGGCAAGCGTCGCGAAGTGAAACGGACGCGACAAGAGCGGCTCGCGGCCCAGAGTGAGAGAGCAGGCCGCCACAAACCGGCGGCTTTGGTGTCGTCTTGGCGCGACCTCTCGCATGGCGAGGTTGCCGCATCATGCGACGAGGTCGATGATCTGATTGCAAGACTTTGCAGCACGGCTTGCCAACTCGTCATCTTGCGCATCCCGAACTCTACGCCCGCGCCGCAAACTGGCGTGATTTTGCTCCCTCCTTGACATGGAGGGCTCGCGAGAGGCCGAATTAATTGGCTCGGTCACAGAGCCGAAGCAAGGGAGGGTGCGCCATGAAAAAAGACGTTATTTCTATATCTTTGCTATCCCGGACCCTAAGATTTGCAGTCGCCGGGCTGGCGCTCATCTTTTTCCTGGGCGGCTCCCCACGGCCGGCATTGGCGCAAACCGCCAAGAGCGCCGATCCCGCCCAAACGAGGGCGTGGGCGCCAGGCGCGATCGAGCACGCGCAAAAGATGCGCGCTTTTCAAGATTTCGGTATTTCCCCGCAGCTGGCGCCAGCCACCATTCCAACCTTTGAGCTCGACGGCGACCCCACCGGGCTGATTGCCACCTACCAGCCGGGCGGCCCTACGTTTCCCCCATTAAACGCGTTCTTCCAAAATATAGGGACCAATGGACGAACCTGTTTCACTTGCCATCAGCCGCAGACAGGGTGGACCGTCAGCGCAGCGGACGTTCACGCCCGTTTTAATGCCAGCGGCGGCGCCGGTCCGATTTTCCGTTTGGTGGACGGCGCAACTTGTCCGACCGACGATGTCTCGACGCTCGCGGCCAGGCGCCAAGCCTACAAATTAGTGATCGAGAAAGGTCTCTTCCGGATTGGCCTGCCCATGCCAACGGCAAATTTGCAGTTCGTGGTGATCAAAGTCGTCGATCCTTATAATTGTACAACCAACCCCGCCACTGGGCTGGCGAGTCCAACTGCCGGGATCGTGTCCGTGTACAGGCGGCCGCTTCCCTCGACCAATGTCGGATTCCTGTCGGCGATCATGTGGGATGGACGCGAGCCTAGCCTTCAAAGCCAGGCGATCGACGCGACTCTGACCCACGCGCAAGGCAACCCCCCTGGCCCCACGGCGGCTCAGGTAAACCAGATGGTCGCTTTCGAGAGCGGCATTTTCACCGCGCAATACTTCGATAACGAGGCGAAAGTTCTGGCTGCCCGTAAAGCGACAGGCGGTCCTGTCGCGCTCTCCGCGGAACTACTTAAATTCTATATCGGCGTAAACGATCCTTTGGGTCTAAATCCCACGGGCGCGCTCTTCGACCCCAATATCTTAAACCTTTACGAGCCTTGGCGGAGCCTCGCGGGCAAGGACGGCACCACGCAATACCGTCTGTCAGTCGCGCGCGGCGAGGAAGTGTTCAACACCACAAAGATCAATATTACGGGCGTGGCGGGTCTTAACGACGTTCTTAACATCCCGGCTATTTCGGGATTTTGCGGCACGTGTCACGACACCCCGAATATCGGCAATCATTCGGTCAAGGCGCCTTTAAACATCGGCATCGCCAATGCCGACGGAGCCAATAATCCTCCGCCTCCGGCGCTCGACATTTCGGGATTGCCGGTCTTCACCCTCAAATGCACGCAAGGTCCGCTCGCCGGGCAAATCTTCATGGTCACCGACCCGGGCCGCGCATTGATTTCGGGAAAGTGTCAAGACATCGGCAAGATCAAGGGGCCCATCCTGCGGGGACTGGCCGCGCGCGCGCCCTATTTCCACAACGGCGCGGCGGCCACCCTGCTCGATGCGGTGAATTTCTACAATCAGCGCTTCAACATCGGTTTCACAGATCAACAAAAGGAGGACCTCGTCAATTTCCTTAATACGCTCTAGGATTCGACTTTGTGCGAAACGTCGCGGCTATCAGTCGCAGCTTTCGTAAGCTGGGCATCGAGCCAGCTGCCCTTTACCGTCGGTTTCCTAACGACCAATTGCCCGCTTTGACCGCCCTCACACCGGCACTCGCACGGTTGCCCGCAACCCCCCCGCCCGGCTGTCGCCGAGGCTAATGTCGCCGCCATGCGAGCGGGCAATATCGAGGGCGATCGCAAGGCCGAGCCCAGTGCCGCCCTCGTCCTGGTTTCGCGCATCATCGAGCCGGAAAAACGGCCGGAACACGTCCTCGCGCCGGCCGGGCGGAATGCCGGGCCCGTCGTCGTCGACGTGGATCGTCAAAAAACGCCGGTCCCTGACCGCCTCGATGGAAATCCGGTTCGCGTGGCTTTGCGCATTGCCAATGAGATTGGCAAGGCAGCGCTTGAACGCATCGGGCCGCACGGTGACCAGCGGATCGCCCGAAAACGAGACTTTGGCATCGAACCCGGCCCGCTCGGCGCCGAGGCGCAGATCCTCCAAAAACTCCGCCATGTCAATATTTGCCGCGCTCTCCCCGGCATCGCCCCGCGCAAAGGCAAGATAAGCTTCCAGCATGCGCTGCATTTCCTCGACGTCTTTTTGCAAGTCCGGCGTCTCTTCGGTCTCGTGCATCAAGGCGAGCGAAAGCTTAAACCGCGTGAGGATGGTACGCAGATCGTGGCTCACCCCATTCAGCATGGCGGTGCGCTGCTCGAAAGTGCGCTCGATCCGCCGCTTCATCTCGATGAACGCGTAGCCCGCCTGGCGCACCTCCCGCGCGCCGCGCGGATAAAATTCAAGATCGCGCCCCTTTCCGAACGCTTCCGCCGCTCCCGCGAGCAAAAGGATCGGCTTGATCTGGTTGCGTAGAAAGGCAATCGCCGCGACGATCAAGACGAAAGACGTGCCGATCATCCACAACAGGAATATCTGGGAATTGGACGCATAGGCGGCGCCGCGCAGGGCGACGACGCGCAGGACCGAGTCATCGAGTTTGACCCTGATCTCGATGAACTCCGAGCGCCCGACCGTATCGAGCCAGAAGGGTTTGCCGATCTGGCGGCGGATCTCTTTCGACAAGGCGGCATCGAGGATCGAGAAGAAAGGTCTCGGCAGCGCCTGCGGCAGTTCGCTGTGCGGCATAAACTCCATTACGATTTTCAACCGCTGCTGGGCGACCTCGGCTAGGATCTCGTCGTTTTTCCGGCCCGGATAGGCTTTATGAAGCTCGACGATGGCCGCGATATCCTGGGTCAAGGCGGTGGAAAGGCGGTTCGTGACGAGCTGCCAATGCCGCTCCATGAAGACATAGGTGAGCACGCATTGCAGGATCACCATCGGCACGATGACGATGAGAAGGGCCCGCGCGTAAAGGCCCTTCGGCAAGATCAAGCCCACCTTGCGCCAGAACGCCCGCCACCAGGAGCGGGACTGTGCCAACGAGACGGGAAGGGAAAGGCTCATTCCGCGGCCAAAGGTCAATTGCAGTTCAAATTACGTCCGCATTGCGCCAACGGATCCGCGCAACGTGAATGATCTACAAGGCTATGGCCCGCGCGCGCAGTCGGCGGCGGACTAGTTGCTGAATATTATCTTTGGCGGCCTTCGGGCGCGCGCTTATGCGACGATAGGCATGATTGACCTTCCGGGCGGTTGTTACCTCGCGGCGCTCCAGCTCCGGCGAGCCGGACCAGATAGTCTCCATAGCCGGATTTGCCATAACGGCCGGCGTTCGCGATCAAAAGGTCACGATCGATAAAACCTTTATAATATGCGACTTCCTCCGGGCACGAGATTTTCAAACCCTGGCGCCGCTCGAGAATTTCGACATATTTGCCGGCCTCGAGAAGGCTCTCGTGGGTCCCCGTGTCGAGCCAGGCGAAGCCGCGGCCCATGATTTCCACTGCAAGTTGCTGGCGCTCCATATAGACCCGGTTGACATCGGTGATTTCGAGTTCACCGCGCGCCGAAGGTTTCAACGAGGCGGCGATGCCGAGCACGCTATTGTCGTAAAAATAAAGTCCGGTTACCGCCAGTGCCGAGCGCGGCTTCGCGGGTTTTTCCTCAATCGAAATAGCTCGCCCGTTGGCGTCGATTTCGACGACACCGTATCTTTCCGGATCCGCCACTACATAGCCAAAAATCGTGGCACCCATGGGCCTCGCCGCCGCCGAGGCCAAAAGATCCGGCAGACCATGGCCATAGAAAATGTTGTCGCCGAGGACCAGCGCGACACGATCGCTACCGACGAAATCGCGCCCGATGGTGAAGGCCTCCGCGAGCCCGCGCGGCTTGTCCTGTGTCGCGAAGCCGAGGCGGATCCCGAACTTGCCGCCGTCGCCAAGCAAGTCCTTGAATAGACTCTGATCCTGCGGCGTCGTTATGATCAAAATATCGCGGATATCCGCGGTCATGAGGACGGACAGCGGATAATAGATCATCGGCTTGTCATAGACCGGCAATAATTGCTTGGAAGTCACCAATGTTAGTGGATAGAGCCTGCTGCCAGAACCGCCCGCGAGAATGATGCCTTTCATGTTTCGGCTCGCGTTTCCTTGAGAAGCATTTCGACCGTCTCTCGCGCACGCGTTTGCCAGTCGCGGGCCCGATAACCGAAGACTGCAGCAAACCGGCTGCTGTCGAGTTTTGAATTGGCGGGCCGCCGGGCGGGGGTTGGATAGTCCGCGGTCGTGATCGCCGAAACTTTCGGCCGCCGCCCGGTCGCTTGCGCCTGGGCTTCGATGATGGTGCTGGCGAACCCGTGCCAGGTCGTCGCGCCATGGCCCGCGAAATGATAAGTTCCAGGGGCCCCAATGCCGCGGGCCAATGCGCGATCGATAGCAAAAACGGCTTCCGCGAGGTCTTGAGTCGCGGTCGGGCAACCGTGCTGATCGGCGACGATCCGTAATTCATCCCGCGTGTCCGAGAGGCGCAGGATCGTTTTGAGAAAATTCGCGCGAAACCGGCCGTAGACCCAGGCGGTGCGGACGATGAAATGGCGCGGGTTTGCTTGCCGAACCATGGCTTCGCCCGCGGCCTTCGTCTTGCCGTAGACGCCAAGCGGCGCGATCGGATCGGTCTCTACGTAGGCGCCCCTTTTTGTGCCGTCAAAAACATAATCCGTCGATATTTGGATGACCGGCAGCTGCCGCAGGGCGGCCGCGCGGGCGATCGCTTCCGCTCCCACGGCATTGGCGGCGTAGGCTGCCTCCGGCTCGGTTTCCGCTCTGTCCACGGCAGTATAAGCGGCCGCATTGAGAACAAGTCGTGGATTAGCGGCGTCGATCGCGGCCTTGACTGAGGCGAAGTCCGCGACATCGGCTTCGGCGCGATCGCAACCGCTCACCCCGATATCGCGGGCTCTGGCGAGGGCCAACACTTCATGCCCAAGCTGACCCGCGGCGCCAAATACGAGGATCGGCCCGTTCATGCCACGGTTCCAAGCCGTTCGCCTCGATAGACGCCGGAACGGATCCGTTGCCACCATTGTGGATTGTCGAGATACCATCGGACCGTTTTGCGTAGACCGGTGGCGAAGGTTTCGCGCGGCTCCCACCCGAGTTCGCGTTTAATTTTACCCGCATCGATTGCATAGCGCCGGTCGTGCCCCGGCCGGTCGGTCACGTACACGATCAAGCGGTCGTGCGATCCATGAGCCTTGTCCGGCGCCATTTCATCCATCAGCCGGCAGATGTGGCGCACGACCTCGAGATTGGTTGATTCACTCGCGCCGCCGACATTATAGCTTGCGCCCGGCTGCCCGAGGATAGCGATTTGGACCAGCGCCCTGGCATGGTCCTCGACATAGAGCCAATCGCGAACATTGCCGCCGTCCCCGTAAACGGGGATGGGCTTGCCCTCAAGCCCGTTAAGAATGGTCAGCGGGATGAGCTTTTCGGGAAAATGATAGGGTCCATAATTGTTGGAACAATTCGAGACGAGCGCCGGCATGCCATATGTGTGATGCCACGCCCGCGCCAAATGGTCGGAGGCGGCCTTTGACGCGGAATAGGGCGAATTCGGCTGGTAGGGGCTAGTTTCTTGAAATAACCCATCCGGGCCAAGCGACCCGAAAACTTCGTCGGTCGAGACATGATGGAAGCGAAACCGCGCCTGCTCTGTCAAACTAAGATTTTGCCAATGGTCACGCGCGCATTGGAGCAGCACGTAAGTGCCCATGACATTGGTTTCGATGAAGGCGCCGGGCCCGTCGATGGACCGGTCGACATGGCTTTCCGCGGCAAGATGCATGATCGTATCAGGGCGAAAACTCTCACATATTTGCCGCATCGCGCGCGCGTCGCAAACGTCCGCCCGCTTGAATTGATAGCGCGGATCACCGGCAACGCGGGCGAGATTATCGAGATTTCCGGCGTAAGTCAGTTTGTCGACGACGCAGACTTCGTGTGCACTCGTCTCGATCAGATGGCGCACCACCGCCGATCCGATGAAGCCCGCGCCTCCAGTGATCATAAATCGTCTGTTCATAAAGGTCTCACGCGCCGAACGGCGAAACGAAATTCTTGAAAAAAGGAAGAACCGCGTCCTTTTCGGAGATCGCTGCATCTACGGGACGGACCGGCCATGCGATCGCCAAGTCGGGATCGCCCCAATGCAAGCCAGCGTCGCAGGACGGTGCGTAGAAGCTATCGACTTTGTAGGCGACCTCGGTATCTTGTTCAAGCGTGCAAAAACCATGCGCGAAGCCGGGCGGCACGAAAATCTGTTCGCCGCCATCTTCCGTCAACGTTGCGGAACACCAGCGGCCGTAACTGGGACTGCCGCGGCGCAGATCGACCGCCACATCAAAGATCGCGCCGCGCACGACCCTGACCAATTTGGCCTGAGCCGCCGGAGGGCATTGGAAGTGTAGGCCCCGGATCGTTCCGGCTTTTCGCGAGAAGGACTGGTTGTCCTGGACGAAAACACAAGCGACCCCAGCCTCCGCGTAAGTCCTCGCGTTGTAGGTTTCGCAAAAAAAGCCGCGTGCGTCGGCGAATTTCTTCGGTCGAAATAACTTTACACCTTCGAGCACCAATGGTTTCAAGCTCCTTCCCCGTGGCATCCGGTGGGCAAATCGTCTGAGCGCCGCCAGCCGCTGTCATCTCTGCCCAGGGGATTGCGGTGAGTGGCCAAATTGATTTTCGCCTGCCGGTGTACCGCCGGCATTCGTTCATAACCAGGTCGCGTACTGCGTCCCCTGGCGCATCGGCGGCGCGCCATTTGGTTCGCCGTTCCAGTAAATTGCTTGTCGATTTCCCGCGGCTGCGGCCTCGCTATATCCCGAGTTTAACGCGATGGCATTATCGCATGAACCCGTGGCAAAGCAATTCGGCAAACTCCGCGCTGAAGGGCGACCTCAAGGGTTCTTGGACAATGCCATCAATGGCAGAAGCGCGGTGACGCCGGAAATAAGCAGTGCGCTTCGAGGAGCGTTGGCGGCGGCGCCGACATGCGGGTTAGGATGGGAGGCCGCCCAAGACCTCGCGAAAATGCGCCAGAGCCGAGAGAAGATCAGCGTGCGCCATCTCGCGCGGCCGGTAAAGTCATTTCAGGCCGGCGCCCGTTGACGGGGTGGCCGATCGCACGACGATAGACGCGCGAACGCTTATCGCGGCACGCCAAGGCTTCACAGATGCGAACACGGGCATGGCGACCGTGACCGGCACGGCCGCCTAGGCTTTAGCACTAATCCTCCCGATGGCACTTGCGCGTCGCCTCGTCGGCATCCTCCGCAAGGTCATGCAGCTTCCTAAAGAATTTTTCGGATTGGCCGATAAACAGGCCATCAGCCGTGAAGGCTTGGACAACCACCTCCGCGCCAAAAATACTTGGCGAGATCGAGACCGGGCGGATGACCGAAACGACCGGGAATTTCCGGTTAAGGAACGGGCATGGCTCGGGCATGATCAGATTGGTCTGGAAGTCTTCCAGGCCGAATGGAGGTGGCGCCGGGAAAGGGGGTACATTGAGGTTCGGAAACGTGAGATCGCCAAATGTCAGAGGAGCCAAAGGATCCGAAACCGCGTTGCCCGCCTTGTCGTGCCAGGTCTGGAAGTGCATGGTCTCGGTCGGGCCGATGCTCAGCAGGATCCGCAACACCACCGGATCGGTGACTTTCAAGGCCAGTGTCGGGTAGATGCTGGTGCCGCCTTGCTCGATAAAGGCGAAATGGAATGCCGCCGTGTTGGCGATGGCCTGGATGTGGTTCTTATCCGCTGTGTCGGCATCGGTCAGGGGGATTGCCGGGTGCTTCCCAGTAAATAAGGTCGGAACCGCCTGCGGAAAAACAAACGACGGATCAAGATCAGGATTCTTGTCGCGACTGCGATACCTCGTCCACCAACTGGTGTCGACGGTAAGCTGCATGAGATTGGTGAGCCGTCCGATTTGATTGGCCCCGGTCGCCTTACTGCTTGGCAAAGTCGCGAATTTACTCAGATCGACTGGCTGTGCGCCGATAGACTGAAGGTAAGCGTTGAGGAAGGCGTGGTGGCTGAACTCATCCTCAGTATTGTCGTGGATGTATTGCGACATGTCCGCGTCGAGGTTGTTCAGCGCGTCGGTGTAGGGCTTGTTCCCTTGCCTACCGGTGAAAAGTCCTGGAATCTCGCTGTCCTGGACTCCGCCAAGCTCGGCATATTGCAGCCAGAGATCGCTCTCGATCTGTTCAACCGCAGACAGGAATCTCAAGATCGCGACATCGCCCTTGGTCGGGCGCGACGAGTCGGCTAGCTGCGCGAATGCGCCCGATGCTCCTGCGGCGAGCGTCGTGCCCGCAATTGCACCGGTCCTTAAAAAGCTACGCCGGTCGGCATGATGTTCGTCTGTCATGTTCGTCTCCCTACTCTGCAACAGAATTGTTGTCGTATTATGTGCGGCAACGGCTCGGATACACCGAGCCGTTGCTTTATAGGAAACATGGTGGTTCACTGCAATACCATGCTATCAAAGAGCTGTTCTGCGAGAAATAATATACGTGCTAAATGGGTGTAATGATTATGGGCTATGAATAGCTGCTAGTAGCCATAATTGTAGCCATAGCAGATGTTGCTCCACTGCCAGCCGTATGGAGTCCATACTTGGCGCCAGCAACCGTTCCCGTAGGCCGCGTAATCGTAAGCGAACGGTATGCCAAATAACGCGAAGTCATCGAATCGATTGACGAAAAAACGTCTGTGACGGAAACGATCCTCAAAGCGGTCACGGCGGCCCCCATCGGAAAAACGTCTGTTGACGAAGGCATGCCGACCAGCGAAGGTTGCGCCAACCAAGCGGTTTCCCCCGGGTACGAACACGCTGCGGCCGCTGACCATGCCGCCACGGAAACCGGCGCCAGCGGACCCACCGTGGAAGCCACCGCCACCGAATCCGCCGCCGCCGCGGAATGCCATGACCGGCGTCACATAGACAATTGCCGCTCCAAGCACGGTCGCGGAAAGGCAGCCGAAGAGTTTGCTTTTCACGACGCTGATCCTCCGTCGGCGGTTCCTGGTTTTCCTCGGCTCCGGCAACTGGCAAACAAGCGCCGGAGCCTTTCTCCTGCCCGCAAGCGCCCGCCCGTTCGACCCGGCGCTAATTGACAAGATATGCTCGCCATAATAGCAAGTCTGTCAGGAGCGCCCGGTGAATATTAGAAAATACCGGTAATCAGCCTATCAGCGTACAGGCGGGAGCCTGCCGGGAGTATGTTGCGGTGAGCGGTGTGCGTAGAACGATGCGGCCCTGGCCTGCGCGCGATGAGACTTGCCGTGGGATCTGATAGGGGCCGGTCAGGTGGCCGTGAGCTCATCGATTTCGTGTCTAGACCGCCATCGCGCGGTCTTGAGTTCAACGCGCGCCTGAGCGCTGGCGCCGTTACTCTTACGCATTGCACTTCCGGCCCGATCGAGGGGAGGCGTTTCGGCGCGGCCCAGATCACTGCCGCCGTCCATGACGGCGCGACGTTCGACATGGACTGGCGCGGGGGCGAAAGCGACCGCCTGCGATCCAGCACCGTCCCCCATGGCCGCGTTCACGTCGGAGACGGGCGCCTTCCCTTCTGGGTTCGCTGCAACGCGTCGCCTTCCTTCTTTGCTTTCGCGATCGAGGAATCCTTCATCGCGGAGATCTGGCAGAAAGCCTTCGACGGCATCGGCGATTGCTTCATCGGAACCTCGGTGGGCGTCGAGGATCCGGTGATCGGCCGGCTCGCCGCGCTCGGCCGGCTCGAGCTGAACGAGGGCGGCGCGGGCGGAAGGCTTTACATTGAGGGGCTGGCCGCGACCTTGACGGTCCATCTGCTCCGCAGCTCTGGATTGTCGCGGCGTTCGCCAATCCCACATAAGGGTGGGCTTGCGCCGAGGCAGATTCGGCGCGTTCTCGAATACATCGATGCGCATCTGACCGACGAGCTCGGGCTCGTCGAGTTGGCCGCGATCGTCGAGCTGAGCCCGAGTTACTTCGGCGAGGCGTTCAGAACCTCGACCGGAAGATCGCCTCATCGCTTCGTGATGGAACGACGGATCGAGCGGGCGCGCGATCTTCTTTGGGACCCGGATCGGCCGATCCACGAAATCGCCTACGCCGCGGGCTTCTCGAGCCAGAGCCATTTCACGGCGAACTTCCGCCGCGTAACTGGGGTTACGCCAGGCCAATTCCGCCGATCGCTCCCTTGAGCCGCCGCGGGGCGGCCCCTTCAATAACCAGCGACCCGGCCGCAGCCCTTCTCGGCCGTCCAATCGGCTCCTCGCTGATGTCCGGCAACGGCCTTCAACTTTGGCTGAAAGGGAGTCGCTGTGAAATTTTTCATAAATAGAAAGAATAAAACCCCGCCCGCTTACTCCGCCGCCGCCGCGGCCTCGGGCGCGCTCGGCGGAACGTAGTTCAGCACCGGCGCGAGCCAGCGCTCGGCTTCCGCCACGCTCATCGCCTTGCGCCGCGCATAATCCTCGACCTGATCGCGTTCGATTTTCGCGACCCCAAAATAATGCGCGTCCGGATGCGCGATATAGAGGCCGGACACCGAAGCGCCGGGCCACATCGCGAAACTTTCGGTCAGCGTCACGCCAATCCTCCGCTCCGCTTCGAGCAGGCGGAATAACGTCGCTTTTTCCGTGTGATCGGGCAGCGCCGGATAGCCCGGCGCGGGACGAATACCGCGGTAGGCCTCGGCTAGCCTTTCCTCGCAGGTCAAGACTTCATCCGGCGCATAGGCCCAGAACTCGCGGCGCATGCGTTCGTGCATGCGTTCGGCAAGCGCCTCGGCAAGGCGGTCGGCGAGCGCCTTCACCATGATCGATCCATAGTCGTCGTTCGCCTTGGCGAAACGGTCGGCGATCTTGCCTTCCTGCGCGCCCGATGTGACGACGAAAGCGCCTATATAGTCTGCTTTGCCGCTCCCGGCCGGGGCAATGAAATCGGCGAGTGCGAGATTGGGACGCCCGTCCCGTCGTAACAATTGCTGCCGCAAGGTGAAGAACGTCGCAAGCTCGCTTGTTCGCGACTCTCCCGTGTAGAGCTTGATGTCGTCGCCAACGCTGTTGGCCGGCCAGATGCCGATGATGGCCTTGGGATCGAACCAATGTTCCTCGACGACGCGGTTGAGCATTTGCCGCGCGTCGTCGAACAACTGGCGCGCCGCTTCGCCCTGCCTCGGATCGTCCAAAATCGCCGGATAGCGGCCGCGCATTTCCCAGGTCTGGAAAAACGGCGTCCAATCGATATAGGGGATTAGCTCGGCAATCTCATACGTGCGAAACGCCCTTGTGCCGCAGAAAGCCGGGCGGGGCGGCTCGTAGTTTGCCCAGCCGGGCTTGAAGGCATTCGCCCGCGCGCGTGCCAAAGGAAGGCGTTGCTTATCGGCCTCCCCCCGGCGATGCGCCTCCGCGACTTTGGCGTATTCGGCCCGGACCGTCGCGATGGTGAGGGCGCGGGACTGCGCCGAAAAAAGCGATTGCACGACTCCGACCGCGCGGCTCGCATCGGTGACGTAGACCGTTTGGCCTCTGGCATAATTTGGATGAATCTTGACTGCGGTATGAACCCAACTCGTCGTCGCGCCGCCAATCAGGAGCGGCAGATCGAAACCTTCGCGCTCCATCTCGGCGGCGACAAAGCACATCTCGTCGAGCGAGGGGGTGATGAGACCAGATAGGCCGATCGCATCCACCTTTTCCGCTCGCGCGGTGGCCAGAATTTTCGCCGCGGGAACCATCACGCCGAGATCGATGATCTCGTAATTGTTGCAGGCAAGGACCACACCTACGATGTTCTTGCCGATGTCGTGCACGTCGCCCTTCACCGTCGCCATCAGGATCTTGCCCGCGCTCGATCGCTCGCCGGCGCCGGTTCTGCGCTTTTCCTCGTCCATGAAAGGCAAAAGATAAGCAACGGCCTGTTTCATCACCCGCGCGGATTTGACGACCTGGGGCAAAAACATTTTTCCCGAGCCGAAAAGATCGCCGACAACATTCATGCCCGCCATCAGCGGCCCTTCGATGACATCGAGCGGTTTTTGCGCGGCGGCACGCGCTTCCTCGACATCGCGGTCGACGAATTCGGTAATGCCGTTGACGAGCGCATGTTCGAGCCGCTTCTCGACCAGCTCGCCGCGCCAGACAAGATTCTTTTCGGCGGTTTGCCTCCCTTGCCCCTTGTAGCCTTCGGCGAGCGCGAGCAATCGTTCGGTGGCGTCCGGCCGCCGGTTGAGGACGACATCCTCGCAGGCCTCCCGGAGTTCTGGTTCGATTTCGGCATAAACCGCAAGCTGGCCCGCATTGACGATGCCCATGTCCATGCCGGCGGCAATCGCGTGATAGAGAAACACCGAATGCATGGCCTGGCGCACCGGCTCGTTGCCGCGAAACGAGAAGGAAAGATTGGAAACGCCGCCGGAAATGTGGACGCGCGGGAACCGCGTGCGAATTTCCCCCGCGGCCTCGATGAAATCGACCCCGTAATTATCATGTTCCTCGATGCCAGTCGCGACGGGAAAAATATTCGGATCGAAGATGATGTCCTCGGGCGGAAACCCGGCGTCCTTGGTCAAGATATCATAGGCGCGCGAACAAATCTCGACCTTGCGTTCGCGCGTATCCGCCTGGCCCTTTTCATCGAAGGCCATCACCACGACGGCGGCGCCATGGGCGCGCACGGTTTTCGCCTCGGCGACGAATTTATCAGCGCCTCCCTTCATCGATATGGAATTGACGATCGCCTTGCCTTGCACGCATTTGAGCCCGGCTTCGAGCACCGCGAATTTCGAGGAATCGATCATCACCGGCACACGCGCAATGTCGGGCTCGGCGGCGATGAGGTTCAAAAACTCGACCATTGCCTTTTCTGAATCGAGCAGTCCCTCGTCCATGTTGACGTCGATGATCTGCGCGCCCATCGCCACTTGATCGCGCGCGACATCGAGTGCGGCGGCGAAATCGCCTTCCTTGATCAATTTGCGGAATTTGGCGGAGCCGGTGACATTAGTGCGTTCGCCGATATTGACGAAAGGAATCTCGTGGTTGAGCACAAACAATTCCAATCCGGACAACCGTAGCAACGGCTCGATTTTCGGCGCCCTCCGGGGGGCCAGGCCTTTGACGCGCGCGGCAATCGCCTGAATATGCGCGGGCGTCGTGCCGCAGCAGCCGCCGACGATGTTGACGAGACCGGCTTCCGCGAATTCGCCGATGAGAGAGGCCATATATTCGGGGCTCTCGTCATAAAGACCGAACTCGTTTGGCAGACCAGCGTTGGGATAGGCGCAGATGAGGGTATCCGCGATCCGGGAAAGCTCGGCGAGGTGAGCGCGCATCTCTCGGGCGCCAAGCGCGCAATTAAGCCCGATCGTCACGGGTTTCGCGTGGCGCAGCGAGTACCAGAACGCGGCCGGCGTTTGGCCGGAAAGCGTGCGGCCGGACAAATCGGTGATCGTGCCGGAAATCATGACCGGCAGTCTCTCTCCCTTCGCCTCGAAAACGCCACCGATGGCGGAAAGCGCCGCCTTGGCGTTCAAAGTGTCGAAGATCGTCTCGACGATCAAAATATCCGCGCCCCCTTCGATCAGCGCGGCTGCCGCCTCGGCATAGGCCTCGCGCAAATCGTCGAAGCTCACCGCGCGAAAGCCCGGATTATTGACGTCGGGAGAAATCGACGCGGTGCGATTGGTCGGCCCCAAAGCGCCGGCGACGAAGCGGCGCTTGCCGTCTCTGCCGTGTGCCTCGTCGGCCGCCTCGCGAGCAAGCCGCGCCGCGGCAAAATTCAACTCGCCGACAAGCTCCTCCATGCCGTAATCGGCTTGAGAGATGCGTGTCGAATTGAATGTATTCGTCTCGATGATATCGGCACCGGCTTCAAGATAGGCGAGATGAATGGCCTTGATCGCCTGTGGTTGAGTGAGGCTCAAGAGATCATTGTTGCCACGCAGGTCGCGCGACCAATCCGCAAAGCGCACGCCGCGAAATTCAGTCTCGCCGAACTTGTGCTGCTGGATCATCGTGCCCATCGCGCCGTCGAGCACCAAAACTCTTTCGCGGGCGGCAAATTGAAGAGCAGCGAGGGTTTCTTCACCAGTAAGGCTTTGCGTCATCAAGCGGCCTCTTGTTCGAGTTTCGGCCGCAGCCCCAAAAGATGGCAGATCGCATAGACAAGATCGGCGCGGTTCATTGTGTAGAAATGAAAATCCCTGATGCCATGATCAACGAGATCGAGAACCTGTTCGGCGGCGACCGTCGCGGCAACGAGTTTTCGCGTTTGCGGATCATCGTCGAGCCCTTCGAAACGATCGGCAAGCCATTGCGGGATCGTAGCTCCGGCCCGCCTGGCGAACTTCGCCGTCTGCTTGAAACTTTGCACCGGAACGATGCCTGGAGTAATCGGAATATCGATTCCCCGCGCCCGCACTTTATCGAGAAAACGCAAATAGATTTCGTTTTCGAAAAAAAACTGGGTGATCGCCCGGCTCGCGCCGGCATCGACCTTGGCTTTCAAGACATCGATATCGGTGTCGGCCGAGACACTTTCGGGGTGACCTTCCGGATAGGTGGACACCGAGATTTCGAAATCCTCGAGCCGTCTAATTCCGGCGACCAGCGTGGCGGAATCCGCATAGCCTTGCGGATGCGGACAAAATTTCGCCCCCGGTCCATCTTGCGGATCGCCGCGCAGCGCGACGATGTGGCGGACGCCAATGTCCCAATAATCGCGGAGAATGGTGTCGATTTCTTCGCGCGCGGCCGCGACGCAGGTCAGATGCGCGGCGGGCTTCACCGAAGTCTCGTGCACGATCCGCGCGACCGTCGCATGGGTGCGCTCGCGGGTCGAGCCTCCGGCGCCATAGGTGACCGAGACAAAACTCGGGCCGAGCGGTGCAAGCCGCTTGATCGATTCCCAGAGCGCCGCCTCCATCGCCTCGCTCGCCGGAGGAAAAAATTCGAACGAAACCGAGATATCGGGGCAGACGGTGCGGCTCGCGCGGGGAAAACTACAGTACGGGTTTTCGTTCATGCGACTTCTCGCGCGGTTAAAGGGAGAGGATCGGCGGTCACTCGGCGGTCGCGGCCGAGCCAGAGGGACACGGTTAGTTTGTTGGCCTCGCCCGCGTCCGGTGTAAGATCTTCCTTCGCGATCAAATCCAGTCCGGCGGTGGCCATGAACCCCGCGACTTCTCCGGCCGCGAAGCCAAGCCGCCGGTGCGCGTGCGCGGTGCGCAAAGTCTCTTTCTCGTGCGGCGCGAAATCGACGATGAGAAGGCGGCCGCCCGGCCGCAAGGCGCGCGCGGCCTCGCGAATGGCGCGCAAGGGATCGTCGAGATAATGCAGAACCTGATGCATGATTGCGAGATCATAGCAATCCGGTTCAACAGGGATCGCGTAAATATCGCCCTGGCGCAATTGCACATTGCGTAAACCCGCGCGTTCGATGCGCACGCGTGCGATGCTCAGCATGTGCGGCGATTGATCGATGCCGGCCACCCGCGCGGCCAGCGGCCCCAAAAGCTCGAGCATCCGGCCGGTGCCGGTGCCAAGATCGAGGAGCGCATGGACCGGGCCCGCGCCGATCGCCTTGCGGATTGCGGCCTCGACGCGTTCTTCCGGAACATGCATGGCGCGCATCTCGTCCCAGTTCGCTGCCTGGGCGGCGAAGTAGCGGGCCGCCTGATCCGCGCGGGTCTGGCGGACCTCGCCGAGCCGCGCGCGGTCGGCCGCGAGACTGGCGTCGTCCGGCGCGAGCTTTCCCACGAGCTCGCGGGCAAAACTGGCTATGGGCCGCGACTGCGCGATTCGAAAAAAGACCCAGGCTCCCTCGCGATGGCGCTCGACAAGCCCGGCTTCGGCGAGGAGTTTCAAATGGCGCGAGATGCGCGGCTGCGATTGGCCGAGAATCGTCACGAGCTCGGTGACGGTGAGTTCGGCTTCGGCGAGAAGGGCGAGCAGACGCAAACGGGTGGCTTCGCCGGCCGCCGCCGAGGCCGTGAGAATGGCGTCGAAAGGGATGTGGTCGGGCATGGGTTCCTGCAAAGTTTTCGTCTCAGACAACAATATGCAGATATACTTATATGTAAAGTGACTTTCTGGTTTTTTGTTAACCGCAGCGTTTCCGGCTTGGATAAAATCTCGCGGGAGGTTAAAAGCATCCGGCACGTCCACGTAAATCCCAAGGAGGGCTTTTATGAAAACCCTTGTCCGCTCGATGATCGCCGGTGCCATCGTTCTTGCATTCAGCACAACCGGTTATGCGCAAATGCAGGCGAATCCGCCCGCAGCAACTGCGACTCCTGCCGCCCCCGCCACCCCAAAGGCGAAGAAGGCCCCGATGTCCGCCAAGTCCAAGGAATGTTCGAAGCAGGCCACCGCGCAAGGCCTGCACGGCAAGGCGCGCAAGGAGTTCCGCGAAAAGTGCAAGAAAGGCGAGACTTGACCGCTACTTGAGGACCAACAAGCCTCAAACCCTGTTCACAACCTGAGCCCTCACCCTGAGGACAGCCGAAGAACTGTCTCGAAGGGCGAGGGAGCCTCGGCAGTCGCGCCCTGCATCCTTCGAGAAGGCCGTTTCGTGGGCTCCTCGGCATGGGGCGCGGCAGGTTAAAACCAGCCCGCGACGAGTTCCCCAACCCGCCTCGGGAGGTCGAAAGCGGCAACGGCGCGGGCGAGGTCAAGCAGGTCGAGCCCGATGACTGGCATTACGCGGAGGATGAGGACCAGGCGATAGTCAGCTGGACTGCGATGCCGAGGGCGGCGCCAGCAAACATTTGGATCATTAAGCCAATAGCCGCCAATAGCCGCTGGCTGGCGCTTATAATCCGGCACGTCTCGCCCTTCGGGGATCCAGTTCAGGAGAAGCTTGGCCAAACCAGGAATGCCGCGCGTGAAAGCCATGCCGCTGATGGCGAGATTGATGAGGCTCGGGATCATGGTCGAGAGCAAAAGCGCATAGGCCCACCGATATTCCGGCGCCGCCGGGTTTTTGGCGATGCCGTCGAAGAGCTTGTCGAGAGGCAAAACCGCGGCCTTTTCGCCGCCGCCATGCACAGCCAGTTCGTCAAAAGCCTGCACGCCGAGCACCATCACGAGCGCGAGAAGCGCGATGATGACACCGGCGAGAACAGCATCCACCAGCGCGAGAAGATAGGGCCACCAACCGCCGAGCTCCAGTCCGCGCCGCAGCAGCGCCCGCGTCAGGCCAAGAGAGGCCCAGTCAAAAGGGGCGTTGAGCAGCGTTAGTAACCCTGCGAAGAGCAGCCAGGCACCGGACAGTCTCCAGGCCTCGATAGGTGATGATAGCAAGTCTGCGGCGGCCAAGCAGAGGAGGAACGTCGCCGCAAGAAACAGCGCAAGAAAAATCCCCTGCCATCGGTATTTGGAGGCTATGACGCTTAAACCAAGCGACAGCAAAAATGGCACCGACACCGAGAGCGCTAGCACCGGCGCCACCTCCAGCGAGACCGGTGGCAGTTCCCAGAACAGCGACTATGAGAGCGACAGCACCAGCTCCGCCCCCAGCGATAGCGCCACCGCCGGCGAGAGCGAGAAGGGTGGCGTTAGTGAGAGTGACAAGGAAAGCGAGAGCGAGAACTATAGCGAGCATGGCAACACCAGCGACACCGGTATCGATCATGATAGTGTCAGCGCCACCGCCAGCGGCAACTCGGCCACCGCCAACCACAATGCAAATCCCCGCGGCCGCGGCCGCGCCAATCAACCAACCAGCGCCACGGCCAAACGTCCAAATTACGCCTCTCCTTTCCAATTGCTTCGTTTGAGAGACGCGCAAAGCTATTTCATAGGCGCGCCAATATGCTTCGCAGGCACGCCAAAGTGCGAAGGATAAAATCCCAATCGTCCCAGCGGCTATGCTCCTTCGCCAGCCGGGAACATTAGGCTCCAGGCGAAACGCGGCTTCCGCCGGGCCGACATGGCCTGAAACCGTCCAGATGATGAAAATCGCCAAGATGGGGTAGATCAAGGCAAGAAGCAGGCAGCGATCAAACGCGGGTGCCGTCCATAGCGGCGCCGCTTTCTTCAGCCCGAAGGCGCGCGGAAATAGCGTCCGGTCCGCCATGCCGGTATCGCCAAAAAACCGCTCAACCCAATCCAGGAAAATGGTCAGCCATTTCGCATAAAGCCGCGCCGCAGGGTTGCCCCCGGCGAGGTCTGCCCGCAGCTTGTCATAGTCCCGCCTCTCAATCGAGCCTGGCTCCGCCCCACCCTTCGCCAGAAGTACAATATAATAGTTATACCCAAAGTAGGCAGCGTATGCGCAGAGGCCCTCGACAATGAGAACCACCGTCCGCAACGGCCCTTCCGGCACGAACCCCGCCAGCACAGAGCCAAGTGTCCCAAAGGGATCGCCGATCGCCTTCGCAACGTCAACGCTGGAACCTGCGTCCGCCATGGCACCCCCTCGCGCCGTCGCCAAGGACGCAGGCTCGACGGCGGCCGAACGATAGCCCAATTCCAGTCCGCGAGAAAGGCGCTCAGCGAGGTTGTCAGCCTTCTAAGCTGGCCGAACGTGCGCCTTTACGACTTTGCCCCGGCCTCATAGAACTGATGCAAAGCGAAACTCCGCGCGGGCTCCTCGCATTCGCCACAGTGTTGCGCAATCGAACGCCCATGATTTTGCTCCGCTCGCTCGTCTTCCTACGCGGCGAGGATTGCATGTGACCCCGCCACCCGGCGAGCGCGATTCGCATGGGGTCGAGGTTGGTTCGGACCGAATAGACAATTCTTATCCAGGCCAATATTGAACCGTGAACTTTCTTGGTCTGGGAACGTTAGTCGCAAGCTGGTTTCCAAATGGGGTGCGAGTACTGAAACGATTACCTCCGCAGTTGACTCCGATCCTTGGACAAGCAGGAAGAGTAGAGCGGGCCGCGGAGTACGAATCAGCCGCGGCAGCCGTGTCACGCCCGACAATCAGTTGCTGAGGTCAGTGTTCATGCGTAGACGAAGAGCCTGTCTCGTCGCCGGAGGCGCCGGCTTTGTCGGATCGAATCTTTGTGATGCTCTGCTTTCGGAAGGGCATCGGGTCGTCTGCCTGGACAGTTTTCGCACGGGCCGCGCCGCCAATCTGAAACATCTGAAGAGAGAGTCGCATTTCGATGTCGTGAACGCCGATATCATCGACCCTCTACCGGCCGATCTTTCAAGGCACAGACGCTTCGCCTGGGTGTTTAACCTCGCTTGCGCGGCCTCGCCGCCGCATTACCAGGCCGACCCCGAGCACACATTGCTGACTAACGTGATCGGCACGCGGAATCTCTTGGCGCTCGCCGAGCAGGCAGGTGCGCGGTTTCTGCTCGCCTCGACGAGCGAGATCTATGGCGATCCCCAGACCCACCCCCAGCCCGAGAGCTACTGGGGCTACGTCAATCCTACCGGACCCCGTGCCTGCTATGACGAAGGCAAGCGGGCGGCAGAGACGCTTACCTTCGGCTATGGTAGGGCGAAGCGGGGTGAGGTACGTGTGGCTCGCATCTTCAACACCTATGGCCCGCGTATGCGGGCGGATGACGGAAGGGTGGTGTCGAACATCGTCACCCAGGCACTCGCCGGTGACGACATCACCGTCTATGGGACTGGCGAGCAGACCCGCTCCTTCTGTTATGTCGACGATTTGGTCGAGGGATTGCTCCGCCTGATGGCCTATGACGGCGATTATGGGGGCGCGATCAATCTCGGTAACCCCGTCGAGCTGACGGTTTGCGACCTCGTCGCCCGCGTCCTGCGCCTCACATCTTCGCAATCGCGCATCGTCTATCGGTCTCTTCCTGTCGATGATCCGCGCAGACGGCGACCCGATATCTCTCTCGCCATCCGGCTTCTCGGCTGGTCCCCTCACATCCCGCTCGAGCAAGGATTGGCAAAGACGATCGCTCACTTCGCCGACGAGGCGGCCGCTGCCGTTCACTTTGGCAAGAGCCCGATCACCTCGGCGAAGCCCAGGCGCGATCAGCTCGGCCCGACAGGCTTCGCGAAATCGAAAGACCCTCCCAAGAGACAGACGGTATCGCCGTGAGCGTTGTGGAGTCCGAGACCCGAAAGCCTGCGACGGCGTAAGCCCCTTGGCCCCTATAGCCTCCGCCCATATTCAGCCCAGCGAAACCCAGGGACGGGCATTGCAGGTCGGTCGCGTTTCGATGAGTTGCCGCTCGCTGGAAAGTCAGCCTCGTCGTCGAGGATGAGCTGTTCATTGCCATGACCATCGGGGCCGCTCTCCATAACGCCGGCGCCCCTGCAGTCAAAATAGTTGGGTCGATTGCAGATGCCCAAAGGGCTATGCGCGAAATCACCCCCTTCGATGCGGCGTTTGTCGATCTGAACCTAGCGGATGGTGATGCCGGCCCTCTAATCCAAGTTTTCAACACGCGGGCGCATCGCCGCGGCTCACCCCATCTCAGCACTGCGGTGCGATCCTGCAAAAGCCCTACCCGGAGGGTGATCTCATCAAAATCTTAGGCTAGATGATCAAGTGAGGAATTGGAAGTTCGGAGGTCGGCGCCAGTGCAGGACAGCGCGCTGGCTTATCAGATTTCAGAACGAAAGCTCGCCTGATGGGCGTGATCGAACTCCTGGTCCTGGGCGATCCCCCGCCGCGAAGCGAGGTTACCGCGCCGTTCGCTGCAAGAGGTGCGTGAGCGGCATAAAGGTAAGCCCCTGGATCGTGATGGAGAACGCGACGACGACGTAGGTGATCGCCAGAATGAGCGAACGTTCGGAGCCTTGTGGTAGCGATAAAGCCAGGGCGAGAGAAAGTGCGCCGTGCAGTCCACCCCAACCCAAGATCACCGTCGCGCCTTGCTCCGCGTGCCGCATCCGGAAATAAGCGCCCCACGGCAGGACCACGGCAAAGCGCGCGACCACGACAAGCAGGACCACGGCAATGATCAAGCCGATCTGGCCGAGATTGAATGGTACGATCAGCATTTCCACCCCCAGCAACAGGAACAGGAGCGCGTTGAGGATTTCGTCCACAAGTGTCCATAAGCTTTTGACGTAGACCTCAGTTTCGCGGCTCATGGCGCGTCCCGCGCGTTCGCCACCGAACATCATGCCTGCCCCCACCACCGCAATCGCGCCGCTCAGATGAAAGGCCAAAGCCGCCGCATAGACCGCCATGGCCAGCGCGATCGTCATGCTGACCTCCACGGCGAATTCATCCATCGTTCCCATGGCGCGGATCGTCAGCTGCGCGGCCAGGACACCAAATATCAGGCCCCCCAGTGCCTGGATTGCCACCTCGGCGATGGCGTGAAGTGGATCGGCGTCACCGATTCCGGTGGCGAAGGCCAGCAGCGCGGTGAACACAACAATCCCCACACCGTCGTTGAACAACGCCTCGCCCTGCAAGATCACCTGCAAAGTCTTCGACAAATTTCCGTGCTTAACCGTCGCCAGCACCGCGACGGGATCGGTTGGACTGATCAGCGCGCCAAAAACTAGCGCCCAAGATAGGGAAAGTTCGAGTTCCAGCGTCTTGGCGATGAGCCAGGTCCCGATACCCACGATGACGACGGATCCGGCCACTCCCAGCGTCGCCAGCGCACCGATGGAAGCCCAGCGTAGGCGCATCTCAACAAGATCTACCTGCATTGCGCCCGCGAACAGCAGGAAGGGCAGCATGACACCCACAACGGTCGCGGAGAAATCAATTCGTGACACCATGCCGATAATCTCCTCGACGGACGCCGCGCCCAATGTCGAGGCGCGTGAGGCAACCAGGAACAGCGCTACGACGAAACCAAGGGTTAACATCGCAACGCCGTGCGGAATTTGAATCGTCTTGACGTTCAGCCATCCCGCCACCGCTACGAGCGTCATGAGAATGGCGGTCAGTTCAAATGGAGTCATGCACGATGCCTGTGGCGAGATGATACAGAACGAGGAGCGGTGGCATTCAACGCGTTTCGCGCGAAATCCAGTCGCCAGCGCGAAGCGCACCATGGCAGAAAGCGAGCTTCTCAAGGGAGGAATACGGCTGAGAGCTCGTATGCGCTCTCGCGCGATAAGTAAGGATCGAAGGTGGACTAACCAACTGTTTCCGTCGGGAGACACGCCCGCAAGGGCGATGCAATTTGGTTGAGCGGATGCTTCGACAAGAAGCGCTCGTGAGAGCGGGCGAGTGATCAGCCACTCCTGGATAGGCCATGCGCGTCGAGTTCGACCGCCGTCTAAACCTCGACCTCCGGCCTCGAAGAATTTGCCTTCGCCGCACTCTCCCGTACTCGCTATTGCATCGGAGCGATGACGCCGGCTAAGCCCAATGAGTTCGTGATGCTCGGATAGCAGTCGCGCGCATCGCGGAGCCGATTAAGCTACTAGCCCCGACCACGACGCTACGGAGGCTCTCACCCTATTTTAATGGGGGCTGAGAGAAGCCGAGCCAGTTGGGCCTGATTGACGGGCTTCTCGCACCGGGGCACCTTCGCATGCCGCTCCGGAACGGCTGCAGCATCGTAGCCGGTCGCGAAAACGAATGGTACTCCTCTCTCCGCAAG
Organism: uncultured Alphaproteobacteria bacterium; assembly: GCA_963808645.1. Lineage (GTDB taxonomy): Bacteria > Pseudomonadota > Alphaproteobacteria > Rhizobiales > Beijerinckiaceae > Methylocapsa. The sequence continues at coordinate 193,348 of CAWEGU010000012.1, forward strand.
AGCATCTGCGACGGGGTAAACCCGTTCATTACGTACATTAATGTCTAGAACGGGCCCCGGCCAGCCGATCGCCCTCTGTTTCGAGAAGCTGCAGCGCGTTGACCACCGAGCTTGCTGGCCCTAGGACTTCAAACCCTCAACCAACTCTGCCAAATCCATGGCGATGAGGTACTCGTCTTCGACTATGAGAATGCAAGGTACTGGGTCCCGATGAAAAGCGGAATCAACCATGTAACTGCTCCCTCTCCGCTCCGACTGGCACCTTAATTTCGCAACGAACGCCTTCCGGACTAAACGTAATGCTTGTCTTTGCTCTCAACTGATATGGCAAGGCGGTCCCGAGTAATCTTGACGAATCCGCGCCTGGCGTGTTTGAGAGGCATCAATAATCCTGACGCCCAAAAACGGGACCCGTCCTTACGTTGGTGCCATCGCTCATCGGTAGCTCGACCATTCTCCCGCGCCTTTGAGCGCTCCTTTTCCGGGACGCCAGCCTCTCGGTCCTCAGCGGTAAATATGAAATCACCCGATCTTCCAACAGCGTCAGCTTCTGCAAAGCCGAACAAGCGGTCAGCGCCTATGTTCCAGGCGGTTACCACACCGGTGGCGTCAACAGTGAAAACGGCGAAGTCGCGAGAGCCGTCGATAATGAGCTCCAACAACTCAGCTTTATCGCCAGCTGGGGCTTGCCTATTTCTCTTCTCATTGACACCACGCATCGCAAACGCCCCCAGGGGGTGAACTACTTCGCCTTGAGTTCTTTCTCGACCGCCGAAACTGAATTGCCAATTTTCCTGACCGCGGCTTTCAGCTGGTCCTGGGTGTATGTTCGGCTCCTTCCAGGCGAAAAATGCATGTTACTTACCTGAGGTTCCAAATCGCGCCTGCAGGGACCGAGCCGGCGAGGATGGAACCGGCACGCCGAGGCCGCCGCGCCGTAGTCGATTTCAGCCCTTGCTTGCCGATGTAAAGCCCAATCAATACTTTCCGAGCTCGAACAGGATGACCGTAACCGCCGCTCCGAGCCAAACGTCGCGCCACCTAACTTTCGCATCCGGCAGCCACTTTAACATCATCGCGAAGAGGAGACTGATTACTAGGAACGAAACGACAAAACTGACGGCCTGAAGCGCGTCCAGGACGCGTTAGGCCTGGAACTCGCGGCGATTTAGCAAGTTTATTCCCGGGGAGCAAAGGAATGCCTTGGTCGACTCAGCTGCCGATGTCCTGACGATCGTCGACCCGAAGGACGCGGCCGAGTCTGCCGGGTTGAGATACGTCTCTGACGCCCGACCTGGCATATCCAGGAGGAAGTCGGGAAAGGGCTTTACTTACCTCCACGCCGATGGCTCCAAGTTGTCCGAGGGCGCCGTCCTCAGACGCATCAAGGCGCTCGCCATCCCACCCGCATGGACGCACGTCTGGATCTGTCCGACCCCGGACGGCCACATCCAGGCGACTGGTCGCGATGCCAAGGGCCGGAAGCAGTACCGTTATCATCCCCGCTTCCGCGAAGTCCGAGAAAGTACCAAGTACGAGCATGTCGTCGAGTTTGCAGATGCTCTCCCAGGCATTCGGGAAAAGGTACGCCAGCATATGGCATTGCGCGGTTTGCCAAGGGAGAAAGTCTTGGCAACCGTGGTTCATCTTTTGGAGACTACTCTTATCCGAGTAGGCAACGACGGTTACGCCAAGCAAAACAACAGCTACGGCCTAACAACCCTTAAAAACCGCCACGTCGCGGTCGATGGGAACGAGGTGCGTTTACGCTTCACTGGGAAGAGCGGCAAGCAATGGTCCCTGGGAGTGAAGGACCGCCGTGTCGCAAAGATCATCAGGGCATGCCAGGAGCTGCCCGGCCAGGAATTGCTTCAGTACATAGACGAGGAAGGGAATCCTCAGGACGTGACATCTAGTGATGTAAACACCTATCTGAAGGAAATCACCGGCAAGGACATCACTGCGAAAGATTTCCGGACATGGGCCGGAACGGTATTGGCAGCCATGGCGCTCAGCGAAATGGCAAGTTTCGACAGCGCGGCGCAGGCCAAACGAAATCTGCGATCCGCGATCGAAAAAGTCGCCGCGCGTCTGGGTAATACCCCAACCATCTGCAGAAAATGCTATGTGCACCCTGAGGTGCTCAGCTCGTACATGGACGGCAATCTGCTGTTCGAGATCAAGTCCGAGGTAGAGGATGAGTTGCGTGATGCACTTGCGGGTTTGAAGCCGGAAGAGGCGGCCGTCCTCGCCATGCTCCGGGGCCGCCTTGCCAAGGAGGTTGCTCGCACTCCGGCCGCGGCAAAAAGTGGCTCCATCGGCGAGACGGCTCACGCCGCTTAGTTCTAACCCCGCATTTGGCGATCGGTGAAAACAGAGCTTCGAGGCATTGCGCCGCTTGCGAACTTTGAGATCGCCTCCGCGATCTTGGCTCCGCCCCCCGGCACGATACGAGCGCAAGCCCCACGATTTTCGATCGGTCAGCCGGAGCTGCTCCTCGAATAGCGCCGCCATAAGGTACGCCACGTTCTGCAGGAGTGTTGCCACTCCGATGCAGAAGCTGCGTTCGCCCTCGTTTTCACCCTTTCCTGTCCATGCGAATGACGACGAGTCTCGATCAAAGGTAAACGCGAGCGGGCCCGTGAAATGGCGAACGGTGTTGATTATGACGTCGCGGTCAACTTCGAACGCGATAGGAGAGCCAATCTCGGCTGCGAAAGCTACGGCGTGGAGATCGCTTGATTTGCGACCTCCAAACGGAAATGGCTTCAATAACGCCTATACTGCGTTAACATGTCAATGCCGCCCGGAGCCGTTTGTACCCCGCGCAACTACTACGGTACAAATGGACCGCAACTATCAAATGAAGGCGCATAAGCCGGCGAGCGCCCATACGAGCGGTCATACTGTCGGTAAAGGTCTGGATCATCCCAATCAGTTTCGCGGGCTCGAATTGATCGTAATAGACCCCTCGCACCAGGAGGGGGAGTTCCGCGCTCAAATGTGCTGAAAGCTCGATCGGCAGCCGTTCCCGGGGCTTGTGCAGCACGACGGAAAGCACTTTCCAGGCTAGCTGCCGATCAGGACCGAGCGTCGCGACAATTTCGTCGAGCCGAATATTGGTCGTCTGCAACGTTTTATCGAAGACATCAGGCCAGTTGCACTCATAACTACCGCTTTTCGTTGTAACTCCGGCCAAGCTCCCGGTACTGCCCGGCCAAGTTCCCCATTTGTCGAACGTGTGGCTCAAAACATCGTTCCAGCCCCCAATCGGTCCCCGATTCTCGTCAATGAACTCCGCCGAACCCGGCGCGTTTCTTCTTCCGGAACCAGGCCATCGCCGTGGTGGAACCGGGAGCGGTGCATGCCCGAGCGCGGCGGCCGTAACCGCAGCTGAGAGGATGCCATGACCAAACACCGGAAAACGAAAAAGCCAAGCGATGCCGATTTGAAGGGTAATCCGCTCATCGGCGGGTCCAAGGGAGTCACGATGGCGGGGGTGACCCCTGATGAACTCGAGCGATCGGAGGGCATCAACACAATCGAAGGTGATGTGGAGAACGACACCAATCGGCAGGGCGGCATCGACAACGCGACAAGCCGGAACAGCCGCCGAGCGCCACACATATAAACGTCGTATCTCCTGGAGGACATCATACAAGGCAGGAAAATACAAGGCAGGAAAACGCATGAACAACAGGTCCGAATTTTGGAAAGAAAGCCAGGCGTGCCCGAGCTCGATGGAGCGAGGCTGAAATGAAACTTGTCGGCAACGACTGCAAGGCGAATATTTCGAAACGGGACAATCGCGAATTTCCCATCAGCGGTCGGGGCCTGCACCAAGAAAGTGAGCACAACAAGCACAATGATCCAGGCCAAACAGGCCACAAGCCTCAACAGCACGGACCATCAGAACAGAAGCACTGAACAGGCGCTAGGAGGCGAGAGGAACATGACTATGGCCAACGCAAGCAAAGGGCATTTCGGTCCGGGTACTCAAGGCAAAGGGACCGGCACAGGTGCCAAGACCAACATTCCTGACGAGAAAATCGAACCCAACATGGTGCTTTCGAATCGGGATAAATCCCGACATTCGAAGGACCTGGGCCAAGACAGCAAACGGGTGCAGACCGAACAATCCCAGGATGCCGCCGCAAACGACCCAACGGCACGTTCCGAAACTTCGAAATAGCAGCGTCCGAATTGATTGTCGTAGCATCAGCGCCGGCAAAGGCCCGATCGTTTGCCCCTGTGCGCCATGCGGGATCGGACATCCACCACTCGTTCGCGAGGCTTGCAAGGTTGCGCGATCCATCTTCTCTCGTGCCTTGTGGAGAAACGTACGCCAGCCGTAGGTGCCGGCCGTGATTTGAATGCGGCGTTCCAGAGTATGCCGCTTGCCCGCGGATGCGCGCTCTCCTTTGCGCTCGGGGCAGGGCGTGCTATGAGCCGTCGGCAGCTCTTGACCGGCGCTATTCTACAAAAAATCCGTTTCCCGTCCGAACTCTCGCGGCGGTGCCGCGAGGCAAGCCGCCGCCGCGAGGCGAATCAGGGAGTTGCCATTGGCTTTGATCGCGCGACCCTCGCTCAACGAAGCGCTCACTTTCGACGATGTGCTGCTTCTGCCGGGCCATTCGGCAATCCTGCCGGGCGCCGCCGAACTGAAGACGAAACTCACGTCTACGATCGGTTTGAATATTCCGATCGTGTCGTCCGCCATGGATACGGTCACCGAGGCGAAGCTCGCCATCGCGCTTGCCCAGGCCGGCGGAATAGGCGTCATTCATCGCAATTTCGATCCCCCCGAACAGGCCGAGGAAGTCCGCAAGGTCAAGCGCTACGAAAGTGGCATGGTGGTCGATCCGATCACGATGTTTCCAGACGAAACCCTCGCCGATGCCCTCGCGCTTATGCGCCGGCATGGGATTTCCGGGATTCCGGTTGTCGAGCGCGGCCCAAGCGGGAAACCGGCGAGGCTGTGCGGCATATTGACCAACCGCGATGTCCGGTTTGCCGATAATCCGCTGCAGCCCGTCAGTGAACTGATGACCAAAAATCTCATCACCGTCCGCGAAGGCGTGAACGAGGCTGAGGCGCGCCGCCTCCTGCATCAGCATCGCCTGGAAAAGCTCATTGTCGTTGATGACGATTTCCGCTGTGTCGGGCTGGTCACCGTCAAGGACATGGAGAAGGCGACGCTGCATCCGGCCGCCTGCAAGGATGCGGAGGGCAGGCTCAGGGTCGCCGCCGCCTCGACGGTGGGCGACCAAGGTTACGAACGCGCGCTCATGCTGATCGATGCGGGGGCAGATTGCATCGTGGTGGATACCGCGCACGGCCACGCGCAGGCCGTGTTGAATCAGGTCGCGCGATTGAAGCTCGCATCGAATAAGGTCGCGCTCCTGGCAGGCAATGTGGCGACCGCCGACGGCGCGAAGGCGCTAATCGACGCCGGTGCCGATGCGATCAAGGTGGGCATCGGCCCTGGCTCCATCTGCACGACACGGATCGTCGCCGGGGTCGGTGTGCCGCAGCTCACCGCGATCATGGATTGCGCCGAAGCCGCGCGGGCCGCCAATGTCCCGGTCATCGCGGATGGCGGCATCAAATATTCCGGCGACGTTGCCAAGGCGATCGCGGCCGGCGCCGACTGCGTGATGATCGGTTCGCTTTTTGCTGGAACGGACGAGAGTCCGGGCGAGGTCTATCTTTATCAGGGCCGATCGTTCAAATCCTATCGCGGCATGGGGTCGGTCGGCGCGATGGCAGGTGGTTCGGCGGATCGCTATTTCCAGCAGGACATCGCCGATCAATTGAAGCTCGTGCCCGAGGGCGTCGAGGGACAGGTGCCTTACCGCGGCCCGGCCTCGGTGATTCTGCACCAACTGGCCGGCGGATTGCGCGCCGCCATGGGCTATGCCGGAGCCCGGGACATCGCGGAATTCCAGGCACGCGCGCAGTTTGTTCGAATTTCATTGGCCAGCCAGCGCGAGAGCCACGTGCATGATGTGGCGATTACGAGGGAGAGCCCGAACTATCCGGCAGGCGAGTGAAAGGTCTGGACAGAGTGACCGGCATGGAGAGGCCCGACGGCGGGAGTTCGAGTTCGGTGCTGCGGGCGTTCCTGGTGCAGACCCTCCGCCGCCGGCGCCAGGCTCAGGAGCTGGCGGCGGCGCGCCCGTGGCAATGCGATGTGCAACGCCTCGCCATCCAACAGGCGGACTTTCATGGCGAATGGAATGACCCAATCGCTCCCTCAAACCGCCAAAACCAAGCGGTCGTGCACTGACCGAGACTTAAAGCTGAAACAGGATTCGCGCGGCGCGGCCAATGGAGGGTAGACCATGCAGGTTGTGATGTTGCTCTATCCGCGCTTGACCCAGCTCGATCTCACCGGGACTTACGAGGTTTTTCGAGGAGTTGAACCTTCATCTCATCTGGAAAACGCTCGATCCCGTCAGCGATGTGAACGGCCTGCGAGTCTTGCCTACTGACACTCTCGCCGGCAGCCCACAGCCGGACGTTCTTTTCGTCCCCGGCGGACCCGGCCAAATCTCGCTCATGGAAGATACCGGGGTGCTGGACTTCCTACGGAGGCAGGCGAGCGGCGCCCGTTATGTGACCTCGGTTTGCACCGGATCTCTTGTTCTGGCTGCCGCCGGGCTTCTCACCGGTTATCGCGCCACCTGCCATTGGCTCTCGCTCGATCAGCTCGCCTATTTCGGCGCGGTGCCTGTGAACGAGCGCGTCGTGATGGACCGTAACCGTGTGACCGGCGCGGGCGTGACCTCGGGCATCGACTTTGCCTAGACCCTGGCGGCCTGTCCCTTCGGCGAGGAGCGCGCAAAACGCGCGCAGCTTGCCATTGAATACGATCCAAAACCGCCTTTTATCGGGGGAACGCCGGCGAGCGCCGGTCCGCATCTCGTTGAAAGCCTGCGCGCATCGAATGCAGCATTCCAGAAAGAGCGCGAGGCGGTCGCGCGCCGCGCCGCCGCCGCCTTGCGGATCGGTTGAATTATGCATCCAAGTGGCGATACCCATCGCCAGCTCGCCGCCCCGCTTGGACATTACCTTGGGTGAGCCGCGCTGCTTGCCGGACGCCGTTTTTCCATTCTCGTGGAGGAGCCAAAATGGTCCGGCCTTTGTGGCGTGCGGTGATTCCCCCGCAGGTCCGCTTTCGCCATAAACAGCGGTATGCTTAACCCATCGGCGCTCGGCGCGGCCTTGGTCCTCACGCCGGTCCGGGTCTTACGGGCCTGATAATGTTCGCTTTTGTCCGGGCGGCGGTTTGGCGGCGCCGGCCGCGCGGGCGTTTCGATCCGCCGCGCCGCTGGTGGCGCAGCGCCGCGCCGGTCAAGCATCGGCAATTGCAAGCGGGTCAGTTGTTCGATGTTGCGCAATAGCCCCCGCTCGGCGCCGTCGCATAGAGAAATCGCGATCCCCGCGGCGCCGGCCCGCGCGGTGCGGCCGATCCGATGAACATAGGCTTCCGCCACTTCGGGAAGCTCGAAATTGACGACATGCGTGATGCCGCCTATGTCGAGGCCGCGCGCCGCGATGTCGGTTGCGACGAGGGCGCGGACGCGGCCGCCGCGAAACGCGTCCAGCGAACGTTCCCGCTGGCTCTGGCTCTTGTTGCCGTGAATCGCGCAAGCCGCGATCCCGCTGTGATCGAGATGCTGGGTGACCTTGTCGGCACCGCGTTTCGTCCTTGTGAAAACGAGCGTCCGGGTCATTCGCACATCGCCGAAAAGTTCGACGAGAAGATCGCGCTTGCGGCTTGTTTCCACGAGCATGACCTGGTGGTTGACGCGATCGGCGGGTTTCGCCACCGGAGTCACGGATACCTCAACCGGATCGACGAGAAAGTCGCCTGCGAGCGCAGCGATTTCTTTTGGCATCGTCGCCGAGAAAAATAGGTTCTGCCGGCGTTTTGGAAGGGCGCCGATGATCCGGCGGATAGCCTTGACGAAACCGAGATCGAGCATGCGATCGGCTTCGTCGAGGACGAAAAATTCGGCGTCGCCGAGGCGCGCCGCGCGAGCGTCGAGGTGATCCTCGAGGCGGCCTGGGGTCGCGACCAGAACGTCGAGGCCGCGCGCGAGTGCCTTGATTTGCGCGCCATGCGGCACGCCGCCGAAGATGACGGCGATCGACAAAGGAAGGCCCGCGCCAAGGCACCGGAAGCTCTCGGCGATCTGGCTCGCCAATTCGCGCGTCGGGCTCACGACCAGCACGCGGCAGCCATTGCGCGGAGCGGCGCGTCTGTGCATTGTAAGAAAGTGCAGGATTGGCAGGGCGAACGCCGCCGTCTTGCCGGTGCCGGTCTGGGCTATGCCGATGAGATCGCGGCCCGCCATGATGGCCGGAATTGCTTGTGCCTGGATTGGCGTTGGATGCGAGTAACCTTGTTTTATCAGAGCACGCAGAAGCGGCGCGGCTAGGCCGAGCCGGGAGAAATCAGTCAATTATCGGTCTTTCTTTGAGCCGGGGCGCGAGCCGGGAAATCCGGCGTGCCGGCAACGGAATTTGAGGCGACGCCCCACGCGGCCTGGGCAATCGAAGGAAATTTGGTTGCACGCTAGGAAGGGGACGGCGAACGTTCGTCAGGCGTCCAGAACGTCAACTCCATAACCAAGCGGATAGTTTTAAATGGTGCCTTTGACGCCGAAAGTCAAGCGAATTGCTCGGCTGGAGCATGATCGCCATCAAGCGGAACGCCAATTCGCGGATCGTATGTCAAAAAACTTTTGGGCAATTTGCAAGCGAGGCGGGAACGTGAGGCCAATCGCGTCGGGCGGCGGCTCACCCGGCCAAAAAGGTATAAATCGCGCGTTCCGAAAAACCAAAACGTAACGGCTTCTGGGATACTATCTTGAAGCGAGGAAAGAAGCCGCAATGTCAGCGCCGGATCGAATGGTAGAAAAGCCGATGGACGAGCGCCGAAACGTAGCGCGCCGCCGCGTTCTCAAGGTAGCGCAGATCACCTTCAAGGGTCATGGGGCGACGATCGATTGTACGGTCCGCAATTTCTCGAATGGTGGCGCCTGCCTCAATGTGGAAACTTCCATCGGAGTTCCCAATTCATTCGATCTTATGCTTGACCGCACATCCTTCCGCGAGTGCCTCGTGACTTGGCGGAAGGCTACGCAAATCGGTGTTGAGTTCGCCTGAGCGATTCTCAGGCTACGCCTCGATCGAGCTTTGTTCGATACGGAAATCGAACGCCGAATCAGTCTGGGCAGGGCCGGCCGGCGCTCAATGGGCCAACAACGTAAAACTCGCACATTCCTGAATATCGAAACGCAACCCTCGCGTGACAAATTTGCGCGGAGAACAGGCGAAACATGCCGGCTGTCGGCGGCTCGCCCGATGCAGTGGCCAAACAATCTCCCTAATCCGGCGTTTGGCGGCGCCGGGAACCACGGCCCGAACCGGGCAAGGATGCATGATGCAGCGCGTATATAGCTGTCTTACCGAACAGCATGACCTCCGGCTCGTTTTCCTCGCCGCACTGATTTGCATTGTCGCTTGCTCGATATCGATGAAACTTTTCGTTCGCGCCAATGCCGCGGAAAAGGACTGGGCCCGTTCATGGTTGTCGGGGGCGGTCACGGTCTTCGGCGCGGGCGTATGGGCGACCAATTTCATTGCTGAGTTGGCCTTTGAGCCGGGTTTTCCGATAGGCTACGATGCCGGTCTGACCGCACTTTCGTTGGTGGCCGCGATAGGGGCTGCCTGGCTCGCGATGTTTGTCGCGCACCGGTTTGCGGCTCCCGTGCTAGGCGGTGCCATGATCGGGGCGGGCATCGCCGCGATGCACTATATAGGCATGGCCGCGTTGCGGGCGCCCGCCCAACAGCATTGGGACGCTGGCTATGTCCTGGCGTCGATCGCGGTTGCTATGACCTTCGCCGCCGCTGCGATGGGTGTCTCGTCATGGGGAGCGGCCTTCTGGGGGCGCATCACGGCCGTTGGGCTGCTCGTCCTGGCGATTCTCGGACTTCATTTCACGGCCATGGCGGCCGTCACTCTTTTGCCCGATCCGTTTATCGCGGTGCCCGGCGATGCCATCGCCCCAACCGTCCTCGCCGTCCTGACCGCTACGGTAACGGCTCTCATCGCCGGGCTCGGCCTACTGGGCGGCGTGGATAATTATTTGGCGGAGCGGCTCCGGCGCAGCGCGGACCATTTGGCGCGCGCTCAGCGGATTGCTCATACCGGCAGCATCGAGCAGGATTTGCGGACCGGCGTTATCGAATGGTCCGGCGAAACCTACCGGATCTTCGGTCTCGATCCGAATCTGCCGGCGCCCGTGGGGGAAGCTTTCCTCACTCTTTTTCATCCCGACGATCGCGCCGCGGGTGAAACGCAGGAACCCGCTCACCAAGCCGCCGCCTCGGGCAGGCTTCATAACCTGCCGCGCGTCGAACTCCGGTTTCGGATCGTCCAGCCTGGCGGCGCGATTAGACGGATTCATCACGAATCCGAGTTGGTTTTGGATCAACGTGGGGAGGCGGTCCGCTGGATCGGGACATATAGGGACGTGACCGAGGCTTATGAGGTGGAAGAATCGTTCAAATTGGTCTTCGAGGACAATCCCGTGCCGATGTGGCTCTTCGATCCCAAAACCCTGAAATTCATGGCCGTTAACGACGCGGCGGTCGTTCATTACGGTTATGGCAGAGAATCATTCCTGAAATTGACCTTGCTCGATGTGGTGCCGCAACGCGACCGGGAGGCGATCGAGCAAGCGGTTCGAAACAGACCCGATGCGGACGGAAGCCCCAGCCACGTTTGGCAACATGTCAAGGCGGACGGGACGGAAATCGACGTCCTCACGTTTTGGCGCCACACCCTATTTTGTGACCGGTCCGCCCAGCTTGTCGCGATCATGGATGTGACGACGAAGCGCCAGGCCGAGGCACGCATCGCCCATATGGCGCACCACGATGCGCTGACCGGTTTGCCAAACCGGGTGCTGTTTCACGATCGCCTGGACGAAACGCTCATGCGCGTGCGCCGGCATCGGGAAATGCTCGCCGTTCTTTATCTCGACCTCGATCAATTCAAGAACGTCAACGACGGCTTGGGGCACCCCGCCGGCGACAAGCTTCTGGTGGCGGCGGCGGATCGTCTCCGCGCCTGCTTGCGCGACTCTGACATGGTCGCCCGCTTTGGCGGCGACGAATTCGCGGTCCTGCAAATAGGGCTCGCCGGACCGCACGAGGCGGCGATCTTGGCCGAACGCATCGTGACGCTCTTGAGCGAGCCTTACGATATCGACGGCCAACAGGTCGTGATCGGAGCCAGCGCCGGCATCGCGCTTGCACCAGCCGACGGCGAGACCGCCGAGCAGCTTCTGGGGAACGCCGACATGGCGCTCTACCAGGCTAAGGGGGACGGCCGGCGCACCTTCTGCTTTTTCCAGCCCAGCATGGGCGCCAGCCTTCGAGCCCACCAATTGCTGGGACTCGATTTGCGCAAAGCGCTCGCGGCCGGCGAATTCGAAGTCTATTATCAGCCTCTCGTCACACTTGAGACCGGCGTAATTTCCGGCTTCGAAGCGCTGCTTCGCTGGCATCATCCCTTGCGCGGGATGGTGGCTCCGGCGAGGTTCATTCCCCTCGCCGAGGAGAGCGGCTTGATTGTCCCCGTCGGCGAATGGGTGCTGCGTCAAGCCTGCGCCGAGGCGGCGGCATGGCCGGGGGATTTGAAAGTCGCAGTAAATCTTTCGCCGGCTCAGTTCAAGAAAGGCAATTTGCCTCAGGTGGTTGTCGCGGCGCTCGCGTGCACGGGACTGCCGGCGGCGCGCCTCGAACTCGAGATCACGGAATCCATTTTTCTGGCGGAAAGCAAAACCAACCTCACCACTTTGCGCCGCTTGCGCGCGCTCGGCGTCGGCATTTCGATGGATGATTTCGGCACCGGCTATTCCGGCCTGAGCTATCTGCGCGCGTTTCCCTTCGACAAGATCAAGATCGACCGGTCGTTTATCTCCGAGCTAGGCGAGAGCGCGGATTGCATGGCGATTATCAGGGCGATCACCAATCTTGGATCGAACCTCGGCATCCCCACCCTGGCCGAAGGCGTCGAGACAAAAAAGCAATTTGCATGGCTACGCGAAGCCGGCTGCACGGAAATGCAGGGCTATTTGTTCAGCCGGCCGGTTCCGGCTAGCGAAATCGCGGGATTGCTGAGTCCGCACCACCTCTCCCAGCATACCGATGAATGCCTTCTCTCCGCATAGAAAGCTGGCGGACTGTTTCAGATCGCCGGAACACCTCGCGGAATTTCTTGTTCCGGGGCGGATCACGATTTCGTCAGAGCAATCCATCGCGCCGCCTGAACCAAAATGCGGCTTTTCCGTTCATGGGAAGTTCAGGCATGATGATGCAATGTGAGCAATGACAAGCGCCCCTTGGGACCTCGCCTTGAAGCCCCGGCGCGGCAACGTCAAGGAGATTTTAGATGACCAGCATGATGAGGAAGGCCGCCATGGGCGCCGTCGCTGCTCTGACCTGGGGGGCCGGCGCCGCGACGCCGTCAATGGCACAAGGCTGGCACGGCCACGGTTGGCACGGCGGCGGTTGGCATGGCGGCTGGCATGGCGGGCGCGGCTACGGATGGCGCGGGGGATACTATGGCGGCGGCTGGGGCGGACCAGTTGCCGCGGGCGTGATCGGCGGTCTCGCACTCGGCGCGCTCGCCGGATCGGCCTATGCTTACGGCCCGGCCTATTACGGCCGCTGCTATTGGCAGAACCAGCCAGCCTACGACGGCTGGGGCAATTTTGCCGGCTACCAGCCCGTTCAAGTCTGCTATTGACTTTCCACCGGCGGCGTTAAAGCCCCGAAAAGGCGGGGCTTTAACCTTTCTTCAATTTCTATGTGAACCAGAGCAACCTTTTTAGGCTGCCCGCGTTTAAAGACGTGTACGCCGGTGCTTCAGATTGTGTCCGCCGGCACTGAGTTCGCAAGGGAGGGGGAGGAAACAAGAACTCATGATCAAGTCGCGCGAAGCTATTGGAAGGCAGGCTCTTAAATGTGCCATGGCAGGAATTGCCGTTTCCTGTCTCGGAGCGGCGGTGTTCGCGGCACCAATGACGGTCACCCCGAAAGCGAAGCTTTTTGGCTCGGCAGTGCGGACGAGCGCGGCAAAGGCAGTTTATGCGCCGCTTGGCCGTGGTCCGGCATTTCAGCTCGGCCGCGCGGCGGCAGGCGAGGACGAGGATTGCGTCAGGGTCACCCGCGTTGTCGGTCCGGACGGGCGAGTTTATGTGACGCGCGGTTTAATCTGTCAGAATTAGTTTTCCCCAATAGGCTTTCCAAGCGGCTTCTCCGGGATTGCTGGCCGTGTAAAAGAAAGTGGCGCCCTTTTTTGGACCGTCTAGCCGGGCTGCTCAGCGTCGGTCAACGGCGTCTGAAGGGGATTTTCCGACCACACGCGACGTGTTTTGCCGCCGCGGTGCTTCGGCTTTTGGCTTCGATCGAACCGAGGTCGACGAACGCCTTCGTGCAAAACATGCTATCCTAAATAGTGGTTTGCTAAATTTCCGCGCGATTCGGCCCGGGCTCGGCGGCAGGGGGAGCCGCAGTGCAGAGAAATGGTCTCTTTGCCAAAAATCGGATTTTCGCTCGCGCGCATGAGGCGGGCTTGCTTATCCAATTCTGTTGTCACGATTGGCGGTGGGAACGTCGAAGGCCGTCGCGCAGGCCATTTTGAACAAGAAAGCCGATTGAAACCTGCGGCAGGTTCGTAACCACAGACAGGGGCATGGGCGGATCGAAGAACGGACCTGTCGCGCCACGGAGAACATCGCGTGGCCTAAAAAACGGCATTTTGCCTGGCATGGCTTGCGCAGCATCGCCGCTATCACCTCGGCGCACCCAATAAGAAGACAAATGGAATCGCCCTGGCTCGGCTCGTGTGCCGGGGGTGGGCTTCCCTTGCGTTTTGATCCCGGCTATGGAACCGCAACGGGGGTTTCCCTCGATCGGGACCGCCATGAAAGCCATTCACGTCCTGAATGGGCCGAACCTCAACCTCCTCGGCACACGGGAACCGGAAACCTATGGCCTTGCGAGTCTCGCGGACATCGAGGCCCGCCTTTCCGCGCTCTGCAAACCACGCGGGATCGTTTTGCACTTTCGCCAATCGAACCATGAGGGCGACCTCGTGACCTGGGTGCAGGAAGCGGGCCGCGCCGGCGAGCCGGTGATCTTGAATGCCGGGGCCTATTCGCATACATCGATCGCGCTTTGCGATGCGATCAAGGCGGCGAAGGCCGAAGTGATCGAGGTACATCTTTCGAACATTCACGCCAGGGAAGATTTTCGCCGCCAATCGATGATTGCTCCTGTCGCGCGGGGCGTGATTTTGGGGCTTGGTGCTATCTCTTACGATCTCGCACTCAAAGCTTTTCTCGCCCAAACCGAAGCGGCAGATAACCGGCCTTATCGGAAACAAATCACGAAATCAGCTAGTCGTGCACAGAAACATCCCTGGCAACGGCGCCAACGAGAGTAGAAGATGAAATATCCGGAGCCAAAACCGGACGTAAGTCCGGCTGCGGCGGCAATCAATATGGAACTGGTCGAGATCCTGGCGCAGCTCGTAACGCGCCTCGGGCTTTCCGAGATTGAAGTCACGAACGGCGATTTCAAAATCCGCGTCGCGCGGCAGCTTTCCGCAGCCATGGCCCAGCCGGTTGTGTCTCCGCCGCAGGCCGCCGCGATGGGAGCGCCGCCGGCTCCCGCCGACGGTCCGGGCACGGTAAAGTCGCCGATGGTCGGCACCGTTTATTTGCGTTCTTCGGCGGACGCCGCCCCCTATGTCGAGGTCGGCGCGCAGGTAAAGGCTGGCGACAAGGTTCTTCTTGTCGAGGCGATGAAAACCTTCAACGAAATCCTCGCTCCTCGCGCCGGCACGGTGACGGCCATTCTGGTCGAGGACGGTCAGCCGGTCGAATATGGCCAACCGCTGCTCGTGATCGAATAAGGCCGCGTAGCCGGTGGACTGAGATGTTCGAAAAGATTTTAATCGCCAATCGCGGCGAAATCGCGCTACGCATTTTGCGCGCGGCCAAGGAGCTGGGCATTGCGACCGTGGCGGTTCATTCGACGGCCGACGCCCATGCGATGCACGTGAAACTCGCCGACGAATCGGTTTGCATCGGGCCGCCGCCCGCGCGCGATTCCTATCTCAACGTCCCCGCCCTTCTCGGAGCTTGCGAAATCACTGGCGCCGAAGCCCTGCATCCGGGCTATGGATTTCTCGCCGAGAATACGAGGTTCGCGGAGATTCTCGCCGACCATCACATCGTTTTCATCGGCCCCAAGCCGGAGCATATCAGGCTCATGGGCGACAAAATTGAGGCTAAAACGACGGCGACCCGGCTCGGCATTCCCTGCGTGCCTGGCTCGCCCGGCGTGATCACCGGCGATAAAGAGGCGGCGGCCATCGCTCAAGCGATTGGCTTTCCGGTCCTCGTAAAGGCGGTGGCGGGGGGCGGCGGCCGCGGCATGAAAGTCGCCCGCAGCGCGAACGAACTTCCAGGCGCGCTCGAAATGGCGCGGATCGAGGCCAAGTCGGCCTTCGGAGACGGCTCGGTCTATCTCGAAAAGCTTCTCGAAAGACCCCGCCACATCGAAATCCAGGTTCTTGGCGATGGCCACGGCAAGGCTGTTCATCTCGGCGAACGCGATTGCTCACTGCAGCGCCGGAATCAAAAAGTCTGGGAGGAAAGCCCTTCCCCTGCTCTCAACGCGCCGCAGCGCCGAGAAATCGGCGAAATTTGCGCAAACGCGATGCGTGAACTCGGTTATGCCAGCGCCGGCACCCTCGAGTTTCTCTACGAAAACGGCAAATTTTATTTCATCGAGATGAACACCAGAATTCAGGTCGAGCATCCGGTAACCGAAATGATCACCGGGGTCGATCTCGTCAACGAGCAGATCAGAATTGCCGCGGGTTCCCCGTTGACGTTGGCCCAGAAGGACGTCGCCTTCCAGGGACATGCGATCGAATGCAGGATCAATGCCGAGCATTCCGCAACCTTCCGGCCCTCGCCGGGCAAGATCGCCTATTACCATCCGCCAGGCGGCCTTGGCGTCCGGGTCGATAGCGCGGTCTATGCCGGGTATTCTATTCCGCCAAACTACAATTCGCTAGTCGGCAAGCTCATCGTGCATGGGCGCACCCGCAACGAGGCTCTAATGCGGCTTCGCCGCGCGCTCGATGAATTCATTGTCGACGGCATCGATACGACAATTCCCTTGTTCCAAACATTGGTGCGCAACGCCGACATCCAAAATGGGCTCTACGACATCCATTGGCTGGAGAGGTTTCTTGCGTTGGGCGGGATGGACGAGGGCTCCGCGTGACTTCATCAGAGGGCCACGGCCACAACAGCATGGTCCCAAAGAGGGGCACTTTTGAAACCAGATCCACGCGACAAAACAAACACGGTGAGACTGCGCGAAAATTGGAGCGGGTGAAGGGAATCGAACCCTCGTATTCAGCTTGGAAGGCTGCTGCTCTACCATTGAGCTACACCCGCGAAGCTATCGTATCACCGGCTCCGGGAGTCCGCGCCGGCGCATGCGTGGCGATCCGCGTGGCGCCGAACCTATAAGGCAAGTCCGCGCTCCGTCAAAGCGGCGCCTGACGCCCTGGAAAAAATCGCGCCACCGCATCGTCATGCTCGCGTTCAAGGCGGTGCTCATCGCAATCGCCTTCGGGCTCTATTATCCCACATGGAAATTCCGCAGTCATGGGCGAGCTCCATATTGCTTTCGGCCTTGCCAAGCCTTTACTCTTTCTGGCGCATTTCAAGAGCTGGAAACGCCATTCCGAACCCACGCGCTCGCCTTAGCGCGCCAGATTGCCAAACAAGCCAAATCGAGCGCATATTACGGCCCGACACCTGGGGAATTTCGGTTTAGGACAAGCTTCATGACAAGGTGATCACGCATGACCGGGCCGTTTCCGGCGCAGCGAATGTGACGATGAATTCTGGGGTTCTGCCCTGCCGCGAAGAGTTCTGCCTCCTATGCTGAATTCGGCGATCGTCCGCACGGTCGAGTTCTGCACCCGCCACATCTGGGGCATCATTGTTGTTGCGCTCATTCTGGCTGGTGTGTCGGGGACCTACACGGGACGTCACTTTGCAATAGACACCAATGTCAACAATCTGATTTCGCGCGATCTGCCTTGGCGGAAGCGGGAACTGGAGTACCAGGCAGCGTTTCCGCAAAATACGAAGCTGATCCTTGTTGTCGTCGAGGGACCTACGCCGGAACAGACTGACGCCGCCACGCGCGCGCTGGCCCACGGTCTGTCGAATAAGCCTGCTGTGTTTCGCTCCGTCCAAGAAGAAGGCGGCGGGGCGTTCTTTCAGCAGAGCCGTTTTTTGTTCCTCCCGACTGAGCAAGTGGCCCGAATCACCGGCCAACTCGCCGCAGCCGAACCGATCATTGGTGTCTTGGCGAAGGACCCTAGCCTGAGGGGGCTCATTCGGGCGCTTTCGTATGGTCTCGAAGGAGTGAAGCTGGGCAGGCTTTCCCTTGATGACTTTGCGAGAATCTCGAACATGGCAGCGGATACGCTGGAAAACGTCGCCGCCTCGCAGCCCGCTAGCTTCTCCTGGGACGCGCTGGTACGGGGCACTGCTCAGCCGACTAGCCTGCGCCGCCTAATAGCGGTCGTACCCGTTCTCGAGACCAGCGAACTCCAACCTGGCCGGAGGGCAACCGATGCGATTCGCCAGGCTGCCGCTGACCTGCAGCTTGCGTCCAATTTCCGGGCAAACATCCGCCTGACCGGTCCCGTACCTATATCGGACAGCGAGTTCGCGAGCTTGAACGAGGGCTTCGCGTTAAACAGCATTGTTACCGGGCTGGCTGTTCTCGTCTTTCTTTGGCTGGCCGTGCGTTCGTTCCGCCTCGTTCTGGCTATTGCCATCACCTTGGCGGCCGGTTTGGTAGTCACCGCCGGCTTGGGACTCTTCCTCTTCGGCGCCTTGAACCCGGTCTCGGTCGCATTCGCGATTCTGTTCGTCGGATTGGGTGCCGATTTCGCGATCCAATTCAATCTACGGTACCGCGCGCAGCGGCATGCATCGCACGGATTGCGTCAAGCGTTGCTCGAAGCCGCCGGGCACGTCGGCGTCCCGCTGACGCTGGCTGCGGCGGCGGCTGCCGTCGGCTTTCTGTCATTCACGCCGACGGCTTACACGGGCCTCGCGCAACTCGGGAAAATCGCCGGATGCGGAATGATTATCGTCTATCTTGCCAGTTTCACGCTACTGCCCGCGCTGATTACGGTTGTGCGTCCGCCGGAAGAGCCGAAGCCGTTACGGCAACCCGCATTGGCACCGGTCGACAACTTCCTCAAACGGCGCCGAATCCTTGTAGTTGCGCTGACCACTATCCTTGCCATAGCGGGCCTGCCGGCATTGAAAAAGCTACAATTCGACTTCAATCCTCTCCATCTGCAGAACCGGAGTTCCGAGGCGGTTTCGACCTTTCTGCAATTAAGCAGCGACCCGGCGATCGATGCCAATGCTGCGCAGGTGCTCGCGCGCTCGCATGATGACGCCACGGCAGTTGCAAACAAATTAGCCGCGCTGCCGGAAATCGCTCAGGCGCGAACTATCGACAGCTTCGTTCCGGCCGATCAGAATAAGAAACTTTCGCTCATCCGACGCGCCGATAGGGTGCTTGGTCCGAAATTGACTACGGCGCCCGAGGCCGGCCCTACCGATGCAGAAAATATCGCGGCGCTCCGAAGCGGCGCGGAACGGCTCGGCGCGGCGGCGGGCAAGGGAAATGGACGGGGCGCACAGGCGGCAAGACGCCTTGCGGGCGATCTCAACCAACTTGCCGACGCCACCTTTGAGCAGCGGGCGAACGCCACCCAGGCATTCATCAACCCGCTTAAAATGGATCTCGACGGCCTGCGCCAAGCCTTGCGAGCAAAGCAGGTGGATCTAGGATCGCTGCCAAAGGACCTCGTCCGCGATTGGGTCACGCAGGATGGACGCGAGCGTGTCGATGTACTTCCGAAAGGCAATCCAAACGACGACACGACGATTCAGAACTTTGCACGTGCGGTGCTAGCTGCGGAACCGAGGGCAACTGGGCAATCCGTCGAAATCCTCGAATGGGCAGAGACCATGATCAGAGCCCTTATCCAAGCGGTGGCACTGGCATTTTGTGTAATCGCGGTCCTCCTCTGGATCACGTTGCGCCGTATCCGGGATGTACTGCTGACGCTCGTGCCGCTCGCGGTGGCGCTTCTCGCGACGCTCGAAATCTGCGCCTTGACCGGCTTTAAGCTCAACTACGCCAATATCATAGCGTTGCCTGTGTTGTTCGGCGTTGGTGTGGCGTTTAAGATCTATTATGTCATGGCCTGGAGGCAGGGTCAGACCGATTTCCTGCAATCGGCGCTCACCCGTGCGATATTCTTCAGCGCCCTCTTGACGGGCACAGCCTTCGGCAGCTTATGGCTGTCCAGCAACCATGGGATGTCAAGCATGGGCAAGCTGTTGGCGCTGTCCCTCGCCTGCACGCTAACATCGGCCGTATTGTTCCAGCCCGCGCTGATGGGCGCGCCACGCCCGACGGAGAAGAAGTCAACGAGCGGAGTTACAGCATGACAAGCGCCTTGGGCGCACTTCAATGAAGGCGAAAAGGTCGCGCGGGGGCATCCCGGTTAAGGCCATGGGCGAGCGACTTGCATATTATGTTCGGCCTCGCCATGCCTTTGCTTTTCCTGGCACATGCCAAGACCGGGCAGATGCGCGATTAGATGCATCTCGCTCTTTATTTATTTGACCGAGATGTTACCCGGAAGATCCGTCGCTTTCCTATATCACGCGCAAGCTTTCAACGCACCGCGCCCCGCATAGCGCGCTAGTTTCCCGAGTTCCTCCTCGATCCTGATCAGTTGATTGTATTTTGCGAGCCGGTCCGAGCGCGAGAGCGAGCCGGTTTTGATCTGGCCGATGTTGATTGCGACCGCAAGGTCGCTAATGGTTGAATCCTCGGTCTCGCCGGAGCGATGCGACATTACCGCGGTATATCCCGCGCGCTGCGCCATATCGACGGCGGCTAGCGTTTCGGTCAGCGTGCCGATCTGATTAACCTTGATCAGGATCGAATTGGCGATGCCGTCGGCGATCCCACGCGACAGACGCGCGACATTGGTGACGAAAAGGTCGTCGCCGACGAGCTGGCATTTCTTGCCGATGAGACCGGTAAGGAGCTTCCAGCCGCCCCAGTCGTCCTCGGACATCGCGTCCTCGATCGAGACAATTGGATAATCGGCGAGAAGCTTCGCCAGATACTGCGCCTGATCTTGCGGCGCGCGCGTCTTGCCCTCGCCCGCGTAGACATATTTGCCATCGTGAAAAAATTCGGTCGCGGCGCAATCGACCCCAAGGGCTATATTTTCGCCAGGTTTAAAGCCCGCGCCCTCGATCGCCGCGCGGCAGAAATCGAGCGCCGCCTCGGCGGAAGGTAAAGCGGGCGCGAAGCCGCCTTCGTCGCCGACATTGGTGTTGTGGCCGGCTTTTTTCAGAGCGCTTTTCAGCACGCGGAAAACTTCCGCGCCCCAGCGCACCGCTTCCTTCAGCGAAGGCGCGCCGAGGGGTAGTATCATGAATTCCTGAAAGTCGATCGGGTTGTCGGCATGCACGCCGCCATTGATGATGTTCAAATGAGGCACCGGAAGCACATGTGCCTGGACGCCGCCGACATAGCGATAGAGCGGCAAGCTACAGGCATTGGCGGCCGCCTTGGCGACTGCAAGGGAGACCCCCAAAATGGCGTTGGCGCCGAGCCTCGCCTTGTTCGGCGTGCCATCGAGAGCGATCATCGTCGCGTCGATCTTGCGTTGATTTTGCGCGTCGAACCCGCTCAAGGCGTCGAAAATATCGCAATTGACGCTCTCGACCGCCTTGAGAACGCCCTTGCCGAAAAAGCGCGCATTGTCGCCGTCGCGCAATTCGACCGCCTCATGCGCACCGGTCGAGGCGCCCGAAGGCACCGCCGCGCGCCCGCTCGATCCATCTTCCAAGGTGACATCGACCTCGACGGTGGGATTGCCGCGGCTATCCAAAATTTCCCGCGCGGCAATGTCGACGATTGCGGTCATGCAGGCTCCTGCTACCATGGGGACCGGAAAGGCTCGGCTTTTACGCCGAAGCGCGGCGGGAAGGAAGCGGCTGAACATTTTTCGCGAGGGCGGGATTGGACCTCCCAGCAAGGAAGCGGTAAGTCAAGCTGGGGCTGAAGACGGTCTTAAGCTTTTTGCGGCTATCGTCTCACAGCCTCGCCGCAAGCTTTTGGGAAAGGGGCCGGATGCTGTTCCATAAAGCCGTTTCCGTGATTTTATGCGCGGGTTTCGTCACCCAAGCGGGCGCGCCTCCGGGCGGTCCGCCCTTGCCGATTACAAGACCGGCACCGTCGGCCGATTCCGTCCGAGACAAAGCGCAAACCAAAACGCGGCCTCCTGCTTTGGAGCAAGCCTTGGAGGCCAAGGAGCCTGATACAGGTAAGACATACCGCGCACTCATAAATAGGGAAGCCGCGACGAACGGCTTGCCGCCTGATATCGCCGACGCCGTGGCTGCGATCGAGAGCGGCTACGATCCGGGCGCGATTGGCGGCGTCGGCGAGATCGGCCTGATGCAGGTCCGGCCCGAAACAGCCGCGATGCTCGGTTTCAAGGGCGACCTGGCCGAACTCGCAAGACCGGAAACCAATATCCATTATGGCGTGACGTACCTTGGCCAGGCTTGGCGTCTGGCCGGCGGCGATCTTTGCCGCGCCCTGATGAAATACCGCGCCGGACACGGCGAAGAGATCATGTCGGCCCTGTCCATGACTTATTGCGGCCGCGCGCGGGCCCATCTAGCGGCGACGGGATCGCCGTTCGCGGCGGCGATTTCCGTGCCTTTCGTTGTCGACCCGGGCTTGCCGGTAGCGCCAGTGGCGAAACGTGGGCCAAGAATCCGCACGGCGGCGGTGAGCCGGGCGTTTTGGGCCGCGCATGACGCAAGAGTGAAGGCGGTCGCGAGGCGCATCGAGGCCAAATGGCGGCGCATGGCGTCGCGGTAGAAAAAGCCGCGGCGAACTTCGCGTCATGATATTCCGCGAGCGCGCCATCAAGGCCTGGCAAAAAATCCCGTAGGCCAAAATGGACCCGCAGAGTTAGTTTGTGCTAGATTTGCGGGGCTCGCGGCAAAGCGAGCGCGAGGAGACATCGGCCATGCGAAACGCAACCCCAGGTCGGGCGAACGTCATTGCGTCGCCCACGGTGATCTTCGCGGGGGTTTTGGTGTTGGGGTTTGGCCTCGACATGATTTGGCCCGCTCCCTTCCTGCCGGAAGGCTGGGGCTTTCCGCTGGGATTCATTGTCGTTTTCGCCGCCGCCAACATCAAGCTGTTCGCGGCGCGCGAAATGGTCGGGGTCAAAACCAATCTCAACATCCGCAAGCCGGCAAACGATCTTGCGACTTCCGGTCTCTACAGCGTGAGCCGCAATCCCTTATATATCGGGATAATCTTGCTCAATATCGGCATCGGCTGCATCGTCAATTCCTGGTGGATTCTTCTCCTCTCCGCCGGGCTTGCGGCGACATTGCAAAAAGGTGTGATCGAGCCGGAAGAGGCCTCCCTCGAACAAAAGTTTGGCGATAGATATTTGCGCTACAAAGCCAAGGTCCGGCGCTGGATCTAAAATCACGTCTCGGCCCTCGGCTTTCACCTTGGCCGGCGCCGAGCCCCTTTATAACCCGCAGGATTTTTGATGCCGCCGCGCGGAACGATCAGTCGCCGTCTATTTCTCGGGCATACGCTGGCCAGCGTTTTGGTGGTGCCCGCGCGGGCGGAGCTGCCCATTCCGCAGGACGGCTTTCTTATCCTCGAAGCGCGGGAGGGCATATTGCAACTTCAGCCCGAACCTGCCTCTCCTACCACCGTGTGGAGCTATAATGGGGAGGTGCCTGGGCCGCTCCTGCGCTTCAAAAAAGGCGAGGAGGTCAAAGTAAGGCTTGTCAACAAGCTCGCCCAACCGGCAAGCCTCAACTGGCACGGCGTGCGGATTGTCAATGCGATGGATGGCGTCGCCGGCTTGACGCAAGAGCCGGTCCCGCCAGGCGGCTCTTTCGATTATTGTTTTACCCCTCCCGATAGCGGCCTTTATTGGTATCATCCGCACGCCTTGCCGTTCATCGGCGAGCAGCTCGATCGCGGGCTTTACGGCGTCTTGATCGTCGACGAGCCCGAACCGCCCGCGGCCGACCGCGACATGCATCTCGTTCTCGCCGATTGGAAGCTTGACGACAAAGGCCAGTTCGCCGGTTTCAACGCCGCCGCGGGGGCGGGCCGCGCCGGGCCGCTCGTCACCCTCAACTCGCGCGCTGTTCCGGTCGAGGAAACCCTGCCGCCTTCATCGCGTTTGCGGCTGCGCTTCCTGAGTGCCCTCGATACCCGGCTGATGTTGATCGCATTCAACGGGCTCAGACCATTGATCCTCGCGATCGACGGTCAGCCGTGCGAAGCCTTCGAGCCGGTGCGGCAGATGATCCCGCTTGGACCCGGCGCGCGTTTCGATGTCATGCTCGATCTTCCCGGGGACGCTGGAGCGGCTGCAAATGTAACGCTGCTTGGAGACAATGAGCCGGACCGTGTTCTTCTCGCCTTCAAAACCGCGGGAGAAAAACGCTCTCCCTTGCCGCCGGTCGCCTCCCTGCTGCAAAATCCGCTCCTGCCCAGCGAGATCAAGCTAGAGGCGTCGCGTAAAGTCGACATTTTGATCGAGGCTGTCGCCGGCGTGGGGACCTGGCCGACCCCGGCGGCGGCGCAATATCGCCCCTTATATTGGAAGCTAAACGGGAAGGCATTCACCGGATTTACGCCCGCGCCGTTGTTTTCGGTCAAGCGCGGGACCCCGGTGACGCTCGGGTTTATGAACCATACGGCCTTCGTGCAGCAAATGCATGTGCATGGGCACGCGATGCGGCTCTTGCACGATCTCGATGATGGCTGGGAGCCCTATTGGCGCGATGCCGTCCTCGTTCCCGGAGGCAAGACCAAGCATGCCGCCTTCGTCGCTGATAATCCGGGCAAATGGGTGATCGAATCTCTGATGGCGGGGCGCCAGGCCACCGGGACGGCAACGTGGTTCGAAGTGACCTGAGCGAAACCGAACTAGTTGTGCGCTGGCCGCACGCGCTTGACGAAAAGGCTGGCGATCAGGGCATGCGCGACGTGCTCCGCCATGCATTGGTAGCCGAGATCGTTGAGATGGAAATTATCGCCCGCCATCAATTGCAAATTGGCCCTGGTCTGGGCGATGAATCGCATTGCATCGTAGCGGCGGACGTAGAGAATATTTTCCTCGGCCGCGATTTTCTGCAGGCTGTCGCGAATCGCGACATAATTCGCGTCCCGGGCGAGGCGGATGGTGTATTGCACCCCGACCAGCACGACGTCGATCCGGTTGTCCTTCAGCCAGCGGATCGTCGAACGCACGGTGTCCTCGAAATCGCGCGGCGGGATCCGGGCAAGCGCGTCATTGGTTCCCAACTGCCAAAGAACGAGGTCCGGATTCCTGAGCGCGACCTCGCTTCGGATGCGCTCCGCCGTGTCCTCCGCCATTTCGCCGGAGACCCCGCGGTTGAGGATCACGACATCGACGCCCTTGAGGGCATGTTCGAGGATGGTTCCGAGCTGCGCAGGATAGCTCATGTCCTTCGACGAGGCCCCGTAGCCGAGCGTCGAGGATGAGCCGATCGCAAGAATTTGCACCTTTTCGCCCTTTTGCAGCGCGGCGGTGACGTTGGACAGCGGGGCCGGGGCGGCGATATCCATCGCCGGCACGTCGCAGGGCGGGCTCATCGGCGGCGCGGCGGGAGGCCCGTCTTCCGCGCGCGGCGCCGGCATCCCCGGCATCAAGATGAAGAGGCAGGCTAGCGTTAGGGCGAAAGCGGCTTGTTGGCCAAAGCCGCCGGCAATCTTTCGCGCCATTCCGCCGCCCATGCGATGAAACCCATCAGGAGAACACCCAAGATAACGATGAACGCGTCGGATGCAACATGTCCGCCATAAACGAAGCGGAAGATTTGCCCGCTCAGGCTGAGAAGAGACAGGGCGCAGAACACGCCGAGCGAATTGCGCCCGAGCAGGCATAAAAAGCCGGGAAGACGCGACGGCGGGGGGATCTATTGCCTAGTAGGGGTAATCCCCGACAGCAATGCCCGATGGATCGACATCCCATTCGAGCCTTGTCTCACCTGTCTTCTCGACGAGAACAGCCGACAAGGCAAAGCCCCCAGCTTGACCATAATTCACGATCGGATGCCAACGCTGGGCGACCATCATCAACGGCTCGGCACTTGCGGCCTCAAGGATTTGGAAACCGGTGGCCGGATTGAAGAGGGCTGCCCAAGCTGAGTCGGATAAGCGCCAGAAATCGCAGGGAATCTCATGTAATGGCCAGCTTTGGTGGGTCTGAATGAAGGCCACGCCATTGGGCGCCATGACTTTGTTCATTTCCAGCACGACCTTCCAAGGCATCGCAAGATGCTCGAAAACGGAAAATGACATAGTGGCGTTGAAGTGCCCGTTTGCGAGTTGGCTCGACATGGTATGAGCATCGCCGACTACATCAACGTTTTCGCCTTGAACAATGTCAAATCCCACATACTCCCAGCTGCTGGGGATGTGGGCTCGGCGAGTGATACCCGATCTAGCACGGGAGCCGATCTCCAGGGCTGCGCCCCGCGGCATCGCGTTCACGCGCTGCAGGAACTTGCCGAAAAGCTGGTGGCCAGACTCTGCGCAAATGCCCGGCCCGACTATGTCATCGAGTTGCTCCTGATTACCTCCTCATAGCTGATGACGAGACGCGGCTGTCGAAATCATGATCGCAAATGGGATCATCCCATGAAAAAAAATTGGTCCTTCGCTGGATGATTGTAGAGCATTGCACAGCTGAAATCCGCGATCTCAACGTAGACGTTCAAAATCTGGCGGCAGGGATTGCTCGCGGATCCACGAAGGATTAAAAGGCCCGAAAAAAAAGACAGTTGGTCAATGCTGACTGCAAGCTTAGTTGAAGTCATCATACGCCTCACTCTTTCGAGAGGATCGCGCAGAATTCGAATCGCCCGAAAGGGGTATTATAGACTTTATCTGCCTTTAACATGCTCAATCCCAACTGGTAAATTTTAGTTACAATGTCTTCAAAAATTTGCGGCGTACAATGCCACGCATGAGTGTCAATATAACTGTCAACGTTCCTAACGATGTGATTTATAGTACCTTTGATGCATTCTATTCCTTGCTGTTGAAACTTGGGGAGACCATGATCTCCCTGCCAATGTCTAACAGGCTCATTGTGAGTTGTTAAAAGGAGCTGCCCCAATACGCTTTTCGCATAGTGCAGGCGCCTTTGTTCAATGTGTGCACCGAGTACATCGGCGATTGTACTTTCAGCGAGATAGTGATCGAAACAAAACCGTTTGTCAGGTACAAGCAGAAAATAGCTCCCGCCATCGCGTAAAATTCGAGACACTTGACTGAAATGACGAACTAGATCCGGCTGGTGTTCAACGCAATGTGAGCTAAACACTTGGTCAAACCGTTCGTCTATGATGTCCATGTCTCCGTTTGGAGATACATAGTCGATAGTGGGTGCTTCTGTAAATGGATACTGAAGTTGGATGGCTTTCTCAATTAACGCTTCGCGGCTGGCGATATCAAAGTACCGAACCTTGTCTCCCTGCAACACAGGGCTGCAAAATGGTCCGATCTCCAATGTATCCAATGTTTGGGATATGATTGAGAGAAAATGCTCCCGAAACGATTGAGGAGAGCCTGCGCGACCCTCGGTTTTGCCCCAACGATCAAAATGGCTTATTAGTTCCTCATCGTTGAGGCTTCTTAGATCGCTATTGACGCTGCGATAATAATCCAAGTCCAATACTGGAAGGAAACGCTCTTTTATCGTTTTTTGCTGCATAAATCCCTCGGGAACTAGATGACACTTCTATGTCGTTACTGACGTCGAACTTCCCGGCGTATGCCCGAGTACGTCGCGATCAAAAAATAGCTTCCGCGGTCCATTAAAATTCACGCGGCTTCACTAAACCTTTTTCCTGCCGATCAAGGAATTTCCGCAAGCGAACTCGCTAACCGTGCTGTCGGGAAGAACGGAAACGATCTCCTTCCAGAGGTCTCCGCCGGGAGGGGATTCCAGAAGATCTCTCACGGGCATATTGAGAACGCGGTTGCGAACCTTTGTATCGGGAAGCTCGCGGATCATCTTGCCCAGCACCCAGCTAATTGTGTAATCGGGCGTTTGATGAGGGAGAGTCGCGCAGAAGTCTATTTCAAAGCCAACTCCGAAAAGGCTGCTTAATCCCATCCGCGTAGCGTTGAAGTAGTGTGATGGGAAGCCGTGCACGGGTTGGAGAAACGGCCAGTCTATAAATACCTTTCCACCAGGCTTGAGCATACGGTGCATTTCCTGGATGACCACCCAGGGTTTCAGCGTGTGCTCAAGAACCGCAAAGCAGCCTATCCCATCTAGCGAATTGGTAGCGATCGGATAAAGGCATGTTGGCTCAACAATTATGTCGGCCGTTATGGACGGGTAGACCTCAAGGTAGAGGCAGTTTTCATGGACCCGCTTTCGTAAGCCGCACCCGAGATCAAGGTAGCTTTTGGACTGGTTCGCCTCGACTTCGTTGACAAATGGCCCAAATTCGGCATTGGCCGACTCGAATAGGTATGATGAGAGTTCGAAATGCTGATGCCCAAAATGGCAAGGAAGGTGGGCCGCCTCGGGCACTCCGAGCCCAAATACGAGCATCTCGCGAAAACGCTCGAATTTGGTCCTTCGGTAGGGACTACTGGGTTTCAGAATGTCCGGATTGAACTGAAGCCTGCCCTCCGCTGCCCCGTATCTCCTAAAATGGTCGTTCGGATCCACAGCTGCTTCTTTGAGATCGGGATTGGCGAGAATGTAACCCGGCGCAAAGAAACGCTCAACCGATGCCCTCTCATACAGTTCCAAAGGCATTTAATCGTTTTCTTTACATCTATGTCGGTTGGCTTATCGAATTTTCCGGCGTCGGCACTACCCTCCACGGCAGAGTTACGCGGGGAGGAAACGCAAGTGAATGATCGCCACGCAGCAAATCAAAATTCGGACCATAAAAGGGATCGGCGTCCAATATCTTTTCCCATTTGCGGCGCATCCATTCGGCTTCGCGGTCCAAGCGTTGCCGCTTGGCGGGCGTTACGTCGTATCCACGTGATTTTGACTCGTGATGAATAAGCTCGATATCCGGGTCGCAAACAACCTGCAGTCCGGCCTCTCTTACTTTCAAACAGAGATCGATATCGTTGAAACCGACCGCCAGCTCGGGCTCGAAGCCGCCAACGTTTATAAAATCTTCCCGCCGGATAAAAAGACACGCACCGGTGACAGCGCAGAATTGCTGCATAAGGAGCGCTTTACCCGCGATACCGGGATCCGACGTGTGTTGCCGGGCGTGAGGGGTTCCGGCAACTTTATGGGGGCCAAACCCCAGGTGAACCCCAAAATGCTGCAACGTCATATCAGGATAGAGTAAACGCGCGCCCACGATACCGATCGCGGGGATGCTCAAAAGCGTTCGCGCCCGGCCGAGCCAGCCGGATGACATGACCTCCGTATCGTCGTTCAAAAAGCACAGCAATCCCCCCGAGGCGTGTTCCACCGCCAAATTATTTATTTTGGAATAACTAAATTCCATGTCGTATGGGAGTACTTTGGCGCTTCTGGACCCGGCTAATTGCCTCAGGAAGCCCACCGTCCGGTCATCTTTTGATCCATTATCCACGATGATCAATTCAATATTTGTTGATTTATTCTTGTTTATACTATCTATGCATGCCCTTAGATGTGCTCCGCCATCTCTCGTTGGTATGATAATCGATACCTTCGGCCATGTTACCTCCTTAGCTTTCGGCATCGCAATCGCTGTCATTCCAGGGACTCTCCCGTCGACTGATTGAAATGGAAGCCCCTGGCAAGCAAAATGGCCGTTAATCGCGTTTTTTGTCGCCAGGATTGCGTAGTCCTTCTGATCGGCGGAAACAGATGTGGACCCTCGTGTCCTGCGCCAGTGGTAGAGCACATGGGGAATATGCGCGATTTGTTTCCCGCCGCACTTTTCAAAGCAGCGCAGGACCAAATCATAATCTTGACTTCCCTCATAGCCTCGCCGGAACCCTCCCAAGTCCTCAAGAAGCGAGCGCCTATATACTCCCAAATGGGTAACCATATTATGACCATACAAGAGATACTCATCGAATGTGCCTTTAAAATACGGGTCTTGGCGGAGGCCGTCCTCATCAATCTTGTCTTCGTCGGAAAATACCACTTGGCAATCCGGATATATATTAATGTAGAATGCGACCATCCAAAGACTATGAACCGGGATAACGTCGTCATGGTCGACAAGGGCAACGAAATCGCCCGTCGCGAGAGATAACGCGCTATTGCTGCACTCAGAAATGTGCCCATTCGCCGGACGAAAAAAACATTTGACCCTTTGATCCCTCCGTGCGGCCTCTTGAATAAGAGCGCGAATTTGTGGGTCAGAAGACGCATCGTCCGCAATGCAAAGTTCGAAATATGGATAGGTTTGCGCGAGGACAGATTCGATTGCTCGTTTGAGCAGCTCGATTTTCGTATTATACACAGGCATAATGACTGAAATTAGCGGTTTTGTTTTAAACCCGGGTAGCAACGCCGCCATATCGCTTATATCATTCTGAGTTATTGTATCGTATCTCTCGATCCATCCCAAATACGTGGCTTGATTAATGCTTGTCGAAACATTGAGGCTTTTCGCGGCAGCTTCAGCGAATGCGGAGACAGCGTAACCGGCAACCGAAGACCTGGAATATGTTATCTTTCCGCGCCTCTGCTTCACGAATTTGGCGATGGCCAGCGCCGTTTCCGTTAACATTTGTTTTGCCGTGTCCTCGCCAGATGACAGTTGATCAAGGAATGCACTAAGATCAACCGGCCGGACAGAAATCTCAGGCGGCCGGATCACACCGCGCCCTGACGAGGGATCTAGTCGAATTGATTTGATAAGAGATGGCATCGGCAATAAGGCTCGCCAATGATCTTTGTCCGTAAAGGTGAGATAAAAAGCATGTTCCTCGGAAATACCATCTCCATAATCAAGGTAAAGACGCGGATCGAGTTGATTCCCTTCGATCGTCGGCATGTGCAGTGATAGCACAAGGCAAGGCTGGTTAGTGTATGTTTGGGTAGCGAAGGAAAGGTGTAGCTGCGGATCGCCATTAATAAATTCCAGGCTCTCATCATCTCTCGAAACTATGTTCGACGTAGTCGTGACAAGGACATTGTCTGGCGTTGGGGCGCGATGACCCTCCGCTCTGCCATACCTAAGAAAATGCGCTAGAGGGTTAACCCCTGCTCTTGCGACGTCTTTATATATCCCGACATACCATTGGGTATCGAATTTCGGGCTAGGGTCTCGTCCTTCGGCGGCGCCATGCTTAAGATAATGAACGAGGGGATTCATGCTGGCTTGCGCCACATCTTTATTGTGAGCGAGGTACCATTTGGTATCGAAATATGGATTCGGGTCGCAGCCTTGCCGCGCGCCACGAAGCAGATAATGAACCAGCGGATTTGCGCTTTTCGCTTTGACGCCAGGGTTCTGGGTCAGGTACCAGCCGCTGTCGAAAAGTGGATGCGGGCTGCGTCCGGCGGCACCGCCTTCCACGAGAAAATGGGCAAGGGGGGGAAGGACTTTGGGGCGAGCCGGACCGCTTGTTTCCGTGTAGTAATCACCGTCGAACAAGCCTGATTTACGGACCATGTAATATTGACGTAATAGTGCCAAGCTGTCGGACGGGCGCATTTCACGTCCTTTGCGATTCATTGTGCAAAACTGTGACGATCCTCTTGCTCAAGTACCGGCCGGTTTCTTACCATAAGTCATAATCCACAGATCGGCCTGAGATTGCGCGATGTTGTCGTAGCCGGCACGCCTAAAATATGTTTCGAGCTCTTGCGGCGTCGACGTCTTGCTGATTTGGGCGGGTCTTTCCTGCGGCGGAATGGCGCAATGCTGTTCAAAAAAAATCCACCCCTTGTCAGAGGTCAAATCGACGTTATCGACCAGCATTCGTCCCCCCGGTTTCAAAACGCGAAGTCCTTCCTTGATATAGCTAAAGCGCTCCCACTCTTCCAGATGCATGAAGACGACGGTGGAATATACGACATCGATGGACTCGGATGGAATTTCAGAAAGATCGAAACCATTTGTGGTGACCGTGCGGATGTTTTTGAACTCCCCCAAGCGCCGCTTGATGTGAGAGAGCATATTTTCGGAAACATCTGCGCCGATCCATTCCTTGCAAATAGGCGCGAGCGCCGCCCCAACCCGGCCAACGCCGGCGCCAATTTCCAGCACCACGTCGTCCGACGAAATTCCGACAAACTGTTGAAGCATGTTCTTTGTGCCTTCGCCGGACGACTTATAAAGTTCTTCGTCTAAGAAGCCGCTGACGGCAATTTTTGCGTCGTCCTCGGAGCCGGACACGGCGTTCCACACACCTTTGTAATTGCTTCTGTTGAGCTTGACGTGCGGCACATTTTGCGGTTCCACATTTTGCAGCGGCGCAGCGGATTCAACATGCGGGCTGGTCTGAGCTGATGAGTTCACCTGCTTGTTCATCTGATTCCCTTGAAGGCAACTGCTTTTGTCATCAACGCGACTCCGATTGTCCGTTGACAGTCTATCACGATGCGCGCGTCAGAGCGCTCTTGCCTGACGGATCCCGGTCGCGGTGATGCACGGGCCATAGATGCCCGGTTCGTCGGCATGGACAGTCAAATCATATCCGAAATGACGGAAGCACAGTTCGATGTCTTCCCTGGCTAACCACGAAGCGGTGGGCCTATTGCCGCCCCAAAATGTGCCCAATTTCAATTCCGGATCCGAATACGTCTGCTCGTAAAATGTGAGTTTAAGGCCATCACAAACGACGGGTTTTGGAAGGCGCGCGAGCACCGCCAAATCATCCGGATTGTAGTGAGTAGTCCATAAGAATACCCGGTCTGTGTGCGCCGAGATCGCCTTAATCAATTCGAACGGGTTCTCCATGTGGTAGAGAATGCCTGAACAGAAGATCATATCGAACTGGTCGTGGCTTTCCTGCAGGAACTTCAGGCAATCGCCGAGAAGGAACCGGCAACGCGGCGTTCGCAGGATCTCCTTGACGACGAGGCACTTCAGAAAAGCTTCCGCATTCGCCTCGATGGCGAGAACGCGATCGGCTCCAAGCTTGGCCAATTGATAGGTATGCGCCCCTTCGAGCGGCCCGAGCTCGATGATATTCATGCCTTGCAGCGAACCTGGCTCGAACCCCAAATATTGCGCGGCGATCGACGGGCGCCGGTCCGCGCTGAAAAAGGGCCCTGGGCCGGAGTTTAGGCCCGGGCAAACCTCTCCGATGTTGCTCGCCCAACGCTCCTGAAAAATGTCGATTGCATTTTGATGAGAAGGAAATCGTCCCTCGAATTTCTTTTCCAGCATCTTTGGTTCCCCGATTGTTGGGGTATCCCGTGATGTTGGCGGCAATGTGACGAAATCGCGCCCTGCGCCGGCTTGGGCGAGTTCGGCGGTGCGATGCTCGAGGTCTTTCGCGAGCTGCGCGTTTAGGCTCTTCTCGCGCGCCAAAGCAAGCTCCGCTTGCTCGCGCTCGCAGCTCTGTCCGGCGAGAGCCTGGGCGAGCGAGCTCGCCTCGCAAGCGCGCGCATTCAACTCCAGGGAAATCCGTTCGTTTGCTTGCAAGGCCCCCGCGAGCTCGGCCCTGGCGGCATTGTGCTGGCGCAGCAGGTCCTGGCTTCGGATTTCGTCCTCGAGCACGGTCCGGCCAAACATCCTGCTCGCGCGATCGAAGACGTGCCGGGTTTTGTCCAACGTTTTCAGTGCTGACTTCGACTGCGGCGCCCGCGCGAGTTTGAGCATCGCGCGATATGCGGACATCGTCCACTCGTGAATATCCGGGTGGGCCGCGAGTTCTGGCGCGCTGAACTCGATGGTGAGCCAAGTCATAGCCGATGAAGTTTCCAATCTCATGCGCGGTGGCGTCGGAAAGGCGCGGCCAAGGAATGCCGAGTTCCTTCGACGCTTTTTCGGCTACGCCGCGCCAATCCCGCAGAAGCCGATCCCAGGTGAAAATAGAACGGGGAAGCGCGCGGGTCGCGAGTTCGGCGTCGAGAATGTGGCGCAACCAAAGCAGCGCCCCTGTGGCGAGCGGGAGACCGTCCCGCTTCCGCATGGAAAAGGCGACTTCGAGCGGCGAGCGAACCGGAATGACGACATGCGCCCGAGCTTTACTGCCAGCCAGAACCGCGAGCCAGAAGGGGGCGAAACGGCAGACCCTGGGATCCTTAAGGACAGCGAGAGGCTCGCCGTCGAATTCCTCTTTGAATAATTGCTTGGCGCGTTTCCGAAAGGCGATGGCAGTCGCCGATTGGTACCAGGCGGGATTGAATTGCCGCCAATCGGTCCAGGCTGAGCCCGCCGACGCCAGAAGCTCATCATGAAAAATCATCAAAGCTTGCGAACTCGAAATAGCCGCGTTCGTTTCCGCCTTCTGCGGGCATTAAGGTCTTCGGTTGCGCTCCGCCGAGCTTTACAAATAAACCCGCGGCCGCGCTGGTGCCGCTACGGTGCATTCCGAGAACGAGGATGACATTTCTCATTTTTAATGCGTCCACGCGCGTTGGGATGCTGTTGCGATTTGGCCTAAATGGAGCGGAAGGGTGCGAATTAAGGCGATTAGCCTACGGTGGCGATCATGCCACTATCCTTGCCGAGTTGGAAGGACCGTTATGGGAGTTAAACAGGCCAAGGGCCATCCATCAAGTCGCAATCGCCCCAATTCGAATGGATATTCCCGGATGAAGACGCCGGTTGCGCGTATCGTGTTGGCCGCCGCTGGGCGCCGTGCGTCCGCTGCTCGCGTTGCGGCGCGAGGGTCACGCGCCCGGTCTCGACAATCCCATGGCACTGGCAGTGCAGAGAATGCGCGCCGGAGACCGCTTGTCGCTTTTCCCACATCGCTGGAACTATTTTCGAGAATACGAATAAGCCCCTGCGGGACTGGTTCAGGGTGATCCACCTGATGCTAACCAGCAAGAAGGGTGGCGTCCCGAGAGCAGCGGCAATTCGGTGATGGTCGAAGAACTGAGCTGGCTGCTCCGCTTGTATGAACACCTTCCTCGGTTTGATAAATCGGGAGCCAGCCGGGGTTAAGCCGCCGCGATATTCGGCTCGATGATCGTCACCGGTTGCCAAAGGTCAGTCAAGGTGTGAAACTCGGCGATGGAATCGAGGTCGTCAGACCGCAAGCTCAAGCCGCTGCTTAGAAATCCTCTCTATGCCATTACTTATGGAATTCTCCACCGCGAGCACACTCGTCGAAATCTTTGTCTGACTCCGGCACAACAATTCATGATGATTTCCACACTTGTCGTCGACATGGAAGGCGGACCCTATTCATATGACGTTGTTCTCCAAGCGGCCGAATATGCGTTAGGAGCTCCCTTAAAGGAGGAAGAAAAAACGGCACTCAAAAGCCATCCACTCTTGAATTCGACCGGCGACAAGCTTTTCACATTTCGTTTCGAGTATCTGGCGCGGTTCGCCCCGGCTGTATGGGTGTGCAATTATTTGCTGGGTGACAAAGAGGATCGGATGGTTGAGAGATATCTCGGATCGATTGCCGGGAGAAACTCACCTGTTTCAGGTTACGTTGCTGATCTGTTGCGAGACGCTGATTGGAAACCTCACCTAGTGGCTCACGTAAGGCGCGTTAAGCAAGGGGAGGCCGCGCATGCTGCATCCGTCCCGTTTTTGTGGGAGATAGCACAATCTCTGCTACCAATCCCCGGTCAAGTTGACCGTTCGACTCGAACTTCCAAAATGAGCGAAATATTTGGAGGTATGGAGCAAATCCGTATTATCTTCTCCGGTCTCTTCTTCATCGGACCGATCGCGTATATGGACTTCCGAAAGACATCGTTTAGAACCTGCACGTTTCAAAATTGCGAGTGGATTAACTGTGAAGCTGACAGTAGCACCGAATTTCGAGATTGTGTTTTTAAGGGTCGCTTTGGGCAAATACAGTCGGGAGGACTTCGTAGTGCCGTGTATAGTCCACTCACTGACACGAATGTGGATAAGGATGCGCAGATGGATCTAGAAAAGCTATTGGATAGACCCCAATGGTCAGCGTGACCCGTGAAAATATCATCAACATGCTTACAACACTCTTGGAACAGTTCCGTGGCGGAGGGTTCTATATGCCCCGTACTCGCGATCAATTAAACATAAAATTCATCGGTGCCCCTGTAGTAAGAGAGCACATTATCGAGCAACTTATTGCCTATGAAGTCCTTGAAGAAAGGGCGAGTCGCGGTTTACAAGTAGTCAAAAAGAACAGTGCATCCGTCACCGCATTGCTGGACAACGGGACTCTTAATGGAGCTGTTCACTCCGCGGCCAACGAAGTGATCAAGCAATTCAAGGCGGGAGCAGTCGCTGCAGGATGAGGCTGGGTTGATCGCTGCGATGAGAGACTTTGGGGAAGCCATAAAGCCGCTCCCGAAATGGTGGGCGCGACAGGGATTGAACCTGTGACCCCTCCCGTGTGAAGGGAGTGCTCTCCCGCTGAGCTACGCGCCCAAATATCCTTGGAATCCAACACTTAGTTCACATTTTCATGCGGAACAAAGGGGCGGAAAATACGTCAAAACACGCCAGAGTACACCCAAAAACACGAAAATGCTGGGCAGAATCCGGGCAGGTCCATTTGGGGCCGCTCACTATATAAAGGATGACCAATTTAATCCAGACCTATCCAATTGTGTCGAGCGGATCGTGTAGGACATTCGCCGGGCGACGCCAAGCAATATTCGGCCGAAGAGAAGATCCGCATCGCGCTGGGCGGCCTGCGCGGGGAGCACAGAAGCGCGGAGTTGTGCCGGCGTGAAGGCATCGCCGAGAGCCTGTATTACGCCTGGTCGAAGGACTTCCTGGAGGCTGGCAAACGTCGCCTTGCGGGCGGCCGCCGATGAGTTCCAGGACAAGAC
This sequence comes from uncultured Alphaproteobacteria bacterium, assembly GCA_963808645.1. GTDB lineage: Bacteria > Pseudomonadota > Alphaproteobacteria > Rhizobiales > Beijerinckiaceae > Methylocapsa. The sequence goes on from CAWEGU010000012.1 coordinate 229,564, forward strand.
CACGGCGTCGAACCAGCTTTGGCAGACCGACTTCACCTATCCCAAGGTTATCGGCTGGGGCTGGTTTATCGCAGCACCGATATGGGACGCCTTCTCGCGTTACATCATCGCCTGGAAGCTCGGCACGACGATGAAAGTCGGGGACCTCACGGAAACACTGGACCTGGCGCTGCAAGCCTCGGGGCTTGATAAGGTTCATGTCGTTTATTGCCCCCGATCGCTCTCAGACAATGCCCTTCCTACATCTCGGCCGATCTCGCCGAACGGCTGGACAATCGCAACATGGGTCACACGCGCGGCGCGCCCTGACACCCGCAAACGCAGGGCAAGATCGAGCGCTGGCATCAGATGCTCAAAAACCGCATCTTGCTTGAGAACTATTATCTGCCTGGCGACCTGATTGACACCTTCGTCGATCACTACAACCACCGCCGCAATCACGAAAGCCTGAGAGTCGGTCCGGAAAGTTGATTATTGATTACAGAGTTTTCTGAGCATGAGGTGGATCGAGGCGAGATGCAAGAATGCCAAGGCATTGCGGGTGAGGTTTTCAAAGTCCTTGGCCAGTGGCCGGCATCAGTTGAACCAGGCGAAGGTGCGTTCGACAACCCAACGCTGTGGGAGAGCCTCGAAGCCTTTGGCGTGACCCGGCCGTTTGACGATTTCGATTTCGAGGTGCGGAAGCGTTTTGGCCAAAGCCTTTTGAAAGACCGGCCCTTGATATCCGCCATCGGCGAAGAGCTTTTGCAAAAACGGATACATGCCGAACTGGGTCGAGAGAACGAGCATGCCTCCGTCGCGGTCTTGAGTATCGGCGGATGCACGATCGCATGAAGCAGGAGCCCTAAAGTATCGACGAGGATATGGCACTTCTTGCCGTTGATTTTCTTGCCTGCATCGTAGCCCGGTGGGTCGATACAGCGCTTTCTGCGCTTTTAACGCTCTGGCTGTCGATGATAGCGTGGCGGTGGGGCTGGCCTCTCGCCCGATTTGTTCGGGCACTTCACATAAAGCGCATGATGGATAGTCTCCAACGTGCCGTCGTAGGTCCACAGGTCGAAATAATCGTAGAGCGTGCTTTTCGGCGGCAGGTCCTTGGGCACATAGCGCCATTGGCACCCCGTGCTCAGCACGTACATGATCCCATTCACAACTTCGCGCACATCGACCTTGCGCTTGCGGCCACCATGTTTGGCCGCGGGAATCAGCGCTTCGATATGCGCCCATTCCTCGCCAGTCAGGTCGCTCGGATAGCGCAGTTTGTCACGATTGTATTTCGGGCGGTTTGCGGTCGTCCACGTCGGCGGCCCCTCCTCAAATCAGGCCGCATCGGACACTGAGCAATCATACCCGACTGACGTCTGCTTCGGAGGCGGACAAGCCCTGGAACGAGAAAGGATCAAACGAGTCATCACCCAAAATCGCCGGGACACCAATTGAACGCCGCATAAAATCAACCATCAGATGAGCCGCGTAAATCCCGCCGCCCTCTGTCCCAAATACTCTGACGACGGCACCATCGCCCCTTGACCTAATGAATTTTTTGGCTTATTGCTTGTCGCAGTTGTCAGCTGACAACAAGAACAAGCGGGATTGCGGTGCCTTCAGAATCCATGCCACGGTTCGAGCGTGCGTCGAGCTCCGCGCCAGCGATCCTAGGGAGGATCGCGTCATGAACGGCACGACCAAGCAGACCCTCGAATCCATCCTTCCGAAAATACAAAAGCTGTTGCCACATTTGGGAAACGTCAACGCCAACGAAGCGGAGGCCGCGCGCCAAAAGATTAATAATTTGTTGGCCAGTGTGAAACTCGGCTGGACCGATATCGCGACACTGTTGGGGGACAAGCAAGGGTCGCTCGCCGCCATGTTGCACCGTCTTTTAGAAAACGACGCGGACATCCTCGTCAACTTCGCCCTGTCAGGCGCTGAGCTCTTTTTCTCGTCGGACGGGAAACCGTTCGCCGATGTCCTCGTGCATGAATGTCGCCACACTTGGCCGTTGCATGACGACGAATTCGACGATTGGCTAACCCATCGGTTTTTTACTGAGACGCGACGAGCGCCAGGATCTGGTCCGTTGAAGCAAGCGATTAGGACATTAAGCGCTTACGCAAAATTTGAGAGCGGCTTGCAGCATGACGTCTACCTTCGCGTCGCCGAGCTTGGAGGAAAAATCTACATCGACATTGGCGACCCAAAATGGAGTGTCATCGAGATAGACGCGAGCGGATGGCGCATGATCAAGAATTCGCCCGTTCGTTTTCGCCGAACGCAGGGTATGCAAGCACTTCCTCTTCCGGCGCATGGCGGATCGATTGAGCAATTGCGCCCGCTGATTAATCTAGGCGACGATGATTTCGTGTTGTTTATTTCATGGGTGCTCGATGCCCTATGCCCTGGCCGTCCACACCCGGTGCTCTATCTCGCCGGCGCCGAGGGCGGCGCCAAAAGCACAGCCGCAAAGATTGCCCGCGGCTTGGTCGATCCCAATACGATTCCGCTGCGAAGTCTCCCGTCAAGCGTTCGCGAGCTGTTCGTCTGCGTAGATAATTCCACCGTGCTTAGTTTTGACAATGTGGGCGCGATACCCGTTCAATATTTCCGACGCTATTTGCCAAATTGCGACGGGCAGCGGCTTTGGGAACCGAAAGCTCTATTCAGATAGGGGGGAAGTACGGACTGGCGGATCTCGCTCGATCGTCATGACCGGCCTCTGGAACGCGATCGTGCGGAGCGATCTGGCCGACCGCGCCGTGATCATAAATATGTCGCGGATCGCTCCGGAGCGGCTACGTTCGGAACGAGAGATTTGGAGCCAGTTCGAATTATGGCTCGCGGCATGAAACACCTGCCGGAAATCCAGCTTGCGCGGCCGCCGCGGATGATTGATTTTGCATCATGGGGCGTTGCCACGGCGGCTTTCCCTCAAGACGTTTTCCTTGCCGCCCTCGAGCGAACAGCAACGGACGCAACCGAAGCGGTCATCGAAAACGATCCCGTCGCGGTGGCAATCGGCGCCTTCATGGTGGGACGCCGTTCTTGGAGAGGGAGAGCAGCGCAACTACTGAGGGAGTTGACCGACAGGGATCCTAGCGAGGCGGCGCCCTCACGCTCGAAAACCTGGCCGCGCGAGGCGTCTGCGTTCGGCAAACGGCTGCGGGCCGCCAAAGTCGCGCTTGGAAAAATCGGCGTCGATGTGCAAATTGATCGCACGTCCGATCGCCAGCGAACGCGATGGATTACGCTCACTGCCGTACGTCCGCCGCAGGCCGGGGAAACGGACGCTTCGGACAGGTCGGACAGGTCGGACGGGTCGGACGGATCGGGCGGCAGTCGCACAGTCGCGAAAGGCGACCTGACTCCACGGAAATATTGAATGTTCAAGATGGAGGCGGCGCGCACATCGGAAATTCCCGTCCGAAGCGTCCGGTGCGTCTGCCATCCGCATCGCGCTGCACGCCCGGCGCGGCCGCCGATCTCCGCTGCTGATCTGGGAGGTGGTTACCCGCACGATCGTTTCGACACCAGATCGCCATCACCGCTCGCTGCACATCCGGGAAAGTCGCAAGGGCCGCCCATGTAACGAGTTCCCGCAACTCTGGTCGACAACGGGCGGAATTGGCCCTTCACGGACTTCGAACATCTGCCACCGAACTCGACCTAACAAATTTCTTGACTTCTTCCTTATTTCTGTGTCACCTGATAACAGAATTTAAGGTCGGGATTGTGGTGCCTTCAAGATCGATGACGCGAGCCGTGCGTGGGGCGACGGGCCTGGCGATCGGCGCGGCGGTTCTTGAGATTCTGAAAAGGGAGGAACCCAATTTGATCGCTGCGGCAGAACAGAAGCGACCGCCGGTTGCCGCAGTCAGCCGGATTTTGCTGAAGAGGTTCGGAGAGGAGGTGAAGCGAACTTCAGTCCGCCAATTCATCGGACTCGCTACCCGAGCGATTTTAGAGGAAGCCGGCTACGAGGTTGAATACAGGGGCGTCCGTATCCGCGGCGATCCAGTTTTTCGGACTGGCGCCGTATATCGACCACGCGTGGACGGTGGCAAAGCGGCAGAGGCGGATGATGCGCTCGATCGCATGATGGCATCGCTCACCTCAGATCAGGCGAAACGGGCGTTTCGCGCTCTGCTCCACCATTTTCCGAATCTGCGAGACGATGTTCGCGGACGAAAACCACCCGGCCGTTTCTCAAAGTGACGGTGCGGCAACCTCAAATTGAAAGAGAGCCATTTTGAATGAATCAAGATATCATTTTGAAGGAATCAGACGCGAATCGGATCCTGCCAATTGTGATTATATATTTGAAAATATTATTGTTTCTTTGATGCAAGTTTCCCAAACGGCCGAAGTTGCCGGTCTTTGGGGCCTGGGGAAGATAACGAGCGATTTGCTGTCACTTCTGAATCTGGGTGGTTCAGCGCCTGCAAATGTTTTGCTGGCGCAGGCTCTCTCTATAAGGCGCAGGTGGGATTTCGGAATATGAGCGATGACGGACCTGGCCGAGAAATACAGGCCGAAACGTTGCTGATGTAGCAGGCCAACCGAAAGCCGGCGCCTGGCTTCGCAGGCAAGTCACTTCGAAAGAAGCGCGCTCTGTTCTGCTTTCTGGCCCTTATGGGACGGGAAAAACGACGCTCGGCCTGCTCTATGCAAAAGCTCTGTTCTGCGAGGCCCCCGAGGATGGAGAGCCCTGCGGCACGTGCGCCGGCTGCAACGGGTTCGGCGACTTCGGGCGCGGCTTCCCCGATTTCCAGCGGTTCGAGTGCGGAGAAAACAGCAAGGTCGAAGAAGTCAAGAGCTTAGTAGACATGGCGCGCGTCGCCCCCTGGATCGGCAATCGGCGCGTGCTGATGCTCGATGAGATTCACAATCTGTCGCGCCGTGCTTTTGATGCGCTGTTGCGCATCGTCGAGACCCCACCCGCCTGGGCTACCTTCATTTTCTTGACGTCCAAGCCGGAGGCTGTTCCTTCGGCTTTGCGCTCACGTCTGACCCATCTCGAACTGGGTCTTCTCACAGCCGAAAGTGCTACCCGTTTCCTAGTCAGAATTTGTCAGGCCGAAGGCCTAGCCTACGACGCATCGGGGCTCGCCTTGCTGCAGGCTGCCGTCGGTGGACAGCCTCGCGAGATGCTCCGCGCAATCGAGAAGGTCACGGAATTCGGCGCGATCAGTGAGACGAATGTCCGGCTTGCACTGAATCTCGACTTCCTCGACCGCCTGACGGCCTATTCCCACGCTCTTCTAGCCGGCGATCTGAAGTGTCAACTCGCGCTCATGGAGGAATGGGACGAAACGCCTTCACGCAAACTCGGATTTCTCCATCAGTTCTTCGTGTTCAATTACATGGTTGCGGTCCGCCATCTGGACCGGGACGATCCCATTATGTGCGGGCTCGCGACCGAGTGCCGCGAGGCGTTGCTTCATGGCATGACAGAGCGCGCCTGCCGCTTGCGCCTCCAAGAGAGACCTTTTTGGGAAAATGCGATTGCCGCCTTGGCGCCCCGGGACCGGCTGAATGAGCACGAGTTCACCATGGTTCTCAGCGGTTTCAATGGGCTTATGAATTTGCTTCCGGACCCCCGTCGAACCCAGAAAACTGTAGGGTCAATTCCTCGGGCAGGCCACAAGTTGCGAATCACAAGAGCCCCCGCGGGGCCCGAATCCAAGCCGGGGCAATATCTTCCCTGGAACGAGGTTCGGCCAATTTGGAGGGCGGGCTCGTTCCTGCCACAGCACTACGGCGCGCTGCTCAATCTGCGTCTCACGATCCGCCATGCCGAAATCGGAATTCGGGACCATGTCGCTGGGGCGCAGCTGATCTCGGACCTCACCCATGAATTGGGCATGCGGTTGAATGAGTGGCGTCCCGATTCGAATCCGCATTTCCACTGGATGTACCGCCATGAAGCGGATGACGAAGGGCATCTCGTAACGCGGCTGATGATGTCGGTTCCCGAAGATCATCTGGCGGCAGCCGTTCACTGGATTCGGACCAGGTTCTTCGCGCGACGATTTGAGAGTGTGGGATTCCCGACCCTCACAATTGTGCTTCGGGACTCTCGAAACTCTGAGCGCCTCCTGTGTTTTCATTGGGCCTGTATTCGAGCACTCAGCCGAAGCCTCGACCCGGCATTGATCGAGCGTTCCGACGACGGCGAACGCATCCCGCTGGTAGATCTCTTGGGTATCCCGCATCGGTGGCGTGGCCCGGCCGGCACAATTCACTGTGCAAAAAGGCGCGGCGCGTCGAAGTCGCTTCGTTCACCCGCTCAACGGATCGCAGCCGCCGGGCACATGCCGTTTTTGTCCGCGCTCGGGGACCGCGCCTGGAAGGCGCTAGATCGGGGCTGGGAACTATTGGAGCATCGCGATCGGGCTGCGGAAGTCCAACGCCGGCACGAAGCAGAGGGGCGCGTGCGCGGCCTCTTCGCGGGCGACGATGACCTGACACGCGCACGATGCGCCGAGGAAATTGCACGCCTGTGCGCCCGCTATCCGCTCGATCCGAAAGAGCGGTTGCGGTCATGGGGAGGTTGGTGGGGAACGGGCTAAATTCTTGCCGACCAATTCAACGGCCGGCCGGTCCATGTTTATGTGCTGCGTGTCCTTAAAGTCTCTTCCCAGCCTTGGAGGTAATCATGATTGAACCCGCAATTCCCGCAGAACAGAGCGGCGCGGAGGTTCCGAGTACGCCTGACGGCCAGATCCCGCTTGGGCTTTGGCCAGATCAAGATCCAAATCTCCATCGAGTGGGGATTTACAAATTCGAGATCGAAGCCAACAAGCTCAATCAAGTCCTCAGGAGCGCTGTGCTCCCGAGGCGGGGGACGCCGTTCCTCACCATTGAGGTATCAATCTCTGCATTGAAGTGCATTGCGCAGACGAAAGACGCGTCCTTTATCATTTCGGCATCCACGCCGCTGCTTCCGCACGCCGAGATTGGCTCCGCTCCTATCGCGTTCGAAGTTGACCGCAACGTCATAATGGACACCATTCACCATTTCACGGGTCAGCTCGCGTTTACCTTTGACCGGGACTCGTCGTCACTTGCATGGACTGAAAAGGGTGAAAACGAGGGCGAACGCAGCTTCTGCATCGGAGCCCGCCGGGTCCCATCGGCCGCGCCGGAAGCTGACCTGCGCCAGCTAGCGGTGATTTCTCGGGATGTGGGCGGCGGCATCAGATATGCGGCAACTCTGATAGGGAGGAAGGAACCACCGAACTTTCCCTATGATGGAGTTATAGTTGAAGGTGGATCGATCCTCGGGGGCTACTACTGTGGGGCTTCCCGCTGCCGCTCCTCGGTTTTGCCGGAGAGCCTCGCGCTGAGCGTGCCGAAGGATCACATAGCCAATGCGGTAGCTCTTTGCAGTCGGTTGGCGGGTGAGGTCGAGGTTTTGGAAACAGATTCTCGTATTTATTTCAGGACGCCCGATATCGAAGGCTCCTGGAATCGAATTGATCAACGGTCTTCAGGTTTTCTTAATACACCATTCGAGGTGCCGCCGTTGCAAACGGTCTTGGTCGATACACGGCGCCTGCAGAATATGACCTATGGGATGGCGACGTTATTCGAGGAAAATCTCCAGGTGACCGTTGAAAATCGCGGCGCTTCTGCGCGGCTAGATTTGTCCGGATCATCCAAGATCGGAAGGGCCATGATGTCTCTGGAAGGGAGGATCGTGGGCGACGGGGCGGGAATCCAACGACCATGGGATCTCACATTCATTGCTAAAGATCTGCGCGATGCAGCTCTAGCGACAAGTACCTCGTGCACCCTTCTCGGCGTCCTTGAACGGGGGCTGTTCATCCAGTCCGAGGGGTCCGAGGCCGAATTCAAGACCGTTCTCCTCGGTCGCGAACGCCAATAGTCCCAGCCCTTGCGATCTCTCTCGCGCGCTGTCAGGCCGCCGACGAGCACGCGGGCCCGCCAATCAGGAACCGTTTACGTTGCGATCAATTTCTGTTTCATAGGTGATACGGGGGCTTGGCATGATAGCCAGCCCCCTATGGGCTCCGGCCTCGGGGGCTAACCAGGCAGCTCGGGGATCGCCGGACAGAGCCGAAGGGCATCGGCATAAAGTGCGAAAATGCACAGGAGCAAGCTCCGCGTGGCCGCGACTTGCAATCGACTTTGCTGTTCTTCGGTTCTTTCGGCAAAGACCCGATCCGCCATTAAAGCAACCACGTAAAGGGTAGACCGCTGACCCCGCCCGTTCCTCCCTCGCCCTACTGGGTGATGGAGGTTGTGGTAAAGACCCGGCCGATGGAGCCCTCCTCAGGGTCTGTGTTGGCCTCTATGCTTTCCCCTGCTCGGGAAAGCTATGGCCTCAGGAGACCAGGGGCTTCTGGAACAGAGAACGAACTAGCTAAAGATATCTAGATATCTAGCCGGGCTGGCAATGAAATCTAGACGAGCAACACGACCCAATGGCTACCTTCTATAAATTCGGCACGCTCTTCCAAATCCCCCCCGCCGCGGCCCGGCTGAGGACGTCCCTCCCGGCCAATCCGCAAGCCTTCGAAAACTTCCTGACTAATCTCGAACCGATGTACTCGGCGTCCATTTGTGCGCATCCCCGCTGTCCCAAGGACCCCGACCTGCCCGCCGTCCGCTACGCCATCAAGGAATTCATGGAGGAGCAGGCGCCGTCGACTTTCATGAAAGAACGTTGGGCGGCGTCCTACGACCCGGCGCGGAAAGTCACGTATGTTTCGTGGTTCCTGGGCACCGTTGCTTACTTCCTCGACAAGCTGGATTTCTCAACCCTGGCCCCGCCCCCCGTCGAAACAAAGTATCCGGTCTTCATTGCCGAGCCGCCCGGCGCGCCTCTTGATCCTGCTCCGCCTCAATGCAACCAGGCGCCCGTCACTTCATAGTCAAGCGCGGCATCTCGGAATCCCGGCCAACCCATCGCTCCGGCCGCACCCGCCGCCAAACCGGGCCGCGAGTCCCGACGCTGGAATGCGGGTCCAGCCGCCCTGGCCGCGCTCGAGCAGCGTCAAGCCGCGGAACGCCAAGCCCAACTGCGCCAACGACCCCAAAGGCTACGGCTACAGGACCCCGCCCCCCTCCGCGCCGGCCCCGGCAGCGGCGGAACAACGCCACGCTCCGGCCAACCCGACAATTATTTTCCTGCAAGAGGACGACGAGGACGACGCCAACGAGGCCTCCCCAACCATTCAATTCATCTCCCCGGAGGACGACGCCAACGAGGCCTAGCGACCGCAACGCGCCGACCACGTCACCGGTCAGCCCACCCGGTGTTCCCGCTGGAGTGGGGCCACGAGTGGGGGCAGCTCGATTGACACGTCCGGTGTGTCACTGCTGAGCTGGCGCATCATTGTATCGCTGCGTGGTTCTGAACTGTTAAAGCTAAGCTCTCACCCAGGGCTAGGAAGCCGTCGCAAGGCTGCTCCAGGTGCTCCATTATCGAACAGAGGAAGAAATGGACGCTATACCCTTAGAAGTGTGGAGTGCATTTGTAGCCGTAGCGGCGGGCGGTCTCCTACTCGTTGCGGGCTACATTATCAAAACCTGGAGAAAATAACCTTTCGGAGACGTTGTTGCGCATCCGATCCTAGGCGGGCTACATCATCGGTACGCTCGAACCTAGATTTTGGAAGCGACAGATATCTGCCTTCACGGGTTCGGGATTTCCGCGTGCGATGACACAATTCGAAAGGTAGATCGATGTCTCATGGACTTGCAGAAAACCATCGCCGCTCAGTGGACGCTGCGTCATCAGCCGACGAGCTTCTGACCCTCCTCGAAACACGTCGTTCAGTCGCCATGACGTTGCTGACCGACCCGGGACCAAGCACGGATCAATTGCGCCGGATGCTAACGATTGCAGCACGGGTGCCAGATCATGGCGCACTGCAACCCTGGCGCTTCATCGTCATCGATGGTGAGGCGCGGAAGCATGCGAGCGAGCGGCTCGCTCCCATCTTCGCCACGGAGAACGAGGCGATGGAGCCAGCGCAACGGGAGAAATTCACCGGCGTCATTTCGCGCTTGCTCACCCATGCGCCGCTGATTGTTGTCGTGGTCAGCCGCACCGACCCGGCGATGCGCATCCCAGCCTGGGAGCAGGATCTTTCAGCAGGCGCGGTCTGCATGAATCTACTGCACGCGGCGCATGCGCTTGGCTTCGCGGGGGCCTGGTTGACCGGCTGGGCAGCCTATAGCGCGGCCGCTCATCGTTTGCTGGGGATAACTGCCAGCGAAAAGGTGGCCGGGATCGTCTATATCGGCACGGCCAAAGAGGTGCCAGCGGATCGCAAGCGACCGGACATTGATGCGATCGTGACGCGATGGATCCCGGATCGGCCTCAATTTGATCGAGGCGACGGAGCTGTTCTTGCGGCGGATGATCATTGACCAGCGAATCCCGTTCGATGTGGTCACCGTCCAGCGCCTGATTCACCTATAGCTAACGTGCATTGATGGTTTTACGCGAGGTTAGATTTCGGGCGACATGCAGATGCGTTCAGCGTTGCACCCGACGATCGCCACCTATTTGGTTCGAGCATGACGCAGAGCTGACAGTGGCCGCGTTGCTAGCCGTGATCGAACTCGCAGCAGCGGATGGAGTGCGGACCTACGTGAACCCGCAGATCCTCTGGGCTTCCACCGACATGATCCGGCACGAAGAAGGCAGCGTCTCCATGCCGGGCGTAACGGAAGAGATCGAACGCCATGCCCGTGTATAAGCTACCAGGATTTAAGCGGTGTGGAAATGGTCGAAGAGGCCGATGGTCTGCTCTCCGTATATCTCCAGCACGAGGTCGATCAGCTCGATGGGATCTTTTGGATTTATAGGCTCTCCCGGCTGAAGCGAGATCGTGTCGTCAAACGTTTCGATAAAACGCAGTGCACATAAGCATCTAGCGACTGAACGTGCATCCTCGAGCGAGGCATTGTCACATCGAGGTGGGCTTGGCGTTCAGGGACTTCAGCCGTAACCATTGATGTCGCCGACATTAATCTTGCCCGGACTGATCCTGGTGGCGGTTGGTCTCCTGTGGCGATGGAGCGGCCCGCTCAGGCTCGGGCGCCTGCCGGGCGACATCGTCGTGGAGCATGTTCATTCTTGAGTCCCGTCACACGCGAACCCTAGATGGACCCGGGAAAGCCAGTCCCGCGCACGCCAGGGGGAGCAGTTCGCCAAGCTTACGCGCGCCGCCAACGTGAAACGTTGGCCCGAACAATTGGAAGCGTGAAGGACTGCGGTTTACCCCCTCAAACGCGCGCAATGCTCGCCCATTTAGAGCCAACTATTTGAAAAGAGCTCTATTGCGCCATTTAACTCTAGCCACGCTATCTATTTGAAAAGAGGACGAATTCGCCAGGTAGCGAGGGTCAAACAAACCGGCGATTATCTAGTTTACAAACGCGTTACAGGATATAGATAAGCCTGAGCGTGACAGGCCGGAAATGGTAAATCTTCTGGGATGAATGGTATATGCGCCAATAAATAAGTTGCATAATTTGGCAACTTATGGACACTTTAACGTTGTGTGGAACCTCCGGCAGGATTCGAACCTGCGGCCTAGACCTTGGCACGGACTCGCTCTCTCCACTGAGCTACGGAGGCTCTCACATTGGGGGATTGAATGCCGCAAGCATCCAATCTCCCGACTAGAAACGACCTTGGCCCGCGACGGATCGAAACCTCAAGGCCTTAGGTGCGCCACCAGGCTTGCTGGAATGGCAAGGAGGCCGGGCGAGGCAATGATAAGCCGCCCGGTCTCTCCGTCGTCCTGGAACCCCCGTTTCCAGCATGACTCGGCATTTGCGGCAACGAAATAATCGTGTTTGCGTGTGGATAGCGGGGGAATCTCAATTCCCAAATGCGAGTGATTAACCACACATCGAAAAAAGGCGCTCTGACCGGCTTATCAGTCGAAGAGCAACGCATTATGCGGCGGCTACTCCAAACACCGCCGGAGACGCAAAGGGATGTGCCTAAGCCAGCTACGCGGCAAGCCGAGGCCCAACGGCGACGGCGGGAGAAGGAGCGGAAAGAACGGCCGCCCTCTAAGGGACGTGTAAGCGCAATCACCGCATATAACAAGCAGAGTCTATTTTGAAAGTGTATTGTCACCGTTCTGACTTTAAGTTACAATGCCACGGTTGTTCGTAACGTTACTTAGGTTATTTGAATTTATTGGCGATGGTTTCTTATCGCCAGTTTTATTTTGATTAATCCATAATTCTATTGACGCGCCTATACATAAACATCCAATGAGAAATAGGGCTGCTGCTGGCAGAGCTGGTCTCATATCAGGCACCATTATATCCGCTATGATTAGTAAGATTCCGGCCGCAATACCTGCCTCCGCAGTATGTTCTTGGTTCAACTTTTCCACTACAATCGTATTTTGTCATGACAAACGCTCTCGTTTCGCGTAGAATGATCCACGCGGTGGCTCGCTGTCATCGATTGTCGATCCAAGCGGGGTTGCCACCCCGCCGATCCCTCCCAATTTAAACTACATTGGTGTCAGGCGCGCTAGGCCCCCGACGTCGCGGCATGAGCTTTCCCCCGCCAGCGTAAAAAACGCCTTGCTTGCCTCTTAAGGCCTGGCTTCGTTAGGCCGCCGATACATCAAGCGCCTGCTCTTGCTGCCGCGAATGATCTTAGCGGCACGTTCCGCGTCTTCCACGCCAAGGCGCGAGCGGTTCGAATATCTGAAATCGAATTCGGCAAGATAGCGGTGCAGATGTTTTTCGCTGCAATGCTGATAGACACCTTTCATGCCGCGTTTAAAAACGCTGAAGCGTGAAATAGTGGCCACCTTCGTCGGTCATCATGACGGTTTCTTTCGCGACACTGGCTTTGATAATCGAAATAATATCAGCGGCACTTGTGCCATCAACATGGAATGAACGGACCTGTCCGCTATCACGGTCAACAAGAGATAGAACTGCGTTTTTGTGGCCATGGCCGCGACGTTTAGCTGAACCCTCTTGGCGGCCGATAAAAGTTTCATCCGCCTCAACAGTACCACCGGAGCCGCCCATCGGTGCAAGGTTACCGGAGCGCATAGCTTCCCTGATACGATGTTCAACAAACCATGCGGTTTGGTATGTTACGCCGAGCGAACGATGCAGTTGATGCGCGCTCATTCCCTTTTTGCTTGATGCCATTAAATGAATGGCGAGCCACCACTTCCTCAACGGAACTTTGGAACGCTCGAAAATGGTTCCAATCGTGACGGTGAATTGGCGTTTGCATTCGCCGCAATAATAAAGGCCAGGGCGAGCGGACTTGCCGCTCACTTTGCCGAGCCGATCTAACGAACCACAATGAGGGCACACAGGACCATGCGGCCATAAGACGGCTTCGATCGCTTCGCGGGCTGCGATTTCGTTTGTGAATGCGGGGGACCGAAGATCGGCGGACATGACAAATTCTCCTTATCCACCATACTACACCTTGCACAACGTTTGTCAACTAGATAATCACCAAAACAAACGGGGACGCCTCTATCCCTCGGGAGCCCGTAAAAAGGGGTGACCCAGGGTCCAAGGGCGGTTTCTGGCCGTTACATTGTGTAGCGGGCGGCGGCATGGAGAAGCGTCAAATCACGCGGCAAGAACTCGTCGCGGCGACGCTCAAACTGGGCGCGCGGCCGGGGACGATCCGGCAATGGTTCCACCGAGCCATTCCGTATCGCTGGCAGATAAGGCTGATGGAATACTTTGAGGGTCCCGTCGAAATAAGCGACTGGGTGCCCAAGGCGACCGCAGCAATCGCCAAACCCTCGATCGCAGAAACCTGGCGCAGAAAGCACCCCGTTAGTAGCTGATGTCAAACCTCGCGGACTGGACCTGCCTCGACGCCTCCTACCGGCGGGGCCTCGCGCCAGAGCCACAAACTATTAGTCTCGGACTGGGCCGAGCCGGGAAAGCGCGGCTGACAAAGAAGCGCCGCCCGTGTCGGAATCCGAGCGGCGAGCGATCGCCTACGATCAGGGAGAGATCGTCACCATTCCATCCCTGCCCGACAAGGCTGAGTGGGACGGGTTCGACGCCGCGCGCCGCGCGATGTCCGCCAGGCTCTCGAGTGCTGTCCCGGCCCACCGATACAACATCAGGCATCCCCAATCAGCCGGATCATGACATGACGCGAATCGCCTGGAGGTAGCTATGGCCACCACCTTTAAGGTCAACGGCGTCGATCGGACGGTTGATGTTGATAGTGACACCCCTCTCTTGTAAGTGCTGCGCGATGTGTTCGGCATGACCGGAACGAAGTTCGGCTGCGGCATGGCACTCTGCGGGTATTAAAATCCGTCACTTGAACCCAATTGGCCAGCCAACAAAATACGAGCTTTCCGCCGCCACGGAATCATAAAAGAAACTTGCCCCGCTGCTGGGCGTTGAGAGCGGAAACCTCCATCATAAGGGGAACGGGAATGACTGTAACCACGCTGGGCATCGCGCATATTCAACCAATCGTCTCATTGATCGCCGGGATTCTCATCTTAGTCATGCCGCAGCTGCTTAATTACATCGTAGCGATCTTTTTGATAGTCTCGGGCATCCTGGGCCTCGGGCTAATCCAATGATGACGCCAGAGCCGCATGCCCCCACAAGATCCGCCGTCCAGGTCAGGTACCTCGGTTCTCACGCACTCCTCTCAAAATCATTGATCGTTCGTAGCGAGACTCGAGATGTCTCGGCAAGCTGTTCTCTCGACCAATCGAGAAGCGCTCGCGCGAGCGGACGCGACGGCCGCTCAGCTGCGTGAGGCGACTTGCACCGACGACAACTCGGATCCTGGTAAAATAGGCATCAACTTGCTTCGCAGGCAACGGAAATGGCTATTCGCTGATCGGCGCCTGCCCGGCGCACCAACGAATGAATCGACTCACCTGAAAATGACTATTCAAGAGATCGTATCACGCGGCCGTGCGTGATTTTGGACGTCGCGCCGCGAGGGCTATTGTCCGAACAGGCGAACCTGTTTCGGCGTGGGGGACCATTCCCTACAACTGTATCGCTGGCTCTGTCACAATTTCCGCCTCTTTCTACTTCTGTCGGGCAGCCGGCCTGACGCACTCAAGCGTGCCCAGCTTGATCATCTCTGCACGCACACGCTCAAAGGCCCCTGACGAGTCACGTGAGAGAGTCAGTTCGTCTTGAGAGCCACCCTCTTGCTGCTGCTGTTGATGGTTCTGCTGTGGACCAGAGGAATCGAAAGCAATTTGAGTTATTGGAGCTTCCTTGATTTCCTCAAGGCTGAGGTACTCGCGATTCCGCGAGAGAAGCCCCCAAACCTCCTGTCCACCGGCCGTGAGCCGAATGCCTCCTGCTCGAACCAGGATTTTTCTTAATTCATCGTCGGTGAACCCGCAAAGGTGATACTTTAAGACGCGAAATGTGCGATAGGGCCATTTGCGGTCCATGAGTATCTCACGAGCCACGCCCTCCGCTGCAAACTCAAGATTGGAATTATGGTGCACATTTCTATTGGTGAAGATGATAGCCATCAAAACCATAATCAAGGTGATGCTTAAGGATACCACACCGGCGATAATCGCTGCATTCATTTGAACCGAAAACCAGGTCATCTGGTCTCCCAGCAAGTGTGTGCCAAAAGAGATCAAACGATAGGTGCATGGTGTTAAGACTTCCTTGCCCAAGCCGATCGCCTGATGACCCTAACTCGCTTCTTTGAATTATAGGAGTCAAGTTAATAGAGCTTGGACAATTCTGGCTCAGAAATAAGAGTTGTCCGTGCTCTAAACGGCTTCGGTCGTGCTTGGGATTTTCCAGATCGGCCGCGGCTCGGCGGGATTCAATCCGCTCAGCGGAGCTCGCCCACTAGCCGCATCCGATGGTGTTTTTTTGGCAAGATCTCTCGAGGTAGAGCGCCCGTTTAGGCGCGGCAAAGATCAGCCACAATTCCGATTTCCTAATGAAATCTCAATAACGAAAAGCCAGTTCGAGCTTGGATCCTCAATCGCGCGGCATGGATCGGCCCGCGCGATCCACCGCGTTACCGAAACAGGAGGCGGAAGCATGAGTGATATTTTTACGAAACCGCGCCCGATGATCGACTTGGACGAATTTGAAAGGCACCTCTGCCGACCATGCTCCACCGATCAAAGGGGCGGTGAACCGCTCGCCGAACTCGCCGAACTGCTCCGCATCATCGGTGGTGAAGACGAGTCTCATGAGACCGATTTCGAACGAAAAACTCCGCTTTCAGCAACGGCGCGGCAGGATACAGGAGGACCGGGGGAGTTAAATCGGCCTGATGCGCAAGTGCACCTGGTCGGCGGCGATTTCGCTGCGATCGAGGCCGGGTTGCTGGGCACGAAGCAGCCACAAGCAGCAATGGCGGAAGCCGAGAGGTCAGCGGTCGAGGGCAAAGAACCAAACGCGCGAGCGCCCCTCATCGGCGGCGATTTCGCTGCAATCGAGGCCGGGTTGCTGGGTGCACCGCGAGAACAAGCCATGGCGACGGTTTCAGCAGCCGATATATCAAATGCTTTTTCGAGCATGGACATCGGATCGCAATGTTCCCTCCCTCAGGACAACCAGTTGGTTTCCCGCCACGCCGGCGTCGCCGACGGGCAAAACAGAGCACGGCGCCCCCACTATGTCATGGGTGCGATCGTCATCGTGGCAATGGCAGGCATAGCCGTAGGTATTGGCCTTAAAAGCCTGGCTTCAGGCCCGCCCGAGATCGCATCGATCAAGGCCGACAGCGGAGCAGCCAAGCTAGAAGGGGACGCCGCGAGCGGTGCGGACGCTCGCGCCCAGGAAGCCGCCATTCTCAGCAAGCCGCCGGAACGATCGCCGATGACTTTTGTCAATGGCACCGAACGAACCCTCGACTTGCCGCAAGTGGAGGAGAAAACGCTGCCCCCCGAACTCCACGCCCAAATCGATGACAGGCCTCCGGCCGTACCGTCGGCGCCCGCGCAGGCGCAAACGCCCCCTGAGCCGCTTAGCATCGCAGCTCCCATCGAGTTCGGCAAAAATGAAGACCGATTTGGTCCGGCCGGATGGCACACTTCTCTCTCCGGAGGCCACACTCCTCTCTAACGGCACGCCGCCGCAAGCAAATATCAACGAGGCGCCGCTTCCAGCGTCGCAATCCCCTGCGGCAGCCAAGGCTCCGACGCCGAAAGCGCTGGGCCGCGTGGCGAAGCCGCGAAAGCCTACCGCGGCAAGAGATCCGGTCCATCACGGCCAGCCTCGCCAGATCGCAAACAAGGCCAAGGCGACGCCACTGAGCCCAATCAACACCGAGCCAGCACCGATCGGCGATCCCAAGGCCGCAACACCGACGACCCAGCCAAGCCCGGCAAGCAATGGGGCTGTCGGATTTGTGCAGAGCGCCGTGAACTCGCTCACCACCGCCACCGCCAAGTTACTGGAGTGGGGACGAATTGAAACTGGTTCTCGCCCGTAAGCAGGGGCGAGCTGACCGCCGGTGCGATCGGTTCAAACCAGGCTGCAACGCGCGTCGCGGCCCTGCTGCGCCAACCGAGGAAGCGCTCAATGCAAAGGCCGCTTCCCGAAAATTCGCTCAAGATCGTCGCGAGGGGAGATAAGCAAGATGAGGGAGGCCTCGCGGCCTGACGTTCATGCTGCGCAGGATAGTCATCGCGATAGGGCGAGGAGCCATACCGAAGATCTGAACGGGCACGTCTCGGACGAGCCTACCCGGCAGCGCAAGATCATCCATATCGACATGGATGCGTTCTACGCCTCGGTGGAGCAGCGCGACAATCCGGAGCTACGCGGCCAACCTGTTGCCGTCGGCGGATCGCGCGAGCGCAGCGTTGTCGCCGCCGCAAGCTACGAAGCGCGGGAATTCGGCGTGCACTCCGCAATGCCGTCGGTCACCGCCAAGCGCAAATGTCCCACCCTGATCTTCGTAAAACCGCGCTTCGATGTCTACCGGGCGATGTCGCTCCAGATCCGCGCGATTGTCGCCGCGTACACGCCAATCATCGAGCCGCTCTCGCTCGACGAGGCTTATCTCGACGTCACCGAAAATCTGAAAGGGATCGTGTCGGCGACGCAAATAGCAGAGGCGATCAGGGCGAAGATCCGCACTGAGACCGGCCTAACAGCCTCCGCGGGTGTCTCCTATAACAAATTCCTGGCCAAGCTCGCCTCGGGCCATCGTAAGCCCGATGGCCTCTTCGTCATTACAAAGATGGGGCCTGCCTTCGTCGAAGGATTGCCGGTCGAGAAGTTCCACGGCGTTGGGCCGGCGACGGCAGGGAAGATGAATCGGCTGGGGATCAAAACCGGGTTCGATCTCAGAGAGCAGACGCTTGCCTTCCTTCAGCAGCACTTCGGGAAGCCGGGGCCATATTATTACTGGATCGCGCGCGGCGTCGACGAACGGCCTGTCCGAGCCGACCGGATCCGCAAGTCTCTTGGTGCGGAACACACCTTTTCCGCCGATATCTTCACCTTCGAGGCCGCATGCGAGGTGCTCCAGCCGATCATCGAAAAGGTCTGGCGCACTTGCGAGGGAACAGAGATTCGTGGGCGCACGGTGACATTGAAAGTGAAATATGCCGATTTCCAGCAGATCACGCGAAGCCGGACCGGACAGGCGCTCTTTTCGACGCGAGCGGAAATCGAGCAGCTTAGCTACGCGCTGCTCGAGCCACTGTTCCCGGTCACAAAAGGCATCCGCCTTCTCGGCATGACCTTGTCGTCGCTCGGCGAGAAGCAGCTGGAAAGCGAGCCCCCGCTCAGCCTGTCATTATAGGCTGACTGATTCATGAAGCTAACATGCATTGATGATTTTTATGCAAGGTTAGATGTCGGACGAAATTCCACGCAATTTGACATTGCGTTTTTGCTGCCCGGTCGAGCGGTTGTCTCTACCGTAGAAGGGCGATTTTCAAGCCGATTTGGCTCGGCAACCAGCGCCCTAAGGCGTTGATATTTAAAAATGCGGGTTGTGATCGTCCCTGACAACGCCCCTGTCATTTTGCTCTTCGAGTGCGGTGGATCTCAGGAGGCCGAACCGGCGAGTTGGATTTCGCAATATTTCAAGGCCCTCTTAGCACGGGCGGCCCACGGCGAGCTACCATCGAGCACGAGATAGCGCCGCCACCACCCCGCCGCTTCGTCGTGCCGCTCCAGTCGCTGGAGAAAAAGGCCAATATTGAACATGGCATCAGCATATGTGGGATCGGCATCAAGCGCGCTCTCCAGGCACTCGATCGCCTCGTTGATGCGGCGCTGGTCATCGAGGACATCGGCGAGGTTGTACCAGGCCGATGCGAAATTCGGATCGGCCTTGACGGCTGCCCGATAGGCGGTCTCGGCTTCGAGGCGGCGATCGCTCGAACGCAGCACATTCCCGAGGTTGAACGGCGCGGCCGGGTCCGCGGGATCGATCTTCATAACTCGCCGATAGAGACGTTCGGCCGTTGCGATGTCGCTCCCCGCTTCGGCGGCTTGGGCCTCTTCGAAAATTGCATCAGCGTTGTCAGCAGGCTTTTCAACGTCGAGAACGAACTGGCCGGTCTTGTCGGTGTGGCCTTTCATCTGTTCGACAAGGATGCGGTCGGACGATTCCGGGAACAGCTTCAAATTCGACAGGCCCGCATCGGGAAGCCATTTGCGAATCTCGTGAAGGCTTTTCGTAATCACCGACAGCACCGTCCCGGCGGCGAGCAGCCCAGCAACTTGGCGCGCCGCCGTAAGATCGCGGAAACCATAAAGGCCGTGGTGGGCTTCGATCAGACCGAACACGGAGAGCTGGTCGACAATCTCCTTCGGCAACTTGCTCAACGAAGCAAGCTGGTCCGCGGTGTAGGTCTTGGCCTGTTCTGCGGGGGCACGCCTTCCGAGCCACTGAAGGAATTGTCGCTCGCTGGCAATCAGAACGCGGTAGGATTTCGCCCGGGCGAGGCTGTTCGATGGCCGGCCATCATCGAGAAGGGGCCAACCGAATTCGCCGACGATGAGCACATCGGTGCGTTTCGTCACGCCCTCGCGCGGTTTGCCGCCGTGCGTACGCACCAGCGCGAAAGCGTCGGCCCGCCTCATCGACGCAAGCCGGCCGGTGAAGGCGACAATGCCTTCGAGCGCCATGCTGTCGGGTTCGGCGTGCTGCGTCAGCGTCCGGTCTTTCTCTTGGCACGGGCACCGGCCCCGGCCCGAGCTTTTGTACTGGTCGCCGCCGGCTTCTTGTCTTTCTCAGCGCCGATGCTTGCGCGCAGCGCGTCCATGAGATTGATCACGCGTCGAGGAGCGGAACCTTCCTCCCGGACGGGTTCAATTGCGCGGCCTTCCTGTTTCTTCCTCAACAGTTCGATGAGCGCAGTCTCGTAATGATCCTCGAATTTCTTCGAATCGAAATGGCCCGCCTTAGTGTCGATGATATGGCTGGCGAGTTGGATCATTTCGGCCGGCAACTTGAGTTCGGGGATGTCCTCGAAGTAGGCGCCTTGATCTCGAACCTCGTAAGCATAGCGCAAGGTCGTCGCCAACAGGCCTTTGTCGAAGGCGTCAAGCATCACGACACGCTCACGACGGGTCAGAACGACACGGCCAAGTCCAACCATCCCCTTGTCGCGGATCGCATCGCGGATAACGGCAAATGCTTCCTGTCCGACCCGATCGGTCGGAGCGATGTAGTAGGGGCTCACTGGGTAGCGATCATCGATTTCGGAGCGCGGCACGAAGCTGTCGATTTCGATCGTATGAGTGCTCTCGATTTCGATTTTTTCGAGTTCGTCGTCCTCGACCGGGAGGTATTGGCCCTTGCCAATCTCATAGCCGCGACCAATGTCCTCCTTTTCGACCGTCTCGCCGGTTTCGGCATCGACGAGCTGCTGCTTCAGCCTGTTTCCGGTCTTTTTGTTGATTCGATTGAACGACACTCGCTCTGAGCTCGACGCGGCCGGATAGAGGGCAATAGGACAGGATACCAGGGACAGTTTCAGGTAGCCTTTCCAGTAGGCTCGCGGGGCCATGAGGACTCCTACGCAACATGCGCACGATCTCTTAATCGTGAGCGTTAAATGATTGCACTATAGCCGTTCGATATATCGTGGTCGATACGTTGGACCGACGCCCCCCAGCTCACAACAAATATTATTAAAATCGAGTTCATAGCTTGCAGCGAGGAGGTGCGATAAGGATCATTGCTGCGCCAAGCTGAAATCGATTCTGCCCGCTGTTGCCATTTTGCGGTCAGGTCGCCAAAATGCCAGCATTGAAGCGACGAAAATTGGCGAGGTGTTGCTGTGACGCTCAGCAGACGGGCACTGATCGGCGCCCTTGGCTGTTCGCAGCGAAAGCGGCGCATTGGCCAGAAGCGCGCTGCGAAACGCGCGGTGACACACTTCGGCTGAATTTTGCTGACGAAAACGTAGCATTCGACATTGATTATGATAGCATCCACTTTTTACCATTCCCGGTTGTTTCATTTGAGTTGAAAAATGCGCAAATCGATCCTTCTGGTCTTTGGCATGGCGCTATTTTTCTGGGCCGTCCCCGCGCATGCGCAGAAAAGTTTCGTAACCGATGAGCTGACCAGCGACGCGACCCGGCTCGAACTAAACGTCGGCAAGGATTTGGGCACCCTCCCCACCCAGCCGCTTGCAAAATTACGCAAGAATGCCGACCAGATGCTAGCGCGCAAGGATTTCAAGACTGCGGTCAAATATCTCGCGGCGATCGTTGCGGCAAATCCAAAGGATGCAGGTGCTTGGCTTAACTATTCGCGCGCGGCAATCGCCGCTGGCGATGATGATCATGATCTCCAGCAGACCGGCACGGCGGCCGCCTATATCGCCTATCGGCACGCAAGCGATAAACCACAGCGCGCCCTCACTCTTGCCTGGCTTGGCGAAATCTACGCGAAGAGAAGCATGTGGCGTCCGTCGCTCGATGCCTATCGCGCGAGCCTCGATCTCGCGGACATCCCCCTGGTGCGCAACATCTATGAGGACCTACGCGAAAAGCATGGGTTTCGCATTGTCGATTACAAAATCGATAATAAGTCGGCATCGCCTCGGGCGTGCTTCCAGTTTTCCGAGCCTCTTGCCCTCAAAGTCGATTTCGCGCCCTTCGTGACGGCATCTGGTTTCGCCACTGCCGCGATCTCGACCGAGGCTCAACAGCTCTGCGTCGAAGGCCTGAGGCACGGCGACCGTTACAAAATCGTGTTGCGTCAGGGCCTCCCCTCCACGACCGGCGAAGCTCTGCTCAAATCGGCGGATTATGAACTTTACGTCCGCGATCGTTCGCCTCATGTGCATTTCACCGGCAAGAATTACGTGCTGCCGCGTGTGGGGCAGGAAGGCATTCCTGTCGTATCCGTCAACACGCGAAAAATCGGCATCGACATCGTACGGATCGGCGATCGCAACCTTTTGCCGACGATAAGATCCGAAGATTTTCTTGCTCAGCTCTCGTCCTACCGGATCAAGCAATTGGTCGACACCGATGGCAAGAAAATCTGGTCGGGCACGCTCAACGCCAGCCCCGAACTCAATGTCGATGTGACGACCGCTTTCCCGGTCGTCACGGCGGTCGGAAAGCTCGATCCCGGCGTCTACGTCATGGTCGCAAGGCCGGCCGACGATCAGACCGCCGCGACCAGCAACGACGGGGAAAGCGGCGACACGGCGGCAACCCAATGGTTCATCGTCTCGGACCTCGGACTTACCTCCTTCACCGGCAAGGACGGCATTCACGTGTTCCTGCGTTCATTGGCAAGTGCCCTGCCGATCGCTGGAGCCAACGTGCGCCTGGTCGCGCGCGACAATGAGATTCTGACCTCAAAAAAGACCGATGCCGACGGCCACATCCAATTCGATCCAGGATTTTCGCGTGGCACGGGAGGGGTCGCGCCCGGTCTTCTCGTCGCCGAGGACGGCAAGGGCGATTATGGTTTCCTCGACCTCGCGCAGCCCGCGTTCGACCTCACTGACCGTGGCGTCAAAGGACGCGCGGCGACGGCCACGCTCGATGCTCTGGTCTTTACCGAACGCGGCGTCTATCGATCCGGCGAGACGGTATTCGTCTCTGCGCTATTGCGCGATGGGCTTGGCATCGGCGTACCCGCCCTGCCGCTCACTCTCATCTTCAAACGCCCCGATGGCGTCGAATATAAGCGGGTCCAGGTCGAAGATCAGGGAGATGGCGGCCGCAGTTTTGCGCTCTCGCTGCTGCCCGGCATTTCGACGGGGACCTGGCGCATCGAGGCTTTTGCCGATCCGAAAGCCGCTCCGGTCGGGCGAACGAGCTTCCTTGTCGAAGATTATGTCCCTGAGCGTCTCGAATTTTCGTTGACCTCGGCCGCGACGACGGCGCGGGCTGGCGATACGGTCGAAATAGCCGCGGTGGCGCGCTACCTCTATGGGGCAGCCGGCGCAAATCTCGAAATCACCGGTGACGTCCAGATTTACGCCGCGGGCCAATCGCAATTGCCCGCCCTCGCGGGCTTCGCCGCGGGGTTGCAGGACGAGCCTTTCGAGACGATCAGCAATGAAATCGAGGATGTCGCGACGACTGATGCCCAGGGCACGGCGAAGATTCTTGCGCCGATACCTGACGTCACTGCGGCACGCCCCCTTGAGGCCAAGATCATATTGCGAGCCGGCGAGCCAGGCGGGCGCGCGGTCGAACGCTCCGTGGTCCTGCCGATCCTGCCGAAGGGCGGCCTTATTGGCGTCAAAAAGAATTTTACCACTTTGAGTGACGGCGCGACGGCGAGTTTCGACGTCATCACGGTTGGCGCAGACGGTGCTCGCGTCGCCCGCAAGGGTGTCGCCTGGTCGCTGTACCGGATCAGCGATGATTACCAATGGTACCGGGCCGACGGGCGCTGGAATTTCGAACGGGTCAAATCATCGAAGCGAGTAGCCGACGGAACGATAGACCTTTCCACTAACGCGCCGGCAAAAATTTCCGCCATCGTCGGACTTGGCGAATACCGGCTCGATCTTGCAAGCCACAATAGCAGCGATCAGCCCACGAGTATTACCTTCGAGAGCGGCTGGTCTGGCGAGGCACGCGCACAAACACCTGATCTTCTCGATGTCAGTCTCGACAAGGCAAATTATAAACCGGGCGAGGAGATGCGGGTACGCATCGCCTCGCGGTTTACCGGCACTGCGACGATCGCGATTGTCGGCGAGAGTTTGAACACTCTGACGACGCTCGATCTGAAAGAGGGCGACACGACCAAGTCAATTCCGGTCGCGGGTGAATGGGGCGCTGGCGCTTATGCCGTGGTGTTGGCCCATCGTCCGCTCGACAAGGCGGCCAATCGCATGCCGGGCCGGGCAATCGGCCTTGCCTGGTTCGCCATCGATGCCGACGCCCATAAGCTTGATGTGAGCCTCGCGCCGCCGGCCAAGGCGCGGCCGCGTGAACCGCTTACCATTCCGGTCGAAATCAAGGGCTTGGCTTCGGGAGAAGAAGCCAAAGTGATCGTAGCGGCGGTCGATGCCGGCATTCTCAATCTCACTCATTATGAAGCGCCCGATCCGCGCGGCTATTTTTTCGGTCAGCGGCAATTGACCACGGAAATCCGCGATCTGTACGGTCTTTTGATCGATGGAATGCAGGGCTCGCGCGGGGCGATCCGATCGGGCGGCGATGCGTCCCCAGGCCTCGGCAGCGAACGTCCGACTCAGGAGCCGCTTGCCCGCTTTTCGGGCGTTGTCAAAGTAGGCCCTGACGGCCGGGCCCGGATCATTTTCGATCTACCTGCCTTCAACGGCACCTTGCGGGTAATGGCCGTTGCCTGGACAAAAACCAAGGCGGGCGGCGCCAGCACTGATGTCATCATTCGCGATCCTGTTGTCATGCAGGTAACGGCGCCGCGTTTTCTTTCGCTTGGCGATCGGTCGCAATTTTTTGTGCAAGTCGATAATGTCGAGGGAAAGCCCGGCGAGTATGCCCTCGATCTCGACGTACACGGCCCCCTCTCGGCGCCGGCCGATACCTTGCACCGCAAGGTCAAACTCGACACCGGAGCGCATAAGGCGCTGACTGTCCCGGTCACGGCTTCAGGGGTTGGCCATGCCGCCATCGACCTCAAGCTGGCCGGCCCCGGCCCCGAGGCGCCGCAGACGCTCGCGCTTAATATTTTGCCCGGCACGTCCGAGCTTTATCGCCGAACAGTGCGGACGCTAGCGCCGGCAACGAGCCTGAATGTCTCCAACGACCTCATCGCTGATTTCGTGCCCGGTACAGGGGTGATTTCGCTCGCTGTGTCGCAACTTGCCGGAATAGATGTTCCAGCCCTTCTTCAGGCGCTTGATCGCTATCCTTACGGCTGTACCGAGCAGATCGTCAGCCGTGCCCTGCCACTCCTTTATGTGAACAAGCTTGCCAAGAGCGCCGCGCTCGGGATCAACTCTGACGTCGATCAGCGCATCCGCGAGACGATCGAACGCGTGCTGTCGCGCCAGGATTCAAATGGCGCCTTCGGCCTCTGGTCGTCGAGCGATTCCGAAGACATGTGGCTGCATGCCTTCGTCACCGATTTCCTGACCCGTGCGCGGGAAAATCATTTTGACGTGCCGCAGAAGAAATTCGATGCCGCGCTGGAGCGGCTGCGCAATCTTCTTGTCAATTCGAATGATATTGGCGCGGGGCAAGGTGCCCCAATCGCCTATGCCGCTTATGTTCTGGCGCGCAATGGCCGCCAGGTTATGGGCGATTTGCGCTACCTCGCTGACGCTAAGATTAACTCATTCGAGTCTCCGCTCGCGCGTGCCCAACTTGCCGCAGCCTTGGCTCTTCTGGGCGACCGCACCCGCGCCTCGGCGGTCTTCAGCAAAGCGACGGATCGTTTGAGCACGATCGGCAATCCGCTTTACTCCAGTCCCGACTATGGTTCCCGGCTGCGCGATGGCGCCGGGGTTCTCGCGCTGGGCGTCGAAACCCAAATGTCCGCCGCCGAAATTCTACGCATATCGAAGGTTGTCGAAGACGCGCGTGCGAAAACCTCTCTCACCAGCACGCAGGAAAATGCGTTCATGGTCCTCGCCGCTGAGGCGCTCGCCGACAAGACGGAGACCTCCGCCCTCTCGATTGACGGCGTGCCTCATGCGGGCGCATTCTTCAAGAGCTGGCGCGCAGCCGCGTTCGCAAGAAGACTGTCACGATCGTCAATAGCGGGCAATCGCCGGTGAGCGTGGTTTTGACTACGTCCGGCAATCCGCTGACCCAAGAGCCAGCCGCGCAACAGGGTTATCAAATTGATCGAGCGTATTATTCGCTGGCTGGAACGCCCATCGAGCCGGCGGCGCTGATCAAGCAGAACGACCGCTTTGTCGTCACTTTAACGGTTACGGAAAGCGAAGCCGCGTTTGCCCGGCTGCTCCTCGTCGATCATTTGCCGGCGGAACTCGAGATCGACAATCCCGATCTCTTCGAGGGTGGTTCGATCGAGGCGCTGTCCTGGCTCAAGAAAACCGTCGAGCCGGCGCACACCGAATATCGCGATGATCGTTTCATCGCGGCCTTCAATCGCGACGGGCATGACAAAGCGAACTTCTCCGTTGCCTATGTCGCGCGCGCGGTAACGCCGGGACATTATGTCCTGCCGCCCGCGACGATCGAGGACATGTACCGCCCCGAACAATTCGGCCGCACCGCTTTTGGAGCCATCGATATCGCCGCACCCAAATGAAAATGTTTCAGGTAAAGCATTTTGGCAGGATTGCCGCGCTCGTCCTTACATTTACGGTGCTCGGGCTTGCCGGGCCCGCGGCCTTTAGACATTATCGCCATTCATTTGGCCCGCTCAACCTCGATGCGCCGACCCAAGGATCGCGCATCGTGGTCGACCGCAATGGCCAGCTCTTGCGGCCTTCACGACGCCGGACGGGCGCTGGCGGCTTCCCATCCTGACGGGTGATATCAATTCCCGCTTCATGGCGATGTTGATTGCTTATGAAGACCATCGTTTCAGCACCCATCGCGGAGTTGATTTTCTGAGCCTCGGACGTGCCGCGCTGCAATGGGCAAGTCATGGCCATATCGTTTCAGGCGGCTCGACGCTGACGATGCAAGTGGCCCGGCTCATCGAGCCGCGCGCGGAAAAAACCATTGCGGCAAAGCTCGCGCAAATGCTGCGTGCCGTTGAGATCGAGCAAAAGACAAGCAAGACGGGCGTCCTTAATCTTTACCTCGCGCTCGCGCCTTATGGCGGCAATATCGAGGGGCTGAGGGCGGCGAGCCTTGCCTATTTCGGCCATGAGCCTAAGCGCCTGTCGATCGCCGAGGCGGCGTTCTGGTCGCTTTGCCGCAATCGCCGGAAACCCGACGGCCAGATCGTTATCGGGAGGCCGCGCGTGCCGCCCGCGACACTGTCCTCGACCGGGTTTTTGCACAGGGCGTGATCAGCGCGGCCGAACTATGACGCGGGCAAGCGCGAAGCTGTCCCCAGCGAACGCCGGGCATTTCCGATGCTCGCCGCGCATGCCGGCGGACAGCGCTCCGAAGCGCGCCGCCGCAGCACATCCACCGCCTGACGCTTGAGGCAAAACTGCAAGCCTCGC
>CAWEGU010000013.1:0-77265 GCA_963808645.1 uncultured Alphaproteobacteria bacterium
TCGAGCGGGTAAAGGCCCGGCTGGTGCTAGGGCTCGCCGGCGGCGGGTTATCGGCGGGGCTCGCCGCATTGCTGCCGGTCACCGCCCGCTGGCCCTTGCCGACGGGCCTCGGAGGGGTCGTGGGCGATGCCGTTATTGCGGTTCCTAGCCACGTGCTCGCCGGGCACCGCACCGGAATGCTTTTATTTGCCGCCCTCCTGACGGGAGGCACGATCCTCTGCCTGTCGGCCTCCATCGGCCTGCGCGATTATGCTTCGGCAAATTTGGACGAGGACGAGGACGAGGATGACCCTTTGCCGGACCGCCGCGACGCGCCGGGGCCGGAGGATCAGGACGCCGCCGGCGACCCAGGCTTCGCGCTCATTTTGCTCGGCGCCATTATTCATGCCGGTCTCAGCCTAAAGGCGGCGTTGGCACGCCAAATCGCCCGCCGTCATGCGCCGCCGCTGCCCGCACGGCCGGCGGCGGCGCAGCAGCCCGAAGGCGCCTTCGAGCGGCCGCTCGATCTCGCCACGGAGCCGCTACACTGGCCGCAGTCCGAGCCGATGGGGTCCGATTTCGACGCCAGCGC
Organism: uncultured Alphaproteobacteria bacterium; assembly: GCA_963808645.1. Lineage (GTDB taxonomy): Bacteria > Pseudomonadota > Alphaproteobacteria > Rhizobiales > Beijerinckiaceae > Methylocapsa. The sequence continues at coordinate 572 of CAWEGU010000013.1, forward strand.
CTACGCCCCGCCCGCGGCCCGCGCGGCAAGCGGGAGAGCCCCGCCGGGGCAAAACCAGGACCCGGATCGCGACATTTACACGCCGCGCCGCGTCATCGCATCGGCAGCCGGCGCGTTAAGGCCCGGATGGCGCGCGCGCAAGGAGGTGCAGCCCTCGTTGCCCGGCCGGCTGACCCGGCCCGACTATGTCTTGCCGCCTTTGCACATCCTCGGCGAACCGCGGAAGCCAGCCGCGAACAAAGTCTCCGAGGATGCGCTCGGCCAGAACGCGAGACTGCTTGAAGGGGTGCTCGAGGATTTCGGCGTCAAGGGCGAGATCGTTCATGTGCGGCCAGGTCCGGTGGTGACGCTTTACGAGCTGGAGCCAGCGCCCGGCATTAAGTCGTCGCGGGTGGTCGGCCTTGCCGACGATATCGCGCGTTCAATGTCGGCCCTCTCGGCCCGCGTCGCCGTGGTACAGGGGCGCAACGCCATCGGCATCGAATTGCCGAACCAGCGTCGCGAAACGGTCTATCTGCGCGAATTGCTCGGGTCCCAGGATTTCGAGAAAACCAAACATCGGCTGGCGATCGCGCTCGGCAAGACTATCGGCGGCGAGCCGATCATCGTCGATCTGGCAAGAATGCCGCATCTTCTCGTCGCGGGTACGACGGGATCGGGCAAGTCGGTTGCCATCAACACGATGATCCTGTCGTTGCTCTATCGGTTGAAGCCGCGGGAATGCCGCCTCATCCTGGTCGATCCAAAAATGCTTGAATTGTCGGTCTATGACGGGATTCCCCATTTGCTGACGCCGGTCGTCACCGACCCAAAGAAGGCAGTCGTCGCGCTAAAATGGGCGGTTCGCGAAATGGAGGAGCGCTACAAGAACATGTCGAAGCTCGGCGTCCGCAACATTGATGGATATAACGCCCGCGTCGCGGAGGCGGCGGCCAACGGCGAGACCCTCATGCGAACGGTCCAGACGGGCTATGATCGTGAGACGGGCGAAGCGATCTACGAACACGAGGCGATGCAGCTTTCGGTCCTGCCTTTCATCGTGGTGATCGTGGATGAGATGGCCGATCTGATGATGGTCGCCGGCAAGGACATCGAAGGCGCGATCCAGCGGCTTGCCCAGATGGCGCGTGCGGCGGGCATTCACCTCATCATGGCGACGCAGCGCCCCTCCGTCGATGTCATCACCGGGACAATCAAGGCGAATTTTCCGACCCGCATCTCGTTTCAGGTCACCTCCAAGATCGACAGCCGCACAATCCTCGGCGAGCAAGGCGCCGAGCAGCTTCTCGGGTCAGGCGACATGCTGTACATGGCGGGTGGCGGGCGCATTTCGCGCGTGCATGGGCCTTTCGTCATCGATAGCGAGGTCGAAAAGATCGTCGCCCATCTGAAGACCCAGGGCCAGCCCGAATATCTCGACGCGATCACCGACGAGGACAATTCCGGGGGCGGCGAGGATGGCGGCGAGCCGGCCCAGGGCAGCATGGATGCCGAGGAAGCGGGTGATCTCTACGACCGCGCCGTCAATATCGTCCTGCGCGACAAAAAATGCTCGACGAGCTACATCCAGCGCCGCCTTTCAGTCGGTTACAATAAAGCGGCCTCCCTCGTCGAACGGATGGAACAGGAAGGCGTGGTCGGCGCGCCCAACCACTCGGGAAAGCGCGTGATTTTGGTTGGCGACGGCATCGATGGTGGGGCGTTCGATGTAATGGACAATGGATGATCGGCGCGCTCGCGCCTGCTGCCGCCGTATATGGTCGCTGCTGCTTCGGGCGGTTTGGACGCTTGGCTTTGCTCGCCGCCTCTATCCGCGCCTGGAGATGGCCCCGTCATAACCGATGGGACTTCGGAACAACGCCATATATTTTTATTTTGCCATCAAAGGCTATAAAACTTGTGGATGTTCGCTAATCGGCTCAATATCATGGCTGGCTGGCATGCGCCTTTGGAATTTGGCAGAGCCGTTTCACGCCGGTGTTGCCGGTCAGGTGGAAGAATGCTCACGAAAAAAGGAAAATATGGCCTTAAGGCGATGGTTCACCTTGCCGGACGCCCAGTGGGCGAGGCGACGCTGGTGAGCGATATCGCCAGTATGAACGAAATTCCGAAAAAATTTCTCGACACGATTTTGGGCGAACTGCGCAATGCCGGCTTCGTTTTTTCAAAAAAAGGCAAAGGCGGCGGCTACGCATTGGCCCGGCCGGCGCATGAAATCAAGGTTGGTCATATCGTCCGCATCCTTGATGGGCCGCTCGCTCCCGTCGCCTGCGCAAGCAAGAATTCCTATCGGCGCTGCGAGGATTGCGCCGACGAGCAACGTTGCTGTGTCCGTCTCGTCATGCTCGAAGCCCGAAATGCGATCGCGACCGTGCTCGACAATTGCACGCTCGCGGAGATGTGGGCCCTGGCCGGCAAAGACGAAGAAAATCTGATGAACTGCATTTGACGCTCCAAGATCATCGACCACAGCAAACGGATCGGACGGTGCCGTCGAGTACCTGCTCGATCGCCTCGGTAACGGCATCGACCGGCGCCATTCCATCGACCGTTCTCAGGATCGCCTTTGTCGCGTAAAAGGCCGCGACGGGCGCCGTCTCGGCGTGATAGGCGGCAAGCCGGGTTTTGAAAGTCTCCGGGGTGTCGTCGGCGCGCACCATTCCGCCGCAGGCGAGGGTGTCGTCCGCGCGCTTGGCGATCCGCGCAAGCAGCGCCGCCTCGTCCACCTTGAGTTCGATGACGGCATCGAGATCCAGGTTCTTGGCGCCCAGAATTTTGGCCAAGGCCTCCGCTTGTCGCACGGTGCGCGGGAATCCATCCAGGATAAAGCCCGCTTTGGCGTCCGGCGCCGCGATACGATCGGCGATGATGCCAACCACCGTCTCGTCCGGCACGAGGCCGCCCTTGTCCATGATCGCCTTTGCCTCGAGCCCAAACGGCGTTGCGGCTCTGGCCGCGGCGCGCAGCATATCTCCCGTGGACAATTGCGGGATATCATATTTCTCCTCGAGCCGCGCCGACTGCGTGCCTTTTCCGGCGCCGGGCGGTCCAAGAAGGACCAGTCTCATCGGCGTCTCCCCCGCAATTTGGCTTTTTTCACAAGGCCCTCATATTGATGCGCCTGCAGATGGCCCATGATCTGAGCCACCGTATCCATGGTGACGCTGACCACGATGAGGAGAGACGTTCCGCCGAAGTAAAACGGAAGCGCCGCATAGGAGATCAGCATTTCTGGCAACAGGCAGATCAGGGCAAGATAGGCGGCGCCGAGAACCGTGACACGGGTCAGGATTGTGTCGATATATTGCGCCGTCCGTTCGCCCGGCCTTATCCCCGGCACGAAGCCGCCGTGTTTCTTGAGATTGTCCGCCGTCTCCACCGGATTGAAGACAATGGCGGTGTAGAAAAAGGCAAAAAAGACGATCAGCCCGACATAGGCGACCATGTACAGCGGCCGGCCGTGGCCGAGATAGGTCGTGATTGTTGCCAGAATTCCGGTGCCGCCCTGGCTCTGCGAGAAATTGGCGATCGTGACCGGCAATAGCAAAAGCGAGGACGCAAAAATAGGCGGGATGACCCCGGAGGTATTCAGCTTCAACGGCAGAAAAGACGTTTGGCCCTCGTAGATTTTATTGCCCTGCTGACGCTTGGGGTAGGTGATCAAGAGCCGCCGCTGCGCCCGTTCCATGAACACGATGAAGGCGACCACCGCAATCGACATCGCCAGCACCCCGATGATCAGTCCCGTCGAGATCGCGCCCTGGCGGCCGAGTTCCAAGGTATTGACGATGGCACTAGGAAAAGCCGCGACGATTCCGGCGAAAATAATCAGCGAGGAGCCATTGCCGATGCCGCGCGAGGTGATCTGTTCGCCGAGCCACATCAGAAACATCGTGCCGCCCATTAAGGTCAACACGGTGGAAACGTGGAAGAACGGCCCAGGTTCGAGGACGACCCCGGGCTGGCCTTCGAGGCCCACCGAGATGCCATAGGCTTGGAAGGCGGCGAGAACGACTGTCAGATACCGCGTGTATTGATTGATGACCTTGCGCCCGGACTCGCCCTCCTTCTTCAAAGCCTCCAAAGTAGGGAAGACCGATGTCAGCATTTGGATGATGATCGAGGCGGAAATGTAAGGCATGATGTTCAACGCGAAGATCGCCATGCGCTGGACCGCGCCGCCGGCGAACATATTGAACAACTCAAGAACGCCTTGCCGGTTGCCGGTAAAGCTCTTTTCAAATACCGCGGGATCGATTCCAGGCAAGGGGATGTATGTCCCCAGCCGGTAGATGACCAACGCCGCGAGCGTGAACAAAATACGCTTTTTGAGCTCCTCGGCCTTGCCGAAGGCACTCCAGTTGATATTCGCCGCGAGCTGCTCCGCCGCCGATACCATTTACTGCTCCCTTGCCCCGCGAGGTGACCGAACGTTCTTGACCATTTGCCTTGCAGGGGACTCAGAAAATTCCAAATCTCCTCCGACCCCAACCGTTGCCGAGGCCAGGACATTTAAAGCGCCGCGTTTTGCGCCAAGCGCATTTTCGGGCCGCCAGTGAAAGAACGCCGGCCTCGCGTCTTGACGGCGAACCTAAGACCCGACCAACCGAGCTTCGATTTCCTTTCTTGACAAAACGATCGATCCGCCGGCGCCCTCGATCGCCGCCACCGCGCTCTTCGACGCCGCGGCCACCTCGAAGACGAGCTTTGCCGCGAGGTCGCCCTTGTCCAGGATCTTGACGCCATCGCGCGGCTTGGCGCAGACACCGGCGCCGATCAACACCTCGATCGTCACTGGGGCCGCCGCATCGAGCTTGCCGGCATCCACCGCGGCCTGAACGCGGCCGAGATTGACTTCATTATAGCGGATCGAAAACGGGTTCCAGAAGCCGCGCTTTGGCAGCCGCCGGTGCAGCGGCATCTGCCCCCCCTCGAAGCCCTTGATCGCGACGCCGGTTCGCGCTTTCTGTCCCTTCATTCCCCGCCCGCAAGTCTTCCCCTTTCCAGACCCGATCCCGCGCCCGACCCGCATGCGCGGCTTCAATGCCCCAGCGTTGTCGGCTATATCGTTGAGCTTCATCGTCTTGCCCTCGCTTGGTCCGGCGCCTCTTCGACAACGCGAACGAGGTGAGCCACTTTCGCGATCATGCCGCGCACGGCGGCGGTGTCTTCCAGCGAGGACCGCCGGCCGATCCTATTCAGGCCAAGGCCGATAAGCGTCGCGCGTTGCGACGCGGGACGGCCGATCGGACTCTTGATCTGTTCCACGATGATCCTGGCCACGGGATTTGCCGTCATGCTTTGTTCCCTTAGTTCCCTTACGCTTCGCTCGCGGCTTCCGTCTCGCCACCTTGGCGGCGCGCCTGGAGAGCTGATACCTTGAGATTGCGCCGCGCCGCGACGGCGCGAGGTGAGTCTTCCCGCTGCAGGGCATCGAAGGTCGCGCGCACCATGTTGTAGGGGTTCGATGATCCTTGCGATTTGGCGACGACATCGTGCATGCCGAGGGTCTCGAAGATGGCGCGCATCGGACCGCCGGCGATGATGCCGGTTCCGGCCGGCGCTGCGCGCAGCACCACGCGGCCCGCCCCATGCCGCCCATTGACGTCATGGTGCAAGGTGCGGCCTTCCCGCAGCGGCACCCGGATGAGCGAGCGCTTTGCGGATTCGGTTGCCTTGCGGATGGCTTCGGGAACCTCGCGGGCCTTGCCATGGCCAAAGCCGACCCGCCCCTTCTGGTCGCCGACGACGACGAGCGCGGCGAAGCCGAATCTGCGGCCGCCTTTCACCACCTTGGCGACGCGATTGATATGGACCAAACGATCCATGAATTCGCCGTCGCGATCGCGGCCCCGGCCGCCTTCCCCGTCACGCGCCATCTGATTGTCCCATTTGCCAATCCGCCTCGCGTTTATTCCGCCGCGCGGCCAACATCTGATTTGCCGCTCGCCCTAAAATTTGAGGCCGCCTTCGCGGGCGCCTTCCGCCAGCGCCTTGACACGTCCGTGATACATATAAGCGCCGCGGTCAAACACGACTTCGCTTATTCCAGCCCGCGTCGCGCGCTCGGCGAGCTGCTGACCGACAATCTTCGCCAACTCCACCGTCGCCCCGCTCTTCAGGCCTTCGCGGTTGGCTTTTTCGAGCGACGACGCGGCGGCGAGGGTTCGGCCCAAGCCATCATCAACGATCTGGCAATAAATCTGCTTCGATGAGCGGAAGACAGTCAGCCGCGGCTTGCCATAGGCATGGGCCCGGAGCGAACGCCGGATACGCGCCTGGCGGCGGGCCGTCACCGTATTATCTTTTGCCATGCGCCCAACTCTTACTTTCGTCTCATTTACTTCTTTTTGCCTTCCTTACGGAAGATAAATTCATCGGCATATTTTACGCCCTTGCCCTTATAAGGTTCGGGCGGGCGCAAGGCGCGGATTTCCGCGGCGGTCTGTCCCACCTGCCGCTTGTCAATGCCGGTGATCGAGAGTTCCGTCGGCTTGGGCGCGGCAATTGCGATGCCCGCTGGAACCGGGAAAGTCACGTCGTGGCTATAGCCAAGCGAAAGACGAACGCTTCTGCCCGAGACCACGGCCTTATAGCCGACTCCGGTGATCTCGAGTTTGCGTTCGAAGCCTTTCGAGACACCGATCATGAGATTATTGATCATCGACCGCGTCGTGCCCCACATTGCCCGCGCCTGTGCGCTGTCGTTATTCGGCAGGACCACAATCTTGCCCTCCGCCAAAGCCACACTCACGTTATCGGGCGCGGTGAAGGATAGCTCTCCGTTGTCGCCCTTCACTGAAACGGACTGGCCATCCACCTTTGCCGTTACGCCGGCGGGGATGATGACCGGTTTTTTTCCGATCCGCGACATGCTAGGGTTTCCTCGTTTTTCCGTTTAAAAGACCTTGCAGAGGACTTCGCCGCCGACATTGGCGTCGCGCGCGGCATGATCGGCCATGACGCCCTTAGGGGTCGAAACAATCGTTATGCCCAGTCCGTTCGAAACGCGCGGCATCGCATCGACGGCGGCATAAACGCGGCGCCCTGGCTTTGAAACCCGTTCGATCTCGCGAATGACCGGGGCGCCGTCGGAATATTTCAGTTCGATTTCGAATTCAGTGCGGCCATTGCCATATTCGGTCGTGGAATAGCCGCGAATATAACCTTCCGATTGCAACACGTCGAGCACGTGCGCGCGCAGCCGCGATCCCGGCGTCTGCACCTTGCCCTTGCGGCGCATTTGGGCATTGCGGATGCGGGTGAGCATATCGCCCAACGGATCGTTCATCGCCATGATCCGCCTCCCTACCAGCTCGATTTCACGAGACCGGGGATCAAGCCTTTCGCGCCCAATTCCCGGAGCGCGATGCGCGACATTTTCATTTTGCGCGTAAAGCCGCGCGGCCGCCCGCTCACCTCGCAGCGGTTGCGAATCCGCGAAGCGGCGGAGTTGCGCGGCAGTTCGGCAAGTTTTAGGCGCGCGGCGAAGCGCTCCTCCATTGTCAGGGCCTCGTTATTGGCGATCGTCTTCAAGCGGCGGCGGCGGCCGGCATATTGCTTGACCAGTTTGATGCGGTGGTTGTTTTTCTCGATCGAACTTCTCTTCGCCATGAACTCTGCCTCTAGTTTCCGCGTTTGAAACCTGTTTCGTTTCACTGCCGGAACGGGAAGTTGAAGGCACGCAAAAGCGCGCGCGCCTCGTTATCGGATTTTGCCGTCGTGCAAACAATCACGTCGAGACCCAAAATGCTTTCCGTCTTGTCGTAGTCGATTTCCGGGAACACGATATGTTCCTTGATCCCCAACGCGTAATTGCCGTGACCGTCGAAACTCTTCGGGTTGAGGCCGCGAAAATCGCGGACCCGGGGCAGTGCGATCGTGACCAGCCGGTCGAGGAACTCATACATCCGCGTCTTGCGCAAGGTGACCTTGGCCCCGATCGGCATGTTCTCGCGCACCTTGTACGTCGCGATCGCCTTGCGGGCATGGGTGATGACCGCCTTCTGGCCGGCGATCAGGCCGAGGTCGGCCGCCGCTAGGGTGACCTTCTTAGTGTCGTTGACCGCTTCGCCGACTCCCATGTTGAGGACGATCTTCTCGATGCCCGGCACTTCGAACTGGTTCTTGTAACCGAATTGCGCGACGAGCTGGGGCCGGACGACCTCTTCGTAATGTTTCCTGAGCCGCGGCAGGTAATCCTTCGGCAGCGCGAGCGCTTCGGCGGTAACCGCCGGCCTCGCGTCTCCCCGGCTCTCGGAGGTCTCTTTCTTGGCCTTGGCGGCGGCCTTTGGAGCGCCCTTGGCTCCGCCCTTAGTGGTATCTTTACCGGTGTCCTTTGCTGCGGGCTTGCCGGTGCCCTTGGCCCCGCCCTTGCCGGTTTTCGCCTCAGCCATCGATCAATTCTCCGGAGCGCTTCGCGAAACGAACCTTACGGCCGTCCGTCAAGATCTTAAATCCTACCCGCGTAGGCTTGCCGTTCTTGGGGTCGGCAATCGCCAGATTCGACAGATGGATCGGAGCCTCCTTGACGATGATCCCACCTTCCTGCTTGGCGGTTTGCTTCTGGTGCCGTTTCACAGTGTTGACCCCGCGCACGATCGCGCGTTCCTCTTTTGGCTGAACTTGAACGACTTCGCCGGAACGACCTTTATCGCGCCCGGCGAGGACAACAACTCTGTCGCCTTTTTTGATTTTTGCCGCCATCACAACACCTCCGGCGCGAGCGAGATGATCTTCATCTGGTTCCGCGAGCGCAATTCGCGCGGCACCGGTCCGAAGATACGGGTGCCGACCGGCTCAGACTGGTTATTGATCAAGACCGCCGCGTTGGAATCAAATCGGATGACCGAGCCGTCGGCGCGCTTGATGTCCTTCGCGGTGCGCACGACCACCGCTTTCATCACGTCGCCCTTCTTGACGCGCCCGCGCGGAATCGCTTCCTTGATCGAGACGACGATAATGTCGCCAACGCCGGCGTATTTCCGTTTCGAGCCGCCGAGCACCTTGATGCACATCACGCGGCGCGCGCCGGAATTATCGGCAACCTCGAGGTTGGTTTGCATCTGTATCATCGTCTTGCGCCTTTCATTCCAGACCGGTTTCCGGCGGCACACGGCCAACCGGTCTTAGCCGGAAGGAGTTTCCGCCTCCCAATCAATGAACTGGTTATTTTGATGCGGCGCCGATGACGGTCCAGCGCTTTAGCTTCGAGACCGGCCTCAACTCCTCGATCGACACCGTGTCCCCAATCTTGAAAGCTTTCATCTCGTCATGTGCGTGATAATTCTTTGATCGCCGCACCGTCTTCTTCAGCAGCGGGTGCGTAAAACGGCGCTCGACTTTGACCACGACCGTTTTTTCTTGCTTGTCGCTCACCACGACGCCCTGGAGAATTCGCTTCGGCATTATTTCTTGAACCTTCTGCAAACCTGCTTTGCAATTCTACTTCGCGCCTTCGTGCCGCTTTTTCGCCGAAAGCGACTTGATCCTTGCGATGTCGCGGCGGACAACACGCACCCGCGCGGTATTTTCGAGCTGGCCGGTGGCGCGCTGAAAGCGCAGGTTGAATTGCTCTTTCTTGAGATCCAGGAACTCTTGCTCAAGCTGATCCTTGGACATCACCTTGAGATCGGACAACCGTTGCTTTTGTTTCATGTATCCCCTCTACTCGACGATCCGCTGGATGAACCGTGTCTTAATCGGCAGCTTGGCGGCGGCCAGGAAGAGTGCTTCCCGGGCAAGTTCGACCGGGACCCCGTCGAGCTCAAACATGATGCGGCCCGGCGCGACCCGGCAGGCCCAGAATTCCGGGGCACCCTTGCCTTTGCCCATACGAACCTCGGTCGGCTTCTTCGAGACCGGGACGTCCGGAAAAATCCGGATCCAAACGCGGCCAGCGCGGCGCATGTGGCGTGTCAACGCGCGGCGCGCGGCCTCGATCTGGCGCGCGGTAACCCGCTCAGGTTCGAGCGCCTTGAGGCCGAACTGGCCGAAATTCAATTCGAATCCCGCTTTCGAGGCGCCGCGAATGCGGCCCTTGAAGGCTTTCCGGAATTTTGTGCGCTTGGGTTGCAGCATGGTTCAAACTCTTGAAATCTGCACCGGGGCTCGGTCAGGCGGCATCGCGTTCGCGCCGCCGCCGCTCTCCGCCGCCGCCGGAATGATCCAGTTCGGCCATTTTCTTGTCTTGCGCCATCGGATCGTGTTCAAGAATTTCGCCTTTAAAAATCCAGACCTTGATCCCGCAGGTGCCATACGCCGTGTGCGCCGTCGCGGTGCCGTAATCGACATCGGCGCGTAACGTATGCAGCGGCACCCGGCCTTCGCGGTACCATTCGAGCCTTGCGATTTCGGCGCCGCCGAGGCGGCCCGAGCAGTTGATTCTTATGCCTTCCGCGCCGAGCCTGATCGCCGATTGCACCGCCCGCTTCATGGCGCGGCGGAAGGCGACGCGGCGCTCAAGCTGCTGGGCGATCGAAATCGGCAACGAGGACCGCGTCGATCTCGGGCTTGCGCACCTCGACGATATTGATGAGGACTTCGGACTCCGTCATCTTCGCAACGATCTTACGAATCTTGTCGATGTCGGCGCCCTTCTTGCCGATAACGACGCCGGGGCGCGCCGAATGGATCGTCACCCGGCATTTCTTATGCGGCCGCTCGATGACGATCTTTGAAATCGCCGCCTGTTTGAGGTTCTTCATGAGCGTCGCGCGAATTGCCATGTCCTCGTGCAGCAGCTTTCCATATTCGGTCCTGCCCGCGAACCAGCGCGAATCCCAGGTCCGGTTGACGCCGAGCCGCAGGCCGACCGGATTGACTTTTTGCCCCATCGTTTTCTCCTTACGCCCGAGAGGCGGCGGCGCTGGCTTCCCGGACAACGATCGTCAGATGCGCGAAAGGCTTACGAATGCGCCCGGCGCGGCCCCGCGCGCGCGGGCTGAACCGCTTTAGGATCATCGCGTTGCCGACATACGCCGCGGCGACGACGAGATCGTCGACGTCGAGATTATGGTTGTTCTCAGCGTTGGCGATCGCGCTCTCGAGCGTCTTCTTGACATCGAAGGCGCTCCGCTTACGGGTAAACTCGAGATCGGCGAGAGCCTTCTCAACCTTCTTGCCGCGGATCAACTGCGCCAAAAGGTTCAATTTCTGCGGGCTGACCCGCAGCATCCGGGCGACCGCCTTGGCTTCGTTGTCCTTCAGCGCGCGCGGCGTTTTATCCTTCCCCATGGTTCAATCTCTCTCAGCCGCGTTTGGCTTTCTTATCCCCCGCGTGACCATGGAAGGTCCGGGTTGGAGAAAACTCACCGAATTTATGGCCGATCATATCTTCGGTAACGGAGACCGGGACATGCTTGTGGCCGTTATGGACCGCGAACGTGAGCCCGACGAATTGCGGCAATATGGTCGACCGGCAACTCCAAATCTTGATGATTTCGGAGCGCCCCGAATTGCGTGAATTCTCCGCCTTCTTGAGCAGATAGCCATCGACGAACGGGCCTTTCCAGATCGAGCGCGCCATGATCAGCCCTTCTTCCTGCTCTTGTGGCGCGAGGTCACGATGAATTTGGCGGTGGATTTGTTAGACCGGGTCTTTTTGCCCTTCGTCGGCTTTCCCCAGGGGGTCACCGGATGGCGTCCTCCGGAAGTCCGGCCTTCGCCGCCGCCGTGCGGATGATCGACGGGGTTCATCGTCACTCCGCGATTATGGGGTCTGCGCCCGAGCCAGCGGCTGCGTCCCGCCTTGCCGCGCGAAATATTCATGTGATCGGGATTGGACACTGCGCCGACGGTTGCGAAACATTGGCCATGGATAAGGCGCTGCTCGCCGGAGTTTAAACGGACGATGACATACCCCTCGTCGCGTCCCACGACCTGGGCGTAGCTACCGGCCGAACGGGCCATGGCGGCGCCCTTGCCGATCTTCATCTCGACATTATGAACGATCGTGCCGATCGGCACATTGGCAAGCGCCATCGCATTGCCCGGCTTCACGTCGGCGTGCGCGCCAGAAACCACTTCATCGCCGGCGGCGAGACGCTGCGGCGCGATGATGTAGGAAAGTTCGCCGTCGGCATAGCGGATGAGCGCGACAAAGGATGTCCGGTTCGGATCGTATTCGATCCGCTCGACTTTGGCGGGAATATCGAGCTTGCGCCGCTTGAAGTCCACGATCCGGTAACTCTGCTTGTGACCGCCGCCGCGAAAACGCACGGTGATCCGACCATTGTTGTTGCGGCCGCCGGCCGAATGCTTCCCCTCCGTCAGCTGCTTCAGCGGCTTGCCCTTGTGGAGGCCGGAGCGATCGACGATGACGAGCTGGCGAAGGCCCGGCGTGGCCGGCTTGAATGTCTTCAGTGCCATTGGCGTATTCCCTCGCAGAAAGTCTCAAAGCCCGGTCGTAACATCGATCTTTTGACCCTCGGCGAGGGTCACGACGGCCTTCTTCAAATCGGATTGGATGCCGCGCGTGCCTTTGAACACTTTTCGCTTGCCCTTGCGGATGAGCGTATTGACCGCTTGCACCTTGACGTCGAAGAGCCGCTCGACCGCCGCCTTTATCTCGGGTTTCGTCGCATTTTTCCGAACCTTGAAGATGACCTGATTTGCTTCCGACGCCATCGTCGCCTTTTCGGTGATGACCGGGGCGACGATCACGTCGTAATGATGCGCATTATGATGCGCATCATGCGCGAGTTTGGCCGGGCTCATTTGAAACGCGCCTCCAAGGCATCGATCGCCGCCTTGGTCAAGACAAGCTTCTCGCGGCGGAGAATGTCGTAGACATTAATGCCCTGCGCCGGGAGGACGTCGATTTGCGGGATGTTGCGCGCGGCAAGGCAAAAATTTGCCTCAAGCTCCTCGCCGCCGATGATCAAGGCGTTGGTCAAGCCGAGCTTGGCGAAACTCGCCTTCAAGGATTTGGTCTTGGCGTCCGCGGCGCGGGCGTCCGGCCACACGATAATCCCGCCATCCTGGGCTTTGGCGGAAAGCGCGTGTTTGAGGGCGAGAGCGCGCAGCTTTTTGGGCAGATCATGCGCGTGGGAGCGCACGAGGGGACCGAAGGCGCGTCCGCCGCCACGAAATTGCGGCACCCGCGCCGATCCGTGCCGCGCCGATCCCGTCCCCTTCTGCTTGTACAATTTCTTGCCGGTGCGTCGAATGTCGGCGCGGCCAAGCGTCTGATGCGCTCCGGCGCGGCGTTTGGCGAGCTGATAGCGGACCATCCGCGCGATCAAATCCGCGCGCGGCACGAGGCCGAAAATAGCCTCATCGAGGTCCATCGAACCAGCGGCCTCGCCGTCTAGGGTGGTGATATCGATCTTCATGCGCTGGCCTCCGCCGCTGCTCCGGCCGCGCCGCCCGAACCAGCATTTGTCATGCGGTATTTGCCTGGCTTCGGCGCCTCTTCGGGAAGTGCCTTTTTCACCGCGTCCCGCACGTAAATCCAGCCCCCGGAGACTCCGGGGACAGCGCCCTCGACGAGAATAAGGCCGCGTTCGATATCGAGTTCAACAATGCGCAGGTTCAATGTCGTCACCCTCTCGGTGCCGAGGTGGCCGGCCATTTTCTTGTTCTTGAAGGTCTTGCCCGGGTCCTGCCTGCCGCCGGTCGAACCATGCGATCGGTGCGAGATCGACACGCCATGCGTCGCCCGCAAGCCGCTAAAATTCCAGCGTTTCATGGCGCCGGCGAAGCCTTTGCCAGTGCTCGTCCCAGTCACGTCAACGAACTGGCCAACGACGAAATGATCCGCCGTAATCTCGGCGCCGAGCGGAAGCAACGCGTCTTCTTCGATACGGAATTCGGCCAGCTTCAGCTTCGGCTCGACCTTGGCGATCGCGAAGTGGCCACGCTCCGCCTTCGATACATTCTTGACCTTGGCGCGGCCTACGCCGAGCTGGACCGCGGTATAGCCATTGCGATCCTTGGTCCTATGCGCCACAACCTGACAGCCACCGAGCTTCAGCACCGTGACCGGCACATGCTCGCCGCCGCCGGTGAAGACACGGGTCATGCCGAGCTTTTGTGCGATGACACCCGATCGCATGGTTAGATTCCCTTATGGCCTCTGCATGTCGCCGCGCCGCGTGAAGTTCATCTCAATTCAGGAAACGCAGCATTCGCTAAAGCTTGATCTCCACATCGACGCCCGCGGCCAGATCGAGCTTCATCAAAGCGTCGACCGTCTGCGGCGTCGGATCGACGATGTCGAGAACCCTTTTATGAGTCCTGATCTCGAACTGTTCGCGCGATTTCTTATCGACGTGCGGCGAACGGTTGACAGTGAATTTCTCGATCTTCGTCGGCAGGGGAATGGGGCCCCGCACTTGGGCTCCCGTCCGCTTCGCCGTCGAGACGATTTCCTTCGTCGAGGAATCGAGGATCCGATGATCGAATGCCTTGAGGCGAATGCGAATGTTCTGGCCGTTCATCTCATGAAATCCTTGCCTGCCGGCCGCGGCCCTTGGCCCGAACGGCTAACGCTGCTCCTCGTTCTCTGGCATGGCGTAACCGAGTGGCGCCAGCACGGAGATCCGCGTATCCAAACCGGCGAACGCGTGCGGTCCGCGTTATTCCGTAATCGAGGCGACGACGCCGGCGCCGACCGTCCGGCCGCCTTCGCGTATGGCGAAGCGCAGCTTCTCCTCCATGGCAATTGGAACGATCAACTCGACATCCATCGTCACATTATCGCCGGGCATCACCATTTCGGTGCCTTCCGGCAAGGTAACGACGCCGGTCACATCGGTGGTGCGGAAATAGAATTGCGGCCGGTAATCGGTGAAGAACGGGGTATGACGGCCACCCTCGTCCTTGGTCAGGACATAGGCTTCCGCCTTGAACTTCGTGTGCGGCTTTACCGAACCCGGCTTGCACAAGACCTGGCCCCGCTCGACATCCTCGCGCTTAGTTCCGCGCAAAAGCGCGCCGATGTTGTCGCCCGCCTGACCCTGGTCGAGGAGCTTACGGAACATCTCGACGCCGGTCACCGTCGTCTTCACCGTCGATCGCAGGCCAACGATCTCGACCTCCTCGCCGACCTTGACGGCGCCGCGCTCGACCCTGCCCGTCGCGACGGTGCCGCGGCCAGAAATCGAGAACACGTCCTCGACCGGCATCAGGAATGGCTGATCGATCGGACGCTCGGGCTGGGGAATATAGGCGTCCACCGTGTCCATCAGCTTCAACACCGAATCGTGTCCAATCTCCGGATTGCGGCCCTCGAGCGCGCACAACGCCGAGCCTTGGGTGATCGGAATATCGTCGCCGGGAAAATCGTACTTCGACAAAAGCTCGCGAACCTCGAGCTCGACGAGCTCCAGAAGCTCGGGGTCATCGACCATATCGACCTTATTCATGTACACCACCAGCGCCGGGACGCCGACCTGGCGGGCAAGCAGAATGTGCTCGCGGGTTTGCGGCATCGGGCCGTCCGCCGCCGAGACCACCAAAATCGCGCCGTCCATCTGCGCCGCGCCGGTGATCATGTTTTTGATATAGTCGGCGTGGCCTGGACAATCGACATGGGCGTAATGCCGCTTCTTGGTCTCGTATTCGACGTGCGCCGTCGAGATCGTGATCCCGCGCGCTTTTTCTTCTGGCGCCTTGTCGATCTGATCGTAAGAGGTGTAGGTCGCGCCCCCCGTCTCGGCCAAAACCTTGGTGATCGCGGCCGTTAGCGTCGTCTTGCCGTGGTCGACGTGACCGATTGTCCCGATATTGCAATGCGGCTTCGTCCGCTGGAATTTTTCCTTGCCCATCGTTCGGCTCCTCTAGGATTTGCTCACGTGCTGCCTCAGGAGATCAGGCGTATTTGGCCTGAATCTTCCCGGCTTCGCCCGCCGGGACTTGTTCATAATGATCGAATTGCATCGTGTAGTTGGCGCGGCCCTGGCTGAACGACCGCAGCTGATTGACGTAGCCAAACATATTCGCGAGTGGGACCATCGCATTGATGACGACCGCGTTGCCGCGCATGTCCTGCCCCTGGACCTGCCCGCGCCTGGCAAGCAGGTCGCCCATGACCGAGCCCGTGTACTCCTCGGGGGTGATTACCTCGACTTTCATGATTGGCTCGAGCAAGACGGAGCCTCCTTTTCGCAGTGCTTCGCGAAATGCCGCGCGCGCCGCGATCTCGAACGCAAGGACCGAAGAATCGACGTCGTGATAATCACCGTCGACCAATGTGGCCTTGACGTCGACAACCGGGAAGCCGGCAAGAATCCCCGATCCCATGACGCTGTTAATACCCTTCTCGACGCCCGGAATAAATTCCTTTGGCACCGTGCCGCCGACGACTTGGCTCTCGAAGCTCGAGCCCTTGCCCGGCTCGTTCGGCTCGAAGACGATCGTAACCTTGGCGTATTGGCCGGAACCGCCGGTTTGCTTTTTGTGGGTATAATGGATCACCTCGCGTCGGGTCAGTTTCTCGCGATAGGCAACCTGCGGCACGCCGATGTTGGCGTCGACCTTATAGGTGCGGCGTAAGATGTCGACCTTGATGTCGAGATGAAGCTCGCCCATTCCCTTTAAGATGGTTTGCCCGGATTCCTGATCCGTCGAAACCCGGAAGGATGGATCTCCGCGGCGAGCTTGGCCAAGGCGACGCCGAGCTTTTCCTGATCGGCCTTGGATTTCGGTTCGATGGCAATCTCGATCACCGGTTCCGGGAATTCCATGCGCTCCAGAATAACGGGCTTGTTGAGCTCGCAGAGCGTATCTCCGGTCCTCGTCTCCTTCAAACCGGCCAGCGCGACAATGTCTCCCGAATAGGCTTCCTTGATATCCTCGCGGTTATTTGCGTGCATGAGAAGCATGCGCCCTATCCGCTCCTTCTTGTCCTTGGTCGAGTTCAAGACGGTAGTCCCCGACAAGACGTGGCCCGAATAGACACGCGCGAAAGTAATCGTGCCGACAAAGGGATCGTCCATGATCTTGAATGCCAGCATGGAAAAAGGGTCTTCGTCGCGCGGCAGCCGGACCACATCGGCGCCGGACACCAAGTCGACACCCTTGATCGCCTCGCGGTCGAGAGGCGAAGGGAGAAAATCGACAACCGCGTCGAGCAACGGCTGCACGCCCTTGTTCTTGAATGCCGCACCGCACAAAATCGGGATGAAGGCGATGTCGCGGACTGCCTTGCGCAAGAGACGCCGCAAGGTCGCGGCGTCCGGTTCCGTGCCATCGAGATAGGCGGCCATGACACCGTCGTCGAGTTCGACCGCCGCCTCGATGAGGATATGCCTGTATTGCGCCGCCTTGGCTTTCAGATATTCCGGGATTTCCGCATCGGCATATTTGGCCCCGAGCGCCTCGTCTTGCCAAACCACGGCTTTCATCCGCACGAGATCGACGATGCCCTTGAAATCGGCTTCCGATCCAAGCGGCAGCTGAATACAGACTGGGCGGCCGCCGACCTTGGTTTTGATCTCCTCGACGCAGCGACGGAAATCGGCACCGGTCTTGTCCATTTTATTGACGAAAACGATGCGCGGCACGTTGTATTTCTCGGCTTGCCGCCAGACAGTCTCAGTCTGCGGCTCCACGCCCTGGTTGCCGTCGAGGACGCAGACAGCGCCGTCAAGCACCCGGAGCGAACGCTCGACTTCGATCGTGAAATCGACATGGCCAGGCGTGTCGATGATGTTTAGGCGCTTGCCGCGCCAATACGTCGTCGTCGCGGCGGACGTGATCGTGATGCCACGTTCCTGCTCCTGCTCCATCCAATCCATCGTTGCCGCGCCGTCATGGACTTCGCCGATCTTGTGCGATTTGCCGGAATAATAGAGAATCCGCTCCGTCGTCGTTGTCTTGCCCGCGTCGATATGGGCCATGATGCCGAAGTTCCGGTAATCCTCGATCGGATGGCTGCGGGCCATGACACATTCCCTTCAGGCGGAACGCTTTATGTTAAGTTTTCTACCAGCGATAATGCGAAAACGCGCGGTTGGCTTCCGCCATGCGATGGGTATCTTCCCGCTTCTTGACCGCATTGCCGCGATTATTGGCGGCGTCCATCAACTCTGCGGACAGACGATCGACCATCGTCTTGTCGTTGCGACCACGCGCGGCGTTGATGATCCAGCGAATGGCAAGCGCCTGGCGGCGCTCAGCGCGGACCTCGACCGGCACCTGATAGGTCGCGCCGCCGACCCGGCGAGAGCGAACCTCGATCGCCGGAGCGACATTATCCAAGGCCTGCTTGAAGACCGGAAGCGGCTCCGATCGCATTTTCCGCTCGATGAGGTCGAAGGCGTTATAGACGATCGCCTCGGCGATCGACTTCTTGCCGTCATACATGATCGAGTTCATGAACTTGGTGAGAACGACATCCCCGAACTTCGCATCCGGAATGACTTCCCGTTTTTCGGCCCTATGGCGGCGCGACATCGTTAGGCTCCGTCGGATCTCATTAGGATGTTCAAAGACCGCAATTGTCAAATGCGACGGCTGCCCCTGGAACTCGAGTCTCTAGCCGTCTCGCAAATTCACCTGAAAGTCATTTCGGCCGCTTGGCGCCGTATTTGGAACGGCGCTGCTTGCGGTTCTTCACGCCTTGTGTGTCGAGCACGCCGCGCAGAATGTGATAGCGCACGCCAGGCAGATCTTTCACCCTGCCGCCGCGGATCATGACGACCGAATGCTCCTGCAGATTATGACCCTCGCCCGGGATATAACCGATCACCTCTAAACCATTGGTCAGGCGGACCTTGGCAACCTTGCGCAACGCCGAATTCGGCTTTTTCGGCGTTGTCGTATAAACCCGCGTGCAAACGCCCCGCTTCTGCGGAGAGGCGCCGAGATGGCGCGCCTTTTCGCGATAGGTCTTTTCGTGCCGCGGCTTGCGGATCAACTGACTGATCGTGGGCATCCCTGAGTCTTTCGCAATCTTTCCGATAAGCCATGGCCGGACAGCCCCGGCGTGGCGAGAAAATCAAATCTCCGGCTTCGCGCCAGGTAGGCCGTCAAGGCAAACGACAAGGCGCCTTAAGCCGCCAAGGCTTCCGACGACGGGAACTGGCAGAGGATCACGGCATCGGATACCGCGTTCTTGCCTCTTTTCGATCCAAGCGATCGCTTGGATCCATGCTGATTGTCAAGCCGCTGGGTATGACAGCGTTTAGGTTTGATAAGTCCGGGACGCGGCGCCCCGAAGCACTTAACCTACTGCCTGTCCGAAGGTGCCGGAACTTAATAGCGCCCGTCCGGCGCGTCAACCCTCGCTCGCAGGAAAAAATCAATAAACGAGACTTTGCCATGGCTGTGAGTATCCTGCCGAAGCGTTGTTAGGTCCGGACCTAATTATTCAGATCCAGTTCCGCCCCGACCTCCACCCTCGCTTCATCCGAAATTGCTACGAGCCTCGCGCCTTGATCCTCCGCGAAACGGCCAAGGTGCTGGCCGAGCAGATCCGCCGACGCTGTGCAGCCACCTCGGCCAGCGCGTGGCTTTCGCGAATGTTGCGTGCAGCTATGCAGTTCGCTTGGAAGGCCTTAGAGGCGGTCACGTACGACGCCAGCCGCGTAAACCTTTGGGCGGCTTGCCGGCGACTCCACCCTTCGACGAAAAGCATCAAGGCCGCGCGCGGGCGCCATAAGCGCCTTGCGATCTGCTTCGCTGAGTAAGCCAGACTGACTCACGCGCGCGGCGGAATCCGCACAACCGGAAACCGCTCGGAATTTCTCCCGGTCCTTCAACGAGTTGGGTAATATCAAATGGCGTGTCTTTGTTGGTGCTAACGGCCCCGCATAAAGCCGTGCCATTGCGGCTTTGCGGAAAGCCGGCGCCGGCGCCGCGACGAAACCACATGATCATCGGGCAGTTTTTTGCGCAGGGCCATGCCGGGAAACCGCCGCCGCGAAGGTACAGACGAAAATCGTCAACGAGACGGCCAACGGGGCAACAATCGCGGCATGTCTGGACGAATAAAGCGGCCTCGTTCATTCGCCGGCGCCTACTCGCCTAACAAATGCAGCACGATCTCGCGTCGGCGAGGCCCGCGGCGATGCTCGAACAAATAGATGCCCTGCCAAGTCCCAAGGACCATTCGTCCCGAGGCGACCGGAATGGCAAGCTGCGTTTGCGATAGCGCGGCCCTAATGTGCGCCGGCATGTCGTCCAGACCTTCCGATTTGTGAATATAGCGCTTGCCATCTTCGGGCGCGATTTCCTCGAAAAAATTTTCAAGGTCCGTTTGAACGTCGGGATCGGCATTCTCCTGAATGAGCAGCGAGGCCGAGGTGTGACGGCAGAAAATTGTCAAGAGGCCGGTCGCGATATTTTGCTCGCGAAGCCAGCGCGATACCTTCTCGCCGATCTCAACGAGACCTTTGCCGCTGGTTTGAATGTGCAGGGAATGGAGCGCTTGGCGCATCGAAAAGGTCGCAGGATCGAAGCGGTGGCGATGAGGCCGGCCGCAAACCTACCGCAACCAAAGTGCGCCATCTTTATCTTTTTTGTTGTTAGCGCGATATCCGCTGCGGCGCCAAGCTTTGCCGCAAAAATGCCGCACCGCCACGAGGCACCCGAAAAAATCGCGTTAAGGCCGATCCTTTTCTTCACATTCCCGCGTTTGCGCGTAACATGGCGTGACCTTGGATTGGAGCGCCGCGATGCGGGAGGAGTGCGAAGATGGGCGACAGAAGCGTTTTTGACGGGCCGGCTTTTCCGGTAGCCGCCCCGGCCCGGCTTCCAGCGGGAGCGCTCGCGGGCGTTCGCACGCGGCGGATCGTGGCCCTTTTTTTCGATCTTATTTTCGTCTCCATTCTTTCCTTTTCGCTGTGGCTCGCGCTCGCCGTTTTGACCTTCGGGCTTTCGCTTTTCATCCTGCCGCCGCTGTTTCCAATCGTGGCGTTTTTTTACAATGGACTCACGATCTCGGGCTATCGGATGGCGACGCCGGGCATGCGGGCGATGGACCTCGAAATGCGTCTCACCGATGGCACCAGGGTGCCGTTCGTCAACGCCGCGGTACAGGCGGTGCTCTTTTATGTGAGCACGATGTTCCCGCCGGTATTTCTCATCTCGCTTTTGAGCGCGAACAAAAGATGTCTGCACGATATGCTTGCCGGCATCATCATCACCCGGCGATTTATGTGAGGGCTAAAGTCTTTCGGAAGTGAGCTTCTGAAAGCCAAAAAAGGGCCGGCGAGATTGACGCGAGAACCGCGCGACGCACCGCAGTTTTATCTGACCTCGCCTTCGGCGTGCCCTTATTTGCCCAGCCGGCAGGAGCGCAAGGTCTTCACCCATTTGATCGGCCGCCGCGCGGTGGCGCTGAACGACCAGCTGACCCAATCGGGATTCCGGCGTTCGCAGACAATCGCTTACCGCCCTGCCTGCGAAAATTGCCGCTCCTGCGTGTCGGTCCGCGTCAAGGCCAATGAATTTTGCTTATCGCGGAATTTCCGCCGGGTCATTGAAATCAATCGCGACCTTGCCGGAACCGTGGTGGGGGCCGAGCCCACCTCCGAACAATATGCACTTTTCCGCCGCTACCTCGATGCGCGGCATGGCGACGGCGGCATGGCCGACATGACGGCCGTCGATTATTCGACGATGATCGAGGACAGCCATGTGGCAACCCGCCTCGTCGAATATCGCCTTTGCCAGGAAAGTGCCGTGGCGGCGGGCGAGCGGCCGCTCGTTGCCGCCTGCCTCACCGATCTCCTCGCCGACGGTCTGTCGATGGTCTATTCCTTCTTCGTTCCGGGTGAACAGAGCCGTTCGTTCGGGACCTATATGATCCTCGATCATATCGACCGCGCGCGCCGTCTCGGCCTGCCGCATGTCTACCTCGGCTACTGGGTCGCGGGGTCCCGGAAAATGGCCTATAAGGCGCGTTTCCTGCCGCAGGAACGGCTTGGGATGAGCGGCTGGGAACGGGTGGAGTAGGGCCCGCGACATGAACCCCGGCCTATGTGCGTTTCCGGCGCCATCTGCGAAGGTTGGCTACCGCGGGAGGGAAAGCGGATGATTGCGCGGATAATGGCGATTGCATCCTTGGCTGCCTTGTTGGCTGCGCCCGCGGCGCCAATCCGCGCGGCTTCCCTCGACGCTCTCGTCCGAGCCTATCCTGATCAATTGGCGAGCCACGACGAAACGGATCTTGTTTGGCGCGATGGAGCGCGGCAGAAGGTCTCCGACGGCAAGCCCGACAAGAGTTTCGACGAGAAATTGCGCAACGCTTCGATTCGTGATCAGCTGAGCCAAATTTATCCGAAGGGTCACCTGACGAAGCCTCCAGGACCGCAAGACGATCCCGGCCGGTTCCGCAATTCCGAGTTTTTTGATAAGATGTACGGGAATTGCGAGAAGGGCGAAACCCGCAAGCATCTGACGCGTGTTGAATGGTTACCTGCTTCCGGGGGCGGGTCCGTTCAGGTTACGACCGTAAATGGTATCGCGGAAAGGCTACGGGCCGTGTCCGAGGAAATCGAGCAGTTGCCTGTCGCGATCAAGCGCTTCGCTTATCCGAGCGCTGGCGCCTTCAACTGCCGGACGGTCAAGGACACGGGCAAACGCAGCATGCACGCCTATGGAGCAGCGATTGACCTGAATACAAAATTCGCCGATTACTGGCTATGGAGCAAAGCTGGATATCACAATCGCGTGCCTTTTGAAATCATCGCCATCTTCGAACGCCACGGGTTCATCTGGGGTGGGAAATGGGGCCATTTCGATACGATGCACTTCGAATACCGGCCCGAGCTTCTCTTGGGCTAATCATTATGAATATTGAGGTACTTCAACAATCTGAAACGATGAAAGCTTAAAGTGCGAACGCATACTCATGCTCAACGGGTGAAGAGATGAAAAAGCGCGGGCTTATTACAAAACTCTTCGTGCTGGCATCAGTCGCAAGCGGATTCCTGGTGTCCTATTTTTCGGCCGCTGCGATGGCACAAGACGCGGCCGATATGTCCTGTGACGAACTCTGGTATGCGCGCAACGCGATCTATGCACACAACGGCTATTGCTTTCAAACGCCTCGAGCACGGGAAGCCTTCGGTGCGGGTTGTTTCCCACCTTACGGCGAGTTGCATGGCTGGGAAAAACACCGCATGACCGAACTTCAGATGTGGGAGCGCCGGAACGGATGCTGACGCTTGCGCAATCGATTAAAGGCACAGGTTGGCATCCCATCCAAACCGATTGCTCTTCGGAAATCCTTTTGGCGGCAGGCGCCCGGCTTCGGCACGATTGCCCAGCCAATCACGCAGCTCACGCGCTGAAACACAAAATGTCCGGCCGGCCGAATCTTTCCAGGTCAAACCCTGGTCGAGATAAAAGACTTTGGCATCGCTGAGCGCGCCATCCCTGTATTTTTGCAGGCGGACGCCCTTGCCGCGCGCCATTTCAGGTAGCTGCGCAAGCGGAAAGATCAGGAGCTTACGGTTTTCGCCAATCGTTGCAACATGATCGCCATCGGCGGGGATAATGAGCGCGGCGGTCGCCGGCTTTCCAACGGTAAGAAGCAGTTTGCCTTTGCGCGTACCGCCAACCATCTCGTCCTGGCTGGCGACGAACCCGCGTCCATCGCTCGCCGCCACCAACATCTGTCTGCCGGGCGCATAGGGAAAGACGGCGGCGATCGTCTCGCTTTCCGTGATATCGGCGATCAGACGGACGGGTTCGCCCTGGCCGCGCCCGCCCGGCAATTTGTTTGCGTCGAGCGTGAAAATCCTTCCATCGCTGGCGAAAACGAGGATTTTCGATGTGGTCTCGGCGAAAAACGAGACGGCCAATCCGTCGCCGCCCTTGAACTGCACGCCGGCGAGATCCGTGACATTGCCTTTCAACGCCCGGATCCAGCCTTTTTCGGAAACCACGATCGTGACCGGTTCGCGCTCGATCATCGCTCCGGCGATAGCGGCATCGGCGATATCGGGCGCTTGCTCAAAACTCGTGCGGCGGCGGCCGATCTTTGTGTCGAGACCGTATTTCTTCTTGAGCTGGCGAATTTGCGCGGCGACCGTCTTCCATTGCTTGGCTTCATCGCCAAGCAATCCCTCGATCTCGCGCTTTTCCTTCGCAAGATCGTCGTTTTCCCGCCGCAGCTGCATTTCCTCAAGCCGGCGCAAGCCACGTAGCCTTGTGTCGAGAATGTAAGTCGCTTGCACGTCGGAAAGGCCGAAAATTGTCTGCAACTCTTGCTTTGGATCGTCGGCCTCGCGAATGATCCTGATCACCACGTCTAGGTTCAAAAAGACGACGAGCATTCCGGCGACGAGTTCGAGCCGGTGAATGATCCCGGCCCGCCGGTGCCGCGCACGGCGCAGAAGAACCTCGCGGCGATGGTCGAGCCATTGCCGCAAGGCCTCCCTGAAGGACACCACGCGGGGCACGACCCCATCGGCGAGCAGGTTCATGTTCATCGGAAACCGGCTCTCCAGCTCGGTAAGTCTAAAAAGCTGTTCCATCATCATTTCAGGATCGATCGCGCGCGCGCGGGGCTCGATCACGACGCGGATATCCTCGGCGGATTCGTCACGGATATCGGCGGCGGCTGGCAGCTTCTTATCAGCCAGAAGCTCGGCTATCTTTTCGATGAGCTTCGACTTCTGCACCATGTACGGAATTTCGGTGACGACAGCGGCCCACGCGCCGCGGCTTCCCTCCTCCTTCGACCAGCGCGCCCGCAGCCGGAAAGAGCCCCGCCCGCTCTCGTAAGCCTCGGCGATGGCTAGGCTCAATTCGACGATGATTCCGCCGGTCGGAAAGTCCGGCCCCGGCGCGAAGCCTAGCAATTGGGCGGTCGTGGCATCCTTGTGTGCAATGAGATAAAGGGCGGCGTCGCAAAGTTCGGCGAGATTATGCGGCGGGATGGACGTTGCCATGCCAACCGCGATGCCTTGCGCGCCATTGGCAAGCAGGTTCGGAAGCGCGGCCGGCAGGACAATTGGCTCTGTCTGATCGCCCGAATAATTTTCACGGAAATCGACCGCGTCCTCGTCGATGCCTTCGAGCAAGAGCCCGGCGACATCGGTCATCCGCGCTTCGGTGTAACGATAGGCGGCGGCGCCGTCGCCGTCGATATTGCCGAAATTGCCCTGTCCATCGATAAGCGGATAGCGCGCGGAAAAATCCTGGGCGAGACGGACGAGAGCGTCGTAGATCGCTTGATCGCCATGCGGATGGAAAGTGCCCATCACGTCGCCGACGATTTTCGCGCATTTCTTAAAAGCGGCGCCCGGATTGAGCCGCAAAATATGCATACCGTAGAGAATGCGCCGGTGCACCGGCTTCAGCCCGTCGCGGGCATCGGGCAGGGCGCGCGCCATGATGGTCGAGAGGGCATAGGCGAGGTAGCGCTCTTCGAGCGCGTCGCGCAGATTAATCGGTTCGGCGCCGCCCCCACTTTGAGGCGGCGGCGAGACATTTTTTCCCATGCGCGCAGGCCTAAACGACGCCCTAGAATGAATCAAATTCTATTTTTGTTTTGAAAACTGCATGGGGGTCTCCGGGTTAGTTGATTCGCGACTCTCGGTTCGAGACCCTTTCCTTAATGCAAGCTCCCGTCCCATAGCTAGCTGAGCCCGGACACGCTCCCGGGCGGTTCGCGGTTTAACACTTTACAACTGGCCGGTTTTGCGTTTTTCGGTATCCTCCAAGAAACCGGGAGTTTGACCATGACGGCCGAAGTTAGATTGGCGGCGTTGGGGATATCGTTGCCCGCTCCGGCGGCGTCTGTCGCCAATTATCTTCCATTTGTCGTTTCCGGCTCGCTTCTCGTGGTTTCCGGCCAGCTTCCCATCGGGCCAAGCGGCAAGCTCGATCCCGCGCATATCGGCAAGCTCGGGGTGGAGGTTTCAAGCAAAGCGGGACAAGCGGCGGCGCGCTTGTGCGCTATAAATATCCTCGCGCAAGCCAAGGCGGCCTTGGGCAATCTCGACAGGATTTCGCGTTGCGTTAGGCTCGGCGGTTTCATCAATGCGGCGCCGGGTTTTGCCGATTTGGCGGGCGTGATGAATGGCGCCTCGGATCTCATGGTGGAGGTCCTGGAAGATAAGGGCCGCCACGCAAGATCGACGGTCGGTGTCGCCGAATTGCCATTGGATAGCGCCGTCGAGGTTGAGGCCCTGTTCGAAATCGCGGGCACGTGACTGGGTGGATAATAAATGCGCCGGGCTGGCTGACGGCGCGGCCGATCGCCCACCGGGGTCTTCATTCCAAACAATCTGGATTGGTCGAAAATACTCCCGCCGCGGCCGCCGCGGCAATCGCTAAGGACTGCGCGATCGAGTGCGATATTCAGCGCACCAAAGATGGCGAAGCCATGGTGTTCCACGATTTTACCCTCGACCGTTTGATGCGGGCGGAAGGCCGCGTCGATGCGTTCCGCGCCGATGAGCTCGGCCAGCTGACGTACAAGGACTGCGATCAAAGCATCGTCTCGCTGCCGGATTTTCTCGCCCGCATCGGCGGCCGCACTCCGGTTATCGTCGAGATCAAAAGTCGTTATGACGGCGACATGCGCCTTGCCGATCGGGGTGTGGCTGCCGTGGCCGCCTATGCGGGGCCAGTTTGCCTCAAAAGCTTCGATCCGGCAGTCCTCATCCATCTGCGTGGCGCGGGCGCCCGGTGCCCGCTGGGCCTTGTCGCGCAAGCGCGCTACGACACCGGCGAGGAATGGGCCGATCTGCCGCAAGAATTGCGCGCAAGCTTCGTGGATCTCAGGGATTTTCCGCTCGCGCGGCCGGATTTTCTATCGTGGAATCTTTCCGATTTGCCGCATGCCGTGCCGATGCTCTGCCGGAAAGGAATTGGCATGCCAGTCGTGACCTGGACGGCGCGCTCGTGGGAAGCTCTCGTACGTGGCAGACTTTGGGCGGATCAGATTATTTTTGAGGGTTTCGAACCTTGAACGCGGCCGGCAATGCTATACCCATCCCGGCGGGGAACGGTCATTTGCGGTTCAGGCGCTCGTTGACGAGAAACTCGAAAGCCCGGACATAGGCCTTGTCGTCGTCACCGCGGAACTGAGCATCGGCATGAGCAATATAGTTGCCGGTCGCGAGATCGGCGACGTAAAGATCGACGGAGGAGATCAAGGTCGAGACCTTATGCACAACCGCGAGGACCGCGAGCTCGGCACCAGCATCGCGGGCAACGTCGCGCCAACATCCGTTGCAATTGTAACGCGGCTCGGTCGCCGCAATTCGCGCCATGAAACGGGAAAGATCGACGCCGCGGTAGCGGCCGGTGTGCTCCATAAGCTCGGTAAGCTTATTAGTGGCAAGCTTTAGCCGCTCCGCCTGGCCTGGCTTTGTACCTTCTCCGCTGGTATCCCACAGCTCGACCGGGAATACTGCCGTCGCGCGGGGCTCGCTAGCCAGCACTGCCGCGCCTCGCGGCACTATAGCAATGAAAGGCGCGATCAGGACTAACGACGCAACTTTTCGCGTAACGTGGGCATCGGCACAAAAGCGCCTCACCTCGGAGGAGGCCAAAACGTTCATCGCTACGAGCCGGTTCAAACTCATCAAGGGAAAATGCAAAGCCTTCGAGGATACCTGGCTCACGCGGGACTTGTAGGTTGGCGAGGTCAAGGGCTCCGTCGCCTTTCACTTGCTGCGCGGCCCCGAACGCGATGGCCACGTGCTTTATTCATCGCACGCCATATGGGCGACGCAAGAGAATTTCAGCGCCTGGGCCAAATCCGGACAATCTACGCCGGTGACCAGGGACGGTATCTTGCGGCGTATGCCTCAGAGATGGCTTGGCGCGGCAAGACAATCGCCGCCTCTCAAATGGTGAGCAATACCTTACGGCTATGAATGCTGCGCTAGCGCATCCTAGCTCGCGTCAGGGGAAGGGGTATTGGCAGCGACCAATGAATTAATCGTTATGCTACTGCGTTCCGAACCATTTTAGGATTGAGGTGGCGCACCGCGCTTGTACCGGCCCCGACCTTCCCGCCCTCAAAGCTCAATGGCAATTCTGGCGCATTTGGATCAGCCCTTTTTACGGCATTGTGCTTTCTTTGCGCGGAGAACGCCGCATATGGAAGTTGTTCAAGCGGCGGCATATCAGGATGATTTATTGAACCAGTCCGCAATAAATCTGTTATCTCCACATTCTCACATGAACGATATTTGCATAGCCAGCAGTCAGCAACTCGGTCTTCATCGCGGATGTTGGTGGGTCGAGACAGATGAAAAGGCCCATCTCTGCCTTTTCACGTTCCAGGACGCCTCGAAATTCTCGCACCATCGCCGGAGTGACATGTTTTCCTCCCTTCACAGAGAGCCAAAACAGACCTTCCCGCCCACCTCCACAGAGGAGGAATCATGCGCCCCTTAACGCTTCGTTAAATTGAGAGCAGACCCCGAGTAGAATGTCTCCTAAAGGGCAAAAATTTGAAAATATTTTCGGGTAAGCTGGATTTTCGTTTCGATACCTGCGAATTTTTTGCGCGGCGACGTGGCGGGACCTGATCGAACTTCACATCGGCCCGGAAGATCGGTCAAGCTGATCGTCTCGTTGGGGGTCGTCCAACCTGATACCAGCGCGGTTATCATCGAAACCGGCAACAAGCGAGAGCGCATCTCCGCGTAAGTGGCCGCGCGGCTTCCAAACAGATAGCACCGGTTAGCGGCCAAGCCTAAGCGAGCGCGCGCGAGCGTTTGACCGTCGGCAGTGGGGTGGCTAACACCAAGGCGCGCCGCGGACCGGCCGCGCGCGCTTAACCGCGCGGATGCGCCATGGCTGTTTATACCGAAGTCAATGAGGCGGACCTCGCGGGATTTCTTCGCGACTATGATCTTGGCCACGTGCTTGCGCTGAAAGGAATTGCCGAAGGGGTTGAGAATTCCAACTATTTTTTGCATGCCGATGCCGGCTATTTCATCCTCACGCTCTATGAAAAGCGGGTCGACGAAGGAGACCTGCCGTTTTTCCTAGGGCTTATGAAGCATCTGGCCGATCATGGACTAAATTGCCCGCAACCGGTGAGGAACCGGCATGGCGGCGCGCTCGGCAGGATCGCGGGCCGCCCGGCGGCAATCGTGACTTTTCTTGAAGGCAAGTGCCGCAGAAGCCCAAGCGTCCACTGCTGCGCGGCCGTTGGCGAGGCGCTTGGCAAACTGCATCGGGCCGGCACCGGCTTCGCCTTATATCGTCCCAATGCCTTGGGCCTCGCAGCTTGGCCGGCCCTATTCGATGAGGCGCGCGCGCGTGCCGATGAAGTGCGGCCGGGCCTGGCCACGGAAATAGCCGCTGAGCTGGCCTATCTCGCCGGAAGCTGGCCGCGCGATTTGCCGAAAGGCGTCATCCATGCCGACCTTTTTCCCGACAATGTCTTGTTCCTTGGGGATGAATTATCCGGGCTCATCGATTTCTATTTCGCCTGCACGGATGAACTCTCTTACGATATCGCGATCTGCCTCAACGCCTGGTGTTTCGAACCGGACGGTTCGTTCAACATTGCCAAGGGGTTGGCCTTTTTTAACGCCTACGAGGGCGTCCGCAAGTTAACCGGAGCGGAAGTCGGGGCGTTGGTCATCCTGGCGCGAGGCGCGGCACTGCGTTTTGCCCTGACACGCCTCGTTGATTGGTTGAATGTCCCGGCGGATGCCTTGGTGCACCCCAAGGACCCGCTCGAATATGTCGGTAAATTGTGCTTTCATCAACAAACCGGCAGCGCCCGCGAACTGGGTTTGCTGCGATGAGCGGTGAGGTTTCGATCTGGACCGACGGTGCCTGTTCCGGCAATCCAGGTCCAGGAGGCTGGGGTGCTATCCTGCGCTTCGGCGCGCATGAAAAGGAGCTTTTTGGCGGCGAAGCCTCGACCACCAACAATCGCATGGAATTGATCGGCGCGATCGAGGCCCTCGAGGCGTTGAACCGGGCATGCACGGTCCATCTCCATACGGATTCGAATTATCTCAAGGGCGGCATCACGACTTGGATGGCCGCCTGGAAACGCAATGGCTGGCGCACCGCCGATAAAAAACCAGTCAAGAATGCCGAATTATGGCAAAGGCTCGAGGCGGCCGCGGAGCTACACGCCATCGACTGGCGCTGGGTGAAGAGTCACGCCGGGGACATCATGAACGCGCGTGCCGACGCGCTCGCCCGCAAAGGCATGGCAGGGTTCAAATAGCCTGAGCTTGAAGGGCTAAAGCCTTTGGCAGCGCTTCGGCGTAAATTGATACTTGAGGCAGCCCCTAGGAAGACCCCCGCATGATCCTCCCAGTCAATCCGCTCATCGCTATGGGCGTGCTCGCCTCCACCGCTGCGACAGATGCAGCCTACGTGTTCTTCAACGCCGCTGTGACCGGCAGACGTCGTGTTTGGGCCGCGAACTGGAGCGCCATCTGGTATCTGCTGTCCGCTTTTGCGGTAATTAGCTATACGGAAAACGCCGTCTACGTCCTATTTGCTGCAGCGGGTTCGTGGCTCGGCGCATTCGCCTCAGTAACTTGGCTGAGGCGCGGAGGAAGCGCCGGAGAGGCGACGGAGCGCCATAGCCCGCCGTGAGCTCGAGAGGACCTAGAGTTGCTTCAGCAGGGCTTCCGCGCTTGACTTTTCGAGGTTTCCTGGCGCCGTTTCGACGTTGAGCTTTCGTACCACGCCATTGTCGACAACCATCGCATAGCGCTGTGAGCGTATGCCGAGCCCGCGCGCGGTGAGATCGAATGAAAGACCGAGCGCGCGCGCGAAGTCGCCATTGCCGTCGGCGAGAAAGGTGATCTTGCCATCGGCTCCGGCGCTTTTTGCCCATGCCTCCATGACGAAAACGTCGTTGACGCCAGTCACTGCGATCTCGCCCACTCCCTGCGCCTTCAACTGATCGAGGTTGTCGAGAAAACCGCGCAAATGGTGTTTGTCGCACACAGGCGTAAAAGCCCCGGCTACGCCGAAGAGGACCACTTTACGGCCTTTGAAAATCTGATCCGTGGTCCGCAGTTGAGGGCCATCCGGCGCCATGACCGTAAATGTCGCGTTGGGGATTGGATCTCCGATCTGAATTGCCATCGTTGCTCCTTTTGCCATCGGCCTCGGATTGCCGCTGCAATTATCTCGCCGCCAAGACTTTATGGTACACGAAAACGCCGCCATGATCGAGGAATCGCAAAGGCGGTTTTTCGTTTTTTCCTGGCTTTGGTTCGGTCGCGAGAGCGTCCCGTACCGGCTTGAATTTACGTCATCGGACGCTGGCCTCGAGGTCAACCGCGAACTCGTAACTTTGCTGTTCGTTCCTCAACGTCAGGATCACAGGGACGGGTGCGCGGCTATCGGTTCGCGGCTTTTCGACCTCGACGATCATGAACTCGTCAGGGTGGCTGGATTTTCGTGTCTCGAAATACCAGCCTGGGGGGGACTCGGCGAAGACATCCTGCGTGCCGTTTCCGCGCGGCGACAGCCGCCACGTCGGAGTAGGTGCCGTTTCGTCGCGCATGATTTCTACTTTGGCGTCGCGTTGTTCCGGCGTTAGGCGGAGAGGCACCGCGGCTTCCGCCGCGGCGATGGCGGGCGCGTCCGGGCCCAAGGTTTCGGTCCCGCCCTCCGGCGCGGGGATCAAACTAAGCCTCGCCTCGGCTTTGACCGGAAGGCACATCCGGATGCAAACAGCATAGGATACGTGCAAGACCAAAATGACCGGGCGGGTGGCCTCCTTGGGGGTGACGCGAACCGGAAAAATCACGTGGTCGCGGTAGCCGAAAGCCTCGGTTCCGTCCTCGTCGATTCGCATCGGCGCCGGATAAGAAACCGCAATGTCACCGGCATTCGCGGAGCCTTCGAACGAAAATACCGGCGGGACGCCGGCGCCGCCCGGCATGCGCCAATAGGTGAGGGCGCCGGGAGCGAGGAGGATTTCGATCCCGGCGCGATAAAAGCTTTGCGGCGGGCCGTCCCCAGCGGCAATCAGCCGCAACGACGATTTCTGTTCGGATGCCCACGTGCTCGCATAAGGATCACAGTTTAGGCTGGCTGGAAATGTAAGCGGCGAAAGGCTCGCGCAGACAAAAAGAACACCCGCTTTCCAAGCAAGGTTCGAAGGCTGGGAGGACATTTGCGTGGGAATATGCCGGCCATTGGCCGATGTGTCCTTCAATTTATTTCGCAGGCGTGAAAGCCGCAACCGCGACTGTCTCAAATTCGTTTGACTCCTATAGGACAGGTGACATGGGATCGATACTTTCGCCATCGGCCTCGCGGCAAAGCCACGGCGGCTATTTCGATGGGCAGTTGCTTATTGCGATGCCGGGGATGCTCGATGATCGCTTTACCCGCGCGGTCATTTACGTTTGTGCCCATTCCGAGGAAGGCGCGATGGGGATTATCCTCAACCGTCCGGCGGAAAGGGTCGATTTTCCGCAGCTTCTGGTGCAACTTAAAGTGATCGGCCCGGATGAGGCGATTCGGTTGCCGGCGGAGGCGAGTTCCATACTGGTGCTGAGCGGGGGCCCCGTCGACACCAGCCGTGGGTTCGTGCTTCATTCAAACGATTTTTCCATCGAAAATTCTACTTTGCCCATCGGGGGAGGCGTGTCCTTGACCGCGACAATCGATATTTTGCGGGCGATCGCGCGCGGCTCGGGACCTGGCCGGGCGCTGGTTGCCTTGGGTTACGCCGGCTGGGCAGCGGGCCAACTTGAGGCCGAGATGCAGCATAATGGCTGGCTCAATTGTCCGGCCGATCCCTCTCTCATCTTCGATCCCGGATTGGATTCGAAGTATGAGCGAGCATTCCGCAAGGCGGGCATCGATCTTGGGCAACTCTCCTCGGATGCCGGTAATGCCTAAGCACGGCCGCCGCCGCCCCTTATGCTAGCGTTCGGTATTCAGCGCCAGGATTTTTGAACTCCTTATATGCTGTCTCGTCGGCTTGGCGCTGAAATTCAGCGACGCATTTCCGAGGCTCTATCAAAACCGAATCAAATCCGATCGCTAATTTAAAAGCGTCTAAATAAGACTGCGAACGAAATGATACGTTCGTCGCGGGGCACTTGGCCGGGGCCCAGGCAAGAAATGCTTCTGCGCTACGAGGTGATAAGCTTGCAGGGAATTTGCACGAAGGCAGTTGCAGCCGACCCAGAGGTACATTCGGAAAGCGCGATAGATTTCCTTCCCCCATTGCTCGATTATTTTCTTACTATTATTGTCGAAACGTAATGCCCAGTGTTTCATTGTCAGCTCATAATCGTGGGTTTCTCGCTTTATCTCCACGATTTCCATGCCATGGTACAGAAGCTCCTGGACTATGTCCTGTAAGCAGAGAAAGGTATGAGTACCCCGCCAGATGTAGTTGCGGGCGAAATCGTTCACGTCGTATTTTTCAAGAGCCGCGGCGCCGTCCAGATAGAGGCGACCTCCAGGCTTAAGACAAGCCCATATCCGTTCGCAGAACTTTCGATAATAGGGAATATGCTCGATAACCCCATAGATAACCACGGCGTCGTAGGGCTCTTCCGGATGATGATCGAGAAAATCCTCAAGAATTATGGAACAATCTTTGAGCTCCATGCTCTTAATGAGGTTATCGGTGTAGTTGTAGGAATCTTCAGTCAATGTCAGAGCTGTAACATGAATGCCACGAGGCCCGCAATATTGGTGCACCCCGCCCCAACCTGCGCCAATATCCAAAAGGCGCATTCCAGGCTTTAATTGCAAGGCGCCGTACATGCTCTCCAGCTTGTGCTCCGATGCTTGCTCCAGCGTTTCGTCATCGGAACGAAATATACCATGGGAATAGAACCGATATTGGCTGTCTATAAACGTCAAATAAAAATCATCACCAAAACTATAGTGGGCGGCAATGGCGCGCCTGTTTACCCATGTCGCAGACTTAAGGAAAAGCTCATTAATAAACTTCAGCTTTGTATAGAAATGGCCTCTTCCTTGTAGATGATGTCGAAGGTCCAGAGCGTTTAACGTATCCCCCTCGACATCCCATTCGCCCTTCAGGTAGGCCTTGCCAAAAGAAAACTCACTCAGGTTGCCCAGCAGTACTCGATCATTATGAAATTTCACGAAAATTCTAGGATTTCCCGCTCCACATCGAAGAATCTCGCCAGATGAGAATTCCACTTCACACGGGGTTCCATTTTCCTCGACGATATAGGTGAGAAGCCGCCTCGCCTGTCGAATCGCATGAGGTTGCACGGCCATCGGCTGATTCCAATCTTCTCGTCAGTCTCTGTTCCGATCGGACCGGAACGGCGGATTGCTGCCGCGCGCATGGCCTCAGCCAGGATTCGGTAGCGCCAGCGTCATCGACGCCATCGCCGATACCGGCGCCATTCCTGGCTGGCACACGGCGAGCAATTTCGGAGTCTTGTTCTGGCCGGCTTCGCCCAAGCGGGAAACTATGGTCTCGGACCGGTTCGCGCAGACGAGCTTGAACTCTGCTGCCGCCCTCGACCTCGGGGGGGCGTTACCGTCCTCGGTCCCTGCGCCGGCATCCCATGGGACGGCTCGCGGCCGCCGGCTCGCGCCGGCGATGGTCTCTCCCCCTGTCCAGAAGGCGAGAGCGAGCCTACCTTTGGCGGGTCAAATAGGCGTGGCCTGGTCGCGTGGCGCGCTGAGCGCGCCACGCCGTAGAGAATTGGCAGGTTGACGTTAGCCGAAGAGACCCAACCCGCCCACGAACGCTAGCGTGATGACAACGACCACGAACCCAACTCCACAGGTGATATACCCTGCTTGGCCATACAAACGGCCGGTGAAATACGTCGCCGCGGCAAAGAGAATGATCATCGCGATCAGAACCACCATGGTGCCGCCGCTACCTTCAATTCGATCTATAGTGCCGGTTCCTATAGGTTGCACAATAGCCATCGTCCATCTCCCTTTTCATCTCAATTCAGTGTCCGGCCGACCCGCGCCACGAGCGAAATCTTTCCGCGTACAAACCGACGCAGTTAGAAGCCAGCCGGCCCTACAGGGCTCAAAGCTCGCGGCGGGCCCCGCTATTTGTCGAGGCTCCCTCTAGCTTACCATCTAAGAATCGTTCCGGAAAGCGGTTTCCGCTACTCATTAAAAAATGATGAGCTCACGCATTCTAAATGGAAGACCGCCACATCTTTGCTTAGTAATGTCCTAAACAAGTAGATGGCATGAGGCAACCGCCTAGCTGCGCATTTCCGTGCCTGATAGCCGAGGCCGAGGAGATGTTTGACGATCACGGTGGCCGCAACTCAATGCACCGGCGTCCTGGTGATCTCCACAGCGAGGCCCGAGCCTCGCCCGTGCCGATGAAGTGATGTTCTAGCGCCCGCAATCGGGTCCCATGATCGCCAACCGGGTTAAAACGGTCCCGTTGAGGGCGAGCACTCGATTTTCGTCAGCCATGAACCGATTGCCGCATTGCTCGGCGGTCGTCCTGTTGAGAATCATGCGCGCATGGTCGGGTCCGAACATCACCGCTTGACCGGCTGGCAGAGTTTCCTCTTAAAAGCGCGGCGTGGCCGTTGTGCGCGGCGCAATTGTTTTCGCCGCCGTCTCCGGCTCGCCTTGGGCTCCTGGCGCATTGAGTCAAAACTTAAACTTGCCCGCCACCTTTCCCCGCGATTGTTGCTATCCTGCGCATGGCCTGACCCGATCAAACATGGCCGATTGAGGATTCGCGTTGAAAAATTGTTTCGCTCTCCTCTTCGCGGCTCTTGCTCTCGTAACACCCCCCGCGCTTGCCCTCGACAAGGTAACTTTCGCGACGAACTGGCTTGCGGAAGCCGAGCATGGCGGGTTCTACCAGGCCAAAGCCGAAGGAACCTATGAAAAATACGGGCTCGAGGTGACGATCCTGCAAGGCGGCCCCAACGCCAACAACAGGCTCTTGCTGGCGGCGGGAACAATTGAATTCGATCTCGGCGCCAATCTCATTCAAGCTTTCGACGCGGCGGCCCAAAATATTCCCATCCTCGCGGTTGCCGCGCTGTTTCAAAAGGACCCTTTCATTTTGATGTCGCACCCAGGGGTTGGCCTCGACCGGATCGAGGATCTGCCAAAGGCGGCCGCCTTCATCGGCAAGGACGGTTTTGTCTCGGTTTACCAATGGCTGAAGACGGCCTATGGTTTTCGGGACGAAAACGTCAAGCCCTATAATTTCAACTCGGCGCCTTTCATCGCCGATAAACATTCGATCGAACAGGGCTATGCGACCTCGGAACCCTTTGAGGTCGAGCGGCAAGGCAAGTTCAAGCCGAACGTATTCCTGATCGCCGACTACGGGTACGATTCCTATTCGACCACGATCGAAACCACGCGCGGCCTTATCGCCAGGAACCCGGACCTCGTGCAGCGTTTCGTTGATGCCTCGATCGTTGGCTGGTACAATTATATTTATGGCGACAACCGCGCGGCCAACGCGCTCATCAAACGCGACAATCCCGACATCAGCGACGATCAGCTTGCCTATTCGGCTGCCAAGATGAAGGAATACGGTATTGTCAATTCGGGCGATTCCTTGACGCTCGGCATCGGCGCCATGCGAGACGCAAGGGTCAAGAGTTTTTTTGCCAAGGTGGTGCAGGCGGGGCTTTTCAAGCCGTATCTCGATTATAGGCGCGCCTACACGTTGCAATTCGTCAACAAAGGCGTGGGCCTAGATTTGCGTCCGCGCCAATGAAACGGCGATGCCGCTGGCCACGCAGGCGCTGTTAATGCTGCGATTGACGCTTATATGCCGCCGTTGACAAAGCCTCTCGTCTCTTTCCAGAATGCCGGCAAGATCTACGAGAACGGGACGGTCGCCCTCGCTGGCCTCGACCTCGACGTTCGGGGGAGCGAATTTTTGACCCTGCTTGGCCCTTCCGGCTGCGGCAAATCGACAATCTTGCGGCTCATCGCCGATCTCGACAAGGTCACTTCCGGCACGCTTACGCGGGATTTCGAGCCGGATCATGCGAGCATCGGCTTTGTGTTCCAGGACCCAACCTTGATGCCTTGGGCGAGCGTCTTCGACAATGTATTTTTGCCGCTCCGGTTGCGGGGCTTCGCGCGGAACGAAGCAAGCCCCGCGGTTAACGAGGCCTTGGCACTCGTTAAGCTTGCCCCTTCCGGCAAGGCCTTTCCGCGCGAGCTTTCGGGCGGGATGCGCATGCGTGTCTCCATCGCGCGCTCGCTCATCCTGCGCCCTTTAGTTTTATTGATGGACGAGCCTTTTGCGGCGCTCGACGAGATCACGCGGTTCAAGCTCAATGATGATTTATTGGCCTTGCGGGGCGAGCTCGGGACCACGATTGTCTTCGTTACGCATTCGGTTTTCGAGAGCGTGTATCTTTCGACCCGGATCGCGGTGATGGCTGCGCGGGGCCGCGTTGTCGCGGAGATTGCAATCGATGCCCCATCGCCGCGCGCCAGGGACTTCCGGACGAGTTCTGCCTATGCGCATTATTGCGCGCAAGCCTCGCGGGCGCTGCAAGACGCGATGGATGGGGATTTAACATGAAATCCTTTGCCGTGGCCCCGCCGCGATGGGCGGCTCGCTACGGCCCGCCGGTCTTGGCCTTCGCCGCCGTGCTCACGAGCTGGGAGGCCTATGTGCGGGCGATGAACGTGCCCGCTTACATTTTGCCGCCACCCTCGCTCGTGCTCGAAACGCTTTTCACCGACCGGGCCACGCTGGTTCCGGCCTTGCTCGTGACCCTGAAAACCACACTTGGCGCGCTTTTAGCGGCCGTCATCGGCGGGGTTGGCCTTGCGATATTGTTCACCCAATGGAAATGGGCGGAGCGCTCGTTTTTGCCTTTTGCGATCGTGCTGCAGGTGACCCCGATCGTTGCCATCGCGCCCTTGCTTCTCATCTATCTCGAAGCGCCGGTGGCGGTGCTCGTCTGCGCTTTTCTCGTCGCCTTTTTTCCCATATTATCTAATACCGCGCTAGGGATCGCCTCGGCGGACCGCAATCTCGTCGATCTCTTCAAGCTCTATCGCGCCACGCGCTGGCAAGCGCTGCTGCATTTGCGGCTGCCCGCCGCACTGCCTTATTTCTTGGGAGGGTTGCGGATCGGCGGCGGCCTGGCGCTTATCGGCGCGATCGTCGCCGAACTCGCGGCGGGCAACGCGGGCAAAGGGGCTGGCCTCGCGTTCCGTATCTCGGAAGCAGGCTATCGTTTGAACATCCCGCGCATGTTCGCGGCGCTCGCCTTGATCTCGGCGACCGGCATTGCGATTTTCGTGGCGCTTTCCGCCTTGTCGTCTTTTCTCCTCGGCCGCTGGCACGAAAGCGCGGCCGGCCCCGAGCGGTGATATTTTCCCCCTGCCTTGCCCTATGCGCCGTAGCGGCCTATGTTGGTCATTCGCCATGGGGTGCTGCCGGAAACGGCGGCTGAGATCAAACCCTTAGAACCTAAATCTGGGTAATGCCAGCGCAGGGACCGGCAAGGCAAAGACGAGCCCCGCCTTGGGCCGCTTAGCATCCGCCTCCCGCCCCGCTGGAGGAACCCGAGCGGAGGATCGCGATGAATATTTTGGACAAGCCGCAAAACCTCGTTCCGCGAAGCGTGACGAGCGGGCCGTTGCCGGGCTCGAAAAAGGTTTATCATCATCCGCGAGGCCGCGCGGACATCGCGGTCCCATTTCGTGAAATCGCGCTCGATCCTTCCGCGAACGAGCCGCCGGTCAGGGTCTACGACCCGTCGGGCGCCTACACGCAGGACGCGGTTTCAATTGATCTTTCCCACGGCCTTGCCCCAATTCGCGAGCCCTGGCTTGCTGCCCGGCACGGGCTTGACACCTACGCCGGGCGCGCGGTGCGGCCTGAGGACAATGGCGGCGTCGCGCCGGGCCGCCTCGTGCCGCCCTGCCCCGCGAACAGGCCGCCGCGCAAGGGTCGCGATGGGGCGTTGGTCACGCAATATGAGTTTGCCCGCGCGGGCATCATCTCGGAGGAAATGATTTTTGTAGCGGCGCGGGAAAATCTCGGCCGCGAACAAGTGTGCGAAGACGCCGAGATGCGTCTCGCCGATGGCGTGAGTTTTGGCGCCTCAATCCCGTCCTTCGTGACGCCGGAATTCGTCCGCGGCGAAATCGCGCGGGGCCGCGCGATCATCCCCGCCAACATCAATCACCCGGAACTCGAGCCGATGATCATCGGCCGCAATTTTTTGGTGAAGGTCAATGCGAATATCGGCAATTCGGCGGTAACCTCTTCCGTCGCCGAGGAAGTCGAGAAAATGGTCTGGGCGATCCGCTGGGGTGCCGACACCGTCATGGATTTATCGACCGGCCGCAATATCCACAATATCCGCGACTGGATCATCCGCAATTCGCCGGTGCCGATCGGCACCGTCCCAATTTACCAGGCGCTCGAAAAGGTTGACGGCGATCCCATAAAACTCACTTGGGAGATCTTCCGCGACACCTTGATCGAACAGGCCGAGCAGGGCGTCGATTATTTCACCATCCATGCCGGCGTGCGTCTCGCCTATGTGCCGCTGACCGCCAAGCGCACCACCGGCATCGTCTCGCGCGGCGGCTCGATCATGGCGCGCTGGTGCCTCTCGCATCACAAGGAAAGTTTTCTCTATGAGCGCTTCGACGAGATTTGCGACATCATGCGCGCTTACGACGTTTCGTTCTCGCTGGGCGACGGTCTGCGGCCGGGCTCGATCGCCGACGCCAACGATCGCGCCCAATTCGCCGAACTCGAAACGCTAGGCGAATTGACACAAATCGCCTGGAGCAAGGGCTGTCAGGTAATGATCGAGGGGCCCGGCCATGTGCCGATGCACAAGATCAAGATCAACATGGAAAAGCAGCTTGCGGAATGCGGCGAGGCGCCGTTTTACACGCTCGGGCCGCTGACGACCGATATCGCACCGGGTTACGATCACATCACCTCGGGGATCGGCGCCGCGATGATCGGCTGGTTCGGCTGCGCCATGCTTTGCTATGTGACGCCGAAGGAACATCTTGGCCTGCCGGATCGCGACGACGTGAAGGTGGGAGTGATCACTTATCGCATCGCCGCCCACGCTGCGGACCTCGCCAAGGGGCACCCGGCGGCACAAATCAGGGATGATGCGGTTTCGCGCGCGAGATTCGATTTCCGCTGGCAGGATCAGTTCAATCTAGGTCTCGATCCCGATACGGCGCGGCTGTTCCACGACGAAACGCTACCGAAAGAGGCCCATAAAACCGCGCATTTCTGTTCGATGTGCGGGCCGCAATTCTGCTCGATGAAGATCACCCAAGATCTGCGCGGGGAAGTTTTGGCGATGGCCGAGCGCGAAAAAGGCATGGCGGAAAAGAGCGCCGAGTTTTTGGAGAAAGGCGGCAGGCTTTATGTATGAAGGGCCGGCTCAGATCGTTCGCCGCTTCAAGAGGGCGAAAATCAGTGAATTCGATATGGAATTGCGCCGCCGCGCTAAGCATGAACTGCAGCCCAGAGAGTATCAATAATCGTCGTTGGAAAAATCGTCGATGAGCGTGCCGTGAATGTTAACCGAGCGGAACAGTCCGACCGGGATATATCGATGTGTCGCACGAGGATTTAAATAGAGCCAGCTTGGCAAGCGCGGAACGGCTGGATCGGCGTCTTCTGGCCATACGTTCACGAAAAAAATTGCCGACAACAGCCGAGTGGCATCGGCCAAAGGCAAAGTCGGGTCCGCTTTCGTGCACACCGTGGAAAGCAATCTGGTATCTTGCGAAAATTGCATAAAAGCCCGACGTGCAAGCGAGCGCGTGAAACAAGTATCCACACCGGAAAAATCATTGTGGATCGCGTTAAAATTGAACCAAGGATGAAAAACGAATAGTAATATGAATGGGTGGGATCTCGTGAATTGGTGGGCATCAATAAATGGATAGAGCGCATTTTCTCTCGCGAGAAGATATGGCTCGACAAGGCGGCTCGAGACCGTCACAGGCTTTGGCACGTCAACACGAAGACGAAGCCGCCCCTTCTGCAGAAACCGCTTTTGCTTGAGGTCTGCAGCGATTGCAGGTGCATCAGAAATCAATTGTGAAAAAGTCGCGTATGAGAGGTCCCAAGATTCCTCAAGGAAAACCTGCTCTCCCGGGAGCTCTTTTTCCAGGCGCTCTTTCAGACGATTGGCCAAATAGCCATGAAAGCCAAACGCTTTGATCTCAAAATATATGCCACCATGTTCAATCATACCGTCCAACGTCGAGCCTCCTGTCCC
Source organism: uncultured Alphaproteobacteria bacterium (assembly GCA_963808645.1). Classification (GTDB taxonomy): domain Bacteria; phylum Pseudomonadota; class Alphaproteobacteria; order Rhizobiales; family Beijerinckiaceae; genus Methylocapsa. The sequence continues at coordinate 41,680 of CAWEGU010000013.1, forward strand.
CAGCACGTCAGAGGCGGTTAGCAGAGTGTGCGTCTGGAAACGAACGTGGCAGCGCATGATCCATTCATACCCGGCCAATTCGGCAAAGGCGCCGTAGGTGTTCCCTCTGATAACATTCGCTAGAAGATTTCTGACATTTTTAATCGACGAAAATCCATTTGAGGTAAGCCCCTCGACGGCACGGACAATGAGTTGACGATGCGCTGGGCAGTTCGCCAAATTGAACGCATCGGAACCCAGGGGGGGCTTCCGTGATGCACTTGTTAAGTGCCATCGCGCCAATTATAGAACTTTGCGTTGCAAGATCGGCGATGAATTCGTGACGCGTTCTGATTCGAGATCCCGAGAATGTCATGGTAGCGCTTCGAACTTTCCTAAGGCGACGGCGCGCCGGCTTTACATAAATCCTGATTTTTGCACACCAGCTCTTGGTATCGTTGATACGAGGAGAAAATATTGTGAGGCCAGAGGATCAGGAATCATTCTCGCGTTTCATCGATTTCGCCGCGAAGTGATCGCGGGCTCGCCCAAATCGGCGCGGCGTTCATTGATCAAAAGCTCGCAGGTACGTTGCAGGTGTTCTTTATCCAAAGGCGCCGCCGAGCTCTTGTACGGCAAGAATGCCCCGCTCGGCAGCTTTTCCGCACGGATTGAAACTTGCCATTCACTGGCTTTAGCTGAGGACATAGAGCGAAACGACTGTGACTATATCCGAAGCATACGAAACGAATTTGCCCATAAGGTAATCGGGACGTCTTCGGTGAATTGAAAATCGCCGATCTTTGCGGAAATTTAAAATGCGAGATGCCAGAACCGGAAACGCCCCGAAATCTGCCCGCTAAATTCAAATTCCAAAATGCCGTCGTGATAATGGCTAGTCGGTTATTCTATCGCGCCGAGTACGTGGCCCGCGAGAAGCAAACCCCTGAGGTGTGGGTTGATCCGGACGCAGTGGGATGGTGGCGGACAAGCGATGAGCTGCCGCCGGATGGTGCACCCATTATCGGTGTCGTGATGCGGTGAGAGCCCGATAACATACAGGCAGCATCAAAACAACCCGAAAAAGCCGCGTATGGTGCAACCGTTTCCGGGCAGGGTGGGCAGGCCCCGCTCCTCCATGATGGCGGGCATGTTTGTTCGGATTCAATTCCGCTCCCTTTGAACTTTTGAATTCCGTGAAGGCAGCGGCGGAAGACCCGCCAAGCCGGCTCTTGTCGAATCGGACAAAAGATCTTGCCCGAAAAGACAAACCGCGCCTTGCAAAATGTATTCTCGCCTCGACCGTCACTGGTACTTCGAATTTTGGTACGATTGCGCGCAAACGTATAGACTCTCGCTTCGGTTAAGGCGCGCGGTAAAAACGTCCTGTTTTCTCCCAGCCGAACCGGCCGAGGTGGCAGAATGTATCCCCGAGGCAGCGGCAACCGCACGGAACCCTCGCCAGGTGCATTGCCGACGGCGCATAATCGAAGAGAAAGAATGATGCTGCTTCGCAAGGACGGCCGTGACGTGATCGCCATCCCGCAGCCGAGCCACGCCTGGCTTTCCGGCCAGATGGCGCGCGCGTGGGGAAACGAGCACTTCGCGGCGTCAACGCCCTATGACGAGGTATGCCTCGCCGCCGAACAGCACGACATCGGTTGGCTGGATTGGGAAATGAGGCCCGCGCTCGATGCCGGAACCGGCCTCCCGCAGGAGTTTTTCCAGGTGCCGCCGAGGCTGCACATTGCGCTCTGGCGCGAGGGCGTCCGCCGCGCGCGCGTATTTGGGCGCTATCCCGCGCTTTTGGTCTCGCTCCACGCCGATACGATCTACGCGCAATATTTCCAATTCAATAAGGCGAGTGCGGAGGATGCGGAGGCGGTTCGAGCTTTTCTCGATGAACAGCATCGTTTTCAGGCGCTCATGGCGGCGTCCTTGCGCGCCGATCCGGAGCTCGCGGCGGCATCGCCGGAAACGATCGAGCATAACCGGCTGTTGATCGCTGCCCTCGACCGGATGTCGCTCGAAATCTGCCGGGGCGTGGAAAAAGAAATCAAGATTCCCAATGTGCCAACGGCAATGGCCGGGACGGCGAAACTCCGTATCCAGCCCCGCGATGGCGAAGGACTCGCCCTCGATCCCTGGCCTTTCCGGACGGCCAGCGTCGCGGTCTGCGCCGAAGGCAAGCGCCTGCGGGGGCGGTTCGCGACGGAAGCCGACCTCCACCGGGCCCTGGACGAGGCCGAACCGGTGCTTGTGACCGCCATGTTGCACAGGGCTTGAGGCGGACAAACCCTATCGTCGGCTCGGCTTTGAGAATTGTTTCCGCAGTGGCGGAAAATGCTAAAGACCAATGCGGAAGCTTCCCGAAACCAAAACGCGAATGGCGCCTCCGCTTCTGCTGTTGCAGGATATTGCGCTGACCTTCGGCGGCAAGCCGCTCCTCGAAGCCGCCGGGCTTTCGGTCTCACCGAGAGAACGCTTGTGCCTCGTCGGGCGCAATGGTTCGGGCAAGTCCACGCTTCTGAAGGTTGCGGCGGGCCTTGTCGAGCCAGACCGCGGGACGCGTTTCCTGCAACCCGGCATCGAATTGCGTTATCTGCCGCAGGAGCCCGATCTTTCCGGCTACGGCAACGCGCGCGCCTATGTGGAGGCGGGCCTTGGCCCGATTGACGATCGGCATCGCGTAACGACGCTTTTGAAGGAATTGGGGCTAAACGGCGAGGAAGATCCGGCGCGGCTTTCGGGCGGCGAGGCTAGGCGCGCCTCGCTTGCGCGCGTGCTTGCGCCCGAGCCGGATATTTTGCTTCTCGACGAGCCGACCAATCATCTCGATCTGCCGGCGATCGAATGGCTTGAGGCGGAACTCGAAGCCGCGCGGTCCGCGCTCGTCATCGTCAGCCATGACCGCAGGTTCTTGCAAAAACTTTCGCGGAACACAGTCTGGCTCGATCGTGGCCGGACCCATTTTCTCGCGCGCGGATTTTCGGAGTTCGAATCCTGGCGCGACCTCGCGCTTGAAAACGAAGCGCACGCGCGGCATCAGCTCGATCGCAAGATCGCCGCCGAGGAACGCTGGCTGCGTTATGGGGTTACTGCGCGGCGCAAGCGCAACCAAAAACGTCTCGAAGGCCTTGCGGCCTTGCGCGCCGCGCGACGCCAGCGGGGCGTCGCCACCGGTTTGAGGCTCGAAGCAAGCGAGGCGGCTATTTCCGGCAAGCTCGTTATCGAAGCCAAGGATTTAGCGAAATCTTTTGGCGAGCGCGTGATCGTCAAGAAATTTTCGATCCGCATCCTGCGCGGCGATCGCCTCGGCCTGATCGGCGCCAATGGCGCGGGCAAGACAACGCTCGTCAACCTCTTGATCGGCACCTTGGCCCCGGACCGGGGCTCGATTCGGCATGGCGCCAATCTTGTGCCGGCAACGCTCGACCAGGGCCGCGCGAGCCTCGATCCGGAAAAGGTCTTGCAGGATGCGCTCACCGGCGGCGGCAGCGATTTCGTCGAGATCAACGGCGAGCGCACTCATGTCATCGGCTATATGAAAGATTTTTTGTTCGGCCCGGAACAGGCGCGCACGCCTATCGGACGTCTCTCAGGAGGCGAACGCGGAAGGCTGATGCTCGCGCAGTCCCTAGCCCGGCCTTCCAATCTCCTCGTACTCGACGAGCCGACCAATGATCTCGATCTCGAAACTCTCGATCTCTTGCAAGAAATGCTCGCCGACTACAAAGGGACCCTTTTGCTCGTTAGCCATGATCGCGATTTTCTCGACCGAGTGACGACATCGGTGCTCGTCGCGGAGGGAGGCGGTCGCTGGATCGAATATGCCGGGGGCTATTCCGACATGGTGGCGCAACGCGGCGCGGGAGTTAGTGCTGCGCCGGCTTTGCCCGCGCCCGAGGCTCATAAGGGCAAGCCCAAAGCCGCCGCCGTTCATGCGCGGCAAAGGGCGAAGCCGCGCCTCTCTTCAAGGGAAAGGCAGGTCCTCGATGATCTGCCGGCGCGCATCGAGGAACTGCGCGTTCTCAAGGCAAAACTCCAGTCCTTGCTCGACGATACCGGGTTTTACGCGCGCGGTCCGGCGAAATTCGCGGAAGTTTCGGCGGCATTGGCGAAAGCCGAGGCGGCGCTAGACCAGGCCGAAGGGGAATGGCTTCGACTTGCAATTTTACGCGAGGAGGCCGGGCGTTAGAGCGACGCCAAGAAATTGCGGGCTGAGCCGACTGGCAAGATCCGCCATTGCGGGCTTTGGCCCTGTGTCGAGGGAATTGGTATTGCCAAAATCCGTCGAAAGCTGCAAACTCAGCTCAACAAAGTCGTCATCACGGTCGATGTCGGCTAAATCTGGGATGTTCATGAAATGATACGCCTTGGACAGATGCTGTTCTTTACTAGGTTTTTATGGTTGGGAGAGCCGGACTACATGAGACATCAGATTGGTAATCTTGAAAGATGGGCTCTGGCGAACCTCTTGCTGGTATGTGCCTCGCTAAACTTTACGACTTATGCCTTGGCCGGAGAGGCCGGTCTCAACCTTGTCTGCACTGGGAACAGCTACAAACAAGACGGACCGTTTCCGACCGTCGAGACATTCTCCCTCAAAGTTGAGGGAAAGAAACCGGTTATGATTGGGGGGCCTGGCTCGGAAAAGCCAGTTAAGGCGCGGATCATCGCAAACAATGCGGTCCAATTGAAATTCACGACCGGTAAATTCACCGGCGAGTATTTCAATTTCACCGGAGACTTGTTCCTGATCCATACGGATGGGCGCCTCACCAGGCTCACTTGCAAGCCATCCTAATGGCGTCGCCAATTGCGCCGCAATCGCAAATAACAAAAGCCTGTTAAGATTAGGCCTCAAAGCATCGCCGTGGTCCTGGCCGGACGCGTGCGGTAAAGCCAGCCGCGCGACTTACGTACGGGGCCGCCCTTTTGGCTCATGATGGCAACAATTTTCATCTTTGCTGCAAATAGCAGATTGCCGGATTTGCTTCTGGGAAATCCGCCCCGCGAGTTAAAATTTCAGCCTCCTTGATGACGCTTCTCGCCGCGCGAGGCCTTTGACAGGGCGGGTATTTTTTCAAGTCTGAATGGCAATGGGCGAGCCAGTTCCCGATTGGAGCAATAGAATTGCGGGATTGTGGCTCAAATACCACAGCGGCCCCATTGACTATAGCTAGTCTACCATATTACTGATGTTATGGCTCCAAACCGCTGGGTTCACCGCAGGCTTCACGTGAATGGGGATGGAGGCCGAAGGGTCCTGGCGAGGGGATTTGAAATGAGTTTCATCAAGCGTCTTCTTCCAGCTTCGGCCGCGAGCTTGGCATTGGTAGCTGATGTGCCGGTCGCGCGCCGATCTCTTGCGGGCGATACAGCGCCGGTGGCCATGTCCGCGGCTAGCATGTCCTTGGTTTCCGGCAATACATAGGGGGAAAGCCAATGAAATTGCGAAACAAGAAAACGGCCTTCCTCGCTATGTCGCTGGTCGCTTTTGTGACCTCTCAGGATACGGCGCGGGCGGACGATATAGCCGCCGAAATTCGCTTGCTCAAGGCGCGGGTGAAACAGCTCGAACCACTCAAGCAGCAGTTGAAGCAGCTTGAAGAGAAACTTGCCAAGCAGGATCGCAAGCAGAGGGAAACGGAGGCTAGGGTCCGCACCACGCCGCCGCCCGGGACGGTATGCAAGGATGCCCCCTGTCCGCCGCCGGTTTTCGTGAGCTTCGGTAAGAACTTCAATAACGGACCTTTGGTCGAGTTCGTGGGACCACGATTTCAGCTTCAGAATCGGTGGCCGGCTGTTACTCGATGGCGGGGTTTCCAGTCAACCCGAGAAGGGCTTCGGCAGCCAAGCAAATTTTAACCAGGCCCGGCTGCTAATGGAAGGCAAGGCGTTCAGATACTGGGACTATAGGCTTGAATATGACTTCGCGGGGAATGCCCCTCTTACCAACCCCACGGCGACCAGCACGACCGTGGCGGGAGGGATTCGAGACGCCTTCCTCGCCCTGAGTTACTTCGACCCGCTCACTTTCCAGGTGGGCAATTTCTATGAGCCCATGGGGCTCGAAAGGACGCAGTCGAAATTGTACATCGATTTCGTAGAGCGAGCGTTAGTGACCGAAGGGCTAGGGCCTAGCCGCCATATCGGTTTCGCGGCGTTTACGCACGGCCCAGATTGGACCATCAAGGGTGGCATCTTTACCACCAGCGTAGAAGACAAAGCGGTGGCGCCCTTACCTGGCGGGCACCAATATTGGGATGCGGTCGGCCGCGTCACCTTTGCCCCCATCAGGAGCGCGGATACGTTGCTGCATCTGGGCGGCTCCGTGCGCTATCAGCGGCCCAATGACGCCACCGCCGTGAGCGATGACAGGGTCCTGGCATTGGGAAGCAACGTAAGGACGGAAGCCAATGTCCTTAGCGAGAACCTGCTCGGCACCCCAAGTCTCTCTTGCGGGGCAACCGTGGTGGGAGAAAACTGCGCAAAGAACGTCTTGGATTACGGCGCCGAGTTCGTCGGCGCCTATGGCCCCTTCTCCGTTCAGGGAGAGTATATGGGCGCCCACTACAATCGAGACCCGGCTCTCATCAAGTTCCTCAAGGCGCCGGGGGGTTCCGCCCTCGATTTCAGCGGTTACTATGTCTATGCCACCTTGTACCTGACCGGGGAATCGCGGGCCGCCAGCTATCGCGACGACTACAGGCGGCCGGGAACCTTCGGCCAGATCGAGATCAAAAATCCCTTGAATGCGGGTGGCACCGGTGCGTGGGAGGTGGGCGCGAGGTTCAGTGAGCTCAATTTGAATGATGCCGGCATCCAAGGGGGCAGGGAGCAAGACCTCACCATTGGCCTCAACTGGTATCCCGACATCGGTATCCGCTTCATGGCAAACTGGATCAAGGTGATGCAGCTGGCGGCACCCTTCGACCGGCCTAGCCTTAATGGGGCTCATCCGAATATTTTCGTGATGCGGACTCAGGTGAACTGGTAAGATCCGGCCTGTCGATAGCACACGATATGTCCGGAAATAGGCAGCAGGCGACTTGTCCGGTTTTTGGGCCGGTGGGCCTCGCGGGCGGCGGAGCACGCCGACCTTGAACGGCGGTAGAAATCCGCGTAAATTGCTGAGATGCGGATCATGGTCCTCCGGCGATTGCCCATTATCCTGACCGGCCTTGCCTTCCTTGTTGGGGCCGCGGTTCAGGCGATGCCGTCCGCGGATTTCATGGCGCCAGCTTGTATGGTTGCGCCGAACACAGCGGCTGGCGATTGCTGTGCGAATATGGCAATGAAAAACCCTGCCACGCCAGCGCCTATGAAACAGGCGCCTTGCAAGGGCATCTCGCTCGATTGTGCCAACCAGCCGGGCTGTATTTCCTCGCCCGCCCTTCCGGCTCCGTCAATTCCGCTCGGGCCGCCAACTACTTATGGGCGGCTGGCATATTGGCCGCCCTCTGCTTGGCGAGCCGGGCTGTCGATCAAACCCGGCCTCTTCCCCCCTATAACGAGCCGCACAATAGCCTGATCGAGCCGGAGCGGGCGCATGCGCACGCCGGTGGATCGCTCTGGGCGCATCCAGCGCGGTTTTGATTCCCGGCAGCTAAAGCCTGTCGCGGGTGGGAAGCCATTTCAATGTCGTCGCGTTTCTTCGCGGGCGCCGCCGCGCTCGCCATCGTTCTCGCCGCTTGTCACGCTTCGGCGGCGGCCGAGGACCAACGCTTCAAGCCAGGCGGCAAGCCGCCGAAGATAGGCGCCGCTAAGTCCGGCGCACCATCACGGCTCGGGGCCTTGGGCGCGACGGTCGAAAGCGTGCTCGCAGTTGGCCGCCGGCTCAATCCAGCACTCCGCGCGGCGGCACTCGATACCTCGGCCGCCGCGGCGAAGGCCGCCGGCGCCGATGCGCTCGATGATCCAACGATCACGGATAGCTACTCATACTATCGCGACCCAAATGTCTTCAGCGGCCATTCGATTATGGTGACGCAAGCCTTTCCGCTATGGGGAAAACGCGATTTGCGACGCGAGGCGGCGCTGGCAGATTTGGATGCCATGCGCGGGCGCGAACAGGCAGCGCGCGATGCGCTCGACGAACAGATCAAGGTCGCCTTCGCACAATATTATGTGGCTAGCCAAGCCCTTGCCGTGACCCGGGAGGTGCTCGCGGTGACGCGCGGCATGCGCGCCGCTGGCGAGGCGCGTTACGCAGTTGGGACTGGCGACCAGACGGCGGTCATCAAGGCGCTCGGCGAGGAGACGGCGGCGGAGATCGAAGTGGCCCGCCTCGAAGGCGACCGCGCGGCCGCGCGGGAAATGCTCAACGCACTGCTCGCACGTCCGGCCGGCGCAGTATTGGCCGAGCCTTCCCGGCTCCGGCGCGTGCCCGCGGCAAATCCCGCCATCGCCTTCCTGGTCGAGCGCGCCCGCAGCGGAAGCCCAGCGCTTGCCGCGAGCGGCGCGGAGGTGAGCGCTGCGGAAACGCGCGCGACCCTGGCCGAGAAAGCCTGGTATCCCGATCTGACGGTCGGGGCCGGACCCTTGGTCCAGACCAACAATCGCCCGCCGGGGGTCGCCGCCACGGTCGGTCTCAACATTCCTCTACCTTGGGGAAAAGAGGCTCCAGAACAAGCAGCGGCCAATGCGCAGGTGGGCGCGACCCGGCAACGCTACGAGGCCGCCCTGCTCGATATCCAGAGTGCCCTCGGCGAGGCGCGCGAGCGGTTGAAGGCGGCACGGAACGCCGAGGCCATGATCGCCCGAAAAGCCCTTCCAGAAGCCCGGGGAGTCCTCAAGTCGATCATCGCGAACTATGCCGAAGGGGGCGGTGATCTTGCCGCCGCGCTCGATGCCCAGCACCGGGCCCACGACCTCGAACTCAAGCGGCTCCGGCTTGAGTTGGATGAGCAGACGGCGCTTGCCGCGATCGAGCGTTTGATCGGAGGTGAGTTATGACCAGCTCAAAGGCAACTCGATCGGCCACCATCCTGGTGGGCGCCATAGCGGCAGGGCTCGTCGAATTTTATCTCGGTCACTTCAGCAGCGGCCCAGGAGCATCGGCGGCAGTGAAAGCTCTGTCGTCTCCTCTCGAGAGCACGACTGGCATAGCAAGTCCGGAGGCCACGTCGGGGGCCGGAGCACCGTCGTCCCACCCACAGTTGGCTCCCGTCACGCTAAGTCCGCAACGGATGCAGAGCATTGGGGTGAAGACCGGCATCGTGGAGTATCGGCAGGTCCAGGACGAGATCCGCACTGTCGGAAACATCGAAGCGGACGAAACCCGGCTTGCCGACATCCAAGTTCGCTTCGCCGGCTGGATCCGGAAGGTATACGCCGACCAAACGTACCAAGTTCTGCGACAGGGCCAGCCGCTCCTCACCATCTACAGCCCGGAGCTGGTGACGGCCGAGCAGGACTACTTGATTGTCAGGGAACTCCTGAGGCAAGTCGCCCCACGCCGAGCCGCTGGCGGGTCTCACGAATCCCAGCCGCTGCTGAATGCTGCCGGACAACGGCTGAAGCAGTGGCAGGTTCCGCAAAGAGAGATCGCCCGGTTGAAGAAAAGCGGGAAGGTCCTGGATGAGATCGAGATCGAACTCCCCGGTGTCCGGTTTCATCACCGACAGGAAGGCCTTTCCGAACATGTATGTCCAACCGGGCACGAAGTTGTACTCGGTGGCGGACTTATCGACCGTCTGGGCCTACGCTCAGGTTTTCCAAAACGACATTGGCCGGGTAAAGGTGGGGGATCCGGCGTCGATCACAGTCAACTCCTATCCGGGACAGACGTTCCCGGCTCGCGTGAGCTTCATTTGGCCCGAAGTGGATCAGGCCACGCGCACGGCCCGTGTGCGCTTGGAGATTCCCAATCCGGCATTGAAGCTTTTGCTCGGGATGTTCGTCAATATCCAGCTCGACTTGCCGCTTGGAGATCAGTTGGCGATTCCAGCTTCCGGAGTGTTTCAGTCCGGCACGCGTCAGATCGCTTTCGTAGCTCATGGCGAAGGGCATTTTGAGCCTCGGGATATCGAGGTCGGCGCTCGGGCCGGCGATGATTTCGTCGTGCTGAAAGGCCTCAAAGCTGGCGAGCGCATCGCCACCTCAGCCAATTTTCTGATCGATTCCGAGAGCCAGCTCGCGGCCGCGCTTGGGTCGTTTGCGCCTCCCCCTCCTGGCGTGGGGGCGGCGGCAGCGATGAATGCCCCGCAGGGGGCAACACTCGAATATTTCTCAAATCCGTCGCCTCCGCGCAAGGGAAGCAACAATTTCCGCGTCAAGCTCACCGGCGCCGACGGGGCGCCAATCACGGGTGCCCAGGTCACCGTAACATTCTTTATGCCAGCGATGCCTCAAATGGGCATGGCCGCGATGCGGAACGTGGTGACGCTCAGCGAAAAGGGCGGCGGCATCTATGAGGGACCAGGAGAGTTGCCGGTGGGCGGGACTTGGCAGGTCACCGTGTTGGCAACCAAGACTGGTCAGACGATCGCCCAGAAACAGCTCTCCGTGGCCGCGGAAGGAGGCATGTAGATGATCGCCCGCTGGATCGAGTTATGCGCCCGCAATCACTTTCTCGTCTTCACCGGAACGCTTCTCCTGGTACTGGCCGGTTTATGGAGCATGCACCGGACTTCGCTGGATGCTCTGCCCGACATCTCGGACGTGCAGGTGATCATTCATACGCCGTGGAATGAACCGCCCAATATCATCGAGGATCAGGTTACTTACCCGATCGTGACGGCTCTCCTTGCCGCGCCGCACGTTAAGGCCGTGCGCGCCCAGAGCATGTTCGGCGATTCCTATGTGTTCGTTGTGTTCGAGGACGGCACCGACCTTTACTGGGCGCGCTCGCGCGTGCTGGAGTATCTCCAGCAAATCGGAGGACGGCTTCCCGCCGCGGTCCACCCGGTGATCGGTCCCGACGCGACCGGCTCCGGCTGGGTGTATGAATATGCGATCGTCGATCACAACCAGCGCTACAGTCTCGCCGACTTGCGCAGCCTCCAGGATTGGTTCCTTCGCTATCAGCTGGAGACGGTTCCAGGGGTTGCGGAAGTCGCGAGCATCGGCGGTTTTGTCCGGCAGTACCAGGTCAGACTGGATCCCGACAAGCTCCGCGCCTTTAACATTCCGCTCTCGACGGTGATCGACAGGATCCGCGACAGCACGAACGAGGTGGGCGGGAGGTTGCTTGAGATCGGAGGCGCCGAATACATGGTCCGGGGGCTGGGCTATCTGCGGTCGCTTTCGGATCTGGAAACGGTTCCTGTCGCCAGCAAGAATGGGACGCCGGTCCTGGTGGGGGACCTCGGAACGGTGTCGTTCGGGCCGGATATCCGCCGCGGCGTTGCCGAATGGAACGGCGAGGGCGAAACCGTCGGCGGCATCGTCGTGATGCGTTACGGCTTGAACGCGCTGAATGTGATCGCCGGCGTCAAGAAGAAGCTCGCCGAAATCTCCGGATCGCTGCCGCCAGGAGTGGAGATCGTCTCCGGTTACGATCGATCCGGGCTGATCCAGGAGTCAATCGACACCCTCAAGCGCGACCTGATCGAGGAAGCAATCGTTGTCAGCCTTGTGATCATGATCTTCCTCTTTCACTTTCGTTCAGCCCTCATTCCGATCCTAACCCTGCCGATCGCCGTGGCCGCATCGTTCATTCCAATGTACTACCTCCAGGTCAGCTCGAACATCATGTCTCTGGGCGGGTTGGCGCTGGCCATCGGGGTTCTCGTCGATGCGGCGATCGTAATGGTGGAGAACGGCTATCGGCACCTGTCCGAAGCGCAGCACACGAATGCTGGCGACAAACCAGAGCAGCGCGGCACCTCTTCCCGCGAAAGGCGGCGGATCCTTCTGAATGCGGCAAAGCAGGTCGGACCGGCGCTCTTCTTCTCGCTCCTGATCATTGTCGTCTCATTCCTTCCGGTCTTCCTGCTCGAAGCGCAGGAAGGACGGATGTTCCGGCCCCTCGCCTGGACCAAGACCCTGGCCATAGGCTTTTCGTCACTGCTTGCCATCACGCTGGTGCCGCCGCTGATGCTTCTGTTCATTCGCGGGCGGCTGCGGCCGGAATCGAGCAATCCGGTTTCGCGGGTCACACAGGCGCTTTACCTGCCGGTGTTGAGGCTCTGCTTTCGATTTCCAAAGACCACGGTGCTGCTCAATCTCATCTTTCTGGCCGTGACGGCTCCTCTTGCCCTCAAGCTGGGGAGTCAGTTCATGCCGCCGTTATTCGAGGGCGCGTCCCTCTATATGCCCACGGCGCTTCCCGGAATCCCGATCGGCCAGGCGACGCAGCTTTTGCAGGAGCAAGACCGGGTTCTTCGCTCCTTTCCCGAGGTGGCAAGCGTGTTCGGCTCCATCGGCCGGTCCGACAGTGCGACCGACAATGCTCCCCTCGATATGTATGACACAACAGTGATGCTCAAACCACGCGGCGAGTGGCGCCCGGGGATGACCTACGAGAATCTGATCGCGGAAATGGATGCCAAACTCCAGTTCCCCGGGTTGACAAACACATGGACCATGCCGATCGAGAATCGTCTCGACATGGAACTCACCGGGATCAAGACCCCGGCGGGCATCAAGATTCAAGGCCCGAACCTGGACGGCATCGAGGACCTGGGCGCGCGCGTTCAACAGATACTGGGTGCGATGCCGGAGATAAGGTCCATCTTTGCCGAGCGCGTCGCGCAGGGGTTCTACATCAACATGGAAGTGAACCGGCCGGAAGCGGCGCGTTATGGATTGACCGTGGGCGATGTGCAGCGGGCGATCACCTCCGCAATCGGCGGGGAGAATATCGCCGAGAATATCGAGGGCCGCGAACGCTATCCGATTTCCGTCCGCTATGCGCCCGATTTCCGGGACGACATTCAAAAGCTTGAGCGGGTGGTGATCGCGACGCCTTCCAATGCGCAGGTGCCGCTCGGCGAACTCGCTAAGATTTCGTTTTCCAACGGGCCCACGATGATCCGGGACGAGGATGCGGCGCTCACCGGCTACGTTTACCTGGATCTGAACACGAGAGACTATGGCGGCTTCGTCTCCCAGGCCGACAAACTCCTCCAGGAGAAGCTCCGCCTACCGGCCGGCTACAGCCTGAAATGGTCGGGCGAATATGAATTCGAACTGCGCGCCAAGGAGCGGCTGAAGATCATTCTGCCGGTCGTCTTCGTTGCGATCTTTCTGCTGCTGTACATGGTGTTCCGTTCCGTGACCGAGGCACTCATTCTGATCTTTCCGACCTTCTACGCGCTGACGGGAGGCCTTCTTCTCCAGTGGTACCTTGGCTACAATTTCAGTGTTGCGGTCTGGGTTGGCTACATCGCGTTGTTCGGGATCGCGGTCGAGACCGGAGTCGTGATGGTCGTTTACTTGCACGAAGCACTCGACCGGAGGCTTGCCGCCGGATCTGCCTTGCGGCGCGCCGATATCGAGCAGGCCGCCATCGAAGGCGCCGTCCAGCGCTTGCGCCCCAAACTGATGACCGTTGCGGCCGTTCTGGCGAGCCTTGTGCCGATCCTGTGGGAGACCGGTGTGGGGTCGGACGTGATGAAACCGATCGCCGCGCCGATTGTCGGGGGCATGATCACCTCCACGATAAACGTGCTGATTTTGGTTCCGGTCTTCTTCGTGATGATGAAGGCCCGCGCGCTGCGGCAGGGTAAGCTCCAGAATCCGGAAGAAGCAGATGCGTGAGAACTCCGTTCCCGAGAACAGCCCCAAACAGGTCATGCACGTTTCATGACGAAGCAGCATCATCACGGTGGAGATCGTGTTCCCATCGCAAAAGCAGATTTCAAATGATTCTAGATAAACGGGCAAACTTAAAGATTTTTCGAAGGGTCCTTTCAACTTCAATGAGAGGGATTTGGATGCATCTGCCGGCGTCCTTACGCCTTTCTTCGCCGGGCCGGGCGTACGGCAGACTTCTGCATGCCTTGGTCCATCGCCATGCTGGGCGCGCCCAAAATTTCGGCACCTTTTTTCTACGAAACAAGGCGGAGCTGGAGTTGATGCGCCGTCTTCTAGACCGGAAGGTCCCTGGTTCCAGCTTGGACATCTCAGTCTTGGCCTGCAGCAAGGGTGCCGAGGTTTATTCTATTTTGTGGACTATCCGTTCGGTACGTCCGGACTTGAAACTCATCACCTACGCAGTCGACATTTCCCAGGAAATTCTGGAATTCGCCGAGAGAGGAGTCTATTCGCGTCGTAGCGATGTGTTCTGGAACGCCAGCACTCTCCAAAACCGATCGATTTTCGAGCGCCTGAACTCATGACGAAATGGAGGCTATGTGTGAGGTGGAAGACGACCTTGCGAGGGTCAGGCCATGGCTCAAAGAGGGAATCATCTGGCTCTGTGGGGATGCGGCCGATCCGGAACTCATCGGTGTTCTGGGGTATCAGGACGTCGTAGTGGCAAACCGGTTTCTTTGCCATATGAAGCCAATCGCTGCAGAAAGATGCCTGCGTAACATAGCGCGACTGGTCAAGCCGGGCGGATACCTCTTTGTCTCGGGAATCGACTTGGACGTGCGGACAAAGGTCGCACGCGCAATGGGCTGGAAACCGGTCACGGATCTGATGAGGGAGGTCCACGAAGGTGACCCTACGTTGAGAGAGGGGTGGCCGCTGGCATACTACGGGCTGGAACCATTCCGCGACAACCGCCCCGACTGGAAGATTCGCTATGCTTCAGTCTTCCAGATCGGCGAGACGTTGAGAGTGGCGTAAAGCTTGGGCGGCGGGCGAAAGGCTTAGTCGCGCGAGCGCAAAAGAATATCGCGGTGGCTCTGGCCAAAACGTGTGCGATCTTTCTGCTGCTGTACATGGTGTTCCGGTCTGTGACCGAGGCACTCATTCTGATCTTTCCGACCTTCTAGGCGCTGACGGGAGGCCTTCTTCTCCAGTGGTACCTTGGCTACAACTTCAGTGTTGCGGTCTGGGTCGGCTATATCGCGTTGTTCGGAATCGCGGTCGAGACCGGAGTCGTGATGGTCGTCTATTTGCACGAAGCGCTCGACCGGAGCTTGCCGCCGGATCTGCCTTGCGGCGCGCCGATATCGAGCAGGCTGCCATCGAAGGCGCCGTCCAGCGCTTGCGCCCCAAACTGATGACCGTTACGGCCGTTCTGGCGAGCCTTGTGCCGATCCTGTGGGAGACCGGTGTGGGGTCGGATGTGATGAAACCGATCGCCGCGCCGATTGTCGGAGGCGTGATCACCTCCACGATAAACGTGCTGATTTTGGTTCCGGTCCTCTTCATGATGAAGGCCAGTGCGCTGCAGCAGGGCAAGCTCCATGGTCCGGAAGAAGCAGATCTGTGACAATGCCTTTGAGGGTGCCTAAAGTTGCGGCGAGAACATTAGGCCTAGCCCTTCCAACCGCAGAGGCCAGAGGCCGGTTGCCGGCAACCTAACCGCGCATCCGGCCGGATTTGCCGGGAGCGGCCGCCTCGCCCCGCTCATCCTTGCGCGCCTCGTCCGCCGCCGCGTGGTACTTTCGTCTTATCTCGGCGAGATCGACGGTTGGCTTGGGAAATGCCATGCCAAGCTCTTCCATCGTATCCGCGACAATCCGCGATACCGCTAAATTGCGAAACCATTTGTGATCGGCCGGGATCACATACCAAGGCGCGTCACGGGTGCTGGTCGCGGCGAGGGCATCCTCGAATGCCTCCATATAATCGTCCCAAAGCGCGCGCTCAGTGTAATCGGATTCGCTAATTTTCCAGTTGCGCGCTGGATCGTCAAGCCGGCGCGCAAATCGCGCGAGCTGCTCTTCCTTGCTGATATGCAGAAAGAATTTTATGACCGTGGTTCCGCTTTCCCTAAGCCCTGACTCGAAGCTGCGGGTCCGCTCATAGCGCGCGGTCCATGTGGGCTTGTCGACCAGTTTGTGAACCCTGGCAATCAAAACATCCTCGTAGTGGGAGCGGTTGAAGATCGCCACCCATCCTTTTGGCGGGGCATGCGGGTGGACCCGCCAGAGAAAATCATGATCGCCTTCGATTGGGGTCGGCTGTTTGAAGTTGACGACCGATGTTCCTTGCGGATTGAACGCGGTGAATACGTGATTGACCGTGCCGTCCTTACCGCCGGCGTCCAAGGCTTGGAGAACAATTAAGACGGAGTGCTTTTTCTCCGCATATAGCAAGGCTTGCAGTTGGCCGAGCTTTTGCCGGGAACGCTCCAGCTCCTGTATGGCCGACGCATGTGTCTCGTGGCGGCCCTTGAAGGCGGGATCGACATCCTTGAGGTCGAGCTTTTGCCCCGGCTTGACGATCATCTGTTTGCGATAGTTCATGGAAATTCGCTGTCCCCAGAGGTTGATCCGCGTAGACTGGCAACGGCAATCGCGCAGCTCTCAGCTTCCCTCCTCGCCAGCGTCCTTGGCAGCAAGCTGACCGATTGCGGACCAGTCGAGCTTGTCGCCACCATGGGCCAGCAATGTCAGGAAACGGTCACGCAGGAGACTCGCAAGCGGCATCGGGACGTGGAGATCTTCCGCCGCCGCGAGCGTCAGGCGGATGTCTTTCTGGCCAAGCGGTGCTGCAAAACCGGCTGGTTCGAATTTGCTACTGGCGATCAGCCCACCATAGGTCTTGTAGACGGGGGCATCGAACAGGGTCGAGGTCAGCATGTCGATATATTGCCGCCGGTCGATGCCGGCTTTGCCAATCAGGGCCATGGCCTCTCCGATCAATTCGATGACCGAAGCGATCAGGAAGTTGCCGCTGAGCTTCACGAGATTGCCAGCTTTCGGTACATCGGAGACGACGAAGGTTCTCTGCCCAATCGCATCGAAGAGCGGCGCCGCAGCTTTGACCGCATCTGACGCGCCCGCGGCAATGACGAAGAGCTGACCCGCGGCCGCGGCATCTGGGCGGCCGATCACGGGCGCCGCCACGAAAAGCTGTCCCGCTTTCGCGTGGGCCGCCTCAAGCCTCTCCGAAAGTGCGACACTAATGGTGCTCGAAGAAATATGGATCGCGCCCGCGGGCAGGCTGTCGATGATACCGGTATCACTGAATACGATCCTCTCGACAGCACCGTCGTCTGCCAGCATGGTAATCACGGCATTGCCGCGGCAAGCGTCCGACACGCTGGCGGCGGCTTTCGCTCCCTGTGCAACGAGCGCTTCGGCCCTCGTGCTTGTCCGGTTGTAGACGGTCACGTCATGGCCAGCCTTCACAAGGTTCGCCGCCATGCCGACGCCCATGTGCCCCAATCCAATAAATCCGAGTTTCATGGCAACACCTTTTTCTAGGGGGTTGACGCCTGACGCTCTCAGTTAAGATCTCCGAGTTACAACGAAAACGCCGCCGGTCGTCCTATCCCTCGATCGCCTCGGCCACACGCTCCGTGGAGCGCCACCTTTTCTGCGAAGGCCAAGAGCTTCGCAAGGACCATGGCGCGTTGGCTCACCGCCTTCATGCTGTTTACATCAAAGCCCGATGTTACTATTTTATGGCTTCTTCGTCCCTGCCCATTTCCCGTAAGGTGATGTACCAAATGCGCGCCGAAGCCGAAGCGCTTGTGCATTCAATCGAGCAATCGATGGGATTGCTGAGGAGGCATCTTTGACGTCGATGCCGCCAACCGCCGCCTCGCCGAGCTGAACGCCAAGGCCGGGGACCCAAATCTTTGGAGTGACGCAGAAGCCGCGCAAAAAATCATGCGCGAGCGCAGCGCACTAGAGGATAGGCTTGGTTCGCTCCGCCATTTTGAAAATGAACTTATGGACGCGATCACGCTTGTCGAGCTTGCCGAGGCGGAAGGCGACGAGGCTTCCGCGAAGGAAGGGCTCGACCAGCTGAACACCCTCAAGGCGGAAGCCGGGCGCCGCCAGATCGAGGCACTGTTTTCCGGCGAGGCCGATGCCAACGACACCTATATCGAGGTTCACGCCGGCGCCGGCGGCACCGAGAGCTGCGATTGGGCGCGCATGCTGTTTCGCATGTATGCGCGGTGGGCCGAGCGGCACAAGTATAAGGTCGAGATCATCGAGGAGACGGCGGGCGACGAAGCGGGTCTCAAATCCGGCACCTTGCTTGTCAAGGGCCACAATGCGCATGGCTGGGCCAAAACCGAATCCGGGGTGCATCGCCTGGTGCGCATCTCGCCTTTCGATTCGAATGCAAGGCGCCACACGAGCTTTGCTTCGGTGTGGGTCTATCCGGCGATTGACGACAGGATCGAAATCGACGTGCAGGAATCGGATTGCCGCATCGATACTTATCGTTCGTCGGGCGCCGGCGGTCAGCACGTCAATACGACGGATTCGGCGGTACGCATCACCCATATTCCATCGGGGATCGTGGTTGCCTGCCAGAGCGAGCGTTCGCAGCACAAGAACCGGGCAACCGCGTGGAATATGTTGCGCGCGCGGCTCTACGACCAGGAGATCGAAAAGCGGGAGGCGACGGCCAACGCGACGGAAG
This sequence comes from uncultured Alphaproteobacteria bacterium, assembly GCA_963808645.1. Classification (GTDB taxonomy): domain Bacteria; phylum Pseudomonadota; class Alphaproteobacteria; order Rhizobiales; family Beijerinckiaceae; genus Methylocapsa. The sequence continues at coordinate 60,112 of CAWEGU010000013.1, forward strand.
CGAGCAAGACAGAGATCGGCTGGGGTCATCAGATCCGCTCCTATGTGCTGCAGCCCTATCAGATCGTGAAGGATCTTCGCACCGGCGCGACGTCGGGCACGCCAGGCGAGGTTCTCGACGGCGAGCTTGATAGTTTTATGGAGGCGGCACTGGCCCGCAAACTTTCCGGCGGTGGCCCGGCCGCGATAGAGGATGTGGACTGAGGCGGTGCTTTGGCTTAAGCCTTTGAGCCGCGCTATGCTACGGCGGCGATTGAAATGCATGGTACCTTAAACCACAGAGCGGGCCGGTCGCTCCGACGGGTCCGCTTCCAAGCGCACGGCTCCGCCTTGTCAGGAGAGCGCAAAGGAAGCAAGATGAGGCTGAAACCGTCGGCGGTTAATGGTATTTTGACCGGATACACTAACGGAAAGAATCTCGACGATGGGAATCGATATCCACGTGTTGAACTTTCTGAAGTTCGCCAGGAGAAAACAGGCGTTTGGACGCGTTGCCACCATCGGACGGCAGGAAATTAACGTTCCAATAGACAAACTGAAGAGCGCACTCAATCTGAAGGGACACACCAAATACGGACCCTATTGCGAAGAGCTGCTGATTGGGCACTTTGCTGCCACAGTCGTAGAATCGTTCGACAATTCTGATTACGAGCACGCCACCCACATTGCCGACATGAACAAGCCGCTTGCGGTCCAAAATCGGTACGACACCGTTATTGACGGTGGGTGCATCGAGCATATCTACAACATTCCTCAAGCACTGAGGAATGTATCGGAAATCTGTTCGGCTGGGGGGCAAATATTGCACGTATTGCCGACGAACAATTTTTGCGGTCACGGATTCTGGCAAGTATCTCCAGAGTTATTCTTCACACTATATTCGGATACCAATGGCTACAGGGAAACGGAGGTGTTCCTGGCCGATTTGGCGAACGAGCAATTCTGGTATCAGGTTAGAGAGCCGTGCGACGGCAAGCGCGCAAATGTGACATCATCAACCCCGTTGTACGCGCTGGTGAGGACAAGAAGAACCGATTTATTCAGTCACGATGACGTGCAGCAATCTGACTATGACTTTGCGTGGAAAGGTAATCAATCTGACTATGTCTTTCCGTGGAAACGCGACCAAATATCATCGCCCAAGATACCACAATTCAAAGAGCTTGTTAAGCAATTGGCCTTCGCGCCGTTTGCCAGGATGGCGTACTGGAAATGGTTGCAATTTGCTGCCCCACTCTCACCAACCGCGGTGTCCTCCAAAAACCCGCATTTGATAAAGATCGCAGTATCATCTTTAGTCTAGCCTGATCAAACGACGTTGAAAGAACGAAGGAGAGAATTTGATCCATTAACCCAGATTTCCCAAATTGTTGGCAAATCCACCTTAATTTGATGGCTTGATAGGCTCATTGATCACGCCTGAGAATAGAAGCGGCGCTGCCCCCTGCTGGCTTCGAGGTTGTGGAGCCTTTCCTGTGTTCCCTCGTGATCTCGAGCTGTTTTGAGCCCCAATGCACTTATGCTGTCGGAAGACTCGTCAATCGGGTTCAACCGCCGCCGTTAACATCCTGCCACGTCCTATGGCATGAGCCCATCGATAAGCTCCTGGATTCGGCGGAACAGGTCACACGGCACGTCTTCAAACTTCGCCGGATCGGCCTTCTCCAATAGGTCTCAACATGCGCGGTCGCCGAGAGAAAATTTTCAATCTGCCGCCGGTGGTCCTTTGGCTTGTCGCGCTTTTGGCCGCGATCGAAGGCCTCTCCCAACTGCTCTCGCCCCAAACCTATCTAGAGTTTCTCCAGCGCTTCGCCTTCGTGCCGGGACGGTTTACTTTCGCCTTCGCTCCGGACAGCGTGACCCGTGCTCTTAATTCGACCGCGGATGGCGCCGAGCTCCGTGCCCAGGCGGCGGCCTTTTTCCTCGGCGATGGTAAGCCGCAATGGTGGACGCCGCTCACCTATGCATTTTTGCACGGTAGCTGGCCGCACGTCGGGATGAACTGCCTTTGGTTCGCGGCCTTCGGCTCGGCCGTCGCGCGCCGTTTTGGCGGGCCACGCTTTTTGTTTTTTTGCGCAGCTGCGGCAATTGCCGGAGCGACGATGCACTTCATCACCCATATGACCGATCTGCAGCCGGTCGTGGGCGCGTCGGCCGCGGTCTCCGGCGTCATGGCCGCGGCGGTGCGTTTCGTGTTTCAACCAGGGGCGCCGCTTGGTGAATCGCTCGGCTTTTCGGAACGCGCGGAGGAGGGCATGGCTTATCGCCGACCGGCGCTGCCTTTGCGGGAAATTCTGTCCAATCGCAGCGCGATCAGTTTTCTCTTTTTTTGGTTCCTCGCCAATTTTCTGTTTGGCGCCATCCCAGTGCCGCTTGGCATCACCGATGCGACGGTCGCCTGGGAGGCCCATATCGGCGGCTTTCTCGTTGGGCTTTTTGCATTTCGCTGGTTCGACCCGCCAGCGCCGCCCTTCGCCATCCCGCCAAGCAATCAACGCGCCGCACCGGCCGATTGATATTTTAGCCTAAGCCGAGCGGGCGCTCATTTTTCCAGTCCGACCGTCCTCAGCAGAGCGACAAATCGAGCGTCCGTTCGCAAATCCGTGTAGATCGGATCCACCTTGAGCATGAGAGCCCACACATCGCAGTCGTTGCAGCCCTTCTCAAGCCAGCTCAGGGCTTGGTCGCGGTCACCCAGTCCGAGGTAAATCATCGCAACGCCAAACGCGCGAACGTAGCCGTGTTTGTCCGAGTCCTGCAGGTCCACCAGAATTTCCCGCGCTTTGGCGGGTTCATCAAACTGGCCCCAGGCATGACCTAGCACGCACCTCGTCCACGCGCTGCCATGCGAGTTTTCCACCGCTTTGCCGAGCTCTCGGAACGCCAGATCGCGTTTGCCGGCGGCGACATAGACTTTGCCCAAAAGCCAAATTCCGGAAACCAACCGCTCATCATCATCAAGTTCGATCCCTCTGCGGAGCTGTTGCTCGGCTTCGTCGAACTTTCCCGCATGGTAATACATCCACCCGAGAAACATTCGATCGATTGCCGAAAAAGGCTCGAGCTCGACCGCCTGCCGGCAATGTTCGACGGCCTCTTCGTGGCGCCCAGCGCAGGAGTAACCCCAACCGAGCCAGTAACGCGCAGGGGTAGTCCGGGGGTTAAGCGTAATGGCGCGACGGAACTCGCGTTCGGCACCGGCTCGGTCCCAGTTGTCGAAGAGTTGGCAAAATCCCAACGACGTGTGTGCCTCGGCAAGCTGCGGGTCCAGTTGCACCGCCCGCTTCGCAGGGGCAATGGCTTTCGGAATCGCCTCCGCTGGTGGCAGGTCACCGTACCAACTCAACAGGCTGTAGGTGTCGGAGAGGCCACTCATGGCCAGCGCGTAGGCGGGATCTTCGATCAAGGCCAGTTCGAAGTAATGCAGCGCCTTCCTCAGCCCGATGCCGCGCTGGTTCCAGAAGAAACGGCCTTTCAAATACAACTCGTAAGCTTCAGCGTTGGCCGTTTGCAACTTAAAGACCGGCTGGTCACTGCGGCCGGCTAAGCGCAACTTCAACGCGGCCATGATCGCTCGGGTGATGTCGTCCTGGATAGCAAACACGTCCTGCATCTCGCGGTCGAACCGCTCCGACCAAAGGCTGAAACCGTCGGCGACCTTGATGAGCTGGGCATTAATGCGGAGCTTGGTGCCCACCCTGCGGAGGCTGCCTTCCAACACCGTCTCCACACCAAGGGCGTCTCCGATCTTGCGGATGTCTTCGTTGCGGCCTTTGAACGCAAAGCACGACGTCCTCGCCGCCACATGCAGCCCTTCGATCCACGACAGAGCGTTCAGCAAATCCTCGCTGATCCCGTCGCTTAGAAACTCATTCTCCCGGTCGGAGCTCAAGTTCACGAACGGGAGCACAGCAATGGATCTTTGTTGTTCGCCGCTGGGTTGGCGCGCCGGAGTCGACGTTTCCCGCTTGCCCGCAGCCGCCTCGCTGGTTTTTGGCCCGAGTATAAGGCGATACACCTCCACTGGCCGCTGGATGTTCTTCAACTCGACCTTGCCGATGCGCGCGAACGTCTCCGGGATTTTGTTGTACACCTGATCGAACACTTGCTGTGTGATCGCGATCCCACCCGCATCGGCCAGTGGCTCGACCCGCGCGGCGATGTTCACGCCGTCGCCCACAATGTCGTCCCCGCGGTGCAGGACATCGCCAAGGTGAATGCCAATTCGAACCTGCAACTGTCTGCCTGCCGGAGCGCCCAAGTTGCGCCGGGCCAGCGCCTCCTGGAGTTCGACTGCGCAATTCACCGCGGCCACCGCGCTGGCAAACTCAACCAGAAAGCCGTCGCCCATCGTTTTTACCTCCTGTCCCTGATGTTTGAGGAACGCGGGCCGCAAGAGAGCGCGGTGTTCCTCGAGCAACTCCAGCCCCAGCCCCTCGTCGCGCTGCGCTAGCGCGCTGTAGCCCACCATGTCCGTGAACATGATCGCGGCGAGTCTGCGTTGTTTGAACCCTTCGATAGCCATTTCAGAATGTGCTTTCATCAATTCGACAGGTTGATTTTCGTCATGACTCCATGTCGCATGGGTTGGCGCGCAGCTCGGCTCAGAACGGATAGTCCAGAAGGTCGAAAGTATCTCCGGACGCCATGCGTGCTTTTTTGATCGGCGCTAATTGCCTTCCGAGGCGTCGCCCGCAGGTATCTCAGTGGGCGTTATGCGCGAGCTAGAGTTAGAGATTGCCGAAGCCCCGGTCATGGAATGCGCCGCCACCGCAGGGGCCTTACGCCCGGCCAAGAACCACGTTAGCATCTGGCCCTTTCCCTTGACGTCAATTGGGCCGCGACATTCCAGCACGAATTCATTCTTCAAGCGCTCATAGACCTCCTGCGAAACCTGAATCTTGCCTGCGATCCCGGTCAATTCCATGCGCGACGCCACGTTCACCGCATCGCCCCAGACGTCGAAGAAAAATTTGCGCGTGCCGACGACGCCAGCCACAACCGGACCGCTGGCGATGCCAATGCGGATCGGTACACTGCGTCCGTGCGGATCGCGCAAGTCCGTCGCGGCATCACGTATTTCGAGCGCCAGCTGCGCCAACGCCGCCGCGTGGTCGGGCCGCGGCGTCGGTACGCCACTGACCACCAAGTAGCAGTCGCCGGTGGTCTTGATCTTTTCGAGCCCGTGCCTCTCGACCAGCCGATCGAAATCCGTGAACACGCGATTGAGGAACTGGACCAGGTCGTCGGGGGCCGTATCGCTCGCCCGCGCCGTGAATCCCGCCATGTCGGCGAACATAATCGAAGCCTCGTCGTATTTGTCCGCGATCACGGACTCCGTCCGGCTCTTGAGCCGGCTAGCGACGGAAGCGGGCAGGATATTCGCGAGCAGGATGTCGGATCGCTCGCGCTCACGCTCCGCAGCCGCTTCGGCGCCCGCGGCTTCACGCAGGGCGTAGAATATGATCGAGAAGAGCACCGCGCAGCTTATAACAACGATGGCAATAAAGTCGCCGAACTGCGTTGTCGCGGGCTGGAGCCCGGTATTGTAGGGCACGAGGACCTGCGAGGCGATGATGAGCGCCGCAGCAACAATGCCAAACGCAGAGGCGAGAAAGATATGCTCAATACCGAAGAACAGGACGACGAACGCCGTGGCCATCAGGTAGTAGAATTGCATGCCCGTGCCGGTGCCAAGCAGGACAATGACGAAGAAGAAATACACATAGCCGATAATGAACAAGACGAGCGCTGCCGCCAGCGGGCCGAAGCGGTGGAGCAGCGGAATCGCCGGGCAGACCAATGCGGCGAGCGCGTTGATGGCGGCCACCCTCCACAAACCCGGCGTCGGATCGAGGAATTGGACGGTGGCGAAGCCGCTCGCGACGGCCGAGACGATCCATGTCGTGATGTTGAGCCAGCGAAGCCGCCGTGCCACTTTCTCGGGATAGCGCTCAGTGCCGTAGCGGATGATCGAAATCAGGCGCAATTGATGCCGCTCGCATTATCGCACAGCAACGCCTTCCCCACCGAACTTGTGGCGCGGTGCGAGGAAGATAATCGAACGAAGACCGATCTTTTTCAAATCCTGCCGCCTCTTCCGGCTATTGGCCTTTCCAATTTGTTCCAGCTACGCTTTGGCGTTGCCTTTAAACGGAAGAAAGTTCGGCAATTACGTTTCGCAAGTCAGTGACGCAACGCTTGAGATTGGCCCTCGCGGCGTCACGCCATTTTCGGCTGGTCTCTGCGCGCCGATAAAGCCGCACATCGTCTTTGGCATAATTGTCAAGAATTTGGAGCTGGATCGAACAAAAGACAACCTCGGGAGCCCACGAAAATTCGGTTCGAAATCCTAGCAAGATCATCGACGAACTCGTCCCATGGCAAGGCAAGGGAGCTCAAATCCAAATCTAAGAAGAGATCGAGATCGCCGGCAAACCCATCATAGTAGTGTTTTTCCGCCCTAGCCTGCAGGTGATTGGATGTCGCCATGATCAGATCATGGACAGCGTCGGCGTCGGAATTGTTCAACAACGTGTATTGGCGAAACAGCTCGCCGCTGTCGCGGACATTTTCATAATCCGGACGTGGACCGCCATCCTGGTTTTGTGTCCTGTACACAACATCATGCCAAAAAACGGACACGGCTATGATATCTGATCGGGTGGAAAGATCAGAAAACTCGCTCAGCTTTTCGAGCAAGCGTGCGACATGTTCCCAGGTGTGGTAAGCACGGTGACTTTCGGTGTGGCCGGCGTCGAGCGCTTCCCATGCTCCAGCCTTATGTCTCCCCTCCAGCGGCGTCCAATATTTTTCTCTGATCTTCCGGTTCATCTGTTTTCGACAACGTAGCATGCGCTTCGGCCCTTACGCGAAAAAACCTACCCTTGCAGGGGTATTGTCTGTTAGGCAAGACGTTAGGGCTTCTCCTTCTCCTAGCAAGCTCCTAGCAGGCAAACTGAGCGCGTGAAAATACATAAAGAGAGCGCAGCGGTGCGGCGCGTAATGGTCGGGACCGACCGCTCTGACTCAGCCGAGCAGGCGGTCCAATGGGCTGCATTGTTGGCCGAACGGTACGTTGCGGAACTCCTCGTGGTCCAGGTAATCGTGCCACAAAATCCCGCTTCCACGGAGTACGGAGCGGCCGAGCGCACGCGCGCAGCGGCAGCCGGCGATGAGCTCACCGCGTACACGCAGCAGCTAGCCGGGGCGCGCGGTCGTGCCTTCGTGGTGGTCGATGCCGATCCGGCGCTGGCGATCGTGCGCGCCGCCGAGCAAGAGGGGGTGGACGTCCTCGTGGTCGGCAACTTGGGCATGGCGGGAAGGAAAGAGTTTTTGCTGGGCAATGTGCCCAACCGTATCAGTCATAATGCCCGCTGCACCGTGATCATCGTGAACACGTTGCCATCCGGTGATCGCGCGCCCACCCCGGCTTCGATTGCCATACTCGAGGCAAAGTCTTCTCCAACGGAGCCTCGGCTGGCGGCCCGGGGGGCGCATATCGCCGCCGTAATGACCAAGCACGGTCTAAAAGAGCTGTTCGGCCGGCCGGATGAACAAGGTGCGACCGGCCGGCTCCGGAAGGCCAAGCGCCTGCGCGCCGCCCTCGAGGAGCTAGGTCCCACCTTCTCGAAACTCGGGCAAGTGTTGTCGACACGCCCGGACCTCCTTCCAGCAGAGTACATCGACGAGCTAGTGAAGCTGCAAGACCATGTGCCACCGATGGCCGAACACGAAGTGGTTCGAGTTACGGAACAGGAACTGGGCGTGCCCTGGGAGGACGTTTTCGAGTTCGATCGATCCGACCCCCCTCGCCGCCGGCACGATCGCTCAGGTCCATCGCGCGACTCTCACCGGCGGCGACCGAGTCGTCCTCAAGGCGCAGCGGCCAACTGCTCGTGAGGAAATCGAGCAGGATCTCGCCCTCCTCAAGCTGTTCGCAGACCGGGCCCGGGAGCGCCCAGCGCTTCAGAAGCTCATCGACATTGAGGCTGTGTTCAAGCACTTGTCCACGTCGCTGCACCGCGAGCTCGACTTCCGCCAGGAGGCTTCGAATATCGAGAGGATGCGCGGCATACTCAAGGACTACGATCGCCTCGATGTCCCGATTGTGCACCAAGAATTGTCCACCTCCCAGGTCCTCGTGATGGAAGAAATCCAGGGAGTACCCATCGTACAGGCTCCCGAGGGTCCAAAACGAACGGAGGCGGCGCGTCAACTCCTCGAGAGCTATTACAAGCAGATTATCGTAGATGGATTCTTTCATGCGGACCCCCACCCGGGCAATCTGAAGTGGTGGAAGGATCGGGTCTATTTTCTCGATTTTGGAATGGTCGGGGACGTGGGAGCCGATCTTCGCGAACATCTGATGCTCTTGCTGATGGCGTTTTGGCAGGAAGACGCTGGGCTTCTGACAGACATCACGCTGATTCTCGCCAATTCGATTGACCGAAGCGACTTGGACGTCCCCCGGCTCCAGGCCGAGCTCGGCGAGCTCATGGCGAAATATCGGAGGTCTGCGCTCGCCGAGATACAAATCGGGGTGATATTGCAAGAGATGACCGAGATCGTGCTACGCCACGGGGTGCCGCTGCCGGCATCGCTCACTCTTGTCGGCAAAGCGCTCGCGCAGGTGCAGCTTTCGGCCGTTCACCTCGACCCGGCGCTCGACCCTTTCGAGATCGCAGGGAAGTTCCTGATTAGATCAATACTAAAGAGCGTGAGATCCAAGCTTGACCCGAAGACGCTGCTTTATAAATCGCAGAAACTGAAGGTTCGCGCCGTACGCGTGATCGAGACGTTCGAACGCTTGATCGGGGCCCGCCCGGGACAGAAACTCGCGGTCAACTTCCACGCAACTTCCCTCGAGGACGTAGTTCGTCAGACGGGGCGTCGTTTGGCGCTTGGACTGATTGCGGCAGCGAGCATCCTCGCCGCCGGGCTCGCGGCCGTATCGACGTCGCTCGCAAATTGGGTTCCCGCGACATTCGGTGTCGCCGGCGGTCTGCTTACCTTCGGGCTGATTGTCGACGTGCTGCGCCGGCGCTGAATATTGTTCATGCTGACGACTGGTCGTGGGGCCGTGGCTTCGCCTCACCGCGTCTGATCGAACGCAGCAAAGCTTTCTCGATCACGTACGCCATCGCCGCCATCATCAAGCTTACCAACCATCGCTCCACTTGCCGAAAAAAACGCTTTTTTAGAACATTGTTCATGGAATTGCTTTCCACAATTCGATTGCACATATCGCCACTTTGGGAGCGAGCGGGTCAGTTTAACATTTCACGCCCACATCATCTACGCCGGCTCAAGCTGCCCGCCTTTCGGCGCGAATATGACCGTGAATACGGCAAAGTCGTCGCCCTCGATCGGCGAGGGCAGGGCAGGGACGCGACGCTTGAGTCGCTCGTGACTGTGTTGCTCGGAGCCGATGGCGGCGGCACCTTGCTTACGCTTGTTCACGAACAATTCTTCGACGAAGCCGCGCGGAATCGGCACGAGCACGGCTGGAACGGCTCGTTGGATAAGCTCGAACGCGCGATGCGTGACCTTTGACCCAATACCCTCTCACGAAGCCAGGATCACCTTAATGAAACTATATGGATTTCCGTTTTCTCCAAACACCCGGAAGGTGCGCGCGGTTGCCGCGCACCTCGGAATCGTCCTTGACGACCATATGGTCGATTTGAGCCGAGGCGAACAGCGCGCGCCGGACTACCTTGCGCTTAATCCCACCGGACGCACGCCGACGCTCGTCGATGGCGACTTCGTCCTATGGGAGTCAAATGCGATCATGCAATATTTGGCTAGTGGCAAGCCCAATGCTTTGTGGCCGGAAGATGCGAGGACGCGTGCGGAAATCGCGCGGTGGCAAAGCTGGCAACTCGCGCATTGGGGCAAGGAAGGGTGCCAGCCGCTGCTTTTTGAACGCGTTGTCAAGGCTTTCTTCAATTTGGGACCTTGCGATGCCGCGGTCGTGGCCAAGGCCACCGAGGCTTTCCACCGCGACGCGCGCGTGCTCGAAGGGCACCTCGCGAAACACCCCTATCTCGCCAGGACGGGCGTGACGCTCGCCGATTTTTCGGTTGCGGCGCCGCTGTTCTATGCCGAGAAAGCCGAGCTGCCGCTCACGCCTTATCCCCACATTCGTGATTGGTTCGCCCGCGTCTCCAGCCTGCCCGCCTGGCGCGACACGGCGCCCGCTGGCGCCGCAGCCTGATACGGCCTGCCGGTCTCATGGCGAGAAGGCGCCCCCGTCATTAAAAGCCACCGTCCAAACACACCGCCATATGCTGGCGCTGGCCATTTATTGGGAAGCGCCTATGACGCTGTGCCTTCGCTATCGCGTCCACCCGCTTTGCGTGCTCATATGGGCCTTGCGCCGGCTGCGCACGGCGGATTATCGATTACTATTGATCGAATAGGAGAAGAAAATGATTACCGTATCACCAGAACGCTTGCGGAGGGTTGGAATTCAAGACGAAATTCATCTGAGAATTATACCTGACCCCACCTTATTACAAAGCCTGACCTACGGCGTTGATGCAGTGGTTGTAGCCTATCTATTCATACATATATTGCGAATGTGTTAGGAAAATTACATATATTGCAGATGTGTTAGGAAAATCGGCGTCGATGACGGGTCCGCAAATTCCTGGGCCATGCGGGGCTTCGGGAAACGCCTGAGCGCCAACGCTTCCCGTGAATTCTAAGAACGGGCTGCTGGGCGGTCCGGCGCGGCCGAACGCCGCCGCCCAGGCTATAATAAGACGCAAAACGAGGGTAGGCGTGCCCGAACTGCTGATTGCAGTCTGTGGCTTCGCGGTGGTTGTTTCTTGCGCCAACGCGCATAAGACCGGCCGCGGTTACCTACTGAGCCTTGGTGCGGTTGGCGAGACGGCGTTCGACCCAGCGCAGTGCCGGAACTGTAGTCTTTCACGCGATCATGCTCTTTCTCGCATCGCTGGCGCGGCCAAGCGTCGCGAGGACCTTGGCGACGATGCCTTTCGCGTCGAGGCCCGCGCCGGCGTACAGTTTCTCCGGCTTGTCATGATCGAGAAAACGATCGGGCAGCACCATCGACCGGAACTTCAGGCTCCGCGCGCCAACCCCATCAAACGCGTCGTCCTCGGCGAGGGTTTGCATCACGAACGAACCGAAGCCGCCAACCGAGCCTTCCTCGATCGTGATCAGGACTTCGTGGCTCGTCGCGAGGCGAAAGAGGAGGTCTTGATCGAGGGGTTTGGCGAAGCGCGCGTCGGCGACCGTCGTCGAGACACCATAGGTGGCGAGATCCTCCGCCGCCTTGAGGACCTCGGCCAAGCGGGTGCCAAACGACAGGACGGCGACCTTGCTGCCTTCGCGCAAAATCCGGCCGCGGCCGATCTCCAGGACTTTTCCCTTCGCGGGTAGGTCGGTGCCAACTCCGTCGCCACGGGGATAGCGGAAGGCGATCGGTCCTTCGCCATAGGCCGCGGCGGTTGCCACCATATGCACAAGCTCGGCTTCGTCGGCCGCCGCCATGACGACAAATCCCGGAAGGATCCCGAGGTAGGGAATATCGAACGAACCCGCGTGGGTCGCGCCATCGGCGCCAACAAGTCCCGCCCGATCGATGGCGAAGCGCACCGGCAATTTCTGTATGGCTATGTCATGCACGACTTGATCATAAGCGCGCTGCAGAAAGGTCGAATAGATCGCGCAGAATGGCTTGTAGCCTTCCGTCGCAAGGCCGCCCGCGAAAGTGACTGCGTGCTGCTCGGCGATCCCTACATCAAAGGTGCGTTCCGGAAAGACTTTTTGGAAAAGATCAAGGCCAGTGCCGTTTGGCATCGCGGCGGTAATCGCGACGATCTTGTCGTCCTGCCGCGCCTCGGCGATCAAGGCATCGGCGAAGACCCGGGTATAGGAAGGCGCATTCGCCTTGGGTTTCACCTGGACGCCCGTGATGACATCGAATGTATTGACGCCATGATATTTGTCGGTTGAGGCTTCGGCCGGAGCGTAACCTTTACCTTTTTGGGTCACGACATGGACCAGAATCGGCCCCAAGTCGTGGTCCCGGACATTTTTCAACACCGGAAGCAAATGGTCGAGATTGTGGCCGTCGATCGGTCCGACATAATAAATGCCAAGCTCCTCGAACAGCGTTCCGCCGGCCCAAAAATTGCGGGCGAATTCCTCGGTTTTTCGGGCCCTGTCATAGATGAATTTGGGCAGATGACGGCCGAGCTGCTTCGCCGTTTCGCGCACGGACCGGTAGGCGCCGCCGGAGACCAGCCGGGCAAGATAAGCGGACAAGGCGCCGGCGGGCGGCGCGATCGACATCTCGTTGTCGTTAAGAATGATGATAAGGCGCGAATGCATGGCGCCGGCATTGTTCATCGCCTCGTAGGCCATGCCGGCGGACATCGCGCCATCTCCGATCACGGAGATGACGTGGGTTTTCTTGGCCGATAGCGTGTTGGCCACCGCCATTCCGAGCCCGGCGGAGATCGAGGTCGACGAATGCGCGGCGCCAAAAGGATCGTATTCACTCTCGGAGCGTTTGGTGAACCCCGACAAGCCACCGCCCCGGCGCAGGGTGCGGATCCGGTCGCGTCGCCCGGTGAGAATCTTGTGCGGATAGGCTTGGTGGCCAACGTCCCAAACCAGCCGGTCGTTCGGCGTATCGAAAATATAATGAAGGGCAACCGTAAGCTCGACCACGCCAAGGCCCGCGCCGAGATGGCCACCCGTCACCGAGACTGCATCGATCGTCTCGGCGCGGAGTTCGTCCACGACTTGGGCGAGATCGGACTGCCTCAGGCGCCGCAGATCCAACGGTGAGGCGATCGAGTCGAGAAGCGGAGTCTTTGAAGATGTCGTCACAGGCGCCTCTTTGAAAACAAGACCGGAAACCGGGCGTTGCGAACGGTGAAACGCTTCAGGACCAAATGAGGTGCGTACTCGCCGAGCGGGCCTTTCTCAACGGTGAATAGCGAACAAAAGCGTGACCCGCAACGCCAACCGGTTCCAAGTAAGGCATGTGGCGGACTTTCGGGCGCCGCCGCGACTTTAAATCACAGTTGATTAACAATTCGTGGCAAGGTTTAGCCAAACCGTGTTTTTCTGCAAGACAACGAGTGCCAATTGGAAAAGCGAAGCTTAGCACAAGAGGGCAGAGTTGTGGGGAAGAAGAGTGCAGGTGCAGGGGGAACCGGTGAGGCACCGGGCTGGTTAGACCCCAGAGAAGGATCAAATCGATGGCATATTCGGTCAAAACCGGCCCGTTTCCGGAGCCCCCGGAAAATTTGCGGAGGATGATCGAAAGTCTTAGGCCTCGCTGGCGCTGGATCGTCGCTCTGGGTGTCTTGATCGCCGGCATGGGGTTTGCGGCGCTCCTCCTCGTCATTTCGGCTACCATCACCTCGATTTATGCGATTGCGGTTTTTATGATCGTCGCTGGCTCCGCCGAGATCGCCACCGGTCTTGGTGTCAAGTCGTGGCGACAGTTCGTAGTGTGGATTATTGCCGGACTTGCCTATATCGTCGTCGCGGTTTTTGTGCTTGCTCAGCCCTTAATCGCGGCGGCGTTCTTTACTTTGCTGCTGGGCGCGGGAATGATCGCGGCCGGGGTTGTCCGGATCTACCTCGCGGCACATCTCGGTGCTCCGCCGCGACGCCCTGTTCTGCTCGCGGGGATGCTCACGGTGCTGGTTGGGGTATTGTTCGTCGCGCACTGGCCGGCGGACAGTTTCGTGATCCTGGGCGTTCTCCTCGGCCTCGATCTCGCCGTTTGGGGCGCGGCGTGGATAGGGTTCGGGTTGCGTTTGCGACGCTATTGAACCGGCAATGAAGAAGCCGCCCGCGCAATGGGCAATGAGATGAAACGCCCGGAAATGAGACGCTTGCGGGAGGATTAGCGAGCCGGCCGGTTTGATCGCATCGCGACAAGAAATTCCGCGGGTTTTCCGCGCGCCAAAAGGTTCACGATGGCAAAATGGGTTCGCACGTTCGGCCAGGGCAAGGCCGAAGAAGAAAGCGTTCTGCGAGACCTCCTCGGCGGCAAGGGCGCCGGTCTCGCCGAAATGACGCGGCTTGGGCTGCCGGTTCCGCCGGGTTTCACGATCACCACGGACGTCTGCGCTTATTTTTACGAGAATGGAAAACAATTTCCGCCAAGCCTTGCCGCCGAGGTCGAAACCGCGCTCACCTCCGTTGGCCGCTGCACCGGCCGCTGTTTTGGCGATGAGCGGAACCCGCTCCTCGTCTCGGCCAGGTCCGGAGCAAGGGCGTCGATGCCCGGCATGCTGGATACGGTCTTAAACCTCGGGCTGAACGATATCAGCGTCGCGGCGCTGGCGGAAAGCTCGGGCGATCCGCGTTTTGCCTATGATTCCTATCGCCGTTTCATCCAAATGTATGCGAGCGTGGTGTTGGGCATCGAACATCATGTGTTTGAAGAGCTCTTGGGGTATTATAAAGAAAACAAAGGTGTAACTCTCGATACGGAGCTTTCGTCCGAGGATTGGCGGACGCTGATCGTCGATTTCACGGCAAGGATCGAAAAGACCTTGGGCAAGCCGTTCCCACAGGATCCGCGCGAACAGCTATGGGGCGCTATCGGCGCCGTATTCGATTCCTGGATAAATCCGCGCGCGGTCGTCTACCGGCGGCTGCACGATATTCCGGCGAAATTGGGCACCGCAGTCACTATTCAGGCCATGGTTTTTGGCAATATGGGCGAAACGTCGGCGACGGGCGTCGCCTTCACCCGCAACCCTTCCACCGGGGCGAAGGAACTTTACGGCGAGTTCCTGCTCAATGCCCAAGGCGAGGACGTGGTCGCCGGCCTCAGAACGCCGCATAACATCACCGAGGCGGCGCGCATCGCGGCGGGGGCCCAAGAGGCTTCGATGGAAGCCGCGTTGCCCGGAGTTTTCGCCGAATTCGCGCGCGCGGCGGGTCTTCTCGAAAAGCACTATCGCGACATGCAGGACATGGAATTTACCGTCGAACGCGGCAAACTATGGATACTGCAGACACGCAGCGGCAAGCGCACTAGTCAGGCCGCGCTCCGCATCGCCGTCGATTTGGCGAATGAAGGCTCGATCGGCAGGGAGGAGGCGATTGCGCGCGTCGATCCTTCCGCGCTCGAGCAACTCTTGCATCCAGCGCTCGATCCAAGCGCCCCCCGCCAAATCGTCGCCACCGGCCTGCCGGCATCGCCGGGGGCGGCCAGCGGCGAGATCGTGTTCGACGCCAGCGACGCCGAGCAGATGAAAAACGCCGGCCGCAAGGTCATTCTGGTGCGCATCGAGACAAGTCCCGAGGATATTTCGGGGATGCACGCGGCGGAAGGAATTCTGACGACACGCGGTGGCATGACCTCCCACGCCGCGGTTGTCGCGCGCGGAATGGGCAAGCCATGCGTCTCCGGGGCCGGCACGATCCGGGTCAACTATGCGAACGCGACGATGACGGCAGCGGGCCTCACCTTCAACAGGGGGGACTTGCTGACCATCGATGGCGCCACCGGTCAAGTGATCAAGGGCGCCGCCAAAATGCGCCAGCCCGAACTTTCCGACGAATTTACAATCCTCATGGAATGGGGCGATGCGGTCCGCCGCATGGGCGTGCGGGCCAATGCCGACACGCCACGAGACGCACGCGTGGCGCGAACGTTCGGCGCGAAAGGGATTGGCCTTTGCCGTACTGAGCACATGTTTTTCGAGGGCGGACGGATTGTTGCCGTCCGCGAAATGATCCTTGCCGGAGATGAAGCCGGGAGGCGCGCCGCGCTTGCCAAGCTATTGCCTTTCCAGCGCGCCGATTTCACCGAGCTTTTCGAGATCATGTCAGGGCTGCCCGTGACGATCCGCCTGCTCGATCCGCCGCTGCACGAGTTTTTGCCGCGAACCGAGGCGGAAATCGCGGTGGTCGCGGAGACCATGGGCGTTTTGCCGGAAAAGCTAGCCCAGCGCACAGCCGAATTGCATGAATTGAACCCGATGCTGGGTTTTCGCGGCTGCCGGCTCGCGATCGCCTTTCCCGAAATCGCGGAAATGCAAGCCCGCGCCATTTTCGAAGGCGCGGCCGCGGCCAACCGCAAGACCGGCGCGGCGGTGCGGCCGGAGATCATGATACCACTCGTCATCGCCAAGGCCGAGTTCGATTTTATCAGGGCGCGGATCGACGCCATCGCGCAAGCCGTCGCCGCCGAAACCGGCGAGATCATGGCCTATTCGGTTGGGACGATGATCGAGACCCCCCGCGCGAGCTTGCGCGCCGGCGAACTCGCCGAGTCCGCCGAATTCTTTTCGTTTGGCACCAATGACCTGACCCAGACTTGCCTTGCTCTTTCGCGCGACGATGCCGGATCTTTCCTTGGCGACTATGCGGCGAAGGGAATTCTTCCCGCCAGCCCGTTCGCCACGATCGACCAGGAGGGCGTGGGCGAGCTAATCGAGATCGCCGCTACGCGTGGCCGGCAGACGCGGCCGGACATCAAGCTCGGAATCTGCGGCGAGCACGCAGGCGATCCGGCCTCAATCGACTTTTTCGAGCGAGCCGGCCTGACTTACGTCTCCTGTTCGCCTTTCCGGGTCCCGGTCGCCCGGCTTGCCGCGGCGCAGGCAGCGCTGCGCAGAAAAGCCGCGAGCCAGGGGTGATGGGGAAGGGGAAGGGCAGGTCTTTTCGGGTCAGGGCCTCAGACGATCGCCGTGCCGCAGCCGGTACGGCCTCTGGATGCGGCGGGCATTGTTGTTGGGAAATGTGGCATTGGTGGAGATGTCATGGAGCCAATAGGCGCCACCGCGGCAGCGCACCTCGCAATGCTTGCCCGAAATGGGGGGTGGGAAAGCGTCCAATCGAGATTGGGATTGCGGCCGATTTCGAGGCCGGGCCCATCCGAAAGCGTGACGCTAAGCGGAGTACCGTCCGGCAACTCGGCGGGTTTTCGATGGTCAGGATCAGCGGCACCGGAGCCAACTCCAAGCTTCCCGATTTATATGAAAATTCAAAAATCAAATGTATTTCGACGGTCAAGGCCTTGTAGGTAGCCCTTTCGCACGGCGCCGACTAACTCGATAATCCGAAAGGGCGGCCGAGCACAGCCGGCCGGCAGCCACGGCGTCAGACGCATCGGCAAGAGCTTTCAATTCATGGATTTAGA
>CAWEGU010000014.1:0-59945 GCA_963808645.1 uncultured Alphaproteobacteria bacterium
CGAAGAAGGGCGCGGCAAGGTTCCTAGGCAAACCCCGGGGCGTCGGTGAAATGGTCCTTGTAGCGGCTGGCGTAGACCATGAGCTTTTTCGGCACACAGCCGCGGATCACGCAGTTTCCGCGAATGCGGAATTCCTCCGCGATCGTGACCTTGGCGCCATGGGCCGCCGCGACCCTTGCGGCGCGCACGCCGCCCGATCCCGCGCCATCACGAAGAGATCGACATCGTAACCGGCCATTCCACGCTTTCCATTAGATTGCGGCCGCGGATTCCGGCCAGCCTGCCTCTTGATTAAACCCCAACGAAATAAGATATGGAAGTCAGCGAGGCGAGACGGTTTTCTGAACCCCGTGGATTAAAGCCCGCATGAAGGTTCGCTCGCGTCATCTAAACGCTCGACCTGTCTACGATGGGCCCGCGCCATGGAAAAAATCTGTTCAGGGAGCGGCCAAGGCAATTTGCGTCGTTGGTAAAACCGCGCCGGCTGCTGCTGTTAGGCGAGAAGCCGCAAAAAAAGCCGCGCCAAAAACGTAAACGCGATATAACATCATGGAAGATGCAAGCGAAATGAGAACCGCGAAATCCCTGCGCCAGATCCGACACATGCTCGCCATATTTGCCACTTTATTTGATGAATGATAGCGGACGCAAGGGTTGACGGTCCGTCAGTGAGAGGAAGGGGCGCGTTACGGCGGTATCCACGAGCGGCAAGAGTTCGCTAAAATCACAGCTACACCCCAAAAATATGACCCGCCTCAATATCGGTGCCACCGCTTCAACACCGATGTACGGCGCCTCACACATACCAAGGCTAGTTCCGTCCAGCCAGAACCGCGAGATTTCACTTGCGACAATCGCACCGCCGCCCGGCTCCTATCAGATATGTCTGTCTCGTTGCCGCAACCGGAGTTGCGGCGCTCTTCTCGAGCATCGTCGTTCCTTCCTCGACCGAGACGGCGGCCGCCAATGGCGACACCCGCACGTTGAACCTGTATCATTCCCATACTGGCGAATTGATCCAGGCGAGTTTCCGCCTCAACGGCTCCTACGATCCAGCGGTTCTCGAAAAGCTCAATTGGTTCCTGCGCGATTGGCGTAATAATGATCACACCCGGATGGATCCGCGCCTGTTCGATGTGATCTGGGAGGCCTACCGGACCGCCGGAGCAAGCCAGCCGATCGTGATCGTTTCGGCCTACCGCTCGCCGCAAACCAACGCCATGCTGCGCCGCCGCTCGCACGGCGTCGCCGAGCACTCGCAACATATACAAGGCCGGGCGATGGATACGACCATGCCCGGCATGCCGATGGAAAGAATTCGCGAAATCGGCATGCGCCTGCAACGCGGCGGCGTCGGTTGGTACCCAAGTTCGAATTTCGTCCATCTCGACGTCGGCAGCGTGCGGGCCTGGCCGCGCATGAGCTACGATCAGCTTGCGCGGCTTTTCCCGGACGGTAAGACGGTTCATCTCGCCACGGACGGGCGCGCGCTTCCCCGCTATGAGGAAGCTCGCGCCGAAATCGCCTCGCGCGGGGGCGTGATGGCCGATGTGCCGCAAGGGGCGCCATCGGGAGGATTGATCGCTTGGCTGTTTGGTAAGCATGAAGAGGAGGAGGAAGCCGATGCGGGCCGGCTGCAGACTGCCCGGCCCCCCCGCGCGCGCCACGGTGGAACCGAGATCGCCGCGCTTCGCATGAAGAGCGAAAGCCCCGCCAGCGCGGCGGCGGCAGATCCAGGCGTGCCCACCGATCGTGGCTACGCGCGAGCGGCCACTGTCGCGCCGGCTTCCTCGCCAGGCAAAAATTCGCCCCAAAACGAGCCAAGCCTGGCGGATGCGAGTTGACGCCTCCCGGATTTGGGGTCCAACCCATGGTTGCGCAGCGCCCACGCGGCAATCGAGCAAGGCCGCGACGAGCGGCGGGAGCGGGAGGCCGAGGCGGCCGAGATCCGAAAGATAAAATCGACAAGCGCGGGGCTTTCGCGGCGACAGCGCCCCTTCCGCCTCCCCGTCCGGCGCAGCCCGGAGATATCGCGGTCGCCTTCGCCGATATGCCCATCCCGCCCGCTCGGCCTGCCTCGCTCACGCGCATCGCCGCACTCGCGGCCAATCAGACTCTAAGGCGAAGGCGATAATCAGGTTTCCAAGAACGGCCCAATCAATGATGCCGCCGCCTCGTCAAGCGCAAATTCGCCCTTGGCACGCGCGGCAAATCTCCCCATTGTGATTACCCAAGGATCGAAGGATCGCGCCAGCGTGCCGAAGCAGGCGCTTGCGTTCGCATCGGAGGCGCCGGTGGAAGACCAGCGCGGAGCGGTGCCGAGCAAGGCTCCGGGCGACGCCATGAACGGACCGGCCACGCAATCGCCTGCCGCTGCGGCGCGCTCCGACCGGGCCAAGCTTCGCGGTCTCGCCGGCGATATTTTAGCCGCAGGTTTCCCGGCCCAGTCGATCCTTGGTCAGTCCTTCACCGGGCTACGCCGGGCGGCCCGCAACATTCCCGATGCGCTTTCAACCAGGGCTTCGGCGGAGTATGTCGCGGCCTTCAGGACGGCGCCAAGCGAACTCGACCCCGGCCATTTCACTGGAGCGGCGACCAAGCCCCTCGCACGCGCGCAAGGCTTTGTCCGCATCACCGAAAGCCCGGTGCCGCTTCGCGGGAAGTGAGCCTTGGAGCATGATCCTTTGAAGAAGGTCATGCGAGAAGCCAAAGTGACTGAGACCATGAGCGATCCGATCATGGTCGAGAGATTTCAGCGCAAAGGCTTCCGCGCAAAGAGAAGCTCTTCTCCTAGGTTTCGTGCAGGAAAGAGACACCTCGGATTGGAGAATGAGCGCCCTAGCCCAGATGCGTGGCACATCCCATCCGGCTTTTGACAAAAGGCCAGCAATGAGCCAACATACTTAGTGGATGCTCGATAGAGACAGGCAACTCGGTCCTCGTAAAGGAGTGCCACCGAATGCAGTTCACCTGCGTTGTAAATTCTGTCGGGCCTACATCTGGCGATTTTGAGGGAAATTTTCTCGATCCTCGGGACGACCCGATTACCCATGGCCCGATTATTGTCTTAACGCTCACTGACCTGAACAACACTTTCAACTTTTTCAATTTCGTCGTCGCTTCCCAAGCTATCGGGGCAGAAGTAAGTAATCCTGTACTAGCGGTCGCTCTGGCCGCGATCAACACGGGCTATCAAGTCATGGCGGATGTCGATTGGCCGCCGCAGACTCTACAAACTGAGAGTGGCATCGTAACTTTGCCGGCTTATTGCCATTCATTATGGCTTAATGCGCCGGTGTTTGCTCGATGACGCTCCGCGAAGATGTCGCGATCACCGGCGCCTCTGGATAACTGCATCTGCGCTGCGGCTGATCGGAGGCGAAAAGTTCATCATGCTTACGCGAATCGTTGAAAACGGCGCGAAGCATCCGCGGCGGGCTTGAGGATGTGATGCACGGCCCCACAACTCATCATTAGGGGATCCTATGCCCTGCATTCGTGCCGATGGAACAGGAAATCCGATTTCGGACACCGGCTTTTCAAACTGGGCCGGGGACATCGAAATCCACCCTACTAGTATCTTTCAACCCGACACCATCGATAAATTAGTTGCGATCGTAAAGACGGCTGAAGCCGCAAACCTATCGGTGCACGCTGTCGGCAGCGGGTGGTCGTTCAACGACAATTTTTCCACCCCGGGATTTTCAACTGGGAACAACAGTGAGCCTGGGTTCCTGGTGAGGACGGATGCGCTCAACCGGATACTGAGCAACACGATGGGAGCGACCTCGGCGGCAAATCCCGTCGACCCGTCGGCGCAAGATCCGGTCTTCCTAGCGCTTACGGGTGCTGCCAAGCAACGGCAACTCGTTCATGTTGAGGCGGGCTTCAAGGTACATGATCTGCATGACACGCTTGAAGCCATGTCGATTGTGAATGGTATCCAGCAGCACAATGGCTTCGCATTGCGCACCTTGGGCGGCAGCGGCGGGCAGTCGCTGGCCGGCGCCATCTCGACCAGCACCCATGGCGGCGACGTCGCCATTCCACCTCTCCCCGACATGTTGCAAGGGGTTTACCTTGTCGGGCCCGGCGGCGCTGAGTTCTTCATCCAACGCGGCGGTGTGGCCGCCATCGTCGACACCAATCGCCTCGCCCAACTTATGCCATGCGTTGCCGGTCGGATCATCTCCGACAACGATGTGTTTAACGCTGTTCTTGTCTCGATGGGACGCATGGGAATTATTTACTCTGTGGTAATCGAGGTTGATAACCAGTTCATTTTGGAGGAAATTCGTGTTCAGGCTGCCTGGGATGGCGTCAAGAGCAGCGTTCTCTTGGGAACCGGCGGCGGACCCGGCACGATCAGTTTTTTGCGGGACAATAATAGGTTTGTTCAGATTGTCATCTTGCCTTACCCAAATTCTTCAGGTGGCCGGGATTGCTTCATCACCACCCGGAACACGAGACCTGCGGGGACGCCCCTTAACCCCGATACGAGCAAGAACGACATCTTTGCGTGGGCCTGTCGGCTGCAACCCCTGGAAAAATCGCTGGTTGTCCTGGGGATAATCGCTGCGGCGGCCCTGGCGGCCGCAGCCGCCGCAGCGGCCGCCGCCACAGCGGGGGCGATAGCGGTGGCAGTCTCATGGATTCCGTTTGTTGGTCAAGCAGCCGCCGCAGCGGCTGCAACGGCCGCCGCCGCAGCTGCAGCTGCCGCAGCGGCTGCGGCCGTAACGACGGTGGCGCTCGCTCCGCTTCTTGTCCCATCGATAACGATCGGAGATTATATTGCGGCCGTAACCAACCTTATGTCGCAGTATGGGTTGTTTGGTGTTGCCACCGACACGGTCAACGGACTGCTGAGCGCAAACCTCGGGCCGCACGATGTCACGGATTTAAGCTTTAGAATAATGGATACGTACGACTACCAAGCGAATTGCTATAAAGCCAGATCTCTTGAGGTTGCATTCGACGCCGATGACGTAAGATATCTAGGGTACATCGATACGCTATTCGGCTTAATCGATCAATTCAAGAATCAAGCTATTTTATACGGAGGATACATTTCGCTGCGATATTGCGGGCGCTCCGAAGCTTTATTGGCGATCGAGCGCTGGCCTCATACTGTCTGTATTGAAATGTCGGGTCTTTCTGGTCTTTCCAGTGAAATGCAGGTGCTTGATGCCTTCGAGGTGGCGGCAGCTCAACTGGGGGCAGCGGTACATTGGGGTCAGCTTAATAATCGCACCCGTACGGACATAGAGGCCGTGTTTGCTGACAAGATAGAGGCTTGGCGCGAAGCGCTTGTCCGAATCAACGCCGAAGGAAACTTGACTACGTTCGACAATGACTTCTGTGCTCAGCGCGGATTAGAACCAAACGGTGTCAAGGTGAAAAAAAATCCGGACATATCATATATTGTTCCGCTTCTGCTGAATTGACCCAAGCGCTACGACTTTTTTCGAACTGGATCACTCAATCGGGGTAGCCTGGCCGCCGCCTCTCAATTATCCAAAAAGCTGCGCAGCTTGCGCGAGCGTGAGGGATGTTTCAGCTTGCGCAGCGCCTTGGCTTCGATCTGGCGAATGCGTTCGCGCGTCACCGAGAATTGCTGGCCCACTTCCTCCAGCGTATGATCGGTGTTCATGCCGATCCCGAAGCGCATGCGCAACACGCGCTCCTCGCGCGGCGTCAAGGAGGCAAGCACGCGGGTTGTCGTCTCGCGAAGATTCGATTGGATCGCGGCGTCGATCGGCAAAATCGCATTCTTGTCCTCGATGAAATCGCCAAGATGGGAATCCTCCTCGTCGCCGATCGGGGTTTCGAGCGACACCGGCTCCTTGGCGATCTTCAAGACCTTGCGCACTTTTTCGAGCGGCATCGCGAGTTTTTCCGCGAGTTCCTCGGGCGTCGGTTCGCGGCCGATCTCATGCAGCATCTGGCGGGAGGTTCGCACGATCTTGTTGATTGTCTCGATCATATGCACCGGGATGCGGATCGTGCGCGCCTGATCGGCGATCGAACGGGTGATCGCCTGTCTGATCCACCAGGTCGCATAGGTCGAGAATTTGTAGCCACGTCTGTATTCGAATTTATCGACCGCCTTCATCAGGCCGATATTTCCCTCTTGAATCAAATCCAAGAATTGCAGACCGCGGTTGGTGTATTTCTTGGCGATGGAAATCACGAGGCGGAGGTTCGCCTCCACCATCTCCTTCTTGGCTTGACGCGCCTCTCGCTCGCCCTTTTGAACCAGATGGACGATTCGGCGAAATTCCTGAATCTCGAGGGCTGTCTCGGTCGCGAGCCCGTGAATTTCCGAAAGCAGCTCCTTGATCTGCTCCTTCGCCCGGGCAACGAAATCCTTCCAGCCGCGGCCACCGAGTTTCGACACCCGTAACAGCCATTTCGGGTCGAGCTCGGAATTCTGATAGTTCTTGAGAAAATCCTCGCGCCTGACACCCGAACCCTCGGCCAGCCGCAACAGCCTTGTCTCAAGTCCAATCAAGCGCTTGTTGATGTCGTAAAGCTGATCGACCAGCGCCTCGATCCGGTTTGGATTGAGTGAAAGCGATTTGACGTAGGTGATGATTTCCTTCTTGAGCGTTTTGTATTTGCGCTCCTGGGACGGGGTTAGGGTTTCGTTCTTTAGCTTATTGACGACGTTTTGATCCTGCAGGCGCCGGAGCTTTTTATAGGCGCTGGCGATCCTCTCGAACGTTTCGAGAACCTTGGGCTTGAGTTCGGCCTCCATCGCCGACAGGGAAACCGAGTTGTCCATGTCGTCTTCCTCGTCGAAGGTCTCTTGGGGAGGTGGCGCTTCGAGGCCGCCGTCCGCGCTTGCCGGCTGTAACCGCGCCGGCGGGTCGAGCGGTGCGATCGCCGGCGCTTGCTGCGCGGCCAGCGCTTCGGCGGCTCCCGGCGCCGTCATGTCGACCTTGGGGGTGTTCTTGCCATCGGGACCCGCATAAGTCGCTTCGAGATCGATGATGTCGCGCAACAGAACCTTGCTGTCGTTCACTTCGTCACGCCAAATAATGATTGCCTGAAAGGTGAGCGGGCTTTCGCAAAGTCCTGCGATCATCGCCTCGCGGCCAGCCTCGATGCGCTTGGCAATGGCGATTTCGCCCTCGCGCGACAAGAGTTCGACCGAGCCCATTTCGCGCAGATACATCCTGACTGGATCGTCGGTGCGATCGGCGGGCTCGGTCGAACGTGTGGTGACCTGTTTCGCTTGTACGGCCTCGATCAATTCGCCGCCCTCCGCTTCTTCTTCCTCGGCGGATTCATCGAGCGATGCGTCGTCGTGTTCCTCGTTCTCGACGACATTGATGCCCATCTCGCTCAGCATTGCTAAAATGTCTTCGATTTGCTCGGAATTAACTTCCTCGGACGGAAGCACGGCATTCAATTCGGCGTATGTAACAAAGCCCCTCTTCTTGGCGAGCTTGATCATCCGCTTGACCGCGGCATCGGTGAGATCGAGCAAGGGGCCGTCGGCGACTTCGGCCGCGCCATGTTCCGCGCCGGGATTCGCACTGTCCTTTTTCGCCATTAAAGGCCTCCAAAGAATTTAAGGAAAAATTTACGGCAGACGTTTCCTTGCGCGGAATCTCCAAGGCGTCGTCCGTCCTGAACGCCGCGGGCCGAAGGCCGCAGCCGCTCCCGCCCCAAAAAGGGCGGATGCGCAGTCAAAGCCCGTCTTCAACATTGTGTCCGCGCGCCGTGCTTCGACCGTTCATCTGCAGAATTCAGACCCGGCGCCGCCTCCGTTTCCAGAGACGCGGGGTCGGCCGCTAAAATAACGTCCCGCTCCCCGGCCGCTCATAAGGTTCCCCGCTCGGGCGCTCCGCTTGCGCGCCATGGCCTCCCCTCGCGGCCTCGACCCCGCCGCGGACACTGCACCTGAATGTTCGGAGTTTGGCCGCGCTGAAGTCCTTACCTAGGGCCAATTCAGCCAATTGCAACACCTTATTGGTAACGTCTTCGCCCAGCGGCGCTCAAGGCTTGTTTTAAACTTGCTCGGCGTCGGCCTCGGCAGCTCCGATGTTCTCGGCATTAGCCGATTATGCGAAATCACCCTGCAAAAGTGCCACGGTGGGCCATTCACAGGGTTCCGCTAGGGCGCCCCGATGGAACACCGAAGCCCTCCAAGCTGGCCTCCATTCCGCCGAGGGTAAATAATTGCTCCTTAATTTTCTTGAGACGCATGAAATTTCTTTCACTGGGATCTTTTTCAAGTGCGCGTTTAGCCAATTCATATTCTTTTTCGAGTGCACGCTTGCGATGCCCTGTTAGAGCTTGTTTGAGAACCTCCTCCGCATCCTCCTCGGCGGCCTCAGCTTTGGCGTACCAATGCGAGCCATGCGCCGCCATTGCATCGAGCTTTTGCAGTATCGGCCCGAAACCTTGGCCTTCAACGGCGGCGCGAAGGCTTGCCGCGTCCGGGCTCGTCCTATCAAGCGGAGCTGCAGCCGCCGACGACAGCGGCAAGGCAACGAGCGCATCGCGCAACGCTACCGCTTCGGTGCTAAAGAACTCGATTTCCGCCAGTTCCTCGAGATGCTGCCCGATTAAGCCGGGGTGATTGAGAAAAAGCAATAAAATCAGCCATTCGCTTAAGGGATGGGCAAGCCTTCCTGGTTGCAAAAGCGGCGATGCCGCAAGGCTTGTACTGACCGCCGGCGGCGACGTAAAATTCGTTTTCGACTCGAAATTGGCTTTGGTACCTTCTCCCCGCGCCCTCTTAGGTGCTGCCGCACTGGCGGCGCAGCCGCGTCGAAAAAATTGGAAGAACCGCTCCTTGAAGTCGTTCTGATATTGACGGCGCAGCGCCTTATCCCGGATCCCGCTGGCGATTTCGGCAAACCGCCGCTCGAGCCCGGCGCGGCGTTCCGGTGTGCCGAAGTCCTTATTTTCAGTTTCCCGTTTCCAAATGAGCTCAGCAAGCGGCAGGGCGTGCGCAAGTAAATGGGAGACCGCCTCGCGCCCGCCGGCATGGACGAGGCCATCCGGGTCCTCTCCCTCTGGCAGAAGTGCGAAGCCGAGCGAGCGGCCGGGCCCGAGCAGAGGCAGCGCCATGTCGATCGCCCGGTACAAAGCCTTGCGTCCGGCCCTATCCCCGTCGAAGCAAAGGACCGGTTCCGCCGCCATTTTCCACAAAAGCTCGCATTGGTTTGGCGTCAAGGCGGTCCCGAGAGGCGCCACCGCGGCGTCGAAACCCGCCGAGACAAGCGCGATAACGTCGACGTAGCCTTCGACGACAATGAGCTGTCCGCCCGATTGAACGGCCGCGCGCGCGCGATGATGATTGTAAAGGACGGCGCCTTTACGGAAGAGCCCAGTCTCCGGCGAATTCAGATATTTCGCGGGGGCGTCTTGGCCAAGCACCCGGCCGCCGAATGCGATGACGCGGCCCAAGGAATCGTGGATCGGAAACATAATCCGATCGCGAAATCGATCGTAGGGAACCGCGATGCCCTCGCCATGGATTAAAAGCCCAGCCTCGATCATCGTTGGCACGGGGATGCCCGCGTAAGTGAGATGGTCCCGCAAGGCATATTTTTCCGGCAAGGCGTAGCCCAGGCCAAACCGGGCGGCAAGCTCGGGATCAATCCCCCGCCCGGCGAGGTACGCGCGGGCCGCCCCTCCTTCTCCACCGGCAAGCCGCGCAGAAAAATAGGACGCCGCATGCGCCATCACCTCATGCAGGCTCGCGCGCGCTTTTTCTTGGGCCTCGATCTCGGGCGAGACTTGCGGCAGGGCCAGCCCGGCGTCACGGGCAAGACGCTCGACCGCGTCGGGGAACGAAAGCCCTTCGGTCGCCATCACAAAATCGAAAATATTGCCGTTTTTGTCGGCGGAAAAGTCGAACCAGGCCATTTTCTGGTCATTGACAAAGAAGGACGGCGTTTTTTCGGCGTTGAAAGGCGAAAGCCCTCTCCATTCGCGCCCCGCCCGCATCAATTTGACGCGCCCGCGCACGACCTCCGAGACCGGAAGCCTGGCTTTAATCTCATCAAGAAACGACGGCGGAAATCGCATGGCGGTACACAGGGTTAAATGCCCAGATTCGGCGCGCCTCGCAAAGGCCTATCGCGTTTGTCCCCCTTTTTCACAGGCGGCGCGCGGCGGCTATCGGCGCTTGGTCCCGGGAATCGCCCTACCTCCGGTGAAGCCTCTCATTCTCTAAAAGGTGCGCCTGCCAATGATGGCGTACGAGCTCCGGATCGAGATGTTGTTCTAACGGAAAGCCCACGCAAAGATAGGCGATGAGCTTCCATGCCACTGGAACAGCGAGAATGCGGCAAACGTCCTTAGGATCGAGGATGGACACCCACCCAACGCCAAGATTTTCCGCGCGCGCGCAAAGCCAAAAAGTGTGGATCGCCGCGACCACTGAATAATCCAACGTCTCCGGCATGGTTTTCCGGCCAAGACCAAAACCCGCCTCCGTCGCATGGTCGCAGAACACGGCGAGATGAACCGGCGCCTCGCGCAGCCCCGACAATTTAAGGCTGGCATAGAGCGCGGCGCGTTCGTCTTCGTAGGATGCGAGCGCGGCCGCATTGCAGGCACTGAAATTGGCGATCACCGCCTCGCGCGCCGAAGGCGTTTCGACGCTGACGAAACGCCACGGCTGGCTGTTGCCGACCGAGGGAGCCAGGACGGCGAAGCCCAAGAGTTCCTCGATCAGCGGGAGTGGGACCGGGTCCGGCTTAAAACGGCGGACGTCGCGACGCCATGCGAAAAGTTCCGCCAGGCGGTCGCGGAAGGGGCTGTCGAATATGGGCGAATCGCCCTCTCGTTCCGCGCGCCTCACCGCCGCCTCCGCCGGACTGTTTCGAAACTGGGCCAGCATATCAGGTCGCAAACCGGAAGTGCAGAACGTCGCCGTCAGCCACGGTGTAGTCCTTGCCTTCGAGGCGGAATTTGCCGGCCTCCCGGGCTCCCGCCTCGCCATGAAAAGCGACATAATCGGCATAAGGGATGGCCTCGGCGCGAATAAAGCCTTTTTCGAAATCCGTGTAAATCAGCCCCGCCGCCTGCGGCGCCTTGGTTCCTTGTGGGATAGTCCACGCGCGTGTCTCCTTCGGCCCCACGGTGAAGAAGGTGATCAGCCGCAAAAGCTCATAGCCCGCGCGAATGACACGGCTGAGCCCCGGCTCCGCGAGGCCCACCGCTTCGAGATACTCCTTTTGTTCGTCTTCCGCCAAAACCGCGATCTCGCTTTCGATCTTGGCCGAGATTATCACCGCGGCAGCTTTTTCCTCGCACGCACGTGCCTCGACAGCTTTTGAAAAGCCATTGCCGCGACCGGCGGCTTCCTCGACATTGCCGACATAAAGCACCGGCTTCGCCGATAAAAGCCCGAGATTTTTGAAGAGCTTTTGCTGTTCCTCGTTGATCTCGGCAAGCCGCGCCGGTTTCCCCTCACTCAGCAGCGCGAGGCAGCATCTCGCGAGCCCAAGAGTCTCCTTGGCCTCCTTGTCGCCTCCCTTGGCTTTCTTTTCCAAAGCGGCGGCACGTTTTTCCAGGCTTTCGAGATCGGCGAGCATCAGTTCGGTCTCGACCGTCTCGATGTCGTCGAGCGGCGCTATCTTGCCTTCGACATGGGTAACGTCGCTATCCTCAAAGCAGCGGACGACATGGGCGATCGCATCGCATTCGCGGATATTCGCCAGAAACTGATTGCCTAATCCCTCGCCCTTCGAGGCGCCGCGCACGAGGCCCGCTATATCGACAAATGTAATCCGGGTTGGAATAATTTCCTTGGAGCTTGCGACTTTCGCCAAAGTTTCGAGCCGCGCATCGGGCACCGCGACATCGCCAGTATTCGGCTCGATGGTGCAAAAGGGATAATTCGCCGCCTGCGCCGCCGCCGTCCGCGTCAGCGCGTTGAAGAGCGTCGATTTGCCGACATTGGGCAAGCCGACGATGCCGCATTTGAAACCCATGGCGAAGTTTCCCTGTTGCGCCGATACGCGCTTCAAATACCGGGGCTGAATGGATTGACGATCCTCATGCCGGAAATCAATTGGCCGCCCCGCATGTCCTCGGAGATGGAAACCTTGCAACCCCCATGAGAGCCGAGGCGGCAAGCAGGGCGTCCCACCAGGCAAGCCCCGCCTCGTCCTGATCCGCCCAGGCCTTTGCGGTCGTTCGCGCGTCGAGCGGTGCGATACACCACGGCATGAGGCAAGTCAGATAGGACCGCGCCGCCGCCTCGGGAATAAGCCGCCGCCGCTGGAGGAGAACCCGGTAGCACTCATTCAGATTTTGCGGGCTCAGGACCAATGTTTGGTTCGCCATCGCCCGCCTAAGCAAATCCGCCGACATGGCGCGTTTCGCTGGCTCGGCCGAATCGAGGGCGTACATCAGAATATTCGTGTCGACGAAGAGCCGCGCGGTCATAATACTCGTCCCGCTTGGGCAACCCGCCGGCAAGGCCAGGGAAACCGGGGCCGCTTAGGAAAAATTCGAGTCCGGCGATCTGGTCTTTTCCGCGCCCCATGCGGGTTTCCAAAACTCCGCTCACAAAAGCGGACATGCTCAAGCCCGCCTTAGCCGCCTCGATGCGCAGCCATTCGGCGACCTCTTCGCGCAGCGTGATGGTAACGTTTTTCATAGCACGAACCTCGTGTAACACAGGTTCCGTGTCGAGCCGCTAGACAACCGCGAGCCAATCGCGCGCGAGGCTGTTCCAGCTGAGATAGGCGTCTAGCATTCCGAAGGCAAAGAGCCCATAGCCCCAATATTCCATCGGGATCCAAAAGAACGTGCTAGGCTTTTCGGGAGTGCCTAGATTTCTTCCGAAACCTACGCACAGCGGTCCCCAGAACAAAAACAATAAAACGCTCGTTGAACTCAGGACTAAGATGATAAGCGGTGCTAATTCCACCAGCAATAAATGCGGCAACAACAAAGAAAACAGCGACTAAGTATCCCCATCGAGAGTAGAAGATCATTGCTCGAACCCGTGTTTGATATGCGAAACCTCATGCCATCCTATCGCTGAAGGGCGTGCTGCCGCCAGTGCCGTTTTAACCGCCCGGCCCTTCCCATGATAGATCAACAGTGAACTTGCCTTAAAGACCGACGCGCCTCTGGTGGAGCTTGCCTTAAATGGAACGGCGCGAACGGGTTTTGAAGCCAAGACCCGCGACCGGCGGAGCTGGCGGCCCTTCAGCGCCGTCCTTGAATTCAAAGCCCCATCCATTCACGCTCTGATGCCACCGTGCCGTATAATTGGTGCCTCGCTTTGAGTAGCGCGGATCACCTAAAGGAAGCTAGAAACCATTCAAGGATATCTTTCATCTTCGGCCCCAAAGTCACGATGACTCTCGACCAGCCTTCGACGAATGATGCGCGCCTTCGCATCCGCCAGCAGGAAATTGCCTCCTTGGGGTTGCTTTGGAAGATGTGAGACATATTGGTCGAGTGTTTCCGCGTAGTCGGGTCGTGTATTCCATTCGCCGCTTCGTAGTGACCGCGCCGTGTCCATTGCCAGAATACGGCTGGCTTCGAGACGATTTGCGTGGTCTCGTTCGCCACCTTGAAATGGAAATACCGGCCAATTCTGAGCTCCCGCAACGACGGTGATCGTGCCTCTTGAAGTCCAGCCGAAGGAAACCGCCGAGGGAACATTTTCGATTGGAGTAGGCGGCGTAGGCTCCGCGACGCTCAGCGAGGCGCGGCTCGAGCCGCTGGCCATGAGCGAGGCAGAGGCTTGGACGACGCGAGGTGGAGGCTCAAGTTCCTCGATCCGCCTTTTGATCTCGGCGTTGACGATTGCCGGGCCTTGGCTCCATAGGGCCTCTTCGATCCGCACATAGGCGAGTTCGCGTTCCTCGTCCCTGACGTGGCCATCGAGGCGGTCGTCGTACCAAATGGTCCAAACGTGCCACTCCTGGTTCGCGGCGAGGAGCGCGGCTTTCATTCTCTGCCACAGATATCTGAGCTGCTCCGGTTGACTTTGAGGCCACAGCGGCGAGCCGGCGATGACGGAAGCCACACCCTTTTCTGCACGCGTCGCGTTGGTGGAAACGGCAGACCAAAGCTTGGTGGCGGCGAAGGCGGCGTGACCGGCGGCAGCGTGCACATCTTCATCGGCGGCGACGGCCGTGTGGGCGGCGACGACGGCGGCGTCAGGGGTGGCCGAGGCGGCGGCCGTCGCGGCCGATGTAGCGGCGGTGACGGCGAAGGTGGCGGCGGGGTGCGCGGCCGAGGCGACGACGGCGGCACCGGCGGCGTTGGCCCAAACCAGCTGCATCTGCTGACCTGGATACCTGGCCGTCACCCAGGCGACGGCGGTAGCGCGGAAAACCGGCAGCATGGTGGAGAAACTGCCTTCGTAACCCCGTACCGCGCAGTCCGAACACTCGGCAGAACGCGCAAGGCCGCGCGCCGCAAGGCGACCGCCACCTCGCGCGGCTGCTTTCGCAGCCACGCCTCCAATTCCTGTCTGTTATTTATCTCCGCCAGCGGCCCCTCCCGCCAAAATCTTCGCCGCATTCAGCATGGCCACTCCACCGAGATTCGGCAAGCCACGTCGAGCCAAACGCACATCATGCCCTCATGCTGAGGGTCGGGATGGCATTCATTGGTGGGGGGCCCCCAGTTCCCGAGTTTGGGATCGCCGCGCTTCTTCACAAGATTAACCTGCGAAGGCTCTGCAATTCCATTGACGCCCAAACTTTCCCATGGTATCCCAAGTTGTCCCGCGCGGAGTTGAAGGCGGCGGGGGGCGGTTCCGCGGCGCACGAGCGGCGCTTCGCCGCCCGGCCGCGGGCCGGCGCAGGTGGGGTTGGGAGTGGACGGTTCTGGCGGATTTCTCTCCAATTACACAAGTCGGCTCGATGCCAAGGGCCGGGTCTCAATTCCGGCGCCGTTCCGGGCGGTGCTCGTGCGTGACGGGTTCGAGGGTCTTTATGTTCATCCCTCGCTCGATGTGGAAGCGGTGGATTGCGGGGGCCATGCCTTGCTGCGGGAAATTCATGAGCTTCTTCGGCCACTCTCTCCCTATTCGGAAGAGCGCGATTTGTTTTCGACGGCCCTCATCGGCACCAGCGAGATTTTTAAGATCGATTCGGAGGGGCGGGTAAACCTGAGCGAAAACGTCAAGGCTTATGCGGGCATCGCCGCGGAGGTCACTTTCGTCGGGCATGACTTCAAGTTTCAGATCTGGGAACCGGGACGTTTTCGGGTGCATCTGGCGGAGGCCAAAAGCCGGCTGCATGATTTCAGAAGACAGCTCAGTGCCAGACACGTGATGGCGGATTCGCCGCCGCCACGGCCACATGGAGCACGGGAATGACATCGGGTCGCGGCGATGAGGCTTATCTCGCCGCTAGCGGACCGGCCCGGCACGTTCCCGTGCTTCGTGACGAAGTCATGAGTGCGCTCGCTCCGAGTGAGGGCGGACTTTATCTCGACGCCACTTTTGGCGCCGGCGGCTATTCGAAGGCTCTGCTCGCCAAACCCAACACCCAGGTTCTCGCGCTCGATCGCGACCCTGCCGCAATTGCCGGCGGAGCCTGGCTCGTGGCCGAAGCGCAGGGGCGGCTTTGTCTTGTAAAGGAGCGATTTGGAAGACTAGATCAGGCGGCGCGGCAGCGTGGCTTTTGTGATTTCGACGGCGTTGTGCTCGACGTCGGCGTCTCGTCCATGCAAATCGACAACTCGGCGCGCGGCTTTTCCTTCCAGGCCGACGGTCCGCTCGATATGCGCATGGATGGCGAGGGGAAGACTGCTGCAGATCTTGTCAATACCGCCGGGGAGGCAACCTTGGCCAATATTTTTTACCATTTTGCCGAGGAGCGTGCGTCCGGCCGTATCGCCCGTGCCATCGTCACGGACCGCGCCACGGCGCCTTTCACCTCGACCATGATGCTCGCTTCAATGATCGCCCGCGTGGCGCCAGGCAAACCGGGCGAGATGCATCCGGCGACGCGTGCTTTCCAGGCGTTGCGGATCGCCGTCAACGATGAACTCGGCGAATTGGTGCATGCGCTGGCCGCGGCCGAGGCGATCCTAAAGCAGGGTGGCCGGCTTGTCGTGGTGACTTTTCACTCGCTTGAGGATCGTATCGTCAAACACTTTTTCGCGGTGCGTTCGGGGCGCGGCCAGACGCCCTCCCGGCGGCTGCCGCATGAAAGCGCTCCGCCGGAGCCAACCTTCAGTCTAGGAGGCAAGCAGCCGGTGATGCCTTCGCGGCGTGAAATAAGCGCCAACCCCCGCGCCCGCTCGGCCAAGCTTCGTTACGGCGTGCGCACGAATGCCGCGCCGCGCGGTCTCGACGATCGGCTGATGGCGCTCGCAAAAGTTCCAGAAATTCATCCGGCAGCCTGCTGAAATGGTGCGGATACTAGATATTTTAGCGGTCGCGGCGCTGATAGGTTCGGCGATCTACGCCTATACGGTCAAATATGAGACAATCTTTCAGGCCGAAACGATCGTGAAGCTCCAGCACGAGATCAAGCTGGAACAGGACCAAATCGGCACGCTGCGCGCCGAATGGGGGCACTTGACGCGGCCGGAGCGCATCCAAGCACTAGCCGACAAATTCCTCGATTTACAAGCGGTCGCCCTGAACCAGATTATCCGGGCGGAAGCCTTGCCGGGGAAGGCACCCAGAGTCGATGCGATCGGACGTAAACTTGAAGCGCTCGGGTTGGCGGAGCCGACGAATACCCCTGGCGACGCCAATGCCCTCAACGCCGCCGTGTCCTCCACGCCGGCCAGATGACGACGCGCAAACGGGATGAAGGTCGCGAAAAGATGAGCGATGGCTTCGATCTAAGGCTCTGCAATAAGGCAAACGGCGCGACGGCTAGGCCCGTGGGCAGCCGCGTCCGCGTCCTCGGAAGTTTCTTCGTCGGCATTTTTTCGGCGAGGCTCGACAAGAGCGCGCACCGCATTAGGCTCGCGGCGTGGGTATTTCTTGGGGTCTATGGAATCATCGCGGGGAAGCTGCTCGATTTCGGTCTGCGCCTGGATCCGCTCGCGAGCGGCAAACGCGCGGCCGCCGACGCCATCGCCGCCGCGCGCCCCGATCTTCTCGATCGCAACGGCCTGCTTCTGGCGGCCGACATCAAGGTCATGTCGGTTTTCGCCGAACCGAGGCGAATCATCGACAAGGACGAAGCGGTCGAACTTCTCACCGCCGTGCTTCCCGATCTCGACGCGCATGAGCTGCGCGAGCGTCTCGGCTCGCGCAAAGGCTTCGTTTGGGTCAAACGCGCGGTCACCCCGAAACAGCAGCAGGAAGTCTATCATCTCGGCCTGCCAGGTGTCGGCTTTCTGCCCGAGAACAAAAGGGTTTACCCGAACGGCCCGGTGGCCGCGCATGTTCTCGGCTTTGCCAACCTCGACGGCATCGGCATTTCGGGATTCGAAAATTATATCGACGGCCAGGGACTGGCCGATTTGCATGGCGCGGGGTTCAGTCTGACGCCGGAGAACCTGAAGCCGGTCACGACGTCACTCGATCTTAAGGCGACTTACGCGGTCCGCGACGAACTCGCCAAAGGTATCGCCAAGTTCAAGTCCAAGGCGGGCGCGGCGGCAATTCTCGACGTGAATACCGGGGAAATCGTCGCGATGGCGTCCTTGCCCGACTACGATCCGAACACCCCGGCCGACGCGCTCGATCCCAGTCACATCAATCGGCTTTCCGTCGGCGTCTATGAAATGGGCTCGACCTTCAAGGCTATTTCCATTGCAATGGCCCTTGATTTGGGCAAAGTTACGCTGCATTCGCGGATCGACGCGCGCGATAGTCTGCGCTACGGGCACTTCACCATTCATGATTTCCATGCGACGCACCGGGTATTGAGCGTGCCCGAGGTCTTTACTTACTCATCCAATATTGGGACCGCGCGCATCGCTTTGATGGTCGGGGTCGAGGGGCATAAGGCTTTCTTGGGCAAAATGGGGCAGCTTCGCCGCCTGCGCACCGAGCTGCCGGAGTCCGCCGAGCCCCTTGTTCCCAAAAATTGGGGCGAACTCAATACAATGACGATTGCGTTCGGACAGGGCCTCAGTGTTGCCCCCTTGCAGGCCATGATGGCCGTCGGCGCGCTGGCGAATGGCGGAGTCCTCGTTACTCCGACGTTTTTGAAGCGGAGCGAGGAGGATGCCAAGAAGGATGCGCCGCGCGTCGTTAAGCCGGAAACGTCGGAGGCCATGCGCTATTTGATGCGGCTCAACGCGGAAATCGGAACGGCAAAAATAGCCGATATCAAGGGCTATTTCGTCGGCGGCAAGACAGGCACCGCGGATAAAATCGTCCACGGCCGTTATTCCAAGGACAGGGTGCTCACGACGTTCATGGCGGTTCTTCCCGCCGACAAGCCCAAATACCTCTTTCTGACGCTCTTGGACGAGCCGCAAGGACTGCCCGAGACCGCCGGATACCGCACCGCCGCCTGGAACGCGGGTCCGGTCACCGGCAAGATCATCGAACGGACGGGGCCTTTGCTTGGGCTTCCGCCGCGCATCGGTCTGCCCACGCAACCGTTTCCGCTCCTGGCAAAACTTGGTTATGCGGAGGCGAATGTGCCGGCTCATGGCGGAAGGGCTCATTGATGCGCCTTTCCGAATTGCTTCCGCAGGCCGATATTCCAAAAGCCTTGGCCGGACGCGAGATCAAGGGCATCAGCGCCGACAGCCGCGCGGTGACGGCGGAGATGGTTTTTTTCGCGGTGCCAGGAACAAAAAAGGACGGTCTCGCCTTCGCGCCGCAAGCGGTTCAGAACGGCGCTGTCGCAATCGTCGCCGAGCGCGCTCCCGCGGCCCCCATCACGCCTGCTGCCTTCATCAAGGCGGCCGATGCCCGGAGTGCATTGGCGCACGCGTCGGCGCGCATGTACCCGCGCCAGCCCGAAACGATCGTCGCGGTGACCGGAACGAGCGGCAAGACCTCGGTCGTCGAATTCATGCGTCAGATTTGGGCCATGCTCGGCGCCAAGGCCGCTTCGCTTGGCACGCTTGGCATCATTGCTCCTTCGTGGCCGGTAGCGGGCTCGCTGACCACACCGGATCCGGTGACCTTGCACAAGATCCTGGACGGACTAGCGCGCGACAAAGTGACCCATCTCGCCCTTGAGGCCTCCTCGCACGGCATTCTGCAACGCCGGCTCGACGGCGTCCGCTTCAGTGCCGGAGCCTTCACCAATCTCTCGCGCGACCACCTCGATTATCATGCAACCCTGGAAGACTATCTCGCCGCGAAACTGCAACTATTCGATCGCTTGCTTGCCCCGGGCCAGCCCGCCGTTGTCGATGCCGACAGCGATGTAGCGGCAAGGGTCGTCGCGTTTTGCGAAACGCGCGGCCTGCGCGTCATATCGACCGGCTTGAATGGCACAGCGCCGCGCCTCCTTGGAAGCGAGGCCGAGAATTTTTTGACACGGATCAAAATTGCCCATGAAGGCAGGGTTTTCTCGCTCCTTCTTCCGCTTGCCGGTTCGTTTCAGGCGTCGAACGCGCTTGTCGCCGCCGGTCTTTGCATTGCCACGGGAAGCCCCCCTGACGCGGTCTTCGCAGCGCTCGAAAGGCTCGAAGGCGCGCCCGGCCGTCTCGAACTCATCGGCCGCCGCAAGGGCGCGCCGGTCTTCGTCGATTACGCGCATAAGCCGGACGCGCTCGACAAGGCGCTCAAGGCACTACGGCCCTTGGTGCGCGGCAACCTCATCGTGGTGGTTGGCTGCGGCGGCGATCGCGATGCGGGAAAAAGGCCGCTCATGGGCGAGGTAGCGGCGCGCCTGGCGGATTACCTCATCGTCACCGACGACAATCCCCGCTCGGAGGATCCAGCGGGGATCCGCAAGGCCATCCTGCTAGGCACGAACGGCTTCGGCAATGCCGAGGAGATCGGCGACAGGACTTTGGCGATCGCCCAGGCGCTCGCAATGCTCGGCCCAAACGATGGTCTTCTTATTGCCGGCAAGGGACATGAAACCGGCCAGATCGTCGGCGGCAAGACGTTGCCTTTTTCCGACTCCGGCTGTGCACGCGCGCTGCTGAAAGACCTTTCCACATGAGCAATGCCCCCGCGAACGGCTTTCTGTGGACGAGTCTCGGGCTCGTTGGTCCGCTCGCGGCACGGGTAAGCGGCTCCGTGCCGCGCGGCGGCGCCACCGGAATTTCCATCGACACGCGCACGCTCCGGAAAGGCGACCTTTTTTTCGCAATCAAGGGACCTAGCTCGGACGGCCATGATCATGCCGGCGCGGCCTTCGAAAAAGGTGCCGTCGCGGCGGTGGTCGATGAAGCCCATGCCGAGGCGCTTCGGCCGCTCGGGCCGCTCTATGTCGTGTCCGAAGTTCTCCCCGCGCTGGAACGCCTTGGCGCGGCCGCGCGCGCGCGCTGCGCGGCTCGTATCGTCGCGGTGACCGGTTCGGCGGGCAAGACATCGACGAAAGAAGCGTTGCGGCTCGTGCTCACCCAGGCGGGGGCTTGCCACGCGCCGGTTGCCTCGTACAACAATCATTGGGGCGTGCCGCTCACCTTGGCGCGCATGCCGAAAGATGCAACTTTCGGAATCTACGAAATCGGGATGAACCACCAAGGCGAAATCACACCTCTTTCCGCGATGGTACGTCCGCATGCCGCGATCATAACGACAATAGCCCC
Source organism: uncultured Alphaproteobacteria bacterium (assembly GCA_963808645.1). Taxonomy (GTDB): domain Bacteria; phylum Pseudomonadota; class Alphaproteobacteria; order Rhizobiales; family Beijerinckiaceae; genus Methylocapsa. The sequence continues at coordinate 20,641 of CAWEGU010000014.1, forward strand.
GGTTCATCTCGAATATTTCGAAAGCCTTGGTGAAATCGCGGATGCCAAGGCGGAGATTTTTTCCGGCTTTGTCCAGGGAGGCGTTGCAATCCTCAATCGCGACATCGCCGAATATGAGCGTCTCGTTGCCCATGCCAGGGCCTCGCCCGCTGGTCACGTCGCGAGCTTCGGCGAACACGATAAAGCCGACGCGAAACTGGTGGGCGTGACGCTTGCCGCGGACCATTCCATGGTGCAGGCGGAAGTCTGCGGCCAGCGGCTGACCTATCGCCTCGGCGCGCCCGGCCGCCACCTGGCAATGAACTCGCTCGCAGTGCTCCTTGCCGCGAAGGCTTTCGGCGTCGAACTGGAGCTTGCAGCAGGCACGCTCGCGTTTTTCTCGGCGCAGCCGGGCCGGGGCGAGAGGCTATGCCTATCCGCCAAAAATGGTCCTTTTACGCTGATCGACGAGAGCTACAATGCCAATCCGGCGTCGATGCGTGCCGCCATCGCCCTTGCCGGCGCACTTCCCTTGGCGGGCAATGGTCGGCGCATCGCGGTCCTCGGCGATATGCTCGAACTTGGCGACAATGGCGCTGCGATGCACGCTGAGCTCGCTGGCGATGCCGTCGCAAATCACATCGATCTCGTCTTTGCGGCCGGTCCCTTGATGCAACGTCTGTTCGAGGCCTTGCCCGGTCATTTGCAAGGGGCCTGGCGCGACCGCGCAAGCGACCTTGCAGCATGCGTCGTGGCGGCGGTGCAAAGCGGCGATATGGTGATCGTCAAAGGATCGAAAGCCTGCCAGATGAGCGCGATCGTCGACGCACTCAAGGAAAACGCCACGGCGGAAAATTCCGCGCAGAGTTGTCAAGGACCTTGAAATGCTCACTTGGCTTTCCGAATTTTCAAGCATTTTCGGGCCGCTCAACCTATTTCGCTATATTACCTTCCGCACCGGCGGCGCCACCGCGACGGCGCTCTTCTTCGTGTTCTTTTTTGGGCCGAGCATCATCGCCGCCTTGCGCCTAAAACAAGGCAAGGGCCAGCCAATTCGCGACGACGGCCCGCCCTCGCATCTCCTGACGAAGAGCGGCACGCCAACGATGGGTGGCTTGATGATCTTGTCTGGCCTCATCGTCTCCACCTTGCTCTGGGCAAATCTACGCAACCACTATGTCTGGATCGTGCTTTTGGTCATGACCGGTTTCGGCGCGATAGGCTTCTATGATGATTTATTGAAGGTGACGAAACGGACCGATAAAGGCTTTTCGGGGCGGCGGCGACTTGGCTTGGAAGCGGTCATCGCCATCATCGCCTGCTTCGCGATGGTGAAACTCGGAACAGCGCACACGACGGGCCTCGCCCTGCCAGCGATCAACGGTTTCGTCGCCGACCTCGGCGTTTTTTTTCTCGCCTTCGGGTCTTTCGTGATCGTTTCCGCCGGCAATGCGGTCAATCTCACGGATGGTCTCGACGGCCTCGCGATCGTGCCCGTGATGATCGCCGCGGCGGCCTTCGGGATCATCGCTTATCTCGCCGGTAACGCGATATTCTCGACTTACCTTGGAATTAATTTCGTTCCCGGCGCAGGCGAGCTCGCCGTCGTTTGCGGCGCCTTGATCGGCGCCGGTTTAGGCTTTCTTTGGTTCAACGCGCCGCCCGCGCAGATCTTCATGGGAGATACAGGTTCGCTCGCGCTTGGCGGCGCGCTTGGCACGATCGCGGTCGCCGTCAAGCACGAGATCGTTCTCGCCATCGTCGGCGGTCTTTTCGTTCTCGAAACCCTGTCGGTTATCGTGCAGGTGATTTCCTTTAAGCTCACCGGCAGGCGGGTCTTCAAGATGGCGCCCATTCACCACCACTTCGAGCAGCTTGGCTGGTCCGAGCCGCAAGTGGTGGTGCGCTTTTGGATCATCGCTTTCGTGCTCGCGATGCTCGGTCTCTCCACCTTAAAGTTGAGGTGACGATGACGCCTGTCACTTCGCTCAATGGCAAGCATGCCGCCGTGTTTGGCCTCGGCCACTCGGGTTTTACTACGGCCCAAGCCATGGTCGCGGGTGGCGCCCGTGTCGCCGTCTGGGACGACAACGAGCACGCGCGAGAAAAGGCCCGCGCGGCGGGTCTCAGGATCGAAAATCCTGCTCTTGCGAATTGGCAGAAATTTGCATCGCTTGTCCTTTCGCCCGGCGTTCCGTTAACGCATCCGGCGCCGCATTGGACCGTGCTGAAGGCGCGGCAGGCCGGGGTAGAAATTATCGGCGACATAGAATTATTTAGCCGTGAGCGACAAAAAATCGCGCCGGGCTCGCCATTCGTGGCGATTACCGGCACGAATGGGAAATCCACGACGACGGCGCTCATTGCGCATCTTTTTCGGAGCTTCGGTTTCGCGGTCGAGATTGGCGGCAATATCGGCATCCCGATCCTCGCATTGGCGCCGCCGGCGCAAGAGCGCGTTCACGTCATCGAATGCTCTTCGTTTCAGATCGCTCTCGCGCCCTCGCTCAATCCATCCGTGGGCGTGCTTCTGAACATCACGCCAGATCATTTGGACCGCCACGGGACGATGGAAAATTATGCCGCGATCAAGGCAAAGCTGGTGGAAAATGCCGATCTCGCGGTGATCGGAATCGACGACGACCTTACGAGTGGCATTGCCGGCGAACGGATGAAAGCGGGCCGACAAACGGTATGTGTTTCGGTGATCAAAACCGCGATCGACGATGGCATTGTCGTTGATGGCGCCTGTCTCATACGGCGGGACGGAGGCCGCTCGACACGGATCGGCGGACTTGCCGGAATTGCCTCGTTGCGTGGTGAGCACAATAGCCAGAATGCCGCCGCCGCCATCGCGGCGCTCGGGCCGCGCGGGTTTGATCTCGAGCGCGTCGCGCAAGGCCTGCGAAGTTTTCCCGGGCTGCCGCACCGTCTGGAGGAAGTCGGCCGGAAGGGAAAGGTTCTCTTCATCAACGATTCAAAGGCGACCAACGCCGATGCCGCCGAAAAGGCGCTCCGATCATTCGACAAGGTGTTTTGGATCATCGGTGGCAGGGCGAAAGAGGGCGGCATTGAACCTCTGCGGCCCTTGTTCGGCAAGGTGGTCAAGGCGTATCTGATCGGCGAGGCGAGCGAGAATTTCGCACAAACGATTGGGGATTCCTTTCCGTATCAGAGCTGCGGTACGCTCGAAGGAGCGGTTCCGGTAGCTGCGCGCGATGCATTTGCGAGTCAGCTCGCGGAACCAGTCGTGCTACTTTCGCCGGCCTGCGCGTCGTTCGATCAATTTCCGGACTTCGAGAAGCGCGGCGATCGTTTTCGCGTGCTCGTCGAGGCTTTGCTCGCCGGGGAAAAAAAATCGGGCTGACGGGGATACAATGGTATCGCGAGCGGAACGTTCGGCCCTGGCGAACTGGTGGTGGACAATCGACCGCTGGATCCTTGCGGCGGTGGCCGCGCTGATGGTTTCCGGACTCGTGTTGACGATGGCCGGAAGCCCGCCAGTCGCGGAGCGGCTCGGCCTTTCGACGTTCCACTTCGTGCACCGTCAGGTTTTTTTCCTGATCCCTTCCGTCACTGTCCTCGTCGCAGCTTCGTTTCTGTCTCCCCGGCAAGTGCGCAGGGTCGCGCTTTTCGTGTTTTTGGTGTCGATGGCCTTGATCGTCATGGCGCTGCTCTGTGGCCACGAAATCAAGGGATCGCGGCGCTGGATTTTTGGCATCCAGCCGTCGGAGTTCGCGAAGCCGGCCTTTGTCGTTCTCGTGGCGTGGGCCTTTTCGGAAGCCGGTAAGCGGCGCGACGTTCCGGCCACCCTTCTCGCGATCCTATTATTGTTGGCGACCATCGTTCCGTTGATTCTCCAACCTGATTTCGGCCAGACGATGCTTGTCTCGCTGGTCTGGGCGGCGCTTTTCGTCATGGCCGGGCTGCATTGGTTCTGCGTGGCGGGCATTGGCGGAGCTGGCTTGGGCGGCGCGCTGCTTGCCTATAAGTTGGTTCCGCATGTACGCGCCCGGGTTCTCAAATTCATCGATCCAGCTGCGGGCGGCGGCATTGTCGATACGTTTCAGGTGGACACCGCGCTCGACAGCTTCCTGTCCGGCGGCTGGTTCGGCAAGGGCCCGGGCGAAGGGACAATCAAGCGCATTCTTCCAGATGCCCATACGGATTTCGTCTTCGCCGTTACGGGAGAGGAATTCGGTGTTCTCACCTGCCTCCTTATCGCTGCGATTTTCGCCTACATCGTGTTGCGCGGCTTGTTCATGGCGGCGCGCAACGAGGACCCTTTTTGCCGCTTCGCCGCGGCAGGCCTGGTGATGCTTTTCGGCCTCCAAAGCGCGATCAACATGGCTGTCAATATTCATCTCATACCGGCCAAGGGCATGACCCTGCCTTTTATCTCCTACGGCGGCTCTTCGCTTATTTCGCTGGGGCTAACGATCGGCTTGTTGATCGCTGTCTTGCGAAAACGGCCGGGCGCCGCGATGCTTGCGGGGGCCAGGGCCGAAGCTTTCCCATGAGCGGCTGCTGTCCGGTTGTGGTCGCGGCGGGCGGCACCGGCGGCCATTTGTTTCCGGCGGCGGCCCTGAGCCACGCACTTACCGCGCGCGGCATGGAAGTTCATCTTATCACCGACGAACGGGCGGCGAAATTCGGCGCCGATTTTCCCGCGCATGCCGTTCATAAGGTCGCCGCGGCAACTCCCAGCGGCGGCAGCTTGTTTTCCCGCGCGCAGGCGATTTTCACGCTAATCCGGGGAACTGTTGTCGCGCGCCGGCTTGTCAAACGGATCCGCCCGCGCGCGGTGATTGGCTTTGGCGGCTACCCGACCGTTCCCCCGCTGTTGGCCGCGATCCAGCTCCGCGTGCCAACCCTTTTGCACGAGGGGAACGCCGTGATTGGCCGCGCCAATCGGTTCCTCGCTTCGAGAGTCGACGCGATCGCCCAAGGTTTCGAGGTGCTCGGCGGCCTCCGCCGGCCTTTGGCGGCAAAGACGCATCTGACCGGAAACCCGGTTCGCCCGATGGTGATCGAGGCCGCGCGGGTGGCCTTCCCGGATTGCACCTGTGGCAAGCTGCGGATCCTCATTACCGGCGGTTCGCAGGGCGCCGCGATTTTTTCGGAGATAGTGCCCGCCGCGATCGAACTCATACCCGAAGGCGCCCGGCAAAAGCTCATCATCGTTCAGCAGGCGCGCGCGGAGGACGAGGAAACGGTGCGCGACATCTATCGTCGCCTTGGCGTCGATGCCGAGGTCCGGTCTTTCTTTTTCGACTTGCCGGGGCGGATCGCCCAAGCCCACCTCGTCATTGCCCGCGCGGGGGCCTCGACCGTGTCGGAGCTCGCGGTAATTGGGCGCCCCGCCATCCTTGTGCCGCTTCCACATGCCCTCGATCAGGATCAGGCCGCCAATGCGAAGCAGCTCGCGGCGAGCGGGGCCGCCATTGTCGTCGCGCAGAGCGCATTTTCGCCGCAATGGCTAGCGACTGCTCTTCTCGAAGCGCAGGGCAATATGGCCTCTCTCGCGCGCCGCTCCGCCGCGGCGAAGCAGGCCGGCATCGCCGATGCCGCCGAACGGCTCGCCGATTTGGCGCAGAGTCTCATGAGCGACAAGGGCAGAATCCATGAAATTGCCGGATAAACTAGGTCCCATTCATTTTGTCGGAATAGGGGGCATCGGCATGTCCGGCATAGCCGAGGTTTTGCTCAATCTCGGCTACTCGGTCCAAGGCTCGGACGCGGCCGACAGCGCCAATGTGTTGCGCTTGCGTGGCAAAGGCGCGCTCATCCATATCGGCCATAACGCGGAACACCTCGGCGCGGCGGAAGTCGTCGTGATCTCGACCGCGATTAAGCGCGACAATCCGGAGCTCGTCGCCGCCCGGAAAGAACGCTTGCCCATTGTGCGCCGCGCGGAGATGCTGGCCGAGCTCATGCGACTCAAGCAATGCGTCGCCATCGCAGGGACACACGGCAAGACAACCACAACATCCCTCGTCGCGACCTTGCTGGAAGCCGGAAAATTCGATCCAACCGTTATCAATGGCGGCATCGTCAACGCCTACGGGACCAATGCGCGGCTAGGCAGCGGCGATTGGATGGTGGTCGAGGCCGACGAAAGCGATGGCACTTTTCTCAAACTTCCCGCCGATATAGCGGTCGTTACCAATATCGATCCCGAACACCTCGATCATTTCGGAACTTTCGAGGCGATCAAGGAGGCTTTTCGCGCTTTCGTCGAAAATATTCCCTTCTACGGATTCGCGGTCATGTGCCTCGACCATCAGATCGTGCGAGAGCTAGCGTCCAAGATCGAGGGCCGGCGGGTCATCACCTATGGGGAAGACCTGGACGCTGATGTCAGGCTCGCCGGGCTTGATCTCCGCAATGGCGTTTCTCGTTTTACAGCGATCATTCGCGAGCGCGAAAGCGGTACCGAGACCGTGCTTGAAAACATCCTCATGCCGATGCCCGGCCATCACAATGCGCTGAACGCGGCGGCCGCGCTCGCCGTCGCGCACCGGCTAGGCATGAGCACGGAGACGATCAGGAAGGCGCTCGCCGCGTTCGGCGGCGTGAAGCGCCGCTTTACCCGAACCGGCGAATGGAACGGCGCAACCATTTTCGACGATTATGGCCACCATCCAGTCGAAATCGCCGCTGTTCTGCGTGCTGCTCGCACGTCCACCGAGGCCCATGTCATCGCCATCGTGCAGCCGCATCGCTACACACGCCTACATTCGCTCTTCGAGGGTTTTACGGGCGCGTTCGACGATGCTGATACGGTGATCGTCGCCGATGTTTATTCCGCGGGCGAAGCGCCTATCGCAGGCGCTGATCGCGATTCGCTCGTCACCGCCTTGAAGGCGCGGGGACACGCCCACGCGCTCGGCCTGAAACGGCCCGAGGACTTGCCGGCGCTCCTCCGTTCTCTCGCCAAGCCCGGCGACTACATTGTTTTTCTTGGCGCGGGCAATATCACCCAATGGGCTCACGCGTTGCCGGGCCAGCTCGCGGCGGAAACGGTGCTCGATGCCGCTATCCCCGCGTAAGGAAAGCACCGCGATCCTTCCTGACATCACGCCAAAGCTTTCCGCGCAAATGCCCGGTCTACGCGGGTCTCTTGAAAGCCATGCGCCGATGGCTGGCTTGTCCTGGTTCAGGACCGGAGGCCCGGCACAAGTGCTGTTCGAAGCTGCGGACGAGAACGATCTCGTTTATTTTCTTGCCCGGCTCGATCCCGCGATTCCGGTTTTAGTGCTTGGCGCTGGCTCCAACGTTCTGTTGCGCGACGGCGGCATTGAAGGCGTCGTGGTCCGCCTCGGCAAAAGTTTTCAAGAGGCCACGATCGAGGGTTTTTCCGTGCGCGCGGGGGCGGGTTGCCTTGATGTAAAGCTTGCTTCCGCCGCCGCCAAGGCAGGCCTCGCGGGCCTTTCTTTTTTTCGCGGCATCCCCGGCACCATTGGCGGTGCGCTCAGGATGAACGCCGGAGCCTATGGGGCCGAAACGAGGGACGTTCTCGTCTCCTGCCGCGGCGTCGGCCGAAACGGCAAGACTGTGGAGCTCTCCAACCTGGACATGGGATTTTCCTACCGCCATTGCGGCGTGGCCGATGATGTGATTTTTACCCACGCCGTTTTTGCTGGCACCATTGGCGACCGCCAAGCGATCCTTTCGGAGATGGCGGAGATCACCAAGGCCCGCGCGGAAACGCAGCCCGTGAACACCCGCACCGGCGGCTCGACCTTCAAGAACCCGCCGGGGTACAAGGCTTGGGAATTGATCGACAAAGCGGGCTGCCGTGGCCTTGCCGTCGGCAATGCGCAGGTGTCAAAGCTTCATTGCAATTTTCTGATCAATCGCGGCAAGGCCACCTCCGCCGATCTCGAAACCCTAGGCGAACTTGTCCGCGCCCGCGTCAAGGAGACAAGCGGGATAGCTCTCGAATGGGAGATTTTGCGGCTGGGCTGCGCCACGTGAGTCGCGCTTGCAATCCACAAGTCAAAGTTCCCGCGCAAATAGGTCAGTAAAGGCCGCGCGTCAGGCGCGGGAAAATCCATTCATCGCGCGGCTGACCCGAGCGCATCTAAACTTTGAAGTCAAGGACGCGCCGAAGGCGCGCCGCCTCCGGCGGTCAAAGATCCTTGAGTTCAAAGTTCAGATGCGCTTTTCTGCCGCCGTGCGATAAATGGAACATAGTGGGCCGGTGCGCCCCCGGGTTCGCATGGGCACGACATTGTTGCCCAGGTACTCCATTAATCGAACGGAGGCAGAAATGGACACTATTCCCTTAGAAGTGTGGACCGCATTTACAGCCATAGCGGCGGGCGGTCTTCTAATCCTTGCGGGCTACATTATCAATATGTGGAGAAAATAACCCTGTTCTCCTCTTGGCGGTCTGGACGCCATGACTGCTCATTCGTAGCGACCGTCCGCAATGCTGAGGAACCGTTGGCGCTCACATTGACCTTGACCGCTAATCGCGATCCTATTCCCGAGGCGAAACTTCGCTAGAGCCCGATTTCTCTCGGCGTCGTCGTTCTGAACATTTAAAGTTAAGCTCGAAGAAGCCGTCGCGACTTGTTTGGCATTGCCTGATGCAAGAGACACCTGCCCGCAACACGCTCTTTTATGGCGGTAATCTCGCCATTCTGCGCGACCATATCGCGGATGAAAGCGTCGATCTCGTCTATCTCGATCCGCCGTTCAATTCCAACGCCAATTACAATCTGCTGTTCAAGGCGCCGGACGGGCACCAGAGCCAGGCGCAGATCGAGGCCTTTGACGATAGCTGGCACTGGAACCCCTCGGCCGAGCAGGCTTTCGACGAGGTGATGCAATCGGGCAATTCGGATGCCGCCGAAATGCTGCGCGCCATGCGGTCGTTTTTGAAGGAAAACGATATGATGGCCTATCTCACGATGATGGCCGTGCGGCTTCTAGAACTGCATCGCGTTCTGAAGCCCACGGGGTCGCTCTATCTGCACTGCGATCCGACCGCGAGCCATTATTTGAAGATTCTTTTGGATGCAGTGTTTGGAAATGGTCAATTCCGAACAGAGATCAGTTGGCGCAGGCAGTCAGCCCACAGCGACGCAAAGCAAGGCCGCGTGCAATATGGCAATGTGCGCGACGCGATTTTTTTCTTTACAAAGGGAGAAGCTGGACTTGGAACTGGCTATATACGGCCTACAATGTAGACTACGTGTCCGACTTCTACAAATATGTAGAGCCGGGAACTGGCCGACTCTACCGCCTAAGCGATCTTACGGGACCAGGTGGCGCCGCAAAAGGCAATCCAAGGTACGAGGTCATGGGCGTTACTCGCTACTGGCGTTTCTCGAAAGAGAAAATGCAGAATCTCATTGCTGAGGGGCGGGTAGTCCAAACACGTGCCGGCGCGGTGCCAGCGCAAAAGCGTTATCTGGATGAAATGCCAGGGGTCTCGCTTCAAAATGACTGGAACGACATCAAACCGGCTGGAGGAAAGGAAAGCCTCGGCTACCCCACTCAAAAACCCCTCGCGCTGCTCGAACGGATCGTCTCCGCATCGTCGAATGAAGGCGATCTTGTTCTCGATCCGTTTTGCGGCTGCGGCACCACCGTCCACGCCGCGCAAAAATTAAACCGCCGCTGGATCGGCATCGACGTCACCCATCTCGCCATTCATCTCATCCAGCGGCGTCTGAAAGACGCCTTTCCCGGAATCCAATTCGACATCGCAGGCGTGCCGAAAGACCTCGATGGCGCCCGCGCGCTTGCCCTCCAAGACAAATACGAATTCCAAAAATGGGCGCTCGCGATGATCGACGCCCAGCCTTTTAAGGGCGGCAAGAAGGGCGGCGACGGCGGCGTGGACGGGTTTCTCTATATAAAACCCGACGGCAAGAAGACCGAAAAAGTCATCGTCTCGGTCAAGGGCGGCCAAAGCCTTAACCCGGCGATGGTGAAGGATCTCATCGTCACGGTCGATCAAGAGGGGGCCAAGATGGGCGTCTTCTTGACGCTCGAGCCGCCGACCAAGGGCATGGTCACGCAAGCCGCCGCCGCTGGCTTTTATAAGACCGACTACGGGCAATTCCCAAAGATTCAGATCGTCACCGTCGAGGGCCTTTTCGGCCCAAGCAATCCGCTGCATTTACCCTGGCAGGACACCTCCATTTTTAAAAAGGCCAAGCGCGAGTCAGCCGGAATCCAATCCAAACTGGATCTTTGATCATGCCAAAACACGTCGCGGTGCTGATGGGCGGCCTATCAGTGGAGCGCGAGGTTTCGCTGCGCTCGGGCGAGGCCTGCGCGAAAGCGCTCGAATCCGAGGGCTATAAAGTCACCCGCGTCGATGTCGACCGCAACATCGCCGGATCGCTCGCAAAACTCGGCCCAGACGTTGCCTTCAATGCGCTGCATGGGCGCTTTGGCGAGGACGGCATCATGCAGGGCATCTTGGAAATGCTGCGAATTCCCTACACCCATTCCGGGGTGCTCGCCTCGGCGCTCGCCATGCGGAAGGATCGCGCCAAGGAACTTTTTCGCGCCGCCGGGGTGCCAATCGCGGAAGGAGTTACGACCGATCAATTCACGGCGGCCCAAAAGCATGTTTTGCCGCCCCCTTACGTCATCAAGCCCCTCGACGAAGGATCTTCCGTAGGTGTCCTGATCGTGCGGGAGGGTCAAAATCGCCCCCCGCAAGAATTAACCAAGCAAGATTGGCCACACGGTGATCAGGTCTTGGTCGAACGCTACATCGCCGGACGCGAGCTAACCTCCGCCGTGATCGGCGAAAAAGCCTATGATGTCACGGAGATACTCGCTGCAAATGGGGGCTGGTACGACTATCACGCAAAATACGCGAAAGGCGGTTCCATCCACGTCATTCCGGCGAAACTTAAAGGAAATATTTACCAAAATGTTCAAGAGTTGGCGCTCGTGGCGCATAGGACGCTCGGTTGTCGCGGCGTGAGCCGGACGGATTTCCGGTACGACGATTCTCCCGGCGGGACGGGGGAACTCGTGGTCCTGGAGGTCAATACCCAGCCTGGGATGACCGAGACTTCGCTTGTGCCGGAACTCGCTGGCCATGCCGGCTTCAAATTCGGTGAGCTTGTTCGATGGTTGATCGAGGACGCCTCCTGCGATCGTTGAGAGCGCTGAACATTGGCTTCGGCCCGCCGGCGATGGCCTATGCCGGGGCTTTGCCCATTCCGGGAATCCTTGCAGCGCGACAAATCATGCCGCCGGCGCGGCGGCCGAGGCCGGGCTTGCGGCATAAAATCCTCGCCCGGCTAGCCGGGCCGGGGACGGGCGCTTGTTTTTCCGTGGCGCTGCTAGCCGCCGCGGCCGCCTACGGCGCGGTGGAAGGCGGCCACTACGCCGCCTTCGTGGCAGCGGAAGGCGAGCCAGCCGACGTCCTTGCCAAGGCGCTGGGTTTCTCGATCAAGGCGGTGACCATCGCGGGGGAGCGCGAGCTCAAGGAGCAAGACATCCTCGCTGTTGCCGGGATAGGTCCGCGCAATTCGCTTCTGTTTCTCGAAGTGGCGAAAATAAGGGAGAAGCTGAAACGGCTTCCGCTCGTCAAGGAAGCGGCGGTCACCAAGCTCTACCCGGACCGGCTCCTGATCGAGATCGAGGAGCGCCAGCCATTCGCCCTCTGGCAATGCGACGGGAAAGTGCAAATCGTCGCCGCCGACGGCGTTCCTCTCATCGCCATGCGCGACCAGCGCTTCATTCATTTGCCGCTCGTCGTGGGCGCGGGGGCCAACGGGAAACTCAACCAATATTTGGCGCTTCTCGAAATGGCGGGAGATTTGCGCGAACGGATCGTCGCGGGCGTGTTCGTCGCGGGACGCCGCTGGACATTGAAAACGGCGAACGGGATCGACGTTCTCTTGCCGGAAATTGAGCCCGAGGGGGCGCTGGCAAGGCTCGTTGACCTTCAGCGAACTTCGCATGTGCTCGACAAGGACATCCTTTCGCTCGACTTTCGTCAACCCGGCCTAGTTGTCGCGCGTCTCGCCCAGGAAGCGGCGGCCGAGCGCGCCGCGATGCTCCCGAGCAAGACCAAGGCAAAAGGCGGCCGGACATGAATTCGAAGATGTTACCGCCGCGCTTGCCGTCCTTGCCGGCTCGCAAAAGCGCCATTCTTTCCGTGCTCGACATCGGAACGTCGAAAATCGTCTGTCTTGTCGCGCGGCTGAGCCCAAGCGATCCTGCCGAGGCGCTGGGCGGGCGCACCCATCGTTGCCGCATTCTTGGCATCGGACATCAACGCTCGCGCGGGATCAAGGGCGGTGCCGTGGTCGATATGGAAGCGGCGGAGGGAGCCATCCGTTTCGCCGTCGACGCGGCGGAGCGCATGGCTGGGGTGCAGGTCGAAAGCGTGATCGTGAACGCGACCGGCGGCAGGCTTTCCTCGCGGCTCTACGATGCAAAGGTCGCGATCGCCGGGCGGGCGGTTACGCAAGACGATGTCCACCGCGTGCTGGAGGCTTGTACGAGCCGCGGCGGACAAGAGGGCCGGGCGGTGCTGCACGCCCTGCCAATCGGCTTTGCATTGGGCGAAACGCGTCACATTCAAGATCCGCGGGGGATGGTCGGCGATGAACTCGGCGCGGATATGCACGTGCTGAGCTGCGACGCCGCTGCTGCGCGCAACCTGATGCTCGCGGTCGAACGCTGCCATCTGACGGTCGACGCGATGGTCGCCACGCCTTACGCGGCGGGTCTTGCGGCCTTGGCCGACGATGAGGCCGAACTCGGCGCCGCCTTGATCGACATGGGCGCGGGGACAACGTCGGTGAGCGTCTTTTCCGGCGGCCACCTGACCCATATCGACGCGTTCGCCGTCGGCGGCCATCATGTCACGATGGATGTCGCGCGCGGCCTCGGGATTACGCTCGCCGATGCCGAACGGTTAAAGACCCTTTATGGCGGCTGCCTCGCTTCGGTTTCCGATGAAAGCGAGACGATCGCGGTGGTTCAGGCTGGCGCGGAAGGCGAGCCTCCGGCGCATTTGCCGAAGGCGCAGCTCATCTCCATCATCAAGCCTCGGGTGGAGGAAATCCTCGAACTCGTGCGCGACCGGCTCAAGAACGCGGCCCTTCCGGCCCATGCCGGGCGAAGACTCGTTCTCACGGGCGGGGCGTGCCAGCTCACCGGCATGCAGGCGGCTGTGCAGCGCATCGTCTCCGGGCAGGTGCGGACCGGCCGGCCGCTCGGCATAAAGGGAATGCCCGAATCCGCGAAGAGCCCGGCGTTTGCCGCGGCTGCCGGGCTGCTGATCTATCCGCAAGTGAGCGGCATTGAGCATTTCCGCCCGACCCGGCGCGGCGCGGCCTCGGAGTCGCAAGCGAATGGATACGTCGGGCGGGTCGGGCGATGGCTCAAGAATAGTTTTTAGCGGTGCGTGCGGCGAGAGTAAGCGCGGCGGTTCATTCGATTTCGCCGCGAACAACATAACCCGAGCGTCCTAGACCGGCGCTCCAACGTCGAGAGGCCAGACGATGACGATCAATCTCAAAGCTCCCGAGCTCCGGGAACTCAAACCACATATCATGGTCGCCGGCATCGGCGGCGCGGGCGGCAATGCCGTGAATAATATGATTGTCTCGGGCCTGATTGGGGTCGAGTTCATCGTCGCCAATACCGATGCTCAAGCACTTACCTCCTCGAAGGCCGAGAGAATTATCCAAATGGGCCTTCAGGTCACCGAAGGTCTCGGCGCCGGATCGCAGCCCGAGGTCGGCCGGGCCGCGGCGGAGGAAGCGATCGAAGAAATCCGCGACCACCTTTCCGGCGCGCATATGGTCTTCGTCACCGCCGGCATGGGCGGCGGAACCGGCACCGGTGCCGCGCCGGTCGTCGCGCGCGCCGCGAGGGATATGGGCATCTTGACCGTCGGCGTCGTCACCAAGCCTTTTCAGTTCGAGGGCGCACGGCGGATGCGCGTGGCCGAGGCCGGTATCGACGAACTGCAGAAATCGGTCGATACGCTGATTATCATTCCAAACCAGAATCTCTTTCGCATAGCCAACGAGAAGACCACTTTCGCCGATGCTTTCGCGATGGCCGATCAGGTGCTCTATTCCGGTGTCGCATGCATCACCGATCTGATGGTCAAGGAAGGTTTGATCAATCTTGATTTTGCCGACGTTCGCGCCATCATGCGCGAGATGGGCAAGGCCATGATGGGGACCGGCGAGGCTTCGGGCGAAAAGCGGGCGATCCTCGCCGCCGAGGCCGCGATCGCCAATCCCTTGCTCGATGAGGTTTCGATGAAAGGCTCGCGCGGACTGCTCATTTCGATCACGGGCGGCAGCGATCTAACCCTTTACGAAGTCGACGAGGCCGCGGGCCGGATTCGCCAAGAGGTCGATGAGGACGCCAATATCATCCTTGGCGCGACCTTCGATCAAAGCCTCGATGGGGTTGTCCGCGTCTCGGTCGTCGCGACGGGTATCGACCATGTCGCGGGCGTCTATGAACCAACCGCCGCGGAGACGCGCATCGCCGAAGTCACCAACCGCCTACGGGCGCAGACGGCGGCGCGCCCGATTGACACGATGCAACCGCGTTATCCTGGCTCCCAGCCGGAGACCTGTCCGCCGGCGGAGTACGAGCCGCGTTATGAAGATCGAGTTTTGCAAGCTCCCGCGGCTCTAGGCGCTGGAGCCCGGCAAGGGGTCCGTGTCCAGGAAGTTGCCCCGCAATCGCGTCATTATGTCGAGCAGATGCAACAAGCCATGCAGCCAAGCGAGCATTACGACGAAGTTCCTTTCGTCCCTCCGCCACCCAATTCGCCATTTGTCCGGCCACAGAGGATGCCGCAAATCGACGATTTGCCTCTCCCGGCACAAAACCAAATCCGCGCGCGTCACGGCGAAAGCGGGGCGGATCCGCATCCCGAAGCCAAGCGCCGTTCGCTCCTCGAAAGACTTGCCTCGTTTGGCATCAGCCGCCAGGAAGAAGCGGCCGCGAGTCCCGTCCCGCGCGAGAGACAAGCGCCCGCGCGTCAGCCCGCGAATGGGCAGAGCCCCCCGCAGCACCAGCCGGGTCCCGTTCATGCCGAGTACGGCAAACGTGCGCAGCACCCGCAGCATCCGCCAGCCCCGCAAAGAGCTCCACAACCGGCGGCCGACGCGCATGGCCGCGGCGCCTATCAAACCCGGGCAATCGAAGAGGACCAACTCGAGATTCCCGCTTTTCTGCGGCGCCAATCGAGCTAGATGCGTGCCTTGCGCAACATCCTTCAGTCTAAGGAACCTGAACCAGGTCCGTCGGAAGCGGACCTGTACAGCCCCCACATGAAGCGAAGAGGCCAGCAGCCCGTTGACTCGCCAAGGCCTATCGTCGGGTTAAGGGCATCGCGTCTTCTTCGAAGTTTCGCCGCCCTCCTTGAACTGCATGGTGTTCCCATCAACGAGAATATCCACCTCTCTTCGTTCGGTTCCCCCTTCACCATGACAAGTCATCCGGATATGCCATCGGCCTGAGCCACCTCGGATTCGATCAAATCGACAAGAGAGCTCATCTCCGTCCATGCCGTGGGTCGAAAACTTCAATTCGTTTTCGAAAGGCGGTCGGCACGTTGGGTTGTCCATCCACCGGCCAACGTAGGCGGGCAGAACGGATTTCGCATGAGCCGGCGCGCCTGGGGTTTCTCTTGCAGGAGTGTATGGCAAGCTACAGTTGATATTGGTGAGATTCTCCGGCTTATCCAGCTGGTTCGTCACTTGACCGACATAGCTGTTAAGAGCGAAGATAGGCAATGAGGCAGGCACCGCGTCATGACCCTTGTCATTAATGCACTTGGCGGCCTTTCGCGTAGTGAAATGCCATCCTTTTTGGTCCAGGACCATATCCACGGCGCAATGATCGTCTGGATTGCTCGAATCCATACCATCTAGATACAGCCAATGATTGGTGGCCACCTTTTTGACAAGGCCGCCTAATGCGGATACTGCCCCGTTACGTTCCGGATAGCTGACGAGGAGACCTATTTCGAGAGCGTCGTGCAATTCCTGGCGCACCGCCAGAACGCCGTCGGCAAGTTCGCCATTGTTCCTGCTGGTTGGATGAACGCAATAGATGCCATCCTTTACCTCAACTTTCTGCGGAGCGCCCGGCTCGCCCGCTGGCGAAACCTCAGAGTGCATTGCAGTGTCACCAGCACGGCCGAATATCACACCAGTTATAGGGTTCTCGCTATGCCGGACCAAGGGGCCGATGCGGTTCTTCGGAATGCAAGTCGAACGGCGAGCGTTATAGGTGTAACCGGCGCATCCAGGATCAGCCAGACAAATGTTCTCGCAGTCATCAACTGTCCCGACATGCCTGATCCACATCCCACGATCGTTGCCGGGAGCATCCATACCGAAGTGACGGCGGACACTCGGCTCGCTAGCCATAGAAAAATCGGGAGGCATTACAACGCTGAGCAACAGGGCTATCGTGACATTGGAGCTGAAATTGTGATTCAAGGCCTTTGTCCGATTATTCTCCCGACGATGAACCAATGGCGACATTGCGGCCCAACTTTCAAGGTTGTCGCAAATACGCGCCAGCTACCGCGCGCCATTACGCAAGCCGCACAATGCCGCTCCCTAGCTAAATATACCTATCGGCTTGTTCGTCAGTTCTCGCGTGAACCTAATGCTGGCATCCGCCCAACAAACCCGGAGTACCTCCCCCCTCAACGCATGCAGTATAATCTAATGCACCTTTCGCGATCCGATCTGCCTCCGCCTGATCCCGTTCTTTCTCATAATTGCGGTATTCACTTTCCCGTCGGGTTCGTTCTGCTTCGGGCATATTGGGATCGTAGGTCGCTACTGCAAAGAGGGCTGATAAGGCAACAATAGTCGCCGCCATTACGACGGGATCTGACAGTTTTTCAGCTAGATCATGCATGTCTCTAATTTTTCTTTTCGCCTCGAAACTCTTGTCCATATCCAAAGCAACGTTGTTGCCGATCTTCTCATTGAAGCGAAGGTAAAGAAAGCGCGATGCGAGTTCTCTGCCAAGAGAAGCTGCCCGCCTCAACAGTGGACGCGCTTTCTCCCGATCGTCGGCCTGCAAGTAAGTGAGACCCAACCCCTCGATCCCCTCGCTCGATCCATCGCTTGCCGCCCTGCTATACCAGCTCAGGCATTCCTGTAAATTCTCAGGATTGACTGGCCGCCTTAAATCAATCAGTGCGGCATAAGAAACCTCTGCATCAGGATAGCCCTGTTTGGCTGCATTCAAAAACAGGCGCTTTGCAGCGGCCAAATCCTTGTTAACACCGCCCAAGCCCCGTTCATAAAGGTGCCCTAAGGTCGCCATTGCCGCCGGATCTCTTTCAAGCTGAGCTTGGGCCGAATTTGCTGCCTTACGGAACCACTCTTCCGCGAGTGCGGCATCAGCAGGGGGATCATCATAGAAATTTTGACTTTGTGGAAAACTTGGGTTGTAAGTGGAATAAGCGATACCCAAACGATACTGCGCCTCTGGACGATTGAGATCTGCCGCTTTTTGTAAAAATGGCATCGCTTCACGATGATTTACGGAAACGCCAATCCCATCGAAAAACATTACCCCTAGTGCGGCTATGATTTTGGGATTTCCAAACTCGGCGATCTTACTGAACGTAGCTTTAGGATTAGAGTGATCCTTGGCTAACGCGAGGAGAGCATCTTTGATTTCGTCTGCACTCGCCGCTAACGTGCTGAAAAGCACGAAAAAAAACATCATGCTGCCTAAGACTGCGCGACGCATAGTGGTTTTCCTCTCGTGGTCAACACGATCATGAGCGTTGACCACCTAACTAGACGTAAACGATTTTGAACGCAACGCGGCAGCTCGCGACGTCTCCATTGCGTTGACTAGCAGCCTCGATGTCGCGTTAGCGCCTGCTCGGCCGCGCCCTTCGCGCCACCAAACCGTCGCTCGATATAAGCCTCGACGATGTGCTTGAATTCGGCGGCGATGCCCTCGCCGCGCAGGGTCATCGCCTTTTGCCCATCGATAAACACCGGCGCCGCCGGCGTCTCGCCGGTGCCGGGCAGCGAGATCCCGATGTCGGCATGTTTCAATTCGCCGGGCCCGTTGACGATGCAGCCCATCACCGCGACGTTCAGGACCTCGACGCCCGGATAGCGCGCCCGCCACAGCGGCATCTCATCGCGAATATACGCCTGAATATCCCGCGCGAGTTCTTGAAAAAACGTCGAGGTCGTGCGCCCGCAGCCAGGACAGGCAGCAACCAGCGGCACAAACGTGCGAAACCCCATGGTCTGCAAAAGTTCCTGCGCCACTTTCACTTCGAGCGAGCGGTCGCCGCCGGGCTCCGGGGTGAGCGAAACCCTGATCGTGTCGCCGATCCCCTCCTGCAATAAAATGCCCATCGCGGCGGCGGAGGCGACAATGCCTTTCGAGCCCATGCCCGCTTCGGTGAGGCCCAAATGCAGTGCGTAATCGCTGCGCCGCGCGAGGGTGCGATAAACGGCGATGAGATGCTGCACATTGGAGACTTTTGCCGACAGGATGATTCTGTCCCGGCCAAGCCCGATGTCCTCCGCCCGCGCGGCTGAGGTGAGGGCCGATTGCACCATCGCCTCGCGCATCACGGCGCCGGCCGAGCGCGGCACAAGGCAACGCGCGTTGGCGTCCATGAGCGAGGTCAGCAGCTCCTGATCGAGCGAGCCCCAATTGGCGCCGATCCGCACCGCCTTGCCATATTTGATCGCCGCCTCGACGATGAGGCCGAATTGCTTGTCCCGCTTGTCCTTGAAGCCGACATTGCCGGGGTTCACTCGATATTTGTCGAGCGCCTCGGCGCAGGCGGGATGATCGGCCAGGAGCTTATGGCCGATATAATGGAAATCGCCAATCAGGGGGACGTCACAGCCCATTTTCGCGAGACGGTCGCGGATATGAGGCACCGCCGCGGCGGCTTCGTGGCGATCGACTGTGATCCGCACGAGCTCGGAGCCCGCACTGGCAAGCGCCGCGATCTGGGCCGCCGTCCCTTCGACATCGGCCGTATCCGTGTTGGTCATCGATTGGACGGCGATAGGCGCGCCGGCGCCGGCGAGGACCGCCGCCGCGCCGGAGCCAATGCGTACACCAACGGAGCGGCGGCGGGGCGCGGGCCCGGCGTCCTCTGGGTCCGCGAGGCCCGGGGAGGCGGAAAGTTCAGAGCTAATTGTCACGCGTGGTGTTTATCCCTGGCTGAGGAAAGGCCGCGCAGAAAAGGCCGGTGTCTATCTCCTGCTTCGAGCTCTTGCTTCGAAGCCTTCCCATTTCCATCTCGCGGCAGCCGCGCTTCGCGGAGCGCCCGGACGGCGGCGGCGTAAGCGCGCGGGCAAAGCCCATGGCGAGCTTAACAAACCAGCCGCGAAAAGCCATCGATTTGATGGGCGGAGCATGATCCGATTGGAATTTATGCCCTCGCCACTTTTACAAACCGCTTTTCCACGCGTTGGGCATGAGGGCAAGAACGGCGGACCTGGTTTTGTTGCTTCTCTGGGCCGCGCTCGTGGCCGGCGCAGGAGGGGATCGGAAGATCGCCGAGCTTCTTGCGCGGCCGGCTATTTGCGCCTCTCGTCCTCTCCCGCGATTTCGAGTGCAATTGCCGGACGGGACCGAAGGCACGATCGTCAGCATCGTCGATCCGCGCGCATCTCGTCAGACGCCACAGTTTTTCACCTATAGTTTGAGCAAATCGGCGCTTTAGGCCGCGGCCCGGAGAAGGCGCAAGCCATCTTCGGACCGAGCAACGGCGAATAGTGCAAGGCCTCCGCCGAACCGGTTAAACGCGGAACTCAACTTCCCATGCCGAAGCCAACTTCGATCGCAAAGGAATCTTGCGCGCTGGGCGGCGGCGGCGGGAAGGGAGCGGCACGGTCGACCACGGCCACGCTTTCGGCGTCGAGATCGGCTTCGCCGCTCGACCGCAGCAGGGAAACCGAGGCGATCCGGCCGGATTCATCGAGAGCAAACCCGACAGTCGCGATCCCCTTGGCGCCTCTTTGGCGCGCGGTTTCCGGATAGAGCTTGGCCCGCTCCAGGAGGCCTAAAACGATGACCTTATAATTCATCGCTTCGCCGCCGTTTGCGGCCGGCAAGGGCACCACGACGGCACGAAAACCATCCGGGGGTGAAACAAAGGGCAGGGGAAGGCCGGTTTGTATCGGCCACCGATGTTCGCCTCCCGCTTTTTGGCGCGGCCCGCCCGTCAGCCTTACCGGCGGGCGGAGTTCGTGCGTTATCGCTTTACGCGCCATCTCATTGCGTATCAGCTTGGCGAGCGCCGCTGGCCCATCTGCCGCGGACTGTTGCGGTGCGGCGGGTTTTGCCATGGGATTTGGACGGGGCATCGCGTCGTTCGGGGGCTTGGGATTTGCCTCAATCTCCGGCATTTGCCGAGGCCCGCGGCTGGGAGGCTGCATCGCTTCTTCCGGCGCCGCCGGCCTTTTCTCTGGCGGCGCGGGTTCGGTCACCAATTCGACCGGAATTTCGCGCGCCGCCGCGGAGGGATGAGGTGGCTGCTCAAGCAGCCCGATGGCGAGCACGAGGCATCCGTGCGCGACCAGCGAGACGGCCACAGCCTTGGCAAAGAATCGGCGGCTGGATCGCGCCGCGGCTGCCAGCCTCGGCGAGATTCCGGAAACTCGATTGCCGCGATCGGGGGCAAGATTTTGCTTCGTGCTGCTACCCTGAGGTTCGGAGTCGCTCAAAGCCTGCCTTTACAAATCGCCTCCGTTTGGCGAAGCCCCGCCCCATTCGTGCAGATGAGCTATGACCTCAAATCCTTGCGCGAACCTTGACGAAAACAGCCCGGAACATTTCTTGCGTCAGCACGCCAGTATTGGTGTTGTAGCGGGAGCAATGATAACTGTCGACGAGCGAAATCGCTCCTGCACCCGCGCGAAAGCAATGCGGGGCCGTTTCGCCTACAGTCAGGACATGTTCGGCACCATGCGCGAAGGGAAACGCGGCCAACTTCAAGCCGAAGGCACGGACGACCAACTCATGGGCAGTCCGGCCGAGGGCGACGATCGCGCAAAGATCCGGCAGGGCCGCGATTGTTGCCGCGAGAAAGGGACGGCAGCTCTTGGTTTCCGACGACATCGGCTTGTTTTGCGGCGGCACGCAGCGCACCGCATTGGTGATCACACATGAGACGAGTCGCAGGCCATCATCGATAGACGCTCCGTAAGCGCCGGCGGCAAAGCCGAATTCGATCAGCGTCTCATAGAGAAGATCGCCGGCGGAATCGCCGGTAAACGGCCGCCCCGTGCGGTTGGCGCCGCGCAGGCCAGGCGCCAGTCCCACCACCAGCAAACGCGCGTCAAGCGCTCCAAACGTCGGCACCGGCGCGTTGTGCCACTCTGGCTGCGCTGCCCTGAGGGAATCGCGAAAAGCTGCGAGGCGCGGGCAGAACGAACAGTCCGGGTCCGGCTCGCGGGCGAGTGGGCGTTGCGGCGCCGCCACGATGGCTTGCCCGCTCACCTCAATTGGCTTCGCGCGGAAAGATTTTAGGAGCGATCCTCGGCCAGCGCCGGATCGAAATTGCCCACCGGCGCTGGGCGCCGGTCTAGCGGCTTTTGCGAGCGTTCGGGCCGGTCGACGGGATCGCGGCCGATTTTCGCGGCGAGATGGGTAATGTCGATGAATTCGTCTGCCTGGCGGCGCAATTCATCGGCCACCATGGAGGGTTGCGTCGCGTTCGTCGAAACCACGGAAACGCGCACGCCCTTGCGCTGTACAGCCTCGACCAGGGAGCGGAAGTCGCCATCGCCGGAGAAAAGAACGAGATGGTCGATGTGGTCGGCCATTTCCATGGCGTCCACGGCCAGTTCGATGTCCATATTTCCCTTGACCTTGCGCCGGCCGAGGGAATCCACGAACTCCTTTGTAGGCTTGGTCACCACAGCGAAGCCATTGTAATCGAGCCAATCGACGAGCGGCCGGATCGAGGAGTATTCCTGGTCGTCCACCAGGGCAGTATAGTAGAATGCCCGGATTAATTTTCCCCGGCTTTGAAATTCTTTAAGCAAGCGCTTGTAATCGATATCGAAACCCAGCGATTTTGCGGTCGCATACAAATTCGCGCCATCGATGAATAGCGCAATTCGCTCTTGGTCAGCCATAAACGTGTCTCAAAAGATATCTTGTGATGTTCTTCGTCATTATTTATCCAGCAAGGGGCGAGAACAATAACCCTTTTGCTGGCGCACTCGCGCATTTAGCGACTGGCTTGATTTTAACGCGGTAATGTGGTCCCGCCTCACCCTTGCGTCAAGGGCCCTATGCGCTTAGGTTCAGCATCAAAATGATTATATTAAGGCGAATGGCCACGCCGCCGGATTTTATTGCTTGGCTCCGTCGTAGTAGACGCTTGGAAAGGCATTGCAGATGATTTGTAAAGGCGGGTCTTTTATCCCGCTCGGGACCGCCGCTATGCAACCCTCATTCTCCAACGCCCCATGCCAGGCCGGAACCATCGGGCCCAAGGCGGGCCGCTGGCGTGGCCGGCACTCTTGAGCAAGCCGCGAGGCACGGTTGACTTGGCGCGGTTGACTTGGCGCGGTTGACTTGGCGCGGTTGGCGGCGGGCGCAGGGCAATCTGGACAGCGCGGCGGCCGCATCCGTCGCGAAGTGACGAGCCTCCCTTGCGTTCGCCATGGCAATCGTCAAGACGGGTGGGCGGAACAATTTCCGGCGAACGCCGCTCACGGTTGTCCGGCCTCAATCAGCGGCATATAAATTCTGCGATGATCAGCTTCTCGCTTGGCCGGATTGATATGGTAAGGTCAGCCGTCGCCCCAGGACCCCGGCCCGCCAACTGCCGGTGCCGTTACCAGAACCAAGACTCGGGCATGACCCTCGCCGAAGCTGTCGCGGAGTATTATGCCGCTAACACTGGCAAGGTTCTCCGCCCCAGCGATTTGTCCTATTTCGTAGCCATGACATGTGCCACGTCATATTCGGTCTTGATACGACCTTCGCGGACGAGTTCATGGTCGACACGCGCACGGTTCTTTCATGCGATGTCGGGTTCCGGAAATATATGCGCTATCTGATGACCAACCCGGAAGCCAAAGCGATATTCAAAGAGGGTCGGGTATCTAAAATCCATCTGGATAATGATTCTCACGATTCCCGAGTTCTTCGGGCAGCCTGGGCGGCCTGGAAGATGCCGAAGAAATGGCCTTGGATGCCGCCGCCGGCATTCCAAAGACGCGCGCTGTCTGAGCTACGCCAAGAGTTTGGAATAAATCGTTATTTAGAACTCGCCTTTTTCAAGCTGACCCGCTTTTCGCGCAAGAGCATGTTTCGATCGCAATGGAAGATGCTTTAATCTGGCGAAGTTTCCGGCATCCAATATGCCGGCGTGTATCGGAGCTACAATTTTGTTCGATGATATGAGATCGTCGCATCTTCGCCGGAAAATCGCGCGGGCTTTGCTCGCCTTCGACGCTTTTGTCAATTCCTCGCTCCATGCGAGCCGGGAACGCGCGCGCGAAAATTACGCCTCCTTTTCGGCTTTCATGGATGGATTCCATCTTGCAGGCTGGCGGCGCGTCCTCAACGAACTCGCCTGCGAGATGCTCAGTGTCGGAATCGGCTTTGGCCTGCTGGCCCTCACCCTTGCCGGTCCGGCCTTCCAAGAAACCTCGGAAGATTGGCTGAAGAAGACCGACCTCGCGGTGACCTTTCTCGACCGCTATGGGCAGGAGGTCGGGCGGCGCGGCATCAGGCATGACGACAAAGTCTCGTTTGATCAATTGCCGCAAGATTTGATCCACGCGGTGATCGCGACCGAGGACCGGCGGTTCTTCGATCACTTCGGGATCGACCTGATCGGCACGCTGCGCGCCTTGACCATCAACGCGCGGGCCGACACGGTGGTCCAGGGTGGCTCCTCCATCACCCAGCAATTGGCAAAAAATCTGTTTCTTTCAAACCAGCGAACGCTGGTGCGCAAGATCAAGGAGGCCTATCTTGCGGTCTGGCTGGAGGCCCGCCTGACGAAACGCGAGATATTGCGGCTTTATCTCGATCGCGCCTATCTCGGCGGCGGCGCCTTCGGGGTACAGGCCGCGGCGGAATTTTACTTCGGCAAATCCGTGCGTGAGCTCTCGCTCGCCGAAGCCGCCATGATTGCCGGCCTTTTCAAAGCGCCAACCAAATACGCGCCGCATATCAATCTGCCCGCAGCCCGCGCGCGGGCAGCCGATGTCTTAAACAATATGGTCGAGGCGGGCTATGTCACCGAGGGGCAGATTTATGCGGCGCTGCGCAATCCGGCGACGCCGGTCGATCGCAGCCGGGACCTTACCCCGGATTGGTATCTCGATTATGCCTATGGTGAGGTGAAAAAACTCGCCGAGGGAAAGAAACTCGGCGACGAGCGTGTGCTCACCGTGCGCACCGCCCTTGACAGCAATCTGCAGAAACACGCCGACGCGATCATCGAGGATCAATTGCGCCAGCACGGGCCGGCGTACCACGCCAAACAAAGCGCGATGGTGATCCTCGAACCGCTCGGCGCGATCCAGGCGATGATCGGCGGCCGCGACTATGGCGCGAGCCAATTCAACCGCGCCACGGACGCGTTACGCCAGCCGGGATCCTCGTTCAAGCCGTTTGTCTATCTGACGGCGCTGATGACCGGTAAATTCAAGCCCTCGACGATTGTCGTCGACGCGCCGATCTGTCTCGGCAATTGGTGCCCGCACAATTACAAAAACTCCTATGCGGGCCACTTGCCGCTGGTGAACGCCCTGGCCCGGTCGCTGAACACGGTCGCGGTTCGCTTGTCGGTTGCCATTGGCGAGGCCGTTCCGGTTC
Source organism: uncultured Alphaproteobacteria bacterium (assembly GCA_963808645.1). Taxonomy (GTDB): domain Bacteria; phylum Pseudomonadota; class Alphaproteobacteria; order Rhizobiales; family Beijerinckiaceae; genus Methylocapsa. Next base: position 45,454 of record CAWEGU010000014.1, read on the forward strand.
CCGGGCACAACAATATATTCGAGAGCGCCAAACGCGGCCGCGCCAAGATTATTGAAACCGCGCACATGATGGGGCTGACGACGCCGCTGGCCGATACGGTGTCCCTGCCGATCGGGGCCGCCGAAGTCACCGTCATCGATATGGCCTCGGCCTATAGCACTTTCGCGAATGGCGGCTTGCGCGCGCCTCCTTATTCGGCGGTGGAGATCGCCAACAGCCGCGGCGAAGTGATCTACCGCCACGATCGCGATACCCCGCCGCCGCGCCAAATAATCGACCGAAGCACGATCGAGACGATGGTTTCGATGATGATGCAAGTTGTCCTGGCCGGCACCGGACGGCGGGCGCAGCTCGACAATATCGAGACCGCCGGAAAGACCGGGACGACAAACGGATACAAGGACGCCTGGTTCATTGGCTACACCGGCAATTATGTCGGCGCGGTCTGGTTCGGCAACGATGACGATACGCCGATGGACCGTATGACCGGCGGCACACTGCCCGCGCAAACTTGGCACGAGGTCATGGAATATGCGCATCAGGGCATTGAACTGAAGCCCTTGGCCGGCAGGCCGGCCCCAGCGGGGGGCCCGCCACCAGCCGCCGGGGCCGCTGGCGCCGAAGCGCCACGCCGGCCAGCCAGTTTGCCGGCGGCCACAGCTTCGGCGCTAGCCGTCATCGAAGCCGCGATGACGAACATGCAAAAGCAGCGCGGGGACGCAGGCATCGCGGCGAACGGTCTCGCGCGCGGCGGCACCGGACGGGACACCCCACCAGCGACGGGCAACGCTACGGCCGGGGGCGGCGGATGAGCCTCGGAACGACCATTGCAATGAAAAGACGCGACCAGCCGCACGGCACAATTGTGGGCAAATTCCTGTCGGCCGGCTGCATTGGCGTTCTTGTCGGACTATTCGTTACTTTCGTTGTGGTCGAGCGCGGGAAGGGCTTTGGGGCCATTGCGTCGGGTCCATGGGCCGGCTGGCCGCGTAACGGGACTTCGGATGCCGATCCCTACACCCGCGCCATTCTTGCCTATTCGGGCGAAATGTCGTTGAGTGAATCGGAAGGAATGAGCTTCGTCGCACACACCGACAGCAACGGTGCCGAATTCGACCCGGCCTGCGATTATGCATTGAGGGGCGAAATACCGTCTGCCCGCTATTGGACATTGACGCTGCTCTCGCCTGCGGGAGCCCCGATCGCCAACACGGCGGACCGGCCGGGTTTTACCTCAAGCGAGATTCTCCGTGCGAGCGACGGCCAATTCGAAATCACCCTCTCTCGCCACGCTCGGCCGGGCAATTGGCTGCCGATAGGCGTCACGTCGAAATTCATTCTCGTTCTGCGCCTCTACGATAGCGAACTCGGTGCCCCCGCCGCGGCTCTCGGCGCCGCGAGGTTGCCGGGCCTCATTAAGAGCCGTTGCGAATGAACCGGATCGATCGCTTCCTCGCGATGCTTCTCTGGCTCCTTGGCGTTCTGACGATTGCCGGAATTACGCACATCGTCGCCGTTTTCGCGCTGCCGGGAATCGCGGTGAAAGACGCATATGCGCGGATTTCGGAGCTGGCAAAACCTGGGCAGCTGACCGTGTTGCCGCCGTCTCGCCCGGGTAAACAATTCGTGCCTTTCGCGGACCCCGCGATGGTCCAATCGGTTTGTCCCTTCGACCTCTCGCAAGGCGGTTTGCGCTTGCACGCGGATGTCGAAGGTGACCGGCTTCTCACACTCTCGTTTCGCACTTCCGCCGGACAGGTCTTTTATTCGATGACGGATCTTGCCGCGCAACAAGGCAAGATCGACGTCGTCGTGCTAAGCGCCGCACAGTTGGAAATCGTCGAGGCCGAGGACGACGAAGACGATCCATCGCAAGACTTGCGGCTCGTTGCGCCGGAACCGCAAGGATTTGTGGTCGTCAGCGCCCTGGCCATCTATCAGAGCGATCGGGCGGATGCGGAAGCGCGCGTCAAGTCGGTCGCCTGTGCGGTCGAGCAAGTCGCGCAAGATTGAGAGCCAATCGTCGAACCTGCTCCTCGAATGCGAGCCGGCGGCCTTGCTCGACCGCGCCACAAGCAACTCGCTCAAATACCTTATTTTTGCGGACGCCCGCCCGGCTTGCCGCCGCTTTTCCCCGATCGCCTTGCCGAAACGCGGCGCGCGCGTTTTGTTTCGCTGCCCTTGTCTATTTGGCGTTTTTGCCAAACCCCGGTGAAAACGACGATCGTGCCGTGGCCAATCGGTGCCGCCCCCACGCGCGCGCCGCCTCTCGCTGGTTTGAACATAATAAGATCACCCACTGGCTTTCTCCGGATAATAATTTGCGTGTGCCCCGCGTAGAACAGGATTCTTCTCCTGCAACGAAGCCTACCGTGCGGTCCTTGATAAGGTTTCGCGGGAGACGAACAATGAAAGTCGCTGTTTCAAAAAGTTGCATACCAGTTTCATCGGGAGCCTTTCCCGAAGCTGATCAAGTCATCAAACCGTAGGGTTCTTACAAAAACAGGCATAATCTGATCTCATTGCTGCACCGACGAGGTCCTTAAAAAGAAGCCCCGCCGTTCCGCGATTCTAGAGAAATTGGGCAAGACCGGGGATCGCTGCGGCAACCTGGCCGACAAGCTCGTCTCCGGCCTTCTCCCGGACGTAGGCGAAGACTTGCTCTCCGATTGTCTGCATTTGGCCCATGCCGAGGCCAAGACTAGCGAGCCGGCCCGCCAAGCCCACGAGGCCGCCGCCCATCGCGCCGATCAGTCCGTTTAGGGCGCCTCCGCCGCTTTCCCCGGATGCTGCGTCGGCAGCCTCGGCCGCGCCTGGTACGGCCGCGAACAGGGCATCGACCTCGGCTTGAGGTCCCTCCTTGCGAAGGAACGCGAGAATTGTCTCAACCGATTTTTCCGCAATCTCCGGTTCAACACCGGCGGCGGCGGCAATGCGCGCGATCAAATCTTGCATCTGAAACCTCGGCGGTGCGCATGAATCGCCTGCACTTGTCACCTTGCCGGAGATAAAATCAAGCGTTTGCCGCCGTTTCAGGATTTACCGTTGCAACGATCTTACATTGTAATGGAAGTAAGGCGCGCCGGGAGTCCGCGCCTCGCCGCTGCTCGAGGAACCCCATGGCTGACGATCCTCGCGTTAACCTGGCCGCATTCTTCTCGGCAAAAGCGATATTTACCAAGTTTGACTCTTGCGCTTGGAACCGGCACGGACTCGTCGCGGCCGTATCGGTACGGCAAAGACGGCAACATTGCACGTTCTCGTGGAAGTGCTTTCGCGCGCGGAAACCGCGGTTTTCGGCGCCGATGTCAAATGCGGACTCGCAATCCGGCATCCGGTCCACCAGAATATCGGATATGGGGGGCCCTTGCTCCTGGCCCGCTGACAGATAATTCAACGCAAAGCCCTCGCGCTGGTCAGGCGTTCGCGACGTAATCCGGTTTCACGAATTATGCGGTATTTGGTCCGGCGTCCCGGCCCCGCCGGCCGCCTTCGACTTGCGTGCAAATGATCGCCGAGGCCGCGCAAATCGCCATCACGGTCATCATGATGCCTGGCCGGATTTTATCTCAAGCGGGCGGCCCTCGCAGGTGTTTGTTCCGCCGCCGGGCGGAGGCTCGCCCTCAGCAATGATCGCAGGGCATCGATCGGCTCATATCGCCCCTCGCGGAAAAAATGCCAGAACGTCCAGCCATTGCAGGCGGGCAGGCCTTGCACCAGCGCGCCAATTTTGTGAATCGAACCGGTGACGGCGCCGGTCGAGACCGCCCCATCGGCGCGAACTGTCGCGGCGTGCCGCTTCCTTTCATCGACCAGAATTTCGCCAGGCCGAACGAGCCCCGCCTCGATGATCGCGGCGAAAGGAATGCGCGGCTCGGAACGCTTGTCGGCAACCGCCGCGATGGCGCCCGGCGGGAGTGGCTCCACGCCCGCGATCCTGACTCTGGCGGCCGCAACGTAGCTCGCGTCGCGTTCGATGCCGATAAAAGAACGCCCGAGCCTTTTGGCAACGGCGCCGGTGGTGCCTGAACCAAAGAATGGATCGAGAACCACATCGCCCTTATTCGACGCTGTTAGCAGAATGCGCGAGAGCAGCGCCTCGGGCTTCTGTGTCGAGTGGACCTTGAGGCCAGAGGAATCTTTCAGGCGTTCGGCTCCGGTGCAAATCGGCAAAAACCAATCGGAGCGGACCTGGCAGTCCTCGTTGCCAGCCTTCAACAGTTCGTAGTTGAAGCAATAATTCTTGGCCTTCGCGCCCGTCGCCGCCCAGATCAATGTCTCATGTGCGTTGGTGAAGCGCCGCCCGCGAAAATTCGGCATTGGATTGGCTTTGTGCCAAATAATATCGTTCAGGATCCAAAAGCTCAGGTCTTGCAAGACCGAACCGGTCCGGAAAATATTGTGGTAGGAGCCGATTACGAAAATCGTCGCGTCCTTTTTCATAACCCGGCGCACCGCGGTGAGCCAGGCTCGCGTAAAATTGTCGTAGTCGGAAAAAGTTGCGAATTTGTCCCAACCGTCGTCGACGCCATCGACGCGGCTTTGATCCGGCCGCGAGAGACTGGATTCGAGCTGCAAATTATAGGGCGGATCGGCGAAGACGAGATCGACGCACGCCGCGGGCAGCCGGGCCATCGCTTCGATGCAATCGCCGGCAATGATTTCGTCGAGCGAAAGCGCGCTGGGTCCCAGACCGGGGACGGGCGTGGCGGAGCGGTCCGGCGAAATCCCAGTACGCATCACCTTGATCTGGGGTTTCGAGCCGGGCGCCCCGGCACGTTGGCTACGCATGTACAAAAACCGCTACGCGGCGCGATTGCCTGTGCCGCGCGGTGCGGCCCATCGGACTTTCTCGAATTCCGCCGTTTTAGCGAGAGCGAAGAGCGGATTTCAAGGGTGGAGTCAGCGGTCACACGGCTGGCTCCTCAAACAAATCCTGGGTTACATTGGGTAAAGATCGCGTTTAGAAGGCAAATCGCGACTGTCCCTTTTTCGCACGTTGAGAGATCGAAGCGAAAGCCCGGGATGGCGAGGCGAACGCGGGTTAGCCCTCAGCGAAGGGCCGGAAGCTCAATCGATGAAATGGGCATGGTCCATGCGCCGCGATCGCGGCGAGATGGGCTTGGGTGGCATAGCCAAAATGCTCGCTGAAACGATAGGCGGGATAAAAACTGCAGAGGCGGCGCATCAGGCGGTCGCGGGCCACTTTCGCAATGATCGAGGCGGCGGCGATCGATGAAACGGCGGCGTCGCCCTTGACGATCGTCTCGGCGGGGAGGCCAAGACCCGGCGGCAAATCATTGCCGTCGATCAGAACGTGGCCGGGTGCGAATGCAAGCGCAAAGAGCGCGCGGCGCATGGCGGAAAATGTCGCTTGGCGGATGTTGATGCGATCGATTTCCGCCGCGCTTGCGAAGGCGACCGCCACCGCTATCGCATTCCGCATGATCACTTCGTAAAGGCGTTCGCGTTCCTCGGGGGTAAGCAGCTTTGAATCGTTTAGTCCGCGTGGCACTTTGTGCGGATTTAGGACAACGGCTGCCGCGGCGACCGGCCCGGCGAGGGGGCCGCGCCCCGCTTCGTCGATCCCGGCCACCGGCCAAATTCCGTGTTTCAGCAGGTTTCTCTCGACGCGAAAGGTAGGGTTCCCCATGCGGCAAAAGTCCTGAGGTGCCTACCGGCCTGACGATCGCGGCGGCGAGGCACGCCTATTTCTTGCCGAAGCTCAGATTGCCGAAGCGGGAGTTGAAGCGCGAGAGGCGGCCGCCGCGATCGACCAAATGCTGCGAGCCTCCGGTCCAGGCCGGATGGGTGGTAGGATCGATGTCGAGGTGCAAGGTGTCGCCCGCTTTCCCATAGGTGGAGCGGGTGTAGAACTCGGTCCCGTCGGTCATGACCACCTTGATCAAGTGGTACTCGGGGTGAGTATCGGGTTTCATCGGCAAATCCTTTGTATATCTATCCGCTGCTATCGCCCCTCGCTGCGGCGCCGCGCCGTTCGTCCATCCTGGCCGAAGTTGCGCCTATACCCCAGCCGATGAGTTGTTACAAGGCCGCAAGGCGGGCGGTTTTCGCATTTGGTCCGCAATGCGCCAAGACCGGATGTTTGAGCGCACCTGAAGATGAATAGCCTTTATTCCGAGCCGGTGTTACGTTCCGCCGTTGAACTCTCACCGCACCGATATTGCCGGTCCCATATAAAGCCATGATGGACAAATGAGCCAAAGATCCAATTCAGAGTGGCTGACAGCGCTACGCGGCGGGGGAAGAGGCCAAGAGGCGGCCGTGGCGGAGCTTCGAAAGCAACTGCTCGGCACGATTAGGGCTTACCTGACCAAACATTACGTCATCCAAGGGTCCTTACGCTCCGAGGAAACCCAGCACCTGGCCGAAGATTGGGCACAAGAGGCCATCCTCATCATTCAAGCGAAACTCGATTGCTTCCGTGGCGAAAGTCAGTTTATGACCTGGGCCTTTTCGATCGCCATCAGGGTAGTGCTCGGGAAGCTGCGCCGTCGCCGGTGGCGGCAGGCGGCCATCGAAAGGGCGCAACTTGGGCAGGCTTTGCCAGCCTGGCCTATCGAAGATCCAGGACCGGAACGCAGCCTTCAACAGCGGCAAGCGTGGGCCTTGATGACGCGGCTCATCGACACCGCGCTCACGCCTCGGCAGCGAACCGCGCTCGTCGCCCACGCTTTTCAGGGAATGCCCTTGGACCTGCTTGCAGAGTGGTTGGGCACCAACCGGAATAGTCTTTACAAACTCATCCACGACGCGCGTAAGCGGCTAAAACAAGCCCTGCTCGCCCAAGGCATCACGCACGAAGACCTCATCGCCATGTTTGACGAGCCGGGATCCAGGTCCCACCTTTCGGCGGAGGGTAAGAGTTCCTCCGTTGAACCCATCTCATAATTGATTGCACTGGGAACTGACATAATTGATTACGCGGGAGACAGAGATGAAACAAAAAGACTTTGCCCGTCTGATCGACACCATCTTCGCCACGAAGAGCGGGGATGAGATGCTGTGCTCCGAATATTTCGATGAGCTTCCACGCTACGTGGACCTCGAGGTTGCGGGACAGGACGCCGCGGCTTTGTTGCCCGAGGTCAAGCATCATATGCATCAGTGCCGTCAGTGCGAAGAGGTTTATCTTGCGCTCCTCGAACTTGTGGGCAAAGAAAATTCCTTCGACGCTTCGAGGTAAGACCTCGACTCCTCATCGCATCTAAGGTGCATCGGGACGGACTGGCGAGCGCGCGATCACGCTGATCGCGAGGCGTGCCGGTTCTCAGCCCGAGGGAGAACGATGCGATGATAAAAACCCACCCCCCGCTGGGTCTCTTGCTCGCCGTCGCGTTATCATTCCTTGCCATCCTTGCCGTCGGGTTGTCATTCGTGCCGGCCCGCAGCTTGCCCGCGGCGAGCCCGGCCTCCGCCGGCGACAATCATTTCATAACCCTCAAAGCGAGCGCCTTGCCGTCCGGCCAATTGGCTTTTGAAATGGTCAGCCACAAGATCAAGGCGCCGGGCCGGCCAGACCGTGATGTCACCGGCCTCTACGCCAAGGGCCCCACTATCCCCGGCCCGACCCTGGTCATGAAGGAGGGCGACACTGCCGAGGTGACGCTCGAGCATGGGGTAGCCGGCTCGTCCCAGCCGGTCAGCATTCATGTCCATGGGGTCCACTACAAGATCGATAGCGACGGAACGATGAAAGTCCTGAACGGGGCCGCCGACGAAGCCGCCTTTCCAGGCAAGCCCTACACCTACAAGTGGACGGCCGCGCCGGGCACTGCTGGGACCTGGCCGTATCACGATCACGCAATGGGAAATCCTATGGTCGGGGCCGAGGACAAGGGTCTGTTCGGGACGCTCATCGTCAACCCGGCGAGCGGCAAGGTCCCCGCCATCATCGACGGCAAGATAGTCGATGTCGACCTCTCGGACATTAAGCGCGAGTTCATCCTCTGGATGCACGAGACCACGTTTTGGGGCCAGGAGCTTAACCACATCGTCAAGGGGGACAAGGAAATCCCGCTATGGACCAATCCCACGGTGGGGGCGAGGGCGGGCGAGAAGATCCGGTTTCACGTCATTGGAATTGGCACCGCCATCCATACCTTTCATCTGCACGGTCACCGCTGGATCGAGCCCGGCACGACCAGCGTGATCGACACGTTCAACATCGGCCCCATCAGCCGCCAAGCCTTCGTGCTGCAGGCGGGGGAAGGCGTGGGTCCCGGCGATTGGCATTACCACTGTCATGTCATCCAGCACATGCAGTCGGGGATGATGGGAACTTTCCGGGTCATTGAATGAGTTGATGAACCGCACAAACAAAGGAAACTGGAGATGAATCACAAGCCCTTTCACACGATCGCCTTGGCCATCATTGCGCTCGTGCTCGCTTCGCTCTCGGCATACGCGCAAGCCCCCAAAACGGACCAACCGCAGGACGTCATCATCAGCCGTCCGGGCGTTCTGCCCGCGGCCATCCTCGAGATGACCGATGAGCCGGGCCATTGGTTCAAGGACCCGAAGTCCGGCAGTTCCCTCGTCGTTATCAAGCCCGGCGAGGCGGTGCTTATCAAGATAGGCTCCGGGACCAACACTGATCACACGATCACGAGCCTCGCGTGGCAGCCTGGGGCGGCGGGGTTCCCCGTCGATCAAGAGAAGCCCTCGAACTCAAGCGTGACCCATGTCTTCGAAAAGCCCGGGCTCTACGTCTTCACCTGCAAGGTCCACCCTTATATGTTCGGGGCGGTGATCGTCGACGATCCGCAGAGCGATGGCCTCGATATCGGCGGCGAGCTCCAGCTGGTCACCGGGGCCACGATCCCGACCTCGAGCGACATCGCGAAGAAGCTTTTGCGCACCTTCTTCGTCACGACCACTCCCACACTCTGGCGCGACTACCGCAAGCCCATGTGGGAGGTGAAGCTGCCGGATTTGCCGATTAACCTCGGAGGCACCGTGATCAAGCTGAGCGCCCTCAGCTTCTCAATGCCAAACACGCTCTTGCAACCCCAGACCCCTGGCGTCGGCGAGGTCTGGGTCGATACTCAGTTCGAAGGGGTGAGCGGTAAGAGCAAGTTCGGCACGGCCACGGAGGTCGACGCCTCCAACTGGACCGTCAAACAAAAAGTGAAGGGCGTCGAAACCAACATGAACAACCCCCACAATATGTGGAGCGACCCAGCCTACAAATTAATCTACCAGACCGAGTGGTTCGACAAGAGGCTCACGACCTTCGACCGCGCGAGCGGCAAGGTCTACAACACCCAGGTCGTCGGCGCGAACCCCTCCCATGTCATGTCCAATCCGCTGACCGGCACGCTTTACGTCGCCCTGAACGGCGAGGATCGGGTGCTCGAGCTTGCGCCAGGCGAGTACCCCTCGGCACTTCATAGCATCAACGTTGGGCCCCACTCCGGACCGCACGGCCATTACGTCAGCGATGACGGGAATCTGCTTGACCTACGGAATGTACCGCGTCGAGCACCGTCCGAACCTCGGCTTCGGGATCGAAGTCGTCGGGGACCGGCATGGCCGATCCCAAGCTGGTCGGCCACTCCCATGTCGTCACGACCTCGAGCACGCTGGCAGTGAGATCGGCTTGGCGGGCCGCCCACGCCAGGGCGTTGAGAGACGACTCGGATCCGTCGACGCCTGCGACGATCCTGGCGGTGGCGGTCGTGTCATCGGGTGCCATGCCGGCCGAGCATATCGAGGGCGCGTCGTGCCACGATCACGGGAGTAGGCGGGATCGGCACCCCATGCGAAGATGTCGGCCATGGCGCTCGGCGTGTTCCTCCTCGACGACCATGAGGTCGTCCGGACGGGACTGCGTGCGCTGCTCGAAGCGGCCGACGACATAGAGGTCGTGGGTGAGCCGGCAACGGTGGCCGAGGCGCCCGAGCGGACCCCGCCGACAAGCCTCGGGTCGCCATTCTCGATGTCCGGTTGCCCGATGGCAGCGGCGTCGAGGTCTGCCGGGAAATCCGATCGACGGCCCCGGGCATCGCCTGCGTGATGCTGACGTCGTACGCCGACGACGAGGCGCTGATCGCCTCGATCATGGCGGGAGCGGCCGGCTACGTCTTGAAGCAGGTGGGCGGCCTCGATCTCATCGAGACGATCCGTCGCGCCGGCGCGGGCGAGTCCCTGCTCGATCCCTCGTTGACGGATCGCGTCCTGGAACGGCTGCGGGAGGGGCCGAAGGTCGACCCGCGGCTGGCCAGCTTGACGGCGCAAGAACGCGCATCCTCGATCTCATCGCCGAGGGGTACACCAACCGCCAGATCGCCGACACCATGTACCTGGCGGAGAAGACGGTGAAGAACTACGTCTCCCAGCTCCTGGCCAAGCTGGGCATGGAGCGTCGCACCCAGGCCGCCACGTTCGCGGCGCGTCTCAGCGAGCGCTCGACCCACGAGGCGCGAACGACGCCACCGGGACCTAGGCGTGGTCCGGCCACCGCCGTCGATGCAGGCGCCCGCGCCGATCCCGTCCACTGACAGAGGCATGCGCTGCCGGCAGTTCGAGGCGGACGCCGCCGGCGCGGAATGCCTCGACGAGCCGCTCGCGTCGACGTGCGGGAGCTCGACCGGCACGGGTCGGGTCACCGTCCGTGGTCCGCGGAAGGTCCCCGGGCCAGCTCGCCGCGGCAGCGTCGCACCGCGTCGATGGCGTCGCCCACCGGCCCCGGCCCGGGCGGCCGCTGCCCGTACGCGGCGCAGAGAGGTGGGTGTACATCGACATGCGGGCGGCCCCTTCCGACGGTGTCGCCGCGTCTCAGCGCACGGGGCGGCACGCCCCGGCAGGCTCGGCGGTCCCCCTCGCACCCTGCCGTTCCCCGCCAGGTCGCCCGCTGTTGGTCCGCTGTGGCTCTCGTACCCGAGGGTCCGACACGGGTGGCAGCCGAACGGGAGGTGTCGGCGATCCTTGGGGGTTTGTTCGGATCCCGGGGTCGAAGCGCAAAGAGCGGAAAACACGCCGGAATTGGAAAATGGCGACCGAGGGGGGTGGCCGCCATTCTCCAAGCACCGTTGTCTGGGAAGAGGAAGGTGTCCCAGTCATTGTGGTTGACGCACCCCCGGTGAGGGTAGAGCCGAAAGTCATGGATTCCGCCGCGGTCCGACGGCGAGGCTGGATCGAAAGCCGTGGTCAGAGCGTGCAGGTGCGAGAGTGGGTGCATGCCGACCGTCCGCAGCATGGAAGAGGCCGTGGCGCTGATCCGCCCGGTCGATCGGATCGGCTTCGGGCTGGGCCCGGCCATCCCCGACGGCCTTCTTGACCGCGCTCGGCACGCGCGACGACTGGGAGGACCTGCAGATCGGCGGCGCGCTGTGCCTCAACCTCTACGACGTCTTCACCAAGCCCGGGGTGAGCTACCGCTGCGGGTTCTTCGGGCCGGCGGAGCGTGCTCCACGCGATGGGCCACCGGGTCGAGCTGGTCCCGGGTGGCTTCCGGCAGATGGGGCCGATCATGGCCCGCTTCGCTCCGCGGGTGATGGTGGCGCAGGCGGCGCCACCCGACGAGCACGGCACGGTCAACCTCGCGCTGCACATGGGGGGCACGCGCGACGAGCTGCTGCGAGCCGGACGGGATCCCGACCGGGTGCTGATCGTGGAGGTCAATCCGCACCTCCCGCGCACCAGGAGCCTGCCGCCCGAGTACGACAACACCATCCCGCTCGACGCTGATCGACGTGCTGGTCGAGTCCGACGGCGAGCCGTTCGCACTGGCCGACGCCACCGAGCGACGAGGTCGACGCGGCGATCGCGCGCCACGCCCTGGCCTACGTGCACGACGGATCCACGCTGCAGACGGGCATCGGCGCCATCCCCAACATCGTGGCGGCGGAGTTGGCCGCGGGACCGCTGGGCGGGTTCGGCGTCCATTCCGAGATGTTCACCACCGGCCTGATGCAGCTGCACCAGGCCGGAAAGGTGACCAACGACGCCAAGGGCATGTTCGACGGCGTGTCGGTGACGACGTTCGCGCTTGGGCGTCGGCCGAGCTCTACCGGTGGCTCGACGGGAACGAGGACGTGGCGTTCCTTCCCGTCGACACGGTCAACGACCCGACGGTCATCTCCACGAACGCCAACCTCGTCTCCATCAACGGCGCGCTCTCGGTCGATCTCTACGGCCAGGTGATGGCCGACAGCATCGACGGCCGGCAGATCTCGGGTGTCGGCGGGCACGAGGACTTCGTGGCCGGCGCCGAGCTGCACCTCGACGCCCGTTCGCTCATCTGCCTGCGCTCGACGGCCGAGCGCGACGGTGAGATCGTGTCCCGCATCGCCGGGATCCCCCCCGAGGGACGGTGGTCTCCACGCCGCGCCACCACACCGGCGTCGTCATCACCGAATACGGCGCGGCGGAGCTGACCGGCCTCACCGTGCGCGAGCGCGCGCACCTGCTGGCGGACATCGCTCACCCGGACTTCCGCCGCGAGCTGCACAAGGCGGCCGACAGCATCGGCGCCAGCTGACCGGCGCCGACCAGCAATCTCGCGATGGTCTCAGCGCCCGGGCGCCGCGGCCGGCTTGTTCGGCCATTCGCGGAACGTGCGTTGTGGCGCCCGATCTCGGCGATGATCGCGTCGATGTAGACGAGCTTGCGGATCATGTAGGAGCGGGTCTCCTTTGGGTCGAGGTAGAGGTTGTAGAGACGTCCGTAGCCGTAGTGCTGCACCACCCCGGTGAAACCGCCCGGGTTGAGGACGTCGGTGTCGTCGTCGGAGATGGACGACAGCATGTACTTGTACTCGCCGACCCGCAGGCGGAGTAGGTCGCGGTCAGCCAGTAGTGCTGGAACTTGCGGTTCGAGACCACCTCGCGATCGTCGGGCGCCAGGAGGAACGAGAGCTGGTCGACGGTGTCGAGGTAGCGGTCGGTCGGCACCTGCTCGGCGGCGCCGGCGATCGTCAGGCAGGTGGCGAAGAGGTCGAGCAGGTGGACGAGGCCGTCGCTGGCGCGACCCGGCTCGATCATGCCGGGCCACGAGAGCACCGCCGGGACCCGTACGCCGCCCTCCCAGGTGGAACCCTTGGCGCACCGGAACGGCGTGAAAGCGGAGTCGGGCCATGTCTCCATCTCGGGGCCGTTGTCCGACGAGATCACCACCATGGTCGACTCGAGCTGCCCGGTGCGCTCCAGCGCCGCGACGAGGCGGCCGCAGATGTCGTCGAGCTCGACGACGGCGTCCTTGTAGGGATGTCGCGCCGGTGAGCGACCGAGGAAGTCGGGGTGCGGGTAGTTGTCGAAGTGCGCACCCGGGTGCAGTGGTAGAGGAACCAGGGGTCCGCCTGTCCCGCCATGCGCTCGATGAACGCCTCGGAGTAGGTGCACCACTTGTCGTCGAGCAGGGAGAGGACCGGGATGGTCACCTCCTCGACCTCTTCGAGCTGCGCCGCCGCGCGTGGCGTGCACAAGCACTTGTTGAAGGGGATGTTCTGCACCCAGTCGGTCCGGGCCTCGCTGTAGACGACCTCGGAAAGAAGTACGGGTCCCGCCACTCCGTGTACATGTCGACACGGAGAGGAACCGTAGAAGTCGTCGAATCCGACGTTCTGGGGCTGGCTCTCCTCGGTTCTCGCCCATGTGCCACTTGCCGACGGCCTGCGTCACGTAGCCCGCGTCGGAGAGCAGCTGGGGCAGCGTGACCTCGCCGCTCGAGCCCGCCGGGCATGCCGTACATGGGCGGGACGAGAAGCCGTGCCGCATCGGCAGGCGGCCGGTCATGATCGAGGCGCGCGTCGGTGTGCACGACGGCTCGCTGTAGCACGACGTGAACAGCAGCCCGTCGCGCGCCAGCCGGTCGACGTTGGGGGTCGGCGCACCCACCGCGATCCCGCCGCCGTAGCAGCCGAAGTCGCCCCAGCCGACGTCGTCCATCAGGATGACGACGACGTTCGGCCGCTGGCCCGTGCGCCGCCGAAGTCGTCCATTTTCGCGGCGGCCGCCTCGCTACGACCCGGGACCAGAAGGCGGGCTCCCGGTTGGGGCCGGGGGACTGCGGTCCCCGTCACCGGGTCCACGCCCTCAGCGGGCCGTGCGTCGCTCATGGCGCCTCCTCTTATGATCAAAGGTCTTCCGTCCCAGCGGTCAGCTCGTCGTGCACGCCTGCGTGGCGATGTCGCTCGGGACCAGGTGGTTCGAGCAGGCGCTGGCCCGGTTGGCCACCGACCACGACGAACCCCGTGCGTGGAGGACGACACCGCGTCAAGACACCCGAACCGGCGCCGATGGTCACGTTGGCGTAGGCCCACGTCCCCGAGCAGCCGAAGAGTCGACGACAGCGTCGACTGGCCCGAGGTTGGTGTCGCCTGCAGCTTGGCGCGAGATGGCGCTGGGTGCAGGCCACGCCCGAAGCGGACGCAGTCGTCGGCGTGCCGGCGGTCGACGGCGACCCTGACGAGGTGGTCGATGTCGTTGTGGCCGCGGCCGTCGATGTCGTCGAGCCGGCTGACTGGTTGG
>CAWEGU010000015.1:0-577826 GCA_963808645.1 uncultured Alphaproteobacteria bacterium
GGAACGCGCTGCTGAGAGCCTATTTCAATAGACAGGTCGAAGCAGAGCGCTCCTATGATAACTTAACTTTCTAAGATTGCAGTTTACCCAACATATTTGCTATGAATATACTATGGCAGACATAAGAAAAAGAACCGGAGCGAAGGGAACAACTTACCAGGTCCGCTATCCCTCCAATGCGACGAAATCCGGCTACACCTATGCCACCTTCAACACGCTGAAGGACGCGCGCGCTTTTCTGGAGAGTGGATCGTTACGGAAAAAACATGCGCGATCAGGTGACGTCGGGACCGTCGCGGAGGCCACGGATATGTGGCTGCTGTGTGCGAGAAGGAGGGGCTTAACGGCCGGGAGCCCGTCACGAATTATACCTACGAGAACTACGAGTACCGGGCCGGTTTCATCAAAGCCTATGACTGGCCGAAGCCGCTGGCTGACCTTACCGCGCCCGACATAGTGGGGTTCCGCTCCTGGCTGCTAAACGGCGAGGTAAGCCGTGCGGTCGCCAGCAAAGTGTTGTCATCGTTTCACTCGGTCATGAAGGAAATGACCATCCGGGGCCATCTCACGCACAACCCGGCCGTGGGAATCTCGGTGCGGGCAAATTCGCGTTATCAGGAGCCCGTCAGCATACCAACGAAACAAGAGATAATCGCGCTTCTGGCCGCTGCCGACCGGTTGGCCAACTCGAAGAACAAGCTGACTGCGAGAACCTGGCGACGCTATCGTCCGATGCTCTATCTTGCGGTGGATTCCGGGATGAGGCCGCAGGAATATCTGGCGGCAAGCCGGTCAGCTCTTCGCGACAATGGCATCTATGTCGATCGTGCCGTCGAAGGCGGCGGCAGCGAGATTTCAGTCACGAAGACGCCGGCCGGGCGACGGTTCATAGAGCTGAGCCCCGATACGCTCGATATGGTCGGACATTATGCAAACAACCATGCCGCCGACAACAAGTATGATTTGATCTTCCCGTCGGAGAACGGGCGTTGGCAGTCCCGCCGTAACTGGCAGCGGCGCGGGTTCAATATCGCCTGCGAGGAGGCCGGTCTGGTGGAAACTGTGACCGTGGATGGCGAGGATGTCGAGCAGGCGAAGTACCGACCCTACGATCTGCGCCACTTCTTTGCGTCGATGTTGATCGAAAAGAAAACGAACCTAAAAAAGATACAGGCCTTGATGGGCCACACCAATATCGAGACGACGCTGAACGTCTATGGACATTTGCTCGAAGACAGCGACCGGGATAAAATAGGCTCAGTAGGGTTGCTAAGCGGGATGCTTGAGAAAAGTTGCGGCGAGTCTGTGGCAAGATAGGCATAAGAGCCGCAGAAACAAAGGACTTTTCTTGCATGGGGTGCAAGGGGCCGCAGGTTCAAATCCTGTCACTCCGACCATTGTTCAATCAAAGGCTTAGCTGAAAATTATAGAAAGTAATCGGGGAATTCGGCGGAATTTGCCACAAAAAAACGGTCCGCTGAAACCCGCAGAAATCCTTGATTGTCCGTCTTGGTCCGCTTCGGCCTGTGGCGAGTTTGTGGCAAATTTTGATTGCCATCCGAGCGTTGCTCAACGCCCTTTCAGCCATATGGAGAAGCCTGAGGCCGAATTGTTATTGTAATATCCAAGTTTGCGCGTTGAGGGGTTACGCCGCGTGGTTCTGTACAAGAAGTGGTGCGATACCACGAAGGAGACGACTGAGCGAAAGCGCTATTGGACCCTCGTCGAGAAGGCCGACGGGCGCCACGAAATTCGCGATTCGCTCGCGGAGACCATGCGGTCACATTACGATCGTCTTGAGCGCATAGCTGATGACGTCAAACGGCTCGGCTACAAAAAGGCGGCGAGAATCCTCAGGTCCCAGCTTCCCCAAACCCCAAAAGGGCGCTCGGGCGATCTTGGGGAAATACTGGCGACGGAGCTCGTTGAGGAGGAGATCAAGCTCCGCGTGCCTGTCCGGCGCCTTCGTTACAAGGACGGGCGTAACATGGCCCTGCGTGGGGACGATTTCATCGGCGCTGGCTTCGGGGGTGACGATAAGCTCTGGCTTCTCAAGGGGGAAGCGAAAAGCAATCAGAAGCTCGGAAAAACCACTATCACTAACGCTCGGAAGGTGCTGAACCGCGACCACGGTCGGTGCACGCCGGATTCTCTGATGTTTGTCGCAAACCGACTGTTGGATAGCGATGACGAGGCCGATGTCGAACTCGGCCGGGTAATACGCGACGAGGTCGGCCTCGATACGCTGAAGCCAGGCCGGATCGACCACATGCTGTTCACGATGTCCGGGAACACGCCGCCGGCGGCACTTAAGGAAGACCTGGAGGCCGCCAGCACGAACCGGGACCACTATGTTGTAAATCTCCGCATCGAAGATCATCAGGACTTCATCAAAGAGATGTACCAAGAGGCGGAAGATCTTGGAGACGATTGACGAACTCCGGACGTTCCTGACGACTGCAACTGAGGACGGCGTGTGGCGGCAGCTCCTACCGCGGGGGACGGCGTGGTCGCTCATGCGCAGCGAGGGCGTGCTTCCGAACGGCGCGCCTCCGCTAGGTGCTACGATCGAGACGGATTTGGCCGAGCATGGATTCGCGGTGCTCCGCGCGGCAATTGCGCTGCGGAGCCGCGAGGGCACGTCCGACCTGACGAACAAGGCGTTCGAACAGGCCGCCAAGGCCTTTGAGGCGTTGGTACGCAATGGCGATCCTGAGGCGGCGGATCGTGGGTTCCGCAGAACAATCGCCGCTGCAGCCTATCACCTGGCCGGGTTCTCGGCGGTGGCGTACTCGCTTTTCAGCGAGGTGCCGGTAGACCTGAACTTCGCGCCCGGAGAGGTCGCGATCATGCTTTTAGTCGTTCGGGATCTTGATCGTCTCCGCACCTTTGTCCGCGACTGGCTGTCGGCGGACGAAAATGGAGATGGGCAGGTCGCCGAGGGCTTGCAGCAGGAAGGCGCCGATATCGATGAAGCGGTGGCTGTTGTCCTCAACGCCACGATCTGCCGCGCCCTGGCGTTCTTCGACTTCGCCTTGCAGACCGGCGAAGACGCGGCGATCGAGGCCGCTCGCGATCTGTTGGTCACGGCTGTAAGGCTGGCCGACAACGCCGAAAATGTACCGCTTTGGTGGATATCGAGCATCTGCCGCCATCTGATCGACGATCTTTGGGCGCATTCTCTGCATGGCAATCTTCCCGTCGATTCGCCTGAAGGCGGCGTCGAGAAATATGCGGAACTTCGTCGACTTTTTATTGGCTCGCTCTATGCGCGCAAAAATGCAGAGGTCGAATTGTGGCCGTCGCAGCGGGAGGCAGCGCGACGTTCCACCGATTTGACCGATGACTTGGTGGTTGCGCTCCCGACCAGTTCCGGCAAGACGCGCGTCGCTGAGATCGCGGCGCTGATGACGCTTTCGACGGAAAGGCGGGTCCTTATCGTGACGCCGCTGCGGGCACTTTCCGCTCAAACTGAGCGATCGTTTAGGAAGACCTTCGCGCCGCTGGGCTTCAGCGTGTCGTCGCTGTACGGCGCTAGCGGCCTCTCAAGGGGCGATGAAGATGCGCTTCGCTCCCGCGAGATAATAATCGCAACGCCGGAGAAGCTGGACTTCGCGTTGCGCAGCGATCCCAGCCTTATCCACGATGTCGGGCTGATTGTCCTGGACGAAGGTCACATGATCGGGCCGAGCGAGCGCGAGATTCGTTTCGAGACGCTGGTACAGCGCTTGTTACGGCGGAAAGACGCTGCGGAGAGACGGATCGTATGCCTGTCAGCGATATTGCCGAGTGGCGACGAACTCAATGACCTGACCGCCTGGATTCGTAGCGATCAACCAGGCGACGCGGTACGAACGGACTGGCGGCCAACGCGTCAGCGGTACGGCATGCTGGCGTGGGACGGGCATGAAGCGCGCCTGACGCTCGATTTGAACGCGAGCGTGCCCTTCATCGACGGCTTCGTCACTGAGAAGGTTCCGCTCGGTCGCGAGAAGAAGCCGTATCCGCGCAAGGCAGGGCACTTGGCGCTCTTTGCGGCGTGGGAATTCGCGGCGCAGGACAAGCGGACCTTGATTTTCTGCACCCAAGCGAACTGGGTCGAGGGTTACGGCAAGGGAGTCTGCGACCTCTGCAAGCGCGGGTATCGGAGTCGCTGCTCGATGATCAGGCGCCGATCGCGCGGGCGTTGGAAGTGGGCAAGGAGTGGCTGGGCGAGGATCACCCAGCCGTGGCCTGCTTGAAGGCCGGCGTTGCAATTCACCATGGCCGCCTTCCCAGCCCATTCCTACGTGAATTGGAAATACTGCTTTCACACGGCGTGCTCAAGGTCATCGTCGCGTCGCCGACCCTATCTCAGGGACTTAATCTGAATGCCGCGGTATTGCTTGTTCCCGCGCTTTATCGCGCCGGCAACCTGATTACAGGCGAGGAACTCGCGAACGTTGCGGGGCGTGCGGGGCGAGCGTTTGTCGACGTAGAAGGCCTGATCGTCCACGTCATGTTCGACAAGACTGCTCGTCGTCGCGGTGAATGGCGAGCCCTAGTCAGATCGTCGAAAGCGCGGACGTTGAAGAGCGGTCTGATCCAGATTGTCGCGGAAATCATCGATCGGCTGAGCCGCGAAGGGGTACTCGACCGGGAGGATGCCTGGGAATATCTCGCAAACTCCCGGGACGCCTGGAAATCCGAGGTCGAGAAAGCCGCTGCGGAGGCACTTGTCGCCCCCGCCGGCCTTGATGAGGAGGCGGATGACGAGGATGACGAAGACGGCGACGGCGGTGATGAAGGGGAAACGATCGATGAGGAGCCGCTATCGCAACTCGTGGAGCGCCTCGACGCCACGGTGTTCGGTTTGGTCGAAGCCCTTGATGCGGATCAGGCGGACCTTCCGAGACTGCTCGACGAAGCGCTGAAGGGATCGCTCTGGGCGCGCCAGATAGTGCGTGAGGGAGAAGGCACGGAGGCAGATCACCGGCGGGTCCTGGAGACACGAGCCAACCTGATCTGGTCGTCTACTACGGCGCAGGTTCGACGGGGCCACTTCGCTATGGGCGTTGGTCTTGAAGCGGGAATGAAGATCGATAGGATGGCGGCGGAGCTTGGAGACCTCATCGACCGCGCCGACTTGGCCGCGCTGCCCGGTGACGTCGACCAGTTGGCGGATGCCTTGGCGGGGCTGGCCGAACGGCTTCTCGTGATGTGGCCGTTCATCCCCGACAAGAGGAATGCCCTTCCGACGAATTGGAAGGTGATCCTTCGGCAGTGGATTTCCGGCACTCAAGTCTCGGAGATCGGGCCACAGAACATGAAGGTGGTCGAAGATGCTTTCATGTATCGAATGGTGTGGGCGCTGGAGGCGATCCGGACGCGACGCGTCAGCCTTGGATGGTCGCCGGACATAATTGCGGGCGGCGGCGCTGCCGCGCTCGAAACAGGCGTGCCTCAGTTCATGATGTCGATGCTTATTCGCGCGGGGCTCCCATCTAGGCGAGCTGCGATGGCGGCTATACAGAGCGCTCCAGTCTTCACGACACCTAGTGAGATGCGGACCTGGCTAGAGAGCAACGAGGTTGCGGCCTTCACCGATCAGGGCGATTGGCCGACCCCCGACACCGCAGCGCTTTGGGCGCGGTTCCGCGCGGAGGCGCTCTCTGGCGTTGTTCAGAAATGGAATGTCGACGCGTTCAAGCGCGTGCTCGATACGCCCGCGGACACCAAGCCACCCGAGCAAGGTCACTATCGCATTCTTCCCGACGCTGATGCCGGAGGTCGGACTTGGCTTGCGACGCCGGACTATCAGCTCGTCGCGCCGTTCAAGAAACCGATCACCGATCCGAAGCCTAGCCTGCTCTCCGGGACGTTGCGGGGGGAGACGAAGTTGGTCGATGTGCTTAGGATGGGCCGGGCGAAGGCGCGGTGGCCACGGGCGGTCGACCCCTGATGTCGGAGATCTCGTTGGATTTAGTCGCGTCGCAGTTCGGATGAAGTGCAGTTGACCCATTACCCTCAGGATGCAGCCCTTGCCGCCTTTGGCGGGTTCCTGCCAGATGTAGCGTTTTGATCTCCAATGAGGATCACAATCTTGTTGACCTGATCCAGCGGCACACGCATGCGCGCCAACCGAAGAGCGCTTACGAATAGCGTCAATCTGGCGTAAGCGTCCGGCGAAGACCGCGGGGTGGTCTGATAAAGAGATGTTCCAGGGGAGAAGTTCGTCGATGCGCTTCATCGGGTGATCCGCGATGCAGGCGATGACGGCCCGAAGATAAGCTTCCGGATCGATGCCGTTCATCCTCGCGGTTTCGACCAGGGTGTAGATCGTGGCGGCGCGCTCCCCGCCGGCATCGGAACCGGCGAACAGCCAGTTCTTGCGCCCGATGGCCAGAGGCCGGATCGCCCGTTCCGCCGCATTGTTGCAGATATCGAGCCTTCCATCGGTCGTGTACCGGCAAAGCGCGTCCCATCTTGAGAGCGCGTAGCGCAGCGCCATTGCCAGAGCGCTCTTGCCGCTGACCTGCGCAAGCGTGGATTCAAACTCCGTTTGATCTGCGCCAGCAGCGGCGCCGACCGTTCAGCGCGGACCGCAAGGCGCTGTTCCGGCGTTCGGCCGCGGATGTCGGCTTCAAGCGCGAACAGTTCCGCGATCCTGGTCAGTAAAAGCTGTGCCGCCGGCGAGGCTGTCTGCGCATGAACTTCGTAGATTTTGCGCCGCGCATGCGCCCAACAGGCGACCTCGGTCAGCGGGGCTGGCGCGCCGGTCTGCGGATCGGCTTCGTAAAGCCTGGCGAAGCCCGCATAGGCGTCGGCGTGCAGATGGCCGCGACAGCCTTTGAGCAAGGCGTGGGCGTGCTCGGCCTTGCGGTCGGGCGAGTAGAGATAGAAGGCCGCCGGCGGCGCGGTCGATCCGTAGGGCCTCTCGTCCCTCACCGCCGTCCATAGTCGGCCTGTCTTCGTGCGGCCTCGCCCCGGATCGAGCACCGGAACCGGCGTATCGTCGGCATGGAGGGTGACTCCGGCGCGCACGTGGCGCGCGATCCGCTCGGCCAGCGGCTCCATGAGCGCCGCCATATGGCCGACCCAGCCCGCCATGACGGAGCGGTCGATCTCCACTCCGCTGCGCGCGTAAATGTCGGACTGGCGATGCAGCGGCAGGTGATCGCAATATTTGGAGACGAGGACGTGGGCGAGGAGCGCCGGACCGGGGCGTCCCTTCTCGATCGGCAGCGTCGGCATCGGCGCTTGCACGATGGTCTCGCAGGCGCGGCAGCTCATCTTCGGGCGCACATGCAGCACACGCTTGAAGTGCGAGGGCACGTATTCCAGCACCATGCGCTCGTCGGCGCCGATCCGTCCGAATTTTGTCTCGCCGCAGGCCGGGCAGACGCAGGGCGCTTCGTGCACGACGGTCTCAAGCGGCAGATGATCGGGCAAAGGCGCGCGCTGGGACGGCTTCTTCGGCGACGGCGGCGTGGTCGCAGCCTCGTCGTCGGAAGTTGGTGAACGCGTCTGCCGCGCAGCGTCGCTCTCCTCCATGTCGCCGAGCAGCAACTCCAGTTGCTCGATCTCGCGGTCGAGCTTTTCCGACGAGCGCCCGAAGCGAGCGCGCCGCAGCGCGGCCAGTTGCGATTTCAGTTTTTCTATATGAAGCGTCTTCGCGTAAAGCTCGGCCTGCAATGTAGCGGCGAACACGCGTAATTCATCAGGATCGGAAGGAAGTATCGAGTGCGACAATGACATGATTTAGTCTATCATTTGGCATGGAATACCTCCATTGTTTTTGCTTGTTTTTGCATGATTTTACGGCGTTTCTTCGCTCTCTCTACGCAAACGCCGGAGCGTGCGGAAGGTCCATCGGAACCGTGCGCCGCCAGTCCATGCCTTCGATCAACAGCGCAAGTTGGGCGGTGCTCATATGGAAGCTCCCGTCGACCATCGGCGGCCAGACAAATCGCGATTTCTCAAGGCGCTTCGCGAACAGGCACAGGCCGGTGCCGTCCCAGTACAGAATCTTCGACGTAATCGCCGCGCTTTCCGCGGAACACAAACATATGGCCCGAAAAAGGATCGGCGTGCAGGACGGTGCTGACCTGCGCGGCGAGACCGTCAAAGCCCTTGCGCATATCCGTCGGACGGCACGCAAGATAAACCCGCGTGCCCGGCGGCAAGTGCATCATGACATATCCCTCAGCGCCTTCAGCACCCGGCGCAATGTGGCATCGTCGATGCCGGCATCGACGTGCAGCGCGAAGCCCCCCGGCAAGGTCAGCTCCATCATGCCGCCATTCCCGCAGGATGCCGGCTTCTGCGCAGGCACGACCGCCTGGCTGAGCGCCTGCGGCGCGGGCAGTGTTGCCTGAGCATCCGGGACCACATGGACCGGGATAAACTGCGGCGGAGGCTCTTCCCGGGCGGCTGGCCCGGCGCTAAACAAACCCTCTCGAAACTGCTTGCGCCAACGGAAAATGACATTCGTGTTCATGTTGTGCCGCAGCGCCACCTCTGTCACCGATGCGCCCGGCGCAAAGGTTTCGTTCACGACCTGGAGTATGAAACTGAGTGTGTAACGCCGCCGCGGCCGCCCCCCTGGCCGGCCCGGCCTTTCCGGGCTCCTTTTTTTGGACAGGTCGGGAATAGCGTTGCCAGGCATCAATAAGTGTCCACTTAAAAATAAGTGGACACTACATTGGTGGCCACGAATGACACTGTCCGATATTTTTTGATCCTTTAGTAGGCGGCCAAGACCAGACGCTTACAATCTGGCCTGACCGACCGAGCGCACTGGCAACTGCCTCAGTTAGGAGGAGGTCCACCTGTCGTCCGCCTTGCGCTCACCGATCATTGCGACCCGCCGATCTCGTATGCACAACGTCCTCGCTGGCGTAGATCGGGAACGCTACGGCGTCGGCGGCTTCGGCCTGCGGGCGTTAAGCGCGCGTCTCAGGCTTTCGAGGGCCATCAGCGCTTCCTTGCGCTGCGCTTCGTAGAAGCCAATCGCGCGGACGGCTTGCTCGAAGAGCGCCTTCAGTTCGGCTTCGGTTCTGTGTCTGGTCCGGTTCGTCATTGTCGTTCCTTTCGTCCATGGTGTTGTTCACGGGCGTTGGAACAGCGGCGGGCCAAACCGCACCCTTCAGGGCCGCAACGTCAGAGGAGGAGCTTCACGCTTGCCACAAGGACAGCCGCTATAAATGACCGGCAAAGAACAAAAACAGATGGACGGGGAACGGCAGGGGCAACTTTGACCAGATCCTGACCAGGAATTCCGGCTGCTGCGCCACTACGTTGAGCATGACGGCACTTGACGCCGTTTGCCGACGCGAAGCAGCGAATATGAACCGGGCACAAGGCTCCGAAAGAAAGTCTGAAACCGCGCGCCGGCCGCAGGGGGAATAACTCGATGGCTCGCGTTCGCGCCATAGAGCCTCGCTTGCTGGATCGCTCCCAGGCAGCGGCCTATTGTGGTATAAGCCTCGCCGTTTTCACGGCGCGTTGTCCGGTACGGCCATTGGCGATGGGGCAGGGGAAGAGGCTTGAGCGCTACGATATCCGCGACCTGGACGAATGGATAGACAGGCTCGGGACGCGCAGCGCGTCCTCTGGAAACGTGGACTGGCTCGAAAAGATGGACGCCCCCGATGGGAACGCTCGTTCGGGTAAAAGGAATTAGGCGCTGGCGACACCCCAGGACAGGCATATGGTATTGCTACCATCGCAAGTCCGGAACGCCGATCCGCGCTGAATTCGGATCGCCGGCTTTTTTCGACGAGCTGGCCGCCGTTGAGAGAAGTCAGCAAATAAGGACCGCCAGGCCAGGAACATTGGGCCTCGCGATAGATGCCTATCACCGGACTCCCGCCTGGGCCGCCCTGAGACCCAAAAGCCGGGTCTCCTATGAGCGGGCCATCGCCATCCTGGAGCCGCTCCGCGACATGCCTCTTATTGCGCTGAATTGCTCGACGATCATACGCCTTCGCGACGAGAAGATTTTCCCCCGGCATGGTCGATGGATGGCGAACTATGTCGTCACGTTCCTGGGCATCCTGCTGCCGTTTTGCCGGGACTATGATTTCATCAAGGACAATCCGCTGGCCGAGCGGATCAAAAAGATCCGGAAGCCCCGCGATGGCTTGGTCCAGAATTGACCCTGGACGGAGGAAGAATGCCGAATCGTTTTGGAGAAAGCGCCTCCTCATATCCGCGTCCCCGTAGCTCTCGCCATGTGTGCCGGGCTCCGCAAGGCCGACGTGTTGACCGTGACCAAGGCGGCGATCGCCGGCGGCGTGATTACGGTGAAGACAGCCAAACGGGAAAAGGAAATTTCAGCGCCCATTCATCCCCTCCTGGCCGGCGCCATGACGGCGCTTCCAGCGAGAGATGCGGTGCAGATCGCCGTGAACTCATATGGTCAGCCATGGTCGGAGACCGGCTTCAATTCATCCTGGTCGAAGTTCCGCAACAGCCTTCGGAGTCAGGGCCTGATCGGTCCCGGCCTGACGATCCACGGCCTTCGTCATACCTTGGGAACGCGCCTGAAAGAGGCTGGCGCCGATGACGGGATGATCGCGGATATCCTCGGCAACGCCATTCCGCGGCACTATTCGAGCGGCGCGAAACTCTCCCAAAAAGCCAAGGGAATTCGTCGTCAATTTGAACCTGGATGGAAACAAAACGCGCCCAAAAGTGTCTACACCGGACTAGAAAAGTGTCTACACGGTCAAAATGCAAACAGGTAAGTATTTGATTTGCTTGGTGCCCAGGGGCGGAATCGAACCACCGACACTGCGATTTTCAGTCGCATGCTCTACCAACTGAGCTACCTGGGCGCCGCCGGGATTTAGCGAGGTCCCGGGGCTTATAGAGGAGCGGCGCTCCGACTGTCCAGCGGCGGTAGCGGCGACTCAGTGCTCCAAACTTAGGTTAACCCCTGTTAAGGGACGTATATTTGCTTCAAAGAGAGCTGGCTTGGCAATTTTGAACAGCACGACAAGTGGATTTTCTGCCTGAAGGCGGCGCAAATTCGCGGCTGCAACCGAAGCGGCTAGCGCTCAGCGATCGCGCCGGCCGGCGGCGGGAATAGAGGAGAATGGTCTTCACGTCGGCGCGAAAACTGCGGGACAAATCCTCGGCACCTCCGATCCGGTATTAGCGCAGCGCGCCCTCTTGGCCTTTCCCATTGGCGGATAGCGCCCGCGCACCGCGATGAGGAACGCGCCGGAGCCACTGGCCGCGCAGCTCTTGCCGGCAATCCACCTCTGGCTGGCCCGCCGGCCAGGAATCGGGTGAAAGACTTAAGTTGCGATGAATTTGGCGAGGAAGTTGCGGGCAAACCGTCTCGAGGCCGCTCGCCGCGCCGCGCGAAGTGCCGCCCCGCGCCTTCGTCTGCGGGTCAAGGCTGCGCGGCCCTCCCCCCTGTGACGATCTGAAACACGCGCCGCAGTCACAGCCGCGCACTGCTTTGCATTAGCGGCACCATCGCTTTACGCCGCGGCGCGCCGGAGCCTGCCCTCGACGCTGTGCCGCCCCTCGTTATTTACCCCCTCCTTGACCAGTGCCGGACATTGGATTGTTATTGATTCCTCCACTCGGATTACCAGACTCTTGGTCCTGCCTTGGATTACCAGACCTTTGCGAGGGTTGAACGGTCCCCTTGCCAGTACCCGACATGCCAGTGCCTGACATGTCCCCGCCCGCGCCGCCCGCGCCCGAGCCTCCTGCGCCAGAGCCCGCGCCTCCTGCGCCTTGCGCAAAGCTGACCATAGGAACTATGACTAGGGCGGCCGCCGTAACTGCTGCAACGAACTTCATTGAATTCTCCCTTCGCCAATCGCGCACCGGTTCGATGTGCCATCGCTTAACGGAAAGCGGCGAAAATGGTTCGAGCTCGACGTTCAAATTAGAAGGCAGGCGTAAGCGCTGCGCAGGGCACAGCTGGGACCCAGCGCCGGTGGCACTGAAATGAGGCAATCGCCGTGAAGCCCTGGAGCAGGTTTAAGATTGCCGGCCCGGTCTAAGTCAATTGCCAGCACGACACCACACCGGCGGCTTATGCCGGCAGTGAGGAAGCAGCCGGCTTGACGCTGCAAGGCGCAAGTATGTCGAGCCACGAAACATGATTTGCGGCAATAAGACGAGGCCCTTGCGACGGCGGGCGTGCTACCTGCGCGCCGGGGCGAAATTTGGCGAGGGCGCGGTGATCGAGGCGCAGTTCGGCACGACCGACGTCTTCACGATTTTGCCGCTCAACGACTTGGAAGACCGCTATCAAAACTATTATGGCAGGCCGATGGAAATGCCGGACAGCTACGTCGCGTGAGTGTCTGTTTCACAAGTCTCGCCTTTGATGTATTATCAAATTAATTGAAACGGCAGCCGTTAACCATGCGGCTCATAACGGGTGGATATATTTTATGCGTAGCAATAACGGCAATGGAAGCCGCGGTTCATGGGCGCGAGGTTTTATGGCCCTCTTCGCCATCGCGCTGGCGATGGGGCTAGGCTTGGTGGCCCAACCGGCGGAGGCGGCGCCCTTCGCCTATGTCGGGAATGAGGAGGGTGGCACTGTTTCGGTGATCGACACGGCCACGAACCCCCCGTTCGTGGTGGCCACGGTCACGGTGGGAGCGTTGCCCGAAGGGGTTGCCGTCACCCCGGACGGCAAACACGCCTATGTCGCGAATGGGAACTCCAACACCGTATCGGTGATCGACACGGCCACCAACACGGTGGTGGCGACGGTCCCGGTAGGGTTTGGCCCCGTTGGGGTCGCCGTCACCCCGGACGGGAAACACGCCTATGTCGCGAATGTTAACTCCCAAGGCGTCTCCGTGATCGACACGGCCACCAACATGGTGGTGGCCACGGTCGTCGGTGTGGGGACTAACCCCTTTGGGGTCGCCGTCACCCCGGACGGGAAACACGCGTATGTCACGAATCAGGGCTCCAACACCGTTTCGGTGATCGAAACGGCCACCAACATGGTGGTGGCGACCGTTGGGGTGGGGTTTAGCCCCGATGGGGTCGCCGTCACCCCGGACGGGAAACACGCCTATGTCGCGAATAATGGCAACGTTTTCAATCCGGGCAACGTTTCAGTGATCGACACGGCCAGTAACACGGTGATGACCACGGTCGCGGTGGGGGGGTCTCCACTGCGCTCGCCATCACCCCGGACGGGAAACACGTCTATGGCACGATCATCGCCATCGGGGGCTCCGGCACTGTTTCGGTGATCGACACGGCCAGCAACACGGTGGTGGCCACAGTCAGGGTGGGGGGTTTCCCCAATGGGGTCGCCGTCACCCCGGACGGGAAACAGGCCTATGTCACAAATCTTGGCTCCGGCACTGTTTCAGTGATCGACACCGCCAGCAACACGGTGTCGGCCACGGTCGCGGCGGGGAATACTCCCCTTGGCGTGGGCATCATGCCGCCGCCGGTGGGCGTCTCCTTCCTCGCTTTCAGCGCCAAGCTCGAGATCGACTTGGACCGCAAACCGAAGGAGGATCGCTTTAAACTTCAGTCCAGCTTCACCTTGAGCAGCACCGCGCCCG
The DNA here is from genome assembly GCA_963808645.1 of uncultured Alphaproteobacteria bacterium. Taxonomy (GTDB): domain Bacteria; phylum Pseudomonadota; class Alphaproteobacteria; order Rhizobiales; family Beijerinckiaceae; genus Methylocapsa. The sequence continues at coordinate 13,548 of CAWEGU010000015.1, forward strand.
CGATCCATCCCGTCATCGAGCCGGTCACGCTCCAAATCGGCACCTTCTCCATCACCATCCCGCCCGGCTCCTTCAAAAGGCACGGGGACGGGGACGAGGATGGGTTTTTCACCTTCCACGGGGTCATCGACCGCGTGCGGCTGGAGGCGCTGATCAAACAGACGGGCAGCTTGCGATACGCGTTCGACGCGGAGGCGAAGGGCGCCAACTTGACCGGGATCAAGAACCCGGTGCCGGTGAGCCTGACCATCGGCGGCGACAGCGGCACCTCCTCGGTCAAGGCCGACGTTGATCACTAAAATGCGCGCTACCAGGCGTGGTCCGGTTCATTTGATCGGATCGCGCGCAAAAGCCCGCCAGCCAATGTCGCGGCGGTAAAACCCGCCCGGCCAATCGATGACATCGATCGCCGCGTAGGCTCGCGCCCACGCCTCCGCCACATCGGCGCCAAGGCCGGTGACATTGAGGACGCGGCCGCCGTCGGCGAGAAGCTTTTGCCCTTCGCGCTTCGTCCCCGCATGGGTGATCGCAACGAACGGCATTGCCCCGGCACGCTCGATGCCACGGATTTCGCTGCCCCGGACCGGCGCGCCGGGATAGCCCTTGGCGGCGAGCACGACGCTAAGCGCGGTTTTTGCCGAGAGCCGCGCCGGACGCTCCGGCAGCCGTTCCTCGACGCAGGCGACGAGCAAAGCAAGCAGATCCTCGTCGAGACGCGGCAGCATGGCTTGGGTTTCGGGATCGCCGAAACGCACATTGTATTCGATGAGCCTTGGCCCATCCGCGCAAATCATCAGACCGGCGAAAAGAACGCCCTTAAAGGGCGCGCCCATTGCCGCCATTCCGTTAAGCGTGGGCGCGACGATGGTCCGCATGACGCGTTCGCGCGTCCGCGAATCCATGATGGGCGCCGGCGAATAGGCGCCCATGCCCCCGGTGTTTGGGCCGCGCTCGCCTTCGCCCACGCGCTTATGGTCTTGGGCGGATGCGAACTCCATTGCCCGCGCGCCATCGCAAAGCGCGAAAAACGAAACCTCCTCGCCGTCGAGAAAATCCTCGACGAGGATAGTTTGCCCCGCCTCGCCAAACTCGCCCGAAAACATCCGGTCGATGGCGGCTTCCGCCTCCTCGATGCTCGCCGCCACGGTGACGCCCTTGCCCGCCGCGAGCCCGTCGGCCTTGATAACAATCGGCGCGCCTTTGCTGCGCACATAAGCCTTCGCGGAGCCGGCGCCGGCAAAGTGCGCGTAGGCGGCGGTTGGGATTTTGAAGCGGGCGCAAAAATCCTTGGCAAAACTTTTGGAGCCTTCGAGCCGGGCGGCCGCCTTGCTTGGGCCGAGGGCCTTGATCCCTTCCGCGGTGAGATCATCGGCGATGCCAGCGACAAGCGGCGCCTCCGGGCCGGCTACGACGAGATCGATCCGGTTCGCCTTGCAAAAGGCGGCGACCGCCGGATGGTCGTTTGGTGCGAGCGCGACGATGTGCGCTATGCTGGCCATCCCGGGATTGCCTGGCGCGACGAATAGCGTTTCCAGCAACGGGCTCTTCGCGAGCGCGATAGCGATGGCATGCTCGCGCCCGCCGGAGCCGAGGAGAAGTACGTTCATGATCGAATCATTTGAGGCGGCGGGATATGGGCGGCCGCCATGCGCCCGGTCAGGATTTAACGCAATCGCAATTGTAGCGGATCGTACCAAAACCTATGGCCCGCCCGACTACCGCGAAGAGAGGATTCAGGATGGATGGGCGCATGGGTGCCGAGAACTTTTTCGTGGCGATAGTCCGCGCAAGATTCGGCTTGGCTATCAGCCTATTGTAACTCACTAACGGGTATGCCAAACTTTCGAAGTGGTAAATTTCTGGAGGCGGTTTTTCATGAAAGTTTTTGCTGTTCCGCTCGCCATGATCACAGCGATGATCATAGCCACTCTATTTTCCGTGCCGGCGAAAGCCCAAGCAACGAGGACCTGGGTGTCAGGGGTCGGTGACGATGCCAATCCCTGCAGCCGCACAGCGCCTTGCAAGACGTTCGCAGGCGCGATCTCGAAGACTGCGGCCGGCGGGGAAATCAATGTCCTCGACCCCGGTGGTTTCGGTGCCGTGACCATTACAAAGTCGATCCAAATCCTCTCGCAGTTCGAGGCCGGCGTCCTGGTTTCCGGAACCAATGGGATTGTCGTCTCCGCCGCGGCGTCCGACAAGGTCCTCCTTGAAGGTCTCGATATCGAAGGGTTGGGGACAGGTCTCGACGGGGTCAAGATGATCGGCGGCGGAAAACTCGTCGTTCGCAAATGTTCGATCAGGAACTTTACGGGAAACGGCGTCAACGTTGTCGGAAGCGCCAATGCTCGCGCTTTTATCGAGGATTCCCTGATCACCGGCAACCGGGGTGGAGTAAACCTGCATGGCGCCGGGGGCGTGGCCAACACGGCGTTCGTCGAGCACAGCGTTGTCGACAACAATACGACTGCCGCGGTGCAGGTCGATGGCGCCAGCACTGTGGTTTTGAGCGGATCGACCCTTACCGGAAGTCCTTCCAGCATCATTGAAACCAACGGCGGCTCCGCCATCTCGTATGGAAACAACCTGCTTCGGAATGCCGGAGCGCCGACGCAAACATTGCCGCTGCAGTAACGCCGTGCGCGGCTCCCGAATTAGGGTCGCACGTTTCAAGGGGCGGCGGCCAGGGAAAACTTGGCTATGAAGGAGTACTGGACCGTCTCGCTCGTGAAGAATGCTGATCAACACACGAGTGCGGATCGATGCAGGCCTTTGTCGCGATGACGCCTGGCCGGTCGAGGGGATTGGCTCGGCTGGCCAGGTGTCGCGAGATCGAAGGACCTTAGAACGATTTAAGGCTGAATATTGGCGCGGAGTACCACGCCGGAAAGATGAATGTCGTCGGCGGCCGGTGGAAGTCCGTCAGGCGAATGGGCAATTACGAACCAGGTCTGGCGCGGATGAAACCAGGGAATTGGCCTGCCTGACAATCCGGCGTTGTTGATCAGCATGATAACGGTTTCGACATTGTACGAAAGACAGCCCGGATACAGCCATCCCGGCGCATTGGATTCTTCTGCAGATCCGAGCTGCGCCGGCTGGATGAACGTAGCGAGCGCGAGGCCGTCCCTCTTGAGACAACTTTTGAAGCTGGAAAGAGCAATGGAAACAATATCTGGCCCAGCGTGGGAAAAAATCGACTGAGCCAAGATAAAGTCAAACTGAACCCCGAAATGAGCCGCGGAGAAATCAGAGCTGTGCAGAAAAATGGGACGCTTCAGTTCGATCAGCTCCGCGCCTAAATTCCCGCTAATTCCATCTTCAATAAGCCAGCGGTTGGGTTCCAGCCCGTAGTAGCGCCCGGGCAAGAGATATGGAATGAGAAGACGGCCAGCGCGAAGCGATCCGCAGCCGAAGTCGAGCACTGAGTGATGTTCGCGCAAACCCAGAGTCGTCAGCAGGCGGAACTGTGTGGCGCCCATAAAATCGAATTGGCCGGGCGGCCCGACGTAGGCCCGAAAATGGCGCGAGCCGCAGGCCAGGGACAATGCAGCTTCCCCGCTGTCCGCACGTGTGTGGTCATCTCTCATCATGCCGTTTCCGAATAATAACAGGGCCTGTTCCAATTAACCCATCTTTGTTCACGGTATTCCGTTTGCTTTGCGGACGTCGGCCCGTAATTCGGCCTGGCAATTCTGGCTGAGCTTTATGGAAGACAATGAGACATAAAATACCATAATACGGAATCTGCGGAAAGGTTAGGTTTTTGGCTCAAAGCGGAAAAATCCCCCGCCGCGGTAAAAACTATCTACGCGAGGGTCTAGATTTCGGAGCGATGGCCGCGCCGGCTGGCATTTCCTTGGCCGCCGGCTATAATGATACCGCAACAATGAAGTGTCTCGTCCTGATGCTTCGTAATGCAAAGCGATGCGTTGGAGCGCAACATGCCCAGCCTGCTGGCATCTGATTTGAGCCTGGATGCCCGGCTACGCCGTATTCTTTTTCGTTCCTGGCGTCGGGGAATGCGCGAAATGGATCTTGTTCTTGGCCGTTTCGCGGACGCCGAAATCGTCGGCCTTGGCAGTAGCGAACTCGACGATTATGAATTCTTGCTGGAAGCACAGGACCGCGACGTCTTCGGCTGGATTACCGGCGAAACGGAAATACCGAGCTTCTACGATACTCGGGTTTTACGGAAAATCCGTGCCTTCCATAGCCCTGACGGTCCAATCCATCCATAAATCTCGCTTGCGTTCCGGTTGCTGGCCCGGCGCTGCGCGAACAGCTTGCCAATTGACCTTGCATCGTGACTGATCTCAAACGTGTGGCCGCCGAACTCGCCAAGGGCGGCTCGCTCACGCTCTCCTCCGTGGCCGACGGCTTCGACGCTTTCCGTGCCGCGGATCTCACCCGCGCGCTTGCCAAGGACGCGGAAAGTCGGGCTGTCGCGCTCGTCCATGTCGCGCGCGATGGCCGGCGTGCCCGCGCCTTCGGCGAGGCGCTCGCATTCGCCGCGCCGGACATCGAGCTCCTCGATTTTCCCCCCTGGGATAGCCAGCCCTATGACCGGGCATCTCCCGACGCCGCGATTTCGGCGCGGCGGATCGTGGTTCTCTCGCGGCTTGCCCGTTCGCGCTCCGCATTGGAGCGTCCGCGCATCGTGTCGACCACGGCGAACGCCCTGGTCCAACGGGTGGCGCCTCTTAGCAAAATAGCGGCCGACACGTTTTCCGCCGCGCCGGGCAATTTGGTCGATCGCGACGCGCTTGTCCAATGGCTCGAAACCAATGGCTTTGCGAAGGCATCAAGCGTGCGCGACACTGGCGAATATGCCGTGCGCGGCGGCATCCTCGATCTTTTCGCGCCCGGAACGCCGCAACCGTTGCGCCTCGATTTTTTCGGCGATGCGCTCGAATCGATCCGCGCCTTCGATCCCGAGACGCAACGCACGACCGGTCAGTTGCGCGACCTCGATCTCGTGCCGATGAGCGAAGTGCAGCTCACGAGCGAATCGATGCGAAGGTTCCGCCAGGCCTATGTCGCGCATTTCGGCGCGCAGACGCGCGGCGATGCGCTCTACAAATCCGTCAGCGAAGGACGCCGCCATCAAGGTCTCGAACATTGGCTGCCGCTGTTTTACGAAAAGCTCGACACTTTGTTCGATTATTGCGCCGGCGCTCCCTTAATGTTCGATCCTCTCGCCGAAGCGGCGGCGAGCGAGCGGTTCGCGCAAATCGAGGACTACTTTGGCGCGCGCGGAGCCGCGCATGACTCCGATCCTAATCATTCGACCTATAAGCCGTTGCCGCCCAACGCCCTCTATCTCGCGCAGCCCGAGTGGCGCGAGCGCATCCGCAAGGCAAGTCTTATTTCCGTGGTGCCTTTTGCGCAGACAGATAGCGGCAAGGGTCTTGTCGTTGATTGCGGCTCGCGACCAGGCCGCACGTTCGCCGCCGAGCGCGCCGATCCAAACGCCAATGTCTTCAGCGCCGCCATCGGCCATGCTCGTGCGCTGCAAGCGGACGGCAAGCGGGTTGTTCTCGCGGCCTGGTCCGACGGCTCGCGGGAGCGCCTCGCCCATGTCCTGGCCGACCACGGCTTTGCGGGCACGGCGCTGGTGTCCTCGCTGGCGCAAGCCCTCGCGCTTTCGCCAGCCACATTGGCCCTGGCGGTCATTGGCATCGAGCAAGGTTTTGAGGCGGCCGGTCTCGCGCTTATCGGCGAACAGGATATCTTGGGCGACCGGCTGCTCGGGGGCCGCCGCAAGCCGCGCCGCGGGCAGCATTTTCTGACCGAAGCTGGTGCGCTTACGGCGGGCGACATTGTCGTCCATGTCGATCATGGGATCGCGCGTTTCGCCGGCCTGAAGGCGATCGAAGCCGCCGGCGCGCCGCGCGATTGCCTCGAGCTGCATTATGCTGAGGGCGCCAAGCTTTTTCTGCCCGTCGAAAATCTCGAGCTTTTGTCGCGCTATGGCTCGGAAGAGACAGAAGTCGAGCTCGACAGATTGGGTGGCGTTGGATGGCAAAAGCGCAAGGCGCGCATGCGCAAGCGCGTTCTCGATATGGCGGCGGGACTAATCAAGATCGCCGCCGCGCGGCAGACCAAGGCGGCTCCGAAGCTCGTTCCGCCGGAAAATCTTTATGCCGAATTTTGCGCGGGCTTTCCTTATGAGGAAACCGATGACCAGCGGGCCGCGATCGACGCGGTTTTGGACGACATGGCTTTCGGCCGGCCGATGGACCGCCTCGTCTGCGGTGACGTCGGTTTCGGCAAGACCGAGGTTGCCTTGCGCGCGGCTTTTACTGCTTCGATCGAAGGCAAGCAAGTGGCCGTGATCGTGCCGACGACGCTTCTCGCGCGGCAGCATTACGAGAATTTCGTCGCGCGCTTCGCGCGCTTGCCAGTCAAGATCGCGCACATGTCGCGGATGGTGGGCGCCGCCGGTCTCAATTCCGCCAAGCTTGGCGCCGCCTCGGGAGAGTTCGATATCATCGTCGGCACCCATGCGGTGCTCGGCAAAGGGGTGAACTTCAAGGATCTCGGCCTCGTCGTTGTCGACGAGGAGCAGCATTTCGGCGTCAAGCACAAGGAGCGCCTCAAGGAACTGCGCGCCGAGGTCCATGTCCTGACCTTGTCGGCGACGCCTATCCCGCGCACCCTTCAGCTTGCCCTGACCGGTGTGCGCGAGCTCTCGATCATCGCGACGCCGCCGATCGACCGGCTGGCGGTCCGGACCTTTGTGTCGCCGTTTGACGAATTGTTCGTTCGGGAAGCGCTGCTGCGAGAGAGATATCGCGGCGGCCAAAGCTTTTATGTTTGCCCGCGCATCGACGATATCGCGGAAGCAAGCGCTTTCCTGCGCCAGAACGTTGCGGAAGTAAAATTCGTGGTCGCGCATGGCCAGTTGGCGGCGAACGAACTCGAAGCCCGGATGGCGGCGTTCTACGGCGGCCAATACGATGTGCTGCTTTCGACGGCGATCGTTGAATCCGGCCTCGATATTCCCGCCGCGAATACGCTCATCGTGCATCGCGCCGACATGTTCGGTCTCGCCCAGCTTTATCAGTTGCGTGGCCGCGTCGGGCGCGCGAAAATCCGCGCCTATGCCCTGTTCACGGTGCCTCCCAACCGCACCATGACGCCGCAAGCCGAACGGCGTCTCAAGTTGCTGCATTCGCTCGATACGCTCGGCGCCGGATTCGAACTTGCGAGCCATGATCTCGATATGCGCGGCGCCGGAAATCTGCTCGGCGATGAACAGTCGGGTCATATCAGGGAAGTCGGCTACGAACTCTATCAGGACATGCTGCGCGAGGCGGTCGAAGCCTTGCGGGCGGGCATCGAGCAACCCACCGAGGAGACATGGTCGCCTTCGATCACGCTTGGCATACCGGTGACTATCCCCGAGGATTATGTCGGCGATTTGCATCTGCGTCTTAGCCTCTATCGCCGCCTTGCGACGCTCACATCGGACGCTGATATCGAGAGTTTTGCCGCGGAGATGATCGACCGTTTCGGGCCGCTGCCAGACGAAGCCGAGGAATTAATGCAATTGGTCGCGATCAAGGTTTTATGCCGCCAGGCGCATGTCGAAAAGCTCGAAGCTGGTCCAAAAGGGGTCATCGTTGCGTTTCGCGACAACTCCTTTGCCAACCCGCAAGGCCTTATGCGCTATGTCGCGGAACAAGGCCCGCAAGCCAAGGTGCGGCCGGACATGAAAATCGTGTTCGTCCGCGATTTCGCGACGAAAGCCGCCAGGTTGGAGGGCACCCGGCAAATTTTACGTACGCTCGCCGCGATCGCGGCGAAAAAGGCCGCGTGAGCCCCAGGGCGTGGATCCCGCTATCCGTCACGCTTGCAGCGGCGAACCAAAGGAAAAGCCGACGCCTTGCCTAGGAAAGCCTAAACAATCGCCATTCCCATGCTATATAACATCAAATCACTTGGCCGGGATTTTTTGGACAGGATAGAATGGCGAACCCACAATTTGCGGTCGTGTCGTTGACGGAAGCTGCCGCCGCCCGTGCTCGGAAACTTATCGCGTCCGCTGGACGGCCGGTCGCGGGGCTACGCGTCGGGGTAAGGAATGGCGGCTGTGCTGGCATGGCTTACACGATGAATTTGGCCGACGAAGTTCAGGCGGCCGATGAAGTCATCGAGGACCAGGGTGTGAAAATCCTCGTCGCGCCGAAGGATTTGATGTTCCTGCTCGGCACCAGGCTGGATTTCGAGGCCAATAAATTGCAGGCGACTTTCACCTTTCACAATCCGAACCAGACGGGGGCGTGCGGCTGCGGAGAATCGGTTTCGCTGACGCCGGCGAGCGAGGCCCGTGATTCCGTTTGATCCGGACGCGCTTTAGTAGCCGGCTTCCACCAATCTGAAATGATTGATGTCCGCTTTCGCGACCAAGCTTGAGCGGCGGCGACATTCGCTGCTTGAAATGCGGGTTTAGTAACTTACCCCATTTGGGTGTTCTTAGCCGGAGTGTCGCTATCCTCCGACGTTTTTGCTGGCTTGACCTTGGTAGGCCGTAGCAGAAACATCGGCACATGGTCCCCCATGCCAAGAACCGGAAAATCGTCGTCGTTACGGCGCCGCCGCTCGGGTGCGCTGGACCCCACGGTTAACGGTTTCGGCCCAGCCTCGCCGAATGAATGACCGTCGTCCCGCCGCCGCGAACCGCTTGGCTTGCTGGTGGCGGGCGCACCAATGGTTTCTTGCCGGGAAGAAGTGGCTCGCCCCCGCGGGTCGCCGCCGCTCTGCGGCGAAGCTCGCCGCGACCTCGGCGCGCGCGCGCCGCTCGGCGTTCGTTGCCTGGTTTCGCTGTCCCCGGGAAGATTGGCGAGGCTTTCGCCCGGAAGCCATTCGATTTTCCGGGCGATCAGCCGCTCGATTTCGAGAATGTATTTTTGATCGGCGGCGGTAACGATCGTGAGGGCGACGCCGGTTTTGCCCGCGCGTCCCGTGCGGCCAATTCGATGGACGTAATCCTCGGCATGGGTTGGGACATCGAAATTGAACACATGGCTGACGTCTGGGATATCGAGGCCGCGCGCCGCGACGTCCGAGCAGACGATAAGGTCGACGCCGCCGGTCTTGAATGCATCCAGGGAAACCGTGCGCGCCCGCTGATCCATGTCGCCGTGCAGGACGCCGGCATTAAACCCGTGTTTCTGCAGGGATTTGTGAAGGATGGCCACGTCCCGCTTGCGATTGCAAAAAATGATCGCGTTCTTGAAATCGGCGGCGCCGCGGATCAAGCGGCGCAAGGTTTCGCGCTTGGCCGGGCCGCCTGCCGAAGCAATGAGGCCTTGCGATGTGGTGATTACCGTGGAGGCGGCGCGGGACACCTCGATGCGCACCGGATTATGGAGAAAAGCTTCGGTGAGCCTGGTAATTTCCGGCGGCATGGTCGCCGAAAAGAACAAGGTCTGGCGGGTGAAGGGCACCAGCTTGCAAATACGCTCGATGTCCGGGATGAAACCCATGTCGAGCATCCGGTCGGCTTCGTCGATCACGAGAATTTCGATTCCCGTCAGAAGCAGCTTGCCGCGGTCGGAGAAATCTAGCAGCCGGCCGGGGGTCGCGATCAGAACATCGGCGCCCCGCATGATCTTTGTTTCCTGATCGCCGAAGGAAACGCCGCCGATCAAAAGCGCGACATTGAGCTTATGGTTGACGCCGTAGCGGACGAAACTTTCCTCGACCTGCGCGGCGAGCTCGCGGGTCGGTTCGAGGATCAGCGTGCGTGGCATTCGGGCCCGGGCGCGGCCTTTCTCCAGCCGCGACAACATCGGAAGCGTAAAGGCCGCTGTCTTGCCGGTGCCTGTCTGAGCAATGCCGAGCACGTCGCGTCCGGCAAGCACGTGCGGAATCGCTTCCGCCTGAATGGGAGTCGGTATGAGATACCCGGACGCCTCGACGGCTCGGAGAACCTTCTCGCTGAGATCGAGTTTGCTGAATGTCATTCTGTTCCCAAAAAAAAACGGGCCGTGAACGAACCGGTATTTCTTGGAACCGGTATTATCTAAATCGCCGCGCTTTGACGGGCCTTGCAGCTGGAACACCCATTCAAGTTCACGGGGCTTTTCGCGCGACCGAACATCACGGCGCGAACCTTGAATGCCCCGGCCCGAGCGCTTTCTCAACAAGGCAGCTGAAAGCGTGGCCGACAATTCAGGTGATAGCTTACCTCTACTATCGCTTATCGCGTCCAAATGCAATGAACTTCAAAGCTTCACTTGCGGGAGCTCCAGCAAAAGCGACAATTCCGCGTGCGCTGAATTGCCGCGCCTCGTGCCCGATTTGAATTCGAAGCATGTTTGCCTTGTCCTTCGGTGTTAATTGGTGGCGAGCTTGCGGTTTTGCCCCGCTGGCGGGGCCAAGACCTTCATGACACCGAAGATCGTTCCGAGCGTCGCGATATAGACCACAAGCTGCAGCTCCGTGGGTTTGCCGGTATAACCTAGAAGTGTGTGGAGTACGCGGCCCGCGATGCTGTTATCCGCCAGCAACGAGGATGTGTTCCAAACGGCATCGCCAAGTTCGGTTGCAATATCGGCTTGTTCGAGAAAAGCAACGCTTTGCGCCGCCATGCCTGCCGCCATGAAGCCAATCAGAACACTGGTCACCTTGAAGAGATGCCGCGTTGGGATGACCGCGAGGCCGTTATAGGTGAGTGCGCTGATCCCGGCGCCGAGCAAAAGCCCGAGCGAACTACCGAGCACGAGGCTAAGCCCCAATTCGCCGCTCGAAATAACCACGCCATAGAGAAACAGAACAACTTCCGAGCCTTCGCGGAGCACCGCCACGGCGACCACGATGGCGAGCGCCGACAGGGATCGTGAACCGCTAACGACCTCGCGCCCAAGCTGATGCATATCCTCGCCGATCTGGCGCCCGTGCCGCGCCATCCAGACATTGTGCCAGCCAAGCATGATAACCGCGAGGCCGAGAATGGCGGCGTTGAAGACTTCCTGGCCGACACCAGCGAGCGCATTGGTCAGGGCGCCCGCGAAAGCCGCGACCAACGCCGCGCCCAGAAGCCCCGCGAGTATGCCCCCCGCGACATAGCGTCCGCGCGACGGCAAGGTCCGGGTCGCGGCCAGCACAATGCCGACGATCAACCCAGCTTCGATGACCTCGCGCAGGACAATGATAAGGGCGCCGGCCATGCGAGTACCTCCTGTCCCTGGGCTTGGCAAGGCATCAAAGCTTGGCCGATGCTTGCGTCAAGGCATCGGCGGCAGTGGTGCCGTGGCGGATAGCCGAACGCAATATTCACATTATGACACCATCTTTTACTTATCAATGAAATTACTTTTGATTGGAATTATTAAAAACTATAACCGCGAAAGCTTCACTTTGGCCTTTATTCTTCGTGCAGGCTTTGCTAATGCCAATACGCATAGAAGGGGCCTTCCGGGCTGTCGGAGAAGATCGCGAAGTGCGGAAATAATAACCGCGCCAGACCGCGGACTTGCCGTAAGGGGCTCAAGGTGCGATCGCGAAAAGAGCCCTCTTTCGAGGGCCGTCAGGCGAACCCGCTTCAGGGTGAAAAGCAGCCTCCGGCTGGTCAGCTCGACCATCGCCTTCTTGTTCGCAAAGACTAGTTGCGGCCGCACGACACCATCCCCACTTAGGGCGAGAAACCTCTTAGATTGTGACTATGACCATGATCGATCGGCGCTTCCCATCTGACGAAGAGCATCATTCCGAGATAGAGATTATCCCCCCAGGTCGCGCCGACGGCAGCGAGCCGGAAAGCACGCTCTGGGCGCGTGACTTCGAGCGCGGCAGCCACCGCGTTTATGTTACCAAGATCAGAGGGTTTGGCCTCCTACCCTTATTCTTGCTGGGGGGTATCATCTCGATCGCGCTGCTCATTTTTGTGTTGGGCGCTTTTTTAATTTTGATTCCCGTGGCAGGCGTTGTCGTCGCCGCCGCCATAATCGCCGGATTGCTGCGCGGATATCCGCGCTGGCCGCGCTGATCTCACCGCCTATGTTCAGGCCGGCTCGAGCCGCTTGATAGCGCTGATCGGCTGCGAGGCCGTGGCGGGCGTTCGGTCGCGCGCGATCTGCAAGGGCTCGCTTGCAACCAGCATATGGTGGGCGTTGGCGTGCAGCAGCATGGTTTCGTCGCGCATGATGCCGGCGTGCCCGCGCCAAAAGACGAGGTCGCCGCGACGCAACCCCGCAAGGTCCGTGTCGACGGCGATCGGCAATCCCAGCGCTTGTTCTTGCAAATCGGTGTCGCGCGGCGCGGCAATCCCGGCCGCGTCGAGCGAAATCTGCACGAGGCCAGAGCAATCAATGCCAAGGCTCGTCTTGCCGCCCCAGAGATAAGGCGCATGCAAAAGCCGCTCGGCCACGGCGACGAAGTCTTTTTGCCTCTCGCCGCGCGCCGACAGATGATCCGCAAAGACGAAAGCGGCATCGCCGATTTGAGCGAACCCGCCTTGGGTCGCACGGACGCAAACAGCGGCGCCCAAAGGTAAAGCGTCGCGCACCGAAAATTTCAGGTCAGGCCCCGAATAGATGAAGCTCCGGTTGACCGTTACCCGGTGGGTCGGCTTTATCTGTCCCTCCCCCAGCGCGGCCATGGCCATGTAGCCGACGTAACCGTCGCGCGCGAGCTGGACCCAGCCCCAGCCTTCGTGATCCTCGTAAAGCATCACGTCTTCGCCAAACAGCGCCTGGGTGTCGAGCGGCGCATCGGGGGCTGGGGCATGGCGCAGATCGGCGGTGCCGACGCAGACATGCCACGCGCGGCCCTCGACATAAGCATCGGCGCCGACTTGGCCACGCAACTGCGCCGCCGCGAGGTCGGGCCGGGCCGGCGTCAATCGCGGGTCGAGTTTTGTCATTGGGAGGCAATATCCGGAAGTTGATCCGTTCGGATACTGCACTAATCGCCGCATTGACCGGAAAGACCCCCGCCTTGGCGAGGCAATTCGGGCAGCCGCCGGTGCGCCTCACGCAAGGTACTGATAGCCGCATCGATTTGGCTGCGCTGGCGTTCGAGGTAGCTGATCTGCGCCGAGATCTGCTCCGGCAATAGACCCATCTCGAGTTCCGTCTTGCCGGAATCCTCTCCCCGGCAAGCAAGGATGTCATGAATCTCGGACAGCGTGAACCCGAGCTGCTTGCCCTTAAGAATCATTTTGAGATGAAGCCTGTCGCGGGCGTCGTACCGGCGATTGGTGCTTTCCCGCCGCGGATGCAACAATCCGCGGTCCTCATAAAACCTGAGGGCCCGGATGCTTACCTTGAAATCCCGCGCCATTTCCCGGATCGTGAATAGACGCGAATTCGCTTCCGCGTCGGGCAAATCGGCACTTTGTGTCTCCGAATCGGCATGTCCGTTTGGGATGCCGTGGGGCAACCTGCTTCCGGCGTCGGGTTGGGGGTTGGTGTTCATCGCAAATCCAGATTGATCGATGCTTAACTCCAGTCCAAAGAGTAGGCCGGTTTCGCCCGTGTGCAACTAATAAGTGTAAATAGATGTACCACACGGTTAAATAAGCGCCTCCCGGCGCCCAGGGTTTCGGCGGCCGCATATCAATGTATCGTTTACGGGGCCCATTGGCGTTCGCAACGATTCTCTCCGGGAACCATGCTGTTGCCGGCGACATTGGTTTTGGCGCTCTCGAACCTGGCGGCGCCGGGCGGTTTAATCCTCGGTGTGCGATTTGCCGGGGCTTCGCCGCACAATACCCCACGCGATGCCGGTGCGGCGGGACCCGGCAGATTCACGAAGAGGCCTTCTTGCACGCCGGGGAAGGAAGGCCAGCTTATTATGTGTCATCCGGGCTATTGCAACGAGGAGCTCGTGGCGGCCGATCCGGCCACGCCCAGCCCGCGAACGCGAACTCAGCTCATACCTCGCTTTCACGGCGATGCTCGCTTGCTAAGGCGCGCGTCCGGCGCGGTTGTGCGATGCCTTTTGTGACGGAATCGCTCCCGCAGGATATTGCCGTCCGGAGCAAAACCGGTCAAGCAAATCGTCGATCAGCGGGGAAGTCGTTTCGCTCATGAGCCTTAAGACGTAATTGTGATTTTTCTGCTCATGGCACTGGCTGATTTCTGGCGACCGGAGGCGAATCCAGCTAGTTACCGGTTGCCAACGATGCCACGAGGAGCCCTAATTATCTGCTCGCCATCTTTTGCGCCTAACGTGGACCGCTCAAAGCAGCGAAAATCGAATTCAGCCAACTAGCACGGCGAAAAAACGCGTTTCATCCCATGAATACGCTTTGGCCCAGCACGGGATCGTAGTCGACCCTCATCAGATAAAGTCCTTCGGGCGGCGCAACGATGCCGCAGCGGCGGCGGTCGCGCGCGTCGAGCGCGGCCCGTAGATCGGCGACGGTCCATTTGCCGGAACCAACATGTTCGAGCGAGCCGGCGATGGAGCGCACCTGGGTGTGCAAAAATGATCGCGCGCTTACCCTGATCTGAATTTCTTCGCCGGCCCGCGTGACATCGAGCCGATCCAGCGTGCGCACTGGGCTGCCCGCCTGGCACTGGGAAGCGCGAAAAGTCGAGAAGTCATGGCACCCGACGAGGTGCCGCGCCGCCGCGTGCATGGCACCGGCATCGAGCTTTCGCTTGACGAGCCAGGCATAGCCTCGCCTCACCGTCAACGGCGCGCGGCGATTGACTATCCTGTAGAGATAATGGCGCCGAACCGCCGAGCGCCGCGCGTCGAAATCCTCGGACACGCGGTCGGCGGTCAAAATGGCAACCGGGTACGGCCGTATCAGGGCGTTCAGGCCATCGCGCAAAACATCGCTCCGCCAATCCTTGCCGAGATCGGCATGCGCGGCCTGACCGATGGCATGGACGCCGGTATCCGTGCGTCCGGCGCCGCGTATTTCCACCCTTTCGCCGCAAAGGGCGTTAAGCGCGGTCTCGATCACTTCCTGCACGGAAAGGCCATTGGTTTGCCGCTGCCAGCCGACGAAGGGCGTGCCGTCGTATTCCAAGGTAAGTTTAAAACGCGGCATCGGTTTTCGGGGCGAGCAGCATTCCCGTGCTTATCCGCGCGCCGCGCAAAAACTCCGCGGCCGGCATTGGCACTTTGCCCGCGCGTTGCACGACAAGAAGGCGGATCGCCCCTTCGCCGCAGGCGATCATCAAGCCATCGTCGAGAACGCGGCCGGGCGTCCCGGTTCTCGATTCGACGTGAGAGCGCAAGACTTTCACGCGCTCTAATCCCTTTCCGAGATCGGCCGTGAAAAAAGCGGCGGGAAACGGCGCAAGGCCGCGAATCAGGTTGTGCACGTCCGATGCCGGTCTTGCCCAATCGATCCGCGTTTCCGCTTTATTAATCTTATGCGCGTAGGTGACGCCGGCCTCCGCTTGCGGGGTAAAGGCAAGCCCGCCGTGCTCCAGCATCGCCAAGGCGCGGGTCATCAGACCGGCGCCGATCAAGGCCAGCTGGTCACGGATTTCGCCGGCATTCGCATCGGGGCCAATCGCGATGCGCTCGGCGAGCGCGACCGGGCCGGTATCGAGACCTTCCTCCATGCGCATCACGACGACGCCGGTTTCGGTGTCGCCCGCCAAGATGGCACGCTCAATCGGCGCCGCGCCGCGCCATCGCGGCAGCAGCGAAGCGTGCAGGTTGAGACAGCCTTGCGCCGGGACCTCGAGAATGGCCCTAGGCAGGATCAAGCCGTAGGCGGCGACCACCACCACATCGGGTTTGAAACTGTGCAGCGTCGCGGCAGCCGTTCCGGAGCGCAGAGTTCGCGGCGTAACTACCGCGATGCCAAAACGCCGCGCCGCCACATGAGCAGGGGAAGGCACCGGTTCGAGGCCACGCGGTCCGCCGGGTTGCGGCGCGCGGGTATAGGCCGCTGTGACAAAGTGACCCTGGGCTATGATTTCGGCGAGCGCGGGCACCGCGAATTCCGGGGTTCCCATAAAAACGATCCGCAACTGTCCCGGCCTGATGTTGGGATTCTCTGGCGCGAAGCGGCTTAGGCCTCGGTGTTGGCGGGCGCGCGTTCCTTGCCCGCGCCATCCTTGCGGGCAGGGACCCCGTGCTTGGCGTTCTTTCTGAATTTCCTCATGATACGGTCGCGCTTCAGCCGGGAAAGATGATCGATGAACAAGACGCCATTCAAATGGTCGATCTCATGCTGGAGGCAAGTCGCCAAAATGTCGTCCGCCTCGACCTCTTGCGCGCGGCCATCGCGATCGAGGTAACGGGCGCGCACGCGGGCCGGCCGCTCGACATCCTCGAAAACGTCTGGGATCGACAGGCAGCCCTCCTGACAGGTCGAAAGCTCCGCCGAAGCCCAGAGAATTTCTGGATTAGCGAGACAAAGAGGCTCTGGCGCGGCGGCTTCATCGACGCGTTTGGCCACGTCGAGAACAATCACCCGCTTTTGCACGGCGATCTAAATCGCCGCGAGCCCGACGCCGGGCGCGGCATACATGGTTTCGAGCATATCGTCCATGAGCGCGCGGACGCTTTCGTCGACTTCGGGCACCGGCGCGCCCACAAGGCGCAAACGCGGATCGGGAAGAGTGATTATGGTCCGTAAAGGCATGCGCCGGAGATAATACGAGCGCCGCCGGAGGTCAATTTATTGCCACTTCCCATCCAACGCCCGGTTTCGGATGATCCGCCGGCTGAATTCCGCAATTCGCCTATTTCCGAAGAGATCTCCAATGCGCAAACAGGGCGGGGGATCCGCTGTCATTGTGGACCGGCACCGTTTTTTCCAAGGATCGCCCGTCTCCTTTAAATAAAACACCAACAACGATGTAAGGTCCTAACCATTTTCCAAAAAAATCGGACAGAAGGCCTTGCATTTCGCGCACCGCACTTCATATTTTTTGCAATGCGGCAACCCTCTTGCTGCAGATGCCCTTTTCGGGCGTTTCCTCCCTAGACTTGGGCCGCTTGTGGCAACGCTGGCGGCCTCTTTTTTTGGATTTTGTGCCGCTGTCGTTATTTACCTGATCTGTCTTTTGGGGTACCTGACGGCTCGCCCGCGTGGCTCCGAATCCGGGTTAGCGCGGGAGGTAACCCGGACAGCCCGCGGCGGCCCCTATGTTGGGAAATTGCGCGGAAAATCACGGTGCGGCACAGGCTACAACAGGTCCTCGAAAGGGCAAGAAGCCCGGCTAAGCCTTGGCGAAAGGGCGTTTAGGCCGCTTGTTCGATATCTGTTTCCTCGGCCTCGCCTTCTTCGGTCTTGCCGCGGCGCGGGCCTTTTTGCAGTTGCGTTTCGATCACTTTTAACAACTCCGTCTCGGTCAGCTTTTGCACGACAAGAATTTCGCGCGCCATGCGATCGAGTGCGGTCTCGTAGAGCTGCCGTTCGGAATAGGATTGCTCGGGCTGCGTATCGGAGCGGTAGAGATCGCGCACCACTTCGGCGATCGCCTTTAAATCGCCGGAGTTGATCTTGGCTTCATATTCTTGCGCCCGGCGCGACCACATGGTCCGCTTGACGCGGGCCCGGCCTGTCAAAGTCTCCAATGCCGCCTTAACGGCGGGGCCATCGGCGAGCCGGCGCATTCCGACGCCGGCGGCCTTCGGTGTTGGCACCTTGAGGATCATCTTGTCCCTGACGAATTTGACCACAAAAAGCTCGAGTTTAAAGCCAGCGACTTCTTGTTCCTCGATGGCGACGATCTGGCCGACGCCGTGGGCCGGATAAACCACATACTCGTGTGGCTTGAACAGTTGGCGCTGAGGGGTCGCGGTCTTGGCCGGCTTATGCGGCGGAACCGTTTTCTCGCCAGGCTTTGCTTCCGCCAAAGTCGTTTGGGCAGCGTCGAGGCGCGCGGCGGCTCGCGCGCCTGGCCTGCTCTCGATGGACGGTGGCGTCTGGGAGTTCGAGTGTGTTCGCGCTGCTCTTCGCGGCAAAAGGCTTGCCTAAACCCTTGGCCGGGGCTTGCGATGAGTCCCCAACCGCCGCATGCTTCACAGGGACGGGCGCAACAACAGCGTCCGTTGGATCAGCAGATCCTGTGGACGTTTTCTGCTCGGATTTCTTGATCACCACCACCTGCTTTTTTGAGGCTAAATCGAGCTTCGAAGCGTTTCCGGCCGGCCTTCCGGCAGCCGGCGAAGCCGCTTGCTTGCGCGGCTCGGAAAGCCTCGCGGCGCTTCGCTTGAGGGCGAGAATCGCCGCCGCCTTGCTTGTAACCGTGTCTTGCGCGGTCCGAGTTGGGGACTCGACGGCCGTGCGCAGGGCCGCCGCCGGTTTGGCGGCAACGCGGCGCGGGACCTCGATGGCCGGCACCTTTTTCGGCACGGCTGCCGGCTTTCCCCGTGCCCGCTTATCGGCGGAGGCCGGCCTTGCGGTCTTGCCCGAGGCCGATTTTGCGTTCTCGCGCGCGGAGGCGCCGCGTTTAGGCCCTGTAGCGCGCACGAGCGCCGGCTTGGTGCTCCGAGTCGCGCCCTTCTTTGCGGGGCGGATAGTGTTGCTCGCGCGCGGCCCGACGCGTCCCGCCGAAGCCTTTTTCCTGGCCGCCGGTTTTGCCGCGACCGGGCCATCCCGGCGGCGGGCAACTACCGCCGATTTGGTTTTCGTTTTGCGCGGAGTAGCCGCTACCCCCTTGGAGGCAAGCGCCCGCGCGGCGCCGCCCCGCTGGGTTTTCAGTACGGCGGATTGTTTCGACACTTTTGCCTTGGGGGATGCCGGCTGTCTCGCCTGTTTTGTCTTGTTCGCCTGCTTTGTTTTGGACGATTTCATAGTCTTCTTGACAGACGCCATAACAAGCGCGCTCCTTTTTCCTGTCCCGCTTTGGAGACGGGACGGCTCTCGCGGACAAATCCTCAAGCCGTTCGGAAACTCTGAATTCGGCCCTGGAGAGGCGCGAACCGGGATGCTCCTCAACGACGGTCGCCCGGCCAGAACTTGGCGGATTGACGTAACGAGATATTTTCGGCGGCGCCGTCAGGGATCTCTTGTCCGAGGCCACGTTGAACTCTGCAAGACGCCAGCGACGGGAGACCGCACCTCCCCGCGTTGGCCGCCGCGAAGAAACAGTGTGGCACAAAAAGATGTAAAAATCAAAAGATATGCTCCTCGCGGGCAGCTTCAACCCCGGTTCCCGCCTAGGCGCCGGATTTTTTTGCGCCATCACGGCAAGCGGCGGGCACAACCGTGGCGTCAGGCCATGCTCAGAGAAAGTTGCTCAAAATTTCCGATTTGTCCCAACCTCTTATTTCTAAAGAGACTCACCGATCAAATGATTTAATTTGAGCGGGACGCGCTCTAGTCTCCTTGGCCTGGGTTTGCGGAAAAATAAGCCTCTAGCTTGCCGGGCTTGCCGTCAAACGCCTTGGCTTCCGGAGGGGCGTCGCGCTTAATCGTGACATTCGGCCAGGACCGCGCCATGTCTAGGTTAAGCTTAAGCCATTTCTCGAGCCCCGGTTCGGTATCCGGCTTGATCGCCTCGGCCGGGCACTCGGGCTCACAGACGCCGCAGTCGATGCATTCATCCGGATGGATCACAAGCATATTCTCGCCCTCGTAAAAGCAATCCACGGGGCAGACTTCGACGCAATCCATGTATTTACATTTGATGCAATTTTCGACGACGACATAGGTCATGATCATTTTCCTTCGCGGGCGCACGCCCCGTCGTCCGCGCGGCCGTCAAAACAATGCCAAGGGTCATGGATAACAATCGCCGGTTCCCCTCTCGGCTTGCTATCCCCCTGACCAAGCGCAGAGTCGAGAACGGCGCCATGGACCGGAACCCATGCTAGCACAGTCTTTCTAATACTTTCCAGAAACGCGCCGTCGTCCGCGCGGCAGCTTGACGATCCCCTGGTGTGCAGCACTCCATATATTCCATATAGATGGTTTGCTTAGCGTGGGTGATTGAAATAGTCCAAGGATTTTTGCGAGATTGACCCGGGTGCTTCAGCTGCCCGAGGAAATGTTCAAGTTTTTAAATCGACCATTGGCAGGGCCGGGAGGAAGGCAAATCCCGGGGTCCGACAATTCCTCGAACAAGAGAGAAGCTTCGGAAAAGCCGCCCCGGCGCGCGCCGGGAGCCACGACCTTAAGAACCCGCACCTGCCGTTCTAGGGCGATCGTCAGGACATCGCCCGGTTCGATGCCCTTGGCCGGGGTTTCGATCCGCCGCGCATTGAGCCGCACGCGGCCGTCGACGACAAGCCGCGCCGCAAGACTGCGCGTCTTGGCAACGCGGGCAAACCACAGCCACTTGTCGAGTCGCTGCCGCAGCGCCTTTCCCCATGTCATTGCGGGCTTGCCGATAAATATTCCCTGGCGGCGCGATTTCAAGCGAGCAGGCCACCTTTGGTTGGAGCCAGGGGATGGGCGGATGTTGCCGCGCCGGGTTCGACAGGCCCAGTCAGCTTCTGCCACAAGGTTTCGATGAAAGACGGTTCCATGCCGTGCAAGATAAAAACCAGGCGGGTGCTGTGATCGGCGTCAGGCCAGGCCGGAAGCCGCAGCGGCGGGCGAAACACATGCTGGACGCCCTGGATGACAACCGGCCGCGGGAAAGGCGCGGGCGGCCGTTTTCGCCGAGGGGTCATCGGCCGGCACAGCAGGCATGAGGTGACTAAAAGATCATCGCATGCTTCTCTGGCGCATTGCTTTTCGTCTTGCCCGCATGCGCCTTTGATTTCGCCGGGAAATGCGCCTTTTTGGCAAATCTTGGCGCGTTTTTCGAAGGTTTGTGGACGCTCGCTTTGGCGAAGCTGGGCTTTCCGGGGGCTTTGCCTTGGGCTTTTTTTGACGCCTTGTGTGGCGCTTTTTTTGTGGTCTTGCGGACAACGGGAGAGTCGCCGGGTTCCGTTCGCGTCAGGCGATGCGGGGGGAGGACATCGCGCGTCGCGGCGCCTTTGGCTCGCTTGGCCTCGCCTTTCATCGGCAGCGCTCCGGCATCAGGTAGGAGCGGCGCGTCTTCAAACGCCGTCCCCGGCGTGGTGGCGGCATAGGCGCTGACGGTTTCCGGCGGCTGCGCGGTGCCGACTGGCGAATGGGCCGGCCGTGCTTGCGCGATAAGTCCCGCATAGCCCTCGGGCGCACCGACATAGACGGGGACGGGATCGAACGCCGGACGCGGCACCGTGGTAATGTGCGAGGCCATCGGCAAGGGCCCGGCAAAGGCCTCTGTTGGCGTCGGAACAAAATGCCCGGAAGCGCCAGGGGCTTTGGCTTTGGTGGCCAGCAGCGGCGCCATCAGCCGGCCGAGCTCCGTGTTAAATTGCGCCACCACCTTGCCGCGTTTGCGGCAAATCATCTGATGCATGTCGGGCGGCGCCGCAGGGCTATTCATTGCTGTCTGTGGCATAAGGTCCGCGAGCGACTTGGACGGCCGGTCTATTCCGGCAAAGCCGCGATCGAACAACGCCGCGGCCATGACCGTGCGACTGCGCAGATTGGGCGCCCCCAAAATCACGGCGATGAGCTTGCGGCCGCCTTGGCTCGCGCTCGCGACGAGATTGAATCCGGCGGCGCAGGTAAACCCTGTTTTCATGCCGTCGGCGCCCGGATAGCGGCCGAGCAGATTGTTGTGATTTGGAATGATTTGGCCGCCGAGCCGCAAGGCGCCGATGTTGAAGAGGCTCGCCCGCTCGGGAAAGGTCAGATAGAGCGCGCGCGCGAGGATCGCCAAGTCGCGCGCCGAGGAGACATGCTCTGGGTCCGGCAGGCCGTTCGGATTGACGAAATGGGATTGGGTGAGGCCGAGCTCGCGCGCCATGCTGTTCATCTCCTCGGCGAAAGCCTCGACCGAGCCCGAAACCCCTTCCGCGATCGTGACGGCCATATCGTTCGCCGATTTCACCATCAGCATCTTTAGGGCATTGTCGAGGGTCACCAGCGAGCCCGGCCGGAAGCCCATTTTAGACGGCGGCATCGACGCTGCGCGGGCCGAGACGGAAAGTGGCGTGTCGAGCGCGATGCGATTATCCCGCATCGCGCTCAGCGCCACATAAACCGTCATTAGTTTCGTCAGGGAGGCTGGATACCAAGGCTCTGTCGCATGATCCTCGTAGAGGATCGCACCGGAAGGCATTTCGATCACCAGCGCGGGGTTGGCGAAGGCATGGCTTGCCCAAAAGCCAGACAGGGCCGCCACGATACAAACGAGGGCGTGGGCGAGGGTGCGTTGACGCGTCCCGGCGCGAACCGAGTTGGGTCTTGCCGGGCAATGGCTTTGGCTTATTGGATTCATGTCCTGATTCCGGCTGAATCGAGCAACTGTCGCACCCGCCGCCGTTCCGCGCAAGCGCGACCGGAGGGGGTCACGGCAAAGCTACCAAACCAAGGCGGCGAAGGTAGGGCAGGGCGGCGGTTTTCGACCCATCTTAGTCGTTCGGCATCGGATAGGCCAAAGCGAAAGCTGGCGCCTATCAGGGAAGTACCGGCCCGAGCTGGACATTTCCCCCCCAAAGGAACAGAGAGCATCTTTGGCTCGCCGTCGCATTTCGCCGCATTCACCCTGCCGCAAAGGCTCGATGCGGAAACGCAACGGCACTATTTTTCAATAGCACGAAGGATGAATGCAGTCTCTCATGCAAACGGCCGCCGCGCCGTTCGTTGCAACCCACCGTGTGGCAGAGGAATTTCGCATGGCTGGCCCACAACACGAGCGGCCGCTCGAACCGGAAGTGCATCGCGCTCTAGAGGGGCGGTTGACCTATGCGGGCTATCTCCAACTCGATCGCCTGCTGAGCGCCCAGCATCCGCTCAGCAGCCCGCCCCATCACGACGAGTTGTTGTTCATCATCCAGCATCAGGTCACTGAGCTGTGGTTCAAGCTGATCCTTTTTGAGCTGCGCGCGGCGCGCGAGCGCATACGCGAGGATGACCTCGGTCCTTGCGAAAAAATCCTCGCCCGCGTGAAGGCCATACAGAGGCAATTGTTCGAGCAATGGGGAGTGCTCGAGACGCTGACGCCCAGCGAATATGCCCAGTTCCGGCATGTGCTGGGGCCGGCTTCGGGGCTTCAGTCTCAGCAATACCGTGCCATCGAGTTCATCCTGGGCAATAAGCAAAGGGAGATGCTGGACCTTTTCGCGCATGACGAGGCGGCTCAACATGAGCTGCGCGACGAGCTGGAGCGCCCGAGCCTTTATGACGAGTTGTTAAGGCATCTGGCGAGACACGGGCATGCCGTTCCGGAGGCCTGCCTCGAACGCGAGTGGGCTGAGCCTTACAGGCGCAATCCTGACCTGATCCCTGTCTTTCAGCGCATCTATGCCGCGCCCGAAGCCCATTGGGAGAGCTATGCCTTGTGCGAGAAGCTCGTCGACATCGATGAGTTCTTCCAACTTTGGCGCTTCCGGCACGTGAAAACCGTCGAGCGCATCATCGGTTTGAAGCGCGGCACAGGCGGGTCCTCGGGGGTGGCGTTCCTCAAGAAAGTCGTGGATCTCGCGTTCTTTCCAGAGCTCCTCGACGTGCGCACAGAGATCGGATCCGCGCGGTGAGCGAGATCGCTACCGCCGCCGCGGCGTTAGGGGCCGGGGAACTGCAAGAAGCGAAGCTGCGCCAGCATGTAGATCCCCTGTTCTCGCGGGTGCTGCGGGAGACCGCCGGGCATATCTATCTCGCCAATCATTCGCTCGGGCGTCCCCTCGATCGCACCGCAACGGACGTCGAGGAAGGCCTGTCGTTCTGGTATGGGGCGCTCGACAGGGCTTGGGTGAATTGGCAGGCCGAAATGGCCCTGTTTCGTACCCAAATTGCGACGCTCATCCATGCTCCGGGGGCGCATTGCATCGTTCCCAAGGCCAGCGCCGGGCAGGGGTTGCGGGCGGTGCTGAATTGCCATGATGCGCCACTCCGCGTCATTGCCACGCGAAGCGAGTTCAATTCCATTGACCACATTCTCAAAGCGTATGCGGCTCGCGGGCGCATCAAAGTCAATTGGGTTAAGCCAGGCGCGGACCGGCGGTATGGAGCGGACGATTTTTCCGCAGCGTTGCACGCCGGGGCCGATCTCATGGTTGTATCGATGGTGCTCTTCGACACAGGTCAGCTGTTGACCGGGCTTGACGTTATTATCGGCACGGCCAAGGCACATGGTGTTCGCGTGCTGGTGGATCTTTACCACGCGGCGGGCGCGCTTCCAGTCAATGTAGAGGCACTAAATGTCGATTTTGCGATCGGGGGGGCATACAAATACCTTCGCGGCGGCCCTGGAGCGGCTTGGCTCTACGTCCACCCGCGGCATCTCGACGGGCGGTTGCGAACCCTCGATACCGGATGGTTCGCCTCACCAGAGCCATTCGCGTTCAAGCGGCCAGAGCACCCTAGTTTTGCTGCGGGGGCGGAGGGCTGGTTCGAATCGACGCCAGCAGTGCTGCCTTTTTATCAAGCCCGCGCCGGACTTGAGCTCACTCTTGCAATTGGTGTCGAGCGTCTCAGGGCGTATTCGCTAAAGCAACAGGCGTATCTGGCCGAACGGCTAGCTGCGCAAGGAATTGCGGTACTTGGATCTGGCTTGCCCCATGGGGCTCTCCTTGCGATCTCCGCACCAAAAGCCGAGACCGCCGCCGCGCTTCTGCTGCAAGAAGGCGTGGTCGTTGACGCGCGCGAGGATCTGCTGCGCCTCTGCCCCGACATGCTCAACTCTCCACACGAGCTTCTGGAAGCCACTGGGCGCATAGCGCATATACTGCGGAGCGTCTGAACCGGTTCGCGGATACATTCTTCACGTGACGGAACGAGCGTTCGGCCGCCGCTCGATCAATTCACGCCATCGAAGCGTCGAAAGCTCCCCCGTGATGGCGCGCCCTTCGCGTTTGCGCCTGTAGCACTTAGATGATCGGCTTTCCGCCGGTGACGGCCACAGTCGCTCCGGAGACATAGCTGGCTTCGTCGCTTGCAAGCATCACATAAATCGGGGCAAGCTCTTTTGGCTGCGCCGGGCGTTTCATCGGGGCTTGCTCGCCAAAGTGTTCTACCTTCTCAGGAGGCATGGTGGAAGATATCAGCGGGGTCCACACAGGACCGGGGGCCACCACATTCGCCCGGATGCCTCGTTTCGCAAGCAGCTGGGCAAGGCCGCCCGTAAAGTTCTGGATGGCGCCTTTAGTAGTAGCATAGGCAAGCAGTTGCGGGCTCGGGCTGTCCGCATTAATTGATGCGGTGTTAATGATGGAGCTCCCCGGCTCCATGTGCGGAACCGCAGCTTTCGTGATGTAAAACATCGCTGAAATGTTGGTGGCGAAGGTCAAATCCCATTCTTCGTCGGAGATCTCTTCGATCGAATCGAAGCTCATCTGATGCGCGGCGTTGTTCACGACCACATCGATTCGGCCGAAAGCCTCGATTGTCCTTTGAATGAGGGACCGGCAATGCTTCGCTTTCGAGATATCGCCCGCGACCAACAAACATTGCCGCCCAGCTTCCTCGACGAGCCGTTTCGTCTCCGCGGCATCCTCGTGCTCGTTCAAATATGACACGACGAGATCGGCGCCTTCGCGCGCGTAAGCGAGGGCCACCGCCCGGCCGATGCCGGAGTCGCCGCCCGTCAGCAAAACTTTTTTGCCTTTGAGACGACCGGTCCCCGTGTAGCTATCCTCGCCATAGTCAGGCTGCGGCCGCATTGCGGAACTGGACCCGGGGACAGGCTGTGGTTGCGGCTCGAACGGTGGCTTGGGGAACGCCGTCTCCATAGATTTTCTCCCGACTAACAAATAAAACCCCACGCGCGACAATCACCGCCGCCCGCTAGCGCCGGCAAAGAGATTGTTAACTCGGCTTCGTCTTGGCATGCCGCTCATGTCATGCGTAACGCTCGTTCAAACGATCTTTTTCAGATTAGGTTCCGGGAGCGAAGGTAAGTTGATTTCGATGATCGGTTTTGCCCGAAGTGCCATTTCCCAAGCCTCGGCAGTCATGCGCCAGCAGGGCCTCGACAGGGCGATTAAATCGTTTCACTGAGGGGTCCAGAAACTCCGGACTCTCTGCGAGCCGTTCTCATCAGGCATTCCTCCAATGTGGATGTGACGCATCTCCCATTCAACAAAAACAAGACTAAACGCGGCAGCCACGCTTTGGTTCTGCTAGCGCCGGTCGCTCGGTATGCCTTTAAGCCGCCGTGTACGTTTCCCTGGCGGCTTGTTGCCACGGCAATTTACACGGACCCGCACTAAAGAGACTGCGCGAAGACCGTCAGGGCCCATCGGTTGACCGGCGGACACCCAAATCGGGGTCGTTGACTAAGTGCGGGATCGCCCGCGCCGGCGACGTGACGCGCTCGCGCCGCACGCCGAGCCCCATGAGGCGGGCGGGCAGGCGACGCAGGACCGGAAAAGCGATGAAGAGCCGCAGGAACCATGGCGGCACGGTTTTGCCCGTGCCGCCGAGGAAGCGGGAAATCAACCTTTTTTGCAGAACAACCTGCATGCCTTGGATGACTTTCGTTGGCCATTCGCGCCGCTTTTGCACCTGCGCCAAAAGCTGATCGCTCAGCGGTCCCTCGCTGGACAATGGCCGCGCCAGGATATTCGCGCCGGCGATCGCGTCTTGAATCGCCAGATTGATGCCGACGCCGCCGATTGGCGACATCGCATGCGCGGCGTCGCCAATGCACAAAAGCCCCGGCTTGTGCCATAGCGGCAGGCGGTCGACCGCGACCGTCAGGAGCTTGACGTCATCGAAGCTTTCGAGTCCGGCGACGCGACCGGCGAGGAACGGAGCCAGTGCCGCGATTTTCCCCCGCAGGGAGCCTATGCCTTGCGCCTTGAGGCGGTCCGCCGATCCCTTGGCGATCACGTAGGCGCACTGCCAATATTCGCCGCGATTAAATATAGCCAGGATCTGGCCGGCATCGGCCCGGAAGAGAAGCGCCCCGGCATCGGTGGTCTGACGCGAAAGCTTCAACCAGAGCACATCCATCGGCGCGCCTATGTCAAGTGGCACGAAGCCTGCTTCCCGCCGCACCAATGAATGGCGGCCGTCGGCGCCGATCGTCAGATCCGCGCGGATCGTCAATTGACCATCCTTGGTTTTCGCGGCGACGCCCGCCACACTTCCTTCCTCCTCGATGAGGCCATCCACTTCGGCGGACATTTCGAGCCGGAAGCAAGGATAGCGCTTGGCTCTTTCGGCCAAAAAATCCAAAAAATCCCATTGCGGCATGAGAGCCACGAACTTCGCGTGGACCGGCAAGTGCGAGAAATCGACCATCGGAATCGTGACGTCGCCGATTTTGCCTTCGGCTAGCCGAACTTCCTGATGCGGCAGCTTCAGGAAATCTTCCAGAAGGCCGAGCTCGTGCATCGCTTCGAGGGTTGAGGGATGGATTGTGTCGCCGCGAAAATCGCGCAGAAAATCCGCATGCTTTTCGAGAACGATCGTATCGACGCCGGCGCGGGCAAGAAGAAACCCGAGCATCATCCCGGCGGGTCCGCCGCCAACAATGCAACAGCGGCAGGAGAGTGTTTGCGGGGTCTCATTCATCGCACGCCTCCCATAGAAGCCGATCGGAGCCACTGCGCCGGTAGTTTGCTTCATCACCTTGCCCGCGCAAGGTTGCGGTCTCCGCGCGTGGAGAACCGAAGCACCGCGCTAATCAGAATTGCAACGAGAATGTTCGCTGCGAGCGCCAAGCAAGTCGGAATGAAGCGTGACGCCGGCGCCTCCGTAACAGAGCGCGTCCGGCGGCTTGAATTGTTCACCCTGGCGAGTTACCTGCCGAACAATCCGCGTAAGGACCGAAAATCAGGGCCGGAAACGTTTGGCGAATCCGCAACGCAATTGCAGACCAGCGCGATGCAAAAAACGATAGATCGTGAGGAGAATGCGATGGCCGATGTCCGCGTCATTTGCGCGATCGGGAAACATGGGCAGCTCGGGCTTAACGGATGCTTACCTTGGGAAGGGAATCGGGACGTCACATACAGAGCCGACGTTCAACAATTCTTTGCATTGACCAAAGGCCATGTCTTGATCGCCGGCCCGCGAACTTTCGCTTCTTTTCCAGCTTGGGCGCGCCGTGAAAGGATGGTGGTGGAAATTCATGCCACCGACGATCCGCGGAAAATTCTCGAAAAATATCCGGACCGCATTGTATATGTCGGAGGCGGGCCGCCGGTTTGGAAGGCCTATGCGCCTCTGATCAGCCACTGGGATGTTACGCGCCTGCCGTACGATGGTGAGGCCGACCGGTATTTCGATCCCAACTGGCTGTGCGCAGGGTAGTGGGGGTAGTGGACGACTGGTCGCGGGTTGCCGCTCCGCTCGATCAAATGCTCATCCGGTGCGGGCACATTTCTGAGGAAATCGCCGATGACTCGCGCGAAAAGCTTTTGGAACTTCGTTGCGCCGCTATAAGGCCTATTGTAGGAGTAGATAAGCGCGTGATCCGCGCTCGTTTTAAATTCGAGCCCGCTCTGCAGGAACATCAGAGCCTGCTCGAAAGCCGTCCGCTCTCGCGTGCGTCACGGCGCAAAGGGATACTTTAACCAGCGCATCGGCAACGCGAGACTTCGCCAGCGCAAGAGCATCCAGCGTAATGCCCTGCTTGGACGTAATCATCTCCAGGGCCTTCGAGATGAAAGAGTGGACGAAGGCGCGGTGGGCATGCCCTCACCCGTCTTTGCGCTGAAGGGCAAGAAAACGCCGCGCATCAGGGGCTGAAGCGCCTCAGCTCTGTTTGACCGGAGCGGCACTTTGGCAGCCATAATCCCCGGTCTGGCGGGCCAAAGCCCGCCAGACGTAACACTATGCTGCCTGCCCGGCGTTGCAGACTTTAGGCCAACGCCTCGCCGTGTTACCAGCCGCGGCAAGCATAGGGATGCCAGTAGCACCATCGGCCGCCACGCCAGCCCCAGCCGCGGTGCCAGCCCCAGCCGCGGTGCCAGCCCCAGCCGCGGTGCCAGCCCCAGCCGCGGTGCCAGCCCCAGCCGCGGCCGCGCCAATAAACTTGCTCGACCTTAGCAGCGCCGGCGCCGTCGGTGGCGATCGCGGCCATCGCCTGCTCCGTGACGTCGCCTGGCAACGATCCCGGAAGTGTCATCGCGCCGGCGGCTACGGTTGCCCCCCCAAGGAGCAGAGCGCCCCCTGCAAGGCTCAATGCATACACCCGAAACGTACGTTCTTTCAGCATATCTCGACCCCTTCTATAGGTTTCCTACTCAATTTCCGTCGCTGCAACAATGCGGCAGATGCTATGAACACAACTGAGCACCATCTGAACGCCTTGATCCGGCAACAGGTCCCATCTCATCCAACCAAAAAGCCCTGTTAATGAAACCCTTGCGGTAATTCTTGCGGACGGCGAGCGTTGACGGGAGCGGCTGCCGGTGCGTCACGGCGATGGTGCGGCCTTGCCAAGGCTTGTCCAAAGCCGTAGTCTCGGCCTCCAAATCTGGTCATCGGGTGGTGTAAAAGACGGTGCCGGCGCGATCGCAGATAGAGCGTGGCGGATCCGGAAGAGCACGGCTGTATTTCGTTCTCTTGTTCGGTGTCGTCAGCCTTTTCGCCGATATGGCCTACGAAGGCGCCCGCAGCGTCACCGGTCCGTTCCTAGCCACGCTCGGCGCGAGCGGCTTTGTGGTCGGCACGGTCACGGGCTTCGGCGAGCTGCTCGGTTACACGCTGCGGTTGGTGTCGGGCCGTTGGGCCGACCGCAGCCACCTCTACTGGCCGATCACGCTCGCAGGATACCTGGTGCAGATGGTGGCCGTGCCGGCACTGGCGCTCACCGGAAACTGGCCATCTGCAGCAGTGCTCATCGTTCTCGAACGGATCGGCAAGGCGACACGAAATCCGCCGCGCGATGTCATGCTGGCACAAGCCGGCGAGGAGATGGGCCGCGGCTGGGCCTTCGGCGTCAACGAGGCCCTCGATCAATTCGGCGCGTTGATTGGTCCGTTGGCGGTCGCGGCCGTGCTGGCCCGGCAGAGCAACTACCGGCTCGCCTTCGCCTTGCTTTCGCTCCCGGCCATCGTCACGCTCCTCCTGGTGCTCGGGGCGCGGCTAAGTTTCCCGAACGCGGGACGCATCGAGCGGAAGGCGGAAGCGATTTTAGGGCGGCATTATCCGCCGGCGTTCTGGTGGTACCTGAGCGGTGCAGGACTGGTTGGCTTCGGTTTTGCCGACTACTCGCTCATCGCCTATCACTTCAGCAAAGGGCAGACCGTCCCGCCGACCTGGATTCCAATCTTCTATGGGCTGGCGATGGGCGCCGGCGGGCTCGGCTCCTTGATCTTCGGCAAACTGTTCGACAGGATCGGCTTGTTGGTGCTGGTGCCTATCACGCTTATCGTCGCCGCATATGCGCCGCTCTCGTTCCTTGGCAGTTTTGCGCTGGCGCTGATCGGCGCACTTTTGTGGGGCATCGGGCTGGGCGCCCATGAGTCGGTGATGCAGGCTGCGGTGGCGCAGATGGTTCCGCATGAGCGCCTGGGCTCGGCTTACGGCCTGTTTGGCGCCGCTTTCGGTGCCGCATGGTTCGCGGGCAGCGCTGCGCTGGGAGCGCTCTACGATGTTTCGGTCGAAGCCGCCGCCCTGCTGGCGGTTGCCGCCCAGTTTCTGGCCACCGGTCCCATTATAATCGCGGCCTGGAGCCTCAAGTCCAGATAGACCAGTTGCCCGCATTACGATCCCGGAAAAATCCCGGTGGAAAAGAACATGGCGATGACGGGCCGCTGGAGGTTCGTCCTCACCAAGATTGGGGTCAAATTCCTACGGTGCGTTAGGCAGCGAGCGTTGACGAGAGGAGCTTAAACTGGTCTACATCGCGCGCTACTGGGCGCCCTTAGCGAAGCGCCGCGGGTTCGCGTAGCCATTCGAGACCGCACCTGAGATGAATTTGCTGACGCCTTTCGCCAACGCCTGGCACCATCGCGAGCTGATCAGGGCCGTTGTGCGTCGCGAATTGGCGGTCCGTTTTCGCGGCACGATCCTCGGCTGGGTATGGGCGATCTTCGGGCCTCTCGTCATGCTCGGCGCCTATACGGCGATATTTTCCCATGCGGTCGGGGTTCCGGTTTCGGCCAAGGGCGGCGGCGTCGGCAGTTACGCTTTGTCAATCTTTACCGGCTTGATTGTCTTCAATCTGTTCAGTGAACTCGCCTATCGCGCGCCGGGGCTTTTGCATGAACACGCGGGTGTCATTAAAAAGTCCATTTTCCCGAGCGAGACCTTGGCCTGGACGGCGACGATCCGCGCCGCCGTCTATGCCGCGATCAGCTTGGCGGTTCTCCTCGTTTTCGAGCTGGCGCTGACCTGGCGGCTGCCGCCGACGAGTTTGCTCCTGCCGATGGTCGTCGCGCCATTCTTTTTGTTCCTGCTTGGGATCTGCTGGTTTCTCATGGCGCTTGGATCGTTTACCCGCGATGTCGCGCATCTCATGATCTCGATCGTGCCGGTCTTCATGTTCGCGACGCCGATCTTTTATTCAATCGACGACGTGCCGCCGCACCTGCGCATCTATCTGCATCTCAATCCGATCGGAAATTACGTCGAGATGATCCGCGACCTTCTCTTATTCAATAGCTTTCCGGGCCTCATCCTTTATTGCGGAACGGTTTTGGCCTCGCTCCTCATTTTCTTTTTCGCGTATCGTTTCTTCATGCAATACAAGGCCGTGTTCGTCGATGTTATCTGAGCATGCCATCAGCTGCGACCGGGTCGGCAAGGCTTTCCAGCTCTATATGCGGCGCAACGATCAGCTCAAGCAGGCGATTTTTGGGCATTGGAAACAGTTCTACCATCAGCATTGGGTCTTGCGGGACATCAGCTTCAAGGTTCGCCGCGGCGAAAGGATCGGCATTGTCGGCCGCAACGGCGCCGGCAAAACCACGCTATTGCAGATCATTTGCGGCATAACCTTGCCGACGCTCGGCCGCGTGCAAGTCAATGGACGAGTGGCGCCGATCCTCGCGCTGGGCGCCGGCTTCGACCATGAGCTGACCGGCCGGGAAAATGCCCTGATCGGGGGCGCCATTCTCGGCCTGCGGCGCGCCACCGTCGAGGCGAGGCTTCTCGAAATCGCCGCTTTCGCCGGCATTGGCGAGTTCTTTTATCAGCCGCTCAAGCTTTATTCGAGCGGCATGGCGGCGCGGCTTGCTTTTGCCGTTTGCGCGCATGCCGACGCGGACATCTTGATCGTGGACGAAGCGCTCTCGGTCGGCGACGAGGCTTTCGGCGCAAAGTGCGATGCTTTCATCAAGGATTTTGCGAAGCACGGCACGATCCTTGTCGTATCCCACGATCTCGAAACCCTGCAAATGATCTGCGACCGGGTCATCTGGATCGAGGAAGGCGTTGTGCGAAGCATGGGGGCGCCCAAGGACGTCATCGCGCGTTATTGCGAGGCGCTCGACGGCACGCCGGAACCGGCGCTCGCCGCAAATTTCTGATCTGTTTCTTCTTAGAATGAATTAGTAGTAAAAGTTGGGATTTGAGATTTCTGGCTGTGGCCCCGCGATCGCCTCGCACAAACCGCGCAGGTCCATCCATGAGCGAGATCGTTCTGGAAAGGAAGGCTCTCCCGACCGGCAGCATCGGGGCGCTGGCAAATGGCTATTGGGGCATGGTCGGGCTCATCGTGACGGAGGCGGCGCTCTTCGTCTATCTCGAGTTCAGCTATTGCTATTATGCCGTTCAGCCGCACGTCGGGCGATGGCCGCCGGATGGCATACCAAGTATGCGGTTGTCGCTGCCAAACACGAGTCTGCTGCTCGCCAGCAGCGTGCCGGTGTGGTGGGGCGAACGCGGCACAAAGTGCGGCGACCGCGTCCAGCAGCTCAGCAGCCTAAGCATCGGCTCATGGGCGTAGCCTTCCTCTTCATCCAGGGGCTGGAATGGGAAAGCAAGACGTTTGCCCTGAGCTCCGGGCCTTATGGATCACTGTTCTTCATTATCACCGGCTTCCACATGGTCCACGTGGTGATTGGCCTGCTCTTGCTGCTGGCTGTGACCGTCTGGTCCTTCATCGGTTACTTCGGACCGGCACGGAGCGCGCCTGTCAGTATCTCCGCCATCTACTGGCATTTTGTCGACGCGGTCTGGATCACGGTTTTCTTTGTGTTCTATCTCACCCTTCGCCTCGGCCTGGCGTGGCATGCGGGGCAGATATGACCTACCAGACGCACCCTGCTCCGCATCGACACCGCGTCAGCTGGCCGTGCTCGGCTTTGCGATGTTCGCGGTGCCAAGCATTTGTGGACTGCGGCTGGTCGTGAACTTCGCGATCGATAGCTACTTCTGTTTCCCGAGCGAGCTTCGTCGCGACGTTCTTCCCGGCTCGGCCTGGCCCACTTTACTCGGCCTCGACCTTCTCGGCATCGTCATCGCCGCCTTTGCTGCGCTTATTTCATATCGCAATTGGCGACTCACCCGAGACGAACTGGAGGTGCCGACGGCACCGCTGATCGAACTCGGCGAGGGGCGCACGCGTTTTCTTTCGCTGTGGGGACTGTTGATCGGTTTCGGTTTTACGGTCGCGATTGCATTCGATCTCGTCGGCTTGTGGATTGTTCCGGTATGTGGGTGACCGCCAACGCCTCGCGCCCGGCAACGGCCGTGATCCTCGCAGCTGCAGGCTGCTTGCTGCTCGGCGGCTGCTACGACGTGATGGAGCGCTACACCATGCCGCCGGGGGGGAGCGGCGGCAGCGCCAACAACGGGGCGCGGCTGATCGCGCAATATGGTTGCGGCTCCTGCCACATCGTGCCGGGCATCCCCGGCGCCGAGGGACTTGTTGGCCCCCCGCTGATCAAAATGGCGCGCCGCGTCTACATCGCCGGCATGCTGCGCAATTCCCCGGAAAACCTCATGGCCTGGCTGGAAGATCCGCAAGCCGTGGTGCCCGGCAACGCAATGCCCAACATGGGACTGAACCACAATGAGGCGCAGGATATCAGCGCTTATCTTTTTACGGTCCGCTAATTTCGATGCTCGCCAACGCCACAGCGAGATTGCGTCTCGTCCGGCCCGTCAATTGCCTCCGGGCGCTATTCAGGCCGCCCCCAATCAGTCGGGCGATGGCGCTGTGACTCCTTTCGGCATTGTGCGGCGGCGTGCCGGGGCCGTCGGCACACAACCGGTCCTCGGCATCATCCCTGCCGGAACGGAGCGGCAGGCGGCTCGGAAGGAGGCTCGTGCAATGCGTGCATCATCTTTGGCGTCAATATTGCTGCTATTGACTACAGCGGCGATGGCCGGCGACGCCTGGGCGGCAGACTGCCCCGCCACGCACGATCAACTGACCCAGGCTTTGCGCGCCAGCGTCAAGCCATCCGGCGGTCCCGGCAACGGCGGGCTCGACAACAATGAATGGGTGGCGCTGGTCGCCCGCGACGGCACGGCAAACTTGTATGCCAGCGCGCAGCCCGCGGGCACACTGTACGGGGCTCAGGTCAGCAGTCCCGTGGTGCCAGATGTACTCTATGCCGGGGATGCAACCCAGTTCGGAACGGCATCCGACCCGATGGCCGGCAAACAGCTGGGCGGCGTGATCACGTTCGGTGGCGGGCTCGCGCTCTACACCGACAGCGATATCGTCGGCGCAATCGGCGTCAGCGGCGACACATCCTGCGCCGATCACAATGTTGCGTGGCGGGTACGCCATGCCTTAGGACTGGACCATGTTCCGGCCGGCGTCGCCCCGGACCACAACAATGGGATTATCTATGACATGCTGCCGGACAAGACGAGCGCGTCGGGTTACGGCCACATCACTTGCAAGCCGGCACGGTGGCGCACTGGGCGCAGCCGCTTAGCAGCGGGCCGCGCCGGCGGCGGTGAGCTTCCACCGGCGGTCACGGCCGGCGGAGATCAGCGCTCGCTTCTCCGGCAGCCTCATCGCGGCTAAAGTTTTTTCACCTGATTCCCTGGAAGTGGCGCGGCAAACGGTTCGTGCGGCGATGATGCCGCCTTTGCGCCGGGGATGCTTTGGTCGCCTGAAAAAAGGCCTGCCGCCTCAAGCCGGCCTGCCAGGTCTTTCGCGCGGGAAGTTTTCATTGCGCTGATCGCCGAGCCGTTTTGCGTAGGCCGCGATAAGCAGCAAAATCGCTGTTGCCGCTGAAATACTTCGCGGCGGTGCTTCGGCCTGGTCCGCCATCGAAAATTAATTTAACCGTCTTCCAACAGGGATATGGCCGATCCCGAGGCGCGGCGCGCGTTTGCCGCACGAAATTCAAACCGGCGCACGGTCGGACAATGCTAGCGAAAGCCCTTACATATTCGGATAATTCGGTCCGCCGCCGCCCTCCGGCGGCACCCAATCGATGTTTTGCGCGGGGTCCTTGATGTCGCATGTCTTGCAGTGCACGCAATTTTGCGCGTTGATCACGAAACGCGGGTCGCGCTTTTCCCGCTCGTTGGCATAGACCACCTCATAGACGGCGGCGGGGCAATAGAGCCGCGCCGGCTCGCCATATTCGGGTAGGTTTTTGACGATCGGAATAGACGGGTCCTTGAGGCGCAGATGGCAGGGCTGGTCTTCTTCATGATTAGTGTTGGAAACATAAACCGAGGCGAGCCTGTCGAAAGTGAGCTTGCCATCCGGCTTCGCGTATTGAATGGGCGTCACTTCAGCGAGCGGTTTCAGGCTCGCATGATCGGGTCCGCCATGGGCCAAGGTGCCGAGTGGCGAGGTGCCGAAAATTTCATTCGCCCACATGTCGAAACCGCCGAGCACAATGCCGGCCCGGGTGCCGAATTTCGACCATAGCGGCTTAGCGTTGCGGACCTTGTATAGGTCGCGGCCGAGGGCCGAGCCGCGCCACGTCTCTTCATAGGCAATGACTTCGTCATGGGCACGCCCCGCTTCGAGCGCGGCAACCACATGTTCGGCCGCGAGCATTCCCGAAAGAATCGCATTATGCGAACCTTTGATGCGGGGCACGTTGACGAATCCCGCCGCACAGCCAATGAGCGCGCCGCCGGGAAAGACGAGTTTTGGTACCGATTGCCAGCCGCCTTCGGTGATCGCCCTTGCGCCAAAGGAAATCCACTCTCCGCCGGCAAATAAGGGCGCGATCATGGGATGGGTTTTGAAGCGCTGAAATTCGTCAAACGGGGAGAGCGTCGGATTCCAATAGTTCAGGTGAACCACGAAACCAACGGCGACGAGGTTGTCTTCGAAATGGTAAAGGAACGAGCCGCCGCCGGTGCGATCATCGAGCGGCCAGCCGAAGGTATGCTGAACGCGGCCAGGCCGGTGCAAAGAGGGATCGATCCGCCAAAGCTCCTTCAAGCCGATGCCGAATTTTTGCGGCTCGCGATTGTTGTCGAGGCCGAACCTCGCGATCAGCTCCTTGGCGAGCGAACCCTGCGCGCCTTCGGCGATCAAAGTATATTTGCCATGAAGCGCGATGCCCCGCGTGAAACTGCTCTTGAGGCTTCCGTCGCGGGCGATTCCCAAGTCTCCTGTAGCGATGCCCAAAACGGCGCCGGCTTCGCCATAAAGAACTTCGGCGCCGGCGAAGCCGGGAAAGATATCGACGCCCAAGGCCGCCGCTTTCGCTCCCATGAAGCGCACGACATTGCCAAGCGAGCCGATGAAATTGCGACGATTATTCATGAGGCGCGGCATGATGAAATTGGGCAGCCGGAGCGCCCTCGCGGGGCCGAGGACATAAAACCGGTCGGCGGTTACTTCCGTCTTGAGCGGCCGGTCTTGATCCTGGCGCCAATCGGGGAGGAGTTTGTCGAGAGCGCAAGGATCGATGACCGCGCCGGACAAAATATGGGCGCCGAGCTCGGCGCCTTTTTCGACGATGACGACCGAAACTTCCGGCGCAAGCTGTTTGAGGCGGATCGCGGCGGCGAGCCCAGCGGGGCCGGCGCCGGCGATCACGACATCGAAATCCATGGTTTCGCGTGGCGGCAACCTGATTTCTGCCTCGGTCATGGTGGTTTCGATCCTTGCATATCCGAATTCTGCTAAGTGCCATGCCTTGTCTTCCTTTACCCCCTAAGTTTTACGATTGGGGAGATCTGGAACGCCCGGCATGCGCACTAACCGGGGTAAAAAAACGGTCAAGCAGCCGAAACTACGCCTGATAAGGGGCCGACCGACCTACACGATAGAGCTTTGGACTTCAATGTGAGCTAGGATAGGGTGTTCTGGGGTGTTCGGGTAAACTCTTGGCGACATAAATTGCTCGTGAGAGTATCTGGCAGTAGGGGGCGAAATGGGGCAGACGACACTATCCGTTGTGCTGGAGGTCGAGCCGGCGAGCGTCGGCCTTCTTTCGAGCAAAATCGAGGGGCTTAAGCACGACGAGGAGAACCGCGAGACTGAGCGCTATGGTCACCTGAAGCGGGGCGTTCCAACGCTGCATTTCCTGTCGATGTCGATTTTCGAGGGCGCCGATTACGACCCGATCTTCGTGATCGAGGCGAATTTCGACGGCCGGCCGCAGCCGTTCTGGGCCCAGTTGGAGGCGACGCTCGCCGACTCCGGCTGTCTTCGGCCGATCCTGCGCTGCTGCAAGCGCCCCTTGGATAAAGATGGACCGCTGTACGACGCCGTCACGAAGGCCGGCTCGCGTGATCCTATCGCGCCGTATCTTGAGTGCAGGACGGTCAGGCCGAACGTCTTCCATCACGGCAACCGCGGGCTCGAAAGGGAGCGGATCCTGCGCGAGGGCGAGCTTTTCCGCGCAACCCGAGACGAGCTGGCGCAATCGGCCATTCCCAATCCGTACCGCGGCATGACCGCGCTGCAAATTCACCAGAGTTTGCGCACCGCGCTGCTCAAATGTTTTAAGTGGCTCGACACACCGGCTCCGGCACGCATTCCCCCGTGGGAACGTACGCTCGACTGGGTGCGCCCTCTTGGCTTCCTGCTGATCGTTATGATTGCCCTCTCCGTTCCGGGCTTCCTCTTTCTGGTTTTTCTTCGCGCCTTCTTTCCCGATCCGGTATCGCTCGTCCTCCTTTTGATCGCGTCCCTGGTTGCCGGAATTTGGCTTTACGCGACGCAGTCGCCGCGCCCCGGCGAAGGCGCTCCACCCAAGCCGGGGGGATTCGCCCTGTCGATGAAAAGCAAGCTTTCGCCGTTCGCGAAGGCGATGATCGTTTTTCTCGTCGTCGCGATACATGTCGTTGGGGCGGCCGACCACGCGCTCTGCCAAGCCGTCTTTTCCTTCTCGCCTGCGTGGACACAGAGCTGGCCCATGGTTGGCCTTTCCTTCGTGGGAATCGGAATCTACACCGTGTTTTTTTTCTCCATCCCGGTGATCCTCGTGTGGCTCCGCTGGCTGGAACGGCGGGACTCCCACCATGACGCGCCGGCGGTGGATCAGCGCGAACTGCTCGAGATGACGCGCCGCGAGGACAGGATCCCGCAGAACCATATGGGCAGCGTCGTCCTCGTCAAGCCGGGTGTCCTGCGCATGGCGCTGGTCCGGACCGGCCATCTGGGGCTGGGTCTTTTTATACGGGTGCTGGCGACCGACGGGTATCTCGGCAGCATGCGCACGATTCACTTCGCCCATTGGGCGTTCATTAACAACGGCAGCCGGCTGATGTTCCATTCGAACTTCGATAACAGTTGGGACAGTTATCTCGACGACTTTATCGAGAAGGCGCATAGCGGGCTGACCCTCGCGTGGGGCAGTGGTGTCGGCTTCCCGGCAACGCGCTTCCTAGTGCTCGATGGTGCCAGTCACGGCCGCAAGTTCAAGGCCTGGGCGCGCCATTCCATGGCGGCGAGCCGGTTCTGGTTCAGCGCATACAGGGATTACACCGTCGACCAAATCGAGCGTCACGCCCGCATTGCCGACGGCTTGCGAAAAGCCACGCTGACACCTGAAGAGGCAGCCACATGGGCGCGGGACCTGTGACGAATCCGGAAAAGAAAACGCGGCCGGCCTGGAAGCTCAAGCCGCCGCACGACTCGCTCACGCAGGGGATCGTGGTCAGCGGGTTCAGCAAGCTCCCGTCGGCGGAAGCACTGTTCCTGTTGTGCGACTGGCCGGAGAACGGGCCCAACAGCCCCGCCAGCGCCGGGAAGGGAGCGTGGTTGAGAACGCTCAATACCGTCGCGCCCATCACCGACGCGGACGGAAAGGATCCGCGTGCCGCCATTATCGCGTTCACCTGGACCGGCCTGCAGAAACTGGGACTCCCGGCCGACGCGCTCGCGACGTTCTCGACGCCGTTTCGCGAGGGCATGTACCAGGAAGACCGGCTGCGCCGGCTTGGCGACAAAGTCGATGATAAATGGCAGGACACCGTCATCCCAGACGGTCCACGCTGGAGTGCCAATATTCCGGCACGCAAGGAAAAGGGCAAAGAGGCGTGGGAACGCGTAATCGCTGACGTCGGCAGCCCGGCGGAGGTCGCCGAGCGGGAAGTCATCACCCCGAAGACAGTGCATGCGCTGCTGCTGCTTTATTACGACGAGGATAAAGACCCCGCCGCCAAGGACTGGGCCAATACCGTCGAGCACGCGCTTGCTCGCGACGGCGTGAAGGTCGCGCACCGGCTGCCGCTCGACCTCCGCCTCGACGAGAATGGCATCGGCCGCGAACATTTCGGTTTCGCGGATGGCCTGTCGCAGCCGATCCCGTACGATGAAAAAAGCGCAAGCGGACAGGAGACCGCGAACAACTCTCTCGTTCTCACTGACGGCAAGCCGGCCACCCGCGATGCCTGGCACGGTGTGCCTCTCGGAGAGATCCTGTTGGGCCATAACAATGCGCATCACGAGAAAGTGCCCGGGCCGATGGTCCCCGACAACCTGCAGTCGCTCGAATCGGGTCTGACCGAAGACGGCGCGCCCGAGGGTTTCCGCAATCTCGAACTCGACGGCAGCTACATGGTGGTGCGCGAGCTCCAGCAGAACGTCGCCGCGTTCTGGAAATCGCTTGAAACCGGCGCGGCACGCATTCGGGCGCACGATCCCAGCGCGACGCATGTCACCGCCGACTGGCTCGCGGAACGGGTTGTCGGCCGCAACATCGACGGTCATCTGCTCTGTCCCAGCGGGCTTCTGGCTGCGGATATAGACAACCAGCCGGAGAACGCCTTCGGATTCAAGAAGACCGATCCCGAAGGCATGGGTTGCCCGCCCGGCTCGCATGTGCGTAGAGCCAATCCGCGCGACGGCCTCGCGCATAACCTCGACTCGGCGGAGACCTTGCTCAACGCGACGAACAACCACCGCATTTTGCGGCGCGGGCGCAAATACGGCACCACGATCACCGGCTGCGACCAGGATGATGGCGCGGAGCGGGGACTGCTGTTCATCTGCTTGAACACTGACATTGCGCGCCAGTTCGAGTTCGTGCAGCAGACCTGGCTCTTGAACCGGAATTTTGCGACGCTGTTTGACGAGACCGACCCGCTGGTGGGGCCGAAAGGCACCTTCACCATTCGCGAGCAGCCGTTGCGGCGGATCGTCGAGGTTGATACCTTCATCCAGTCGGCGGGCGGGGAATACTTCTTCCTGCCCAGCATCCCGGCACTGAAGTACCTGGCGGTGCAATGAGGGCTCCCACGTT
This sequence comes from uncultured Alphaproteobacteria bacterium, assembly GCA_963808645.1. Classification (GTDB taxonomy): domain Bacteria; phylum Pseudomonadota; class Alphaproteobacteria; order Rhizobiales; family Beijerinckiaceae; genus Methylocapsa. Next base: position 53,994 of record CAWEGU010000015.1, read on the forward strand.
GCGGCCCGCCGCCCACCGGGTTCAAACCCCGGCTGGCTTCTCGCGAGAGAGAGGTTAAGGTGTTACTTGTATTCCGCGCGTTCGAAATTCGATCAGGACGAGGCGTCATTGGCGTTTCTGCCCCGAAGCCGGACGCGTCATGGTCGAAGACGATGTCCTTGCTATTGTTCGATTGATCCTGATTGGCGCTCGGTTGGCTCGTGACAGCACCGCACAAAACACCGCCCGTCCGGCGGCGGCTATTGTCGGACTGCTGCGCTGGTACGCGGACATGGGCGTCGATATCGCCGTCGATGACTTTCCGCATGACCGTTTCGCCGAAAGCCGCGCCGGCGTGTCCGCTCAGGCGGAGGAGCGGAGACCTCCAGCCGCGCCGCCGGAGATGGTCGAAATCGGCCGGCGTGCCGTGGCCAAGTCCGCCGCGGCCCTTCCCGCCGAGGTCATAGCGGCAAGCGCGCGGGACCAGGCCGCCGCCGCCCAAAGCCTTGGTGACCTGCGCGAAATACTTTCGCGCTTCGAAGGCTGCGGCCTAAAGGCGACCGCGACCCGGCTCGTTTTTGGCGATGGCAATCCCAGCGCGGAGATTATGTTCGTTGGCGAGGCGCCCGGCGCCGACGAGGACCGCGAGGGTGTGCCTTTCGTCGGCCGCGCCGGCCAATTGCTCGACAAGATGCTGGCCGCGATCGGGCTCGACCGCGGAAAAGTTTATATCGCCAATGTCGTGCCTTGGCGGCCGCCGGGAAACCGCACCCCGACGCCGCTCGAGGCGGCGGCCTGTCTGCCCTTCACCCGCCGCCAAATCGCGCTCGTGAACCCCAAAATTCTGGTCTGCCTTGGCGCCGCGTCGGCGCAAACGCTTCTTGGCGGCAAGGAGGGCATCATGCGCATGCGCGGGCGCTGGTTTGCCTATGCTGTGGGCGGCAGGGAGATCCAGGCGATCGCCATGCTGCATCCCGCGTATCTTCTGCGGCAACCGGCGCACAAAAGGCTGGCATGGCAGGATCTGCGGATGCTCGGCAAGGAAATCGACCGCTTGCAGCTCTTTGCCAAAGGAAATGGCGAGAGAGACGGGACTTGAACCCGCGACCTCCGGCGTGACAGGCCGGCGCTCTAACCAACTGAGCTACTCCCCCGCGACGCCGCAATGGCCGCACCGGAGACCTGCCGGATAGGATAGGCGCCGGGGCCCCAAGTCAAGCGCGGCGCGAAACTTCACCGGCCGCCGCGCGGCAACTCTGCCGGGGCGCAAGCGCGGCAACATGCAGTTCCTCGCGGCCCGCATTGGTGGGCGGTGACGGACTCGAACCGCCGACCCTCTCGTTATAAATCCCGCGCCCGGCATAAACACTGACTAACAGCGGCTAATCAATGCACGCCGATAAGCCACGTCATGCCGCTGAAATCGCGTCATTTTTATTAACTTAGGCTAACACCTGCTAACACCAGTTGACAAACTTAATGCGTTGCCCCATACTTGCCCAGTGGAGCAACTCGCCATGAAAACCATGCTGACCGATAGGGCCTTGCGAGCCATGAAACCAGCATCCTCGGGGACCCGCAAGATGCTTTGGGATGCGGCGGTGCCGAGCTTCGGCGTCCGGGTCACTGATAAAGGCAAGTTGACCTTCATCGTCATGCGCCGGCTGCGCGGCAAGCTGGCGCGGCGGATGATCGGCCAGTATCCAATTATGCCGCTCGCCAAGGCCAGAGAGGCCGCCCTGGAAGCGCTGCGTGATATCGAGCGGGGTATTGACCCAAAGGACAAGAAAGAGGACGAGGCGCGCGCGGATGCGCACCGGCGGGCCAATTCCTTTGCCTCCGTCGCCGAGGAATTTATCGCCCATCACGTGGCCAAACTTCGCTCCGGCCCAGAGGTCAAGGCGGCAATCCGGCGGGAATTGATCGGCCGTTGGGGCGCCCGCCCGATCACAGAAATCAACCGCCGTGACGTTGTCCATGCGCTAGAGGAAATCGCCGACTCCGGCCGACCGTATGCCGCACATAAGTTTTTTAATTACATGAGCAAGCTTTTCGGCTGGGCCATCGCGCGTAGCCTTTATGGGCTGGAAACTTCGCCGTGCACTGGCATTAAGACAAGCGAGGTCATCGGTAAGAAAGAACCGCGCCAGCGCGTGTTGAATGATACCGAGATCCGGGCAGTTTGGACGGCCTCGGAAAGCCTCGGCTATCCGGGTGCGCCATTCATTCGGATGCTCTTAGTCACGGGCCAGCGTTTGCGCGAAGTGGCGGAAATGACCTGGGCCGAAATTGATCTCGATAAAGCGCTTTGGACGATTCCTCCGGAGCGCATGAAGGGTGACGCCGCGCATGAAATACCATTGCCGCCGATTGCAGTTGAGATTTTAAAGAGTCTCCCGCGGTTCACGGGGCCTTATGTCTTTACGACAACCGGCGGCGCGCGGCCGATAGGCGGCTTCTCCAAAATGAAATTGCGGATTGATGCGGCCATGAAAGAGCCGATCGCGCCGTGGCGGTTTCACGACGCTAGGCGAACGATGCGGACCGGCCTTGGCGCTCTGCCGGTTCCCAATAATGTAGCCGAGCTTTGCATAGCGCACGCCCAACCGGGCCTCCACCGGACCTATGATTTGCATTCATGCCGCGACGAAAAGCGTAGGGCTTTCGAGCTTTGGGCCGCGCGGCTGCTATCGATCGTCGAGCCGGACACGCCGGCCAATATCGTTCCATTCGCGGCGCAAGGATAAAGGCCGCTACCGTACACATGCGGATAGGCCGACGGGCCGACAAGCAAGGAATGCATCGCCTTGTTTCCGCGTGTTCCCTGCGATGCGGCCGATGCACCCAAATGGAAGACGGGAAACCTTTTACTCTTAATCTGACTGACGACGAACGGGCCCGGCTGCATGAGAAACCTTGTCCCCATGCGCGATGCTTTGCGGCGATCGGAATACTTCGGTGGTGTGCTTGCTGGCGATTCCTGGGCGAATTGGCGCGTCTTGTTGATTGCGATTGCTGGCGAGGCGCTCGACGAGGCCGAGGCCGTGGCATTCAAGGCGTTGTCCGGCCGCGCAGGGGAGCCCGTAGAGGCCGCCCGCGAGTTTTGGGCGGGGTAGGCCGCAGGGGCGGAAAAAGCCGTTCGATGGCCGTCTTGGCCGCTTGGTTGGCGGCCTGCAAGGACTATCGGCATATTCTTGCGCCGGGTGAGCGTGGGCAATTGCAAGTCCTGTCTGCGACGCGTGACCAGGCCGGCAATTTGTTCAATTTCGTTGTCGGCATTTTCGAGGCTTCGCGGGCCTTGCGCGGGCTTGTCGAAAGCAAGACGGCGGACACGCTTTGCTTGAAATGCCATATCGACATCGTGGTCCGGCCTGCCAACTTCCGGTCGACGCGCGGGTCGACGTGCGTAGGTATCCTTTGTGACGAAATTAGTTTTTGGCGTTCCGAGGATAGCAGCAATCCCGACACTGAAATCCTGCGGGCGCTGAGGCCGTCGCTGATGACGACCAATGGTCTCTTGGTGGCCATTTCCTCGCCCTACAGTCGCCATGGCGAATTGTGGAAGGCCTATCGGAAGCATTTTGGCAAGGATGGTTCGCGGGTTTTGGTAGTCAAGGCTGCCAGCGAAATTATGAATCCTGGCTTGGATCGTGCTTTTATCAATGCACAATATGACGATGATCCTATTTCGGCGGCGGCGGAATATGGCGCCGAGTTTCGCAGTGACATTGCCGAATTCGTTAGCACGGACGTGCTTGAGGCTTGCACAGCCGATGGTGTGTTTGAATTGCCACCAATATCCGGCGCGAGCTATGTCGCGTTTGTCGATCCAAGCGGCGGCAGTTCCGACAGCATGACGCTAACGGTTGCACATCGGGACAAGTTTGGCCTTGGAATATTGGATTGCATTCGCGAGGCTCGGCCGCCGTTTAGTCCGGAGTCCGTTGTCGATGAATTTTGCAGCACGCTAAAACAATATCACATTAACAGAGTGTGCGGCGATCGATACGCGGGGGAATGGCCTCGTGAGCGGTTTAGAATGTGCGGCGTCATATATGAATTATCTGAGAAGCCGAAGAGTGACATTTATCGCGACATGCTTCCGTTATTGAATTCCCGCAAGGTTCAGCTTCTTGACGATCGGCGCTTGCTTTCGCAGTTGCACGGTTTGGAGCGGCGCACGGCGCACGGGGGCAAGAATTCGATTGATCACGGTCCGGGGGATGATGAAACTGCTGCGCGGATCAAGGAATTTCTGAGTGACAAGTTAAGCGATAAAGACCACACGAAGCTTTGCGCCATGCTGGATGGCGAAGAGGATGTTGCAGAAGATACCGAGCCAGCGCCGCAATTCAGGAGGATGCCCGATGGTAGAATTGTCGAGCCGCGAGTGGCCGAAGATGCGAAGGCTGATTTCTTCCGGCGCTATCCCGATGCCGCGAGAATGAGGATTGATACCTCTGGCATCCAGCCCCCCGCGCGCACCGCAAGGTATTCGGCCGCCGCCTCGAAAAGCTTTGCGGACATGTTTCCTGATGCCGTCCGGATCAGGATGCTTTGACGATGCGCGATATGAAGCCAATTTTGGGGCGTGATCCGGCGCGCGTTGCATTGGCCAACGCCATCGCTTCCGAGTCCGGCGCACGGCGTGATCTGCAGGTGGCCGAGCAGGCTGCGGAGTTGGCGGCTGAACGGTGCTGGGAGGCGCAATCGAGGATCGATGAGTTGCGCAAGGTGGTTGCCGCTCCGAGTGGGGCCCGTGCGGCAGAATTCATCGCGTCGGTAGGCGCGGGCAATCCGTGCAATGTGGCGACTTTGGAACGTTCGTCTGTCGCGGCCGGCGCGCAGATAGCGGCGGCTGAGAACGACGCCCGGGTTTGGGAGGAACCACGGCGAGAATGTGACGCGGCGGTTCGCGCGAAGAAAGCCGATGTTTCGAACGCTAAAGAGCGCGTTGAGAAAGCCGCGCGCGTGGTTGTCGCGAATTCGGAAATGGTTACGCGCCTGATGGATAGCATCGAGGCCACGCAGGCTGAGGTTGTTGAGCGCCGCGTTGCGCTGCAATTCGTTTGGGGCAAGGGACTTAATGGCGAGCTTTCTCGGCCAGACCGGGACCGCATTGAGAGGTTGCTAAGGCAGGACTTGACGGGGAGCGAGAGTCATCCGGTTCATGGCGTTTGGCGAGCGGCATTTGAAGAGTTGAGGTCAAATTCCGAAGCGGAGCTTCCATCATGAATTCGCGAGGGCTTGCATGAATGCCTTCGCTCACCCTGTCCGGCTGGGTCAGTTCACATTCCCAGCTCCAGGCGCGGTTTGCCCCTGCGCTTCCGGACAAAGCGGCTGGCGGCGGCTCTGGGCCGGCATACTCAGTGCCGCCGTTCTTTATTTGCCTTGCGCGTACATTATGCGCGCAAAGGCGGTCCGGCGTGTTGATCTCCATTGGACGCCGGGCCGCCGCATTCCTTTAGGGTTGATTAAATGGCGCAACCATCGGTTTTGGAAGAGTTGCTCGTAAAACTATCCGTTCAAGGGCCGGATTCCGGGCAGTTGCGCGAGGCCGAAAAGGGTTTTGAAGCTCTACGTCTTGGCATTGAGTTTTTGTTGCCAGGTCTTGCGGCGGCGGCGGCCGGAACGGTTGCCATTATCAAAACCTTCGCGGATTCTTTAACTGCAACATTTTACGCCGCACAGAAACTTGGCTTGACGGCCGAACATATTACCGCGCTTGGGGACGCGGCCGAGCGTGCGGGGGGCAGCGTTGCGGGCGTTCGCGCGGATTTGGATGCTCTCGTTGCGAAGATGCGGGGATCTCCGGCCTTCAAGGATTGGCTGAAAACCAATTTGCATTTATCGGCGGCGGATATGCAAACGCCGGAGTTGATCCTTATCGCGTCGAGCAATGCGCTTGCGGCGATGCGGCAAACCGATCCGCAGCATTATAAGGCGCTACGCGATTATATCGGCACCTCGGAAGCGACGATCCTGGCTGTTGCCAGACCCGAGTTTGACGCCGCCTACAAGCAACAGAAAGAGTTCACCAAGGGCCTCGATGGCATCGCCTTGAAGAGTAAGGAGCTGCATAACGACTGGCTCGCGGCAACAAAGCATTTCAATGAGGCGCTTGAGATAGTATCCGGTCTCTTCATGACCGCGATGGATGCCGCCATTAAGCGCGCCGATGCGTGGCTGACCGAAAAAATGCCGGCGATTGATGCTTTCGCGAATAGCACGGCGCAATCCATTTCCGGGTATTATTACTTCGCTGGGAAATATTCCGTTTGGTCGCATCGCGAATGAGTTGTTTGATGGCCTGCAAAAAGGGTTGGCCAGCATTAATTTCGAGAATATCAAAACTGTGATTTACGAATTCATGAATTGGCTCGTGACCGGACCGCTGGCCACGAAGATTATTGAGCTTGTAACCCGCATTGGCACCGCGTCGTCCGGGTTGTTTGATGCGATTGGCCAGACTATCGCCTCGACTGACGGCGGCCGCCCTGGCAGCTCCTATGCCGGCCGCGCGTCGAACTTGGGGGCGGATTCGGCCGACAAGGCGCCGTCAGGCGATACGCTGCCGCCACCTCCGGCTTCGAAGGATGGCAGCCCGGCTGATTTCGCGGAGCAACTTGAAAATCTGCATGATCATGATCCAGCCGGTCATGCAAAGATTATGCAATTCCTTCGCGACGGCGGGCATGGGATGGACCCGGCAACCACGGATTGGTGCGCGTCGTTTGTCGGGGCGGCATTGCACAAGGCCGGGTACAAAGACATTCCGCAAGTCAAGGGCGGCGATGTCGCGAACGCTTATCAGAATTGGGGGACGGCGGTATCAGAAAAGCTTCATGCGCGGTGACGTTGTCATTACGACGCGGGGCCGGCGTCCTGGTCAGACAGGCGGCCACGTATCGATTGCCACCGGGCCGATGGTCAACGGGAAAATTCCCGTTGTAGAAGGTGACACGCGAGCTGGCGATTGGAGTCCCGGTCATCCTAGGCATCAGGTTGCGCGCGATTGGGAGCGGGCTCGCGCCGGGTTGATGTATCGCCGTGGTGTTCCGCCTGATCCAGCGTTGAAGCCGCAATCCCGGCTTGAACTGCATGATCTGTATACAAAGATTGCAGCGTTGGTCTCGCATCCCGGATTTCGCCAGAACGTTGCTATGCTGACAAATCACCAGCCGCCTGCCTCCAAGTCGCGATGGTCCCACCATGATGGAACGAGAAATCAGACCGTCAATATCGAAGTTGCATCAACGGACCCGCATAGCGCGGCTTCGGAAATTGCACGCCAAATGCATGGGCTGCAATCGCATACTCTGCGCGAATGGAAGGCAGTATAAATATCTGATGATGTTCCTTTCATCATTCTTGATGAAATTAGTCTTCAAGGTTGATGATCCAAGCAAGAAGCACTTTGACGAGGCGGTTGCTTCCATCGAAAAGAGGGTTGCGGCACTTGGCGCCGCCGCCGCTGCGACGGCCACCGGCATCGGCTTCGCGGTTAAGAAGATTAGTGAGAACCTTGGCGAGCTATGGTACGCGGCGCAAGCCGTTTGACGCCGCTCATCCCGCCAAATCCTTGATGGTGGCGATCGATCAATTATCCGCGCAATGGGCTAAGGGGGGCGCCGCGCAAGCTACCGCAATTCAGCGCGCCCGGCTGATGGGGATTAATCCGGATGAGCTTATTCCGGATCGCGTCGCGAAGATGCACAAGGCGTTCGACGCCAAGCTGAAAGAAACTGGATGGATTGACGATTTAAGCAAGAAATCCGTGCAACTGAACGCGGATTTCAACGCGATAACGACGCATCTCAAGGAATTGGCGGAACGGGCTCCGGTCCTTTGATGAGCGTCATGTCGGGGCTACTGGAAAAGACGGACGCATGGCTTGTTAGAAACAAGGATTGGCTTGTTGCGATCGGAACGACCCAGGCGGAAGGCATTGTCAAGGGAATCAATACTTCATGGGAGGAATACGAAAAGATTGTAGGCGGCCTGAAATGTATTCTCGATAAAATCACGGAGGTAGTTGGCGACGCGGCCGGAAAGGGGTTGCGCGCAATGGTGTCCGCGTTTCAGTCTCTTGAACCCCTGGCCAAGCAAGTTGGCAATGCGATGCATGTTGCCCTAGAGTGGGCCCTGAAGCCGCTTCAGGTGATCATCGATGCATTGCGCGCCTTGGGGCTGATTAGCCCGGCGCCAGCACAGGTGGTTCTGCGGGCGATCCAGGCGGGGATACCGGCGGTGCCGCCGGCCGCGGCTTTGGCGCGGGTGAAGGTACGGGAAGCGGCGGGCACGGGGCCGAACGGCGCGGCAAGTTCGGGCATGGCGGCGCACTGGATAGCATTCCCGGCGCCACGACGCGCGCGGACAAGAACCTCAATCCAGGCAACATCGCCGATAGTGCGTGGACGCAGGGGCAGCCCGGTTACGCCGGCAGTGCCGGGACGGACACCGGGCATGGCGTGGCCGTGTTCTCGACGGCGCAAGCTAGATGGGATGCCATGGCCGCGCTGGCCAGGAAGAAATACAGCGGCGGCAAAGTTACGGCCGACCAGCTCATAGCCGCCGCCGGCGGATGGACTCCTGGCAATCATGAGGCGGCGGCTAATGTCGCAAGGTCCATGGGCCTCGGCCCGCATGATGATTTGAGACTCAATGACCCGGCCATGATGCGTAAGTTTCAGATAGGGCTAGGCACGCAGGAAGGCGCCCCCAGGCTCGTTGAGCAATTTAATAAGCCATTGGCCGCCAAGGCGCCAATTGCCAACCCGTTTGCAGCGCTACACCCCGAGGGATGGCGCAAGGCCCTTGATACCATTCGGGCAAAACCCGCCACGCCATGGCAATCCTCGATGAACGAGCATCACGATCACCGCGTCGTCAACTCGAATGTTGCGGTAAACGTCAAGGCCGGGTTTCCGGTGGACAAGACGGAGCGGCCATTAGAGCGGCCCAAACTCGCGACGTTTATCCGCAACACGACCGCGTTTGCATCATGAGTCAGAATTGGCTCCGCGCGTGGCAACTTGAAGCGGCCGGTAGAACATTTAGCGGCGACCTCCGCGTTGTGTTTGTTTGCAAGTCGTGGATTGTTGGAGTTCCGAATAACGGGACATTCACACTTTACAATTTGTCAAAGGACTCCGCCGCGGCGATTTAATCCCTTGCGAAGAGCGGGGGCGGCGGAACTGTGACTTTCTCAGCCGGATATAAGGACAATGTTGGTGTTATATTTTCCGGGAAGGTTATTCAGGTCAATCTCGGTAAGGCAAATGCCACAGATACGACAACCACGATTTACGCCACTTCCGATGATACGGCGCACAATACCGCACATATAAATACTACGTTGAAGGCTGGCTCGACTGGACTCGATGTGTTTAACGCGCTCCTGAAAGCTTCGCCGGGGATGCAGGCCGGAGATATACCAACGCAAGCGTTACAAGCTCTCAGATATCCCCGTTCAGTGACAATGTTTGGTCCGGTTAAATATTTTTTCAGAACATTGGCGACGTCCGTTGGCGGCAATTTCCACTATGATAATATCAGGCCGCAGATTTATATTACACAAAAGAATGATCCCGGAAAAGGAACTCCTATCATTTTAAATAGCGATACCGGAATGATTGGATTTCCAACACAAACTGGCGGCGGAATTAACGTGCGCTGTTTGTTAAATCCGACCGTACAAAAAAATTCAATCGTTCAAATTGATCAGAAGTCAATTCAGCGAATCACCCCCGACCTAACGACCGGGAGTCCAACCAGCCTGCAAAATCTGAACGATCCCGGCTTCTCGCCGTTTCGCGGCGACATTTCGGCGGATGGAACTTACCGGGTGTTATCTATTGAAAACATCGGCGATTTCCGCGGAGATCCATGGTTCACAGAAGCGAATTGCCTAGCAACAGGTGGCAATGCCACCGAGTTGCAAACGAGGCAGGGGACGGTTTGACCAATCAGGCCAAATGGTACACCGTGAAAATCTTTGGAGGACGAGGGTATGACGAGTGAAGTTTGGGCGCCCAGACCTTCGAAATGTCACGCCGTCGTAATTTACTGCGTTAGCCGTTCAAATAGCTCTGCCGTACTCGTTCGTGTCCGGGCTGTGACCTTTTCCTTGGCCTACCGCTACTTGAGATGCCCGGAGTCCATTTGAACTGGCGGTACATTTTCAAACGCCATGCTCAAGGCGAGGATCCGCACAAGAGCATTCCACAAATTGACTATAATATTCTGTTCGCCTCATCTCCTCCTTTCGTTTTCGGGCACTCTGAAACTAGCACAATTTGCGGGCGGACGCGCCCCCCGTTTGGGACATGACGCCGAGAAATGCAGCTTTAATCGTTCATGGCTCCTTTGTTATATAGATAACAACTGGCGGCCGACGGATTGCAATCGCGGCGATGACCGCGATACCGGGAAATAGTGCTCCAAGGAAAAGCCACTTGAGGAACTCTTTTCCTTTGTTGTGGGCGATGGCCGCCGCAAGCCCGGCCAGGAATATCAGCACAATTGCCAGCGGGCCGATGGATGCTAACAGCATTAGCCAGATAAAGCCGATTACCCCGGCGATGGCCAGGAGCCCAATCGTATAGAATACAGCGGTGAGAAATTCACCGAGTTATTTCAATTTTGGGTGCCTCCTTTTAATTGTTTTTACCTCGGATCAAGACCCCCGGTGGGTAGATCCCTAATGTTAGCGATAGTCTCCTCCAGCATCCGAATGAGGTTGTGACTTTGCCAGGCCCCGGTCTCCCGCGTATTCATGGCTGGCTCGTCGCCAGCGCCGTCGTCCTCGATTTCTCCTGTAATCAAAATGGCGCAGATACCTAGGCCCTCGGTAGCAACGCCCCATACGATAAGCGCATCTTGAATCTTCGTGAGTTCATCCCGTGCTTCGGTCAATGTCATTGGTCGTCCTCGCGCTGGTCGGATCGTCGCAATGATGAAGGCGGCCCTTATCCGGCTCGAGGTCTCCGAAGACCGCGCGTTGGGGCGAAAGAGGAAGAGGACATGACGCCGAAACTCACCGATCGCGAGCAGTGGCAGCGGGAGCTGTCCAGCCAGAGCGCCGCCGCCTGCCGACTTTTTGGCTGACTTGGTTTTCATAGATTTTGAGCCGCGAGGCCTAGCTTCCGAGCCAGGCGGAGGTCCGCGCGCTGCTTCGATTGATCTTTTCACCAAACGTTTCGAATGCCACTCTTGACGCCCGGCCACATAGCAGGAACTGACAATGACAACCAAACCAAAGACATGCAAAGCACCGCCCAAACGCGCCACGCCCAAGGCCGCCACGAAACAAGCGCCAGGCGATCCGAAGCGGGAAGTGAGCGTAATCTGCAAGCTCATATCACGCTGGCACTGGCCCGCAAACCTGCGCAAGACGTTATCCTGAATTTTGCTTTGAGGCTGTTTGCGGCGCCCCGCAATCTTTTCCATTGCAAACTCCTTTAGTTTTAAAGGTGCGGCAACATTGGGCCGCCGCACCTGGCGCCCCATGTCATTGAGCGGAGTTGGTTCCAACGTAGTCTTGGCGTAGCCAGCCGGGCTGTTGGTTTCTTAGCCATTGCCGCGGCCACCCTGAGTTGCTCTTTGGGCTACCAGGAATTGCCCGCGTCAGGGCTCTAAAGGCCACTTGGGGCGCCGAGGCGCCGGGAACCTTAAGGCTTCGTTCCGATTAGGAACTCAGTTTAAGTTCTGCGTAGGCCACGTAAGGAGGATTATCAATGCGCATGTATGCACTCGCAATCGTTGCCGCAGCGACTCTTTTTCCCCCGTTCCGGCATCTTCTCAGGGCATCGAGATTGGACCGGGCGGCGTCCACATCGACCCTGGCCGTGACCGAGAGGCTCGGGATTGTGACGAATTGCGGAGGGCGTGCCTTCACAAGGATGAGTTAGGCGAGGAAGGCGAGGGCAATTGCCGTAGATACCGCGAGACGTGCGAAGATCCGGATTAGAGAGCGGTCCGGCAAGGCCCGGCAATAGCTTGATCGAAATTAAGACAAACTGATCCAAGGTTGAAGCGAAATTTAAAACCGCTGCTTGTTATTGAGCGGCACTGCCCGCGCCCGCAAGCGCGGGTAGGGACCGGTGATCGCGGCGACGCGGGGTAACGTTGCGCCCTCGCATCGCCAAGGGAAAGGAGAATAAATCAATGAGAACTAAAATCATATTCGCCTTCGCCCTGGCGATGCCCGCCTTGGCTCAACCGCGTCTCGAAGTGCCGGTTACGATTACGGCCATAGAAGCCACGCCCACGCCGTTCTGCTTCTTTTTGTTTTGCGGGCTTTCGCTAGGCGCCGTGCCTGACGGGGCGGGCGGGTTCGTGCCATTCACAAACAGTCGCGTCATGCCGGACGGATCTTTGCGGCCGTATGATCCTGCGATTGATGGCATGCCCGGCGTTATGGCGGACGTCCCCTATCCGGCCTTGGCACCCATGCCAGAGCCGCCGATTGCTTATTACGATCCGCCAGCGCCGCCTGTTTACCATGCTCCGCGGCGCCGTTCTTCCCAGATGCCTTGGCACGATCCCAACCCGTCGCCCGAGGCGCTACCCGACACCCGCGAGTGGGTGGAGCCGCAATGAGCAGGGCGGCGGGAATTAGGCTGCAGCGCGCGGAACGAAAGGCTGGGCAGCTCTTAAGAGATCGAGAAAAGGCGAAGCCCCCCGGCGATAATCAATACGGGAAAGCGGATCGGTTCCGTCACGGGACCGAAGCAAAGACACTTAGCGATCTCGGGGTCTCAAAACGTCATCCGATTGGCAAAAACTCGCCGAGATTCCAGAGGACGGCGCAATAATCTGCTGGTTTGTTGCCCCTGCGGTTGCCCGGAGTCAATTTATCCGAATTTTTTGGTTTATGGTTTGCGCGTAACCCATTGAAAGCATTGGTGGGCGGTGACGGACTCGAACCGCCGACCCTCTCGGTGTAAACGAGATGCTCTGCCAGCTGAGCTAACCGCCCGCGATCACACCTTAATGGGGCGCCAGGTGGTCGCATACTGGGTTTCGCGCGTCAATGCCATTGCCAGCGTGCCAGGGGAGCCTGCCGGCCGCCGCCCTCGCCATCGCCCTGCCAAAGACAAAGATCAATGCAACAGGCCACGGGCCGCCTGTTGCGCACGACTAGCTCCGCGATGAAGCGCCGCCCGCACCGGCGTCGCCGTTTCCTCGAAAAGCTCGGCAAGTTCTTCGGTCATCGCGCCGCCGAGCTCCTCGGCGTCGCCGATCGTCACGGCGCGGCGATAGTAGCGCGTCACGTCATGGCCGATGCCGATCGCGATGAGTTGGACCGCCGAGCGCGTCTCGATCTCCTCGATCACGCGGCGCAAATGCTTTTCGAGATAATTGCCGGGATTAACAGAAAGCGTCGAATTGTCGACCGGGGCACCGTCGGAAATCATCATTAATATGCGGCGCTGCTCGGTCCGCGCAAGCAGCCGCTTGTGGGCCCAATCGAGCGCTTCGCCGTCGATGTTTTCCTTGAGCAGGCCTTCGCGCATCATCAGCCCGAGATGTTTGCGCGATCGCCGCCACGGCGCATCGGCGGATTTGTAAATGATATGGCGAAGATCGTTGAGGCGGCCGGGCGAAGCTGGCTTATTTTCTTGCAGCCAGGCTTCGCGCGATTGGCCGCCCTTCCAGGCGCGGGTTGTAAAACCAAGAATCTCGACCTTGACGCCGCAACGCTCCAGCGTGCGGGCCAAAATATCGGCGCAAGTGGCAGCAACGGTGATCGGGCGGCCGCGCATCGAGCCGGAATTATCAATTAGCAGCGTCACCACCGTATCGCGGAACGCGGCGTCCTTCTCGCGTTTGAACGAGAGCGGCTGCCGTGGATCGACGACGATGCGTGGAAGCCTCGCTGGATCGAGGATGCCCTCGTCCAGATCGAACTCCCAGGACCGAGCCTGTTGCGCCATTAGGCGTCGCTGGAGACGATTGGCAAGCCGCGCCACAATCGGCGAAAGGTTATTTAATTGCTTGTCGAGATAGGAGCGCAGCCGTTCCAGTTCTTCGGCGTCGCAGAGGTCTTGTGCCGCGATTACCTCGTCATATTTCTTGGTGAAGGCCTTGTAGTCCGGGCCGCGGGATTCGGCGCACGAGGGTGTGGGCGGGCGGCTCGGATCGCCGCCTTCGCCGGCCGGGTTGAGTTCGGCGTCCCCCTCGGATTCGCCCGTTTGCGCGGCGGCGTCTATCTCGCGTTCATCCATGAGATCGGAGGAATCCTCGGCTGTTTCGCTCCGGCTTGCGTCGCCGGCGTGATCTTCTGCGCCTTCCTGGGGCTGGTTTTTCTCGCCGCCGTCCGGCTCGCCTGCGTCGCCTTCTTCCTCTTCCCGGTTGGTGTCGAAGGTGCCCTCGTCAATCATTTCGAGCGCCGCCAACAGCTTGTGGACGGCAAACGCGAAGGCCCGCTGATCCTCGATCTCCCGCCCAAGCTTGTCGAGATCGGCGGCGGCGCGTTCCTCTACCCAGGGCCGCCAGAGATCGACGGCCCTTTGCGCATTCTTGGGCGGCCTGAGCCCAGTCAAACGCTCGCGCACGATCATCGCGAGCGCATCTTCGAGCGGCGCCTCGGTGCGGACCGCGATATCGGCATAGCGGGCACGCTGGAAGCGGTCGTCAAGCATCGCATCGAGATTGCCCGCGACGCCCAGCATCCGGCGTGACCCGATTGCCTCGACGCGCGCCTGCTCTACGGCATCGAAAACCGCATGCGCGGCGGGTGCTGGCGGGGTCAGGCGCCGGTGTACGTCCTTGTTGTGGCAGGCTAGCTGTAGCGCCATCGAATTGGCGTGGCCGCGCAGGATCGCGGCTTCCCTCGCGTCGAGCCTGCGGGGAGGCTCCGGAAGCCGCGCCTTGGCGCTCGCGCCGGACCAAGCCAGACTCGGCCGCTCGGCCGCGAAAACCACTTCTACTGCCGGCATTTTCGCCAGGCTGCGCATGCATCCGGCGACCGCCCGCTTGAACGGCTCATTTGTGGCTTGCAAGCTCGCGGGCGCCTTCTTGTTGGAACTCATGTCTGGGCAGCCAACACCATTCGCGTAAGAACATTTGAACATTTTCCTAAGAAAGGAACGCGCTATTTCAGAATGAATTGGGCGAGGTCAATAACTCAGAGATAGCCGCGACGTTAGTCTTCCTCATGATTTGGGAAATATTGGCAAGAAGGAGTCTGTGAGGAACGGTGAGAGTGAGCTCAAAATTTGCTGCGTTCAACAACTGAAAGGACGCTCTAATCAGGATTACAGTCTACGAACGAATCCACCCGTTCCGGCTGGCTTCGCTTCTAACGGTTGGATCAATCGCTTTGTTGAACCGGCGAGAGATAGACGGTACATTTCGTCAATTTCTGCTGCCGTAAAGGTTAGCCTGACGTAATAGCTGCCATTCAAGTTAAAAGGATTATCAGTTTGAACGGTAATACTTACAGAGCCATTAGGGTTTATGTCTTTGTTGCGAAAATTAGCACCTGTAACTAACGTATGATGTTTCTCAGTGTGCCTAGCTCCCCACGCTTCAGCGTCCATCGCGATAAACTCCCATTTCAATCAAGCTACAACAACATAGCGGCTTCAAATACAACATCGCCAACAGATCTTGCAACAGCAGAGATCAACTCATGACGACATTTACCGCGCTCTCCGGCAGCTCCTTGCCAAAACAGCGCTGATAGAATTCCGCGACGAGTGTGCGTTCCAATTCGTCGCATTTGTTGAGAAAGGTCAGCCGGAACGCAAAGCCGGCATCGCCGAAAATTTCCGTATTCTCGGCCCAAGTGATCACCGTTCGCGGGCTCATCACGGTGGAAAGATCTCCAGCGATGAATGCGTTGCGGGTAAGCTCGGCGACTTCGAACCATCTTGCTGACCGTATCACGGCCGTCCTTGGTTGCCTGGAACCGCTTCGCCTTGGCAAGCACGATATCGACTTCCTTGTCGTGCGGCAGATAGTTCAAGGTCGCGACGATCGACCAGCGGTCCATCTGACCCTGATTGATTTGCTGGGTTCCATGATAAAGCCCGGAGGTGTCGCCAAGACCGATCGTATTTGTTGTCGAAAACAGACGGAAGGCGGGATGCGGCCTTATCACCCTGCTCTGATCAAGGAGGGTGAGGCGGCCCGACACCTCGAGGACGCGCTGGATAACGAACATCACGTCGGGGCGGCCCGCGTCATATTCATCGAAGCAAAGCGCGACGTTGCTTTGCAGCGCCCAAGGCAGGATGCCGTCCCTGAACTCGGTCACTTGCAGGCCGTCCTTGAGGACGATGGCATCCTTGCCGATGAGATCGACGCGCGAGACATGGCTGTCGAGATTGATGCGCACGCAAGGCCAATTCAGCCGCGCCGCGACCTGCTCGATATGCGTCGATTTGCCGGTGCCATGATAGCCGGTGATCATCACCCGGCGATTCTTAGCAAAGCCCGCCAGAATGGCGAGGGTGGTATCGCGATCGAAAAGATAGTCCGGATCGATGTCTGGAACATGCGGATCCGTGCATGAATAGGCAGGCGTTTCCAGATCGCTGTCGATACCGAATACTTGCCGCACCGAAATCTTCATGTCGGGCAGGCCGCCATTAGCGGCGTTTTCATCCATTATCATGCCCGCATTCGTCCTTCGTGTCGAGCCCCGCGCGAATGCTTTAGGCGATCGCTTTCGTCTAAGAGATTCGGCGGAGCAAAAGCTTCATTGAGAGGTGGAAAGCGTCAGACCTGCTTCACCGACTTCAGGTAATTATAAGCACGAATGATCTCGCGCAATTTGTCTTCGTTCGACCGGTCGCCCGCGTTGGCGTCGGGATGGAGGCGTTTTACCAAATCCTTGTACCGGGCCTTGATCACGGTCATGTCAACGCTATCGTCGAGACCCAATTGATCCAGTGCTTTTATGGCGGCCAACCCGTAGCGCGGATTGCGCGACCCATCGCTGGAATGGCGCCGGAGGTTCGTTTGAAACATCCCCAGCGGGTCGCTCCTGCGCGACGGATCGTCGCCATCCTCGCGAAACCTCTTGGCTCCACGTTTCGTCCCCATCGACCATGTCGGGCGATGGCCAACCAAGGCGTCGCGCTGGTAAAGGGCCATTGCTTCCGCGCTCATGCCGTTGAAATAATTATAGGCGGCATTGTATTCGCGGACATGGGCGAGGCAGAAGCAAAAATATTGGCCCTCTCGAAAACGGCCCATTGGCGCGCGGAACTCGCCCGCTTCGCTGCAGCCCGGATGCTGGCAGCGCGCCTGATCCGGGTGCGGCGCCTCCCTGGGTTCGGACTTAACCCTGATGCGGTCGAAGAGGCGTGATTTTAAATTCATAGCCGGCATTATGAATTTCTTTGGGGTGGCCGCAAGCGGTTCGATACGGTAAAATGACCATAAAAGCGCCGGAAGTCGGCCGTAACGAAGGCTGTGTTGAGATGGGCGCGCAAAGCGACATTACCGCAGGCGATCGCGTCAAGGCGATATTACAGGCCGCGTTTGCCCCCGACTTCATCGAAATCATCGATGATTCCCACAAGCACGCGAGCCACGCTCATGCTATGAGTCAGCCAGGTGGGGCGGCGAGCGCGGGCGGAACCCACTTTCATATCAAAGTAGTTTCGGAAGCCTTCAAGGGCAAGAGCCTGGTCGAGCGCCATCGCATGATCAATCATCTCTTGAGGGCTGAATTCGATGCCGGCGTGCATGCCTTGGCGATCGAGGCCAAGGCGCCGGGCGAGTGAAGTCCGGCGCGGCGGCGGGAAACCTGGCTTCCTTAATGGCCTCCGCCCGGCATTGGACCACCCGGTGGCCAGCCAGCTCGACGCGCGGCGGAGCTGCCGAAGCATCAACGACCGCCACCACAATGCTGCCCTGATCATCGGTTGCCTCTTCGCCGTAGCTTGGAAGCAACGGCTCAAATCATAACTCGAGTCTTCGGGTAATTTGTTTCGTCCAGCGACGATGATGCCGGCTTCACCGGCGCACCCGCATGGCTTTTGACCAAGAAACGTCGCTAACAGGGCTGTTGACATCGGTTCGTACCCCAAAATGATCGTGGATCATGTAAGATTGCGCAAATCGACATGGCGCGGGAGCGTTGACATGCAAGCGATTGTGAGCGCTATATGCGCGCATGCGGGGCACGAACTGCATGCCTGCTTCCTCTCCCATTCCCGCTTTCGATGTTGGGCCACGCGCCGGTGACGACACAGGTGTCGCGGTGCGAGAAAGCGGCCGCGTTCGCCGCTGCGCATCGCAATCCACCTTGTTGATCATGTAAGATTGCGCAAATCGACACAGCGTGGGGGCGTTGACGTGCAAGCGATTGTGAGCGCTATATGCGCGCATGCCGGGCACGAACTGTGTGCCTGCCTGCCTCCGCTTCAATTCTCGGTTTCGATAGGCGCGCCGCGCTTGGCCGCGCGCCGCTGACGGAGGCCTCGGCGAATAGGCCGATGACGCTGACCAACGCCGGCTTTGTCGCGCTGCCGGAATAGCTGGAACCGCCACTTTCTGAACTCCGCTTTTTTGGATTTTGCATGCACGCTCTTGTCTTCGGCAAGGCACGGATGCCTGCGCCCGCGCGCACGCTGCTGGCGCGGGCAGGCGGCGTCTGGATGTGGCCGGGGATCGCCCTGACGGAAAGACGGGGCGCGGCGAGGGTTCCCATCGGGCGGCTTCGCGCGGTTCTGGATCAGCCGATTGCATGGTCCGAAGGCTATTGATTCGGCGTTCCTGCGCTGTCTCTATCGCCGCGCAAAAATTGAACGGCGGCGACGAGGCGGGCGCGCAGCAGGCGCTCGATGCGAGCGGGCCGACCCGGCTTTCGCCCGATGGCGCGGTGCTCATGCGCGCCGTCGCGAATAGTTTGGGATCGGCTCGCTCGACCTCCCTGGACGGATGGGCCAAGGCTTTGGCGCGCGGAAGTCATCGCGGCGCATCTGCCTTTGTTCAAGGATTATGCACCGGCGGCGGGCCTGCTCGCGAAGGCGGGGGCTTGGGACGAGTTGAAGTATCCGCGGGTGCCTCCGGATCGCGCGAGGGCGGCCAGTTTCAATCGGGCGGGGCTGGGCCTGCGGCGCCGGGCATCGGCCATAATGCCGCGCCGTCGCTCCAGACCCGCCGGAAATTCCGCCAGCGGACCCGCTTACTGAAACGCTGCGCAATGGCTTTGTTAAGCTTGCCGCGAGTGGCGCGCGCGAGCCGCGGGCAATGCCGCCTTTGGGCCTGCGATATCTGACCGTCTTAAAGTCGGCGTCAACGACCACGGCGGACTCACCGAAGTTTGCCGGAACCGGTCCGTGAAGAACTGTCCACCATTTCGTTGGTCAATGAGGCAGGAACTCTCAATGCGGCGAGGGCTTCCGCACGCCACGATCATAATCGCAATCGGGACCACGAATGGTGTCATTCAGCGCAGGCCAGGAAGCGGCTCGCCGTCTCCTGGAAGGGCCGCAGCGTTACACTTGTCTTGCAGGGGGGACACGCTCGGGCAAGACCTTCCTCATTGTCCGCATGATTATGATGCGCGCGCTCCAGGCAAAGGGTTCCCGCCATGCTATATTGCGCCACCACGCCAATGCGGCGCGCGCATCTATCGCGCTCGGCACGCTTCCTCAAGTCGTGCAGCTCTGTTTTCCCAGCGTGCGGCTTAAGGAGCATCGCCAGGATGGTTATTTTGCGCTGCCGAATGGCTCGCGTGTCTGGATTGGGGGGCTCGACGACAATGACCGCGTCGAGAAAATCCTCGGGCTCGAATATGCCTCCGTATTCCTGAATGAAGCCTCGCAAATTCCTTATTCCACTGCGTTGATCGCCTTCACGCGGCTCGCCCAAGTGACGCGCGGAATTCGCCAGCACGCCTTTGTGGATCTCAATCCGGCTGGAATGTCGCATTGGACCAATGTTCTTTTTGGCGGCCACCGCGATCCGGTTTCCATGCAGCCGCTTAAAGACCCGGAAAATTATCGGCGCGCGTTTTTGAATCCGCCTGACAATACCGAAAATCTTTCCGCGGAGTTTTTGGCAAGTCTCGAAAATCTGCCAGACAAGCAGCGCAAGCGCTTTTATGAAGGCGTCTATGTCGATGAAGTCGACGGTGCGCTATGGACGTATGAGAAAATAGATTCCGGCCGCCGCGCGCCCGAGGATATCCCCGAGGAGAAGCGTGCGGCGGTGGTTATCGCCCTCGATCCTTCAGGCGCCGCGGGACGCGATGATTTGGGCGCGGATGAAATCGGAATTGTCGTCGCGGCAAGAGGATTTGATGGCGATTGCTATGTTCTCTCGGATCTTTCCTGCCGTGAGGCGCCGGCGGTCTGGGGCAGGAGGGCAGTCACGGCCTTTCATGAATTTCGCGCCGATTGCATCGTGGCCGAGAGCAACTTCGGAGGCGAGATGGTGCGCGCGACCATCCAGGCGGCGGACCGCAACGCGCCGGTACGCCTTGTGACCGCAAGCCGCGGCAAGGCGGTTCGCGCTGAGCCGATCTCGGTACGGTACGCGCACGGCCAAGTGCATCACGTGGGCCGATTTGGCAAGCTCGAGGACCAGCTCTGCGCCTTTTCCTCGGCGGGCTACACAGGCAGCGGCAGTCCCGATCATGCCGACGCCGCGATATGGGCGCTGACCCATCTTTTCGGGGCCGATGACGGGACCGGGATCATCGAATTCTATCGTCGTGAGGCGGAAGGCCGTAACGGAACGTAGCGCCGCGACCATCAGGCCGAGCAATTGCCTCCGCCGGGTGCAATGAACAACCACTAAATGCGCGAGAGAAACAGCATGGCCGAGCGTGGCGCGGGGCAAAGAAGCTGGCCGCTTAGCCCCTATGACGTCAATGTTAGCTTCGCGAGGACCGCCGCCGCCGGGGACGCGGCAAACTGGTTTGGCCCCTTAACGCCAATCACGCCGCTCGCGCCCCCCGAGATTGCCGGGCGGCAATGGGATTATCCGGCGGGCTACAATCTTTCGACTCTCTCGCGTCCCTTCGAGCCGATTACCTTTTCGACGTTACGCGCACTCGCCGACGGTTACGATCTTTTGCGGCTTGTCATTGAGACACGAAAGGATCAGGCCGCGCGCCAATCGTGGAGCATCGCCGCGCGGGATAATGGGACGTGTTCCGCGACGGACGCGGCGTGCCATATGCGGCGATTTAGGAATTCGGCGGGAAGACGGCAGCCCACGATATCGTTGCGGTGAAAGCCAAGGCTTTGGCCTTCAGCACGGGAGGGGGCCAGATTTTCGCAAAAAGCGCGCACCATCCAGGTTCAACAATTCCGGCGCATTCTTATCTCGGCAGCTCTCTCGCGGAGATGAGCGATGAAATGGAGTCAGGCTTCAAACCAGCTATCCTAGAAGCGTTGGGCCAAGGGTGACGGCCGCCGCGCGGGACCTCTTCCGTGTCCCAGATACCACGAGGCGCCTCAAGCTTTGGAGCGATGTTCCCTCGGCGAGCCGGCCCGCTTGCTTTCTTTTCGAGGGCGGTCAGGAAACCTACTCCTGGAGCGAGACTGCCCTTCCGAAGCGCATCATCGAAGTCAAACTGTTCATTTATCTCAATGCCAAGGATCCAAGCGTTATCGGCGCCGCGCTGCTCAATGGCATGATGGACGCACTCGATACTGCCCTCGCGCTGTCAGGGGGCGACCTTGTGCTGGGACGAAACACTCTGGGTGGCACGGCCTACCTTTGCAAGATTGACGGCAAGCCCTTGAAGGACCCGGGCGATCTCGACGGCGACGCACTCTTGATCGTGCCGGTGAAGATCGTTCTCCCGTAAGGACATCCTAAATGACTGAAGAAATTCCGGTGCAGAAGCCGCAGGTTATGTCCGGCGCGTTGCAGCGCGCGGCGGAACGCGCCGCGCTGATCGACAGGTGGCATTCCGAGAGCTTCAACAGTACCCGGCTTGGTCATGACACTGAGCTTTGGAATCTCGTGCTTGCCGCAAAGGAAGACCTGAAATCGCGTCTCGCCGCTTTCATGAAGGAGGGCTAATCTCATGTACTCATTTGGCTCGGGCGTGCTCTTCGGCACTCGCACGGACACCGCCAACGCGACGCCGATCAATTTCGGCCTGGTCCAAGAAGTGACGATCGACGAAACCGCGACGATCAAGGAGCTGTATGGCCAAAACCAGCGTCCCGTTGCGATCGCGCGCGGCACGATCAAAACGACGGGAAAAGCCAAGGTCGCGCGGATCTCCGGGGTCGCGTTCGGCAATTTGTTCTATGGCGTGACGCCCGCCGCCGGGCAGACCGCGACGAGCTTCGCGGAAGGACCGACCGCCATTCCCGCGACGCCCTTTGCGATCACCGTCGCCAACGCCGCCACCTACGCCGACGACGCCGGCGTGACGAATTCGGCGACCGGGCTCCCGTTGACGCTCGTCGCGTCGGGCCCCACTGCCGGGCAATATTCCGTTAATCTCTCGACCGGCGTCTATACGTTTTCGTCGGCCGATAACGTCTCCGGCGTCAAGGTGCAAATCAGCTATACCTACACGATCGCCGCGACTGGCCAGAAGATCATCGTGGCGAACCAACTCCTCGGCACGACGCCGACCTTCAAGGCCAAGTTTTACACGACATTCCAAGGACAGGCGATCAGCGTCCAGATCAACAACGCTACCGCGAGCAAATTGAGCTTTCAAACAAAGCTTGAGGATTTCATCATGCCCGAATTCGATTTCTCCTGCTTCGCCGATGCTGCGGGCAATGTGATGACTTGGTCATTCGCGGAGGTCTCTTAAACATGCGGCCGCGGCCTGAGAGAATCCGGCTCGGCGCGCGGGAGTGGCTGGTGCGGCCTTTGACCTTGCGGCAGGTTCAAGAAATCGAACCCATCCTTATGTCGAGCGCGGCCGAGACAAAAGGCAACGTCGCGGCCGCACTGGCGATTGTCGCAATCGCGCTGGGACGCGATCACGCCGACGCGGCCGCCTCACTCGGCGACATCGAGGCGACAGCGCCCGAAATCGGCACCGCCATGGCGACCGTCTTGCGCCTTGGCGGATTTATTGAAACATCGGCGCAAGGAGATGCCGCGCTGGGGGAAGCTCAAGCGGGCGAGGTCCGAGCAATGGATCCGCCCGCATCGATTTCAGCTTCGTCTACGCAAAAGTCATGACCAGTTGTGGCTACACGCCCATAGAGATCGACGAAATGACATTGCACGACGTCCTCGGTCTCTTGGCGTATTGGCGTGACTTTCCGCCGGCCCATGAGATCTTGGAACGTGTGTATCGCATCGAGCAAAAGCAAGAGCGGCCAATCACAACGAGTAAAAGCGATCCGAGCGGCATAGGCGGTCTTCTCGCTCGTTTCCCAAATGGCTTTGTGCGCCTGGGTGAAATCGGCTGAAAGCTTTTGCACCGGCCAGCATTGAGCTGGCCGAGATCTACGTACACCGAGACTGCTCGAATGAAAATCGAATCATTCTGGCTCGCCAGTCGCAAGCAAAACCCAAGTCGCCTCTCTATCTTTTAAAGTTGAGTTTTGGCCCAGGCCACATCGAAAGCAGGGACCGTGCTACATGGCAGGTGACGTCACCATAAAATTTATCGCCGACGTTTCCGACTTGCAGCAAGGGATGCAACAGGCGACGAGCGCGGTGGAAGCAACGACGACCGCGTTGCGCAGCGGCGCCGCACAAATCAACGCCAGCTTTGCTTCACTGTCGCAGGTCTACGCGAGCGCCGCGGCGCGGAAGATTACAGCGGCGCAGGCTTCGGGCGATACTGAACTCGCGATCGCGCGGCAAAACGAACAAGCCCGGTATAATATCGCCTTGAACGGCGTGAAGGGGCAGAGTTCGCTCGTCAAGGAACAGGCTCAGACGGCGCAGATCTCGCGCCAAGAAGAGCTTTCTAGTCTTCTCGCGCTTGAGACGCAACGTGAAGGCATCGAGCGTCAGCATCTCCAATTCCTGCAGAGCACCTATCAACAAGGGACCGTTGCTTACGCGGCCGCTCAGCGCCGGATCGACGAACTTGCCAGCCAATCCGCGCTTAGGAGGCAAGAAATCGAGCGCAATGTCAACCAGCAGATCTACGCGGACTATAGGCGCAGTTTCGAGCAGATTGGTTCGAGTGTGTCGTCCTCGATCACCGGCATGGTCGCGGGGCAGTTCAGGCTTCGCGACGCGGCACGGAATATCCTCCTCCAAATCATCCAAGGCTTCATTCAGGCCAGGGTGAAAATGGTCGCTGATTGGCTCGCGGGCGTCGCGGCACAGACGGCGGCTACGACCACGGGAGAGGCCGCGAAGACCGCCGCCATCACGGCCGGCGTGGCCGCGCGGACCGGGGCGGAAGCCAGCGGGTCAACGGCGGGCATAGCCTCCACCATCGCCGGCGTGCTGAAAAGCATCACGGCGTCGGCAGGCGAGACATTCGCCGGCATTTTTGGCTTTCTCTCGCCGGTTATGGGTCCGGCGGCGGCCGGCCCGGCGGCGGCCGGGGAAGCAACCGTGCTCAGCGTCGCGACCGGCATGGCGTCCTTCGCCGGCGGCGCCTGGAGCCTGCCGAGCGATATGATCGCCCAGGTTCATCAAGGCGAAATGATCGTGCCCGCCGGCCCAGCGGCGACCTATCGGAGCATGATGGAAGGCAATTCCGGCGTCGCCGGGACGGTGCATGTGCATCATGCCACGAATTTCAATGTGTCGGCGATGGATACGCGCAGCGTCAAGCAGTTCTTTAACGATCACGGCCGGACCATCCTACGGACGATCAATGAAAGCGTGCGCACCGGCTCCCACGTCGGCCTCTCGAAGCTTGGCCACGCGTGAAAATAAAGTTCTCGACGGCCGCATCCGTGAGGCTTGGCGATGGGCTTCGTCAACGGCGTTAATCTTCTTCCGTCGACGGGGGAGTTCACCTACGGCACGACGGAGCGCCAAGCAACCCGCGACACGGCGAACCCGGCGGTTCCCTTTGTCACCATCAACAACTACGCCGCGCAAGGCGGCCATAGGACCGATTACGCGCTTTCCATCGATCAGCTGCAGGCTTTATACCCGGCGTGCACGACGGTCGCGGTCGTCTGCGTCTGGTTCGGCAACAATGTGTCGGTCCAGTTTTGCCAAATCTATCCCTCGACAACCTACATCAACACCGGCACCTCGCCGCTTCGCGGTGCCTTCCAGAAATGGAATGGCGCCGGCTATTCTGCGGAAAACTGGCAGTGCTCCTCGCTCACCCAATCCTCGCCAGGACTTCTATCTATCTCGTCGAGCGGCGGTTCGTTCACCTATGGCGGCACCCCGGCCGACCAATCGATCGTCGAGTGCATTTCGGATTTAAAATCGCGCGGGCTCCGCGTCGTCTTCTATCCGTTTATCCTAATGGACGATTCGAACAAATCCTGGCGCGGCCGGGTCAGCTATTTTTCTCCCGACGTGTCGGCCGCCGCGAGCAGCGCGGTGAATGGCTTTCTTGGCGCCGCCGCCCCGTCGCAATTCACTCGCGACACGACCAACAAAACGGTGTCCTATGCGGGATCGCCTACTGATTTTACTTACCGGCGCTTTATTCTTCACTATGCTAATCTTTGCGTGGTTGCTGGCGGAGTTGATCTTTTTCTCATTGGTTCTGAGCTTCGCGGTTTGGAAACTATACGCGGGCCGGGGTGGACGGTTGCCGGCACGGTGGACGGCAGCGGCAAAGCAGTGTGGGATTACCCTTTCGTCGCAGGATTGATCGCGCTTTCAGACGACGTGCGCAGCGTATTCGACAGCGCGGGGTTGACCAAGGATCTGACCGGGCTTCACGACCTCATCTCCTATGCCGCCGATTGGTCGGATTTGATGGGCTGGCAGCACCCCGGCGCCAATCCTGCGACCGGGGTTCCCGGCGGCGCGCAATGGCCGCACCTCGACCAGCTCTGGGCGCATAACAACATCGATCTCATCTGCTTTGACAACTATCTGCCGCTTTCCGATTGGACGACCGGGTTAGGCGCCCTCAAAGCAAACGGGCAGAGCGATAATCTCGACATCGCGAGCTGGAGCGCGCCGGCCGCCGTCGATACGTTTCTCGACTACGGCCTCGTCACCCAAGGCGTTCTGTCGACGAGCGACTATGGCCTTGTGTCCGACGCTCTTGTGGCCAGTAGCCTCGGTTATGGAATTGTCTCGGCGGCTCCCGCCTGGCCGCCGCCGGTCTCCACCATGGGCAATCTCGGGCTCGCTGGCACGCCCACGCTGAACTCGAAAGCCTATCTCAAGGCGAATATCGAGGGCGGCGAAAAGTTCAATTGGTTCTATTTCGACTCGAACAATCTCGGGCGCGGGAATGATCCTTTAGGCTCTGATCTGCAGGTGTCGCGCCCGGAAGGCGATAGGGCAACCCAATCGCGGACAAGGTTTTTCCCGCAACAGCAAATTCTCGCCAATAAGCAAATCCGCTGGTGGTGGAACAATACCCATCAAGTCTTGTACGACGATGGCCTCGGCGGCGGCGACGCCCCGCACGGCCCGGCGACGGAGTGGATCGCGCAATCGAAACCGATCGTGTTCACCGAGTACGGCTTTCCGGCCTGTGACAAAGGCACCAATCAGCCGAACGTTTTCTTCGATCCGAAATCGATCGAAAGCTTTACCCCCTATTGGTCGGCCTGGCGCAACGCCGACGGCGGCGGCTTTCTGCCAAAACCGGATCAAAATCTTCAGCTCTTGGCGCTGCAAGCGATCTACGAATATTGGTTCGTCGAAGGCCATAACGCGGCATCGATGGCCGGCGTCAAGATGATCGAGCCGGCGTTCTGCTCGGTCTGGAATTGGGACGCGCGGCCGTTTCCGGCCTTTCCGCAGCTTGTAACCGTGTGGGGCGATGCGGGGAACTGGGCGGCCGGCAATTGGCTGAACGGCAAAGGCCCTTTTCTGAGCCCGCCGGTGGCCGACCCGCCGTTCGTGCCGGGCCTTTATCCGGCGTTCCCTACGCTGCGCGGGCTAGGCTGGAACGTCCGCTATAGCCCGCAATTTGCGACCGGCGTCCATGCACACGTGAGCGGGCGCGGCAGCCGGTTTACGCGGATGGCGGCGGCGGTCTGGGAAATCGAGTTGACCATCGATCTTTTGACCATGGACGTGGTGCAGGATTTCCAGACGCTCGCCGGGTTTTATACGAGCGTGAAAGGCCAGGACTTGCCATTCACCTTCTCCGTTGATCCCGCCCTCGGCATCGGCTCCACGGTCAATTGCCGGTTTGCGGACGATTTTGAAGACCTCGATGAATTCATAAACCGGCTCTGGCAAGTCCAGGCGCTAAAACTGCGCACGGTGAAGGAGTGAGGCTGTGACAACCCCTCCTAGCTTCCCCGTGCTTCCTGGCCAAGGCTGGAGCGTTCACAAAAAGCCCACGCTTTCGACCCGCGTGGCAAGTCACGTGTCGGGTCGCGAGGTGCGGTCGCCGCTTTATGCGAGCACTCTCTACGAGTTCGAGCTGACTTATGACGGCCTCGCCTCAAATGCGGCCTATCCAGGCCTCGGCGTAAACTCGCTGCAAAGCCTGATGGGACTCTATATCCAAGTCCAAGGCCAGTTTGGGACGTTTCTCTACACCGATCCGACGGACAATACGCAATCCGTCTCAATCTCCGCCGTGCCCGCTACCGGCGATGCACCAACAAAGTCTTTGTCCTTCAGCGCACCCTCGGGGGAGTGACCGAGCAGGTGTCTTGGATCACCGGAACGCCGGTCGTCCTCGACAATGGCGCGGCGGCCGGAGCCTTCACGGTCGCCGGGAACACGATCGTGTTCAGCACGGCACCGCTGACGGGCCATACGATCGCGGCGACCTGCACCTATGCCTTCAACTGCCGGTTTTTAGACGACCAGGCGGATTTCGAGAATTTCATGAACGGGCTGTGGATGGTGGCGAGTTTGAAATTTCGGAGTGTGAAGCCGTGATCTGCGGCAAACCATGGGGGCAGGGTTTGTCCAGCAGGAACCGTCAAGAGGTGCAATGGCGACGTTCGATGCGATGATTTCATTGAATTAACCCGACCTGACGCGTGCGGCGGCTCGGGTATCACTCATTGCTGTGAAGGCGAATGCGGGCAACCCGCAACCCCAACCGAAGAGGAGCAAGCATGACATTCGGCGACGCCATCGAGGCCTTGAAAATCGGCAACCGCGTTTCCCGCCTTGGGTGGGCAGCCAACAAAGTTTGGCTCGAACTGGCGCATCCTTGTAGCGCAGACGATGCGCCGGAGATCTTGTCGGTCTATCGCGGCGCTTCGTTCCCATGGCCGGCGCCCCATGCCGACATCCTGGCCGAGGACTGGTTCATTCCCGAGTTCGCGACCACGCATACGGATGATCCCGGGGCATTCTGAGGCCGTGAGGGTCCCGCCAACAAGCCCCCTTGCTCTTTACGTAGCATCGAGCCGGGGCAAGGATGTTCAATTTATCGTCGCCGATTGCTATACGTTCACCCTGCGAACCGGCCTGATCCTGACCTACACCAATGCCGACGTGGCGGTGACCCTCAATGGTTACCTCTATGCGGCGAATGCGGTTCTCGTCGACGGCCTAAAATTCAAATGCAGCACCGGCCTCGAAGTCGATCAGCAGCAAATCACCATAATCGCCCGTCCCACGGACACGGCCGGCGGCGTCCCTTTTTTGCAAGCCTTGCGCAACGGCGTGTTCGACGGCTGCGCGATTCAGCGCGAGCGGGCGTTTCTAAATTCCTGGTCGCTCGTGGATACTGCCAATCCGATCGGCAGCGTGATCTTATTCAAAGGGCGGATCGGCGCGATCGACAATGTCGGCCGAACGACGGCGCAGATCACCGTCAATTCGGATTTGGTGCTGCTCGATCTGCAAATGCCGCGCAACGTCTATTCGCCGGCCTGCCAGCATGTGCTGTACGATTCCGGATGCACGCTCGTTAAAAGCGCATTTGGGATGGGGGGGACGGCAGGCGCCGGTTCGACAGGTTCGGTCATCAACTGGTCCGGCGCCGATCCAAAATTCAACCAAGGGTCGATCACCTTCGCCTCGGGGGTCAACGCCGGGGTGAGCGCGAACGTCAAGAGTGCGATCTCCACGATATCGTTGACCCTTGCCTACCCGCTCCTAAACCCGCCGGCGATGGGCGATGCGTTCACCGTCTATCAAGGCTGCGATCACACCCAAGCGACCTGCGCGAACAAGTTCAACAATCTCGCCAATTTTAGGGGGTTCCCGTATGTGCCAAATGCCAGTTACGCGGTTTGAACGAGAGCGCGGATGAGCGAACCTCCCGCCTCGCTCGGCGCGCAAATCGACGCGCTGGTTTCGCACCTTGGCGACGACATAGGGCGTCTTGCCGCGGACTTGGCGCACGCCAACGGCAAGATCGAAGCGCTGTCCGCGAAGCTGGCGCGGCTTGCCCTCGCGGGGGGCGTCTTCGTGAGCGGAGCCGCATTTATCGGCGTGACTGTTGCCGTCATCGCGATCATGCGGTTGCCGTGAGAGTGCGGCGGTATCGCTAATATAGGAAGCATACAGTCAATGCGCAGAGGTTTTTTTTCGCGTCCATGGTTCGCGGCGGAACTGCTGGCCCGTCTCGATAAGATAATCCTTATTCTCGCCGGCCAACCGGGAGCTCCCGCACGTATCGCGCTGGCGCTTCCCATCGTCACAAGGAATGGAAAAATCATGGCTAACTTCGAACTTGCCGATAACACCGTAGCCTCTATTGCGATCCACGCCGTCGATGCCGCTGGAGGCGTCGTGCCAGCTCCTGCCGCCGACGTATTCTCGGCTGTTTCGAGCGATTCAACCAAACTGACCGCCGTTATCGGCGCGATGCCATCCGGCCCGCTCGCCGGCGCGGCCGCGATGATTCTCACGCCTCTCGTTAAATTGGCAAAAGGCCTGACGGTCACGGTCACCGATACCGCCGCGTTGACTTCGGAAGTGCTGACGGTCGATATCGTCGGCGATCTCACCCCGAAAGCCATTTCTCTGGACGTTGTCGATGTTGTCTTGACGCCGCAGCCGGTCCCGGCAGCCTGACCGGTATGGAGGGCGCTGGAGGATGCCCACATAGCGGCGCGGGCGGCCGGGAAGCCCATGCTTGTCCGGCTAAACGCGGCATCCCGTGAGCCTTGAAGCCGAACAGCGCCGCCGCGCCGTGCGGGAAGCGCGGTCCTGGGTCGGCACGCCTTATCATCCGCAAGGCGACGTCAAAGGCACCGGCGTCGATTGCGGGATGCTTTTAGTCCGGGTCTTCGTCGATAGCTTTCTTTGCGATCCGTTCGATCCGCGGCCCTATGCCGACGATTGGTATCTACACCGGAGCGAGGAGCGCTACCTTGGTTTTATCTTTGACCGGACCAAGGAAGTCGCCGCGGCCCTCCCCGGTGACGTGATGGTTTTCCGCTACGGCCGTTGCTATGCCCACGGCGGCATCGTGACGAAGGCGAGCCCGCTGACCATCGTCCACGCCTTCCAGCCGGCGCTCCTCGTGCTCGAAGAAGAAGTGGCGCGCAGCCCGGCTCTTTGCGCCGCCGCGCGGGCCCCGAAGTTTTTCAGCCTATGGGCGAAGGATCACCAATGAGCGACTGGCTTGTGCGAAAGTCCTTCGTCCTGCATTCTGGCGCGCCATCCGATTTTAAGATCGAGTGCGACGCTTTGACCGCGAGGAAATCGAGACGTTCGCGGTGCTGATTTCAAAGGAATTCACATTCGGTAAAGTGCATGGAGTGCCGCGCGGTGCTGTAGAATCGCCAACGCCTTGCAGAAATATTGTTCGCGCGGCCCGCGGCTTGTGGTCGACGACGTGCTGACCACCGGCCGCTGCATGGAACTGGCGCGCGAGAGCAACGCCGATATCGGCGTCGTGCTTTTCGCCCGCGGTCCATGTCCGGAACGGGTCCAGATTCAGACCTCGAGCAATGCGGTCCCGATCACGATCCTCTATGGCACCAACCGCATTGCCCCAAACGCGATTTGGACCGGCGGGTTTTATGCGATCCCCCAAAAACAAAAGCAGGGCGGCAAGGGCGGCGGCGGCGGTCAAATCCAAGGCTATACCTATTACACGTCGTTTCTGATGGGCCTTTGCGAAGGGCCGATCACCAGCTACTTTTCGTCATTCGTGAACCAGCAAGAGTTCTTTGGCCTTTATGGCACGGGGCTGGAGCAAGGTACGGGCGGGTCCACGCCGCAAACCCCTTGGGGCTATCTGCAAGCCAACTATCCGGGCCAGGCCCTCGGCTATAACGGCCTCGCCTATGTCGGAGCGTTCAACTTCAAACTCGGGTCAACTCCAAGCCTGCCGCAGTTTTCCTTCGAGGTCGGCGGCATCGCCAGCATCTGGGGCGGCAACGTCATCGGCGCCGGCGCCGACTCAGACCCGGCGTTGATCATCCAGGACTTTCTCACCAACGCCCAGTACGGTGTGCTGTTCCCCGCGGCGAGCATCGATGCGACGACGCTTCTCGGGGCATCCGGGGACTCTTCCTACCAGACCTATTGCCGGGCCTCCGGCCTCGCCCTGAGCCCGGCTCTCACCAACCAAGAGGCGGCGAATAGCATCATCGCCCGCTGGCTGCAGCTCACCAACACCGCCGCCGTGTGGTCGGGCGGGAAATTAAAATTCATCCCTTACGGAGATACCGCCGTCACCGGCCCGACGGTCATAGGCAACTTCACCTTTAATCCGAACGTGACGCCGGTCTACAATCTGATGGACGATGATTTTATCCATGAGGACGGCAAAGACCCCTTAGAAGTCGTCCGCTCCGATCCTTACGCCTCCTATAATTGGCAGCGGCTGCAAATCAACGCGCGGGTCGCCTTTTACAATTCGGCGCCGATCGATGCATGGGATCAAAATGCGATCGAGCTTTATGGTCTGCGCCGCGCGTCGGATATCACCGCAGCTGAAATTTGCGATCTCAACGTTGCCCAGGTTGCCGCCCAGCTGATCCTTCAACGCGGCCTCTATATCCGCAACACCTACAATTTTAAGCTGTCGTTCGAATATTGCCTGCTCGAGCCGATGGACCTCGTCACGATCACGGACTCTGGCCTCGGCATGACCAATGTGGCGATACGGATCACCGCGATCGAGGAAGACGATTCCGGAATTCTCAGCGTCACCGCCGAGGAATTTCCGGCCGGCACCGGAACGGCCGTCCAATATCCGGTGCAGCCGATTACCCCCAATTCGACCAACCAGGCGGTCGTGCCCGCGCGGGTGAACGTGCCGACTCTCTACGAGCCCCCAAGCGCGCTCACCGGCGGCGTCGCGCAGGTATGGGCGGCGGTCTCCGGCGGCATCGCGAGCGCGTATAAGCTGGCGGAGGATTCCTCGACCGGCCTCCACGCGGCGACCCAGGCAATGGTCACGTCGCGGGCCGTTGCCGACACGATCTCTTTTTCGATTTATGCGCAAGCGGCCGAGCGCAACAAGATCCGTTTGGCGGGCGATACCGGCTCGGCGACCATAGGCTGCGAGTTCGATCTTGCTGCCGGAACCGCCAAGACGCCGGATGCTGGGATAACCTTGGCGACGATCTCGCCCGCCGGGGCCGGTTGGTTCCTGTTGAAGATCTCCTATCTGATGGCTGCGGCCGTGGCGCCGACCATCCGCGTTCAGCTCGAGGCCAGTTTTGGGGCGAATTCCTATGCCGGGGTGAGCGGGGAGGGGGTTTATCTGTGGGGCGCAGCGTTCGCCTGGACCAATGCCGCGTCCGGGCTGACCCAAGCGCCAACTCTTCTGCCCGTGTTTGCCGCCTTCACCGGCGCGACTTATGCGGCGAATGCGATTCAGACGCCGGAAGGGGTCGCCGGTGTCGCCGATCCGAACTGGGGCGGCGCTTTTGTCTGGATTTCGACGGATGCCACGACCTACGGGCAAATCGGGACGGTCTCGGGGCCGGCGCGGCAAGGTTTTCTCACCGCTTCGATGCTGGCGACGGACACCACGCTCTCAGTGACTCTGCAAGAGAGCGGCGGCCAGCTGGCAAGCGGCACCGCGGCCGATGCGGCAAACGGGGTCACCCTTTGCCTCGTGGATCAAGAGCTGCTGGCCTATCAAGGGGCATTGCTTCTTGGCGCGCCGAACCCGCCCAACTCCTATACCCTTTCGGGCCTGGTCCGCGGGCTTTCCGGGACAACCGCGAGCGCGCATGTGAACGGCGCGCCGTTCACCCGCTTCGACAGTGCGGTTTTTCAATACAATCTCCCGGCGGCATTCATCGGCGTCCCGCTTTACTTGAAATTTCAGAGTTTTAACATCTTCGGCCAGGCGGTCGAGGATCTGTCCGAATGCGCGGTCTACACCTACACGCCAAGCGGCGCGGGGCAGCCGCTCGGGCCGGTATCGCAGACGCTGAGTTTGGGGCAAAGCCTTGATTTTCGCTTGGTGAGCGAGATCGTTTCGGAGACCGATCAATGGGGAATCGTCAGTGACGGTGTGCTCATTGCGGCGGTCAATCTCGGCGCCGGGATTCCATAGGAGTTTTGCCAAATGTCGGTTCAAGTCCAACTCCGGCGTGACACTTACGCGAACGTCGCCGCCAATCACGGCGCGGCGGGCGAGGTGTTTGTCGATACCACGAATCAAAGGTTGGTGGTTCAGGACGGCGCGACCAATGGCGGCTTCCCGGCACCGGTGACGCTTTTTGTTGGAAACAGCGGCAGCACCAACAATTCGTCGTCGGGCTCCGGAACCTACGTCAATCACACGCCGGCGTTCACCATCCCGGCGAATTTCATGACCGCCGCGCGGGCATTCCGCCTGACCGCGCATTTTCAGCTCACGACCGGAGCGGCCCCGCCCACCCTATCCTTTCGACTATCGCTCGGGGCGACGGTGATTTACGTCTCCGCCTTTGTCGCGTCGGCGGTGAGCGTGACAAATGTGCAAATTGCCCTGCAATGGATATTCCAGGCGACCGTCGCGCCGGGCGGGGCGGCGAATGTGCAATGCTCGGCGATTAATCAGGCGAATGGCGTCGGGGCAACCGCGATTGGCTTGACCGCGATGCCGGCCGCCGTCGCGAGCAATGCCGCCCAAGCACTCACCATCGCAACCGAATGGGCTACGGCGGGAACCGGCACGAACACGATCGGCCTCAACCAATTTATCCTCGAGGCGCTGAATTAGACCGCCGCGCCAACCCCCTTTACCCGGCTAACGAGCCCGCCAACCGCTGAGCCCGCCGCCCCCTGATCCTGTAGCCCTTCGGCAGGTTCAGGGCGGCTAGCTCGGGCCGGTTTTTTTTGGAGAGTTGCCAAATGACGATCATTCAAATGTGGCCTCAGAACCAGGGGCTCCGGAATAGCATTTCATTCGACGGCCGCACCTATTCGAGCAATCCGGGGGTTTCAATCCCAGTACCTGACTTCGATGTGGCGGTGTTGCAAGCAAATGGGTGGACAACTTATCCGGCCGTTGCCGGGAAAACCACAATCACCATGCTCCCGCCGGCGAATGCGGTCTATAATTCGATCGCCTTCAACAGCCGCACCTATGCCACAACTCCTGGCGCCGCGATCGAGGCCCAGCCGTTCGATGTTCCTATCCTGCAAGCCAACGGCTGGACCCTGGCGCTGTTCCAGCCCGCCATACTTCAAACGCTTACTTTAAGCCCTTCGGGGACCTCAGGACTGGCCTTCCATGTTGGCGATCCGCAAGGAACCGTGGTTGGAACCATCCTCGGGGCTTCGCCCGGGTCCGCGATCGCCTTCAACTCTCTTGCGCCGGCAGGCGCCCTGCAAATTATTGGAACGAGCCTCCAGGTCGGCCCGGCGCCGTCGGGCGCGCCTTCCACCGTAACGTTCAATCTTGTCGAGAGCCTGGCTGGCGCCACGAATACGCCGAAGCAAACCAATGGCTTTAGCGTCTCCGAACTCATGGCGATTCCGGTTAACACAATTGTTCCGGCCATCACGGGAACCGCCCAGGTTGGGCAAACCCTCACGGCCTCGCTTGGCACCTGGACGAACTCACCGGCGAGCTACGCCTATCAGTGGAACAGCAGCGCCGGGGGCGCGATCAAGGGCGCGACGGCCGCGGCCTATGTTCCCGTCACGGCGGATGTTGGGAACACGCTGACGATTACAGTCATCGCCACGAACGCTGGGGGTTCAGGCGCGCCGGCGACGAGCGCCGCGACGAGCGCCGTCGTGGCAGCGGGGAGCGTGCCGGTGAATTCGGTGCTTCCCACGATCTCGGGGACCCCGCAAACCGGCCAGACGCTCACCGCGACCAACGGGACTTGGACGAACTCGCCGACGAGTTTCACCTTTCAATGGAAGCGCGCGGGGACGCCGATCGGAGGGGCGACTGCCTCCACCTATGTTCCCGTCGCGGCGGACGTCGGCAACACGCTGACGGTGTCCGTCATCGCCACGAACTCCGGCGGGTCGAGTTCCGCCGCGACCAGTTCGGCCACGAGTTCCGTCATCGATATCATCCCGACAAACTCGGCGGTTCCTACCATCTCTGGAACCGCCCAGGTCGGCCAGACGCTCACCGCGACCAACGGGACTTGGACGAACTCGCCGACGAGTTTCACCTTTCAATGGAAGCGCGCGGGGACGCCGATCGGAGGGGCGACTGCCTCCACCTATGTTCCCGTCGCGGCGGACGTCGGCAACACGCTGACGGTGTCCGTCGTCGCCACGAACTCCGGCGGGTCGAGTTCCGCCGCGACCAGTTCGGCCACGAGTTCCGTCATCGCGAATGCCGTGGCCGGGAACCCAATTATTCAGTCTGTACTCGATATGTCTTTAGCTTTTCCACTCGCAGCATAAGGATACGATCAAATGACCGCCACGAAGACATCAAAACCTGCCAAGGACGGAACTTCAGCCGCGTTTACCTTGGAGATGGCCAACGAATCCATCTCCGGCAATATCGCCAACGCGACTTATCTCGCCGAGCCGGCGGGCGAAACGCTGATTTCGCCGATGCAGCAAACCGGCGGCTCGGTCACCGCCCTTTCGTCCGGGGCGATCACCAACCCGGCGTCGGTTCTCACCCGCCCGGCGGGCGCGGTGTCCGGGGCGGTGACCGCAACATCAGCAACCCCCTGCGTTTTTACGTGGACTGGGAACCCTTTGGTCAACAGGCAGACCGTTGTTCTGGCCGGGACGATGCCAACCGGGTTCAGTGCCGGGGTGGCCTATTATGTCGTCGGCCAATCGGGAAACAACTTCTCGTTGGCGCTAACCCTTGGTGGACCTGGGATTGCCTCGACCTCCACGGGGAGCGGCATTACCGCAACCCTTACGTACTCCAATGGCGAGCTGATCGGGTCCGCGACGGCCGGCGGATCGGTTGTGGCGCCTTCCTTTGCGATCGCGACGAGCGCGGGCGGGGCGATTCTGCCGCGCGTGCGGCTGCGGACCAACGCCGCCTCGGGTTGGGGCGGAGCGACCCTCTCGGTGAATTTGTGGAGCGCCGCGCCGGTCTATGCGAGCGCGAACGGCGACGGGCAGCCGTATAATCCCTCCGGCGCGGCCAATTGGCTGGCGAATTTTTTGGTCGGACTCGTCCAATTCGCCGACGGGGCGGCCGGAACAGGGGGGTTGACCGGCGCGAACCAAATGGCGCTGAAGCTGGCGGCCGGAACGAGCGTGTTTTGGGATCTGCAAATCACCAGCAGCCTGTACAATCCCAATCCCAGCCAGACCTTCACTCTCATTCCGGAGCTCCTGAATTGACCAGCCCCGCGCACGCCTCCGCAATTCTGCTGCCCCAGCGGTGCCGCCCCTATTCCGGCTGGGCGGACGGCCTTTCCGGCGCCTATAACGGGCGGCCGCAATACCCTAATCTCCTCAATGGATATTGCGT
The DNA here is from genome assembly GCA_963808645.1 of uncultured Alphaproteobacteria bacterium. Lineage (GTDB taxonomy): Bacteria > Pseudomonadota > Alphaproteobacteria > Rhizobiales > Beijerinckiaceae > Methylocapsa. The sequence continues at coordinate 90,784 of CAWEGU010000015.1, forward strand.
CCGCCCCCCGTGGAACGTGGCGGGGGTCGATTACCCTGTCGGCATCCCGCCAGGCACGGTCATGAAGGATTGGCGGACGGTCAACGATCCCGCGATCACGCCCAATCCGACGACCGGGTTCATGCGGCTGGATGGAATCGCGGGAGGCAACGTCACCCTAAGAAACATCGATTTTTCGCTTGGGATTGGCGCGGTAATCTATAACGCCAGTGGGGGCGCTGCGAGCATCACGTGCATCAATTGCAAGTTTGCGCTTCCCGCGACCAGCAGCCAGCAATACGGCGTGGTGGCCCCCATCCATGATCAAAACGCCGCGGTTATCGTAGTACAAAACTGCTTTTTCGACGGCAAGAACATGGGCGCATCGACATTCTTAAGCGTCCAAGGCACTACCACGATGCAGTATAATTGGTTTATAAATGCCTGGCAGCATATATTAGAGTTTAATTCCACCACAAATGCGACACTGACGTATAAATATAACCTCATTGACGTTGCCGCGATTGGGCCTGGCGCGCATATGAACTTTCTCCAGGGCGGCAGTGCTGGATCGCCAAAATATTTCGTTTCGTTCAATACGAACTTTCAACAGACACCAGGCGGCGCCGAAGGCTGGCAGTTCGAAGCCGGTGCGACCGGCGCGATTGCCTTCGACAATCCGCAATTCACCAACAACGTCAGTATCTCGCGCAAAGTTGCCGCTGCAACGGATTCGTCAGGGACGCCTCGGCTTGGTCCGAATTCCATGTCTTATCATATCCATGGAGTATCGTCGCCAGATTCCGTTGTCGGCACCGGGATCAACAACAACAATTACTTTGATCTCAGCGGCGCCTATAATGCCTATTACCCAGGTACGATGACCCCGGCAAAGGGCTGGTCGAGCTCCGGCAATATCGACATGAACACCGGCGCGGCCATCACGCCGGCCTGACCTTTCATGCCCTCCAGCTTTTCGCAAACTGCCCCGGCCGCCCGAAAGGCGGCTTTTTTATTGGAGCCATCATGACCGCCGAAAATTTCCAAGCCTGCCTTGCCTTCACTCTAAAATACGAGGGCTTGAGGTCGAACGACCCGCGTGATCCTGGTGGCCCGACAATGGCGGGCGTTACGCAGGCGACTTATGACGCGTACCGCGTAAAAAAAGTACTCGGGCGCGCGGACGTGTTCACGATGGGTTCCGCCGAGCGCGATGAAATCTACCGCAAAGAATATTGGGATCTTGTCAACGGCGATGTGTTGCGCGCCGGCGAGGACCTGTGCGTCTTCGACTTCGCGGTCAATAGCGGGGTCGCCCGCGCGCGCGCCATTTCGGCGGCCTGGCGCAAATACCCGGTCAACGATGCGATCGGGGGAATTTGCGCGCATCGGCTTTCGTTCCTCCATGCGCTGCGCACCTGGAGCTATTTCGGCAGAGGCTGGGGGCGTCGTGTCGCGGCATGCGAGGCGGCAGCGATCCGAATAGCCTACGGCAAAGACGCGCCGGCGATCCTCGCCAAGAGAGTGGATGAGGCCAGGCGCGTTTCCCGCAAGAAATCATCTCAGGCGACCGTGGGGAGCGCTGCGACGGGGAGCGCTTGGCTTGCCCACTATCTGCATGCCGGCGCATCCTTGCCCCTGACCGTCGCCGTCGCTTCGGCTTCAGTCCTCGTCGTAATATTCTTCTTCCATGCGTGGCGCCATCGCCAACGCGCCGATGCTCTCGGCGCCGCGGTAACAGCCCTCAAGGCGCAGCACGAAACATTGGAACAAAAAACAAGCGCGGCGAGCGCGGAAGTCGACAAAGCGACTCATGAGTTGGAAATGGCGCAGAAGGCCATAAGCGAACTCGGGCTTAGACCAGGGGAGACAAAGATATGATGCAGCCTCTTATTGTAATTGCATCCTTCGCAATTGTCGGCCTTTGGCTCAACTCGATAAATGGCAAATGTGGGCTCGCCGATGAACTTCTAACGCCAGTGCCTCTCGCATTCGCTGGCTTAATTTATGAATTAGCGAGAGGATTCACGCCATGAAAATTATCGACGTGATCGGCTTTGTTCTTATCGTTATTGGTATTTCAATGACGGTTCTGACTTTCCTTGCGGCGCGCCAGCCGATCGCAGACATGCAATCGTTCACGGTTCATGCAATCCCGCCACGCGGTGCGCGCGGCAATCTCTAGGATAGGAAAACACCATGCACTATTTTGTCATCCCCGCGCTTATCGCAATCATTTACATTTTTATTGTGCGGCCAAAGATCAAGCAATTCCGCGCGGTCTCCGGGATCATCGAAAAGGCAGATGCCGCGGGCGCTTCGCTTTGGAGAAAATTTCTCGCGCGGCTAAGCGGCTTCAAAACCGCCATTCTCGGCTTGCTCGCCGCAATGATGCCGCAGCTTCCGCCGGTCCTGGGTGAGATCAGCGGGTTCACCAGCTGGAACGTCTTCCTCAGCCAGGGAGCCGCGGATAAGATAGCGGCCGTTCTAGCCGCCACGACGGCCGTGACGCATGTCTATGGGCTCGTGTCCGCGGCGAAGATGATTCCGGCCGATCCGCCGCGCGCGCCAAAAGCATAATGGAGGGGTAGATGCTTGCCATCCTTATTCCCGTTCTCAATTCGATTCTGGGCGGCATCATCAAGCCATTCGTTGCCGCCTGGACGGACTATGAGCGGACGAAGCTCACAACCGGCGAGGCGGGTTTCGCGGCAGCTGCGGCGGCGGATTCGGCCGTTATGCAGGCCGCCCTCACGGCGGATGTGCAGTTGAACGCCATGAAGATTCAGGTTTACGGAACCCTATCCTATCGGATCATCACGCTAATCGCGGGATTGCCTCCCGCAGTCCATTTCGGGTTCGTGTACATCGACACGATCATGGCAAGCAAGGCGTTCCTCGGCGCGGCCTATTTCGGCGTCCCGAAGCTGCCCGCGCCCTATGACACATTCGAATGGGCGGTGGTATCGAGCTTTTTTCTCGTCCACGCGGTCAATCTTGGCAAGTCGAACGTTGCCTCTTGGCTTGGCGGAAGGAAATAAATGGATGCTGTAGAGTACGCCGGGATGCGCAAGGACATAGACCAACGTACGCGGGCGTCACGGAGCAGCCTAAATGAGCCATACAATCGAAACACTGAAAGAACTGCACGACCAGCGTTTCGACGCGGTAGATAAGGCGATAATCCTGGCGGCCGAGGAAATAGCACGGCGTCTTGAGGTCTTGAACCACTATCACGAGCTGGCCCGTGAAAAGGAGCAGAGCTTCTTGGGGCGGGAGGCGTTCGAAACATTCGCGCAGCGAGTTGTTGATGATATCGCATCGCTTAGACGGGAAAGCCACGCCGCCGCCGCGGCGGCCGCGGCCCTGCGCGAAATGGCGGTAAAAGCCGTATCCGATGGGTTCTTGGAGCAGAACACCGCGAATGAAAAGCGTTTCGGAAGGATTGAGGCCGTCCAAGCAAAGCTGGTCGGAGGCCTAGCGCTCGCGACGTTCATCCTTCCGCTGATCAGTGGGCTGGTCAGCTATCTGTTGGCTAAGAGCTCATAAGCGAATTGCGGTATCCCAATGGATTGGCGTTAAGGCCAAAAGCGCGCAATTCCGTTTCTTTTGGGGGCCGCGCGTCAATGCGCGCATTTCTGGATCGCCAGATCAAGTGTCGATCGAAGGCAACGAAAGCCGGATCGACGAGCTGCGAAGATGAAATCGCGAATGCGCTCGATAAATCGCGTTCACGGCGCGGGGTTTGGTCACTGAGAGACGCGCTCATTGAACCGATTGAAGATTTACGATGCTCGTCGCGAGATCCTCCGGAAAAGTTTGCTCCCAGCCACCGCCAAGCGCCTTGTAGAGTTGAACCAAATTCGTCGATACATTGGTGGTGATTTGCGCGTGTTGCAGCTCCGTCTGCAACAGGGTTCGTCCAGCGTCGAGGACAGAGATAAAATCCGTAACTCCAGTGTCGTATCGCGTCCGGGAAAGAGCCAGCGCGCGGCGGGAGTGGTCGACCTGATCCTTCAAGTGCGCGCGGCGCTGCTGCTCGGCCCGATAGGCAACCAGCGCATTGACAACTTCGTGCCAAGCCTGAAGCACTGTCTTGTGATAGGTAATGGCCGCTTCTTGCTGTTGGATCTCGCGCAGCTGCAAGGTCGATTTGAGGCGGCCGCCGTCGAAGATTGGGATCGACAGGCTGGGCCCCAACACGTATTGCAGCGAGCTCCCCTTCCAAAGATTCTTTAAATCGAGCGCGTTGAACCCAACATTGCCATTCACCTTCACGCTTGGATAGAAATCAGCCACGGCGACGCCGATATCGGCGGTTGCCGCGTGAAGCCGCGCTTCCGCCTCGCGTATGTCAGGCCGCCGGCGCGCGAGGTCGAATGCTATTCCGAGCGGCACGCGCGGTGGCACCGGCGGAACTGGCTTTGCCCGCGCGAGTTCGCTCCGCAGCGACCCCGGAGGCTCGTCGAGAAGCAGGCTTAGAGCATTGATCTCCATCAATTCCCGGTTTTCTAAATCAGGCAGCTGAGCCTTGATACTCGCCGCTTGCGCAGCCGCGTTTTCGACGTCGAGCTGGGAGGTTAGCCCCCTTGTCGCGCGGGTCTTCGTTAACTGCAAGATGTCATTGGCGGTACCGAGGTTCTCTTTTGAAATCGCGATCTGGGCCTGCACGCCGCGCAATTGGATGTAATCGCGCGCAAGTTCGGCCAAGGTCGAGATAAGCATATCACGGCGCTGATCTTCGGCGGCTTCGACCTGCGCATTGGCGGCCTCGACTTGGCGCCTGACGTGGCCCCAGAGATCGAGTTCCCAAGAGGCGTCGAACCCCGGTTGGTAAATGCTAATCGGCGGCACCACGAAGGGCGTCCCCGGGGGCAGCGCCGATTTGGCCAAACTCACAATTCCATTCTGGCTGAATAGCTCGCGCTGATAGGATGCATCGCCGTTGATCGCGGGCAGAGCGGCCGAGGCCACGGCGCCGAGCTGCGACCGGCTTTCAGCCAGTTTGAGGGTGGCCGAATTCACATCGAGATTGGCCGCCGCGACCCGTCGCGCCAATGATGTTAGGATCGGATCGCGGAATGCCGTCCACCATGCGGGATCGACCGGCGAAGCATCGCTCTTCGTCGATGCCTCCGGCGCGCGGCTCGGAACGAGCGGCCCCGGCTTGCTTGAGAAAGAAACGCTTGGCAGCAAGGGGTCCGGCGCCTCGAAGTCCGGCCCGACGGAGACACATCCGGCTAATGGCGGCAAGGCGAGCATTGCCGCCAAAATCCTGTTTTTTGCAACGGGCGAAATGCCGCTAATGCACCGCACCGGCGCCGCCTTTCTTGCCGGATAGGAAGAAGCAGAAGGGGACGACGGCGAAGGCCACCAAGGCCGCCAACAGGTAAACATCCGAATAGGCAAGCACCGCGGCTTGGACTCGAAAAACCTGGTAGACATTTCCTACTGCTACATCATGCACCGCACTCGCGGCGCGCCCCATCGCCATTAAGGTGCGCTCGGAACGCGCGATCAATTCATTGAAAGGCTGGTGGAAAGGGCTCGCCCATCGGGCGAGATAGGATTGATGGATTTGTGTCCGCTCAGTGATCATGGCGGTTGCGACCGAAATTCCAATCGAGCCGCCGACATTGCGGAACATCGTGAAAAGCGCCGTCGCATCGCCATTTAGCTCGCGCGGCAATGTCGCGTAGGCGATGGTGCTGATTGGCACGAACAGAAAGGCCAGCGCCGCGGTCTGCGCCGAGCGCATGATGACCAGTGTCGTGAAATCGATATTGGGCGTTAGCCGGCTCGAGTAGACGAACCCACATCCCATAATAAAGAAACCGGCCGCTATGATGAAACGCGTTTGAAAAACGCGCATAAATTGACCGACAATCGGAATGAGCAAGATGACGACGATCCCGCCCGGCGAGAGGATCAATCCCGCCCATGTGGCAGTGTAGCCGAGGATCGACTGGGTAAACAGCGGGGTGACGATCGCGCCGGCGTACAGAACAGCGCCGGTGGCTGCCATGCAGAAGCTGCCCATCGCGAAATTCTTGTCCTTGAAAACAGCGAGATTAACAACCGGTCTCTTGGCAATCAAAAGCCATGAGATCGCGCCTAGAATTCCCAAGATTGCCAGAACGGCCATGATGCGAATAAAGGGGGACCCCAACCAGTCCTGGTCCTCGCCACGGTCCAACATAACCTGCAAAGAACCGAATCCGAGCGTGATCAGTGATAGGCCTATGTAGTCGACATGCCCAGATATCCTTGTGTGCCAAGGCGGGTCCTCGACAAGGACCGAGACGAAAAAAACCGCGATCATTCCCACCGGCAAATTGGCGAAGAAGATCCAACGCCAATTGTAAGTGTCGGTAATGAAGCCGCCGAGCGTCGGGCCAAGCACAGGTGCGACGACCGTTGCGATTGCGGTGACGCCAAACGCGGCGCCGCGTTTTTCCGGGGGGAACGTGTCAAGAATGATCGACTGCTGGCCCGGCTGCAGGCCGCCGCCGAAGAAGCCTTGCAGCAGTCGAAAAACGATGAGTTGCGGCAGGCTGTTCGCGATACCGCAAAGGACAGAACAAAGCGTGAACATAGATAGACAAATCAGAAAATAGCGCTTGCGCCCGATCACCGCGCTCAGCCAGCCGGAAATCGTCAGCACGATGCCATTGGCGACGAGATAGGAAGTTAACACCCAGGCCGCTTCGTCATTGGTAGACGATAAACTGCCCGCGATATGCGGCAAGGCGACATTGACGATCGTCGCATCGAGAATCTCCATGAAGGCGGCTAGCGTGACGACAATTGCGATCGCCCATGGATTATGCTTGGGCTTCCATGGAACTTCGCGAGCTTGGCCGACCGCGCTCATCGCACATCGACCGTCGGGACCGCGGAAATTCCGAGCGGAAGCGGCAAATTGGGATCAAGACCCTTGTCGATGACGATCTTGACCGGCACGCGCTGCACGATCTTGATGAAATTGCCGGTCGCGTTCTCGGGCGGAAAAGCGGTGAATTTCGAACCCGATCCCAGCTGAATGCTATCTAAATGACCCCTGAGGTCAAGGTTGGGATAGGCGTCGAGCTTGATGGTCGCGGGCTGACCTGGGCGCATTCTGTCGAGTTCGCTTTCCTTGAAATTCGCGGTGATCCAAACCTCCGGCGCGACGATTGAAAAAATCTGCTCGCCTGCGGTCACGTAATTGCCCATTTCGACATTACGCTTGGTGATCCAGCCATCCTGGGGCGCGGCCACGACCGTCCAGGAGAGGTTCAAAAGCGCCTGATCGAGCTTGGCATGGGCTTGCTCGACCTGGCCTTTGAGCTGACCCACCTGAGTATCCGCCTGGCCAATCTGTTGCGGGACAGGCTCCGCCTGCGCGACCTGGGCCTCGGCTTGCAAGACCTGGGCTTGCGCTTGGCGCAGAGCCGCGGCGGCGGCATCGATCTCCTGCTGGGTCGTGGCTGCCTTGGGAAGACTGCGCTGGCGCCGGTCATCGGCCTGCGCCTTGGTCTCCATGGCCTGCGCCGAGGCGAGCTGCGCTTGTGCTTCCTTCAGATGGGCGGGGAAGTTCTTACGCGCGATCTCGGCCCCGAACTTCTGGCCGGCGAGCTGGTGTTGCGCCATATCAAACGCGCCTTGCGCGGAATCGCGGTCAAGTTCAAATTGACGCGGATCGATATGGATGAGTGCCTGCCCCTTATGGACGAACTCATTGTCCGTCACGTCGAGCGAAACGACGAGCCCCGAGACCCGCGGCGCTACGCTTACCGCCCGTCCATCCGTATAAGCGTCGTCGGTCCATTCAAAATTGCGAGTCGAAAGCCAATAATAAATGCCGCCGCCAATCAGCAGTCCGAAAACGAGGGTGCCGCCCAAGAATACGCGGCCATGCCGCTCGCGAGGGCGGCTTTTTTCATCTTTTTCTGTCGGCACGGTTCCGCCGGCGCCCGCCTTGTCACGATCGCGTTCTGGGCTCTCGGCGCTGGGGTTGCCGTGCGCATGGTTAGCGCCGTGTCCTTGTACTTCGTCGTCCAAGGCCGTGCCCGCCATAAATCGTATCGTGGTTTGTTCGAGGCTCGCCTACACTGTCGGGACCATAGCGTCCCGCGACGAGATAACGTCGGAATGGCTAGAAAATAACCGAACCGATTGGTACGCTTACATGGGCAACGCGGTCGAGTCAAGGAATCGTGGGAACTGTTCCGCCGAAGAATCCGGGCGGCGAGTGGCAAGGGGTCATAGGAGGCGCGAAGAAATCGCGGTGATCGCGGAGCGCATATTTTTGCAGCGAGGGTTCACCGAGACGACCATGCAGCTCGTCGCCGCCCGAGCGGGCGCGTCGAAGGAGAACTCTATACCGGCATTTTGGCAACAAGGAGGAGTTATTCGCGGAGATCGTCCGGCGGCGCTCGGCGCGAATAACCGGTGGACAAGATGGCGAGCTGGATATCAACGGCACGCCACGAGAAATCCTCGGCAAACTCGGGCGCAATTTGCTGGATTTCCTCACCCTCGCCAATTCCCTTTCATTCTGCCGGATCATGGTCGCGGAAGCCGTCCGGGCGCCCGAGCTTGGCCGCATTTTTTACGAGCAAGGTCCGGCCCGCGTTCACCGCGAGCTCTCGCGCTACCTTGACCGCGCCGCTCGACGCGGGGAGTTGCGCTGCCCCGTACCCGAGCTTGCCGCTAAACTCTTTCTCGGCGCGATTGTCGCCAACCACCAGATTCTTGGGCTCATTGCGCCCGACTTTGAGCCTTTCAATGGAAAGAAAATGTGCGCTCATATCGAAGAAGCCGTTGAGCTGTTCCTGGCTCGCTATGGCCCGTCGTCGTAAGCTTACGAGGACCCGGTCTCCGGCAATGGGTCAGACTAAGTTTTGGCTTGCGGCCAATAAATCGGTTCAAAGATCGTGCTGCCGCTTTGAGGCTCGTCGTACTTCGTCCCGACGGAGGGCGCGCGCGGAAAGCAAAATCGCCTTGGCGTTGAGGATTGGAGCTTCCCCGCCAAAACCAAACCACCGGCGCGGCGCATTTCTCTCTGCCGCGATCAGTTGCTTCGCCATGGCAATTATTGTCTCGGGTGCGGCGGCCGAAAGACCGGGAATGACATTTTCCAACGTCATCGGGCGCTTCGCGCAGGCGCGAGCCCGATCCTTAATCAGATCGACGGCGGTGCGAGCTGCTTGCGCGCAAAACGCGGCTTTGGCATTGGCTAGGGCGGACGTACGGTTCGGCATTGCTAGGCTCCGGATAAGGCAGAGACCTTGACAGGTATATATACCTATGTCAAGGTATTATTACCAAACCCCAAACCTATTTCCGGTGCCACTGGCCGGATCGAACAACGCCTTTGATTTCGGCGGCCCATTCAATTCGCACGCCACGAATCGGCGCGGCGTTATGGCTCTCAAGATCAAAGGTTCCGTTTGCTGCTCCCCGCTGGATTCGTTTCAGATAACGCTTGCCATCCGCGGTCCTGACCGCGGCCTCCCAACCGATGAGTTCCTCGGCATTGGTGCCCTGATGCCAGCAAATGATCATGTCGCCCGGGTCGTAGCGCGGCCACATGCTGTCACCCTCGATCTGGAAAGCGATCTCATCCGTCGAGTTTGGAAACGGAACCTCGATTTCATACAGGCTCTCCACGGAAACTTGTTGGAACTCCGGATGGATGTTGGCGCCCGCGCCGATCCGTCCAACAACGCGTACGAGATTGCCGGAAGCTGGGTCGCCAATCCCCTCGAGCAGCCAGGCTGCGGTTGTTTTTAAGACCGGCGCAAGCGCCGTCAGGGTTTCGGTCGTGATCCCGCGCCGTTGCTTGTTCTTGGCCGCTCGTTTCAAATTGCGAATTGCGTCGGGCTTTTTGGCGGCCAGGGAAGCGGAGTGAGCAGAAAGGTCCAAGGCCTGCAGGCGACTTTCGATTCGGGCGAGAACTTCCTCAAGTTTCATAGCGGTAGATTAACCGTACGCAGCCAGGGATGCATTCGGTAAAATCACCTTGACAATCAAGGTAATACTACCGTATATAGTCTTTTGCGAACGCTTCAGCTGCCTCGCTCGATACAAAAGGAGAGTTTATAGTGACGGTTGCCACGGAAATTCACAAAGCGCGTTGGACCGGCGAGCGAATCGCCCGCCTCGGGTTTCTCCTTGGCCTTGGCTGGGACGCCAAACGCGTCGCCGAGGACCCCATCATCGCCTCGACCCCCAATAATGTCCATAGGCAGGTCCAAAGGTTCGGCCTCGGGTTTCGCGCGGCGGCGGCCGCGCTGGCCTTGCAACTGCCTCCCGATGCCACCAGCCATTTCGAGGCGGCCGCTTTCAAGCGCGGCCTCACGGGCAATGCGATGATTCACAAGTTGCTTGTCGAAGTTGCCGCCGACCCGAACCTCCTCGACAATATCCTCGACGATGGGGTTTGAGCATGGGCGAAGAAGCAATGGCCAACCGGTGCGAGGCGCCGCTCTTCGCCAGACGCGAGGCCCTGCCGCCGCGTTGGGACGCGGACCACGTCGGCAAAAGGCTCGTGCAAGCCTTTGTCACCCTCGACCGCTTGCCGCGGTTACGCGGGCCCCGCGAGCCCAGCGGGCATTGGCCTCGCACGGTCACTGAATGGGCCGATCAATTGGCCCACGCGGAGCTCGCAGAGAGCGAACGCCGGACCCGCCAGCAAGCCGCCAATCGCACCTTGATCCGCCCGAGCGCTGCCGAAATTACGCATATGGAAACGGCGTTCGAATGGCTGAGCGAATTGCGCGCCGAGGATTCCGGCATGGCGCTCATCACGACCCTTTGGGCATTGCGCGCCGCCCGCGGAAGATCGATCAAGAAGCTCTGCGCCGAAAAGCAATGGGCGCCGCATACTTTCTTTCGGAAGCGGGCCAAGGCCTTGGCAAGTTTGGCGGAGGCGCTCAACGCGCGCGGCGTGCCGGTTTTTTAGGGGTGACAAAGCATACGCTCCGCAATATTTTCGGCGCGCAGGACGATGGGCGCGCTTGTTCACCCCAACGATAAATTAACGCCGCGAGAGAAAGATATTTTTGCGAAAACCCCGCGCCGGCCGTTTTAAACCTTTTATGCACGATGAACGCGCGACGCGGACTTTGCTCAGGCCATAGCGCTATTTTGGCTTGGGACCGGGCGGACCGCCAGGCAGCCCAGGAGGCGGAATGACCGGGGTCGAATTAGGCTGCGGAACCGGCGCAGGTTTCACGATTTCGGGGTCGACACCCGGCGGAGGCTTGATCACGCCCCCGCTGGCGTCCAACTTGTCGCTTAGATTTTTTCCATGGTTATCGACGCCGCTGCCGTCTTGCGCGCTACCGGGCGGCGCGTCGGGCCGAACCTTCTCTGGAATCGTCTGGTTGCCGGCAGGATCTCCTGGCGCGGTCTGCGCCGGAGCGTCCGCGGCCCTCAATCCCAACAATCCTAGGAAAAACAGCCTCCACACAACTTTCATCAGCCAACTCCGTTGCAAACTCGCCGCAATCAACGCTGAAGCTCTCTGCTTCGTTCCGCGAGCGAATGGCCCAATATTGAGCCGCCATCAAACGCGAGTCGTGGGGCGATTAAAATTCAAATTGAGGCATCATGCATTTTTATCAAGCCCTTTCACGCCGGTCGGGGCCGCCTAAATCCACACTCATGCCGCGCGTTCAAAAAAATCGATTACGTTTGCCACCGGCGCCGGAGAACCGCCACGGTACCGCCGCGCTGCCGGGCGATACGGACGCCGGACAGGATTTGGGCGTCGATCGCGCCTCCGCCCCGGTCCGCCATGGCGCCGCCACCATCCGCCAGTTCTGGGAACATGCCCCAGTTGGGCCAGGCGTCTACCGGATGATCGCCGTCAATGGCGAAGTTCTCTATGTCGGCAAGGCGAGAAGCGTCCGTAAACGGATCGCCAGCTATATGCGGCCGTCCGGCCATACCACCCGCGTATCAAGGATGATCGCGCTGACCGCGTCGATGGTTTTCGTCTCGACCAAAACCGAGACCGAAGCCTTGCTGCTTGAGACGAATTTCATCAAGCAGATGAAGCCGCGTTTCAATGTGTTGATGCGCGACGACAAGTCGTTTCCGTATATTTTGCTCACCGGTGACCATGCCGCGCCGCAGATCACTAAGCATCGCGGCACGCGTAATCGGCAGGGAGAGTATTTCGGCCCGTTCGCGAGCGTCTGGGCCGTCAATCGCACCTTGAACGCTTTGCAGCGCGCCTTTCTGTTGCGCTCCTGCGCGGACAGCTTTTACGCCAATCGTACGCGGCCGTGCCTGCTCCATCAGATCAAGCGCTGCTCCGCCCCTTGCACCGGGGAAATCGGCGAGATCGAATATGCCGGACTCGTCGCCGAGGCCCACGCATTTTTGTCCGGCAAGAGCCGCACCGTGGGCGATCGTCTCGCCGAGGAAATGGCCGCGGCATCGGCCGCGATGGAGTTCGAACGGGCGGCAAGGCTGCGCGACCGCATCACCGCGCTCTCCGCCATCCAAGGCGCGCAGGGGATCAACCCAAAAACCGTCGAAGAGGCGGATGTCTTCGCCATTGTCGAACAAGCCGGGCAATTCTGCGTCGAGGTCTTTTTTTTCCGAACCTATCAGAATTGGGGCAATCGCGCCTATTTTCCGCGCGCCGACAGGAGCCTCGCGCCTGAGGAGGTCCTCGATTCCTTTCTGGCGCAGTTTTACGCGGACAAGCCGCCGCCGCGCCTCATTCTGCTTTCCCACGAAATCGAGAATCGCAGCGTGCTAGAGGAGGCCTTACGCGAACGCTCCGGCCACAGAATCGAGATCGCCGTGCCTCGAAAGGGAGAAAAAAGGGATCTGGTCGAACAGGGTCGGCAAAATGCCGGCGAGGCCTTGGGCCGCAAGTTGTCCGAAGCCGCCTCTCAGACGAAGCTCCTCGCCGCGCTCGCCGGGGCGTTCGGCCTCGCCTGCCCGCCGCGCCGGATCGAGGTCTACGACAATTCCCATATCATGGGAACGAACGCGGTCGGCGCGATGATCGTGGCGGGCGCGGAGGGGTTCATGAAAACGCAGTATCGTACGTTTAACATCCATAACCGCGACACGACGCCAGGGGACGATCATGCCATGATGCGGGAAGTCCTGCGGCGGCGCTTCGCGCGGCTCGTGAAGGACGCCGCCGCGGCGCCCGGGCCGGAGCCAGGCGGCATTGGGGGGGATGATATTGGGGGCAATGGCGAAGCCGTGTTGCCAGATAGGCCAGACCTCATCCTTGTCGACGGCGGCCAGGGACAGTTCGACGCCGCGCAAAGTGCTTTGGCCGAGCTTGGCATCACCGGCTTGGCGGTCGCAGCGATCGCCAAGGGCTCGGATCGCAACGCCGGGCGCGAGTGTTTTTTTATGGCCGGTAAGGAGCCGTTCAAGCTCTCTCCGCGCGATCCGGCGCTTTATTTTGTGCAGCGGCTGCGCGACGAGGCACATCGTTTCGCGATCGGAACCCATCGGGCGCGGCGCAAAAAGGAATTCACCAAGAGCCCGCTCGACGAAATCCAAGGGGTCGGCCCGGCACGCAAGCGGGCCCTGCTCCACGCTTTCGGCACCCCCAAGGCGATTTCCCGCGCGGCTCTGTCCGATTTCGCGAAAGTCCCGGGAATAAACGCAGCAATCGCAAGGCTGGTCTATGATTTTTTCCACCAACGTGGCAGACAATAGGCTCACCATACGTTAGCGGCGCGCCCGGTTCGGCGGGGGAGGGTGTGGCCTATTGACAGAGCCTCGGAGAGAGTGTTTCCCGGCATGGCGATCACAACGCTAGCGAGGAGTCCGGGCCTGGCCTGGAGCGTGCCGAATATCCTGACCTACGGGCGGGTGGCGGCGGTGCCGGGCGTGGCCGGCTGTCTCTTCTCGCCGGAGATCGCGTGGATGCGCTGGATTGCGCTCGGCATTTTCATTGCCGCCGGGATCAGCGATTTTTTGGATGGTTATTTGGCCCGCGCGTGGTCGCAGCAATCGCGGCTCGGCCAGATGCTCGATCCGATCGCCGATAAGCTGCTCGTATCGGCCGTCCTGATGATGCTCGTCGCCGATCGGACCATCGCCAGCTATTCGCTGTCCCCGGCGATCATCATTCTTTGCCGAGAGATTCTTGTGTCCGGGCTGCGCGAGTTCCTGGCCGGTCTCAAGGTCTCAATTCCGGTGACTACCGTCGCCAAATGGAAGACCGGGCTGCAGCTCGGCGCGCTCGGCTTTCTCATCGCCGGCCCCTCCGGCGACGAAATCGTCCGTGGAGTCACGACAACCGGCTTGGTCCTGCTTTGGCTTTCCGCCTTGCTCACGCTCTATACTGGCTGGGATTATTTGAAAGCCGGTTTGAAGGAAATCATAGGCGAGCCATCATGAAAAGTCTCTATTTCGCATGGGTGCGCGAACGCATCGGCAAGTCCGAGGAAGAGATCGTGCCGCCCGAAGACATCAACACGGTCGCCGAACTCATGGCGTGGCTGAGCGGGCTGGGGGAAAACTATGCCACCGCCTTCGCCCATATCGAGACAATACGCGCGGCGCTCGACCGCACCCATGTCAAGCATGATGCCTCAATCCGGAACGCGCGCGAAATTGCCTTTTTCCCGCCGATGACAGGAGGATGAGCGTGTGCGTGCCCGGGTTCTTGTGCGCGTTCAGGCGGAGAGCTTCGATGTTGCGGCAGAAACCGCCCGAGTGACGCAAGGGCGCAGCGATATCGGGGCGCTGGTAAGTTTTACCGGGCATTGCCGCGACGAGGGCGGCGCCCTCGCGGCGCTCGAAATCGAGCATTATCCTGGCATGGCGGAAGCCGAAATCAACCGCGCCGCACTTGAGGCGGCCTCCCGCTGGCCGCTCGAAGGCATCCTTGCCGTGCACCGGTATGGTTTGATCCGGCCGGGTGAGGGAATCGTTCTCGTCATCACCGCGAGCCTGCATCGCGGCGAGGCTTTCGCGGCGGCCTCCTTTCTCATGGATTATTTAAAAACCGAGGCGCCGTTCTGGAAGAAGCGGCATTTGCCGGGTAAGGGCGCGGGCAATTGGGTCGAGCCGGAGGCGCAAGACCACGCCGCGGCGCGAAAGTGGCGTGTATGATCAACGACTACCCAAGTGCATCGTTCAACACCAAAAAAGGCCGGCTGGCGAGGGCCAGACACCTGCACGGCAAATCCCCGGATGACTTAATCGTAAGACCCCCTTTGCACCTTCATCTGAGCTGCGGATAGCGCTTCGATGGCAAAGCCACTAGCTCTCCCCCAAGCTCCTGCCAATGGCCAAATGATCGCTCACCGATGGGGCTTGGGGCTGCGCCGCGTCCGGGATCGGCTTGCGCCGCGCGCCCCGCTCATTCTAAATCGCGACAACCATTCCTTACACCCGCTCGCCTATCGTCATCGCAACAAGCTGCACGCGCGTCTACTTGATCATCTTGATCATCGTTATTCCACTTCTCGTAAACTGAGTTTAGACCTTAACGGCCCGGTAAGACCCAACAGCCTTGAGGCCGTTGGGTCCAACTCTGAGATGTCAACGCTTAAGGCTGTCCACGACTTTGCGTCCCGCGTCCTTGAGGTCGCCGGCCGCCTGCCGCGCCGCGCCCTTCGCCTTGTCCGCTTTTCCTTCCGCCTGAAGCTTTTCGTCGTCGGTCAAACCGCCTGCCGCGTCCTTGGCGGCGCCTTTGGCCTTGTCCGCCGCGCCCTTTGCATGTTCCTTGTCCATCATGAATTCCTTTTGGTGGTTAAGACCACCGTTAAACGTCAGAGCAATGCCATGGTTCCATACGTCCCACGTTGCCGCTGTACCTCTCGCATGACGACGCGCTAGCTTCGCCGCCAGCTATCCGGAAGCTTTGCCCCGCCTGGCGCGGGGTCAACTCGATATCCAGCAACCGATTGCGCGATCACTATGTTGAGACCCGCGGCATGCCGCAAGACCTGTTGCACCGCCACGGCGTTGGCCAGACCGTCGCCGCGGTGCTCTTCATGGGCGCCGATTGGCGCGGCATTTCCCGCTTGGCGGAAAACAGGATAGGATAAATGTCGATATGGCATCAGCGGCACCCTGAACTGCCGGCGCGACGGCAAAATGAGAAAGCAGGAAAAGGTTTTCGAACGGGTAGGCGAAACCGTGGCGCGGACTTAACCATGACCCTTGATTTTTGCAAAGGAGACGGCCATGGACACCAACAAACAGAAACAGACTTGGACGATGTGGTACGTCGTCGCGGCCGTAATGGGCGCGCTGCTCCTAAACCAGTACTGGAATGTTTCTCGGCAAACCGATGCGATTTCCTATAGCCAGTTTGAGCAGCTCGTGGCCGACCAGAAAATCGCCGCGGTCGTCATCGATTCCGATTTAATCGAAGGCACGCTTAAAGAGCCAGGGCCGGACGGCAAAACGAAATTTGTTACCGTCCGGGTCGATCCGGCGATCGCGGATAAGCTTGCCGCCGAGGGCATCAAGGTTTCCGGCGCGCCGCCGACCGGCTTCATCGGCACCATTCTGGCCTGGACCATTCCCGCCATAATTTTCTATTTCCTTTTGGGTTTCCTCTTTCGCAACTTCGCGGGCAAGCAGGGGCTCGGCGGGCTCATGACGGTCGGCAAATCGCGCGCGAAAGTCTATGTCGAAACCGACACCAAGGTTACGTTCAAGGACGTGGCCGGCGTCGACGAGGCTAAATTCGAGCTCCAGGAAGTCGTCTCCTTTCTCAAGAATCCGAAATCCTTCGGCCGCCTCGGCGCTCGCGCTCCGAAGGGGATCCTCCTCGTCGGCCCGCCGGGAACTGGCAAGACATTGCTTTCCCGCGCGGTCGCTGGCGAAGCCGGTGTCTCTTTCTTCTCCATATCGGGCTCGGAATTCGTCGAGATGTTCGTCGGCGTCGGCGCCGCCCGCGTTCGCGACCTCTTCGAACAGGCGCGCAAGGCGGCGCCCTGCATCATCTTCATCGACGAACTCGACGCCCTCGGCCGCTCGCGCCAAGCGGGCGGCATCGGCGGCCATGACGAGAAGGAACAGACGCTTAATCAGCTCCTCGCCGAGCTCGACGGTTTCGACCCCTCGACCGGCGTCATATTGCTTGCCGCGACGAATCGGCCGGAAATTCTCGATCTTGCGCTGCTCCGGGCCGGCCGCTTCGACCGCCAGGTCCTTGTCGATCGCCCCGACCGCAAGGGGCGGCTCGAAATTTT
Organism: uncultured Alphaproteobacteria bacterium; assembly: GCA_963808645.1. Taxonomy (GTDB): domain Bacteria; phylum Pseudomonadota; class Alphaproteobacteria; order Rhizobiales; family Beijerinckiaceae; genus Methylocapsa. The sequence continues at coordinate 107,949 of CAWEGU010000015.1, forward strand.
GAAGGTGCATGTGCATAAGATCGTGCTCGATCCTAAAGTCGATCTCGATCGCATTGCCGCCATGACGACGGGGTTCACCGGCGCCGATCTCGCCAATCTTGTCAATGAGGCGGCGGTCGTTGCGACCCGCCGCGACAGCGCACAAGTAACTTTCAAGGATGTGATGGCGGCGATCGAACGCGTCGTTGCCGGGCTCGAAAAGAAGAGCCGGATCTTGACGCCGCCGGAGCGCCGCCGCGTCGCCTATCACGAAGTTGGGCATGCGCTGGTCGCGGCGAGTCTGCCCGGCGTCGACCCAGTTTTGAAAATCTCCATCATCCCTCGTGGCGTCGGCGCGCTCGGCTATACGATCCAGCACCCGACTGAAGACCGCTTTTTATTGGCGGCAAGCGAATTGCGCCATCGCATCGCGGTGCTGATGGGCGGGCGCGCCGCCGAAGTTCTTCTCTTCAAAGGCGACATTTCGACCGGCGCGGCCGATGATCTTCAACGCGCCACCGGCATCGCCACCGAAATGGTGACGCTCTACGGCATGGCTGAGGCCGTCGGACAGCGCACCTATAAGCCAGCGCCGCAAGGGTTCCTTTTCGGGCAGCCAGTCGACAAGCCTGTGGCTTCAGAAGCCACACTGCGCGAGATCGATCTGAGCGTCCGCGGTATTATCGCCGATGCCTTCGATGAAGCGCGCGCCATTCTGACGAGGCGGCACGCTGATCTCGATCATGGCGCCGAACTTTTACTGGCGAAGGAATCAATCACCGCCGAAGATTTTCCGGCGATCCGGCAGATGGAAGCGGACACGAGGCCACCCGCCGTGTCAACGGTCCCGGCCTGAGTTGCGCGCGGCCGCAAGTGCTTTTGCACCGTTCTTAACCCATGGGTTGCTTAGCATATGATACAGTGACTGATACAGTGACGTTTGATGTCCGTTGCATTCCTGGAAACCATGCCGTGGATCACGCCACATCGATGTCACCGCCAGCGAGGGCCGTGGACGATCCGGTCGAACAAATCGATGGTAGCCTTGCAGCGGGGGTCCTCTTCCTTTGCGATCACGCGGTCAACGCGCTGCCAAAAGCCTACGGCACCCTCGGTCTGTCCAGCGGACAACTCGACCGTCACATCGCCTACGATATTGGCGCGGCCTGGATTACTCGCCGTCTCGCTCGCGGTTTCGGCGCACCGGCAATTCTGGCGCGTTTTTCACGCCTCCTCATCGATCCCAACCGCGGCGCCGACGATCCGACACTCGTCATGCGGCTTTCGGACGGCGATATAATCCCTGGAAACGCAGAAATTAGCGCCGAAGAGATCGAATTTCGCCGCGCGCATTATTGGAAGCCCTACCGCGCCGCGATTGCCGCGATGATCAAAGCCATGCTGAACACGGGGCTGCCGCCAGCAGTTGTTTCGATCCACACATTCACACCATCCTGGAAAGCGCGGCCACGACCGTGGGAAGTCGGAATTTTGTGGGACAGCGATCCGCGTCTCGCCAAACCGCTGATCGCGGCGTTGACCGGCGAAAAACTCTGCGTTGGCAACAACGAACCCTATGATGGCGCGCTCAAGGGCGATACGCTGGACGAGGCCGTCACATGCCGTGGGCTCGCCGGTCTCCTCGTCGAGGTCCGCCAGGATCTCGTCGCCACCAACATGCGCGCCGTCGCCTTCGCCGATCGGCTTGCGCGACTTCTACGTCCAATTCTCGCGCGCCCCGAAGTCCATTGCAAGGCGTTATTCCCAAGCCGGACAGGGCGGCATGTTTGAGCGGCAAGATGGCCCTCTGGACCGGGATTAGGGGCAGGATTGCGGGGATAATTCCGCTTTGCATCTTGACCGCTCGCGGCGGCGGCGGCATTGCGGGGCTCTTATCGAAAGATCCTCGCCAGGGCATTTTTTGGCTGTTTTCGCTGGGTCGTAGGCGGCGCCCAATCCAAACAAAGGAATGTTTCAGATGACGGCAGATGTCGCCGGAACAGGTGTCGCGGCGCAGGAGCTGACGCAATTCGTCGAAAGGGTCGAGCGGCTGGAGGAGGAAAAAAAAGCCATTTCCGACGATATTTGCGAAGTCTACGCGGAAATGAAAGGCTGCGGGTTCGAGGTGAGGGCCGTGCGGGAGATTGTCAAGATCCGGAAGCAGGACCATTCCGAACGCAAGGAGATGGCGGCCATTCTCGAACTCTACATGGTGGCCTTAAATATGACATAGGCGCCATCCTTGACTCCGGCGGGCCATCGCCAGAGCGAGTTTGCAGCGGCTTTCGCGGCCGGTCTTGGCGGCGGTGATCAGCGGACGGCACTCGATGACTGAGATAGGCTTACCGCGCCAGTTGCCGGTGAGCAACGAGAACACGCCCAGACGCAATGGTAATCGCGCAGGTGCCACTATCCCAGGCACCCTGCGCGCTTGGGTTGCTTAAATCAACGCAACTCAAGATCGCGCAAGGGGACGTGGATCAGGTCACGATTTCCGCCGACAGGTTCGCCAACCGCGACGGGCAGGGTTTCCGGCAAGCCGGCGGAAGGAGTTTCGCCGCACAGGTCGAGGAAGTGCGCGCCCTCGCGTCATCTTGCCTTGGATTGCCAGAGCCCGATCGCCGCGCCGGCCGGATCTACGATGATCGAGAAGGAGCCGGCTCCCATCACCTCCGTGATGTCCTTGCAGATCGTCGCGCCAAGCGATTTCGCCTTGGCGGTCGCCGCCGCCACATCATTGACCAGCACGTACGGCAGCCAGGCGGATGGGACGCCAGGCGCGGGAGTTTTCATGATGCCTCCGCCGGTGCCCTCGCCGACGCGGATCATCGTGTAGGTGAAGCCAGGTGCCATCTCCACATCGTCCAGCTTCCAGTCGAACAACGCTCCGTAAAAAGTCTTTGCCTTGCCGGTATCTGCAGTGGTGAGTTCGACGTGCACAAATGGGTTAGCCATGACCGCTCCTTAGGATTTGGCCGCAGGTTCCTAGCTCAAGGCTCTTTGGCGAGGCGTCGAGCCGCCGGTCAGCCCATCGGCCGGCCCGAACCATGAGCATGGGCTTATAACTTGGGCGGCGCGGAGCTAGGTAAAGCGGCCAGAATCACCATTTTGCGATGTTCAAAACACGGTCCGGCTGCGGATTGCGGCGGCAAGCGTGCCTTCATCGAGATAGTCGAGCTCGCCGCCGACCGGAACGCCATGCGCGAGGCGCGTGATCTTGACCTTTGAGTCCGCCAAAAGGCCTACGATGTAATGCGCGGTCGTCTGTCCGTCCACCGTGGCATTGACGGCCAGGATCACCTCCTTGACGCGATCGGCTGCGACCCTTTCAACGAGGCTTACGAGGTTCAGGTCCTTGGGACCTATGCCGTCGAGCGGCGACAAGGTTCCGCCGAGCACATGATAGCGCGCGCTGAGAACTCCGGCGCGTTCGAGCGCCCAGAGATCGGCCACCGTCTCGACGACGGCGAGTGTGTCGCGATCGCGCCGCTCGTCCCGGCACAAGGTGCAAGGGTCGCAGGTATCGGCATTGCCGCAGGCGCGGCAGGTCACGATTTTTTCGCACGCCACTTGGAGTGCACCCGCAAGCGGCGCGAGAAGGTCCTCGCGCTTGCGAATCAAATGCAGCGCGGCTCGCCGCGCCGAGCGCGGTCCAAGCCCCGGCAGACGGGCCAGCAATTGGATGAGTCGCTCGATCTCGGGACCCGCGAAGCGTTCGCCCATCGCGCCGCAGCCCTCAGCCTGGCGGCATCAGAACGGCAGTTTCATGCCCGGCGGCAGCGCTAGGCCGGCGGTCACGCCCTTCATTTTTTCTTCCATCAGCCGCTCGGCTTTTTTGCGCGCATCTTCATGCGCCACGATGATCAAATCCTCGAGGATTACTTTCTCATCGACTTTGAGGAGTTGGTCGTCGATCATAAGCGCCCTCATCTGGCCTTTGGCGGTGAGGGTCACGCGAACCATGCCGCCGCCCGCTTGCCCCTCGACCTCGATCCGCTCCAATTCGGCGTGCATTTCCTGCATCTTCGCCTGCATGGCCTGCGCTTGCTTCATCAAACCGAACATATCGGGCATTGCTGTTTCCCCTTGGTTGCGATGAAGAGCGAACCCGCGAGCGATGCCCGTTCAAAGCTCGTCTTCCATGTCGTCGTTAAAGCGGACTTCATCGTTCATCTCGCCGTCCGTCCCGGAAGATGGCATGGTTCGCGGCGCGGGCTCGCAGGCGCGGATCCCGGCAATCTCGGCGCCCGGAAACGCGGCGAGCACGCTTTGGACCAGCGGCTCGGCGCGCACGCCGGACAAAGCCTCGCTTGCGTTGACGTCCTCCTGCTCCTTGAGGCTCGGGGCGGCGGGCGCGCTCGAAATAGCAACCATCCAGCGGCTCCCCGTCCATTCCTGCAAGCGGTGCGCGAGAGTTTGCGCAAGCTGCGGCGAGGCGCCGGGGGCGGGCGAAAACTCGATGCGGCCTCGCTCGAAACGAACGAGGCGCACGTCGCGTTCGAGCGCGAGCTTCATTTGAATGTCGCGGTGGCGGCCGGCAAGAGCCACCACGTCCTCGAACCGAGCAAGGGCGATCGACGGCCCGGCCGCTTCTGACTGCGGCGTGCGCGCAGCCGTGAGGCTGGCGGTTGCAGCGGCGAGCGGCCCGCCTGCCCCGCCGCCGGCGTCGCGAGCGCGGAGATCCTTCTTCCGCCAGGCCGCTTGTCATCACGGCGAGCTTGCGCAGAGCCTCATCGGGGGTCGGCAAATCGGCCGCGAACCCGACTCTCACCAAAACCATGTCGGCGGCGACGAGCGGGCGGGGCGAATCCTTCACTTCGCGCAGGCCCTTCAGCAGCAATTGCCATGCGCGGGTCAAGACCGGGATCGACAGCTCTTGCGAAAACTGCTGGCCGCGTATCCGCTCATCCGGCGTCAACGAAACATCTTGCCCGGCGTCCGGCACGAGCTTCAGGCGGGTGATGAGATGAACGAATTCCGCGAGTTCGGCAAGGACTTCGGACGGATCAGCGCCAAAATCATGCAGCTCCTTGAGGGTGCTGAGGGCCTCCGCCATATGGCCGCGGATGAGGGCTTCGAAGAGATCGATGATCCGGCCCCGGTCAGCAAGTCCCAGCATCGCACGCAAGGCGTCCGCGGCGATCGCGCCGGGCAGACCCGCGCCGTGCGCGATCGCCTGATCGAGAAGTGAAAGCGCGTCGCGCACCGAGCCTTCCGCCGCGCGCGCGATGAGGCTAAGCGCCTCATCCTCGATCGCAACAGCCTCCTTGGCGCAGATCGAAGCGAGGTAGCCGGTCAGCACGCCCGCATTGACGCGACGCAAATCGAACCTTTGGCACCGTGAGCGCACGGTAACCGGAACCTTTTCGATCTCGGTTGTCGCGAACACGAATTTCACGTGATCGGGAGGCTCTTCCAAGGTTTTCAAAAGGCCATTGAAAGCCGGTTTGGAAAGCATATGCACTTCATCGATGATATAGACCTTTGTGCGCGCCAAGACCGGCAAATAACGCACGCTCTCGATGATTTCGCGCACGTCGTCGATCCCGGTATGCGAGGCGGCATCCATCTCGATGACATCGACATGGCGCGATTCGATGATCGCCTGGCAATGCACGCCAAGCTCCGGCATACGGATTGCCGGGCGCGTCACAGCGGGGCACCCCGCGCGCGCGGGCAATTCGTAATTGAAGGCGCGGGCGAGAATTCGCGCCGTCGTGGTCTTGCCGACGCCGCGCACCCCGGTCAGAATATAGGCTTGGTGGATGCGTTCGAGGTCGAAGGCGTTCGACAACGTCCTAACCATGGCGTCCTGGCCGATCAAATCCTCGAAGCGCGCGGGGCGGTATTTTCGAGCGAGGACGCGATAGGCCGCCTGTTTCTCCGTTTGGTCTCGCGCGGCGACGGCGCCCAATCCCCGCCCGGAATCGGATTCGTCATAGGCGTGCGGGGGTAGTTGCATGCGACCGTCCGGCATCGCGCCGGCCCGCTAGGCGAGAGATCTGATTGGGCCGGGCCAATTTCCAGCGGCCCGGCCGACTGCCGGGCATAGCCAAGTTGGGCAAGGCTAGCAGAGTGGGAGGCTGGACAGAAACCCGCCCGGTCTCGTTAGGGCTGCTTCCTTCCGGATCTGACCCGGTTGGCGAGTGGTGCGTCGACCGCCAACCTCCCAGCATCTATTTGCACCGCCCGGATGAATTTCGCAATCATATCCTGAATGCTCGAGCCAAGCCGCCGCGGGCAAGTCGGCACGCTGCCCCGTGCGATAGGGTAAAGACGAAGCTATCCTGCTCCCCAGCCAGCGGCGAGGCTCGCGAGAATGTCATCGTCCCATGGCTAGTGTCTCAGTTTGAAATTTGTCACCTTGACTTCCTTAGCGCCAAGCATACCATATTATACGTGTCGCGGTGCCGCAAAGAGCTACGACATAAAGCTACTTTCAGGAGACATGGCTCGCATCCGCGACACAGCCCCGGTCATTCGCCGGGGCTTTTTATTGTGTGCCCCTTAACGGCCGCTGGGCGGCCAGGTTTGGCGCAATGCAAGGGAAGCCGGGTGATGATTTTCACCATAGAATTTTTCCGCATTAGGCCGAACGATGACGCCCACGCTACGCTAGATCGGCTTTCGGTGATCGTTGAGGATCTTGACGCCGCAAAGGTGAAGGCGAGATCGCTTTTTGAGACGTTGGAGATGCCCCAGAAGCCGGATGGACTGCGCATCTTAGATGAGAGTGGATGTGAACTGTTTTTCTGGAGCCAAAGGAAAGACGATGCCTAGAGGTCCTAAAGTGAAAAGCGCCCCGTCGATGTCATTGGCAACGCCGTCCATGTCATGCGCGTGCTGACCGGCGAGGAACCGGAAGAATACGGTAACACCCCAGAATCAGAAGGGAAGGACCCGGCCGCTGTGGCGCTCGGATGGAAGGGCGGAAAGGCGCGGGCTGAGGGCTTAAGCAAGAAGCGCCGAAAGGAGATCGCGCAAAAGGCAGCGCACGCGCGATGGAATGAGCCATGACCGCGCCGCCCCTATCGGACCAGCCGCAACCGTACCCCGGAACTGATGGCTTCGCGGACAAATCATAAAACTCACTCAACTGCTTTTCATGGATGAAGCAGATTGGCAAACTCAACGGTCGAATAGCCGAACGTATCAAGCTGTAACCGTACCATTCGTCCAATAACGGCCGGCTGCTCCGGCGAGAATTCTGTTTCGGGGGGCTCACGAGCCCTCATACGTTCCATGGCAAATTTCCGCCAAAGCCAAGCCGCCTTTTCTTTTCAATAAGGTCAAGCGTTTGCGCCCGATATAGAAGTGCCTGCATTGCTGCGCGCCATCCCTTTTTCAGTGCCGCCAGACGCGGTAGGTTGAGTTTACTCCTCAACGCTATTGTCACATCTGACTTGGGCATCAAAAACGCACTGGCAAAAGAACTTGCTTCTTGCTCGATATTTGAACTCGGAAATTTGTGCATTACTAGGTGACCGAGCTCATGGGATAAGGTGTACCTGAGCCGGTCTGCCGGCTGTTCTTCATTGACGACAATCAGCGGAAAGAGGCCTGGGACAGTAATCGTGACACCGCTTACGGAACAGCCACTCATCGAGGACAATACAACAATCGCACCTGCCCTTTCTATTGCAGCGGTCAAATTATCAATCGGCCCAGAAGGCAGCAACCAATGCGAGCGCACGATTGATGCCAATGGCTCAATGTCCCCCATCGGGATCGATTCGCGGAATATTGGCCTGTGGCGTATATTCTACCGCCTCCAACATTCGGCGTATTTATCTCTGTGCGAGCAACCCCCGCCAAAACGGCCCGAGCACGCCCGCCAGACGTGTTCACGCTCTCGCTGCCATTTTCGCGCAGTGCCGCTTGACCGGGGCTAACAATTGAATCTATAATGCCAAGCGAAAAACTGGATTTGATCTAGGCTTAACCCACCCAAAGCGCAGGAGTTCGAATGAGTTTCGCGGCGAGGAAACTGTCCGGCTGCTCCTATGGTGATGTCTACCAACCTGACCCCTTGTGATGAGGAAGCCCTCCGCGCAAGTGTACCGAAGGGGCGTGGTCCGCAAGGCATATAAATAATAAGCCAAAGGAGGAAGGTAATGGACGAGATTCTTGCAAATTGCGAGTTGATTTGGACACTATAGGCGCTATTTGCGCGGTTGCTTTCGTCACTGCGCTCTATTTTTTCGGCCAGTGGGTTCTCATTGATTAAGCCTGTTTCGAAATGAGCAATCAGGGCGCTACTGCCCGGTGCGATATCCGTTAAGCGCTTGCAAGCGCCGGTGGCTATCGTGCGTGGACGGGATGTTTGACAGTCTTTTGTCTCCAGCGCAACACGCATGCGCTCGCGCGCGGCTTTGCCGGTTTTTGTATGCCGGTCACACGCGACCATGACTTGAGGCGCCAAAAAGAACCACGGGAGAAAACCTTTGGCCCAGGAGCTGTCGACGAGGATCGGAGCTAAACAAATTCGGATGGTTGGCGCCTTACGAGCTTTCGCTCAATCGGGTTCCCCCCGTGAACGCGTGCCCCAAGCTATCGGCCTTCCACTAGTCGCCGATGACATGGCCGGCGACACCAACCGCGGTAATCTAGGCCAAATGGATAAGGAGTTCGGACGTGAGGCGGGGCATGCCGAGCAGTCCATCTTTCCCGTCAACATCGCCATCGCGGATAAAAACCCAATGGTTCTGCGTGCGTTGGAGTCACTTCTCACCGTGGACAGGCGCTTCAATCTTTTGCTGATGGCGAGCGACGGCGCACGTTTTCTTAGTTCATTGGCCGATCTTCCGGTGAGCCTGGGGGTCATCGGCTGGGAGTTGCCGCCAATTCGGGCCACGGAAATATTGCAGGCACTCGCAAAGCGCCCCGCGCCGCCGAAGATCGTGGTGTATAGCAGCACCAAGGACACGACGGCGCCAGCCGAAACGTTGCGGCTCGGAGGGGCTGGCTTCGTCAGCAAACTTTCTCCGCCGGAACGCCTGCTTGAAGTATTCGCGGCGGTCGCCGCCGGAGACATGGTGTTCCCGTTCGTGGATATTCATAAGGTCAGGCCGGACCCGCTTACAAGCCTGACCCACCGGGAACGCGATCTTCTTTCCGCATTGGAAACCGGTCAGAGCAATGCTCAGTTGGCGCGTGAATTCGGCGTTTCGATCAATACGGTTAAATTTCACTTGCGCAATTTGTTTGGCAAACTCGACGTACGTAACCGGACACAGGCAATCTGCCTCTATCTCGAAACGAAGCGCTGAATCTAGCTCCGCCGGCGCCCTCGCGGGCGAATTGTAAAAGCGGCAAGCGATTGGGAATGGTGTAGGCTTGCGCGTGGGGCGGCCGCGCGCTCGTCATTTGGCGATAGCCCAAAACATGTCATTCGATTGCGGAGGAGCGGGAGTGCGCGGCGGCACATGCCGCGGCCCCAGCCAAAGGGCTAGTCAGGCGGGAGCGAACCAACGGCATCCTAACCGATGCCCTTGACGAGGAAAGCCAACCGGGATCCTAAGCAATCCGGGCGGCAGACGGCCGGGCCTTCTCTCCCGTACGACAGCTGACGACGCGGGATCACTAGGCGAAAACCAAACGTGTTGCGGTGCAATCCGATTTGTTCGGCAAGACTGGAGTTGCAGGCTTGGCGAGGGCCGAGGCCATCGTCACCCCGAGCGAGGAAGAGGCGCTGATCGCATGCATCGAAGGGGTGGAGCTGTCGCCGTTTCGCTTTCACGGATGGCTCGGGAAGCGCCTGACCGCCTCATATGGCTGGCTGTACGACTTTGACACAGCAAGCTTCGGGCCGGCCGGCCCGATCCCGGATTGGCTGCTCCCCCTACACGAGAAGGCGGCGGGGTTCGCCCGCCTCGCGCCGGGTGATCTCGTGCAGGCCCTGCTGATCCGCTACGATCCTGGCGCTGGCATCGGCTGGCACCGTGATCGGCTCATCTTTGAGCATGTCATCGGCGTCTCGCTCGGAGCGCCGGCGACGATGCGGTTCCGGCGACGCAGGTCCGGCGGCTTTGACCGGGCATCAGCATCGCTGGCACCCAGGTCGATCTACCATATGACCGGCGAGGCTCGGTACCAATGGGAGCACAGCATCGCCGAGATGGAAGTGACACGCTGGTCTATCACCTTTCGCAGCTTATCAAAGAGCTTCTAGTCCGCACCGCAAGGCCGGCAGCCAGTGGCCTATGGCCGGCCCCTCGCCCGGTTTATACCCTCGTGCAAAATCGATGGGTCTGCGGTTCCGTCGTCCGCGACATTCCGGTTCCCAGACGCCCGTGAAATGGTTCCCGTTCCAATGGTTCCAGTGAAGTCCCTGAACGGTAAGCGCAGCTACGATGTGACAATGCCTGGCTCGAGGATGAACGTTCAGTCGCCTGACGCTTGTGTGCGTTGCGTTTTATCGAAACGTTTGACGACGCGATCTCGCTTCAGCCGGGAGAGCCTATAAATCCAAAAGATCCCATCGAGCTGATCGACCTCGTGCTGGAGACATGCGGAGAGCAGACCATCGGCCTCTTCGACCTTTTCCACGCCGCTCAAATCCTGGTAGCTCATCCGCACAGGGGCGTGGCGTTCGATCTCTTCCGTTATGCCCGGCATGGAGACGCTGCCTTCTTCGTGTCGGATCATGTCGGCGGAAGCCCAGACGATCTGCGGGTTCACATAGGTCCGCACTCCATCCGCCGCTGCGAGTTCGATCATGGCCAGCCGCTTCAAAACGCCGATATGAGTGGCGGTGATTCCGATTGCCGATGCCGCGCGCAATGTGTCCAAGAGGTCGGTCGCAAGCGAGCAAAGATCCTCGTCAAATTCGACGACGCGGTGGGCCGTCGCGCGAAGGTGATGATCGGGAAATCGCAGGATCGTCTGCACCGTCACGGCATATTTTCCACATCCGGCCCCGACCGGCCGTCTCTCGCGAAGGCGTTGTCAACATTGGTGGAGTATAGCCGATTTCTTAATCGTTTTGGTTCTGTGGGCACGGACATAAGCCGTTGATTCCCTGCCTCGGAGGCACACTGGCTCTCTCTGGGCTCTCTTTCTCTATAGAGGCCAGCTCTATGGAGGCCAGCTGCAGCAAGCCCTCTGACGATATCCGCGATTTCTTTCTGGGTGACGCCCCAGCGCTCTCACTAAGCCCCCAATTCCAAGGTAAGAGCCGGCGCGCGGTCATCGCTCGAACCCGCTGGCGGCGGACCTACAACTGCCGCATGAAGTCAACCAGGTTGTGCTTTTCCTCGGGAGTGAGTTTGAGTTCCAGGACCAGATTGAAGAACTCCACCGTGTCTTCCAATGTCAAAAGCCGGCCGTCGTGGAGATACGGTGGGCTGTCCTTGATCCCCCGCAGCGTGAACGCCTTAATCGGCCCATCTCCTGCTTCGTTTTTCAAGAATCGCTCGACGTGGAGGTCGTGCATCTGGTTATCGAGATAAGAGGGGGCCGGATGGCAGGTGGAGCATTGCGCTTTACCAAAGAACAATTTCTCGCCCGCGTTTTCGCTGGCCGTGGCCTTCGCCGGATCGAGCCTGCCCGTGACGGTTAGTTTCGGCGCCGGCGGAAAGTCGAACATGTTTTGCATCTGGGCCATGTGCGACACCTGGATCCGGTCCAGAATGTTCATACCTTTCTTGATGGCGTGAATCTCATCGCCGTTGAAGTAAGCGGTACGCTGCTCAAACTCGGTAAAGTCCTCGACCGAACGTAAGCTCCGCTTCGAGCCGTGAATTTGTTGATTGAACAAGCCGCGCAGACTGACAGTGTCCAGCCGCATGCGCCGCTGCTCGGGTCGTATGTCTGGGTTGATGTGGAACTGACCGCTCGTGTGACCATTCACGTGGCAATCCAGGCACGTCACTCCCAAGCTGGGCTGGGCACTCTTGCGATCGTCGGTTGGGTTGAACTCTTCTTGAGGGAACGGCGTCACTAGTAAACGCAAGCCATCGAGCTGCACGGGTGTCAGGATGTCTTTGAACAAGTGGTAGTAGTTGTTGATTGAGACCACTTCGCCTCGGGAGACGTCGCCGAGTTCGGGCCGGTTCTGCAGGAACATCGCCGGCGGAAACTCGGGCAGAAAGGCCTCGGGGAGATCGAACTCGACGTCGTACCGCTCCAACCGCGGAAACATTTTGATCTGCATCTGGGGAAAGACCTGGCCACCTAGCCCACCTCCTTGAGCCGGGTGAGGCAGCGCCTTGTAAGGGAAGATGTCCCGCTCGCGAATCTCGGCCGGGCTCAACTTGGCCAGTGCTTCCCAACTCATCCCCGACGGCAATCTCGCCGTAGGTCCCACCGCGATGGGTTTGCCGCGCGACATTTTGACGGCCGGGTCGAGCTTCGGTTGAAGATTGTATCGGCTCTCGAGGAGCTTGCGCTGGGTTGCCATGACCTTCGGCTTATTGGCCACGCCCATCTTGAAAAAGTCCTCAAACGTCATCCCGGGCTTCATCGCGCCAAGGGGGTCACGGTAGAAATCGAAGCCGAGCATCTGTCCGAGATCTTGTTGATCAGTCAAAGCCTGCGACGTGGGCAACGCATTGCTCGGGTTGAAGACGTCGGAGAGATCGTGGGCCGTTTTCTTCTGTTCCGGTCGCTCCATTGGAGCTTCCTTGGAGGTCTGCGCCACTACGATAGCGTCTGCATGTGCGCCGTCAGTGGGCGGTTGCGATCTGGCACCCTGCGGGACGCTGAGTAGCACCATGCTGCCGGCCAGAGCTCCTAGGGTGACAGCGGTAATGATCCCCACCCCGCTTTTCTCGTATATGCTTCTCCACTCGAGTGACATTTCATGCCCCCCAATGAGTATGTGATAAAGTCATTCGTTCATCTCCCATCCCGACACCCGAATTGTGGCAAGCCTTAAAGCTTTGTCCTCCGCAGGGCAGGGGAGGATTATGGGGGCGCGGGGAGCCGGGCTTTCGGCGCGTCGCCACGTCGTGCTCAAGCTCTCGAACCTTTCAACGTTTCTATGGCCACTGACTCTTGGGCTCGGGGCTAATAACAGCCACGGCACAAAGTAGTTCCTCGGCTGTGTTCGGCTTATGAATGGGGAGACCAAGCGGATTGCAAAAATCCCTGCAAGTTCAATGTCAGGATGAGGTGTGGACTTAGGCGAGTTGGCTCTCCCACCTTAGTTTCTCAGAAGTTCCGCGCGCCCGCTATCTTCACCATGCTGAAATTTGCGCCGGATGCGCTTCTTGCACCGCCAAAGCGCCGCTCACCGGCGCAGTTAGCCGGCGCGTTCGTCGCAACCTTTATCGGCCATACATCGATTGTATCGGCTCGACCACGGCGCGGGTCTCGTCGGCGCGACGTCGGAGCGCTGCTCGTGCTGTTCATCTGGACCGGCTTGTGGCCCATCGCCTTTTTCAGAGGACCGGCCCCGGCGCGCCGCCGAGCCGCTGGTTTTAAGGGTTCAGGGCGCATCGTAAGTTCGGTCGATGGCTTGCAAACGGTTCGTCGCGACCAAGATAACATCGAGGCGGGAGCATTCAGGAGGCAGACATGGGACTACATGATATCCTAAATGGCATTATAGAGCCGTTTGTGCCATCGACGTCGAGCGGGCGCAAACTTAGAGGCGATCAGGCGGCGGAGAACCCGAAATGCTGTCGCTGATAGAAGAACTCATCCGCGACCTACTTATCTTCGTCGCCGTGATGTTCGCGCTGTTCATCGTGCTGCTCGTCGTCGTCTCTAAGATGCCGGACGACAACCCCTTGAAGCGCATAATGACGGCCTTGAGCTACCGCGTCGGGGCGACGCTCATGGCCGGAGTCGTCGCCATCCCCATCGAGCCGCTCCCTGGAATCGACGTGCTCTATGACATCGGCGTTCCGATCCTGCTCATCTGGTACTGGTTCACATTCTTCCGCGATGCGACCCGATCTTCGGCCGCGTCCCGCACCGCCAACACGACGTCGCCGCTACCACGGCGGCCGGTGCCTCCTGAAACTGATCGAAAATTGCCTAAACCCACAACATTTGAGAATCCATGATCACGGCGATATATAATACCAGCGGTGCTACACGAGATTGGGCCTCGTCATGCCATTGGTATACCGGTCATTCGGGCAGCGGCTCGACCAACGATTTCCTACCCCCCGCCTGAGAGCACGCCAGATGTAAGGTTCGAGGAATTAGAAATTCCCGCGGCGCTCATTCCCGCGGCGCTCACTTAAGCCTTTTGATCAAAGCCATGGCAGCGGCGGGCGCTTTCGGTTTGAAGCCATTGATGAAGTAGATGAAAACGTCTCGCGGCGTCGTCTTGCAGGGACTTGCGACAGCTTCGAGCCTTTTTGGCATCTTTCCTTGAGACCAGGTGAGGGCCCTTTGCGCCCAAACATCGAGCGCGTCAGCCGGATAGCCATTCTCCTCCTCTTTCGACGAGCGCTGCAGACGAGCATAAGCAAAAGACGATGTGATGTCGGCAATTTGTGGAAACTGGTCTTTGTCCGTGAACACCGCTGCGGCTTGGTAGCTACGCAAAAGTTCGACGAACTCTGCCTTACGGAAGCTGTCGTGCCGAACCTCTACGGCGTGGCGGACCTCGTGCCCGTCGACAGTCTTCGGCAGCAGCTTGAGGAAGGCTTCGAAATCGGCAACATCAAAACGCTTTGTCGGCAGAAACTGCCAATTAATGGGTCCGAGCTTCTCTTTGAGATTGATCACGCCACTTTTGAAAAAGCGCGCAATTGAAGCTTCTGACTCGGCGAGGTTCCGCCGGTTGGTTGCGAACATCGGGCCCTTGAGCGCGAACACGAAATTTTCGGGCGTTTCCTCGTACCATCGCGCAAAGCTCTCGGGCTTCTGCGTGCGATAATAGGTTCCGTTGATCTCGATCGAAGTCAGCTGCCGGCTCGCATATTCGAGCTCCCGTTTTTGCGACAGATTTTTGGGATAAAAACACTTGCGCCATGGCGCAAAAGTCCAGCCGCCGATGCCAACTCGGACCGTTGCTTTCATCGGCGCGGCACTCCGTAATGAAAGAAAAACCGAATGAACATATATCGCGCCTCGCGTGGCGGCGACGTTGGCCTTAGCGACAGCAAGACTGGGGAACTGCGGGCACCGGGCACGAGCACACGATCGAAGCAGCCCTTCAGGATCGCCAATGGGTTAAACCACCATTGCGGAAAAAACCAGCTTCTCGGCCAGCATGAGCCGGCGACATAGCCGGCGACGGACCTGCTATCATAGGGTGTCGTGAAATACCCGCGACGCTCGGCGCCGGTAAGGCGCGTATCGAAGTCGTCAGCGTAAAGATCAATCATGTGGACCTCGATGCCGCGATGCTCGAGCATCGCGCGGATGCATGCGGCGACGACCAGAAGCGCACGCAAGGAAGGACTCTTCCGTTTCTCCCGTGCCTGTCAGCATGAGCACAAAGGCGACTTCTATTGTGGCGCTTTTCTTAAGCCGATATCCTTCCGATGACCAGATTTCGAGGTTGAGATTGCCGCTTTGGACGAGCACTGGCAAGGCCAACCATGTTGCGGCGGCCGCATGATCGTCATCCAGACGTTCGAACGCGGACGCGCTCCGCGCGCCTCTTTGCTCGGCGAAATCAGGATCGACACGCGTGATTGAGATCGCGTCGCCCGCCACGCCGCAACTCAGCTCTCTTTGCCGCTGGTCGTGCGTCCGCGCCGGCAGCGCTCGGCCGATGATGCTGCGCCAACGCCTTGGGATAGCGGAGCCACCCCGAACCTGGTCCCAATGACGGCGGTACACGCTCCTCGACTGATCAACTCGTCAAAGTGCGGCCTGCCCGTAGTTTTTACCTCTTGAAAAGCGACGCTCGCACTTGTCAAATCCCCATAGATCAGTCGGCGAAACCGAGCTTCTTCCGGCCCGCGATTTCGTGCCTTGGCCTTCTCGGACGCCTGCCGTGGGAGCGCGTGGATCGTTTTCGAATGCAGGCGGAGAAACCTGCACAGGAGCGGGCATTCAGACTCTCAAGATGCACAAGGACTCATTCCTGTTGATCACGCGTCGTCGGAAGGCACGCGGGACAGAAGTTGTATGAGTCCTGTCGCATAAATAGAACTTGCAAGGCTCTTAGAGCTTCGCAACGTTCTCTTTACACCCGAACTTACTCGCAGGCAGGAACGCTTGCCTTTGCCAGTCCTGCTTTGCGGCGAAGGGCAGCGACGATCCGCCAATAATGGGTTACGATAGGATTCCTGATCGGCCTCTTGATGATGGTGAGGCAGAGCCCAGTGCTACAGAGGCACCAGACCGCGGGGCATCCGTTGCTATTCGACATCGTGCGATTTGCCGCGAAAGGTCCGGCAGGACGCAAGGAGGCTACGCGCGAACCCCCGAGTGGAGCATCTGACTTTTCAATTGGACGAGGTGACCACCCACGCGGCCGCGGCGGGCCCCAAGAGGGCCCCGTGGTCATTTTGTTAGGTGGATTTCCGGAATTTGGTACGGCTGGCGCGGCCAGAATCGCCCCGCTCGCGAGCGGGGGCTTTCGCGTTGTCGTTCCCGACCAGCGCGGCTATAACCAAAGCAGTAAGCCGCAGGGCTGGCAGGCTTATACGGTGCCGATGTCCTCGGGATCGCGGACCTTTTGGAATTCCAGCAGTTTATACTCGCGGGCCCACGATTGGGGCGGAGTCATAGCCTGGGCTTGCGCCACGGGCATCAAGTCTGCGTGAGCCGCCTAGGAATATTTCTTCCTTGCCGCGCCGGGACGCCTGTGAGCCTAGCCGCGATCATAGACGCGCGGATGGCGGGCGACTCGACAGCACGGCAGATGATCGCGTCAAAACGCGAGCCGGGAAGCCTTGCATTGCAAGGACAAATCCGCCGCTTAATTCACGCCGTCACCAAAATCAGCCATAGCTCCTCTCCTACCTGCTTGCGTTTACCCTATTTTTCTCAAAACCTGTCGCGGAACACGGCTCGCCTTGCTAAGAGAGGCAGACTTCCTTGAGCTTTCCGGGGCAGGGCTTTGTCGTTTGTCGATCAGCGTGCGGAAGCAGTCATCGCCCATCTCACCGCCGCCGGATACGCGCGCTGTGAACCGCCAATCCTGCAACCGGCTTCGTTCTTCTTCGATTCCGGCGAGGTTCTGCGCGGCCAGCTTTATCTCACGAGCGATCTTTCCGGCGCCGACTATTGCCTGCGTCCGGAATATACGATTCCTGTCCTGGTCGCCTATCTCGCCACGGAACGTGCTGGAGAGCGCGCGCGCTTCTCTTATTGCGGGCCTGTTTTCCGGTTTCTGCCAGGCCGCCCAAGCGAATTCACGCAAGCCGGAATTGAGAGTTTTGGCCGCCCCGACCGGGAGGCGGCGGACGGAGAAATCCTCGCCCTGGCGCTCGAAGCGGCAGGCGCCGCCAAACGACACCAAGCCGCCCCTTCGCGCCTTACTGTCAGGATCGGCGACGCCGGGCTGTTTTCCCGGCTTCTCGAAGCGCTCAATCTCCCGCCCCAATGGCGCCGCCGCATCGCGCACGGCCACGGTCACGGCAAATCCCTCGAGACGATCCTGAGCCCAGGCTTGAACGGCACCGATCATCCCGGCCTGCTCGGCGTTCTCGAAGGCGCCGACAAGCACGGCGCGCGCGCGTTCGTCGAGGATCTTCTTTCTATCGCGGGCGTGGCCCCGGCGGGCGGCCGCAGCCCAGGGGAGATCGCCGATCGTTTCCTTGAACAGGCGGCACTCAAGAGGGGCGCGGGATTTTCCGCGGAAAAGCGCGCGATCATCGAGCAATTCTTGGGCGTGGAAGGCGATCCTAATAAGGCTTCCGCGCAATTGCGCGCGCTTGCGGCTGGTGCGAACCTCGATCTTTCCGCCGTGCTCGACAGTTTCGACAAACGGCTTGGGTTTATCGCCGCGCAGGGGCTCGATGCTGCAAGGCTCCATTTTGCCGCGCGCTTCACGGGCAATCTTGACTATTACACAGGTTTTGTTTTCGAGGCGCACGAGCAGGGTGCGGCGGAGCCTGTAATTGGCGGCGGGCGCTACGACCAGCTTCCACAAACGCTTGGCGCGGAAAAACCCATTGCCGCCGTCGGCGCGGCGATCTGGATCGGCCGTCTCAGTGCAGAACGGGTGGCGCCATGAGGTTACACGGCGCCAAAAAACCTCTCGTGCTCGCGGTTCCCTCCAAAGGGCGGCTGCAGGAAAACTCCGCGGCTTTTTTCGCACGCGCCGGGCTCGAACTCATGCACGGTTCGCGCGACTATCGCGGAAGTTTGGCTGGCGTTGAGAATGTCGAGATAGCGTTTCTCTCCGCCACCGATATTGTCGCGCAATTGGCCGCCGGCCATGTGCATCTCGGCGTCACCGGCGAGGATCTCATTCGCGAAACCATTGCCGATGTGGAAGCGAAAGTCGAACTGCTGGCGCCGCTCGGCTTTGGTCATGCCAATGTCGTTGTGGCGGTGCCGCGCGCGTGGATCGATGTGAGAACCATGGCGGATCTAGAGGATGTCGCCGCGGCCTTCCGGGCGCGGCGCGGCGAGCGGATGCGCGTCGCGACCAAATATGTCCATCTGACCCGGCGCTTTTTCGCCTCGCGGCACGTCGCGGATTACCGCATCGTCGAGAGCCTTGGCGCGACCGAGGGCGCACCGGCGGCCGGCAAGGCCGAGCTCATCGTCGATATCACGACGACCGGCGCGACGCTTCTCTCCAATGCGCTCAAAATTCTCGACGACGGCACGATTTTGCGCTCGCAGGCCAATCTCGTGGCGTCGGTTGGCGCCGATTGGAGTCCTGGTCCCCGCGAGACCGCCCGCATCATTCTCTCGCGCATCGCGGCGGAAGAGGAAGCGCGCACCACGCGCGAGGTCTCGGCCTTCGTTGTGAAGTTGGAAGGCGATTTGCTCGCGGAAGCGAAGGCAGCATTTTCTGCCCGCGCGCGCTTCCATGCAACCGATAGGCGCCTGGCCTTAAACTGCCCGAAAGACAAGGCCGCGCCGCTCGCCGATTGGCTGATCGCGCAAGGCGCGACCCATGTCTGCGTCGCCGCGCAAGACTATGTGTTCTCGGCGGAAAATCCGCTCTATGAAAAGCTCCTCGCAAGGCTACCACGCTGAGGAAGGCTGGCGCAGCCCGTCTCGACGGATGGGGTGAGGCTTTGCATAGGCGCAGGCCTATCGGGGTTTTTAGCCTCAAATATTAAACGTCGCTGGGGCCGATTGCCCAAACTCACTTCGGGCAGCCGGTCGATATACATCCCGCAGCCGTGCTCTTCTCCGTGCCGCCATTGCGGAAGCCAGAGCTTTCGAGTGCGAACCCCCGCAGTCACGCTCGCGGGAGCTTTTTTGCGGCCCGTGTGAACCTTCCGGCTGCCGGGCGGTTTAGGATTTTGGCCAAACCGCCAACATCTGGCTCAAGCATCGGCGCCCTTTGGCCGGCAAATCCAACTGGATCGCAACTTTAAGGGGAACCTGCAATGAACATAGACACCTGCATGAGCAAGGATGTCCTCATCGCTTCGCCGGCGCAATCGATCCGCGATGCGGCAAGAATGATGAAAGAAATCGATGCCGGGTTCCTCCCGGTTGGCGAGAACGACCGGCTGGTCGGCACCGTCACGGACCGCGATATCGCCGTGCGCGGCGTGGCGGAAGGCAAAGGTCCCGATACGCCCGTGCGCGATGTCATGAGCGAGGGGGTTCTCTGTTGCTTCGAAGACGAACCTCTCGATGCCGTCTCAACCAAGATGGGCGTCCTGCAAGTGAGGCGGCTGCCCGTTCTTAATCGCGACAAGCGCCTGGTCGGGATCGTCTCTCTCGGCGACATCTCGCAGGCCGAGGATGAGGATGGAGCCCGGTGTTGCGCAGCCGCACTCAGCGGTGTGTCGACTCCCGGCGGCCAGCACGTGCAGCAGTGAGGTCGTCATGCCCGCGAAATCCAAAGCCCAGCAGATGGCGGCCGGCGCGGCTCTGGCGGCCAAGCGCGGAGAAAAGAAAAAGAGCGAGCTGAAGGGCGCATCAAAATCGATGGTCGAGTCGATGAGCGAAAAGGAACTCCACGACATGGCCTCGACGAAGCGCAAGGGCAAGCCGGAACACGCTTCGAAATCCTGACGAGGAGCGCGCCGGATTTATCGGCGAGCGAGGTGGTTTTCGGGACCTTGGCGTCGCCCCCGGGAGTGGCCGCGGATCGGCATTGGCCTTCCAAAATCGCCGGTGAGGAGATTCAGCGGCGGGCGGCCAAATTCCCTGCCAAGGGAATTTGTGCAAGCAGAGCGGGGAATTGCCGGGCGCTCGTGAGGTAAACGCTTACGCCGATGGCCATCCGGCATGCGCTTGTTGTTTCGCTTTTTGTAAAGCCGAACCCAAAGGAGCCGGCGAAAAGTACGAGCAGCCACATCGGGCGCAGAGGAGCCTTCCCGCAACAAACATTCGATTTCTATTCCACAACTATTTTATAGCGCTCCGAGCGTTGCAATGGCTCGCCGCGGGTGAGTTCGTTGATGAGCAGGAAAGTGTCGAGCGCACGGTCTGGAACGGCCATCCGCGCGGCAAGCGTCCCCACGGTTTCCCCGGCCTCGGCCACGGCGATTGAGAGACGCAACGGCCGCACGGCTTTGATCTCGCCCGCTGATACGTGATGAAAGGAATCGATCGACGCCTTGAAGCGTTGTTTGGCCTCCTCCGTCAGCACGCGGGTCGCGAAAATCAGCCGATACACGCGATCTTGTTCGAACCGGATCACCGCGACACGGAATTTCCATTCGCCGGCACTTGCGGTGGCGGTCGCCGCCGGCATTGCGTTGACCTCGGCCGCTTCGATCGAACTGTCGATCAGACCGTCGATCCAGCCGCTGGCCATATAGGCCGCGAGGGGCGTCGCCCATGGCACGTTGACGCTGTCGAGGCGCAAGGCTTCGCCACCGCCGGCCCTTACGCCGAGAAGGGCCTGGGATGCGTTTTCGAGAACAAACCCTTCGGGAGCGAGAAAGGCAAAACCGAGCCGCCCGTGCAAAAACTTGCGGCCACGGATCGCCCCTTCGGCGGGATCGTCGCCAAAGGTCATGCCTTCGATCGCGGCGAGATAGGAGGCCCGTCCGGTCGTGCCGATACCCGGGGCGCCGATCTGGCGCGCGGCGTTGACCGCCTGCGCGATCCGATCCGGGGTGGAGGGATGCGTCGCCAAAAGATCCGGCGTGCCGGCGCTCGCGGAGTGATCCATGAGCGCGCTGCGCAGCGCCGCCGAGCGCCCGAGCGCGTTAAGGAAGCGGACCGCGCCATAGGGGTCGAAGCCCGCTTTCGCGGCTACCCTGATGCCAATCTGATCGGCCTCGAGTTCCTGCTGGCGGGAAAAGCTCGCGATCGTGCGCTGCGCCAGGGCCTCGGCTTCTTGACTCTTCTGCTTGCTCTGGATCACGCTTGCGGCCTCGCTGATAACCGCGGCGCGTTTTTCCTCTTCCTCGCGCTGCATGGCGTGTTTGGCGGTGATGTGGGCGATCTCATGCGCCATCACGGCCGCGACCTCCGAGGCATCGTTGGCGAGCGCCAAGAGTTCCCGCGTCACATAGAGCTCGCCGGGAGGCAGCGCAAAGGCGTTCACGATCGGCGAATTCAGGATCGTCACCTTATAAGGTTCGCTTGCGCGATCGTCCGCGTTGGCGAGCTTGACCAGAATTTCGTTAAGGTAGGCTTCGGCTGCAGGATATCTGTACTCGCCGTCGAACAAGGCGATCATGCGCCGGTGTTCCGCCGATGCTTTCGTTTCAACGGCAGGCGCGCGGGGCGGCGGCACCGGCACCGCCGCGTTGAAAGGCGTGCTGTCTTGCGGCTCCATCGCGGCGCAGGCGGAAAGAACAAGCACGATGACCCCCGCGGCCGCCAGTCGCGCCCCTCGCCCGGAACTGTTTTCCGTTCGCCTCGGTCCGGTGATGTTGGCGGAAAGTCCCATTGGCGACCGCCTTATCTCGGGACCGGGGAGCCGGGCGCGGCGGCATCTTGCCCGGCCGCTTCCACGTCATCCGGGTCCGAGATCTCGATTTGCGGTCCGAAGCGCGTATCGAGAAGTCCTCGCACGCGGACGGTTTGGCCGGTCAAGCCCGCCAGACTTGAATAAGCCGCCTCGAAAGCTTTGCTATTGCGTGGCAAGATCGTAACCGAAAAATCTGCGCCCCGGCGCGGCCCAAAGTAGAGCGTTATGCGCGGCCTCCGGCTGGCGATCCCGGTAATCCGGCCTTCGACAATAACGGATGAGCCAGCCTTATCGGCGAAGGACTGGTGATCCGCGGCGATGATCGCATAATACGGATCCGCCCAAAGGCCAATCCCGGACGCTCGCGCACCGCCCTCCGCGGCGAGGAGGGCGCTCCGGCACGGGCGCGCTGCCGCGCTTGGTTCATAGCGCGCAAGGCCGGCATCGATGAGCGCCTCGCCGACCGGCAAATGCGCCGGTCCCGGCCCATTTGGTGAGCCCGGCGCGACAGCGAAAACAAAGGCAACGATGCGGCCCCAGCGGTCCGGGCCCGGTTCGAGAGGGCGAAACAGTATTTCTTGTCCAACTAGCCATAGAGCGAGCCGGTCCCGCGCGCGGAAATCGAGATCGGGACCGCCCGGCGTCGGGCGCGGCGGATCAACTCCGGCGATTTTGAGCCGGCTGCCGTTTTCGAGAGTCAATTCGAGCCGCTCGTCGGCCGAGATGACCCGGCCACTGGTGCCCCCATCGCCCGGGCAAAGCCCGTCGGCCGCTCGCAAGCCGCCGGCGGAGGCAAGCCCAACCACGGCTCCGGAGAAAAAAATGGCGAGGCCGAGGCCCGCCACGGCGCGAATGCGGATTTGTGCAGCCGCGAGGCCGCGCCAAAGCCCGCGCTCAAGCACGCCAACCTTCCGCCACCATCTTCCCAGGGTGTGCGGTGTCGTACTCATCTTCCATGTAGCCGCATGGGATGGTTCTAACCGATTTCTGGCCGATGAAATGTTCAAAGATTTACACGGGCGCCATGCCTCGGCGCCCGTGATCCGCTATGGGTCTCGAAGACAGCGGGTGAAACGTTTCCAGACCGCTTCGCCGAACCTCCGGCGATGTTTTTGGACGGGCGCGCATTCCGGAAACCCGGCCCGCGCGTGCGCGAGCTCATCGATTTGTGTTCATTCGTCTAGTAGAGCAGATTGCCCAGGATGGTTGTTTGTACGCGTATTACTACATAATTACTATTATAATTATTTTCGTCTTATTCTGGCAA
Organism: uncultured Alphaproteobacteria bacterium; assembly: GCA_963808645.1. Lineage (GTDB taxonomy): Bacteria > Pseudomonadota > Alphaproteobacteria > Rhizobiales > Beijerinckiaceae > Methylocapsa. Next base: position 131,117 of record CAWEGU010000015.1, read on the forward strand.
TACGCCAATAAAGAGGCGTGCCGTCGCGCCGGGGCTGAACGGGCCTTGATGAGGGATTGCCCATCTATCTGGGTAGGTGACACCTACCCATTCAGGTTGCTCTTAACCCGCCCGCTAGTATATTGTCCCTTCCCGCTGGCCGCTCTAAACAAGGAACCGGAGATAGACTGGTTTGTGGCGCCGTCGAGCCCATCGGTGCCGAGCCGGACGTGATCTGGCGGGCCCGTGTGTTCACGCCAAAATTGTGTTCACGCCAAAATCCGGTCTTAATCCTCAACAGCAAAGAGGCACGTAACATGAGCTTAGTAACAGGAACTGCGCGCACCGGCGAGGCCGCGGCCGTCGCCGAGGCGCCCCTTTTCAACGGGATTCCGTTGATTGTTGGGGTACTCGCGATCAACGTCTTCTACGTCTGCGTTCGTATCTACGAGCAAGTCTTCGGCCAATTCGCGGGGCTCGATTCGTTCGCTCCCGAGTTCACCACCTACTGGATGACCATTCTCTACATCGAGGAGCCGGTCGAATTGATCTCCTTCCTCGCCTTGGTCGGCTGGATGTGGAAGACCCGCGACCCCGACCTCGCGAGCGTTGCGCCGCGCGAGGAAATGCGCCGTATCTTCAACCTGATCAGCTGGATTACCGTCTACGGTGTCGCGATTTACTGGGGCGCCAGCTACTTCACGGAACAGGACGGCACTTGGCATATGACGGTGATCCGCGACACCGACTTCACGCCGAGCCATATCATCGAGTTCTACATGAGCTACCCGATGTATATCGTGATTGGCGTGGGCGGCTTCATGTATGCGAGGACGAGGCTTCCGACCTACGGCTCCAAGGGCTGGTCGATTGCCTATGTTCTCCTGTTCGTCGGCCCGTTCATGATCTTCCCGAACGTCGGGCTCAATGAATGGGGCCACACCTTCTGGTTCATGGAGGAACTCTTCGTCGAACCGCTGCACTGGATGTTCGTCTTCTTCGGCTGGTTCTCGCTCGCAGTCTTCGGCGTGACGCTGCAGCTGCTTGGCCGCGTCGTCGAGCTTGCGCACGGCCACGAGGAGCTGCTCGGTCTCGAGGCGGCGGAATAAGCAAGCGCTTCGTGTGTTGAGGACCCCTTGGTCTGAACCGCGAAACGTTCAGCCCAATTGACCGGCCGCTCCCCGGAAGGGAGTTTTTCGCGGGGAGCGGCCGTGCCAGGGCTGCGGATAGTTTTTGTAAGCCAACTGTAATTTACTCCGGTCATCCGGCGATTGGGTCCGGGGGGAGTAAATGGGAGGATAGCATGCTACGCTTTAAGTCAATCAAGACCGGAGCTACTCCGGCGACCGAAACGATCTCGGCGTCGCCGGGCATCGAAGGCGGCGCTGGCGCGAATCCGGTCTTCGCGGCCCCCGCCGGAGGCGCGGCGGCCGGACACGAACATCATGCGGTGGCGGGTTCGCCGTTCCATTCCCGCGCCGAGGCGGCGACTGCCGTCAGGCAAGCCGACCTTCTGATCCTGACGTTTCTCTTTCTGATCATGATCGGCGGCTATCATGTCCACGCCATGCTGACCATGGGCGACTGGGACTTCTGGGTCGACTGGAAGGACCGGCGCATGTGGCCGACCGTCCTGCCGATCATGCTGGTTACCTTCCCGGCGGCCGCCCAATATTTCTTCTGGGAGCACTTCCGGCTGCCCTTCGGTGCGACATTCCTTTGTGTCGCCCTTCTCTTCGGCGAATGGCTCGACCGTTACATCAGCTTCTGGGGCTGGACCTTCTATCCGATCAACCTCGTCTGGCCGACCTCGCTGGTCCCCCAGGCGCTGTTCCTCGACATCGTGCTGCTGCTCAGCAGGAGCTTTATCGTTACCGCGATTGTCGGCTCGATGGGCTTCTCGCTGCTCCTCTATCCGAACAATTGGGTGATCCTTGCGCAATTCCATCAGCCGACCGAACAATATGGCACGCTGATGTCGTTGGCCGACGTCATCGGCTTCCACAACGTTCGTACCTCGATGCCGGAATACATAAGAATTATCGAACGCGGCACGATGCGTACCTTCGGTAAGGATGTCGTGGGCGTCGCGGCGTTCTTCTCCGGGTTCGTCTCGATCATCGTGTATTTCGTGTGGTGGTTTGTCGGTAAGATGTTCTCCACCACGAAATACATGAAGTCGATCTAAGCCGTCCCGCCACGTCCGAAAGGACTCTAAGGGCGCATTTCGCAATGCAAGAGGCACGGCATTGCCGTGTGGGAGAGTAACCAAATGACAAAAACAATGTTAAACTTACTGGCGCGCCAAGCGGGGAGGCTCTGGGCCTTGGGTTTGGCCGCCGGTCTTGCCTTGACGATGGCGGCCATCGGCCCGGCCGACGCTCACGGCGAGAAATCGCAGGCGGCGTTTCTACGGATGCGGACGCTCAACTGGTATGACCTGAAATGGTCGAAGACCAACGTCTCCGTCAACGAAGAGTATGAGATCACGGGCAAGCTCTATATCATGAACGCTTGGCCCGCGGCCGTCCTGGTCCCGGACCAATGCTTCCTCAACACCGGGCAGCCCGGAGCGATGGCGGCGAGGTTGGGCGTATGGGTCGGCGGCCAATTCACCCCGCGCTCGATGAAGCTCGAAGTGGGCAAGACTTACGCGTTCAGGCAGCTTCTCAAGGCGCGCCGCCCCGGCCATTGGCACACGCACGTTCAACTGAGCGTCAAGACCGGCGGCCCGATTCCCGGCCCAGGTCAATATATCGACATCAAGGGCAACTTCTCCGATTATCGGGACGACGTAAAGTTGCTGAATGGGACGACGGTCGATATCGAGACCTATGGGCAGGCTAAGATCTATCTGTGGCATCTTGTCTGGATCATCGCCGGTATCGCTTGGATCCTCTATTGGTTCAACAAGCGCGGCTTCATCGGCCGGTTTGCGTGGGTGGCGTCCGGAAAGGCGGAAGAGCTGATCACTCCTCAGGAGCGCATAGTCGGCGCGGTTACGCTTCTCGCGGTCCTGCTCGTGGTCATCATTTTCTATGCGATCGCGGTCAGCGCTTATCCAAACACTATCCCGTTGCAGGCGGGCGACTTCAGAAATATCCAGGCTCTCGAAAATGAAGTAAACTCGGGGCCGATCATAATCAAATATGTGAACGGAACCTATAAGGTGCCGGGACGCGAGTTGGTGGCCAATTTCAAGATCACCAACAACGGCAAGGAACCCCTGCGGATCGGTGAATTTAACACCGCGGGCCTTCGCTTTCTGAATCCTGACGTCTACACCGCGAAGGTGGAATATCCCGACTACCTGCTGGCGGATAGAGGGTTGTCGCTGAGCGATAATGCCCCCATCGCGCCCGGCGAGACGAAAGACCTCGCGGTCACCATTCAAGACGCGCGGTGGGATACGGAACGTCTTTCGGGTCTGGCCTATGACGTCGATAGCTCGTTCGCTGGCGTTCTGTTCTTTTTCTCGCCAAGCGGAGCGCGCTACCCGATGGAAGTCGGCGGAGCGGTGATCCCGACCTTCATGCCTGTCTGAGATGTTGTCTCGGGCAGTTTTATAAAAGGTAAACAAGACAAGTAATTTCCCCCGCTGGCGCTTACGCTCCGGCGGGGGAAATGTTATGTGGAGCTCGATACAAGATGATCCGAGGAATCGCCGCGTGGCTCCTGGCCATGATGCTGTCCGCCTCCGCCGCGCATGCGCATGGTGGGGTTGGCATGCAGGACAATCGGTGCGTTTTGCGGATTGGGCCAGACATCATGTTCTTCACCGGATACCAGCCGCAAAATTCCCGGGATGAATTTCGCGACGATATCCCAACCACCGGGCAAACGGTTGTCGCACTCGATATGCAAGATAACGAGCTGCGCGATATGCTGACCGAAATCCGCATCATCAAGGATGAAGGAAACCATACTACGATGAACGGGCTCCCGTTCCTGACTGACGCGGAGCTGCGGAGCCCACAAGTTCTCGACCCCGTGCTCCCCAAGACCTATCCGACGGGCACCCTGACCTTCCAGCACACCTTTCCCGAGAACGGCAAATTCATCGGCATCGTGACCGTGAAAAATGCGCACGGCCAGACCTATTGTCGCAGTTCCCGTTTTCAGTGGGCCAAACGCTTGCCAAAGCGTCGGAATCTATGCCTCGATGGCCGCAGTTTACTTGCATTGGCATTTGGGCCGGAAGCAAAAACTCACTGCCCCGAAAAAGTCGGCGTGAGAGATTCGCGGATGGCTCACGGCTGGCCCATTTGCGGGAATCCGCCGCAGCTGTGATCGGTGAACTTGGAAATCCGCTACGGGAAGGGACGTAGGCGGGCGGCGCAGGGACGGTATCGAGCGTAGTGACGCGCGAAGGCGTAAGGAAAAGCCTGCCACCAACATTCGAGGCCTGATCATGAAATTGACTCTGCCTTCCCAAGTGCGAACGATTCTTGGAATTGTAAACTTGAAGCTCGGCCCGGAAGTGCTCCCGAAATCGTCAAATCTCTTGGCTGCGAGCCTCGTCGCTTTCGCGGTGGCGGTATTCTTGTTTCAAGCTAGCTTCTATTCCCCGGCCAGGGCGGCTGCGAGCGGTATCGGGAGCACTTTTTTATTGGCTTTGGTCGCGCTGCTATGGACGCGGCTTTCCGGCTACAACGAGCGGCTGACGCAGACGCTCACAGCCCTCGCGTTGGGCGGCGCCATCGTAATTTTTGTCCGGACGGCTTTGGGTTTTTTCATGTTCATTAACCCGGCGTTTGCGGAGTTGCCGGATATTAATGTGCGGCAATTGACGGCATTTTTGCTGTTCCCTCTTTATGTATGGAACATCTTTGTATTCGCTTTTTTGTTCCGGAGATCTTTCCGTTCTGACGTACCCGTTTCGTTCGCCATTTCGATTGCGCTTGTGTTCATATTGTACTTTTCGGTGCCATTGGTGTTTAAATCGCTGTAACGGCATAGGCGGCCTCCTCCCTTATGGAAACGTCGTAATTTGGCCGGGAAGCTAACGCTCGTTCGCTGTCGCCATTGGCACGAACTTGCGGCGGGAAGCACGCACAGGTCCTGTTCGAGGACTGAATGACAGTCAACAAGATCGCCTACCAAGGCGAGCCGGGCGCCAATTCCCATATCGCTTGCGGCAACGTCTATCCCGCCTGGGAAACCCTACCTTGCGCGACGTTCGAGGATGCGCTCGCGGCCATCGCCGACGGCGCCGCGACACTCGGCATGATCCCAATCGAGAATTCGATCGCGGGGCGCGTCGCCGACATCCATCATCTGTTGCCAGGCTCCGGTCTCCACATCATCGCGGAATATTTTTTGCCGGTCCATTTTCAGTTGCTCGGCATCAAAGGCGCGAGACTCGATGAGGTGAGATCAGTCTACAGCCATGTTCACGCGCTTGGCCAATGCCGCATAATTATCCGCGCGCGGGGCCTCGCCGCGCATGTGACCGGAGATACCGCCGGGTCCGCGCGGGCGGTGGCGGAATGGCGCGATCCGGGCCGCGCAGCGATCGCCACGCGCCTAGCGGCGGAAATCCATGGTCTCGACGTGCTCGCCGCCGACATCGAGGACGAACCGCATAACACGACGCGTTTCGTCGTGCTTTCGAAAATTGCGCGATGGGCGAAGCTTGGCCCGGGACCGGTCGTCACGAGCTTTGTTTTCCGCGTCCGCAACGTGCCGGCGGCGCTCTACAAGGCGCTCGGCGGTTTCGCCACCAATGGCGTCAATATGACCAAGCTCGAAAGTTACATGGTCGATGGGGAGTTCACCGCCACCCAATTTTTGGCCGATGTCGAGGCCCATCCGGATGAGCCGGGGCTGGCGCGCGCCTTGGAGGAGCTGGCGTTCTTTTGCAAGGAAATGAAAATCCTTGGGGTCTATCCGGCGCATCCGCTCCGGATCGAAAGCCGAATGCGCGAGCGGCGAGGTCAGTGAGCAAGAGCAAAATCCGCGCTTGATCATAGCGAAATGTTGCCGTGAAACGCGATATGGTTATCCGGGGACTCCATGCCGGTATTGGATTGGATTGGGAAAAAGGCGGTGGTGAACCACCATCGCGAAGTGCCCCTGCCGGCTGCTCCATTGCGATAAATCCAGGTCGGCGGGTGACCCCGACGCCGCAAACCTGCTTGTCCAGGGCGACAAGCGGGAAACCTTGAAGGCGCTGCTGCCTTATTACGCGGGAAAGATGAAGTGCATCTACATCGATCCGCCCTACAACACGGGAGAACAAGGGTGGGATCTATAACAACAACGTCAATTCGCCGGAAATCAAAGCCTGGCTCGGCTCTATCGTGGGCAAGGAAACGGAAGACCTGTGCCGCCATGACAAATGGCTTTGCATGATGTATCCGCGCCTGAGCGTGCCGCCGCGTTCAGCCATCAGAAAGGTTCCGTCGCTCAGAGGGCGCACCCCATCGGGCAACTTCAAAGCTCGCGGCGTGGCGAGCTTCCTGACTTTTCCTGGCCGGCCTTCTCGCACGATGTACGGCCAGAACGCCCGGAACGGCTCAGTGATGCTGGGCATCGTGAAGGAGACATAGTTAAGGTACAGGTCATGGGAGGAACGGAAGGCGTGTTGTTCCTCACCAACTTGTATCATGACTCCGGCAAGCCCATCGTTCCGTTGAACCTTCCCCTTTGCCCGGAAAGCACAGGCGCGCGCCGACTTTACAATTTCGGGCTCACCAGCCATCAAACGCGGCGGCTATTCCAGTTCGCTGAAGACGGCGGCGCACACCGCTGGTTGAACCGCATTCGTTTTTCCGGCCCGCCAGGCGACCGCCGAGCGCGTCGTCGAACTGCTGGAGTTGCTCGAACGCCCGCGGGTCGTTTGCAATACGCCTGCTAAACCCCGACCTGCCCGAATACGCGGACGTGCGGGGACTTCTTCGATACCGTAGTGCAGCCCGTCGTGGGGGGCGTCGATGGCAGGGCGCCGGCAGATCTCTCACGGTCGTCCGCCTCACCACCGCGGTGTCCAAACGCCTAGGTTCAGCGAACCCGTGGGGAAGGACGGCGTTCTATAGGTAAGGACAATATCCTATGGCAGCAGCAATCTTCATCACGGGAGCCAATCGTGGGCTTGGCTTCGAATTTGCCAGTCAGTACGGGGCCGATGGTTGGCGCGTATTTGCCACGTGCCGCAATCCGGACGCCGCAAGCAAGCTCCAATGCTTGGCGCAAGACTCAGGGGCCATGCTCAATGTCGTTGCAATGGACGTGACCGATGCTGAAAGCGTCCGCAACGCCGCGACCCGACTGAACGATGTCACTATAGACGTGCTCATCAACAGTGCCGGGATTGCCGGCGCGCCGGGGCAGAAGACCGGTAACGTCGATTACCCTTCCTGGGCCCATGTGTTGGACGTAAATACGATGGGTCCGCTGCGGGTACTCGAGTCCTTTAGCGATCACATTGCCCGTAGCGAGCGAAAGCTGGTGATCACCATTACAAGCGGCATGGGTTCGCTCGCCGACAATAGGTCCGGCGGCTCCATAGCCTATCGCAGCTCCAAGGCGGCGGTGAATATGGTAATGCGAAGCGCCGCGATCGATTTGGCGCCGCGCGGCATCACTTGTGTTTTGGTCAACCCCGGATGGGTCAGGACCGATATGGGCGGCCCCAAGGCGCCGTTGTCGCCAAAGGAGAGCGTGACTGCCATGCGACGTCTCATCGAGGCGTTCGGCCCAAATCAATCGGGCAAGTTCTATAACCACGACGGTCGCGAATATCCATGGTGATCGGAGGCGCTCGCACGAAGCTTTCCGACTCTGAACTGTTTTTCCTTACGATGCATAAACGCGATGCCAGCCATTCGTAATCGACGCCTTTTCCAGTTATTTCACCTTCACAGTGCCGAACATACCGGCATCACGGTGACCCGGAATCAGACAAGCAAACTCGAAATCACCTGACTTCGTGAAGTTCCAGACGATCTCGTCCGTTTTCTTCGGTGGGACACGCGCCGCATTCGGATCGTGGTGTTCCATCTCGGGGTTCACCTTCATCGCTTCCGCGTGTCTTTGGTTCTCCTGGGCCGTTGCAAGCACAAATTCGTGGGCGAGCTCTCCGCTATTATAGAGCTCAAATTTGATTTGCTCGCCCTTCTGAATTTCGACGTGGTTGGGGGCGAAGAGCATTTTTCCGTCACGTTCTTGCATGATGACTTTGATCGCTCGCGACGGCTTTTCCGGATCGCCCGGCTCCCCAGCAGAGAAATTCTCCGTGTCGTGCCTGTGTCCGGCCGGTTCAGAACCAACTGCTCCGGGCAAAGGAATTGTCGCGGAGAGAACACCAATTGCTGCAAATATGATTAGCCTAGTCATGATTTGCCTCCTCCCATTTAGTAATTTTCCTTGAGCCACCTTTTGCCGGCTTAGTGGCGAGTATCCCTAAAGCCAAAATCACAGCGGCAACAGTCACCGGTATATGAGGCTCGTCGGCTGCTTATTCGGAAGGGGATATCGTTGCCACGGATGTCAGCTCTGCCGGGTCGTTAAACGCACGCTACCCCAAATGCTCTACATCGCCAAATTGCTGCGGCCGATATTTCCGCGTGAGATCCTATCCCACTTCTGCCTGAGCTTGCCGAAGTCATCGCACAAACCGGCGACCTCGCTTTCATCGCGACTAAAATCGCTGCACCGATGACAAAAGAGTCGTTTGGAAATTGGTTCCGCGAGCCGACGTCCCCGGCTCCGCGCAGGGCTGCGCAAGGCCGCCGCGGCGCGGGCCGCGAACAATGGCGCGACCGTGGCACAGCTTGATGTGATCTGCGGATCGAGCGGCGGCGGTATGGCTTCGCCTTATACTCGCCAACCCGGCCGAACGCGCTTGCAAAAAAGGCTATGGGGAAGCTATGCACGGGGAAACTGAGAACATCTATTCCCTCACCGGGAAGCAAAGTGAGGGAATGACGCCCAAAAGACCAACAATGTGAAGAATATGATCCCCAGATGGTGCGGCCAAGAGGACTCGAACCTCCACTGGTTGCCCAACTAGCACCTCAAGCTAGCGCGTCTACCACTTCCGCCATGGCCGCATTTCTTCGCGCAGCAGGAAACGCAAGCGGACCCCGCCCACAGCCGCGTCGTCTAACAAATCGGCGCCGGAGTGGCAAGGCGGCTCTCCGCCTCTGGCGTATCGTGTACAACTTTTCCGGACCAGCCGCTATCATGGCATATGCTAACTGAAAAATCGGCCCCCCTCATGCCTTCCCGCGACGCCGCCCCGGTCGAATGGCGGATTTCGGAGGCGATTGTGCCCTATGCCGATGCCGTGACCTTAATGGACGCGCGGGTCGCCCGGATCGCTGCTGGCACCGCAGCGGAACTCATCTGGCTTCTCGAACATCCGCCGCTCTATACGGCCGGGACATCCGCGCGAGCGACGGATCTCGTGGACGCGCGTTTGCCTGTGCACAAGAGTGGCCGGGGCGGGCAATTAACGTATCATGGGCCGGGCCAGCGGGTCATTTATGCGATGCTCGATCTCAAGCGCCGGGACCCGGATCTGCGCGCTTACGTGTGGGCGTTGGAAGAATGGATCATCGCGGCGCTGAGCGCTTTCGGCGTCAAAGGCGAGCGGCGCGCGGATCGCATTGGGGTCTGGGTCGCGCGGCCTGAAAAGCCTCGCGGCAAAAACGGCGAGGCCGCCGAGGACAAGATCGCCGCGTTTGGGATCAGGGTCCGGCGCTGGGTGTCGTTCCATGGCGTATCGCTCAATGTCGCGCCGGATCTTTCGCATTTTTGCGGGATCATACCTTGCGGTATTTCGGACGCGCAGTTCGGAGTGACCAGTCTTCGTGATCTTGGTCTGCCGGTAAGCATGAGCGAGGTCGATGTGGCGCTGGCCCGCGAATTCGAGCCTATCTTCGGAAAATTGCAGCGGATCTGAAAGTGAACGGTAGTCCGGATGCGCTCGCGTCGAAAGGGGCTGTGGAAGGCACGGAAAAGGCCGAGGTGCCATTATGAACGGCCAACGCGCAAACGCGAACATCAATTGCCGCCGGTTCTGCGCGTCGCCGTGTCGGGGACCCGCTTAATGCCCGGCCAACGCGTTCCGGGCCGTCCCGGAACCGGCGTGCCCCGCTTTCCGTTTGCATGTGTGTTGGCTGCGCTTGGCCCGTTCCTGACGAGTGCTTCGTTGACGAAGATACAAATCAAACGGATTTACGAGGCGTCGGCTGCTTCGGACGGCACCCGGATTCTGGTGGACCGGCTATGGCCGCGCGGGGTGGCGCGCGAGAAGGCGCGCGTCGATGCCTGGATCAAAGATGCCGCGCCAAGCGATGCGCTGCGCCGTTGGTACTCCCACGACCCCGCAAAATGGCCCGAGTTCCGGGCGCGCTATATTGCCGAGCTGGGGCATAATCCAGCTGCCGTCGAGCTGCAGGACATGGCGGCGAAAAGCAAAACACTAACCTTGTTATTCGCGGCCAAGGATAGCAAGCGCAATAACGCGACGGTATTGCAGGAATTCTTGAGCGGCGGCGCGGCTTCGGAGTGCAAATTATTTTCTTTCGCGCCGGACAGCCTAGTCTAATTCGTATCCGATTGCCTTTGCCGTAGTTTCGCCCGCTTGTGTTGCGATTCACGGTCTGTCGAGCGATCTAATTAGGCGTAAATTTGTGCGCATTGCAATGGTCGTGGCACGGTGGTGGCGAAATGGCAGCCAAGCCGCGGCTTAGCATGAGAAACACTTGATTCGATGAAGCGGTTCTTGCGCGTTCGCGATTCCCGCGGGCGAATTCGTTATGTGGACCTACGTGCCGGCGGGCGGCGGCCCGACTCAGATTTGGAAAATAACTCATTTGAGATCTCGATGACCTCGAGGCTGCCGGTTTCCCGCAACTCGTGTTAAGCCATCGGCCGGTAAACGTGAAGCGCAGCGTCATTTTCATTGCCGTATTGATCTTGCTTGCAACTGTTGGCGGCGGCCTTGGCTATTTCCACTTCGTCGTCAAGCCCGGGATGATAAAACGCTTCATCCTAGAGGTGCCTCCTCCCCCCGCTTCGGTCGCGGTCGCCGTGGCCGATATCGAGACCTGGGCGCCGCGCCTGCCTGCGATTGGATCGTTCAGGGCGGTGCAAGAAATCGATATCGCACCGCAAATCGGCGGAGCCGTCGTTTCGGTCCGGGTCGAGTTGGGTCAGGATGTTGAAAAGGGCGCCCCTCTTTTTGAAATCGACAATTCGGTGGAGCAGGCCGATCTCAAAAATAATCTCGCGGTCCTCAAGAACGCCGAGCTGGCGCTCGAAAGACAGCGCCAGCTGATCCAGCGCGGCAACACGGCCAAGGCAAATTTCGATGCCGCCGAGGCCGCGCGCGATTCCGCCGCCGCCACCGCCGAACGGGTTCGCGCGATAATCGCCCAGAAAATGCTCACCGCGCCATTTTCTGGGAGGGTCGGCATTCGCAAATTGGATCTCGGACAATATGTGTCGCCGGGAACGAGCCTCATCACCCTGCAGCAACTCGATCCGATTTTCGTCGACTTCCCTATCCCAGAAAAATCGTTCGATCTCCTAAAGCCGGGCGAGGCCATCGAAGTCGAGGTCGATGCTTATGCCGGCCAGATTTTTCGCGGCGTGATCAAGACAGTCGATGCGCGCGTCGCCCTGGACAGCCGCAATGTTTTGGTGCGGGGCCAGCTTGACAACAAGAAAAGGCAACTATGGTCCGGGATGTTCGCCAATGTGAACGTCATCGCGGGCGCGCCGCAAAAGGTCGTGACGCTGCCCCGGACCGCGGTCACTTACTCGCTCTATGGCGACAGCGTTTTCGTGGTGGAGCCGTTGGCGCCGGATATCGGCGGGGGGCAGGCGACGCCGGCCAACGAAAATGCGGTTTTGAAAGTCGAACGCCGGGTCGTGCGCCCCGGCGAGACGCGGGAAGATCGGGTCGCGATCATTGACGGCGTCGAGCCGGGTGAAACAATCGTGACCGAAGGTCAGCTCAAACTGCAGTCAGGCGCGCGGGTGCGCATCGATCCCGCCGCGCGCCTCGAACCGCCAGCGGTGCGGGCGAAGGAATAAGGTATGTCCTTTACCGCTATTTTTATCCGGCGGCCGGTATTGGCCAGCGTGGTCAGCCTTTTGATTCTTCTCGCCGGGATTCAGTCCGGCTTGAGGCTGCAGGTCCGCCAATTTCCGGAGCTCTCGTCGGCCACGGTCACCATCACGACGGTCTATCCCGGCGCCAACGCCGATCTGATCAAGGGCTTCATCACGACGCCCCTGATGCAGGCGGTTGCAAGCGCCGAAGGTATTGATACGCTGGTTTCGAATTCGCAGCAGAATACCTCGACGATTACTCTCAACCTTCTCCTCAACGCCAATGCGGACCGCGCGGTCGCCGATGTTCTGGCGAAGGTAAACCAAGTCAAATATCTTTTGCCCCGCGAGGCTTTCGATCCTGTCGTCGTCAAACAGACCGGCGATTCGACCGCCGTTCTTTATATGTCATTCAATTCGAAGTTTCTCACTCCCTCGCAAATCACGGATTACCTGAACCGCGTGGTTCAGCCGAGACTGCAGACAATCGAGGGGGTCGCCAATGCCCAGATTCTCGGTGGCCAAACCTTCGCGATGCGGGTGTGGCTCAATCCGAACCGGATGGCCGCGCGCGGCGTGACCCCGGCCGATGTCTCGGCCGCCCTAGCCGCCAACAATTTCACGACCGCGGCGGGCGAGATCAAGGGCGATTTCATCCAAACCAGCATCAATGCCGAGACCTCGCTCGATTCCGCGAAGGCCTTCGGCCAGCTGGTCATCGCGGCACGCGGCGACGCGCTGATAAGGCTTGGCGACGTAGCCGATATCGAACTCGGCCCGGAGTTTGTCGATTCGTCCTCCGCTTTCGAAGGCCTTAAGGCTGTCTTCATCGGCATTTACGCGACCCCGACGGCTAACCCCCTTGATGTGATCGGTGATGTTCGCAAGGCGTTTCCAGAACTCCAGTCGCAGCTTCCCGCTGGGCTCAACGCCTCCATCGCCTATGACGCGACGAAATTCATCCGTGCCTCGATCCGAGAAGTCGAAAAGACACTTGGCGAAGCGGCGCTGATCGTCATCGTGGTGATTTTCCTTTTCCTTGGCAATCTACGCTCGACGATTATTCCGATCGTGACCATTCCGCTTTCTCTCATCGGTGTGATGACAATTCTTTTCGCGCTTGGTTATTCGCTGAACCTCTTGACCTTGCTTGCGCTCGTGCTGGCGATAGGTCTCGTCGTGGACGACGCGATTGTCGTCGTCGAAAATATCTATCGCCACATGGAAGAGGGGATGCCCGCGCGCGATGCGGCCCTGCAAGGCGCGCACGAGATCACCGCGCCGGTGGTCTCGATGACAATCACGCTTGCCGCGGTCTATGCGCCAATTGGCTTTGTCTCCGGTTTGACCGGCTCGCTGTTTCGCGAATTCGCGTTCACCCTCGCGGGTTCGGTCGTCGTCTCCGGCATCATCGCGCTCACCTTGTCGCCGATGATGTGTTCGCGCTTGCTGAAACCGCCCCGGGCCCAAGCGCGCGGTTTTCCCGCCTTCCTCGACCGGGTATTTGGCGGTCTGCGGCAGCGCTATCGGCGGCGGCTTCACAAGGCTCTCGGTTTTCGCGCTCTGATCGTCCTGATCCTTATTGGCGTGCTGGCGCTCACCGGCGTGATGTTTGCCTCTACCCCGAAGGAACTGGCGCCCGAGGAAGACCAGGGCATCATTTTCGCTCTTATAAAGACACCCCAGTACGCCAACCTCGACTATATGGAAAAGGCGACAGCGCAGGTGGAAGCGGCGGCCGGCGACATCCCTGAGAGAGAGCACGTTTTCATCATCAATGGTTCGGCGAGCGTGCACGAGGGTTTTGGCGGCCTTCTATTGAAGCCTTGGGGAGAGCGCAAACGCAATCAGAAGGAGATCATGGCGGCTCTACAGCCGATGCTCGCCAAGGTCACCGGAGCCGAGATCCTGGCCTTCGCTCGGCCGTCGCTGCCTGGTTCGACGGGCGGGCCTCCGGTGCAATTCGTGATCCGGACCATCGGCGATTACCGTCAGCTCGTGAATGTCATGGCCGGGATCGAGACAGCCGCGCGCGACAGCGGGCTGTTTCTTTTCGCCAACAGCGATCTCAAATTCGATATGCCGCAAATCGACTTCAAGATCGATGCGGACAAGGCGAACCGCCTAGGCATTAGCATGCAGGCTATCGGCTCCTCGCTCGCCACTTTGCTCGGCGGAAATTATGTCAACCGTTTCGGCCTGCATGGTCGCAGCTACGAAGTCATCCCGCAGGCGCCGAGGGAGTTCCGGCTCACGCCGGATTGGCTGACCCGGTATCAGCTGCGCACCAGTTCCGGCGCGCTGGTTTCGCTCGCGACCGTCGCGAGCCTCTCGACGAGCGTGCAGCCGAATGGATTGCCGACTTTCCAGCAATTGAACTCGGCGACGTTGCAGGGCGTGCCGTTCCCTGGCCATACGCTTGGCGAGGCCATCGGCTTCCTGCAACAGAAGGCAAAAGCGCATTTGCCGGAGGGCTACAGCGTCGATTACCAGGGAGAGAGCCGGCAGTTCGTTCAGGAAGGCAATACGCTGATCGTCACTTTCGTTTTCGCACTGATTGTGATTTTCCTTGTGCTTGCGGCGCAATTCGAAAGCTTCCGCGATCCTTTCATTATTCTCATCGCCCTGCCGACCTCGATGTTTGGCGCGCTTCTGCCTTTGAACATCCTTGGAGTTGTTGGCGCGGCGAGCATGAATATTTATTCGCAGATCGGGCTCGTCACTCTGATTGGCCTCATTTCCAAACACGGTATCCTGATGGTCGAATTTGCCAACAGGCTTCAGGAACAGAATGGTTTTAGCCGCCACGAGGCGATCGAACATGCCGCCTCTGTGCGGTTGCGCCCGATCCTCATGACCACGGCGGCCATGGTGGTCGGTATGGTTCCCCTGATTGTCGCCGAGGGCGCCGGCGCGAAGAGCCGCTTCGCGATCGGAATCGTCATCGCGGCGGGGATGAGCATCGGTACGATTTTCACACTGTTCGTGACGCCGGCGATCTATACGCTGATTGCGCGGAATCATGGCGGGAAGCGCGGCGAAGTGGCTTTCGTCCCAAAGGGGGGACGTAAGCTAACCCGCCATGCGGCTGAGTGACGTTCGGAAGTGGTCCCCTCTGCGGTGTTCCAGCAGGCCAAGAGTTGGCCCCTGTGCTACCGTCGAGGAATCCACATTCGCGAGGAGACTGGCCTTGGCTGAAATTTTCAACGGCCGCTATACGTCGCGCACGGACAAGCCTCTGGTGCTTTTTCTGATTGGCTTGCGTCTAAACAAACTATGGGCAGCGCATAAATGGCTGCCCGTCTTCACCGCCATGCCGCGAATGCTCGCCGAGCTTGACCGCAAGCCGGGGGCGGGCTTGCTCTCGCATCGGACGTATATGTCCGGGCGGATTGTTCTGGTGCAGCAATATTGGGACTCGTTCGACAAGCTCTTGGCCTATGCGCATGACACGTCCGCCCAGCATTTTCCGGCCTGGGCGGCGTTCAACCGCGCCGTCGGCAAGGACGGCACGGTCGGCGTTTGGCATGAAACCTATCTCATCGAGCCGCGCAAATATGAAACCATCTATGCCAATATGCCGCTGTTCGGCCTTGCCGCCGCGGCAACCCATGTCCGCGCGGAAGGCGGGCTCTCCGCCGCGCGAGACCGCATGCGCGGGAATTAACCCGCCGACTCGGCGCGAAAAGCGCCGGCGGGTGGCGTTTCTAGCCCGCGCATGCTAGCTCACGGGCGGTAATGTCAAGGGATCGATCAGCGCATGGGAACCAAATGACCGAGTTTTTCCGCGAAGTCGACGAAGACGTCCGCCGCGACCGAGTTCCTGCGGTATTGGACCAAATACCAATATTTGTTGATAGCCTTGGCTGTTCTCGTCGTGGCCGGGACGGGAGCGTGGCGCCTCTATGGCCATTACCGCGATGAGGCGGCGCAGGCAGCCAGCGCGCAATACGAAGCCACCGCGCAACTGTCGCACGAGGGCAAGTCCGCCGAAGCCGCGGCCGCTTTCGATGCGTTGAGCAGAACCACGCCAAAGGGTTATGCGATCCTCGCGCGTCTGCGCGCGGCGGACGAGCGTGCGGCCAGCGATCCGCAGGCGGCGATCAACGCCTATGAGGCGTTGGCGGGCGACCCGAGCTTCGATCCGGCCTTCAAGGATTTCGCTAAGCTTCGCGCGGCCATGCTGCGGCTGGACAGCGATGATCCCCTGGACTTCGAACGAAGGTTCGCGCCGCTCGCCTCGGACTCTTTTCCCTATCGCCATCAGATCATGGAGCTGCTTGGCCTTGCCGCGTTGAAGCGAAACGCTTTCGACACTGCCGGGAACTGGTTCGATAGGATCGTCTCCGACCCGCAGGCACCGGCCGGGGTGCATATGCGCGCCCAGGCCCTTCTCGGTCTGGTTCAATCCGCGACGTTGCCGCCGGCAAATGCGCAAGCCGGAAACCCGCCGCCCCGAGACGCGCCGGCCAAGTAACTGTCCGGAACGATGTTTACCGTCGCGATCGTCGGCCGGCCGAACGTTGGCAAATCGACGCTGTTCAACCGTCTCGCCGGGAAAAAGCTCGCGCTCGTGAACGACCGCCCAGGGGTGACCCGGGACAGACGCGAGGGCGAGGCCAGACTAGGCGACCTCGCCTTCAAGATCATCGACACCGCCGGGCTAGAGGAGGGGGACAGCGCCTCCTTGCCCGGCCGGATGCGCGCCCAGACCGCGGCGGCGCTCGACCTCGCCGATGCGATATTCTTCATGTTCGAACTCGCGTGCCGGTTTGACGCCGGCCGATCGCTTCTTCGCCAATCTCGTTCGCCGCGCGAATAAGCCCTTGATCCTCATTGCCAACAAGGCCGAGGGGCGCACAGGCGCGGCGGGCGCGCTCGAAGGGTTCGATTTGGGACTAGGCGAGCCGGTGCCGCTTTCGGCCGAACATGGGGACGGGTACGCCGAGCTCTATATCGCCTTGCGCGAGGCGCTCCCCGAAGCAACCGCGCTGGCGGATGAGCCGGAGGAAGATGCCACGCGCGCGCCCCGGGGGAACGATGAAGGTGGCTCGGAACTCGATATCACGAAGCCGCTGCGGGTAGCGATCATTGGCCGTCCCAATGCCGGCAAGTCGACGCTCCTCAACCGAATTCTCGGTCAGGACCGTCTTTTGACGGGGCCCGAGCCCGGCCTCACCCGCGACACAATCGGCATCGATTTCGAGTGGCAAAACCGTCAGATCAAAATGTTCGACACGGCAGGCTTGCGCAAACGAGCAAGGGTCACGGACGATTTGGAAAAACTTGCTGGAGCCGATGCCTTGCGCGCGGCGAAATTCGCCGAGGTCGTGGTGTTGCTGCTTGATGCGGCGATTCCTTTCGAAAAGCAGGATCTGGCTCTCGCCGATCTTGCCGAACGCGAGGGCAGGGCGCTCGTCATTGGCCTCAATAAATGGGATCTGATCGCGACCAAGGGCGCCAAGCTTCCGGAATTACGGGCGGAAGCAGGGAGGCTTCTGCCTCAGGTCAAAGGTGCGCCGGTGATGCCGGTTTCTGGCGCGACGGGGGAAGGTATCGAGAAACTGATCGAGGCGATTTTCCGTGTTCATGAAATCTGGAACAAACGGATTTCGACGGCGCGGCTCAATCGCTGGCTTGCCGCCATCCTCGAACAGACCCCGCCGCCGGCGGTCGCTGGACGGCTCATCAAAATCCGCTACATGACCCAACTCCGCGCGCGGCCGCCTTATTTCATCTTTTTCGGCAATCAGCTCGACGCTCTGCCCGCGAGTTACGAGCGCTTTCTCGCCAATGGCCTGCGCCAAGCGTTCGATCTGCCGGGCGTCCCCATCCGCATCTCAAAAAAAACCAGCGACAATCCCTATGCGGGGAAGAGATCGCGGCGGAGGTGAGGGGGGCCGAACGCGACACCCTTCATCGCGCTTTTCCATGAAAGTCGCTCACACTCGAGGCTGACAATGGGCTCCGATCCGCCCGAATGGCAGTCAACAAACTCACTCTTAACCGGCGGCAGCTTTCGCAGATGACGCTTGGGCGAGCAAAGCTCACCCGCCTGCGGCACCGGGCCAGCGGAGCGCTTCGACGCCCGGCAATTGCTTGCCTTCAAGCCATTCCAGAAAAGCGCCGCCGGCCGTCGATACATAGGTGAAATCTTGCGTTACATCCGCTTGATTGAGGGCCGCGATGGTGTCGCCGCCGCCGGCGATGGTCTCCAATGCGCCTACCGTGGTGAGTTGCGCCGCGACCTTGGCGATCGTCATCGTGCCGGTTTGGAACGGCGCGATCTCGAAAGCGCCGACCGGTCCATTCCAGACGAGCGTCCGCGCGGAGGCAAGAAGGCCCACGACCTGCGAGATGGTGCGCGGTCCGATGTCGAGGATCATTTGATCCTCCCCCACTGAGTCGATGTCGACAGTTGCAACGCGCACATTCGGTTCCAGCCGCGAGGCGACAACGACATCGACCGGCAGCACAAGCTTGCAATTTGCCGCGTCGGCCTCGACGATGATCTGGCCGGCGACGTCGGCGAACTTTTTCTCGCAGAGGGACTTGCCGATCGCCTTGCCACTCGCCGCGAGAAGCGTATTGGCCATGGCGCCGCCGACGAACAAATATTCGACCTCGCGCATGAGGTTGCCTAGAAGCTCGAATTTGGTCGAGACTTTCGCGCCGCCGACGATCGCCGCCAGCGGACGTTTTGGGTCGGCCAGCATCCGTTTCAGCATTTCAAGCTCATGCTGCATGCTGCGCCCGATATAGGCCGGGAGCTTGTGCGCCACCCCTTCGGTCGAAGCGTGCGCGCGATGCGCGGTGGAAAAAGCGTCGTTGACGTAAATATCGCCGAGCTCGGCCAAGGCGGCCACGAAGGCCGGATCGTTCTTCGTCTCGGCGGCATGGAACCTTGTATTTTCGAGCACGAGGACGCCGCCGTCCTGCATTGCCGCGACCGCGCTTTTCGCGACCTCGCCGGCGCAGTCGGAAGAAAAAGCGATATAGCGTCCGAGCTGGCGTTCAATCTCCACCGCGACGGGTTTTAGCGAGTTCTTCGGGTCCGGGCCGTTGGTCGGGCGGCCGAGATGCGACAACAGGATAACCTTGCCTTTTTTTTCCGAAATCTCGCGAATATTCACAAGAATCCGGTCGATGCGGGTCGCATCGGTGATCTTTCCGTTTTCCATCGGGACGTTGAGGTCGGCGCGAACGAGCACCTTCTTGCCTGCGAGGTCGACATCGTCGAGTGTCCGGAACGCGGACATGGGCGCTGTTCTCGTCATATCAGCTTTCCCATGGCGGCGGCGACGTCGACCATGCGGTTCGAAAAGCCCCATTCGTTGTCGTACCAGGACATGGTTCGCACGAACGTGCCGCCCATGACCCTTGTCTGATCCATGTGAAAGATCGATGAATGCGGATCGTGATTGAAATCGGCGGACACATTCGGGCTTTCGGTAAAGGTAAGAATGCCTTTCAGTTGCTGCTGCGAGGCACGCTTGACCGTGTCCTTGATCTCATCGGCTGTCGTCTTGCGTTTGGCGACGAAATTGAGATCGACGACGGACACGTTGGGGGTGGGCACGCGGATCGCCGCGCCGTCGAGTTTGCCGTTGAGTTCGGGTAGAACGAGGCCGATAGCTTGCGCCGCTCCGGTCGAAGTCGGAATCATCGAAAGCGCGGCCGCGCGGGCCCGGTAAAGGTCCTTGTGCATTGTATCGAGCGCCGGCTGGTCGCCGGTATAGGAATGGATCGTGGTCATGAACCCGATTTCGATGCCGATCGCGTCATTCAGGATTTTGGCAATCGGGGCGAGGCAATTGGTGGTGCAGGACGCATTGGAAACGACCAGATGGTCCTTGGTCAGCTTGGCGTGATTGACCCCAAAGACCACCGTCAGGTCGGCATGGTCGGCCGCCGCCGAAATGAGCACGCGCTTGGCACCCGCCTTCAAATGCGCGGAGGCTTTGTCCTTTGAGGTGAAATACCCGGTGCATTCGAGCGCGATGTCGACGGCAAGCTCCCTGTGCGGCAATTCGCGCGGATCGCGGATCGCGGTGACCTTGATCGGCCCATCGCCGTAATTGAGCGAATCGCCCGCGACCTTGATGTCGCCGGGAAACCGGCCGTGCACGGAATCGAAGCGCAGCAAATGGGCGTTGGTCTCGACCGGACCAAGATCGTTTATAGCGACAACCTGAATGTCCGTGCGTTTCAATTCGGCAATTGCCCGCAGGATATTGCGGCCGATGCGGCCAAACCCATTGATAGCAACTCTAATCGCCATTGCTTCTCCTTCTCCGCGTTTCCGCATGGCATGTAAATTTTTTAATACGCGTCAACTGCTGCAACGTCGCATTGCAGCCTCGGCGACGGCTTTTGGCGTAATGTTGAAATAATTGTACACATCCTTGTAGGGCGCGCTGGCGCCAAACCCGGTCATGCCGATGAAAATCCCATCTTCGCCGATGATCGCGTCCCAGCCTTGACGGACAGCTGCTTCGACGCCGACGCGCACGGGCGCATCGCCAATGATCTTTTGGCGCTGATCGCGGTCCTGCTGCAAGAAAAGAGTGATGCACGGCACCGAGACGACCCGCGCAAAGATTTGCCGCGAGGCCAAAATGCTCCGTGCCTCGAGCGCGATCGATACTTCGGAACCGGACGCGAAGATCGAAACCTTGGCGGGTCCACCATCCGCCGGGGCGAGCTCATAGGCGCCGGCCGCGGACAAGTTTTCAGGGGTAAAATCGACGCGGACGGAGGGAAGGTTTTGCCGGGTCAGCGCGAGAATGGAGGGCGAGGTTTTCGCTTGAAGCGAGAGCTGCCAGCATTCGAGCGTCTCGGTCCGGTCGGCGGGCCGGAAAACAAGCATGTTCGGAACGGCGCGCAACGCGGCCAGATGCTCGACCGGCTGATGCGTCGGGCCGTCCTCGCCAAGCCCGATCGAATCGTGCGTAAAAACCTCGATCGCGCGAATTCCCATCAAGGCGGAGAGGCGCAGCGCCGGGCGGCAGTAATCGCTGAAAGTCAGAAATGACGCGCCGGAGGGAATAAACCCGCCATGCAGCGCGATGCCGTTGACCGCCGCCGCCATGCCGTGCTCGCGGATGCCCCAACGGATGTAGCGCCCGGCGTAAGACGAAGGCGCGATTTCCGGCGTCGCCGCGACCTTGGTGTTGGTTGAAGGGGTGAGATCGGCCGAGCCGGTGAGAAGTTCGGGAACGGCTTTCGCCAGAACTTCGAGCGTGGCCTGGGATGCCTTGCGAGTGGCGATCGGCGAACCATCCCCGGCGAACTTGCGCTTCAAGTCCACGAGCGCTTCTCCGAGGGAGGCCGGCAAATCACCGCGCAGGCGGCGCTCGAATTCTTCCCGCTGTGCCGATGGCAAAAGATTCAGGGCCGCGTTCCAGGCAGTGCGGCCCGCGGCGCCGCGTTTGCCAGCCTTACGCCAGGCCGCCAAAATAGGCTCTGGAACGACGAACGGCTCGTAGGGCCAGTTGAGATTGCGGCGCGTGCCGGCGATCTCCTCCGCCCCAGGCGCATCGCTATGGGCCTTCGATGTGCCGGCGCGGGTTGGCATGCCAAAGCCGATCGTGGTGCGACAGGCGATTAGGCTCGGGAGGTCTGATTTTTGCGCCTTTCGGATCGCGCGCAAAAGGGCTTTCTGGTCATGCCCATCGATCCGAACGGCGTTCCAGCTACAGGCTTGAAATCGCTTCACCTGGTCGACCGAATCTGCGAGTGCGAGGGGACCGTCGATCGAGACGTGATTTTCGTCATGAAACACGATAAGCCGGTTAAGCCG
Organism: uncultured Alphaproteobacteria bacterium; assembly: GCA_963808645.1. Classification (GTDB taxonomy): domain Bacteria; phylum Pseudomonadota; class Alphaproteobacteria; order Rhizobiales; family Beijerinckiaceae; genus Methylocapsa. The sequence goes on from CAWEGU010000015.1 coordinate 152,964, forward strand.
GAGATGCCCGGCGATCGCGATTGCCTCCTGGCTGATGCCCTCCATGAGATCGCCATCGGAGGCGAGGACGTAGGTGCGATGATCGACGATTGACCCGAACTCCGCATTTAGCATGCGTTCGGCAAGCGCCATCCCCACCGACATGGCAAGCCCCTGGCCGAGCGGGCCCGTCGTGGCCTCCACCCCCGGCGCATGGCGGTACTCGGGATGGCCCGGGGTCCGCGAGCCGAGCTGGCGGAAGCATTGCAATTCCGCGATGGTCATGCTTGGTTCGCCGGTCAAGTAGAGCAGCGCATAAAGCAGCATCGAGCCATGGCCGGCGGACAGGACGAAACGATCGCGGTCCGGCCAGCTTGCGGCGGTGGCGTCAAATTTGAGAACCCTGGTGAACAACACGGTGGCGATATCGGCGGCGCCCATCGGCAGACCCGGATGACCCGATTTCGCCTTTTCCACAGCGTCAATGGCGAGCGCGCGAATGGCATTCGCCATTTCGTTATGGGTAACTTTATCGTCGTGGGCCGGCATCAAAGGTTCATTCCACGGGCGGAATTGGCGAGATCGGCGCGATTGTTGCGTCAAGCGGGCCGGGGCCGCGCGCTTCAAGCGCATGGTTGGCCCGGTCTGGCAACCGGCGAAAGGCTTGTCGGCGCATCGCCTAGGCTTCTTTATGCCACGCTTTAAGTTCTTAGGTCGCAAAACAATTTCGCCGCGGCTTTTAATTTTGCCGCGGCGCGCCCATTTAGCGCGCGGCAGCCGGTTTGTCGACCGGCGCCTTAAGCAATTCGGGCGCGGCAAGACGGGTCCGCGACAGCAAGGCGCGGGCGTGGCTTTATTTTTTAGGCCGCCGCTGGATGGGGTAGTAATTGGTTCGATACTTTCGTCATGAAGGCGCTCGCATGGCATTGATCGAGGACGCCGCCACGACAGGCAAATTGCCGGAGCGCCTCGACGCGGCGCTAAAGCGGCTCGCCGCCGCGCTTGACCGGCTCGACGCGGCCAGCGAGCGGCGGGCCAAGGCGGACGCCCTGCGCGCCAATCTCGTGGAGGAGCTTGCGGTCATGCAAGACGACCGTTCGCGGCTCGCGGTCGAACTTGACGGTGCCATCGCGCGCGCGAAATCGCTGGAATTGGCGAACGACGAAGTTGCCCGCAGGCTTAATGGCGCGAGCGCGGAAATAAGGGAGGTTCTCGCCGGGGCAGTAAGACTGTCCGGGAAGGGGTAGGAATTTATTTTGGCGCGATTTCCAGCAAGACGAGGTTAACTGATCGTGCGGCGAGGCAAATGATATGGCAGGGTGCGTTTTGGCGAGGCTTCGCCAGCCGATCTTGGCGATGGTTGTCTGCCTTTGAACCTCGATGCGCGAGACTCGGAATGGATTTGGTTGAGGATGAAGGGCGCTAAGCTGTTTCACAGCTCAATTATGGTTCGCGGAATGACGCAGGCCAAGCGGGAATTCATGGATTAGGCGCCCGCTTCCGTGATAATGTTTAGTGTTTTTTACGCGTAGGTCCGGCCTTGGCAATTTGGCACGGCGGCGGCCCTGGAACTTCTTATCTCGGATGGTCAAGGTTCATACCGGAACAAGTTTGCTTGGCCGTGCCGTGGAAACACCGCGAACGCCGGACGAGGCGACGCTCGACCGGGTGCCAAATCCACACCGGGGCGAAAATTACATCGCCCGCTTCACCGCGCCTGAATTCACCGCCCTCTGTCCGATCACCGGCCAGCCGGATTTCGCGCTGCTCGTGATCGACTATCTCCCCGGCGGATGGCTCGTCGAATCGAAATCCCTAAAACTCTACCTCACGTCGTTTCGCAATCATGGCGCTTTTCACGAGGACTGCACCTTGCGGATCGGCAAGGATCTCGCCCTTTGCTTTGAGCCGCGCTGGCTACGGATCGGCGGCTATTGGTATCCACGCGGCGGCATCCCGATCGACGTATTTTGGGCAACAGGGGAGCTGCCCGCCGGCACCTGGGTCCCCGATCAAGGCGTGCCGCCCTATCGCGGACGGGGATAGGACAAGGGGATAGGACAGAGCATATCGTCAGTTCGCGGCGGCGATCCGAGGTAGTCCCAGCTCCGTGAATCTGAACCGCGGCCGCCGGAGCGTCCCAGTCGGCCCGGCGCGAACATGGCGTTCTTAGCCGGCGCGGCGCCTGGTCATTTGGGAGGCGGATTTGTGGCGGGATGTTCGACATGGCCGCCGAATTTGAAACGCATCGCCGACAAAAGCTTGTCCCCGAACGTATGCACCTCGCGCGAACGAAACCGCGCGAACAGCGATGCGGCGAGAACGTTGGCGGGCACCGCCTCTTCGACCGCCGCATCGACGGTCCAGCGGCCTTCGCCCGAGTCCTCGACCGCGCCGCCGAAGTTTGCAAGGGACGAATCCTCGGCGAGCGACATGGCGCCAAGATCGAGAAGCCAGGACGAAATGACACTGCCGCGCCGCCAGACTTCGGCGATATCGGCGAGATCCAAAGCGAAACGCTCAGTTTCGGGTAACGCCGCACTGGCCTTGCCGCGTAAGATATCAAAACCCTCGGCATAGGCTTGCATCAGGCCATATTCGATGCCGTTGTGGATCATCTTGACGAAATGCCCGGCGCCGGCGGCCCCCGCGTGAATATAGCCGTGTTCGGCGCGGGGGTCGCGCGCGTCCCTGCCGGGCGTCCGCGCGATGCTGCCAAGGCCCGGCGCCAAGGCGTTGAAAATAGGGTCGAGGTGATCGACGGCCGCCTTTGAGCCGCCGATCATCATGCAATAGCCGCGTTCGAGGCCCCATACCCCGCCGGACGTGCCAACATCAACATAGGCAATGTTCTTGAATTCAAGTTTTTTCGCGCGCAAAATATCGTCTTTGTAAAACGTATTTCCGCCGTCGATCAGAATATCCCCGGCGCTCAACAGCGCGCTCATCGCATCGATCATGCCTTCGGTAATGGCGCCCGCGGGAAGCATGATCCACACCGCGCGGGGAGGATCGAGTTTCCTGACCAAATCCGCTAGATCCGATGCCGGCGTCAGGCCTTCCGCGGCGAGTTCGGCGACCGGTTTTGGAGTACGGTTGTAAACCACGCAAAGATGTCCCCCGCGATGCAGCCGCCGCGCGATATTGCTTCCCATCCGACCGAGGCCAACCACCCCCAATTGCATCGCCAACCTCTTTCTATCCGGCAAGGGTTCCTTCCCGTATATACATTAACGCGATGAACCGGTAGGTGCGGGGGCGGTTTGAGGGGTTTCAAAGTGGATGAAGTTTTTAAAGCGCTTTTGACAGGCCCCCAGCGTAATCGCAAAGCGGCTCAAAGCCCGTTGGGGCTTACTTCTTAGGCAGCCAGACGTTCCAGCGCATGACAAACGGTGCCTATTCGCCGACGATGCGCGGCGCAAATTGGGCGCGCATTGGGACCGCCAAACTCTGCCGCCGCTCGGCGATGGCATGACGCACTTGGTTTAATGCGAGGGTCAAGGCCCCCATCCGGTTGACGCTCAAGGTGTGGACGGCATCGGGCGCCAGCGCCAGCGCTAAAAGTTCATCGGCTTCCTCCTCGTAGCCATCGAGCAAGCCGGTATGCCTGGCGCTTCGTGCCGCCATGGTGATTTCGAGTAACCGGCGCAGGATTTTATCGGCATCCGTGGTCTTGTGACGCGTGAGCCTTGCCGCGGCCGCCGCCAGTCCGGTGCCGAGCACGCTAAGACACATCGCGCCGATATAAAAAGCATCGCTGTATTTGTCGAAAAAGCTTTCTTCCTCGTCGTCGAGAAAAGCGAGGGCGCCGGGATGGACCGGCAGAGCCGCGCCCTTGTCGGCGGCTGGCGCTTCGATGCGGTTCGCGATCGGAACCCGCGTGGCGATGGCAGGCCGCGCCGCCAGCAAAAGCCGGGTCAATGCGCCGACCACGTCATTGCCAAGGGTCTTGCGCGCGACAAGTCTCGTGGTCACCCCGAGGGTGTCGAGATCCACCGGCGGTTTCGGCTGGGCGCCGCCGAACGCGCCGCGCATCACCTCGACCCCTTCGAACGCAGGCGAGCGTTGCGCAATGGCCTTCGCCTCCGTGATGGGAAGGAAGACCGGCTGATCGTGGCTGGCCACGGCAGCCGTGTCGACCGCCCCGGTCAATCCATCCGAGCCGGGCACGCCGACGGCTAGAACCGCGTCGATCTCCTTGTTTTCGACCGCGCGGGAAAGTTCCGCGAGAGTAAGGAACACTCGCCCAACCGAGGCCGATGGAATGTCATATTGGGCAAGTGCCGTGTCCAGAAGAAGCTGATTGTCGAATGGTGACACGGCTTGCAGAACGCCAACCTTGTGCCCGCGCAGGTCATCGATCGCGCGCAATCCGCTCTCCGCCGGCGCGAACAACACGGCCGCATCCCGGTGCATGATCAACACGGTCTGGCCGTTCGGCGGCATCGCGATATCGCTGCGCACGACCGCGAGATCGGCGTGCCCTTCCCGGAGCGCGCGCGACAACTCCGCCAAACTCTCGACGGCGACCAGCTTGAGGCGAACGGCGTCCCGATCCTCGGCGAAGGCACGCGCCGCCGCCGCCATGATCGCCTGATCGTCGCTGTCGCCGGGAACCGCGATACGCAAGACGCTCGGACGTTCGTAGTAGCAAATTCCCGCGGCGACGGCGGCGATCGCTGCCAAGCTTCCGATGATCATTCCAAATATGAGGCGGCCCATCCTCTTCTCTCCGCCCGATTTAAGGGCGCGGAAATGCTCAACAGATCTCATCGTGCAAAGCCCGTGCTAACGAGCGAGCGCCCGTGTTGCGCTTCGAGCTTTGATTTGCGTTCGCGGCAAAGACAAGGCATCCGCGAAGATTTCGCCAATAAAAATGACGCAGGGGCCGGATGGTTCGGCGCGGGTCACCTTGGCGGCGAGATTTTCGATTGTCCCAAAAATATGGCGTTCGTCCGGGCAGGTCGCCCGCTCGACCAAGAGCGCCGGCGTCGATGGGTCCATGCCATTGGCAAGCAGGCGCCCGGCCAAGAGCTCGAGCGTTTTCACCCCCATGTAAACGACGGTCGATGCCCGGGGATCGCAGAGCGCTCGCCAGTCGATGTCGCCGGGGAGCTTTCCGTCATGCGCGTGCGCGGTGATGAATTGCAGCCTACGGGCTTTGTCGCGCGCGGTCAGGGAAATTTGCAACCCGGCGGCGGCACCGAGCGCGGCGGTGACGCCTGGAACAATCTCGGTTGGAACGCCGGCCGCCCGCAATGCCGCGATTTCCTCGTTGGCGCGCCCAAAAATCATTGGATCGCCGCCTTTGAGACGAACCACGCGTTGCCCCTGCGAGGCCAGCGAGATCAATAGCGAAACGATGTGATCCTGCCGGCACGAAGGTTTATAGCCGCGCTTGCCAACGGGTATTTTTTCCGCCTCGCGCCGCGCCATATCGACAATGGCGGGGCTCACCAGATCATCGTACAAAACAACGTCGGCGGATTGCAGCGCGCGCAAGGCCTTGAGTGTCAAAAGTTCGGGATCGCCGGGACCGGCGCCAACAAGCGCAACCGACCCGGCTGCCGCGGTGCCCGCCTCTGCCTCGGCGAGCAGCATGGCAAGGTCAGCCTCGACCGGAGGATGCTTCGCCGCCAGAGCCTTTCGGCTAAACAGCTCCCAAAAGCGGCGGCGTGTCTTCGAGCGCATATCGCGCAGCTTCAGCGGTTCGCGCCAAACCTTGGCTATTTGCGCCCAAAACTTGATCTCGCGCGGCAGCAGGGCTTCAAGCCTGCCGCGTATTGCCTGCGCGAGAACGGGCGAGCCTCCGTCCGTCGAAATGCCGATGACGAGAGGCGAGCGATCGACGATCGCGCCGAAACGAAAATCTGAAAATCCGGGCGCGTCGATGACGTTGACGGCGACACCCGCGGCGCGCCCGGCGGCCTGAAACTCCGCCGCCTCGGCGGCGCTCTCCGCATCGACGATGGCGAGCGCGGCGCCGTGAAAATCCTCTGGTTCGATCCGGCGCGAAACGATGGCGACCGCCGGGCAGCGCCTTGCCAAGGCAACGAGACCGGAACAAGGGTCCCGGCTAAAAACGTCGAGCCTCGCCCCCGCCGCTTGGCAAAGCTCGGCCTTCCAGAGGACGGCATTGGAGCCGCCCGCGAGAACCACGCGTTTGCCGACAAGCGAAAAGAAAACCGGCAGGCAGGCAAGCCCCCTCATTAGAGGGCCGCGGTCCTCCTCATCGCCGTCGGGGAATGAAAAAAGCTCGTTCATCCGCCCGTGTTGTCCTATGAGTGCTTCTTCGATTATTCATTTGCCCTTCGTTGGCCGGGCGCGGGTAGCCAGTAGCCGGTCGGGGGTTGTTATCGATCTGAACGCGAGAATGCGTTCCAGCCTCAAACGGCATTCCGGCCAACGCGCGATCAAACCGCTTGTTCATGCCTTGCAAGGAATATGCGTGGCAGACTTTGCATAGAGTATAACATATTGGCGTCTTGCCAGCCAATTGGCACCGCAGCAACGTAAGACCCGATTGCCTACGGTTCCGCCGCCACTGGGAATTTCGTTTGGGATTCGCTGTCGGACATTTCAAATGCAAGCTCGGCGCACTTGCTTTGCTCGCCCTGCTTTCCTTGGCCTCGCGTCCGGCGGCAGCCGACGGCGGCGTTTTCGTGCCGGGCTTTTGGGACCCGCACCATCGCCCCGCCAGGCCCGATCTGACCGGCCTGCGGAGCCTGCGCTTCTTGACCGAGGACGATTACCCGCCGTTCCACTTCGCGCTGCCGGATGGAACCCTTTCCGGTTTCGACGTCGATCTGGCGCGGGCCATTTGCGAGGAACTGAAAATTACGTGCACCATCCAGGCGCGGCGTTTCGATACATTGATCGACGCACTGAATGCGGATCAAGGCGACGCGCTCATGGCGGCTATCCGTATCGATTTGCAAACGCGCGCCAAGCTCGATTTTGCCGGGCCATATTACGCCACCCCGGCGCGTTTCGCGTCTCTGAAGGCCATGGAGGCCGGGCCGGCAACACCGGAAAGCTTGCGCGAAAAAACCGTTGGTGTCCAGGCAAAGAGCGCGCATGAAGCCTATCTCGAGAGGTTTTTTCCAGATACGATCCGCAAATCCTACGAATCACAAAAGTTGCTGCGCGAGGCACTTACTAATGGCGAAATCGACACAATTTTCGGCGACGGAATATCGCTCAGCCTGTGGCTCGACAGCCAGGATGGACGGCACTGTTGCGGCTTTCGCGGCGGTCCCTTCCTGGACGCAAGGTTTTTTGGCGAAGGTGTTGGGATGGCGGTGAAGAAAGGCAACTTTCAATTGCGCCAGGTGCTCGATTACGCGCTCGCGGCACTCGCCGGGCGGGGAACTTATACCAACCTCTATCTCAAATATTTTCCGCTTGGATTTTATTGAGGGCCGGAACCGATCCCGTTTCGCGAACAGCCGCCTTAAAGATAGGCTTCGCATTCGCGCGCGGCCTGATGCGGCGGCGTCGCAGATTGAACGCGCTCACGAATTTAATCACACGCCGCGCCGGTTTCCTAAGGTTTAGCGCATTGCCAAGAGGCTTGCCAGCCATTGACGATAACGTTATAACCTTTAGGGGAATCAACGGCAGAGGAACTGCCATGAGCGTTGCCCGCGAGCGTCCAGCGGGGATTGCCATCGGGCCGGCGTTTTCGTTGCTGCGTCTCTCCGCGCTCGCGCGATGCGGCGGCGCCACGGTTGTGATCACGAGTTTATGGGCAATGGTGTATTGGGCCTTGGCGTGACCGTCCTTTGCCCGGGTTTTTGGACCTATCCTTGATGGACGTTGCGATTCGTTTCCGCGATCTCACGCTTGGTTACGACCGGCATCCCGCGGTGCATCACCTCGATGGCGAGGTCGAGAGCGGCGCGCTGCTCGCGGTTTGCGGCCCGAACGGCGCTGGCAAATCGACTTTGCTCAAGGGCATCACGGGAACGCTTGCGCCGCTTGCGGGCTCGATCGCCCTGCCCCGCTTGCGATCCCGCGACATTGCCTATCTGCCGCAGGCGGCCGATATCGACAGAAGCTTCCCGATCAATGTGTTCGATATCGTCGCCATGGGGCTGTGGAAACGTTGCGGCCTATTCGGCGGGATTTCGCGGAGCGAATCGGCGAAAATCCGCGCCGCCATCGCGGCGGTGGGGCTCGACGGTTTTGAGGAACGCGCGGTCGCGACGCTCTCGGGCGGCCAATTGCAGCGGACGCTATTCGCGCGGCTCCTCGTCCAGGATGCCGCCGTTATTCTGCTCGACGAGCCTTTTACCGCGATCGACTCCAAAACCGTCGCCGATCTTATTTCCGTCGTCTCGGCATGGCACGAGGACCATCGCACCGTGCTCGCCGTCCTGCACGATCTCGATCTCGTGCGGGAGTATTTCCCGCAAACCCTCTTGCTCGCGCGGGAAGAAATCGCCATGGGAAAAACCGATGCCGTCCTTACCGCGGAAAATTTACTGAAAGCGCGGTCCATGATCGAGGCGTTCGACCGGCAGGCGCAGGCCTGCGCGCGGGCGGCATGAACGGTTTGCTGCGACTGGTCTTTCTTGGCCTCGGAGCGCGTTCATGCAGCCGCATGATCTCCTAATCGCGCCTTTCGCCGAATTCGCGTTCATGCGCCGCGCGCTTGCCGGCTCCGTCGCGCTCGCCATCGCCGGACCGCCGCTCGGCGTGTTTTTAATTCTGCGCCGCATGGCGCTGACCGGCGATGCCATGGCTCACGCGATTTTACCGGGCGCGGCGCTCGGCTATCTGGCGGCGGGCCTGTCGCTTGGGCCAATGACGATCGGCGGCTTGGTGGCGGGGCTTATCGTGGCGGTTGGCTCGGGCGTTGTTGCCCGCACGACGATTCTGCGCGAGGATGCTTCGCTCGCGGCATTCTATCTGATCTCGCTCGCGCTCGGCGTCACCATTGTCTCCTTGCGCGGCTCGAACATCGATCTTTTGCACGTGCTCTTCGGCAGCGTGCTCGCGCTTGACGATGCGACCCTGATCCTGCTCGCCGCGATCGCGAGCCTGACGCTCGCCGCGCTCGCCGCTCTCTACCGGCCCCTTGTCCTCGAGACGGTCGATGCCTCGTTCCTGGCTTCGGTCAGCAAGAGCGGCGGCCCCGTACAGATTATCTTTCTGGCTCTGGTCGTCTTAAACCTCGTCGGCGGATTTCATGCGCTTGGCACCTTGCTCGCCGTGGGCATGATGATGCTCCCCGCGGCTTCGGCAAGGCTTATCACCCAAGACATGACCGCGATGATCGCCATCGCCGCGGCGCAGGGTATACTCGCGGGCTACGCCGGGCTCATCGTCTCCTTTCATGCAGGCCTGCCATCCGGTCCGCTGATAATTCTAATGGCCGGCCTCCTGTATCTACTGGCGCTTGTGTTCGGCCCGGCCGGCGGCCTGCTCCGCCGCTTTAAGCCGGGGCGGCATTTGGAAGGCTAATTCGCGCCAAGGCAATGGATATATTCATGGCAAGTGTGCGTTACGTTATAACTTGTATTTTGGTTTCCCTGACCATGGCTGGCGCCGTCCCCGCCAACGGGCAAACGCCAGCCAAACTGCCGGTTGTCGCGACCTTTTCAATTCTTGCCGATTTTGCCCGCAATGTCGGCGGCGACCGGATCGAAGTCGCCGCACTCGTCGGTCCCGATGGAGACACCCATGTCTACCAGCCAAAACCGGCGGATGCGGAGCAGCTCGGCGCGGCGCGGCTCATCGTGGTCAATGGCCTCGGTTTTGAGGGTTGGATCGATCGTCTGATCAAAGCATCTGGCGCGAAGGCGCCGGTGATTGTTGCGACGAACGGCATCAACCCGCAGAATATGCGCGAAGAAGGCCGCATCGGTCCGGACCCCCATGCGTGGCAATCGATCGGCAATGCCAAGATTTATGTCGCCAACATTCGCGACGGGCTGATTGCGGCCGACCCCGGAGGGAAAGCAGCCTATCGTGCCAATGCGGAGAACTATCTCGCAAGGCTCGACGCTCTCGATGCCGAGGTCAAGCGGGAAACTGCCAAAATTCTGCCTGGCCGGCGCCAAATCATCACGACGCACGATGCCTTCGGCTATTTCGGCACGGACTATGGATTCCGCTTCATCGCGCCGGAAGGCGTTTCGACAGAGACGGAGGCAAGTGCCCGCGATGTCGCCAAAATCATCCGCCAGATTAAGGCCAAAAAAATTCCGGCGGTGTTTCTCGAAAACGTTACCGACCCGAGACTGGTGCGTGTAATTGCCGCGGAATCCGGGGCAAGGGTCGGCGGCACGCTTTATTCCGACGCGCTATCTCCTCCAGACGGACCGGCGGCGACTTACATCGAAATGATGCGCCATAATGTCAGGGAACTCTCTGCCGCGCTGTCAAAGTAACGGGTGGACTTGACGCGCGCGGCAACTTAAAAGCAATTTAGCGTTTGGGGTGCGCGGTTCGAACGAAGGGGCATTTCCGCACGCCCGCGGGTCGCACGCTGAGTGGCCCGCCGCTGCGCCGGCCGGCGCTTGACAGGCGGCGCGTGCTCCGACACGGTGTGCCGCCCGGCTCGAACAAGGAGCTCCCCGTGGCAGCAGAGTGCCTCTTCCATACCCGCGACGACGCCGACCCGGCCGCCCTCGACGGGGCAACGGTGGCCGTCCTCGGTTACGGGAATCTCGGCCGCTCGATGGCCCTCAACCTGCGCGACAGCGGGCTGACGGTGGTCGTGGGCAACCGCGACGACGAGTACCGGCTGGCCGCTGCCCGCGACGGCATGCACGTGACCGACATCGCCACCGCTGTGGCGCGGGCCGACGTGGTGTACACGCTGCTAGCCGACGAGGTGATCCCGGACGTGTACGCGTCCGATATCGCCCCCCAGCTCCGGCCGCGATCCGCCGTCTGCTTCGGGTCCGGGTACGTGCTAGCCTTTGGTCTCGTGACCCCGGCGGCCAACATCGACGTGCTGCTGCTGGCTCCCCGAATGTTGGGCGAGGAGGTCCGCACCCGCTTCCTCGAAGGCCTCGGCTTCTTCAGCTACGTGTCCGTCGAGCAGGACGCCAGCGGGACCGCCGAGGCCCGCCTCCTGGCCCTAGCCCTGGCTTGCGGCACCCTGGCCCGGGGCGCCATGCGCCTCAGCGCCACCCAGGAGGCCCACCTCGACTTGCTAATCGAGCAGACGGTCGGGCCCTACTTGGGCACGGCCATCCAGCTGGCGTTCGACACCGGAGTGGCCCACGGGCTGCCGCCGGAGGCGCTCGTTCTAGAGATGTACATGTCGGGGGAGATGTCGCGCACGTTCCAGACCTTCGCCGAGGTTGGCTTCTACCGGTCCGCAACCTTGCACGGGCTAGTCGCCGAGTACGGGGGGTTTCTCGGCACCCTCGCCGTCGACCGCAAGGGGATGGCTGGCATGTTCTCCGCGCAGGCCCGCCGGATTGTTGGCGGCGACTTCGCCGCCCAGTTCCAGGCCGAGGAGGACGCCGGGTACCCGACCCGGGCCGTGATCGAGGCGATCACCAAGGGCGACGACCCGATGTCGCAGGCGGAGGCCCGAGTGCGGGAGGCGCTGCGAGGAGGCTGACCGCCCAGGCCCGCCGCCCAGGCCCGCCGCCCAGGCCCGCCGCCGCACGGGGCGCGGCGCGAACGGAGGACATGCTGCTGGAATTTCGCATGGCTGAAAAAATTCCCGTTACCGTGCTCACCGGCTATCTCGGCGCCGGCAAGACGACGCTTTTGAACCGCATTCTTTCCGAGGACCACGGCCGGAAATTTGCTGTCATCGTTAATGAGTTCGGCGAAATCGGCATCGACAACGATCTCGTCGTCGGCGCCGACGAGGAAGTGTTCGAAATGAACAACGGCTGCATCTGCTGCACGGTGCGCGGCGATCTCATCCGCATTGTCGAAGGCTTGCTGAAGCGCAGGGGCAAGTTCGACGCGATCCTCATCGAGACGACGGGCCTTGCCGACCCTGCCCCCGTGGCACAGACCTTTTTTGCCGATGCCGATGTGCGCGATGCCGCTAGGCTCGACGCGGTCGTCACCGTCGCCGACGCCAAATGGCTCGGCGAGCGGCTCAAGGACGCGCCGGAGGCCAAGAACCAGATTGCCTTCGCCGATGTGATTATCCTCAATAAGACCGATCTTGTTGGCGCGGATGAAGTTAGCGAGATCGAAGCGCGTATCCGCGCGATCAACCCCTATGCGAAACTGCACAAGACTGTGAATTGCGCGGTGGCTCTCGAGGCCGTGCTAGGCCGCAACGCCTTCGACCTCGATCGCATCCTCGAAATCGAGCCGGAGTTTCTCGATGGCGACTACGATCATGATCATGAGCACGCGCATGAGCATGAGGATGAGCATCGCGGCCTAAAACATTATCATGATGAAGACATGCAATCGGTGTCTCTGTCTATTGAGGGCGATATTGATCCGGAGAAATTCATGCCATGGCTGCAAAACTATGTGCAAAAGGAGGGCGCGTTGATCCTGCGCGCGAAGGGCATACTCGCCTTCAAGGACGAGCCTAAGCGCTTTGTATTTCAGGGCGTGCATATGCTTCTCGACGGCGATCTTCAGCGTGAATGGAAACCGCAAGAAAAACGCCTGAGCCGGCTCGTCTTCATCGGCCGCAACTTGAAAAAAGACGAGATTACGAAGGGCTTTTTGGGCTGCGTGGCGTGACGCGTGAAGCGATGCCGGGACGTGCAATCGCCAAAGAATAAGATTATGGCCGCCGCCTCCCTAACCGCCGATGTCACGCCGCTCGACGCCGGCGCACCGGTCGCCGCGGCGGGTTTTCTTGGACAAGTTCCAGCGCTCGCGCTCGAAGACGGCACCGTACTGCTCGCCACGCCCGAGGCCGAACAGCGCCTCGCGGCAAATCCCGGTGCGACCATTCTTGTTGCCGTCACGGCCGGGGATAAATTCTTCAGCGGGGGAGATGATGGCCGGGTGGTGGCGGTCTCGGCCGATGGCGTTGTCCAAGAAATCGCGGAGGAAAAAGGCAAATGGATCGATGCGCTTGCCGCGCGTGACGATGGCTCAATTGCTTGGTCGAGCGGTAAGAATGTGCGCTCGCGCGATCCCGCCGGCGGCATAAAAACCTTTAACGCGCCGTCGAGCGTGCGCGGGCTCGCCTTCATGCCGAAAGGCTACCGGATCGCGATCGCCCATTACGATGGCGCGACCTTATGGTTTCCAAATGCCGCCGTGCCGCCGGATCTATTCAAATGGAAAGGCTCCCATCTTTCCATAACGGCGTCCCCGGACGGGCGCTTTCTCGTTACGTCTATGCAGGAAAACGCGCTGCATGCCTGGCGCGCCGCCGATAAAAAGGACATGCGCATGAGCGGCTATCCGGCGAAAACGCGCTCGCTGTCCTGGTCCTTCGATGGCCATTGGCTGGCGACTTCGGGGGCGGATGCCGCGATTGTTTGGCCGTTCAAGGATAAGGAGGGGCCGATCAACAAGGCCCCGCTCGAATGCGGCGTGAGAGGCGCCAAAGTCACCTGCGTCGCGTTTCACCCGAAATCGCTTATCGTGGCGCAGGGCTATGAGGACGGATTTTTGTTGCTTTGCCGGATCCCCGATGGCGCCGAGATTTTGGTGCGCGTGGCGCCCGAGGGCGGACGGGCTATTACCGCGCTTGCCTGGGACCACGCGGGCGGCAAACTTTTGTTCGGCGCGGCGGATGGCACGGCGGGCCTCCTCGACATGCCGGCTTGAGACGTTTTTTGCGGATGGAAAAACCTCGCATTTGCGAGCTTGTGCGCTATCGCTGGCAAGATGTTAGGCTAAAGGCTGTGGCGGAGCGGCGGCGCTCCAATTATTGCGTGCTCGGCGGATATCATTTTCCGTTTGCTTGATCGGCGGCCTCCTGCTCAGCGCTCACCCTTTCAAGGATTTCACTGGCATCTTTGAGCACCATTGCTTCTAGCTGTGTGTAAAAAGGTACTTTGATGTCTAAAATTGGCACAGGCTCACCCGTACCGAATTTGATAAATTGACCGCAGCTATCTTTGCGATTTTCACGTTCAAAGAGCTCTCGATACCGGAGGGGAGTAATTCCAAAAAAATGTTGAAATTTAACGGATGGAAAACCCTGATATTTTCCTCTATCAGCTCCCTCGATCAAGATCGAGTCATTATGCAATTCCGAGGCTAGGCTTTTTGGGTATGGCTCCAAGAAAACTACGTGATCGATCCCAGACGCGACAATGTGCTTTGCGCACATGTGGCAGGGGAAAGTAGTGCAGTATAGCGTTGCGCCCTTTGTAGAGCGTCCGATCCGCGCCGCGTCACAAATAGCCGACATCTCAGCATGGACAACACGCCCATACTCAAGTGCGTCCATGAATTGGGAGTCCCTAATATTTTTTTGTGAAAGGGCTTCCTCCACACTTTTCGAACACTTCGAACTTGAGATAAGCTCTCCAAGAATCTCACGTTTCCGTTGGTCATTGGAGTCATAACCGCGGCGATAATCGCGATCATCGGCTCCTGCGTCCGGCCAATAAGTTCCACCTCCTGCTTTTGGTACTTCATTAGCTCCAAGATCGATAATTTCGCCTTTATCGCTAAAGATCGCGGCGCCAACCTGTCGCGAGAGACCGAGGGTACGAAGTGCTGCCGCTTTCGCGAGAAATAACCCGTATTCCATTCTCGTTGGAGAAATCGCATTTGATGAAAAAATAAGGTCGCAAAATTTGTAGACCTGTTCTTTTACAGTGGGCTGCGAGGAATTGAGACTTACAATAAAATCGGCGTCGTGAAATATTTTCGCAACTCGTTGCCCGTGCGGCTTATCGAACTCGTCCTCGTCGCGTTGGCAGATCGCTTCTGCGTGGGCCCTAAAATTCTGAGCAGCAGCCGAATTTTGGCTGTTCGCGAATCCCCTTGAAAGGTAATCGACCCGGGCGCCACGACGAGAATAGACTGAAACTTGAAAGAAAAGTTGTCCGTAGATAGACCGTAGAAGATCGAGTTCTTCCTTCCTTTTGAAAATGAGATAGCAAATACGCTGTTCTGCTAAATGTTTCATCAATCGCTATGTTGCGCCGCACACGTCGGTTGCTAATTCTGTAGATTATAGAGCTAGCGAGTACGTCGTCACCAAGAGTTTCTCTTAGCTGATTTCCATATTGTATATGTGTTTCGTAACGCTCATTTAGAGGAGTTGGTTTTAACTCATCTATTGGTGGGCAGTAATTTTTGAAAAACTGAAATATATCTGTTACTTTCAGCTCGATGACCTTGTAATTTTGAGCAGTGAAATAGGAACGAAATGCGGCCAGTGTGTCTGTTAAGTCGGCTCCAATTGGCGCAACGAAACCAAAAAACAACTCTGGAAATTTAATTTTCCGGATGGTGGACACGATGCTCTCACAGCTTTAATTTTGGAATCATGATTTTTGGAATCAATGGAGGGAGGGGTCTATGAAGTTACATACGAGGATGACTCCGCAACAGATTCGAACGGCAACCGAGGAACTCCTTAAACGACATCACGCCAATTTCAACGGTTGGCTTGATGAACGGAAGATGGCCATTGCGAACGAAAAATTGAAAAGTTGCGAGAATGCTCAGTCGCGTTCCAATCGAGAACTAAGTCGATAGTCAAAAATTTTCAAGTGTAACGGCGCCATCAGTGCTGAGAATCTGTTTAATTTTCGAATTAAATCTCTGTTGCAAGTTGTGAATTTAGGCAAACCCCCGCGTGGCCTTGACCCAATCCCGCGCGCGTCGTTCGGGATCGACGTTCCGAGATATATCACTGACAACCGCCACGCTATCCGCCCCGGCCTCAAGGACCCCCGCCGCGCGTTCTAAGGTTATCCCGCCGATGGCAACGAGGGGGATGTTGCCGATTTTCTTCTTCCATTCCGTTATGCGTGGCAGCCCCTGCGGCGCGAAGGCCATGGCTTTCAGGATCGTCGGATAGATGGGCCCAAGCGCGATATAATCCGGGCTTACGTCGAGAGCACGCGAGAGCTCGGCTTCGTCATGCGTAGAGATGCCGAATTTTATCCCCGCGCGGCGGATCGCGGACAAATCCGCCGTCGCGAGATCGCCCTGGCCGAGATGGATGTAATCGCAGCCCGCATCGGTTGCTTGTTGCCAATAATCATTGACGACGAGCTGGGCACCGTAGCGCTCGCAAAGCGCCTTGGCCTCGTTGATTTCGGCGCGGAGTGCTGCGTCCGGCTTATCCTTGGTCCGCAATTGCACGAGCTTTACGCCGCAAGGCAATAGCCGCCCGATCCAGGCCGCGCTGTCGACGATCAAATAGAATGGATCAAGCACGCGCGAGATCGCCGAAAGCACGTCCGATCACCGGCGTCGAAGGCGCGGCCATATCCCGCGCTTGCATCAAATCGGCCCGATACGCGATCCGCCCGGCTTCGACCGCGAGCGCGAAGGCGTGGGCCATTCTTACAGGATCGCCGGCCTTGGCGATCGCGGTGTTCGAGAGGACCGCGTCAAAACCCATCTCCATCGCCGTCGCCGCGTGCGACGGCGCGCCGATCCCGGCATCGATGATCAGCGGCACATTGGGAAAATGCGCGCGCAGCGATTTCAGCGCATAAGGATTATTGAGACCGCGTCCTGATCCGATCGGCGATCCCCAAGGCATCAAAACCTCACAGCCCGCCGCAAGAAGCTTTTCCGCCGCGACGAGATCCTCGATGGTATAGGGAAAAACTTGAAACCCTTCGCGCGTAAGTATGGACGCCGCCTCGACAAGACCAAAGACATCAGGCTGCAAGCTGTCTTCCTCGCCGATGACTTCGAGCTTTATCCAGGGCGTGTCGAAAACCTCGCGCGCCATTTGCGCGGTGGTCACCGCTTCCTTGACGCTCCGGCACCCGGCGGTATTGGGCAGAACCCGGACGCCAAGTTCGCGGATTAGCGACCAGAAGCGTTCGCCGGCGCGGCTGCCCCCGGATTCGCGCCTGAGAGATACCGTCACGACCCCGGCTTTGGCCGCCGCGATCGCGCGGGAAAGAATCGCGGGCGAGGGATATTGCGCGGTTCCGGCCAGGAGCCGCGAGGAGAATTCGACGCCGTAAAGGGTTAGGCGATCCCCGCCCATGCCAGCCTCGATGTCAGCCTCCCTGACGCGGCACAACAATCTCGACCGCGTCGCCCTCTTTCAATGGCGTCTTGCTGCGATCGGTCTTGCGGACGAAATTCTGATTGAGCGCCGTCGCGATGGCGCCGTCTTCGTAATCGAGCTCGCGCAACAGCGCGCTGAGCGTTGCCGCCGCGACATCAAGCGGTTTGCCGTTGACGTGGATACGCATCCATGACCTCCGGAAAATAGGCGTCTTCGAGCACGGCTTGCACAGCTCTTCGGGCGAGCGCGGGCGCCAGCAAAAAGCCATGCCGGTAAAGCCCGTTGACGTAAAGCTTGCGTCCATCGCGGCGGATTTTTGGCAGATTGTCGGGAAACGCCGGCCGCACGCCCGCTCCCGTCTCGACGATTTCCGCCTCGGCGAAAGCCGGATGCAGGCAATAGGCGGCGCCAAGCAATTCCAACATGCCCCGCGCGGTGATCCGGCCTGCCTCCTCGTTTTCAATCATCGTCGCCCCAATCATGAAGCGTCCATCGCCGCGCGGCACGATGTAGGCAGGATGGCGCGGATGCAGGAGCCGCACCGGCCGCCTAAGCGCCACCTCGCGGGTACGAAGCACCAGCATTTCGCCCTTGACGCCGCGCAAATCGGGAAGCGCGTCTCGTGCCGCGAGGCCGCGGCAATCGATCGTCCAATCGGCACGCGCTTGCGTCGCAGCGGCGCGATAGCGCAGCGTGACATTGTCGAAGCTCGCGATGCGCGCGGCGAGCGCGGCCACCGCCGCGCGGGGATCGAGGTGCGCTTCGCCCGGAAAGAGTAGGGCTTCTTCGAAGCGCCCTGCAAGATCGGGTTCAAGCGCCGCGATCCGCCCCGCGTCAATGTGTTCATATCCGCTACTGCGGCGGGCAAAGCGGATGAGTTCGGGTCTGTCCCGCGCGGGGGCGACGACGAGCGTTCCTTGGCGCGTCGCGACCGGCACGCTTTCAATCCAAAACTGGAGCAACTCGATGCCGAGATCGAGGACGAGCTTTTCCGCGCTCTCGGCCTCGCACCAGGGCGCCAGCATGCCACCCGCGAGATAAGAACAGCCGAGACCCGGACCCTCGCGGCATTCGACGAGTTCGGCATCGCAACCCGCGCGGGCAAACTCGAATGTGACGGTCAAGCCCGCGACGCCAGCGCCGATGATTCGAATGCGCACGGTTTTACAGCTTTGCATGTCGCCGCGGCCAAGCAAAAGTGGCGCGAACGGGGGGTTTTGGAGGGAACATCGCGTGACCATCCCTACGCCAGTACAAGCTGGATCAGGTTCGAAGGGTCGCCGGGCCGCTTTCAAGCGCCACCAGCCTCTCAGCCCCTTGCCGGGGATCCCCTAGGTTTTCGCTAACTCAACTAGTCTTCAGGGCGGCTCGCGTCAAGGCGCCCGGAGGGGGATTCATAGGACGTTAATGGGAAGCAAGCTGGAACATGAGTCGAAGGCGGAAGGGAGAACCGTGGGGTCATGTGCGGGAAGACCTTTGCCAAACCCCCACAACACGCCGCTCTCAATCTCGGAGCCGCCCGCAAGATTGTCCTTTGCCTCTCGAAGCCTCAAATCGACCAATCGGCGGCGAGATCGTCGATATGCTCGATGAGGCCGCGTGTGGTGAGCAGCGCGATGATTTGCGCCGCCGCCTGCCCGGCAGTTTGTTTGTCGAGCCCGACGATAAGCTCGGGCGCTTCTGGCGGCTCATAACCCTGATCGATGCCGGTAAAATTCTTGATCTCTCCGGCAATCGCCCTTTTGTAGAGGCCCTTCGGATCGCGCGCGATGCAATCCGCAAGTGGCGTAGCGACGAAAATTTCGATGAATTCAAGTCTGTCGAGCAATTCGCGCACCATCCGCCGCTCGGCCCGGAAGGGTGAAATGAAAGAGCAAAGCACGATCAGCCCAGCTTGTGTCATGAGCTTTGCGACTTCGCCAATGCGGCGGATGTTTTCGACTCTGTCGGCCTCGGAGAACCCCAGATCCTTGTTGAGCCCATGCCGCACATTGTCGCCATCGAGCATGATGGTATGGACGCCATGCGCGTGAAGCCGGGATTCGACAAGGTTGGCGATGGTCGATTTGCCCGAGCCGGAGAGGCCGGTGAACCACAAAACGGCGGGTTGGTGATGCTTGATCCGGGCGTGATCTTGCTTGGCGACGGCGAGGCCCTGGGGATGAATGTTCGTCGCGCGGCGAAGCCCGAAAGCGATCAGCCCCGCCGCCGCCGTGGCGTTGGTGGTTCGATCGATCAGAATGAAGGCGCCGGTCGTGTGATTTTCCTTGTATGGGTCGAAGGCGACCGGCATGGTCGTGGCGAGATTGCAAAAGCCGACTTCGTTGAGACTCAAGGTTTTCGCTGCGAGTTCACCAAGCGTATTGACGTCGAGACGATGCTTGAGCCCGGTCACTGAAACGGGAATGGTCCTGGTTCCCGCCTTCATGAGATAGGAGCGGCCAGGCAAGAGTTTGCCATCGCCCATCCAAATGAGATGCGCGGCGAACTGGTCGGAGACCTCGGGCCGGTTTTTCGGATCGCACAAAATATCGCCGCGCGCGATATCGAGCTCATCGGCCAGAACGAGGGTGACGGCATCGCCGGCCGTGGCACTTTGAAGATCGCCATCGGCGGTGACGATGCGCGCAACTCGCGAGAGGCGGCCGGAACCCGCGACGGCGGTTTCGTCGCCGGCACGTAGCGTTCCGCTCGCGACGGTCCCCGAAAAACCGCGAAAATCGAGATGGGGTCGATTGACCCATTGGACCGCGAAGCGAAAGGGCCGGGCCGCCACGTCTTCCATGACATCGATGGTCTCAAGATAATCGAGTAGGGCCGGGCCGCGGTACCAAGGCGTATTGGCGCTCTCCCTTGAAATATTGTCGCCATGGCGCGCCGAAACCGGAATGGGCATGATCGTTTTGAAACCGAGCGCGGCGGCGAACCGTCTGAAATCGGCCGCGATTTTGGCGAAGCCCGCCTCGCCGAAGCAGGTCAAATCGATCTTGTTGACGGCAAGCACCACATGCCTAATGCCGATCAGCGACACGATCGCGGCATGCCGGCAGGTCTGGGTCAAGAGGCCCTTGCGCGCGTCGATGAGCAGAATCGCGAGATCGGCGCCGGACGCGCCGGTCGCCATGTTACGGGTATATTGCTCGTGGCCGGGGGTATCGGCGATGATGAAGGAACGTTTCTTGGTCGAAACATAGCGGTAGGCGACATCGATCGTGATCCCCTGTTCGCGCTCGGCCTCGAGCCCGTCCACGAGCAGCGCGAAGTCGATATTATCGGCATCGGTGCCGTGTCTTCGGGAATCGCGCTCGAGCGCCGCGAGCTGATCGTCGAGAATGAGGCTCTGCTCGTAGAGCAGGCGGCCGATCAGCGTCGACTTACCGTCATCGACCGAGCCGCAAGTGAGCAATCTAAGCGCAGGACGCGCGGGCGTCATGAGAAGGGACAGCGGATCTATTTGCGCCGCGTCGAGCATCAGAAATAGCCCTCGCGCTTTTTCTTTTCCATCGAGCCGGATTCGTCATGATCGATCAGACGGCCCTCCCGCTCCGATATTCTTGAGGCGCGCATTTCAGCGATCATTTCGGGCAATGTCGCGGCTCGCGAGCGGATCGCCCCGGTCAGGGGGTAGCAGCCGAGCGTGCGAAAACGAATTCGCTCCATGCGCGGAACTTCGCCCTTGCGCAGCGGCAGCCGTTCGTCATCGACCATAATCAGCGCGCCATCGCGCTCGACGACGGGACGCTCCTTGGCAAGATAGAGCGGCACGACGGGAATTTCCTCGGCCAGAACATAGTCCCAGACATCGAGCTCGGTCCAGTTGGACAGTGGAAACACCCGCATCGATTCGCCTGGTTTTATCCTAGTGTTGAACAACTGCCAGAGTTCGGGCCGTTGGTTGCGCGGATCCCAGGCATGGGCGGCGGAGCGGTGCGAAAAAATCCTTTCCTTGGCCCGGCTTTTCTCCTCGTCACGCCTGGCACCCCCAAACGCCGCGTCGAAATGCCAAAGATCGAGGGCCTGGCGCAGCCCTTCGGTCTTCATCACCTGGGTATGCACGGAGGACCCCGAGGCGATCGGCGAAATGCCGCGCGTCAGGCCATCCTTGTTGATGTGAACGAGAAGTTCCATCCCGGCCTGTTTCGCGGCCTGGTCGCGAAAAGCGATCATTTCGCGAAATTTCCAAGTGGTATCGATATGAAGCAACGGAAACGGCGGTTTCGACGGGAAGAAGGCTTTCTGCGCGAGGTGCAGCATCGCGCTCGAATCCTTGCCGATGGAATAGAGCATCACCGGGCGCGCGAACTCCGCGGCCACCTCGCGCATGATGAAGATCGCCTCCGATTCGAGCCTGCGCAAATGCGGGGAGATGGCTTTTTTCACATCACAATCCTGTAATACCTGTAATTTCACTTGGAATTGGACATTATTATGCCTTCGCCTTTGGATTGCAAGGCTGCCGCAAGCTTTGCGGCAGAACCGGCCTTAATGCTGATTTGCTTATTTTACGCGGATGCGACTTCCGCTCCCGGCTCGTCAGGGAATTTTGTGCCGCTACTCGACGATCTCGAACGAAAATGATTTTTAAATGCCGGACCAGGGCGATCCGCCGCCGGCTGGAAATCACGACGACACGAGGCACAAACAGCCTGGCTCCCACAGCGTGACCGGACCTGAGGGCGGTGCGTCAGGAGGGGAAGCGCAGAGAATGCTATTGCGAGAGCAATTGCACAAACCAGGTTATTATGGGCGACGAATTGGAAATGTCGCCGGATCAGGCGGCCACGGGGCAGCTTTCCGACTTATTCCAGGATGATCGTTACGCATCCTCATCTTCGGCATGTAGATGCGGCGGCCCTCGTTATGAAAGACGCTTGAGCATTTATTGTTGCGCCTGCATCTGAGGTTATAGTTCAGAAGAATTCATCGCAGAGAACCACACTTGTACGGCGCACTGGACCGCTGGCCAGATGGCTCGGATCGTACCCTTTTGTAGGCCTCAATTTGGACCTTACGGCGCGACAATTCAATGCCGTCATTGGCTTGGTTGGCCAGTCGTGCTAGAAACCTTGTGGCAAAAGCAGGGAGGATTCACGTGTCCAATGCCATTGAAAATGCAATAAAACAACTCGCCGAGTGTAAGCGCTATGTCTCGGAGCTGGAGCGATTTATTCAAATATACGAGGAACTGGAGGACGGAACAGGTGCGATCAGTCTGACACACTGTGGGTCATCTAAGTGGCGCACTCAAAGGAAACAATTCTACGTTCCGCGCGAGCGGCGCCAGAAACGCGGCCGCCCAGCGGAAATTGTCGCGATTATAGAAAGAATCATTCGTCAAACGGGGCGGCCATTGACGCGTGGCGGCACAATCGCCTGGCGTCATAAGTATGTCTAGCGGCTGTTCGGCGAGGGGCGGGACACCTCCGCCTAACCCGTGCAACGGCAAACCGATGCAGGAAAAAATCCCGCCTGAGGCACCACTAGACCAACCCTTCGCCCGGCCGGCCGATCCCATCCCCGGGGCAAGGCGCGATCTGAGCAAGACCCTGCCACGGCGCTTTTACAAGGAGTTGACGGTGCTACAGCGGGATGGCGCCTGCCTCCTTTCATTGGACGGCCGCGCAGCCAAGTCGCCGGGGGGAAATCATTTGGCGCTGCCCTGCACGGCGGCGGCACGAGCGCTGGCGGACGAATGGTTAGCGCAGGGCGAAGCGATCGATCCAGCGGCCATGCCATTGACGCGCATCGTTAATTCCGCGACTGACGTAGTAGCGTGCCGGCTCGACGCCACGGCGGATGAGATCGCGAGGTATGCCAGGGCGGACCTCGTCTGTTATCGGGCCGCCTTGCCAAGGACGCTGGTGGAGGCGCAATCCGCCGCCTGGGATCCGATCCTGGCCTTCGCGCGCGAAAAACTCGGCGCCTGTTTCGTTTGCACCGAAGAGGTGGTGTTCGTCGAACAGCCGGAACCAGCCCGCGCGGCGGTGAGAGAGGCTGTAAAGCGCATCGCGAACAGCGGCCAAGCCGCACCTTTCGCGCTGGCCGCGCTGCATGTGATGGCAACGCTCACCGGCTCGGTCTTGCTCGCGCTCGCCCTGGCGCATGGCGAGGTGACGCCCGCTGAGGCCTGGATAGCCGCCCATGTTGACGAGGACTTTGAAATGCGCGCCTGGGGCGAGGATGCGGAAGCCCTGCAACGCCGGGCGTGGCAATGGCGCGAGATGGAAGCGGCGGCACGCTTGTTTCAGACCGTCCATGGCGGTGGAGCATGAAAGAGCACGCGTTTTCGCAAAGTGACGGCAGGACTTTCCCAAGCATGGGCACTGCGGCCGGCAAACAGGAAGATGGCCAGTGAAACCCAGTCTCGAACGCCTCGCGGAGCGCCGCGCGCGTGCCCTTCTCGGCGGCGGACCAAAGCGGATCGATGCCCAGCACGAGCGCGGAAAGCTCACCGCGCGGGAACGAATCGAGCTTCTGGCCGACCCTGGTTCGTTCGAGGAATTCGGGATGTTCGTTGAACACCGCGCGACGGACTTCGGCATGGATCAACGCCGCGCGCCGGGAGATGGTGTTATCACCGGCTCCGGCACCATCAACGGCCGCGCGGCCTTCATCTATGCCAAGGATTTTACCGTTTTCGGGGGTTCGCTTTCCGAGGCGCACGCGCAAAAGATCGCCAAGCTGCAGGACATGGCTCTCAACAGCCGCGCGCCGCTCATCGGGCTTTTCGATTCCGGCGGCGCCCGCATCCAGGAGGGTGTCGCCGCACTCGCTGGCTACGGCGAGGTTTTCCAGCGCAACGTCCTGGCGTCCGGGGTGATCCCCCAGGTTTCCCTCATCATGGGTCCGTGCGCGGGCGGCGATGTCTACTCCCCGGCGCTTACCGATTTCATCTTCATGGTCAAGGACACGAGCTATATGTTCGTGACCGGCCCCGGCGTGGTGAGGGCGGTGACCAACGAGACGGTGAGCGCCGACAATCTCGGCGGAGCATCCGTGCATACGGTCAAAAGCGCAGTGGCCGACGGTGCCTATGAAAACGACGTCGAGGCTTTGCTGCAAATGCGGCGGCTTGTCGACTTCTTGCCATCATCGAACACCAGCGGCGTTCCGGAATGGCCGAGCTTCGACGATCCGGAGCGCTGCGAGGCTTCGCTCGACTCGCTCGCGCCGGAAGACCCGGCAAAGTCCTACGACATCAAGGAACTCATCGCCAAGATCGCGGATGAAGGGGATTTCTTCGAGATCCAGGAAGCTTATGCGCGCAATATCGTGATCGGCTTTGGCCGCATCGAAGGGCGCACGATTGGCATTGTCGCCAATCAGCCCATGGTCCTCGCCGGCACGCTTGACTCCGACGCCTCGCGCAAGGCCGCTCGCTTCGTCCGTTTCTGCGATTGTTTCAATATTCCGATCGTGACCTTCGTGGACGTGCCGGGATTTCTTCCCGGCATTGCGCAGGAATATGGCGGCCTCATCAAAAATGGCGCGAAGCTCCTCTTTGCCTACGGCGAGGCGACGGTGCCGAAGGTGACCGTCATCACGCGCAAGGCATTTGGCGGCGCCTATGACGTGATGGCCTCGAAACATCTGCGCGGCGACGTGAATTACGCCTGGCCGGGTGCCGAAATCGCGGTCATGGGTGCTACGGGCGCGGTCGAGATCATCTTCCGCGCCGACATCGGCGACGCGGAAAAAATCGCAGCACGCGCGCACGAATACGACGAGCGCTTTCTATCGCCTTTCGTGGCGGCTGAACGCGGCTATATCGACGACATCATCATGCCGCGCGAAACGCGAAAGCGCGTCGCGCGAGCGCTCGCCATGCTGCGCAACAAGTACCTCGAGAATCCGTGGAAGAAGCACGGCAATATTCCGCTGTGATCGCCGCGCTGAGTTTTAAGCTATGTGAGTTTTTTTCTCGGCGGGCAAAAAATCGCATGAGGCCCGCTCTCAAGTTCTTAAGAGAACCTAAGAGCGCGCCCTGTCCAGCCATTTTTCTGGAAATTTCTGGCGCATGTGGATAGCGGGTGCCAGCGCCGCCAGATCAAAATCCGCTCATTTTTGCCGCACCGGCGTGGCACAAAGAAATGGTCACGAACTGATTCGCTGCTTTTGCATAAGAACCTTTCTCAAGAGCCCCGCCCTCATCCTGAGGAGCCCACAAAGCGGGGATCTCGAAGAATGCGCCGCGCGGTTCCCGGGCGCCCTCCGCCTTCGAGATAGCCCTTCGGGTTTCCTCAGGGTGAGGGCTCCCGGTTCTGTGCAAGCTTTTGCGACAAGCGCTAGGCCTTGCGCAGGCCGGGGAATGCTATGCCAGCACTCGAAAATCTCGCCGAAAGAGTCCGCCTGGCGGGCGGACCAGATCCGACGTTTCGGTTGGCGCCGCATAATATCGAGGCGGAACAGGCGCTCCTTGGCGCGATTCTCGTCAATAATGACGCCTTTGACCGGGTCTCGGATTTCCTGAAACCAGAGTATTTTTCCGAGGAAGTTCACCGGCGGATTTTCGATGTCGCCGGGCAATTGATCCGCGCGGGAAAACTCGCTTCGCCGATCACCCTAAAAACGTTTCTTGGCGAACATGATCTTGGCGGCGTCACCGTGCCGCAATATCTCGCCCGCCTGGCGGCGGAAGCTACCACTGTCATCAACGCCGAGGATTATGGCCGCACCATCCACGATCTCGCTCTTCGCCGCGACCTCATCCTCATCGGCGAGGATATCGTCAACGCGGCCTACGACGCGCCGGTTAATTCCTCGCCGCGCGAACAAATCGAGGACGCCGAGCGCAAGCTCTATTCGATTGCAGAGACCGGCCGCTACGAGGGCGGCTTTCAGCGCTTTTCAGATGCCTTGACGACCGCCGTCGATATGGCGGCAAAAGGTTTCGAGCGCGACGGACGCTTGTCGGGGATCGCGACGGGCCTCGCCGATCTCGATCGCTATATGGGCGGCCTGCAGCCGTCCGATCTTGTGATTGTCGCCGGGCGTCCCGGAATGGGCAAGACCGCGCTTGCGACCAACATCGCCTTCAACATCGCCAGTTCTCACGAGGACAAGCCCAAACCCGACGGTACCAGGGAAACCGTCAATGGCGGCATCGTCGGTTTTTTCTCGCTCGAAATGTCGGCCGAGCAATTGGCGACCCGCATCATCGCCGAGCAGGCCGCCGTTCCTTCCTCCAAGATTCGCAGAGGCGACATCGGCGAGCCGGAATTTCATCGGATCGCCCAGGCCGCCCGGCAAATTCAGATGCTACCTTTCTATATCGACCAGAGCGGCGGGCTTTCGATCGCCCAATTGGCGGCGCGGGCGCGGCGGCTCAAACGTCAGCGCGGCCTCGATGTCCTCGTGATCGATTATTTGCAATTGCTCGGCGGCTCGAAGACGCGGAGCAACTCGCGCGTGCAGGAAGTGACCGAAATCACCACCGGCCTCAAGGCGCTGGCCAAGGACTTGAACGTTCCGGTGATCGCTCTTTCGCAACTCTCACGGCAAGTGGAAAGCCGCGACGACAAGCGCCCGCAGCTTTCCGATTTGCGTGAATCTGGCTCGATCGAACAAGATGCCGATGTTGTTCTCTTCGTGTTTCGCGAGGAATATTATTTGAACGGCCGAGAGCCTCGCGCGGGAACCGACGAGTTCATCGCCTGGCAGGCCGCCCAGGAAAAGGCGCATGGCAAGGCCGAAATCATCATTGGCAAACAGCGGCACGGCCCGACAGGAACCATTGAACTCGCATTCGAGGCCGAGATGACCCGGTTTTCCAATCTGGCTCGCGAGGAAAGCGGGCGTTAGGATTTTTGGCTGGCGTCTTGCGCAGAGTTCGAAAGCAGCAGCAGCTCGTCCTTCCTGGGCTCCGTATGGCGGGACAAGACGTCCCCCCAATCATATCGATCATCCGCATGGCGGCGCGGTTATTCGAACACGGCCGCCGTAATGTCCTCGGTTCAGCGCGAGATTGGGATGTAACCGAGGTGACGCATTGTCATCTGCGCAACAACAAACGGCAATTCGACGGAGAACCAGGCCAGTTGGCGGCAGGGGCGGGGCGCGCGCCGCACTGCGTTTGGCGCGCCGGAGATGGCCGGCGCTTCGCTTGCGGGTGGGCGCGGCTTTCAGGAGACGGCATTAACGCCGCCTGATGCTTCGCAACTTTTCCAAAATAAAAAATAAAGCGGCACGTGACCGCATGTTAAAACGATAGGGGCTCCATCGAGCGCAAATCGTTTGTGTCAAAATTTTAGCCAAAAGCTTTGCGACATCCTCTTGGAATTCCTCCGCAGCGGCTTCCAGAAAAATTCGTGGCTTTATTAAGCTAACAGGGGTCGGGAAGTTCTTGGCTAACCAAAGCGCGTCAGCCTCTGCTATGTCGAGCAATCGTTCCCGATTTGTCTAACTCAACCTCCAACTTGAGCTATTACTGTTATCCTTCAATTTTTTTCTCAGAACTGACCTTACGTACTGAAGCTTCACGAATTCAAGATACGCCATTTTACTTCTAAATGCACTCTCGCTCCGATTAGCTATATTGATTAGCCTCAACGCCTCCGTAGCATATGCATCCAAAGATGCGTTGCATTTGTGGCCATCCGTAAATTTATTTTTGAGATGCGGCAGGCCAATTTTCGATAGAATAGGATCTATGACATCTTGTGATTCATCGTAATAAATTACAAATACATTATAGATTCCAAATGAATCATTCCAGAAACTTAATGTATCGGCATACCTCATGTAGAGATTATCTGGCATCAAAACCATCTCTGCATATTCGTCGAGCGTTTGATCAGAACCGCTCATCACGCGCGTGGAGTACGACGAAAAAAGCCGAGACAAGTGATCGCGCAATGCTACAACGACGTGGCACTCATATTCCTTGAAATCTTCAACAAGATTTTGGATATGAGGAGCGCGGAAGCGGGAAGATAGATGTTCCGAACTAATGATCACTTTCTCGGCTCCGGAAACCTCGATTTCTCTCTTAAGGGATTTCACCATCTCGGTCTTTGGGAGAGCGGAGCGAAGATAAAAATCTTCCTGACTTTCCGATTGAAGATAACTTGCCGTCAATGGAGCATGGTTCAGCGCGTAAAATGCCGAAGATCGCTTTGGGTATAATACGTTGTACTTTATAAAATGCCGTGCATTTCGAGTACAAAATCGCTGAAAAGACGTCGTGCCGGTCTTCTCGAGACCAATGTGAAATATGATTTTGACGCGGCGCGAAGGCATACGATGGATCAGTGGCGATTGGGTGGCCAATGCTGCGCGGTGTCCTTGATTAAGATCCGTACCTGGGCGGTCATAGTCAAGTAAAGATTATGGTGAACTTCGCCGCTCTGGCTGGCGCAAGATACTCTTGCAACTGACGCCACCCCCCCCGACCATGCCTTCGCCGCGAACTCTAATCCGTCGACGTAATCGCAGGACCGGCAGATCACATCATGACGTATTGCCGCCGCGCAAAGGCGCATCAATCGCACCGGCGGCGGTTCATCATCGCGCGGCCCCGCGCTTTGGCTGAACCAAGGCGGCGACATCGCTCCCTGGGATTGACAAGTTACCGAGGTTCTCGGACCCGGCGATCTCTAACTTCGTGGTATTCGGTTCCTGCGCATCAAAGAATTTCTCCTCCTTAAACCGCTTGAAGATAGCGAAATGCAAATCGCTTTTAATGCGGAACATGGTTTCCACATCGCCAACGTAGGCGCGGAGTTCGAAGTTGAGCGCACTGGCCGACATGCCGGTAAACAGAACTTGCGGCGTAGGCATGGTCAAGACAAGCTGGTTTGCCTTGGCGACGGACCAAAGCACCTCGCGAACTTTGTCTGGATCGGCGGAGCCCGCGACCGTCAGGGGAATGACGATCCGTCCGCTCCGGTCGTTGCGCACAAGGTTGGTGACAACGCCGGTGATGAGGCTCGAATTCGGTATGATGACTTGGGCGCGATCGAAAGTTTCGATTTCAGTCGCGCGGACGTTGATCCGGCGCACGAAGCCTTGATCGCCGCCAACCACGATCCAATCGCCGACTCTCACCGCGCGCTCCCATAATAAGATCAAGCCAGAGACGAAATTGTTGACGATCGACTGCAGGCCGAAACCGATGCCGACCGATAGAGCGCCAGCGACAATCGCGAGCTTTTCGAAATTCAATCCCAGATAGCTGAGCGCGAGGCCGGCCGCGACGAGGAAACCGACATAGCCGAGACTGGTGCGGATCGAATTGCGCAGGCCGAGGTCGAAGTTCATCCGCGGCAGCAGCTTTGAGTCCATCCATTGCAGCACCGCATGAAACGCCGCGAAGGCCAGCGTAAATATGCCGATGGCGATGATGATGCTGAACGGCGAAATCCTGACATCGCCGACTTTGAAGCCAAAAAAAGCGGCGCCAAAATTGATCGAAACGTCGCTCGACTGGAGCCCCCAAGGCGCCACCACGAGAACGGCCGCGACGACGAAAAGGACAAGCCTAATCACGCCCGAAAAAAGGACCCCTACAAGCTCAATCGAGTTGCGACGGACGCCGATGCTGGTAACGAGCCGCCGCCCAAGGCGCGCGCTGGGCGTGACGCCCGCGCCGATCGCTTCCTCGACGAGAACGACCGACATGTACAAGACGCAGGCGACCGTGCCGGCCCAGAACAATTGGTCGGTCAGGAAGCTGCCAAACGCGGCGTAGCCGGTCAAAACCGAGACGGCGATGGCGAAGGTCACCGCCCAGGCAGCGGCGCGCAGGAGGTCGAACCAGTCCCGCTGCTTGGCAACCGCTGGGCCGAGGCAATCGTCGGCACTGGCGCCGCCGCCGAAGCGCCACAGCTCAATGCCGAGCATGATTGCCGCGATCATGGCGGCAAGCCCGCGCATCGCGACGGCCACCGGTAAGGAGGCGCCGACAACATCATTGAGTGCCTCAAAAAGACGGGTGACCGAGACGATGCAGGCAAGGCCGATCGCGGCCCGAACGACGCCTTCAGCTATCGAATCGCCGAGCTTGGGCAGACGCCATTTGGGACCTGCGAGAGCAAACAGGCCTCCTGCTATTCCTGCCGCCGCGGCGATGCGGACCACCGCCCCGCCGCACGCCTGCAGGAAAGGTTGCAACCGCGCATTGGCGAGATCGAACGTTTGCAATACAAGGCCGATGATCAAAATCATCGCGACGGCGGGAACAGCGACGGCGAGGGCGACCCACCAAGCCCCGAAAATCTTCTGAAAACGGCTAGGCTCCGGGATCGCCGGACTGCGCTCGAGCACGCGCCGGGCCAGCCGCGAGCGCGGAAGACACAGCAAAAGGGTCAGGGCCACGGCGCCCCAAATTAACGGCGTACGCTGGCCGTCGAGCCGGTTGTTGATGCCGCCGATCCATTCGCGGAAAACGGCTTTTATGGCGGCCGCGTCACGCGGCGCTTCGTGCCAGACGTCGACCCAGAGCGCGGGGTTCGCTATGCTCGTCGCCCGCGCGAACAGCGAGCGCGTGAACAAGGTGCGGCGCCGCGCCGTGATAGTCGCACCGGTCTGGTCCCCCTCGACCGCGAGCAGGCGGGCGCGTTTCGAAAGCTCGTCGCTGTCGTTATAGAGCTTTTGCTGGTCGGCGCGCTCGGCCGTCACCGCCGGGCTTTCGGGCGGCGCGGAATCGTCCGGTTTCGGACCGAGCTGGTCGAGGCGCGCCTTGATCCCGGCGAGGAGCGGCGTCAATCGGTCGAGCGCACCCGCTACACCCTCCGAAATCGGATCGATCTGCTGACGCAAGGCCTGGAGATCGGCATCGGTCAGATCATGACGCTCTAAGCTCGTCTCGATTCGCTTGAGAGACGCGCTGAGTTTGTCGAGGGCCGGCCCGATCGGCGCCTGCTCGGGCGGCGCGGGCCGTGGAGGAGCTGGCGGGCCCGCTGGCTGCGACGTCTGGCCAGCGACCGGCGGCAGTTTTTGCGCGGGGCCGTGTGCCTTGTCCTGTTTTTGGACCGGCGCCTGTTTCGCGGGAGTCTCTCCACGCGCGGGCACTGCCGCGATGAGCGCGACAACGCCGATCAGACAGACAAGATATTTTAGCAAGGCTTCTCCCGAGTGTCGCGCGCGGTGAGGTACAAAATCGGTTTTCGCGAATCATGGTCCAAAGGCAACCCATGCTTCTTAAGGTGGTTCTTGCGGTGGGTAGACATGCGGCCGGCCCTGGTAATCGGTGACCTCGTAGGTTTCGCCAGGCGATAATTCTGTGAGATAATTCGGGCCAATTGGTGACTTGCCGTGGCCGCCCGGAATATCCAACATGTAATGGGGCTGGCAAAGGCCCGACACGCGGCCGCGCAACTGCCGCATCAAGTCCTGGCCTCTTGCGATCGGCACCCAAAAATGCCCGGTTCCCGGCGCCCGATCGAGCTGGTGCAGATAATAGGGTTTTATGCGCGCCTCCACGAAGGCGCGCATGAGCTCTGCCAGCGTTTCGATATCATCGTTCACTCCGGCAAGGAGCACGCTCTGGCTCAACATTGGGATGCCCGCGTCGATAAACTTTGCGCAGGCCGCGCGCGCCGCTCCGGACATCTCGCGCGGATGATTGGCATGCAAGGCCACATAGACGGTCTTGCCGGAGGAAAGCAAAGCACCGGCAAGGTCCGCCGTGACCCGCAAGGGATCGGCGACCGGAACACGCGTATGCAGGCGAATGACTTTCACATGGCCAATGGCTTTGAGCCTGGCCATGATGTCCGCGAGCCTTCGCGGCGACATGATCAGCGGATCACCGCCGGTGAGGATTACTTCCCAGATCTCGGGCTGATCCGCGATATAGCCCATCGCGGCGGCGAGTGCCTCCGGCGCAAGATCAGCCGGACTGCTTGGCCCAACGACCGCGCGGCGAAAGCAGAACCGGCAATAGAGCGGGCAGACGTGGAGCAATTTTAACAGCGCGCGATCTGGGTAGCGGTGGACAATGCCTTCGACCGGGCTGAATGCGAGATCGCCGGTCGGATCCTCCATTTCGTCGGGCCGCTGGGCGAGTTCCGCCAGGTCTGGGACAAATTGGCGAGCAATTGGGTCGCTGGCATCGGTGGAGTCGATCAGGCCCGCAACCGTGCCGGTGATTCCAATGGCGTAGGCTGCGGCAACCCGCTCGACCGCCTCCCTGTTTGCCTCCGGCACGAGACCGGCTCCGATCAGATCGGCGGTGCTGCGCAAGGTTGCCGGAGGATTCTTCATCTGCCGGGCGTGCCTTGCTGAACCGGCGTCCATACCACTTGCTCGATATGCGACGCTCCGGTCGCGAGCATCGCCAGCCTGTCGAATCCAAGCGCTATGCCACTGGCTTCGGGCATGATCGCGAGAGCCTGCAAGAAATCCTCGTCGATAGGATAGGCTTCGCCATAGATCCTGAGCCGCTCGGCCATTTCCGTTTCGAATCGCTGCCGCTGCACGCCGGCATCGGTCAACTCGCCGAATCCATTGGCGAGTTCGACGCCGCACGCGTAAAGTTCGAACCGCTCGGCGAAGCGCGGGTCGTCCTGCAATTTGGCGAGCGCAGCCTCGCTCGCTGGATAGTCCATGAGGATCGCCGGGCGGCCATGTCCGAGTTGCGGCTCGATCTTCGCCGCTAAGATCTTGCTGAAAATATCAGACCAGCTGTCGTCCGCAATGGTTCTGATTCCGTGATTGCGGGCGTCGGCCGCCAGCGCCTCGCGGTCGGGTTCGGACCCCTTGAGCGTGGCCAGAAGATCGATACTGGCATAGCGGTCGAATGCCTCGGCCACGGTCAAGATCTCAGGCTCCTCGAATGGATCGGCAACATGGCCGCCAAAGCGTAGGTCGCGTCTGCCCGTGGCGGCGACGGCGCGGGCGAGGAGACCCATGCAATCCTCGATCAATCTCAGGTAAGACTCGCCCGCGCGATACCATTCGAGCATGGTAAATTCAGGATGGTGGAGTCGCCCCCGTTCGCGGTTCCTAAACACGTGCGCAAAGGAAAAAATGCGCCGTTCGCCGGCGGCGAGCAGTTTTTTCTCCGCGAATTCCGGGGAGGAATGCAGATAAAGCCTTGAATTGGCTCCGGTGTCATCCAAAATCGAGGTGGCGAAAGCGCTGATGTGGGCTTCGTTCCCGGGCGATACCTGGAGAATCGCCGTATCGACTTCGACAAAGGATTGCGCCGAAAAAAAAGCACGCGCGGCTTCAGCCATCCTGGCGCGGCCCATGAGGAAAGGCCGCCGGTCGCGGTGAACACGCGGCTGCCACCAGGGCGATCGTGCGGGCGCGGGCATGCTCATTGCTGCCATTTCGCTGAAAAATGCGGCACGGAAGGGCTTACAAGTTGTTCCTTGATGCATTTCCTTAGGGCGAACCGGGGAGCCCTTCGCACGCAAATGTTCTGGTGAAAAGCCGGAACATGGCTATTGTGCCGCCCGGAGTCGATGTGCAAGCCCCGGCGCCTTTGCCCCCTGGCTCTCCGGACATATCTCGGTATAAAGGAAAGCCAGTGAAAGTTATCGCGAGTTCAATCCGCAAAGGCAATATTATTGAGAGGGAGGACGGCCAGCTTTATGTCGTTTTGACCGCGGAAAGCTTTCATCCCGGCAAGGGCACGCCAACGACTTAAATCGACATGCGGCGACTTTCGGACGGCGTCAAAACGACCGAACGCTACAAAACGACCGAGCAGGTCGAACGCGCCTATGTCGAAGACTCGAATTTCAGTTACCTCTACAGGGACTCGAATGGCTTCACCTTCATGAATACGGCCACCTACGATCAGATCGTGGTGCCCGCCGAGGTTATTGGAGACCAGGCGATCTATTTGCAGGAAGGCATGACCTGCGTGCTGTCGATTTTCAACGGCATCCCCGTCGGAATTCAACTGCCCGCGCGGGTGACGCTTGAAGTCGTCGCGACCGAGCCTGCCATGAAAGGGCAAACCGCATCGTCTTCCTATAAGCCCGCGAAACTCTCGAACGGCGCGCGGGTGATGGTGCCGCCGCATATATCGCCGGGGGTCCGCGTCATCGTTCAGACGGAAGATGGCTCCTACGTCGAGCGCGCCAAGGACTGAGGCCAAGAATCCGCGGCGTGTGGCTCGCGCCTCACGAGGAGCGGCCTAGCGCCGTTCCGCCGGTTCGCTGCGCGTCGGCGTCGGAAGCCGCTGCGGATTGCCGAGGCGACGGTCGAGATATAGCCCGACCTCCTCCGCCAAAG
This sequence comes from uncultured Alphaproteobacteria bacterium, assembly GCA_963808645.1. Classification (GTDB taxonomy): domain Bacteria; phylum Pseudomonadota; class Alphaproteobacteria; order Rhizobiales; family Beijerinckiaceae; genus Methylocapsa. Next base: position 187,252 of record CAWEGU010000015.1, read on the forward strand.
GCTCGATGCAGTTTTCGAAGAAATGGTTGGCGCCTGGAATGATCGCATGCTCAATGGAGATGCCCTTCTGAGTCTTCAGCTTTTCGATCAAACTGGTAACCTCTCTCAAGGGCGCGACCCGATCGCGATCTCCATGTACGAAAAGTCCGGAGGAGGGACAAGGCGCGAGAAAGGAAAAATCGAAACGGCTGGCCGGCGGCGCGATCGCGACGAAACCTTCGATTTCCGGGCGCCGCATCAAAAGCTGCATGCCGATCCAGGCGCCGAACGAGATTCCGGCGATCCAGCAGGCCCGCGCCTCAGGGCTGATGGCTTGCGCCCAGTCGAGAGCGGCCGCCGCGTCCGATAATTCGCCCTGGCCGTGATCGAAACAACCTTGCGAAAGCCCCACACCTCGAAAATTAAAGCGCAGCACGGAAAATCCGCGTTCTGCGAACGTATAATATAGATTATAGACGATCTGATTGTTCATCGTCCCGCCGAATTGCGGATGCGGGTGCAGGATGATCGCGATCGGCGCACCTCGTATCGTCGAGGGATGAAACCTGCCCTCGATGCGGCCGCTGGGACCGTTGAACTTGACCTCGGGCATGCTTACTCCACTGAATTGGCGCGCGGCTACGCGACGCAAGCGGCCCTAAAACGGATCAGGCGGATTTTCCGTGCAATTGGGCATTTCCCAATCTTGCACATTTTCGTTGCGCATATTTCCTGGCGCGCGTTCCTGGCGCGCGTTGGCGGCGTTTACGGCTCGCTTGACTTTGGGAGCCGCGCAGCGCCTTAAGTGATCGCGCGGCGCCTTTAAGATGACATGTGGCAATTGGGCAAGGGACGCGGGCCGATGCCGGGTCCGCGAAATCCTGGCAATCCCGGCGGATCTTCTAGCACGTATGCCGCGAAGAATTGCAAGCTCTTTTGTATTTAGGCATTTGGGGCAGGCGGTTGCCTGTCGTCCCAATTCAATACGTTGGAGATGTTGCGGGTTTCTTTCGTGTCGCGCACGCGGGTTTACCTTGACCATAACGCCTCGGCGCCCCTGCGTCCCGCGGCGCGCACGGCGATGTACGCGGCCTTCGACCTTTGCGGCAACGCCTCCTCCGTTCATGCCGAAGGGCGAACCGCGCGGGCGATAATCGAAGCTGCCCGTGCTGAGGTAGCCGCGTTTGCCGGAGTCGCGCCCAAGAACGTCGTTTTTACCTCGGGAGGGACGGAGGCGCTGAATTTGGCGCTGACGCCCTCTATCGAGATGCCGGACGATAAAAGATCCTTCGACCTGCTCCTAGCAAGTGCCGGGGAACATCCCGCTGTCCTCGCCGGCCACCGTTTTGCCGCCGCGCAACTTGAACTTGCCGGCCTTAGCCCTTGTGGCGTACTAAATATCGAGGCGCTTGGCGCCACCCTCGCCGGCGCGAGCGCTGCGGGGCACCGCGTTATGCTGGCCCTTCAGGCCGCCAACAACGAGACGGGGGTTATTCAGCCCTTAGCGGCGGCGGCGGAGATGATCCGCCCGGCAGGCGGATTTCTGATCTGCGACGCCGTTCAGGCGGCGGGCAGGATCGATTGCGATATCGGGAGCTTGGGAGCAGACGCGATCGTCTTTTCGGCGCATAAATTCGGCGGCCCAAAAGGCGCCGGGGCGCTTTGTTTTCGCTCTGACTCTTACCACATAAAGGAAGCGCTCCTGCGGGGCGGCGGGCAGGAGCGGGGGCAGCGCGCCGGAACCGAGAACGTTGCCGGCATCGCCGGAATGGCCGCTGCTCTCCGCGCCGCGAACGTCCAAGGACGGGAGGAAGCGGCGGCCCTATCCGTCTGGCGGGATGAGTTGGAGGCGGAAATTTCGCGCGTTGCGCCAGGCGCGGTGTTTTTTGGAGCCGGAGCGGAAAGATTGTCGAATACATCCTGCTTCGCGCTGCCCCGCATCGAGGCGGAGGTGTTGCTTATAGCTTTGGATATGGAGGGTATTGCGGTATCGTCGGGTTCGGCGTGTTCGTCGGGAAAGGTGAAACGTTCGCACGTCTTGAGCGCGATGGGTGTGGAGCCGGACCTGGCGAGAGGCGCAATCAGGGTCAGTCTCGGGTGGAATTCGCGGCGGGAAGATTGCATTTCGTTCGTTCAGGCTCTTGAAAGGACGGTCACGACTATCAGATCACGGCGGGACAAATCCGCGGCATGAACAACCGGGCTGTTCCCGGCGAATACGGACTGGGCTTCTTGCCCACTTTATCGGGTTCCCTCCCGCTGCTTTATAAGGTACTCTACGACGTCTGAACCAGCGGTCCTTGAAACCGCCAAGGTGAGGAGAATGGCATGCCTGCGGTCCAAGCGACCGTCGATCGCGTGAAGGCGGTCGACGTCAGCGAATATAAGTATGGTTTCTTCTCCGATATTGAATTGGACAAAGCCCCGAAGGGTCTCAATGAAGACATTGTCCGTTTCATTTCGGCGAAAAAGGACGAGCCCGCCTGGCTGATCGAATGGCGGCTCGGCGCCTACCGGCGCTGGCTGACGATGCAAGAGCCGCGCTGGGCGAGGGTGGACTATCCGAAGATCGAATATCAGGATCTTTACTATTATTCCGCGCCCAAGACGGCCGCCGGTCCGAAAGCGCTCGACGAAGTCGATCCGGAGCTTCTGAAAGTTTACGCAAAGCTCGGAATTCCGTTGCGTGAGCAGGAGGCGCTTGCCGGCATCGGCCCGGAGAGCCGAATTGCGGTCGATGCGGTGTTCGACTCGGTCTCGGTCGTCACCACCTTCAAGGAGGAACTGGCCAGGGCTGGGGTAATTTTCTGCCCGATCTCGGAAGCCGTGCATACCCATCCGGACCTCGTCCGGAAATATCTCGGATCGGTGGTGCCCACGACGGACAATTTCTACGCGACGCTGAATAGCGCGGTATTTTCCGACGGGTCCTTCGTTTACGTTCCGCCGGGCGTTCGCTGCCCGATGGAACTCTCGACTTATTTCAGGATCAACGAGCAAAACACCGGCCAGTTCGAACGCACGCTGATCATCGCCGATAAAGGCAGCTACGTTTCCTATCTCGAGGGCTGCACGGCACCCAAGCGCGACGAAAATCAACTGCATGCCGCGGTCGTCGAGCTGATCGCCCTTGACGATGCCGAGATCAAATATTCGACGGTGCAGAACTGGTATCCAGGCGACGCGGACGGTCGCGGCGGGATCTATAATTTCGTCACCAAGCGCGGCGATTGCCGGGGCGCGAATGCCAAGATCTCCTGGACTCAGGTTGAAACCGGATCCGCGATTACCTGGAAATATCCGTCATGCATTCTGCGTGGCGACAATTCGCGCGGCGAATTCTATTCGATCGCGATCTCCAACGGGCGCCAGCAGGTCGATTCCGGCACCAAGATGATCCATCTCGGCCAGAACACGACGAGCCGGGTCTTATCGAAGGGAATTGCCGCGGGCCGATCGCAAAATACCTATCGCGGTCAGATTTCGGCGCACCGGAAAGCCACTGGCGCCCGCAATTTCACCAATTGCGATTTGCTGCTTGTCGGCAATTCGTGCGGCGCCCATACGGTTCCCTATATCGAATTGAAAACCCCCAGCGCGCAATTCGAACATGAGGCGACGACCTCGAAAATTTCCGAGGATCAGCTGTTTTATTGCATGCAGCGTGGGCTTTCGGGCGAGGAGGCGACGGCTTTGATCGTCAACGGATTCGTGCGCGATGTTTTGCAGCAGCTGCCGATGGAATTCGCGGTGGAAGCGCAGAAATTGATCGCGATTTCGCTCGAAGGGAGCGTCGGCTGACGCGGCTCTCCGGCGATCCCGTTGGCATCGGGTTCCCTCCCCGACAATCGCGAAGAACGGAGGCAGGAAATTTTCGCGCTCGAAGAAGCGAAGATTCGAGCGCAACCGGCGCGCGAATATTCAAACCCGCTGATGTTTAGTCGAGGTAAAATCGTGCTCGAAGTCAAAAACCTTAGCGTTTCCGTCGGCGGACGTAGACTCCTCGATGATCTCGATCTCACTGTCCGGGACGGGGAGGTTGCCGCGCTCATGGGGCCGAACGGCAGCGGCAAGTCGACCTTGTCCTATGTCATCGCCGGCCGTAAGGACTACACTGTAGAGACCGGCGAGATATTGCTGAACGGCGAGAGTATCTTAAACCTCGAGCCAGATGCCCGCGCCGCCAAAGGGCTTTTCCTCGCGTTCCAATATCCAACGGAAATTCCCGGTGTCGCGACCTTGACTTTTCTTAAGGCGGCCTTGAATGCCCAGCGCAAGCAGCGCGGCGAAGAAGAGCTCTCGACCCCGGCTTTCATGAAACGAGTTCAGGGCGTCCGCTGGCAAGCTCGACATCAACGCGGACATGCTCAAGCGCGCGCTCAACGTCGGTTTTTCCGGCGGCGAGAAGAAGCGCATGGATATTCTCCAGATGGCGCTTCTGGAGCCTGCTTTCGCAATTCTCGATGAAACCGATTTAGGCCTTGACATCGACGCCTTGCGCGTGGTCGCCAATGGGGTCAATGCGCTGCGATCGCCAAGCCGCGGTTTCCTCATCATTACCCATTACCAGCGTGTACTCAACCACGTAGTGCCGGACACCGTGCATGTGATGGCGCAGGGGCGAATTGTGCGCAGCGGTGGCAAGGAATTGGCGGTCGAACTGGAAAAAAGCGGGTACCGCGATTATGTCGCCGAACCGGCCGTCGCATAGAAGAAACTGGAATGAACGCTGATATCATACCGGCGAAAACGCCTGCCGAAATCTCCCTGGCCCGCGCCTTTCACGCTTCCAAGGCCGGGCTGCCCGGCAACACGGAAGTGGCCAAATGGCGGGAAGCTTCGTTGAAAGCTTTCAATGCATCGGGGCTGCCGCATCGGCGCATCGAGGCGTGGCATTATACCGACCTGCGCACGCTCATGCGCGATGCCTTGCCGCTAGCGATGGCCCCCAGCCCCGCAACAATCGATGCGCTGCGCAAGGAATTCACGGCCGCCGGCGCGCCGGGTCAACGTCTCGTTTTGGTCGATGGCTTCTTCGTGCCGGAATTATCCGCTGGCTTGCCGGAAGGTCTAAAGGTACGCTCGCTCGCCTCGGTATTGACCGAAGGGCGGCCCGAACTGATCGCGCTGTTGTCGTCGCAAGATCTTGCCGCGCAGGATCCTATCGTTTCGTTGAACGCGGCTATGATGCAGGACGGCGTCGTGATCGAGGTGGCACCTGGGGACGTGATCGCCGAACCGGTCAACCTTATTCACGTCACGGCTTCGCCCGCGCCCGCCGCGCATTTCTCCCGCTCGGCTCTGATGATCGGGGCTGGCGCATCCCTCCGCCTCGCCGAGTTGATGCATGTTGCAAACCGTACCCAGGCGGTCAGCGCGGGCCAAGACAATGCCTGCCTCATTGTCTCGCTCGACAATGGGGCGACGTTCGCTCATACGGCGATGCTGACAGGAGCTGCTCCGGGCGGTGCGCGGCTCGAAAGCGTAATGGTGCGGATCGGCGCCAGCGCGAAGTTCGACAGTTTCGCGCTCGTCGCCGGCATCGGCCTTCTGCGGCGGCAGATATTCCTGCGATTCGAGGGCGCGGGATCGGCAACCTCGCTCAGCGGTGTGTCGTTACTCGGCGGCCGCGAACATGCCGATACGACTTTGCTTGTCGAGCATGTGGCGCCAGGTTGCATGAGCCGCGAAACCTTCAAATATATCCTCGACCAGGAAGCAACTGGCGTATTCCAGGGCAAGATCCGCGTCGCGCCGGAGGCGCAAAAGACCGACGGCAAGATGCTTTGCAAGGCCATGCTGTTGTCCGATATGGCCGCGATGAACACTAAGCCGGAGCTTGAAATTTTTGCCGACGACGTTGCCTGCGGGCACGGCGCCACATGCGGCGGCCTGGACTTCGATCAGTTGTTTTACCTTCAGACCAGAGGCTTGCCTTTCCGGCAAGCTGAGGCGCTTTTGTTGGAGGCGTTCGCGGGGGAATTGGTCGACGGGATCGGGCATGAAGGGTTGATCAATGCCTATCGCCGCGAGGTGAGCGCTTGGCTTTCCGCGCGGCATGGGCCTGCGGCGGCGCGGTCGCGCGGCCTGACCGCATAGGCGGTATGGCCTTGGCGCGGGTGGAGCAACGAATGAACCAGCATATCGCCATGCACGCGCCGCTCGAAATTGGCTCTCTCCGCGAGGATTTTCCCATCCTTGCGACCAAGGTCTATGGCAAGCCGCTCGTTTATCTCGACAACGCCGCTTCGGCGCAAAAGCCAAAGGAAGTCGTCGAGCGGATGCTCCACGCGACCTATCATGAATATGCCAACGTTCATCGCGGCCTGCATTATCTTGCCAACGTCGCGACCGATGCCTATGAGGCCGCGCGCGAAAGCTTACGCGCTTTCCTCAACGCCGGATCCGCCAGCGAGATCGTCTTCACGAAATCGGCGACCGAGGCAATTAATCTGGTCGCCGCCTCTTTCGGCGAGGCCTTCATCAAGGAAGGCGACGAGATCGTCCTTTCGATCATGGAACACCACGCAAACATCGTGCCCTGGCATTTTTTGCGGGAGCGCAAGGGCGTCGTCCTGAAATGGGTGGATATCGATGACGAGGGAAATTTCCTGCTCGATTCGTTCGAGCGGGCACTGACCGCGAAGACCAAGATCGTCGCTTTGACCCATCTGTCCAACGTGCTCGGCACGGTAACTCCGGTCAAGGAAATCGTCAGGATCGCACATGAGCGCGGGATACCCGTATTGATCGATGGTTCGCAAGGCGCGGTGCACCTCGACGTCGACGTTGTTGACCTCGATGTTGATTTTTATTGCCTAACCGGCCATAAGCTCTATGGGCCGACCGGCATCGGCGCGCTTTACGGCAAGAAGGAATGGCTGGAGAAATTGCCCCCCTTCCTCGGCGGCGGCGAGATGATCGATGAAGTCACCAAGGATGGCGTGACCTATAACGAGCCGCCGCATCGTTTTGAAGCCGGCACTCCGCCGATTGTGCAGGCGATCGGGCTCGGCGCCGCCGTAAATTATATGCGAAGGATCGGCCGCGAGCGCATTCATGCGCATGAATTGGGCTTGAGCAATTATGCGCATGAGCGCTTGTCGCGGATCAACTCGCTGCGGGTCTTCGGCCAAGCGAAAGGCAAGGGCGCCATCATATCCTTCAACATGGGCGGCGCGCATGCGCATGATGTCGCCACCGTGCTCGATCGATGCGGTGTCGCCGTACGTGCCGGAACGCATTGCGCCCAGCCGCTTCTTTCGCGCTTCGGCGTGACATCGACCTGCCGCGCCTCCTTCGCGCTCTATAACACTCTCGAGGAAGTCGACAAGCTCGCCGGAGCCTTGATCAAGGCCGAAGGCCTGTTCGCTTGAGAAACAAGGAGCCAGACATGGCCGAAGCACAAACCAGCGAATGCCAGGATGCCGTTGAAGGCTTCGAATCCATGCCGAACGAGCCGCAATGGCTATTCGATGGATCGGTGCCGGAAAGCGAGCGCGCGCGGCTCACCAGCGACATCGTTGCCGCGCTGAAGACCGTGTTCGATCCCGAAATTCCCTGCGATATCTACGAGCTTGGGCTGATCTACAAAGTAGACATTGGCGACGATCGCCTGATCGAGATCGAGATGACCCTGACCGCGCCAGGCTGCCCAGTGGCAGGCGAACTCACCCGGTCGACCGAGTCAGCGGTCGGCGCGGTGCCGGGGGTTCTCGGCGCCAACGTTACGGTCGTATTCGATCCGCCGTGGGACCAGGGGCGCATGTCCGACGAAGCGCGCGTTTCGCTTAACATGTTTTGAGCTTCCGGCGCGCAATCCCGGCGGCTCAGATAACCTTGTTGCGCCACGGCTTTCCCCCCTGGCCGGGGTTAGCCTTTCAGCAACTGGTCGAGCAATTTTGCGAGTGCATCCGGCGTTATCTCGCCTCTCTCCTTCTTGCCGTTGATAAAAAAGGTCGGCGTGGCGGTGACCCCGAATTTCTCCGCCGCGCGATCATGCACCTTGTAGACCTTGTCCCGGAGGTTATCGTTCTGGAGGCAAGCCTCGAAGGAGTTTTGGCTCATCCCAGTTTGCTTGAGAAGAGCGGCCAAAGCTTCGAGGGGCTTGTCCGTAAAGGCCCAGTTCTTCTGTTGGGCGAACAGGAGATCGACGATTGCGTTTCGCTGGTCGTCGCCGGCGCAGCGTGCCAACATGAAAGCGGCGGCCGCCAAAGGGTCAAGCGGAAATTCGCGCAAAATAAAACGGACCTTGCCGGGGTCGATATATTTGCTTTTCAATTTCGGAAACGTGGTGGCGTAAAAGTCCGCGCAATGCGTGCAGGTCATCGAAGCATATTCGACAATCGTGACCGGCGCTTCGCGCGCGCCAAGTGCAACGTCTGGCAGCGCCTCGCCGGCCATCAGCTCACCCGATGCCGCCCCCGCGGCTTGCGCCAGAACCGGGGCCGCGGGATCGCCGAGCACTGCGAAAAACCCAGCAACCGTCAGACCGGCGGCGGCCGCCGTCTCAAATACACCGCGACGAGTTGTTAAGGCAGCCTGACCAAGTTTGGGCGAACGCAAGAATTTATGCTCCATCGCTGACTGAGCGCAGATTTGCCTGATCTCCCGACATGAAGGCAAGACAATTTTGTTTTGGTAAGTTTAGGGGCGCGCCGCCGCGCGCCTTCCGCTCCATGGCTTCGTTTCCGGAACTGGCCGCCGACTTAGCGTTGGAAAGCCAACGCACCTTGCCTACGGCGCTGTGAGAACGCGCGCGCCGAGCCGCGTCAGGGCTAGCCGCAACGGTTCATCCATGACATCGCCGACGACTGTTTCCGCCGCCGTCTCGGCGCCCCGTTCCAATGTGCGGGGTCTATGCCTGGCGAGGGGCGGCGCGGCAACCGGACCTTGCTTCAACAGAAGGCGCCAGACGCAACGCCAGCCGAAGTGGGCATTGACGCGCTCGATGACGACGGGCGCGAGATGCTGCAATTCCAGCGCGAATCCCGTTTCGACGCGCACAACGAGCGTCGCCGGAACTGGGTCGTTTTCCATCGCGCGGCCATGTTGCCGCACCGGCCACTGCAACTTGACCGGCCGCGACATTGCGGCGAGCCCCTCGCCGACAATATCGTCCCAAAACAAAACGAGACCGGAATGGCCGAAACCTTGCCGCGTCAAAACTGGGTCAATCGCGGTTTGGACGAAGTCCGCGAGCGGCCGGGAGCAATGGACGTTGCCGGGGCGACGTTTTCGCATGCTCCTCTATACCTTGTCTTGGCCGGTGCTCCACGCGAAAATTCGTGGCGCCCTTAACAACGGGCGGGCGGAGCTTTGTAAAAAGCAACGGCTTCGCTGGCGTTGTCGGCACCTTCGCTTTGCCCTTAAGCTAAGATACAAAGAGCGGTCAAACGAGGCGCATCTATGGCCTTCAGAACGAGCCTTGACGCGCGAGCCGGTGCGGCTGCTGCTCTTCTTGCCTGGTATGACCGCCATCGCCGCGCTCTGCCTTGGCGAACCTTGCCGGGCGAGCCGGCCGATCCCTACAAGGTTTGGCTTTCCGAAATCATGCTGCAACAGACAACAGCCACGGCCGTAAAACCCTATTTCCTGGGCTTTCTGGCGCGCTGGCCCAAGGTCGGGCTATTGGCGCAAGCCAGTGGCGAAGAGGTGATGCGCGCCTGGGCCGGGCTCGGCTATTATTCGCGCGCGCGCAACCTTCATGCTTGCGCCAAAATTGTCGCCGGACCGCGCAAGGGCAAGTTTCCGGATACCGAAGCGGGATTGCAGGAGCTTCCCGGTATTGGGCCGTATACCGCGGCGGCCATCGCGGCGATCGCCTTCGGCCGCCCCGCGGCCGCCATCGACGGCAATGCCGAGCGGGTGCTTGCGCGCCTCTGTTCGATCTCGACGCCGCTGCCGGCAGCAAAGTCCGAAATCAAGGCCAAGGCTGCTTCGATGGTGCCGGTCGAGCGGCCCGGCGATTTCGCGCAGGCGATGATGGACCTTGGCGCGATGATCTGCGCGCCAAAACACCCTTCTTGCGACATTTGTCCCCTGCTAGAATTTTGCCGCGGCCATGCCTCGGGCTTCCCCGAAAGCCTGCCGCGCAAGGCGCCACGGCGGGGAAGGCCGCTCCGCCAGGGCGCCGCCTTTTTCGTGCGCCGCCGGGACGGTGCGGTTCTCGTCCGCACGCGGCCCCCCAAAGGACTCCTCGGCGGCATGACGGAAATCCCCGGGACCGCTTGGGAGACCCATTTCAACGCGGCCTCGGCGGCATGCCAGGCGCCGATTGAAGCGTCTTACCGAAAGCTCGAAAAAAGTGTCTCGCATGCGTTCACCCATTTCGCCTTGCGGCTCGACATTTACGTCGCAGAAGTTGCGAGCGGGCGGCGCGCGCCAAAAGGCTACCGTTTCGTGCCTGAGTGCGGCCTCGACAAGGAGGCTTTTCCCAGCGTCATGCGCAAGGTGATCGCAGCCGTGCGCCAAACGCGCGAACGTCGTGCGGCGAAACGGGTCCTGGTTCGCGACGGAAGCCCTGGACAACAGTGATGGTTCAACGCTTTTCCGCCCGCATCGCCTCGATGATCTTCATCGTTTCGACGCTGACGCGCGTGACCCGCTTGAGAAGGTCGATCACCTTTTCCGTGTGGTCCACGAAGCGATAGGTGTTGAACTTCTCACGGATGGTCGGGTCCTTCGGCGTCTTTTCCTTGTACTGGTCGAGAATCCATTCGAGCGCCGAGCGGTTGCCGAGTCTGTAGGTCCACGCCTGCGGCGGCACTCCGGCCAATTGCGTCTCGCTGTCAAGCTGGATGCTGCCGCTGTCCTTGTTCGCCCTAAGCATCGCTTTGGGCGGGAGCCCGCCCTTGCGCGATTTCTCCTCGGGCGCGTCGATGCGTTCGAGCGGCCACGACTCGACGGTCTCGTAGCCGATGTGCAGCGTCATCAGCTTCTCGCCCCAACCGGCCCATTTCCAGAAGTTGGCGTAAAACGGAATGCGCGGAAATTCGCGCTTGAGGTTCAGCGCGTATTTCTCACGGTAGATGGGATCATGCAGGACACCGTAGGCATAGTGGAAGATGGCATCCTTGGTGATTATTTGCGTCTTCCGCGTGCCCTCACCCTGAGGAGCGGACGCTTTGAGGCCGCGTCTCGAAGGGTCGAGGGCGCCCTTCGGGCTTGCTTGCGAGGACTTGGCGCCGTTATCCTTCGAGGCGGCGCTTCGCGCCTCCTCAGGAGGAAGGCTGGTGTTGGCGCTGCCCTTGTAGTGCGCCCGGAACTGGTCCAGGGCCCAATCGGTGATGTTGTCGAGGCGTTCCCCACTCGCATAGCGAAAGCGTGGCACCTGTTGATAGGCGTCAACCGCCGCGCCAAAATGCAAGTCTGCGAGTCCATCAATTGCCAGTACGCAGTAGTCTGTTCGCGAGCCGACGTCGCTGAAGCAGATTGCTGAATTGGAGGCTCCCGGCAGAAAAATATATGCAGAAGTCCCGGCCTCGTCGATGAACAAGTCGGACTGATACAATAGCCGTCTAGAAAAGGGTCGGTAGCTCGCCGCTACAATGCGGCTCGCCTGAAAGGATTCATGACGCCCCTGTGCCAGTCGGCGCTTTAAATTGCGCGACCATTTGATGGTACCAGGGAACTCCGCCGTTCCCGGCTTCACGCAATGGTATTGAGCGATCAGAAATTGCACCTTCTTTTTTAGGTGTCGGCTATCGAGTCATACAGCCACTCGTCTCGGTTCGTCGAAATGCCTAACGAGTACAGCTTGAAAATGGTTTGAGCTTGAGTAGTAATCTTTGCATTCTTGGCAATTTTTGAGGCAACTGGGATGGTATTCTTTGCGCCTACCGAGGGCTGGTCAGTCCAATAGCCCTCCTCGTCAGGCATGATACCAGTCCATTTTGTACTTCCGATTTTATGACTTGCGAGCCACGCAAGTTTTTGATCTGCAGCTTGATAGGGCGGGTGACAGTAGTTGATTTGTCCTATCTGCTGCAAACGAGACTTTTCCTTAACCAAAAAACTTACTGCGACACCTGTTCCAATGCCAAAAACATTCCCGCCTCCGCCAACTCGCTTCAATTTCCAGTCTCCGCCTAGGTCGATGACATACGAGTCACTAAATTCAGTCGCGATAACCTTCCTGAAGCCATCAAAATTGCGTTTATCGATGAAACTGCGATTGGTGATAAACGCGAGTATTCCTTCTTCCGGAAGCCGATCCGTCGCCCACCGAAAAAAGCGCACAAACGGATCATATTGTTTTGTTTTCTGCGCGTTTGACGCCTTGATGTAGGTCTCCTTGATGCGCCGGTCGATCTCGGGATATTCCCGGTTCTTGTTGTTCTCGTTCTCGTTGAGCTGATTGGCGTTGTACGGCGGATTGCCGATGATGACGCTGATCTTCTTTTTATTCTGGCGCTTGATGCGGGCGACGTTTTCTTCGCTCACCGCGCCAAATAGATCGCCCTGCTGGCCTTTGTGCGCACGCAGAGCTGCCGTGTTGTCGAGCGTGTCGACAAAACACAGGTTCGGGTATTCCTCGAAGCCGTTGATCGCGGCATAGGTCGCCTCGATGTTCAAGTTGGCGACATAATAAGGCAGGATCGCCACCTCGTTGGCGTGCAGTTCCTCCAAATATTTGTACCGCAGCTTCTGCGGCTGGCCGCGGAAGTGCTCGATCAATTCGGTGATGAAGGTGCCGGTGCCGGCGGCGGGATCGAGGATTTCGACCTGCTTGTCGATCAGCGATTTTTTGAAATGCTTCTGGCACAGCCAGTCGGCGCTGTCGATCATGAAGCGCACGATCTCGTTTGGCGTGTAGACGACGCCAAGCCGGTCGGCCTTCTTTTTGTCGTAGACCTTGTAGAAGTTCTCATAGATGGTCTTGAGGAAGTTTTGCTTCTCATGGTGCCCGGTGACGAGCGCAGCGGCGCTCTTGATCGCGGCGTAGAAGGGCCGCAGGCCCGCTAGCGTGTCATGCTTCACTTTGCCGGTGAAGAACGTGTTCTCTAGAGTATAGAGTTCCTTCGCCACGTTGTTCTGGCGATGAAAGTTCGAATCATCGAAGACCTGCGAAAAGATTTCTTCCGTCAGGATGTGCTGGATCAGCATTTCCCGCACGTCGGCTGCGGTGACGCTTGGGTTAATCGTGTCCTGTGCGTGTTTGAGGAAGCGCGTCGCGGCCATCCGGAAGTTATCGTTGTCGCGCTCGGCCGCCTCGATCATGTCGCGCAGCGCCTTGAGCACCTGAGGCAGGTCGGTCTTGAATTGCTTGACCGCCTTGCGAAAATCCGCGATCTCCGCGCGCTCGTAGCCGAAGAACAGCTCCAGCAGCTTTTGCAGCTTGGCGGGGTCCTGAACTCCGCAGCGAATCACTTCCTGCCTGTTTTGGATTAAGATCGCCTCGTGCGAGTCCTCGAAGATGATGTTGTCCTGCGGATAGCCCTTGCGAAATTTCTTTTCGATCTCCTTGTCGAGATCGTCTTCCTCGTCTTTCGCCTCCCAATAGCCAAGCGGCACGCGCAGCTCGTAAACAAGCGCGCCATCGGGGTAGACAAGCTTTTTCTGCAGGGTCTGATATTCGTATTGCGGAATAAAAAATAGATCGCGCGACTTACCCCAATCCTTGATCAGCGTCTTGAACGCCTCGGATACCACCCCCTCCCGCGCAGTGCCGGAAACTCGGCGCAGGGTCTGCAATTCATTTAGGTACTGCTGGATTAGAAGTTGGCTCACCCCAGGGCTCCCGCTCTGATTCGCGCGCCGTCACCCAAAATTCGGCCGACCTGCCGGAGACCGTTCACGAAAATATCTCCTTTTTCAGAAACCCCCGCACAATGTGCGGCTTATCGCGGCCGCCGGAAAAACCTCAAATCAACGTCTGCAACTCGGCGAGAATCGCGTCGCCCATTTGGGATGTCGAAAGAATCTTCGTCGCGCCGCCCGCGATATCGGCGGTGCGCAGCCCTTTTTCGAGCACATTCGAAATCGCCTTTTCGACGCGATCCGCAAGTTCCGCGAGATTGAACGAGTAACGCAAGGCCATGCCGAAAGAGCCAATCATAGCGATCGGATTGGCAATGCCCTTGCCCGCGATATCGGGGGCGGAGCCATGCACCGGCTCATAAAGGGCCTTTCGTGTTTCGCCCTCTACCGTCCTTTCGCCAAGCGATGCCGAGGGCAGCATGCCAAGCGAACCGGTCAGCATGGCGGCAACGTCGGACAGCATATCGCCGAAAAGATTATCGGTGACGATGACATCGAATTGCTTTGGGTGCCGAACCAACTGCATGCCAAGCGCATCGGCAAGCTGGTGCTCAAGTTCGACGCCGGGATATTCGCGCGCGTGCAGGCTCGTGATGACTTCGTTCCAGAGCACGCCCGATTTCATCACATTGCGCTTGTCGGCGGAGGTCACTTTGTTGCGGCGCTGTCGCGCGAGCTCGAACGCAACGCGCCCGATCCGCTCGATCTCATAAGTATCGTAGACCTGCGTGTCGATGCCGCGTTTCTGGCCATTGCCGAGGTCGATAATCTGTTTTGGTTCGCCAAAATAAACGCCGCCGGTCAGTTCGCGAACGATCATGAGGTCCAGGCCATCGACGAGTTCGCGCTTTAACGAGGAGGCATCGGCGAGCGCCGGATAGCAGATTGCGGGCCGCAGGTTGGCAAACAGCTTCATATCCTTGCGCAGCCGGAGAAGGCCCGCCTCGGGGCGGACTTCGTAGGGAACGCCATCCCATTTCGGCCCGCCTACCGCGGCCAGAAGCACGGCATCCGCGGCTTGCGCCCGCGCCATGTCGGCATCGCTGATCGCGGTGCCATGCGCGTCATAAGCCGCGCCGCCGGCGAGGCCTTTCTCGATTTCGAGATGAACGATGCCCTGGTTCGTAAGCCAAGCGGCGATTTTCTCGGCTTCGGCCATGACCTCTGGGCCGATACCGTCGCCTGGAAGGACGAAGAGATTGTAGCGAGGCATGTTCGATTATCACTGCACGCCAGACAAGGCGGGAGGGGCTCCCGCCGCACGTAAACGCGGCTGGGAAACTTAGGCGGCCGCGAGCTGGCGCAGCACAAAGGGAAGAATGCCGCCATTGGTGAAATATTCGAGTTCGTCGAGCGTCGCTATGCGACAGAGCAACGGCACCGTCTCCACCTTGCCATCTGCAAATTTGATCTCGGCCTCCATCATCTGGCGCGGCTTCAGCTCGCCGCCAAGTCCATGGATGGTCACCTGTTCGTCGCCCTTGAGCCCAAGGCTTTTCCAGCTTGTGCCCGGTTCGAAAGTGAGCGGCAGGACGCCCATGCCGACAAGGTTCGAGCGGTGAATGCGCTCGAAGGATTCGGCGATGACCGCGCGGACCCCAAGCAATTTGGTCCCCTTGGCCGCCCAGTCCCGCGAGGACCCGTTGCCATATTCGGCGCCGGCAAAGACGACCAGCGGAACGCCTTCCGCCTGATATTTCATCGCCGCCTCGAAGATCGGCATTTCCTCGCCGTCCGGCCAATGCTTGGTTAGGCCGCCCTCCGGCACGGCGCCGTTGTCCTGTTGCAGGATGAAATTCTTGATCCTGATATTGGCGAAGGTTCCGCGCATCATGATCTCGTGATTGCCCCGGCGCGTGCCATACTGGTTGAAATCGGCCTTCGAAACTCCTCGCTCGACAAGATATTGGCCGGCGGGCGAAGCCTCCTTGATCGAGCCCGCGGGCGAAATATGATCGGTGGTGATCTTATCGCCGAAAAGCGCCAGAATGCGCGCGTTCAGAATGTCCCGGACCGGCTCCGGCTGCATCTTCAGCCCATCGAAATAGGGCGGATTTCGGACATAGGTCGAGCCCGCGTCCCAAGTGTAGGTTTCCCCCGCTGGGGCCTTCACCTTGCGCCAATGCGCGTCGGCGTTAAAAACATCGGCGTACCGCGCCTTGAACACCTTCCGGGTCACGAATTCGTCGATAATTCCGGTGATCTCGTCCTGCGAAGGCCAGATATCTTTGAGAAAAACCGGATGGCCTTTCTTGTCATGGCCGACGGGTTCATTTGTAAGGTCCGCCACGACCGTGCCGGCGAGGGCATGGGCGACGACGAGGGGCGGCGAGGCGAGATAATTCGCCTGCACATCGGGGCTGATGCGGCCCTCGAAATTCCGATTGCCGGAGAGGACCGCCGCGGCAATAATGCCATTGTCGTGGATGGTTTTCGAGATTTCCGGCGCCAACGGGCCCGAATTGCCGATACATGTCGTGCAGCCGAAGCCGACAAGATTGAAGCCGAGCTTGTCGAGCGATTTCTGCAGCCCTGACGCGGAAAGATATTCGGCGACAACCTGGCTTCCCGGGGCGAGCGAGGTCTTGACCCATGGCTTCACGTCGATGCCTTTGGCGACGGCGTTGCGGGCGAGCAATCCGGCGCCGATCAGCACGTTCGGGTTCGAGGTATTCGTGCAGGAGGTGATCGCCGCGATCACCACGTCGCCGTGCCCGAGATCGAAATTCTTGCCCTCTACGGGATAGCGTTGCCCGGCCTCGCCAACTTTGCCATACTCGGATTCCAGCGCGGCTTTGAAGCTCGATCCAACCAAGCCGAGCGCGACGCGCCCCTCGGGACGTTTCGGGCCGGCCATCGAGGGCGCGACCGAACCGAGATCGAGTTCCAGGGTGTCGGTGAAGACCGGATCGCGAGTCTTGTTCGTCCGGAACAACCCTTGCGCCTTCGCATAAGCCTCGACGAGCGCGATGCGAGACGGCGCGCGCCCCGAAGTCGCAAGATATGAGAGCGTCTCCGAATTGATCGGGAAGAAATTGCAGGTCGCGCCACATTCCGGCGCCATGTTCGCGATCGTCGCGCGGTCGGCAAGCGAAAGATGACTGAGGCCGACGCCGTAAAATTCAACGAATTTTCCGACGACGCCCGTCCGGCGCAGCATCTGCGTGACGGTGAGAACGAGATCGGTTGCGGTCACCCCGGTGGCAAGCGCGCCAGTCAATCGGAAGCCAATCACCTCCGGCAACAGCATGGAAAGCGGCTGACCAAGCATACATGCTTCGGCCTCGATGCCGCCGACGCCCCAGCCCAACACGGAGAGCCCGTTCACCATGGTCGTATGCGAATCGGTGCCGACGAGCGTATCGGGGTAGGCGACCTCGACGTTAGAAGGCTTACCGCGCGGAGCCGCGTATTTCTCTTTGGTCGTCCAGACGGTCTGGGCGAGATATTCGAGATTCACCTGGTGGCAAATCCCGGTGCCCGGTGGCACGACCCGAAAATTGTCGAACGAGCCCTGGCCCCATTTCAGGAAACGATAGCGCTCGCCATTGCGGTCATATTCGAGTTCGACATTGGTCTTGAAGGCCTTGCTGCTGGCAAACGCATCCACGATGACGGAATGATCAATGACGAGATCGACGGGGACGAGCGGATTGATCTTTTGCGGATCGCCGCCTAGCCGCGTCATGGCGTCGCGCATCGCGGCCAAATCGACGACGGCGGGGACGCCGGTGAAATCCTGCATGAGAACCCGCGCCGGACGAAACGCGATCTCCCGTTCGGTCTTGCCCTTATTCTGTAGCCAGGTGGCGATGCCCTCGATGTCTTGCCTCGTGACCGAGCGGCCATCTTCGAAATGGAGCAGATTTTCGAGCAAGATCTTCATCGAAAACGGCAGCTTCGATACGTCCGGAAGCCCATGTTTCTCCGCCGCCTTGAACGAATAATAATAATAGTTCTTGCTGCCCACCGTGAGCTTCTTGCGGCATTTGAAACTGTCGAGCGAGGCCATCGGAGTTTTCCCAAGAAAACCTGAAAGGTGGGAGGCTCGCCCGCTTATAAATAATTTTTCCGCCCCGAGCTACACGGATGATAGACGAAAGCCTTATTTCGGCGGCTCGGCCGCCCGCGGTTTAATCATCATGCGGCTTTCTGCCTCAAGGCTAACCGTCGAACGCGGCGGCTGGACCGTCTTTTCAAACCTGTCGTTCTGGCTCGATGCGGGCGGGAGCCTGACCGTCACCGGACCTAACGGGGCCGGAAAATCAACTCTTTTGCGGGCCCTTGCCGGGCTGTTGCCGCTCGCCGGGGGCACCATCTCCTGCACGCCCTTATCCGGCGGGACGCTCGCCGAACAGGTCCATTACATCGGCCACGTCGATGGCCTCAAAAGCGTTCTCAGCGTCGCCGAGAATTTGGAGTTCCTTGCCGCGATGCTCGATGCCGGATATGGCGGCATGCCGGTCGAAACTGCACTCGCCGAGTGTGGCCTTTCGCATGCCGCAAATCTTCCGGTGACCTATCTCTCGGCCGGACAAAAACGGCGCGCCGCGCTCGCCAAACTCCTTGTCGTGAAGCGTCCGTTGTGGCTTTTAGACGAACCCGCGGCCGTTCTCGACGCCGCCTCCCAGGCGCGCATGGCAAAAATCATGGCGGCGCATTTGGCGCAAGGCGGGATGATTGTCGCCGCCACCCATGCCAAGCTCGGTCTCCCGGGCCAGGAATTGCGGCTTGGGGCTCTTGCATGAACAATGGCCGGGACGCGCAGGCAGGCCCCGCACTGGGATCGAGTCTTTGTGCGCTTTTCGTTCGCGATATGCGGGCCGGGCGCCGAATCGGCGGCGGCACCAGCCTTGGCGTGGTTTTTTTTCTTATCCTCGTCACCTTGAGCGCCTTCGCGATTGGCCCGGATCTCGCGCTTCTCGGCAGGATCGCTCCGGCAATTCTTTGGACTTCCGGCCTGCTCGCCACGTTGCTTGGGCTCGACAGGCTTTTTCAGACCGATCACGAGGATGGTTCGCTCGATCTCCTTTTGACCAGCGGCACGCCGCTGGAATTAATCGTTCTCGTGAAATGCCTCGTGCATTGGATCCTGACCGGTCTGCCGCTCGCCGCCGCCGCGCCCTTTTTTGGCCTCATGCTCGACCTGCCGACGAACCAGCTTTGGAGTGTCACTCTTTCGCTTATCGCGGGGACCCCCGCCCTGACCTTGATCGGCGCGATTGGCGCGGCGTTGACGGTCAGCCTGCGGCGCGGGGGACTTTTGTTCGCGGTGTTGATTTTGCCGCTTTGCGTGCCAGTCCTCATCTTCGGCGTCGCGGCGGCCGGAGCGGGGGCGGGTTCGATGGTCACCTTCGCAACTCCCTTTCTGATCCTTTGCGCCCTGACCCTGATCGCGATCGCCGGCGCGCCCTTCGCGGCGGCTCTTGCCTTGCGGCAGACAAGCACATGAGTATCAAACGGTCATTCCCTCCAGCCGGCCGATATGATAGGGAAAACCGGTCGAAAGATTCTAAATTTGATCGCGGGTCTATCCATTCGAGAACTCTGGGCGGGAAGCATCAATGAAAACTTTTCTGCTGACCATTTGCATATTCGGAGCGCTCATGATGGCAAGCGGCGCTCCATCCCCGGCGGGCGATCGCTCCCGTGCGGGAGACGGCAAGTTGAGGCTAGCCGATGCCTGCGAGACCACGTGCCGGACGAATGCAAATTCGTGTAGAGCGCAATGCGTTGATCCCGAGGAAAAGGAACAGTGCATCGTTAATTGTGGCAAATCAGAGTGCACTGCCAGTTGCGATAAGTTCGAGCGCTCCTGTAAGGAGCACTGCCCAAGTCCCAAAAATGACTAAGCCATGGCAGCGCTGCGGGGGTGCCCGGCAGTTGGTTCAGACCACGTGTAAGTATCCCCTGTTATGGAAATTGTTTGGCGCCATTGAAAAGCGCCAACAGCAGAGGAGGCTAAAGCCTTTGGCGCCGGCCTTCCTCTCGCTGAAAGAATTCTCATGTCGAACCTTCCGATCACCTGTTCCGCTTGCCCGCCTCGCTTTCATCGCCGCGCTTCCGCTCGGCATCGGAACGCCACTGAATATAGCGCATGCCCAACAGGCGCTGTCCTTGAAAGACTCGGTGCCAACCGTCACGACGAATGGCGTCGGAAGCTCGGAAGTCGCGCCCGATTTCGCGACGATCTCGCTCGGCGTTGACACCGAACGATCAAAGGCCGCCGACGCCGCCCGCGAAAACGCCCGTACCGTGCAGGCGATCGTCGGCGAGATTAAGGCGCAAGGCATCGAGGCAAAGGACATCAAGACACTGTCGGTCACGCTTTCGCCTCAGTACGACGAGATCCAAGACGCCAACGGCCAAATCAAGCGGACATTGCGTGGCTACACCGCCCATAATTCATTGAGCGTGCGAATCTGGGACATCGCAAAGGCCGGCATCCTGGCGGGGCAGTTGATGGACAAGGGTGCCAATAATTTTGAGGGCATCGCATTCGATTATACCCAAAAAGAGGCGAAATACGATGCCTTGCGTGGCGACGCCGTTCGTGACGCCTTGCGCAAAGCCAATAGCTACGTCAACGGGCTTGGCCTCAAGCTCGGGCGAAGTCTTGGAAATCGCCACCCGGATATCCTACCCAGAGCCCGCCGGGATGCCGGGGAATATGGCTTCCGCCGGCAAGCGCATAGCCGCCGCCACCGTTCCGGTCGAGCCCGGCAGCGAAGTCCTGCGAAGCGAAGTCCGGGTCACCTGGGAGCTCGCCCAGTAGTGCGAGGTCAGCTTTCGGGAGGGTTGATCCCAAGCGCGTCGGCGAGCCGCATCCTCGCCGAGCCGGGCGGCAAAGGCTTTTGCTGGCTCTCGTGCGGCGCCCAGCCGGAGACGAAGATCATCTCGAAAGTCGCGCGCACGCGTCCGCCCGGATCGGCGAACCGCTCCGCATAGATGTTAGCGGCGCGCACGAAAAAGCCCCTCGTCGAGGGTTTGCGCAGCCGCGCCGCAAGCGCGTTAGTCGCACCCATCGCGCGCAGATCCGCCATCAGGCAAGACATGGCCCCGTAGCGCACCGTGACGGGTTCTCTGTCGGCAACCGGCAAGGCGAACCCGGCTCTTTGGAGAAGCCCGCCCATGTCGCGCACATCCGCAAAAGGCGCGACGCGCGGGCTGATCCCGCCGTAAATCTCCGTCTCGGCCACGGCCAAGGCGGTCCGCAACTCGTGCAGACTCTGGCCGCCGAGAAGA
Organism: uncultured Alphaproteobacteria bacterium; assembly: GCA_963808645.1. Classification (GTDB taxonomy): domain Bacteria; phylum Pseudomonadota; class Alphaproteobacteria; order Rhizobiales; family Beijerinckiaceae; genus Methylocapsa. The sequence goes on from CAWEGU010000015.1 coordinate 208,237, forward strand.
CAACCGAGAAAAAGCCCATCGGGCTTCAAAACACGGCGAAGCTGAACGAGCGCTCCGGGAAGATCGTTGAGATTTTGCAGGCAGAGCGCCGATACGGCCAAATCGAAGCACTTAGGCGCCAGCGGCAAGCGTTCCTCATCACCCAAAAGGCGCAGGATAGAACCATCACCGGCCGTTTGGGCCAACGGCGCCATGCGGACCAGAAGGCGTGGCCGAAGCCGGTCCGCGAGCCGCGCGGCAAGCCAAGGCGAAGGCGTCCCTGCATCGAGGACGGCGGAAAATTTCCGCTTGATTGCGGACAGCCGCTCGCTGAGCGCCTCGCTGGCATGGACCAGGAGAAATTCCTCGGCTCCGGCGGCGGCCGCGCGGGCAAGCCTCCGCCTCACCAGGCCGCGGTCGAATATGGGGGGTGGAGGTGTCTGCATGGCCGCGTCACCGGACGGAATTTCGCCGCTCACGGCAGCGGGTGCGCCCGTTTCAAATAAACCCCTCGTTCTCCCACATGGCTGAAAATTCTCCGCGTACATCCTGGTGCGTTCGATGAATTTGTCTAAGCGCGGCGAACCTCGCATGCAAGCGCAAGGATGGCTTTGCCGCTCCAAACGCCGCGATAGCCGCGGCTCCGGCGGGCATGGCGCCTATTTCGTTTGACCGGAACGAATTGCGCAACATCTTCAATCTGTGTGGCCGCAAGGTCGCCTGTGGCGAATGGCGCGACTACGTGACCGATCTTATCCAAAGGCGGTTTTTTTGGTTTACCGGCGCGCCTGCGAAATACGCACTCTACCGATCGAGAAGGCTCCAAGGCGACGGCTGGCGGGCGCATGGAATTTACTTCCCGAAGACCCGAGCGAGCGAGACGAGGGCACCGAGGATGACGACGGTCTGAAAGCCGATTGCGCCGATAATCCATTTTAGAAGATCGGTTTTGGTCCCGGCGATTTCGGTTTTGAGCTCGGTTCGCAAATCGGCGATTTCGGTTTTGAGCTCGGTTCGCAAATCGGCGATTTCGGTTTTAAGTTCCATTCGCAAATTCGCGATTTCGGTTTTGAGCTCGGATTTGGCCGCTACCAAATCCGCCTTGGTGGCAAGATCGCCTTGGGCGGCCTCTCCCAAAGCCTCGGCCAATGCTTCGGCTTGTTCGGCGGTGAAATGCCCCTTGTCCCGGAGCGTGCGAGAAAGCCGGAGCGTGTCGAAGAGGATCGCATTCATGGCCGCAGTATGAGAGCAGGAGGGCTGAAAGTCTATTTTTGTCACATTCCGGTCGAATGGCCAGCCTGCGTCGTTGACGCCTTGCCTCTTCGCGAAAAGCCATAGTTCGAGAAGGCGTTCGTGGATTTCATCGCGGCAGCGGGCGGGGACATTGCGGCCGCCCGGCGGCGTCCTCCGGAAGCTTGGTCATGGAAGCCAACGGCCCGTCTGGCGAGTTCGAAAATTGATGGCGAGGGCTTGGAAGGCGCGTCCCGCTTTTTTTCAGGCGCCATCCGTGTAATAACGATTATCGCTCGACAGAACCGCGACGATATCCACTCCTTTGCACCCGCCATGCCGCAAGACTTAACAACCTCGACGCCGATCACGGTCTTCATCCATTCCTATAATCGGCCGCTGTATTTGTGGGCTTCATTGGACAGCTTTTACCGTGGCACGCGCCATCCGCACCGCTTCGTCTTCCTCGATATGGCTTCGGACGATCCCCTGGTGCGGCAGGTCGTCGCCGGCTTCGATCGGCGGGGCATGTTTTCCGAGGTCGTATGGTCGCCGCGCGGTGATGTAGACAGTTTCTGGGCGCTGCTGTGGCCCCGGCTGGCGGAGGCGGGTCCCTTCATCGCTTACTGCCAAACCGATGTGATCGTCGAGGCGACCGATCCCTGCTGGCTGGCCACACTTGCGGCCTTGATGCAGGGCGCCCCCCGCCTCGCTATGCTTGGCTCGGTCATCAATAAGCATGATTTCGTGGGCCTCGACGAAGCGCGGCGACTGGAGCCACAAGCGGAGGATCAACGCCTCCGTGACATGATTAAATGGTTGAGCCCCGAGCGCGTGCAGGATCCTTCAGCCGTGGAAGGTTCGATGTTCTCGCCACACAACCCCCCCGGCCGTCTATTGATGATCCGGAGCGAGGCGCTGGCGAAAGTCGGAGCGGGAGACGACGGTGTCCTCCACGAAAAATTTATCGCTGCCGGCTATGAGACCGGCATTGCGAAAGCGGTCCGCCATCGGCATCTCTCGTTGTTGCATGTCTACGATTATCCGCAATACGATTATGATCGCCGTGACGCCTATTGCCAGGGTACTCGCAGCGAGGCGGGGGCTCCACCGCCACCAGCTTGCCCTTAGCTGCCCGCCATGGCGCGAGCACAGGCGAACCGGGGACGCCGGGCAATCGCGTCGCGGTCATGCAACCCTATTTTTTTCCCTACGCGGGCTATTTTCGGCTCCTGTACATGGCCGATCAATTCGTGATCTTCGATTGCGTGCAGTTTCCCCGGCGTGGCCGGGTGCATCGGACACAGGTCAGCGGACCGAGTGGCGGAATCGAGTGGCTGACGCTGCCGCTGGCGAAGCAGCCATGCGACGTCCTGATCCGAGATCTCATCTTCGCGCCCGGCGCTCGTGCGCGCCTCGATGCGCGGCTCGCCCGCTATGCCTGGCTCGTGGACGCCCGCGGCGCGGCGGGTGAACGGATCCGCGCCCATCTTTTTGGCCCGCTCGGCTCGGTCATCGGCTATCTGGAATCGGGACTGCGGCTCGTCGCCGATCTCCTTGGCCTCGATCCTGTCTTCTGTCGCAGCTCGACCCTCGATTTACCGTCAACCCTCAAATCGCAAGAGCGGGTCATCGCCGCAGTGAAGGCGGTCGGCGGCACCCATTACCTGAATGCCCCGGGCGGCCGCGGCCTATATAGTCCCGCACGCTTCGCCGGGGAGGGATTGGTGCTTTCCTTTCTCGCTCCCTACCGCGGGCCCCATAAATGCTTTCTGCCGGCACTGCTGACGCAGCCGCTACCGGCTATCCTCGCCGACATCCGCGCGTCGTCCTGGTTGGAGCCGCCGGCTTGAATTGCAGACGCTGCCGCGCCCGTTACGCGGGCATCAAGACGTGCGCGAAGCCGAACCCGGTCTGGCCGAAACCGTCGCCGTTGTAAAATGCGAAAAGCCCGGCGCGGTGCGGAACGACGCACGGATAGGCTTGCATCGCTGCATCCCACTCGCCAGGTCGAGGCGGGTTTTCGAACCGCAGCCGGTCGTCTTCCCGGCACCAGAGGAGACCGTCGGCGGACCGCGCGTAGCCCAGTCGATAGGGCTGCTCGGATGCAGGATCGCCGCGGCGCGGGCCACGGCGGCAGAACCACATATGATAGCCGTCTTTCCGGCCGATGACCCAGGGACGGGCGAGCGCGGTCTCCGCGATGCTGGCAAACCCGAGCGCAATGCGGTCCTCGGTCACCCAGCTGATCCCGTCCGTCGAGCGGGCGTATTTGATCAGGTACCGGGCATCGAACCTGTCGCCGTGACACTCCCATGCGACGCCGCTCATGTAGTGCATCCGGAACGCTCCGTCCTGGTAGGCCACATGAGATGTTGAAGCGAAGAATGGGTCGAACGGCCCCGTCGAAAGGATCGGTCCTGGCGCCGCGCGCCGGAAATTGGCCCCTCCGTCCCCGCTGATCGCAAGGCCGATCGCCAACTGATGCGGCACATCGCGACGAAGCGATATCCCGATGTAATAGAGAAACACGCGATCGCCGACGAACAGAGCGACGCTCGGCCCCATGCCGGCGCTGTCGAAGGCGCCCGGCGGGCCGAGTTCGAGCAGCGGTTCCGTCTCGAGGCGGAGGAGTTGCATGTCGCGCTCCGGATCAAAGTCGGCGTAGACGATCCGGCTTTGATTGTTCGCGTCGCGCGCCGCGAAATACACGCGCCACAATAACTCGTGCAGCGCAAGGACCGTCGGACACTGAGCGTGGCTTCGCCACCAGCAATGTGTCTCCGGCGGGGCGAGAAGCCGGCGTTCCCTGCGCAGCCGCACGGGCCCAATCAAAACAGGCCTCGCATCCGCGAGCTTGGAAATGCGGCGACCCGATCGGCCGCGCCGCGGAGGACGACGGAGCCGGACATGAGATCCTTGGCGACGATGACGCCAAAGGACAAGAAACAATCATCTCCGATCGTCAGCCCTCCGCTGACGCCGGCCTTGCCGCCGAGAAAACAGCCTTCGCCGATACGCGTGCCCCCCGCGATCCCAACGTGACCGGCCAAAAAGCAGTGGTCACCGATTATGCTGTGGTGTCCGATGTGATTGCTGCTCCAGAGCATGACATTATTCCCAATCTTGACGAACGGCTGGATCACATTGGCTTCCAATATGAAACAGTTTTCGCCGATCTCCTTTGTGTAGACATGGGAGCTCGGATGAATGAACGACGCAAATTGATAATTGCGCCGCTTGCCTTCGAGATAGCGCGCTCGCCTGAATTCGTTCACGCGCCGATAGCTGAGCGGGCCTAGCAGCCAGACCTGATCAGGCGGGAAAGATTCCTCGAGGTTCTCCCAGGATACCACCGGCAGACCGTGAAAGCGGTCGACCTTCGCGTATTGGGCATCGACCGTGAAACCGACGATGCGATCGACGCTGTGCGCGTCAATGTAGACTTTGGCCACTTCGGCGATCTGGCCCACCCCAAAGATCACGATGTCTGCCATGACGAAACCTTGTGTGGGACGCGGCGACCCGGCATAGTGTCGCGGCGACGCTTGCGCGTCAATCGTTTCCGGCCGGTGCTGGAGAATGGCCGCCGGATTTGGACCGGCGGCGATCGAACATGACTTTCGAACGATGTCCGAGCAGTGGATCGAGCTTAGTTTCAATGAGCCATGACATATCCGAGCTGCCTCAGATCGAACAAGCTTACGAAATCGGGGCGGCGGCGCGAGCGGGCGGACCGCTTTCCTTGATCGACGCGCTGAGCATAAAGCGCCTGCTGCGGCAAGCGCTCCCGCAGGACGCCGCGTTTGGTGCGTACTGTGGGGCCTTGAATCTCGGGCCAGCCGTTCGCCTCGAGCGGCGGCGCATCGGGGGACTTTTGGAGGCGGCGCAAGCCGAGGCGAAGGAGTTTCATATCCTCCATCAAGGGGGAGAAGCCGTAGTTTGCAAACCGCCTGAAATCATCGGACCCGGCATCGCTCCTCGGATCGAGGGCGTGACCCGAACCGTGTTCGTTGCCTGTTTCGAGAACGCTGTTGCCTCCAGCCGGTCTGGAGCGATCCAGTTGGGATCGGAACTCTGCTTCGACATTGAGGGCGAGGAGCTCGATAGCCTCCCGGTCGATATGGCTTTCGATCCCCTCGTCTTCAGTCGCGATGGCGACGAGGTCGACGCGATAATCGACAAGCGCGCGGCGACCATCGTCAAGGTCGATCGCGCTTTGTCGCTATTGGGCGTCAACACCGTATCCTTCGGCCATTGGATGCTCGAGGGCCTGCTGCAGTTCGCCGGCGTGCTGAAGAAGCTGAAACTTGAGGGAGTGCCGATTCTGATCGACGAGCAAATGCCGCCGCAGCATCGGGAGTCGCTCGAATTGCTCGGGCGAGGCCGCTTTCCGATCATCGAAGTTCCGCGCTGGCTGCGAGTCGAGGCCCGTCAACTTTGGCGAGCATCGAATTGGTTCTACTCTCCCCATCTTCTGCTAACGGACCAAGGGCTCAATCCTAACCATCTCGTGATGCCGATGCGTGAAGTCGGGGATTTATACCGATTTGCGGCCAGCATAGTGGATGAGGTCTTGGCCGTCGGGGGACACAAAAAACAAACATTTATCGCGCGACCGAGCACGAGGCATCGGCGGATCGCCAATTTCAGTGAAATCGACGCTTTTTTAGAATCGCGGGGTTTCTCTCTTTTCTTCCCCGAGCAACACTCTTTTGGCGAGCAGATGTGCGCCGTGCGGCAATCCCGCAATATCATCATCCAGAACGGGTCGGCCGCCCATTCGCTGTTGCTTGCGCGTCCCGGGACGAAGGCTTGCTATCTGACCCATCCAGCCTTCCCGATCGTCGCTCTTTTTTCTGAACTGATGAAACTTATCGATGTGGAGATGAAGATCGTCAGCGGCCCCTTCGAGGCGAAAACGGAGCCGTATCTTGACCAGTCGGATTATCGAATTCCACTGGACCCGCTGAAGCAAACTCTTGAAACATGGATGGACCTTGCTCCGATCCGCTAACGGCTTAATGCTCTTAAATCGCGTTAGACATTAGTTTTAACCAGCGCCCGGGCCGGCCACGACGAGGCAGGTTTTTTGGAAGCGAAAGCCGGCAAAAGGACACGAGAAGGGAAAACGAATGACAGCGACCAACGGCGACCTTACGGTCAGGCGAAGCGTGCTACACGGTTTTACCACAGTCATTCTGGCGGCTTTGGCGCTTGGCTCGGTTCTCTGTGCCGCCCCGGTATTGGCGCAGAGGACATCCCCAACTCAGCTCGTCGCGCCCGCGGCCGCGCCGGACGCGCCTGCCGCGCCGCTGGCGGAGGACTCTAAATCTCTGCCACGCATGACCCTGCTGCCTTCGGCCTTGCCGCGCGATTTGTCGCCTTGGGGAATGTTTCTTAGCGCCGCTTCGACCGTGAAAATTGTCATGGTCGGGCTTGCTTTCGCCTCGCTCGCGACCTGGACCGTTTGGCTCGCGAAAACGATTGAACTCTGGAGAGCAAGGCGCGCGGCGCGGCGCGGCCTGGAGGTGCTCGCCAGCGCGAAAAGCCTGCGCGCGGCCGAAAAGAAACTTGCGCAAATGCACTCTCCTGTGGCGCGCTTCGCCGCGGCGGCGGCCAACGAGGCCGATCGTTCCGATGGCCTTGCGGCGGACGGCTCCAAGGACCGCGCCGCCATCTTGCTTTCCCGGATGGAAGCGCAAGCCGGACGGGCGATCGCGCGCGGAATTGGTGTTCTCGCCACGATCGGGGCCACGGCGCCCTTTGTCGGCCTGTTTGGAACCGTCTGGGGGATCATGGGTAGTTTTATTGCGATATCAAAAACCCATACGACCAGTCTCGCGGTGGTGGCGCCGGGCATCGCGGAAGCCTTGCTCGCGACGGCCCTGGGGCTTGCCGCGGCGATTCCCGCGGTCGTAATGTATAATGCTTTCGCCCGCGCGATCACCGGCTACCGGGCGCAACTTGGCGACGCGGCGGCTGAAGTTCTTCGCCACCTGTCCCGCGATCTCGACCGCGACGCCGCGCCCCACCCAAAGGAAGACGCGCCGATCATTGCCCTGCGCCGGCCGGCGGAGTAAGCGCATATGGCTATTCTACGTTCTCCGCAAGAGGACGCCCTTGATGAAATCCACGAAATCAATGTGACGCCGTTCATCGACGTCATCTTGGTTCTGTTGATCATTTTCATGGTCGCGGCGCCGCTTTCCACGGTCGACATCAACGTCGATCTCCCGGCGTCCACCGCGAACCCCGCGCCGCGCCCCGAGAAGCCGCTGTTTTTGACCGTGAAATCGGATCTTACCCTAGCGCTCGACGAATCTCCCATCGCGCGGGGCAATTTGGCTACTGCCCTCGATACTGAGACCCAAGGCGACAGGGAACAACGCATCTTCGTTCGCGCCGACCGCGCGGTCCCTTACGGCGAGGTCATGGAGTTGATGAACCTCCTGCGCGGCGCAGGCTATTTGAAGATCGGGCTTGTCGGCGTGGAAGTCTCTCCCGATGGCCCGGCGGCAGCGCGCGAGCCCGCACGGGGAACGTCCGAGAGTAATTTATCGGAGACCAAGCCATGACGGCGGCGGCGATGCTTCCAACGAACGAGGAGCACGCGCTGCGCCGATGGATGTTCGCCGCGGCGACGGTGGCCACCCTCCATGGAGCGATCGTGTTTTGGCTCATCTATGTACGTGACACAAGCTTAGCGGGGGCGCCTCCGGCGGCGATTATGATCGAGCTTGCGCCTATGGATCTCGCGCCTCCGGCCGAAACACCACCGGAGGTCACCCCAGGGCCGCAAGTCGAGGGCGATCGCGAGGAGGCCGAACCGCCGCAGGCTGGGGCGGTTCCGGAGCTTCCCCCCACGACGAAACCTGCGGTGGTTTTGATGACCTCACCGAAGCCAAAGCCGAAGCCGAAAAAAATCGTGAAGGAAACCCCGAAGTCCGTGGCGAAACGGATGCGCGAGCCGCCCGCGGCGCGCACCAGCGTCTCCCGCACGGTAACGCCATCCAAAGCCGCAGCCTCGCCGGCCTCGAACGCGGCGGAGGCCGCCGCTTTCCGCAGCGCGTGGTCGGCGGCGATGAGTTGGAACCGGCATTACCCCGAAGCGGCGCGAGCCCGGGGCGAACAGGGTACGGTCCGGCTCGCCCTCACGATCGACCGCGGCGGCCATGTCGTGTCGGCGCATATCGTCAGCAGTTCCGGATCCACCACCCTCGACCAAGCGGCCCTCGAAATGGCGCGGAACGCCAGCGGGCGACCGTTGCCGCCGGAGATGGGATCAAGCGTCAGTCTTATCGTGCCGGTCAGGTACAGCATAAGATAGGATGAAGGTCGCGCGGCGCGCGACGCAAAAACGCGGAGGCGTTCGGCTTGGCATTAAAAACTGCCGGGAAGTTTACTTTTCGGCCAAAACGAAAGACAATTGCCGTCCCTTTGGCGGGGCCGTGGGCCGCGCTTCCCCGATGCTACGGAGAAATTCGATGATGGATCGCCGGTTCTTTATCAGCGAACTCTGTGCTTGCAGCCTCTCGGCGGCGATCCTCCCCATCGCCTCTGGCTCGAACTCGTTCGCGGCGGCGTCGGCGCTCGCCGCCTTCGACAAGGACAATGACGGCACGCTCGATCTCGCCGAGGTCAAGGACGCCGCCGGTAGTGCGTTCGATAAGCTCGACAAGGACAGCGACGCCACGCTCGATCGCAAGGAGATCGGACGTCGCGCTAGCAAGAAGGACTTCAAGGAGGCCGATCCGGACCGCGACGGAACTTTGACAAAGGACGAATATCTCGGCCTTGCCGAAAAGCTCTTCGACGCGGCCGATGCCGACAAGGATGGCACCCTTACCGCGAAGGAACTCAAGTCAAAGGCGGGGCGCGCGCTCGTCCGCTTGATCCAACCGTAACCCGCGAAAAATTTTCCCCCGATGCCTATGAAAAAAGCTCGCGGGGGCAACGATCCGTCCTCTCTCGCGTTAATCAACGGCGTCTTTGAATTTCGCTGAACGGTAAGGCCAATGCCCTCAAAGCTCGATCAATTGAAAGCGATGACGACCGTTGTCGCCGATACCGGCGATGTGGATGCCATCCGCCGGTTTGGGGCGGTCGATGCGACGACGAATCCGACGTTAATTCTGAAAGCGGCGCACATGCCGAATCATGCGCGTCTCTTGGAGGAGACCGTCCTCTGGGGCCTGGAGCAAAATCGATTGACAAGCGAGATCACCGACCGGCTCGCCTTGAATTTCGGGCTGGAATTGGCGAAGATCGTGCCTGGCCGCGTATCGACGGAAGTCGACGCGGATCTGTCCTTTGATACCGAGGGAACGGCGGCCAAGGCCCGCGCGATCATCGCCGAATATGAAAAGCTGGGGCTAAACCGCGAGCGCGTCCTAATCAAAATAGCCGCGACCTGGGAGGGGATCTGCGCTGCCGAGATTCTTCAAAGCGAAGGTATCGATTGCAACATGACTTTGACTTTCTCGCTGACCCAGGCCGCCGCTTGCGCCGATGCGGGAGTGTTCCTCATCTCACCTTTCGTCGGGCGTATTCTCGATTGGTACAGCAAGGCCGAGGGCAAGACCTATACGGCGGAGACAGATCCCGGCGTCCGCTCGGTGCGGCAAATCTACAATTATTACAAGGCCCATGGGATGAAGACTGTCGTCATGGGCGCGTCGTTCCGTAACAAAGGCGAAATCGAGGCTCTGGCCGGTTGCGATCGGCTGACCATTTCGCCGCAATTGCTCGAAGAACTTTCGCGCGACATGGGCGATTTGCCGCGCCGTTTGGATCCCTCAGTGGCCGCAACTCAGGCCCCGGCCAAGCTCTCACTCGACGAAAAGTCGTTCCGTTTCGCGTTGAACGACGATGCCATGGCGACCGAGAAGCTCGCCGAAGGAATCAGGGTTTTTGCCCGGGATTTGCGCGCGCTGCGAGAGCAGGTATCGAAGCGGTTGCAAGAAGCCGCTTAGGCGCGGCCGCGGTTACTGCCACTATTACTCTTCTTTGGCCTTTTGGGTGAAAACCTGTCGGCCGCGGTACATGCCGGCCTTGAGGTCGACATGATGCGGACGCCGCAACTCGCCCAAATCCTTGTCTTCCACATAGGCAGGCGCCTTGAGCGCATCGGCGGAACGCCGGAATCCGCGCTTCATCGGGGAGGTTTTGCGTTTCGGAACGGCCATCTCGTTGTCTCAATATCCGGTTCGCGCGGGCGGACCCGCGTCGCGCGCGTGCTTTACAATGAAATCCTATCCTTGGCCATCCCAAAACGCGAGGCAGTGGCTGCGAACTCGGAACCTACTGCCGGAGGGAACATTGCGCACTTTATTCAACGCATTCGACGAGTGGACCGGCGGTTAGCACGCGCGCCATGATGCGGGCGGCAAGTCCGGCGTGGCGCCGGGATGGCCTTGCGGCATTGCGATGCTCGGGATTGGGCAGAGCGGTTGCGAGCAATGCGGCCTCCCTGGCGTCGAGCCTATCCGCGCTTTTATGAAAATAATGCCGTGCCGCCGCCTCGGCGCCAAAAACTCCTTTGCCCCATTCGGCCAAGTTGAGATAGACCTCCAAGATGCGCCGTTTCGGCCATTCAATATCGATCAAAAGCGCCAAGGGAATTTCGATTGCCTTGCGGATGTAGGATCGCGACGGCCAAAGAAACAAGTTCTTCGCGGTCTGCATCGGGATCGTCGAAGCGCCCCGCTTAGGGCCATTCGCGCCTGCCCGGTCGAGGACCCCGCGCAACGCGCTCCAATCCACGCCGTTATGCTCGCAAAAGCGCGCGTCCTCCGAGACGATGACGGCGGCGCGGAGAAAGCCCGAAATGCGTTCGAGCGGAACATAGTGACGCTCGACCGTCTTGCCTTCGAGCCAACGCGCAAGCATCAGCGTCGAAATAGGCGGCAGGAACCGATAGACTAGAATCAATGCAGCGAAACCGAGCGCCAGCGCCAAGCCGGCGCAAAAGACGATGCGCGCAATCGTGCCGGTCAAACCGGCCCGGCGGAGCCTGGCTACCATGGCCGAGCCTTGACCGGTCGCTCCCAATCGGGCAAGCAAAGCCTCGGCTTTATTTGCCAAAGGACGGCGAGACAATGACCGATGGCGCGCGGGCCCGCGAATTCCAGGCTAGGCTGGCGGCAACCGCCGCTACCACGGAGCGGATGCTCGATTCCCTGCTGAGCCCCGCCACCCTCCCGGGCGAGATGGTCCGGCCGGCGCGACTTCTCGAAGCCATGCGCTACGCAAGTCTTGGCGGCGGCAAGAGATTCCGGCCTTTCCTCACGATCGAGACCGCGCGCCTTCTCGGCGCCGAAGGCGAGGGTGTCCTGCGCGCGGCGGCGGCCGTTGAAATGGTCCATTGCTACTCGCTTGTCCATGATGATCTTCCGGCCCTTGACAATGATGATCTGCGACGCGGGCGGCCGGCCACGCACAAGGCTTTCGATGAAGCAACCGCGATCCTTGTTGGTGACGCCCTCCTCACCTATGCGTTCGATGTGACGGCGGACCAGGCGACTGACCCGGACCCTGGGGTTCGCAGCGCGCTGGTTCTCGCTCTGGCGCGCGCGGCCGGTTTGGGAGGCATGATCGGCGGGCAGGTACTCGATGTCGAAGCCGAACAGACGCTCGAACCGCATAAGGCGGACGCGGTGATAAAACTTCAGGCTATGAAAACTGGCGCGCTGCTGCATTATGCGGTCGATGCCGGGGCGATTCTTGGGCGAGCCGATGCCCGGGTGCGGGCCGCGCTTTCTCGCTATGGTCGTGCACTTGGCGCGGCGTTTCAGGTGGCCGATGACATTCTCGACGTCGAAGCTGACGCGTTGGCGCTTGGCAAGCGCGCGGGCAAGGATGCCGGCCGCAACAAGGCAACGCTCGTTGCCGCGCTCGGTATCGATGCGGCGCGGGAACGGCGCGACAGCCTCGTGGCGGCGGCGATCGCCGCGCTCGATTCGTTTCCGCAAGGCACCAAGGCGACGGTATTGAAAGCGGCGGCCCGTTTCGTCGCAGCACGGAACCATTGATGACGCGCGGCGGCCCAATTTCACCTGCAGGGCGGCGCAGCTTCCGGTGTTGGCTTCCCCTTCGCGTCGTGCGAGGCCATCCGCGTCTCTTCGCGGGCATGGCGGTCAGCCTCCTCGCGGGCGTTCTTTTGCCCGATTCGTTTCGCTTGGCGACAAGGCTTTTGATCGCCTGGAACACGGGAACCTGGCTTTATTTCATTGCCTCCGGCATCATGATCGCCCGGGCAACTCCGCAATCGATGCGGCGGCGGGCAAGGACGAGCGACGAGGGGAGATTTTTTATTCTCGTGCTCACCAGCCTTGCCGCGCTCGCGGCAATCGCCGCAATCGTCGCGGAGCTAGCCATCGTCAAGGATTTGTCAAGGGTGGCAAAGGGCCTGCATATCGCGCTCGCGGCGGCGACGATCGTTAGCGCCTGGTTCTTCATCCATCTGACCTACGCCTTCCACTACGCGCATGAATATTTCGATGAATATTTCGCCGAACCCGGCAGACCCGCGGCCGAGCGCGGCGGCTTGGCTTTTCCTGGAACCGAGCACCCTGACTACTATGATTTTTTATATTTTTCCTACGTGATCGGCGTCGCGTGTCAAACTGCGGATGTCAAAATTTCTTCGCCGGCGATGAGGCGGGTGGCGCTTGTTCATTGCGTCCTGGCGTTCTTTTTCAACAGCGCGGTGCTGGCCCTCACGATCAATATCGCCGCCGGGCTGATTTGATCTGAGAACCATGGGTCGCGGACAGCGATTCAGGGTGGAGTTCTCAAATTTTCGCTCCTTCAATGATTTGCTGCGCGGTTGCAGTTTCGCGGACGATGGTCGCCCCCGAGGCCGGTTTATTCGCCCACCGCGAACTCGACGATGTGCTCGGGACCGACGGCCGGCGAGATGCTGGCCGAGGCGCGCACGGGCAGGGGCGCTGCGCTTGTCAGGCTCGTATTGCCGATGGGAACCAAGGTCTAGCCGCGACGTTTACGAGCCGAACCATACTGCAGAGGAGACTAGTCATGTTAAAGGCGCTCGCTTTGTCCGCTTCGGTCCTCGCTTTCGCTAGCGGCCTCGCCCTCGCCGAGAGTCCGATGACGAGAGAACCGTCGACCGAGCGCTCGGGCGCGGCCAATCCTTCATCGTCGCTTTCGACGGGCCTTTGGCTTGCCTCCGATGTCTATAAGGCCGACGTATATGATCCTTCCGACCACAAGATCGGTAAGGTCACTGATCTTTTGATCGACAGCAACGGCAACGTCACCGGCGCGATTATCGGCGTCGGCGGTTTCCTTGGCGTTGCCCAGAAAGACGTCGTGATTCCCTTTAAGGAGCTAAAAGTCTCGAACTCGAGACAGCAAGGATTGGCTGGTTCTCAATCGCACTAAAGACGAACTAAAGACGGCTCCCGCCTACAATAATACGGGGACTCCGAGCGAATACCGGGGCAAAGGAGGCGATGTTCGCTGACGGCTGCTCCTAGGACGCCCCAATCGCCAAATAGATGTAGAGCGGAGTTATTGGCGGCTCTGAGGAGCGTGCGGCAAAGGCAAGTCGAAGAATGGACTTTTTTTCCACTGCTGGTCAGGTCCGCCGTGACAGGGCCATAGAATGATGGGAGTGCCCTCATTTGAGTTCCCGCCAGTCACGCTGAGGCACTTACCAGCAAGGCCGCGAATGGTTTGATCCTCGGCAAGATGCCACTGCTGGTTAGGCCCGCCGTGACAGGACCACAAGATGACAGGAGTACCGTTATTTGGCCTCCCGCCAGCCACGTCAAGGCACTTACCACCAACACTGCGAATGGTCCCGTTAGTAGCAAAGCTCCACTCCTGATTGGGTGCGTCTTTACGGCAAGGCCTCAGGATGGTAGGTGTGCCATCACTCGGGTTCACACCAGCCATATCTAGGCACTTACCCGCAAGGCCTGTAAGGAACGTAGAGCCCTGCGAGTGCCCGGTTACGGGATATATCAAAACCAGCAAAGTTATGAACAGCGCTTGTACCCAACCATTCGACGCTGCGAAGGAGTCACGTGACGACAATAATGTATTCTCGCTCATGGCTCCATCCTTGTACCCATTTCCGGCTGGCTTATTCCCAAAGTGTCCATGGTAATGATTTTTCATCGACATCGCCAGATGTTCAACCTCCTAGCCGGGCATATGTTCAGATGCCAGTGGACACGATTTCCACGCGTTCGCTCAAGCCCGGCGCGGTGAAGCCGAACACGCGGCCGTAAAAATCGAGCTCCAATTCCAGGACGCGGCGCAGGGTCTCGGCCTTGCGAAACCCATGGCCCTCGCCGACGAAGGAATAATAGGCGACAGGCAAGCCCCGTGCGGCTATGGCCTCTACCATGGTATGTGCTTGATTGGGCGGCACCGTCTCGTCGTCCTCGCCTTGAAAAAAGATCACCGGGCAGGTGAGCCTGTCGATATGGTGGACCGGCGAGCGCTCGTCATAGAGCGCTCGTGCTTGTGGCAAGGGTCCGATCAGCCGGTCGAGATAGCGGGACTCGAATTTATGGGTGTCCTTGGCGAGCAGCATGAGATCGCCGATGCCATAAAAGCTTGCTCCCGCCCTGAAAAGGTTAAGGGAGGTCAGCGCGACAAGGGTGGTGAAGCCCCCGGCGCTGCCGCCGCGAATGAGGAGGCGGGCGGCATCGGCGAGCCCGCGTTCGACAAGATGGCTCGCGGCGGCGGCGCAATCCTCGACATCGACGACACCCCATTGACCGTAGAGCCTCTCGCGATAGGCGCGGCCATAGCCGGTCGAGCCGCCGTAATTGACATCGATAACGCCAAAGCCGCAACTCGTCCACCATTGGATGCTCAATGAAAAACTGTTGGTTGTCATGCTGGTCGGCCCGCCATGCGGCAAGACGACGAGCGGGGGCAACTCGCCGGAGGGGCCTGTGTAATCGCGGTTCTTGGGCGGATACCAGAACGCATATCCGGGGCCGCCACGGGTCGCGAATTCAACCGGTTCGCCGAGCGAAATGGTTCCTTGCGGGAGCACGGCGGGGGCCGCGCGGCGAACGACGAGGGGCGCCCGGCCGGCCACACTTTGCCTTATGTTGACCGAGGGCGGCGCGGAAGGGGGTGTCGCGATATAGGCCAGCCCATCGCCGAGCGGGCAGGGGCAGCCTTGAACTTGGCCGATGCCAAGCGGCGCGATCTTCCTATCCGCGATCAATACGGCGGTCCTGATCCCGTCGCGGACAATCGCGGCGACGATCCCCCCGTCGGCGAGAAAATCGTAATAGCGCTGGCGGAAAACCCAATGCGGACCGCCGATCTCGGCTTCGACCGGCGCCAAGGCTTCGATCACACTGCCGCGCAAGGCGTAAAGGTTCCACCACCCCGTCCGGTCGGAGCAAAAATGGAGCGTGCCGTTAGCCGACCACTCCGGTTGTACGATCGCTTCCGGCGTTGCGCCCGCCATAAGACGCGGCGCTTCCAGCGCGCCTGATTTCGTCACCTCGGCCACGAACAGCCTGGTCCCGTCCCAAGGCATGAAGGGATGGTCCCAGGCGATCCAGGCAAGTCTTTCGCCACCAGGGGCAAGTCGCGGCGAACTCAGGAAATCCGGTCCCTCGACCAATATCGTTTCGGCCCCGGCCGGATCGAGCGGCAAGGCGACGATAGCGGCCTTTGGATCGGTGGGCGGGCGCGAGCGATGATCCTCGCGCACGGCAAGAACGCGGCGGCGCGGCAGATCGAATGCGAAATCGGCATAGCGGCAGCCTTCCGGCGTTTCGACCCGGCGTGGCGCGGCGCCGCCCTCGATGAGCCAGACGCTCCCATCGGCGCGCTCGCTGACCACAACGGTGTTCTGCTCCACCGCGTAGGCGCCACCGCCATATTCATGAACGCGGCTGCTCACGTTGAAGGGCGGCGGCGTGAGGTCTGCAATCTCGCCATCCTCCCGGCGGCGGCACAAAACCGTGCGGCCATTCTCGCTTGGCCTGGCTTCGAGCCAGTAAAGGTCTTGGCCATCGACGCTCAACCCGCTAAGGCCAATCGCCGCCTCGGTCATGAGTTCAACGCTCACCGGCGAGACCCAGGCGCCGTACGGGGCAATGGCCTTGCTCATCAGTGACGCCAGCAAAGCCGAGAAAACATCGCGGCGGGCCCTCCCTTCGGCGCGCTCGGGATGCACCAAGCGGACTGCGCTCGGATGCCGCCCCTGGGGTACGATGAGAGGATCTCCAATTCAGCCATAACCTTGGACCAGAATTCAGACCATTTGGCAATCCGATGCGATTTAATCAAAGTTCATCCCGCTCTAAAATTTGATCGTTGTGCGCAGGCCAAAAACAGCCGCGTCGGGAATGCGGCCCGTGGCCGGATTGAGTGGATTGAGCGCGCCGCCGGCGGGGTGAAAGATATATTGGAAATCCGGCTGAACGAGAAAGCCGGGGACAATCTGGGCCTGATAGGTAAGCTCGAAGGTCACCTGATCGTCGCGGACTGGCAAGGGGGTAGACCTAAACAATGCCGCATCGGCGTCGCCTCCACTCGCTGCAGGCGAGATCCGTGAATAGGAAGCCGCCACCCCAAGAGTGTCGTCCGGCCTTAGGTCCCAGAGGCCCATGAAATTGACGCCGGTGTCGGCATAGAGGTCGATTAGATTGCGGTCAAACGGAGCCGCCATGGCTCGCGCGAAAAGACCCACACCCTTTTTGGGATCCCCCCCAGGAAGGCGCCAGATCATCTGATCGATTACACCATAGAGCCCAGTATTGCCTCGATGGATAAGCGCGTTGCCGCCGCTCAACGGACTGGCGAGCGGCAAGCCATTGATACCGAAACGCTGATCGTTGAAAAGGCCGAAGTGGTGCCACGCGCCAAGCTTGATGGCTCCGGCAAGCCCCGCTGAGTCGGACGATTGATTGTATTTGAATTGCGCCTCGGCGAACAAAAGAGGTGGGTCTTTTATGCGGAAATTTATCCCCGCAGGGTCCTTGATTTCAGCCAATCCTGAAAACCCTGCCCCTGAGGGATCGCCGTTGAACAGGGCGGCAAGGAGCGTCATTTGATCATTCGGGGTCGCTTTCAGGCGAACACCAGGTGTTGCCAGCGGGTAATTGGGCCCGCCGAAGCTCGGAAGATCGGGTAGCGTTATGTCCGGCCAGCCGAATGTGCCGTTGATGTACAATGCGGCGAAGTCGCTAATGAAGAATTCGGTATCCGCCCCCAATTGACCGATGCGGATTGATGCCACGTCGCCAAAAAGCTTCTGTTCGAACCAGGCTTCGTAAAGCCGAACCGAGTGCCGCGCCTCAATACTGCCGACCCGAGAGATCGAACTATTAAAAATGTAGAAGGTCGATAGACCACGGCCATGGATCACATAGGCATTGATGTGGAATGTTGCTCCGCTCAAACCGGCGATTTTATCGAGATCGCCATCGATTGACATCTCGAAAAGACCTTCGTAGATGGCCCCTTGTTTGACGCCGCCCGTGGGATTTCCAAGTACCTCGCCCGTGTAATTCAATTGCAAATTGTAGCCGAGGTCGAGCAGCCCTTTCTTGAACTGGGCAAGTACCGGAATGCTAGAGGCGATCGAAGGCTGCAGATTTGGCGGCAGCTGTTCGTTTTCCGGCGTCGGCGCATTTCCAATCGCTTCCTGCGCTTGCGTCAAATTGCACGAAAACGCGGCACACCCGGCACCAAGAAGCAGCAAAATCGAAAGCCTGCGCCTCATGTGTTCCTGCCAAGGCATCCCGCGGCCAGTCCGGCCATCTGGTTTGGCGTCTCCCCGTATTCCCCACCTAGCGCGCTCGCGCAGGCATGAAGGCGGGCATGAAGAGATGACGACTTTTTGTCAATGAAGTGCAGCACCTAAAACACAGTCAAATTAATGAAAAGATGGCAGGTTAGTAGATAGCGTTGACATTTGGATGTGCCACGAACCTCAACGGATACCGACCGTAATCGAGGCGTTATGTCCGCCAACTCTCGAAATTCTCTTTCTACAAAACGAAAAGAGCGCTTCGCGAAACCGCAATCGGCGGTCAACGTCTGGCGGCTCGATGAATCGGAAGCAAAAGCACCGAATTATCGACGTTTTCGTGACATTTCGATAATTCACCGCAAAGCCATTATGATCGCTGTACCGCCCCTGGTTTCCATTGCGCCGAAAATGACGCCGTGCCGGAAACGGAACGGAGTCCGTTCATGAGCGCCGCCGTTCCTTAGTTGCCCATGCGCCAGGGCGAGCGATCCCGCCAGGACTTCAGAACCGCCCCAGCCCATTCTGTCGATTTGTCGCTGTGGCAAATGTTGCAGGCATTGGGAATCTTATAGGCGTCCGTCTGGGCCGGCGTAATGAAGCGGAAGGTGTGGGCGTGGACATTCACATCCGCAATCGTCTCCTCGATCTTTGGCATGTGGCAGGCGACGCACTGGCTGCCTGCGCTGCCCGCCTTGTGATGCGTGTGTTCCGCGATGGTGGCCGAACGCGGCCCATTCTGGTTGTTCGGCCCGTGACATGCGAAGCACATTTCGCCGGGCGGCTCACGCAGCTGCGCCGCGTTCTCGGTCCCGTGCACGTCGTGGCAACTGAAGCAGGCGACGCCGCGATTGTACATGAGGCTTTGGACGAAGTCGTTGCCCTGCATGCGGTTCTTATGGGCCGTCGCGTCCGGGAAGTGGGTGAAGGACGTCTCGCCGAGCTGGTGCTCCTCCAATCGCCAAAAATCGGAGAGGTTTAGACCCATGTGGAAGCCGACGGGCCAGTCGTAGTACCTGCCCTCGATGGGGTTGTTCGGCGGCCGTCCTTGGGAATGGCACTGGATGCAGGTGTCGTTGGCGTGGACGTAGTCCAGGCGGGCCGGGTTGACGATTGTATCGCGCGTCCGCCGCTTGACATGCTCGCTCCCTGGCCCATGGCAGCGTTCGCAACCCACGTTCCATTCGGTGACGGTCTTGGTATCGATGTCGTAGTTGACCGAGTGGCAACCATCGCAAAGCGGGCCGGTCGGGCGCTGGAAGTTGTCGGGCGGGTAAAGCTTGGCCCACCAGTCGGTGCCGTTCTTGACGAAGTACGGCCGCCACATTCGATGGGTGATGTCCCACTGCGCGGGGAATGGGAAATAGTCGTCGCCGGCCTTCTTGAAGTAGCGCTGCTTCCAGATGCTGCCATAGACAAACGCTATATCGTCCTTGGAAAAATGGACAAGCGGGCCGGCCTTGGAGAGGTCGGGGATAATGGCGTCCGGGTGCTCGCGCGGATCACGCACGACATTGGCCATTGGCGTTTTCTTCCAGCGGTCGTAGATGCTGGAATGGCACGCCTTGCAGGATTCGGATCCGGCGTAGCGCCAGCCCGCCGCGAGCCCGCTCTGCGGGCCGGCGAGGGGGTCCCCAGACATCGACGCGGTCTTCGGCAGATTCCGCATGTAAAGAACGAGCTGCCAGACCTGCCGATCCGGCAGGGTCCAGGCCGGCATGCCGGTGTTCCGGATGCCGTTGTGTATGTGATAGAAAGCCTCGCCATCGGTCATCAATGCGATGAGCGACCGCAGAACGGGTAAACGCGGATAGACTCCAGCGCCGATCTGCGTCCTCCCACCGCCATCATAGCCGTGGCAAATCTCGCAATTTTGCCGGAACAGGTCGCACCCGGCCGCGACGTCGGCCGCGTCCGTGCCGAGCGGATTGCGTTGCTGCCGCGCCGTGGCCGGGACGCTATGGCGCAGCAGCCACGTGGCAACCGCGACTTCTACCTCCCCCGGCTGCGGCCGGGCGCTGGAGAAGCCCGGGAGCGCGAACATGTAGAGTGCCTCGGCGCCGCTGAACACGGCGACGATGGCAATCGCGGCGACCTTCGTCTTGCGGGGCATGGTCACTCCCGGCTCTCCGCTTCAGACCATCGCCGTAGCTCTGAATATCGATCCGGCGAGGATCATGCGCGCCGCCTGGGGAGCTGCCGGCGATCCGCTTGGCGATTGGCGACCCCATCCTAGGAATCTATGCTTACAGCTCGACCTTTTCGCCGGCGTTCGACCATTCCTGAAAGCCGCCGGGGTAATGCGCGCGGACATCGTCGCGGCCGGCTTCCTGAGCGAGCGCCAGCGCGCGGAGCGAGCGTTTGCCGGAGCGGCAGGACAAAACCACCCGCTTGCCCGGCGCGCCCGGCAGGGCCGTCGGGTCGAAACGCTGGAGCGGATTGAGCATCGCACCGGGGATGTGGCCGGCCGCATATTCATTTGGCTCGCGGACATCAACGAGGAGAATCGAGCCGTCCGCCAGCCCCTTTTTCAATTCGTCGATTTCGACATTCTCCACTTCAGGTCTGGCCATGAACAAGCTCCACTGTTTCCCCTGGCGCTCCCGGCAAAACAATTTCGCAAAAGCGGCGCCCTCACGCAAGACGATTGTCACGACGGGCGAGAATTGCTTCAGCCGCCGCGAGATCGCTTGGATCATTGGCGTTGAAAAAAGGGTCGTAAGGCTCGATTGCCCAATCCACAATGGCGCGGCTGTGGTTTTGCGAGAATACCTCGACTTTTCGCACATCCTCCACAACGAGGGCGTGGCGGAGATCGCTTCTGATCGAGACCGGCCAAACCGCGACGGCGGGATGCATCCTGCCGCCTGAACGAGCGCAGGCGATCAAGGCGTTGCCTTTCGCCCGTGCATCCAGGAGGCGGACGGCGAGATCGCCCGGCAAAAACGGCGTATCGGCCGGCGCGCTGATCGCAAAGGGGACATTGGGACAACGCGCCGCGATCCAATCAAGCCCAGCGAGAATGCCCGCGAGCGGACCCTTGAAGCCTGGCACGTCGTCGGCGACGACAGGCAAATCAAATCCAGCGAATCTTGCCGGATCGCCGTTGGCGCTCAACACCAGACCTTCGCACTGCGGCCGCAACGCCGCGACGGCGTGGGCGAGCAGCGGGATCCCACCGGCCTTTCGTAATGCCTTGTCGCCGCCGCCTATCCGGCGCGCGAGCCCGCCGGCGAGAAGGATGCCAACAGACGTTGCGGTCCGCATCGTATTCCGCGCCCATACGCACGCGCTGCCTATCCTCGCGCGAGCGCCTAACATAGACATGGTGGTGGGGTCTCAACACGCCCTTTAAAACCGGTACCAGACCCCCGCTGTGGGGCCCAGCTCGCGTCCGGCGTTGATCCCCGCGACCGTGATAAAGCCGCCGATCTGCACCGACCATCGCGGGGTGATATCATAAACGAGGCTCGGTTGCAGTTTGGTCCAGGATACATGGCCGAACTGGAGGGAACCGTTTACGATCGCCGTATAGCTCTGCAGCATCATGAGAAGCCTCGGCCAGGGCCGCAGTCCCATCGTCAGATCGATCCGCCATTCGCCCGGCTGACCGGCGGCGTAAAAGCGATAGCCGGCCTGCGCCTCGACGAAACCCTCCATCGCCGCGACGACGACGTTGCGCCCGGCCAGGCCTCGGACATCGAGCGACGCGGCGCGGCGCACCTCGAACGGCCCAAGCAAATCGGCGAACGAGAAGCCGGGCGAGCGCAGGCCGGCTTGAAACGAAAGGACGCTCGTATCCGTGCGGTAGAGCCCGACCCTTGCCGCGATCTCGCTCTCGCCAGGTCCATTGTAGGACTGTCCCGGAGGAGGATTGTGGATGCGGTCGTAGGAAGGCGCAGCAACCAAGGTGAGCCAATTGGTCAGGCCGTATTCGATATAGGTTCCGAGTTCGAACTTTCGATAGGACGGAACCGGAACGAGATGCCCTTGCGCATCGAACGCACGAGTGGAATCCGAAAAAAACGTATCGGCAATCACCTGTCCGTCGCCGGGAGGCAACAGCCAGGCGCCCCCCCACGCCGCCTCGTTTCCCGCGACAATGATCCCGCCGGCGGCGGCGATGAGCGCGAGGGGAAAACGCGGGATACGCAATGAAAAGCCCCTTCACCCGGCGCGGCGAGGCGACAATTATGGAAAAATCAAAAAACACTGTTCTCATTACACACGTCATACTCTAGCCGCATTTCCGGCCAGCACAAAGCAATTCGCTTAGAAATCTAGAGCGGGATGAGTTTGGCTGAATTGGTCGGGTATTCCCAAATTGCCGAGCTTCTGATTCAAGGACTGAGTTGAGTCGGAGGCTGGTTGGCGCCTAAGGCCGGAGCTTTAAAAAAAGCGTGTTGCCAAGCGAGCAAGATCGGCCCGACATCGCTAGCAAGCGGGCACGCTGGCAAAAATATCAAGGACTGTTCACGCGACGCCCGCGGCGCCCGCATGCAAAAGTTTCAAAGCCCGTTCGAATAGAAAGGGGCGCCAAAGGCGCCCCTTCCAGCCGTAACCTGATGCAGCCCTAATCAGCAGTGCTTGACGATCCCGACACGCGTGCCCCAGATCGGGCCCAACGAGACCTCACCCTCGAGAATGGCGATCTCGTTGGCCGCGCACGAGCCGAACGGGCCCGGAAACAGCGAAATGTATGAGTAATCGCCGGTGCGGTTTCTGCCCTCGAAGGTTTGGTTGGTAAGCGGCTGCGCGCTTGCCGGACCCACGGCGATGCCGGCGCCGGCGCCGGCGGAATCAAAGCTCCCGCCGATCGCACGCAGTTGCAAGTTGTTGGTCGCATCGACGCTCATCCATGTCCCGAAGGTCTCGCCGGTCGGCGACGATCCGGTCGCCCCGACTCCGTTGACGACGATGCTCGGGCGCCAATCCGACGACGTGCCCGAGGCGAACCATATGCCATTGCCCACCAAGGCGTTGGTGCTGGTGTTGAATTCGTACCACCGTGGCGTCGCTGTCCCGGGACTGCCGGCCAGGATCGTGTGCACATTCCAGATACGAATGCCCCCTCCGGCTGCGTTGCCGATCTGGGCCGACCGGTTCTCAAATCTGTTGTCGAGCGTCGTCTCGAGACAATAAACGACCCCTGGCTGCGGCGCGCATGGCGGTATGCTGTAGGCCGTGACCGCGACCTTGGCCTGCCAATGCGTCAGGCTAACGTTGCTGAGGCCCGAGTTGAACATCGGACCCAGATAGACGCCATTGTCTCCCGGGCAGGCGACCAGCGTATAGCTCGGGCCGCCGTTGTCCAGCACGTAAGGCGGCGCGATCGTGCAGCCGCTGCCGCCGAAGATCGGGACGTTCTGGACCAGCCCATTATAATAGTAAGCCTTGGGAAACGCGAAGGTCCTCGCGTCAAAGCTGCCGTTGAGCAAGAAATCGTTGTAGGTGATAATGAACGAATTCAGATCCATGCCCATTTGCGGGAAGTCGGCGAAGTCGCCCGTGTTCGTCCCGACGCTCGTACTGTACAAAAACCATTGTCCGGTCGGGTCGCCGGTCTTGCTGACCGCAAACTCGAGAAAGCTCACGTTGCTCGCCGCTGGGCTGCACGGGTTGCAGGCGTCGACCAGCGCGACGAAACGGTTCCACAACGGGTCGTAGAAGATCCGTGGATCGAAGAGGAAGCTGGTTGGGTCGCCGAAGAAGGTGGCGAAATTGACCTGCTTCGCCAGCGTTCCGTTGTCCAGATTATACATGGTGAAGACGAAATTGTTCATCTGAACCGTAAAGTGCTGGCTCGTCGCGATGTCGCCATCCGGAGGGACACCGCCGCCAACGTTCTCATTGACGCTACCTGATTGAAAGAATAGCGAAAGAGCAGTGCCTGGGCCGGCAGGCACCGCGCCAGCCGCTCGTGGCGGCCCCTGCCCTCCGGGGGCGGTGCGTGCCCCCGGCGTCGGCCGGTTGAAATTAAAACCCGGGGGCGGCCGTACGGTTTGCCGCGCCGGGGCGTTGCGGAGGTCGACCGTGGCGGGCTGTTTGACGCCGGTTTGCCCGACTACCGGAGCATCCTCCGCGCGCGCGCCCTGGATGGACGCCATCAGCATCGCGAACAACACGGCAATGGCGCCAGCGCTCCACTGCCATTTTTTATCCAAACTTTTGTCCAAATTGATCGTAACCATAGCGAATCTCCCTTTGCTCGATGTGCTCCCGTTTATCCGGCTACCGCGCGTATGTTGACCTTAAGATTTTCGCCGACCGCTCCGGTTATGCTAATCTGAAATTAATCAAATGGCAACAATCATCCTGACTCAGCACCTATGAGGCGGCTTTGGATCGTCAAGGCTGAAGAGTCTGTCCCGGCATTTGATGAAGATTACAGAGCTTCCTGAGCATGAGGCGGATGGAGGCGAGGCGGAGGAAAGCAAGCGCGTTACGGGTCAGGTTTTCGAAATCCTTGGCCAGCCTGCGACAATGAGCCAAGCGAAGGTGCGCTCGACAACCCAGCGTTTGCAAATCGCGGCAATCCCCCAAGCCGCGGATGCAATTTTTCGAACGGAACGATGCTTTTTTATTACCGCCGTCTGCCTAACCTTATCACGCTCGGCCGTTTCGTGCTCGCGCCGGCGATCGTCGCAATGATCGCGACGCAGCGCTGGAAGGAGGCATGCATCGTCTTCATCATCGCGGGCCTATCCGACGCGGTCGATGGCTGGCTTGCCAATACCTTCGATCTCCGCAGCGAACTCGGCGCCTATCTCGATCCATTGGCCGACAAGGCGCTGATCGTTTCTATCTATGTCTCACTCGCCGTTGTCGAAGTGCTTCCCGTGACGATCGCCATCCTCGTCGTCGCGCGCGATATCATGATCATCGGCGCCTTTATGATTTCGCTCGTCATGCGCACGCCGATGAAGGTCAAGCCGCTGATAATCTCGAAGCTCAATACCGCCGCGCAAATTAGCTTCGCCGCGATGGTTCTCAGCATCAAGGCTTTCGACGTTCCGGCCGGCGCCTGGTTCAATGTTTCGCTCTATGCGGTAGCGGCGCTAACCCTTGCCTCGACAGCGGCCTATTTTGGCCAATGGATCAAACATATGAATGTTTGACGCGACCGCGGCAGGTGGAAAGAAGGGGCGTCCAAACTTTTCCCCAGGCCCGGCGAACGAAATGTTCCTTGCTCTGCATGCCCGGCTCTACCGATCAACGGTCAAATCTTTATGTAATGCGATCGTTATACGAAACCAATGGATCGCCGAAAGCGATCCATGGTATGGGAAAGCTGTTGGCAAGAGTTTGCAGGAAGCGGCGGCGGTTATGCGGATCGAATGGCAGATCGGCTTTTGGATCGGCGCTTTTTTGCTCCTCGTTCTTTCACTGTGGCTTTTCAGCGGCGTGCTTCTGCCTTTCGCCGCCGCCTTCGCGCTTGGCTACGTTTTGAACCCGGTCGTCGATCGGCTGGAGCGGCTTGGCTTCAACCGGCTCGGCGCAACCCTCTTCATTATGGCTTGCTTCGCGCTTGTCCTGATCTCGATTTCAATTTTGATCGTGCCCATTGTTTGGCGCCAGCTTGTGAGTTTCACCGAGGCGTTGCCGGCCTATGCAGTCAAGCTGGAGGAACTGCTTTCGGCCGAGACTGAGCGGCTCGGCCGGGACTACGGCGGTGCGCTGATGGGCAAGTTCGGCCTCGGCGGTAATGCCGGCGCAGAGTTCACAAACGCCACCCACGGTCTCGTCGCTCAGGCTACGCAGGGGGCGGTGGCTTTTCTGAATTCGATTTTGACCCGCGGCGTGGCGCTGATCAGCCTAATTTCTCTCCTTGTCGTGACGCCCGTCGTCGCCTTTTATATGCTTCTCGATTGGGAGAAGATGATCGCGACGATCGATGGACTTGCGCCGCTCCGTCATCGCGAGACGGTGCGGTCGCTCGCCCGCGAGATCGACACCGCCTTGGCCGGGTTTTTGCGCGGCCAATCGCTGGTATGTCTTATTTTGGGCGCCTGGTACGGCATCGGACTTTCGCTAATCGGGCTCAATTTCGGCCTTTTGATCGGCATCACGGCAGGGATCTTGAGCTTCATCCCCTACGTCGGCTCCTTGACCGCCCTAGCCTTGTCCTCCACGGTCGCGATCGTCCAGGATTGGCCGCAATGGAAGTTGCTCGCCATGTCGCTTGGCGTCTTTTTGATCGGCCAATTTCTCGAGGGCAATATTTTGTCGCCGAAGCTCGTCGGCGCCTCGACCGGATTGCACCCGGTGTGGCCGATTTTCGCGCTGCTGGCCTTCGGCAGCCTTTTCGGTTTTACCGGCCTCATTACCGCGGTCCCCTTTGCCGCCACCGCTGGAGTGATCATGCGTTTCGCGGCCAGGCGCTACCGCGAAAGCAATCTTTACACCGGCACCACCGCGCTCGACCCTCGGATTCTCCTCGGATCCACCATGACGTATCCCGATGATGAGGACCACTGAGTTGGCCGGCGGAAAACACCGCCAGGCGCCACCCGCGAACCCTCAATTGACGCTAAATCTCGCCCCGGACCCCGGCTACGAGCGAGAGAATTTCTTCGTGTCGGGCTCGAACGAACAAGCCTATGCGATGATCGAACTCTGGCCCGGCTGGCCGGACCCGACATTGCTCATTTTGGGGCCGCCAGGAGCCGGCAAAAGTCACCTTGGCGCGATCTGGGCTTCGATCGCCTATGCGGGGGCTAAATCCGCCACTTCCCTGGCGGCGGAGGATATTGATGCGCTGGCTGCCGCCGGGCCGCTTTTCCTAGATGACGCAGATGCGATCGGCCAATCCGAAGCGCAGCTCTTCCATCTCATTAATTTGATGCGCGAGCGCGGCACAGCCCTGGTCCTCACCGCGAAAACGCCACCGGATGCCTGGGGCTTGCGGACTGCCGATCTCTTGTCGCGCTTGCGTCTCGCCCCAACGGTCGTGATCAGGCCGCCGGACGATGCCTTGATGCGGGCCGTCCTGGTCAAGCTCCTGATTGACCGGCAGCTAGTCGTCGACACCGGCGTTGTCGGCTACATCGCCTTGCGGATCGAGCGTTCGCTCGACGCCGCGCGCTCATTTATCGATGCGCTCGATCGCGAGGCCTTGGCGCGCCAAAGCCGGATCTCCCGGGCGATCGCGGCAGACATGCTGCTCTGCATGAACCAAGGCGGCGGACAAGCTCCTTTTCAAGACGAGCTGGACTACTCCGGTAACGGCGGCGCCGGAGGCTGATTTCCTGATAGCGCCGCCGCTTACGGTCCGACGTAGCGTATCGAGCGGCCCTGGGGGTCTATGATGGTTTCCCCAAAGACGAGCTTGGGTTCGCTTGCCGAGCGTCCCATAACCATGCCGGGTTTGCCGTCCGTACTTGAACGGGCGTCCAGGGCCGCGAGGGCCTTGCGTTCGCGCTTGGGAAGGCCCTTGATTTCTGACGGTTTTCTAAAATCCTCCGGCTCGTGATGCTCGCCGGATGAGCCAACAAAAATCCTTATTCCGGCCCGCGTCATCACCGCATCGCCACGCCGTAAACTCTCGTCGTTCATGAGGTCGGTCGGGGCAAGCGGCCCTACCGGATGGTTATCGCCGACAATCGATTTCCGGCGTGCCGAGAGTTTGTGCCCGTGCCGATGGAATCCGGGACCGGCGTGCCGGCGGAAAGCCGGATCGGCGCCCCAGTGGCCGGGCATACCGCCAAAATAGCCTTCATAAGGCCCGGCGGGCCGGCTCTGGAAGGGTTGCCCAAATAAGAAGTCAAAAAATCCCGCGTGCGCGATAGTCGGGAACGCAATGCTTTGAACCAAGCCAACTGTCACTGCCGCGACCGCCACGCCGCGACCGTTACGAGCTACACCCATGGTGACTCCATCCATTAAAAAAAAACCGAATAAAAGAACCGAACCCAAAACGCTTGCTCGATTAAGCCAAATTTTTAAGATGTCGAGGCGTCTGGCCTATTCTCAGGCGCCCTTCGCATCCGTTCGTATTCGGCATGGATCATTCGCGCACCATAGCGGCGTTCGAGCCGAAGAATAGTGAAATGACCGCGCGCAATTGTCTGAAAATGATCCGCGAAGGCGTAATTAATAGCCGCCCCGCCCGCGGCACCGATCAGCGGAACGCTTTGGGCCACGAGTTTTTGCGAGACAACCACGCCAAAATGCGTGCCGATCTGCGCCACCAAGCGGACAAGCGCCGGCGCGGCTTCGCTTGCGGCAGCGCGGCCGGCGAGATAGCTTGCCGCTTCGGTGACCGACTTCGCCAAAATGGCGCGTAGCGCGAAATAGCCCGTTTGCAGGACAGCGCCGTCGCTAAAATTCGCGTCCGGAACATCAATGTCCGGAACCCGGATGTCTCGGTTCGAACTGTCCCGGCCGCCGAGGGCGAACACCTCAAGGCATGCGAGCGCAGTTTTTGGGTCGGCCAAATCCTCTCCCTCGGCACGGGCGATGTCGGCGATCGAGCGCAGCATGATCGTGGTTGAGAAGGGCAATTCGACTGGCAGACTCGCAATACCAAACGCGCCGCCCGCCGCTCCGGCAAGAGCCGCGATGCTCTTGTGCGTGCGGCGTCTGTCCCTGAGTGGCTTGCCGACAAGGCTCTGCAGCGCGAAGGTGAGGCTGCTCCTGATTGCCGCCTCGGCTGCCCTGCTCGCGATTTCCGCGATGTTCGCGGGCACGATCGATGCGATGGCGCCCGCCTGGCGGCCAAGAATCGAGCTCAGCCGGATCGCCAGACTTGTGCGTTCCAGCTCGCACATGGCCCGTTCCAGAGCTTCGCGGTCGCCGATCGAGAGCCGGGGCGCCCCGGCGGCAAAGGCCAGATCTCTAAAATCAGATTGATCCGTGCTCATCAGGGAATTCATGAGAAATCCTCGCTAAGAGCAGCCATACTGCCGCATGCGAAACTATTGCGCAACCTGAATACCAACGGTCGCCGCCGCGCGATTCGGCAAACCTTGGTCACGCGGGGGTGGCGATTTCAGCCAAGCCATGTGGTAAACATGGGAGACGATTGACAGGCCGCAAGGCTAATAGCTGTTTTCGTAGCGCTCCATTGACGCAAATCGCAAAATCAACTTGAGTATAAATGAATGCTCGAAATTTCCTTCGAAGGGTTTCCGCGCGTCGAGCCCTGCTGATGGCGACGATATCGCGGCGAAGACAGGATTGCATAAGAGGCGCACAGCTCCCCTGGAACAAAGCGATGTTTCTCCGGGCGTTCTAGCCGCCTGTGGTTTCGCCGGACGGCTTTCATTAATGCCAGGGATGCAGGCCGGCCATGATAGCCGGACTGCACACGCGGGGAATGCCAGCCGACGCTACTTGAGGGCTAGCTCCTTACAATTTTCCGTCACCGTCCATTTGGTCTCGGCTGCATTTGTTTTGTTGAAGACAATACCTTCCGAGATGCGAATCTGGCCACTCCCGGTGTTCTCGGAGGTCCCAGAGTCATACAAAAGCTGGAAGGCAAACTTATTTTCTTCGGGCCCGCCCGATGGATTGTTTATGCCAAGCGGTATAACGACAAAGCTATTAACGTCGAGCTTGCCGCCCGCCGGGACCGCCGCTTCGGGGGCCAATGAAATGCCGAGGCTCTGCGGGATCCTCGAATCCGCGGACGCGAAGCGGCGGTCCCATTCCCACAACTGCTTGGCATGTTGCTGCGGCGTGGATTGGTCCACGTAAAGAAGCTTCGGATCGAAAACGAAAGCTTTATTGGATTTGGTATTGTCCACAGTTCCGATTTTGAAGACGGCATAGCCTTCGTCAGCCCTCGAAGTGAGTAGGCCCGATGGCGCTGCAAAACTTTTGCATATGCCGACTTGGCGATATGAAATATTGGTGGGTTGCTCGGATCCACGACCGCAACCCGATAGCATCGACACGGCGATCAATACCGGAACGGATAGAAAGTATAATCTTGACGTTTCCATAATTCGCTTTCTTTTCATACTTGGTTAGACTCGTCGGAAGAGTGCCGCATCTACTCCTCCGCGTTTGGATGCCACGCCTTCGTTTGGATGCCACGTCTTCGGCCGCGCCGGTCCATGAGTGCTCTTCGCTGCCAGAGGCATGGCCGGAGCCGCCACGAAGCGCCACTTCCCTGTGTCCGTGGTTTGAACATCCACGGTCCCTCAATCCCAGCGAAAACAACACCAATTCTGAACAGCCAAATCGCGGCCAGCCAAGCCGTAACCGATGTGTCATACGATGTCCAATTTTAAATGAAGGGCGCCATCATCGCGGGGAAGCGGAATTCTTCCGGCGGCAATTCCGCTCTATCAGGCTGCGGGAGACTACGTTCCGTCCGGCCGCGATCCAGTGCAGACCTGCCGCTCGTCGAGCGCGCTGGTCTTGATCAGAGCAAACAGCCGCGCCCCGCGATCGAGACCGAGTTCGTCGAGCGCGTGGCGCGTGGTCACAGCATAAAGGCGCCCCTCACCTTCGAGCATAATCTCCACGGCCGCCAACGGACCGTATTTTTCAATTGACCCGATTTGTCCACGGAGAGAGCTGCGCACGCTGAGATCGCGCGGCGGGCGGGCGGCAAGCACGACATCGGTCGCTTTAACGGTAATCCGGACCTGCCTTCCCAAAGGCCCGGCCGGGCCGGCGAGCCACACCGTGCCGGCCGGATGCTTCAGCTCGGTGAGGCCATAGGCGGCATTCTCGCCGCAAACTTTCATCATCAGAACGGAGATACGGTCAAACCGGGACCAGGGGCTGCCGCCGCCGAGCGCGCCAAAAACCTCGCCGGGACCACCGATTGCTTTAACCCGGCCCGCGTCGAGAGCTACGATGAAATTCGCAAGGCGCGCAACTTCCTCGATCGCATGGGAAACGTAGACCATTGGCACCGCGAATTCGTCGCGCAGACGCTCGATGAGCGGCAAGATTTCAAGCTTGCGCTCCATATCGAGCGCGGCGAGAGGCTCGTCGAAGAGGAGAAGTCTTGGGCCGCAAAGGAGCGCCCGCCCGATTGCCACCCGCTGCCTTTCGCCGCCCGACAAGTTTGCCGGATGGCGCGACAGAAGCTTGCCGATCGCCAAAATCTCCACCACGGAGTTGAAATCGATCACCCGCTCTCCGCGCGGCGCGAACCAGCGTCCAAACCGCAGATTCTGCCGCACGGTCAAATGCGGAAAGAGGTGCGAATCCTGAAACACAACGCCGATGCGGCGCCGGTGCGGGGCGACAAAAACGCCGCGTGTCGTATCGACGAGAACACGACTGTCGAGCTTGATGATGCCGCTGTCCGGGCGTATCAAGCCTGCGATGACATTGAGAGTCAGCGATTTGCCTGAACCGGAAGGGCCAAACAGCGCGGTAATGCCATCGCCGTTCCGGAAAGCCACGCCGAGGTCGAAGCTTTTGATCCTGAGCGCGATGTCGAACTCGATCATTCCAAATTTGCCAGAATTTTCCCGGCCCGCCGCTGGACGATTTCCGAGGCAACCAGCGCGACGAACGATATTGCGATCGACACGATCGTTAAACGCATGGCGTTCGCGTCGCCGCCGGGAACTTGCGTGTAGCTGTAGATCGCCAATGCGATAGTCTGGGTCTCGCCCGGAATATTTGCAACGAAGGTGATTGTTGCGCCGAATTCCCCGAGCGCCCTGGCAAAGCCAAGAATAGCGCCGGCAACTATGCCCGGCAGCGCGAGCGGCAGACTGACGAGAAAAAACGTCCACATGCGATTTGCGCCGAGAGTCCCGGCGGCCAGTTCCAAACGCTGATCGATCGCCTCGAATGAAAGCCGCATGGCGCGGACCATGAGCGGAAATCCCATGACCGCACAAGCCACCGCCGCGCCGGTCCAGCGAAACGACAAGATGATCCCAATATTGGCGAGAAAGGCGCCAAAAACGCCCTTCCGGCCGAATAGAATAAGTAGGAGGAAGCCGGTAACGACCGGAGGCATCACCAACGGCAAATGTACGACGGCGTTCAGGATGATCTTGCCTGGGAAACGCCAGCGCGCGAGCGCATAGCTGACAAGAATGCCAAACGGTAGGCTGGCGATTGTCGCGGCGATGGCGATTTTCAACGACAGCCAGATCGCCGTCCATTCCGCGGGCGATAGATCCGCCAAGCGCCAGCTCCTTCAATTTGATTTTTGGGAAATGTCTCAGTTTGCATTTCTGTTTACGACTCTTTGCGGAAGTTCGGCTCAAAGTTCTCGATGAAGGAGCTGACCCGAAGCGGGCGTTCGCCGAAATTTAAGCGGGCCAGTTCATCTGGAAAACGCTTATTGAGCCGGCGCGCCCCGAGTTGGAGGTAACCTGCCCTTGACGAGGACGCGCTGGAACGCGGCGTTCGCCAGGCGGAAGGACTGGATAACGTCCTGCGATGCCATGCATCGGCCCGCGTGAACCGTCTGCCCCCGCTTATAATACAGGTATTGTATTACCTGACGGGCACGGTCCCGGTCGGATTGGTCCACCCCCACATAATCAGATAACGTCCGACAGATTGCCTTCGTCTTTTCTCGTTCTCCGGCGAGATCAAACAGAATCTCGATGGCCGTCCAAACAAGCACCGTTGCCATTTCCGGCGTCGGAGTCCATTGGGCCTGATCGTACACGGAGAAGGCCCGGAAGAAACGTTCGTCGTGATATAGCCGCGCCGCTACCGGGAGCATGTCACGCAGCCATGAAAGCTCGTCATTCGTGACTTCGATGCGCACGGCCGTGAAGATTCCAATTTGATGGGGCGCGCTCTCAAAGGCGACTGCTTGCACTTCCTGCCAGTGCTCGCCCATCGTGTCAAAGGGCATGTTTCCTACGACGGCGAGCCGGATCGGCGTCGGTATGCGTAGCCGAAGAACCGCGGCGACGAGCTAAGCAGCCACTGACGGGGTCAATCCGTCGCAAGCATTCATGTCAGTAAGCTCGACTTCGACTCGACCCTCAAAGTTGAAACCTCCATGAACAGCAGCCCACGGTGTGGGATGATGCGCCTTCGGCGTCGATGGAGGGGCGAATGCCATCATCCTGGCGCCAAATGTATCGACATAGACGCGTCTGAGCGCGATACCCGGCTGGATAGCGACCATCTCGTTCGGTAACTCAATCCCTGGAATCAACCATAGATTGGCGGCGCTGAAGTGTCCCAGGCTTTCGTGGTCATTTCTTTTCCCCATGCGGACATTCACGCTGGCAAGCTAGTATGCGGTTCAACGCCAGTTGCTGTATCAACGTGCCGATATGTCAACCTGCTTATTTCACAATGACCGTTCCTTGGCGCGCCGGCGTCATTCAGGCGCCTTGAGCAAAAGCCCGCCTTTCATCCCATTGCTGAAATTCAAAAGGCAACAGAACACTACCGGTTTCCGACATAAGGCGAAGATCACTTCGACAAGACTTCGAAGCCCTGCTCCAGAAAGATCTTGGCCGCCGCCGGAGGCCGTCATCCGGTCGATGCCGGTAAATTTCCCGGGCAACAACTCGCGGCCCTGGTGCGCCAAGGAGAATAGGGTATCACCATACACCGGGGATAAGGCACGGCGTGTGCCGCACGTAAGTGGCGTGTTCCGGAAAAGCCTTTTGAAGGACCTTTTCTTCGAGCTGCATCCGCCTGATCTGCACGGTCATATGCAGGACCAGGAACGGCAGCGCCGCGAACCATGCGTATTGCAACAGTACGCCGGCTACCGCGGCCTCCTCGACCAGGTAGAGCGGATGCCGGACGATGGCGTAGGGGCCGCTGGTGATGAGCCTGCGCGCCTCGGGAATCAGGCTAAACGACCGGCCCAAGGATACGAGCGTGTAGACCATCAGCACCTCGGCGATGAGGACGATCGCCGCCGATGCGGCATAGAGCGCCGGCAGTTCCGGGCCGCGCGGCAGCAGGGGAATCAACCACGCGGCATAGGTGCCGGCCATCGTCAGCAGAGCCGGCCCGAGCCCTTCGGCCCGGCTGACCGGCTCTGGCCGTAGCAGCACGATACAGCAGATAATCGTGTAGAAGAGGACAATGCACCCTTCCGAGAGCAGCGCCGGCCAGGCATCCGGGCCGACCCGGCCGGCCGCGATGTCCTCAAGCAGACCGTTGACGTCCCTGAAGTATGTCGCGCTCAGGACGAGAAACCAGATGCTAATGCAAAGGCGCACGAACAGCGCGCGGTCGTGTCTAGTGACCATTTCGGTGGAAACGGCGCCAAACCGTTGCCGCATGGCCGGCAGGTGCCTTACCGGATCTCCTCCAAGTCCCGCCAAAGAATGTCCTCTATCCTGCCAATCGCGTCGGTCGGCCGGGGCTGCCAGGCGGTATTCACGGCGCACCGGGCCATAGTCCGGACAGCTCCGCACGGCAAGTTCACACGAACAGCCTCGTTTGACGAGCGTAACATGCTGATTATGGCTGAATCCTGGTCAACCCAAATTTGTGAGTGACCTAAGGAGCCCAAGCTGGCGCTGAACGACAACTTTGCGGGCAATGCCGAAGCCCGCCTTCGGCAACTCGATCGGCGGCCGCCAGATGCTGGAACACAAAGGCCAGCGACGGCGCCCCGTCCGATGCTGCACGACGATGCGGCGCGAATCACCGAATTTCGGCGATTTGCCGTCACGTGGCGCGTAAAACACGGTCTCGATCTTCATCGCATCCAAGGCCGCGGCGCATGGGCACTCGCTTTGGCCGGGAGATGCTTTTCATTTTTCGGAAAGTCATGCACCAGTGGGGATCGTCAACACGGATAAAAGCGCCGGATACCATAAACTCTTTCGCAATTTGGGTCCGGCGTGAAGCCCGGCTGGGAGACTTCGAGAAACGGCGTGCAATAACAAGAAACCAATCGGTTGATCGAAACCAGGGGAGAAAACATCTTATGCATTCCAAAGGCTCTAAGACAAAACAGCGCCTCAACGCCTATTTGTGGTTGCTGCCGCCCATCGCCGTTGCCATGGCGGGGGCGATCGTCTGGCCGGTATTGTGGTATGCCAAGTCGCGCCAGACCGCGTCCGACGTGACAGCCTGGATGGCGCATGAGGCGCAGCTCGGCCGCGCATGGTCCTGCCCCACTCAGAAAATCGGCGGTTTTCCATTTTCCGTTGAGATTTCCTGCGCCAATCTGCTCTTTCAAGGCGAAATCCTTGGCACGACGCTGACCGGGACCGTGCGCGGTTTCCGCGCCACCTCCCCGCTTCTGCGGACCGATAATTTGCGTGCGGAAGTGGACTCGCCGTTTGCCGCGAAAACCAGCGACGGCACATTCGATGTCACGATGCATTGGAGAGAGCTGTTCCTCGATCTCCAGGGCCAGCCCGGCGCGCTCGATCGCCTCTCTCTCAGCGGCAATCAGATCCGGCTGCAAGGGAAAGCGGGAGGGATCGACATCAAGGACGGAGTGTCTGGCGATGTCAATGTCGTTCTCGCGCGGGACCGGCGCGACAACGTCTATGATTTCATGGTCTCCCTCAACCAGGGCTCGATTCCGGCGCTCAGCAGTCTTTTGGATACGCAACTTCCCATTGACATGCAGGTCGGAGGCAAAATATCGCAAGTTGATTTACGCGGGGCGGAAACGTTCCGGGGCTTTCTCGAAAATTGGCGCTCGGCGAATGGTCATGTCGAACTCACGACGGCGTGGCTGACGAGCGGTCATATTAATTTCGATGCCAAGGGTGGCCTCGGTCTCGACGGCCAGCACCGTTTGAACGGCAAACTCGATGCCAGTTTCACCGGGCTCGACAACGCCTTTCGCCGATTGGGCGTCGATCCGGCGCTCATCACTGCTGGCCAGGTTCTGTCGCGGCTGCTCGGCGGCGGCCGAGGCGCCGGCACGGGGCGCATGAACCTGCCGGTTACCTTTTCCGAGGGCTTTGTCTCGATCGGCCCGGTGCGCACGCAAATTCAAATTCCGCCGCTCTATTGACCAGCCAAACGCGCCCCGGGCGAGGGAAGGCGTCACGTCTCACCCGCCCGGCGGCCAAAATCCGGAGCAGCGGTTTCCTGGCCTTGCTCGATAATGCCGCGAAGGCCGACCTGCGGGCCGGCTCACGGCGCCAGACGCTTCACACGACATGGAGAATGAAATGAACAAATCCCTCGTGCAGCCGACATCATTCGGCGTCCTGTCCCAGGCCGGGACCGACTGCGCGAACGATGCGCAAATGCGCCCTGGGTTTACGTCGCATCGAAAGGATGTCGCTAGGTTGGGTATTCCGCGAAAATATCGTTTGCAAGCCATACATCAGGTAATGAGCTCTCCGGCGCGTCGACATACCCACACAGGAGAATGAATATGAAACACCTTGCAATAATTGCTATCGGACTGGCGTCGCTGAGCACAACGGCGCACGCCGCGGACTTATGCAAGGCCGTAGCCCTCAGGAATGTGGCCGCAATGGAAAACCCAGATTCTCATATTGCCGCGAGGCAGTTACGATACGGCCATCACTCAGTATAATGTAAACAAGCAGACCGGGGTGAAATCGTTTTGTTCACACGGAGGATATTGTTACCCTGCGGAAGCACTGCGATTGACCAACTGCAAAATCGGCAAGCGTGTTGACGAGGATAAAGAGGAAATTTCCTATTCAGTCGACGTAGTCAGGTCGAAGAATGCACCCCACGATTTGCGACTGGACGATCTGGATAACAAGTTTCTAGAGATGGGCTTGTGCAGCGCGTGTGCCGATAACGTGGCCGAGTTCTACGTCAAGAAACCCAATTCTCCTTGTGCAAAATTAGCGAAGCGGGCACTGGAGGGAGACGCAATCGCAATAGACAAATTGAAGAATGCTCCACACTATTGTACGTGGAAATACTGAGGATCAAGCAATGAAACATCTTGCGATAATCATCGAGGCGCTGGCACCGGGCGCATGAACCTGCCGGTGACCTTTTCCGAGGGCTTTGTCTCGATCGGCCCGGTGCGCACGCAAATTCAAATTCCGCCGCTCTATTGACCAGCCAAACGCGCCCCGGGCGAGGGAAGCGTCACGTCTCACCCGCCCGGCGGCCAAAATCCGGAGCAGCGGTTTCCTGGCCTTGCTCGATAATGCCGCGCCGGATCGCCCGGGTTCTGGTGAAGAGATCGAACAGCCCTTCGGCGTCGCCATTGCGGATCATGCGCTGAAGCGCGCTGAGATCCTCGTTGAAACGGCCGAGCATTTCGAGCACCGCCTCCTTGTTGTTGAGGAAAATATCGCGCCACATCGTCGGGTCGGAAGCGGCGATCCGGGTGAAGTCGCGAAACCCCCCGGCGGAAAATTTTATGACTTCGGACCGCGTGACTTCCTCGAGATCGGCGGCGGTGCCGACGATGTTGTAGGCGATGAGATGCGGCACATGGCTGGTGATCGCCAGCACGAGATCGTGATGGGCGGGCTGCATGACTTCGACATGTGCGCCCGCGCCGGTCCAGAACGAAGCGAGCTTTGCCACAGCCTTGGGGTCGGTCCCCTCCGGCGGCGTCAGAATGGTCCAGCGATTGAAAAAAAGCGTCGAAAATCCCGCCTCCGGGCCAGACAGCTCGGTACCGGCCACGGGATGCGACGGGACGAAATGGACCATGGCGGGCAGATGCGGCACGACTGCCTTAATGATCGAGGCCTTGACCGAACCGACATCGGACACGATCGTGCCGGGCTTAAGGTGCGGCCCGATTTCACGTGCGATCGCGCCCATGGCGCCCACGGGAGCGCAGAGAATGACAAGATCGGCCGCCTCGACCGTGGCAGCCGCGGTCTCCACGATGTGATCGGCAAGCGCGAGTTCGGTCACTCTTGCGCGAACGGCACTTGACGAGTCCGTGGCAATGATCTCGCGCGCAAGCCCCTTGCGCCGGCAGACCCGCGCCAGGGAAGAGCCGATGAGCCCCATGCCTATTAGGGCGAGGCGTTGGAATAGAGGCTCGCTCAAGGGTCCCCGGAGACCGTCAGGCACGCGCGGGGCTTTTGAGTTTGACGAAGGCCTTGAGGGCCTCGACAACGAGACGGTTTGCTTCCCCTGTGCCGACCGTGAGCCGCAGGCAATGCGGCAGCCCGTAGGAGCCGACAGCGCGCAAGATCAACCCCCGGTCCAAGAGGAAGCGGTCCGCTGCCCGCGCTTGGGTCTCCCCGTTGAAATGCAAAAGCAGGAAATTACAAACGCTTGGCGTGACCTTGATCCCTAGCGCGGAGATTTCTCGTGTCAGCCAAGGAAGCCAAGTCTCGTTATGGGCGGCAGCCGTGCCGATATGGCCAGGGTCATCCAGCGCCGCGACCCCCGCTGCGATGGCCGCGCCATTGGTGTTGAAGGGCCCGCGAATGCGATTGATCGCGTCGCACACATCGAGAGGCGCATAACACCAGCCGAGCCTGATCCCGGCAAGACCGTAAATCTTCGAAAAAGTGCGCGTCATCACGACATTTTCGCTGGCCGAGACAAGCTCCAGGCCCGAGGAATAATCGGGGCGGCTCACATATTCGGCATAGGCGGCATCGAGAGCAAGGAGGACCTGGGCGGGCAAGTTTCGGGCGAGCCGCTTGACCTCGGCAAAGGGCAGATAGGTGCCGGTCGGATTATTTGGATTGGCGAGAAAGACCATCTTGGTCCTCGGGCCAACCTTGGCGAGGATACAATCGGTATCGGCGGTCAGATTTTTTTCCGCCGCGACGACCGGAACCCCTCCCGCCGCGAGAATGGCGATCTTGTAGACGAGGAAACCATGCTCTGTGAAAACGCCTTCGTCGCCCGGACCGATGTAGGCGGCGGCGAGGAGGTGGAGGATTTCGTCCGAGCCCGTGCCGCAGACGATTCTGGTCGGATCGAGCCCGTGTTTTGCGCCAAGCGCCTCGCGCAAGGCCGTAGCGGCACCGTCCGGATAATCCTGAAGACGGCCGGCAAAAGCGCGAAAAGCTTCCCGCGCGCGCGGCGATGGCCCGAGCGGCGCCTCATTCGCCGAAAGCTTAAATACCTTGCGCGAGCCGGGCGCAGCGCTTTCGCCTGGAACATAAGGGTCAATGCTTGAAATAGCCGCGCGCGGGCGCGGCCTTGCGTCGGTCCCGGGCATGGCGATTTTTGTCATATAAGCGAACTCCGGAACAAAAATCATTGCGCCGCCAGGTCTTGGACCTCACTCGAATCGAAGCGCGCCGCATGGCTCCCGATTTCGGCGATCTGTGGTTCGGCCGCGCCGCGAACAAGGGTTTCGCGCAAATCGTCAAACCCGGCCTCCTTCGCGATCATCAAAGAAAGCCCGGCCTCATCCTTAAATTGGCCAACAATCGCAAGCCCACGCGCGCCGAAACCCGGAGCGAAGCCGCTCGTGCCGTGGCCGATCGTCACGTCGTAGAGAATGACGTCGCGCGCCGCCGCCTCGGCGAGAGGCTGGGCGATCACGAACACGGGCATTCCGGCCGGGTGGTCCGGACGCTCGACGAAAGGTAGCCTGGCGATGATCTTGGGCGCATCCGGCGGGGCGAGCCCGCGCCACCAAGGACCGGCCGGCGCTCCCGCCCGCACCATGCCGAGGTCGCCGCCCGATCGCGCCACCGCCTCGATGACCCGCGCGGCGCTGGGCTGAGGCACGTAGGGGACCGTGAAGCCGAAATGGAACCGGCAGCAATCGCGCATCGCGGCATCGCCGCCGGAAATATCAGCATGGACGCTGTAGTTCGATTGGACGAAGGTGAAAGTGGAGATAATGATCCGCCAAATGCCCTCGACGGTATCGAGCGGCAGCAGGCCCTGGTGGCGCGAAACGAGGCCGCGCATCATGTCGGCCTCGCGGCCGGGCCGGAACGCCGAGCCGCCGCCTTGCCGCGCCTTCGCTTCGATCAGCCGGTGAATGATCTCGCCGCGCTCCATCAACAGCTGGTGTAGCGCCGCGTCGATACGATCGATCTCGATTCGGAGATCTGCCAGGGTCTTGAGACGGGGCGGCGTGGCCATGATCGAGGGCTCGGGGGTTGCCCGCCTCTCTTAGAGCATTTTGGCGCGAAGTGGCAAAATGTTCGCGATGCCTGATTGGCATTATTGGCGAAGTAATGCCGATCAAGGCGCGGGGCCGGCGAAAAAGCCAAGTTTTGCCACGCTCCGCGCGATGATCGCGGCAAGCCCCGCATTCAGTAGCGCCACATACCACCGGCGACGCGCAGGTCCGGCGACAGACGCCGCCATCACTCCCTCAAAAGTTCATTGATGGAGGTTTTCGAGCGGGTCCGGGCATCCACGGTTTTCACGATCACGGCGCAATAGAGCGAGGGGCCAGGTGTGCCGTCCGGCAGGGGCCTGCCTGGCAGACTGCCCGAGACCACCACCGAATAAGGCGGCACATAGCCGAAGCGCACCTCGCCGGTTGTCCGGTCGACGATCTTCGTCGAGGCGGATATGAATGTCCCCATCGCGATCACCGAACCCTGGCCGACAATCACCCCTTCAACAATTTCCGAACGAGCGCCGATGAAACAATCGTCCTCGATGATGGTCGGATTGGCCTGCAAGGGTTCGAGCACCCCGCCGACGCCAGCCCCGCCCGAAAGATGCACATTCTTGCCGATTTGCGCGCAGGAGCCGACGGTTGCCCAGGTATCGACCATCGTCGCGCTATCGACATAGGCGCCGAGATTTATAAACGATGGCATCAAGATCACCCCCGGCGCGACATAAGCCCCGCGCCGCACCACGCAATTCGGCACCGAGCGAAACCCCGCCGCCGCATGTTCGTCCGCTCCCCAGCCCGCGAATTTGGACGGCACCTTATCCCACCAGGTCGAACCGCCTGGTCCCCCCGAAATCGCCACCATGTCGTTCAAACGAAACGACAAGAGCACGGCTTTCTTCAGCCATTGGTTGACCTTCCAGGAGCCGGGCCCCGACGCGCCTTCGATCTTTTCCGCGACCCGGAGTTTTCCGCAATCGAGCAGGTTCAAGGCTGATTCGACGGCGTCCCGGACTGCGCCTCGCGTCATTGCATCGATGCTGGCGCGATCATCGAAAGCTGCGTCGATAATGGTTTCGAGGCCGGACATAGTTAGATCTATTGCCGAGAGGGCTGATCGAGGCCGGCTTCGCGCCCGCCAAGCCAAGGGATGTTCTTCGAGATCTCACAAGGGATGTTCTCCTTTCTTCAGACGAAAAGCAGCGCGAATGGGCGGCCGGATAGTTGTCTGCGCCTTGGATGTAAGCTCGCTCGTGATCATAGATAACCTCGCAAGGATTTTCCCTACTGTAGGCATACCTTAGCTATTTTCGACGCCAACAATTTACACCAGCCGCGATTGCTCCACCGCGGCGGCGATAAAACTCGCGAACAGCGGGTGAGGCTCGAAAGGCCGCGATTTGAGCTCGGGATGAAACTGCACGCCGATGAACCACGGGTGATCGGAAAATTCGATCGTCTCTGGCAACACGCCGTCCGGTGACATGCCGGCGAAGAGGAGGCCTTTTTGGGCGAGCCTTTCGCGGTAGGCTGTGTTGACCTCGAACCGATGCCGGTGGCGTTCGGATATGCTGGTCGCGCCATAAATGGCGGCGATCCTTGAGCCCGGCGCCAGCTCCGCGCGGTAGGCGCCAAGTCGCATCGTTCCGCCCAAGTCGCCTTTGGCGGCGCGGATTTCCAGCTCATTGCCGCGCAGCCACTCCGTCATCAGCCCTACGGCCGGCTCCTTTGCCGGACCGAATTCGCTCGAATTGGCCTCGGGCATGTCGGCCAGAGATCGCAGAGCCTCGATGACCGCCATCTGCATCCCGAAACATATCCCAAAATAGGGAAGTTTGCGTTCGCGGGCGAAACGGGCGGCGAGAATTTTGCCTTCCGCGCCGCGCTGGCCGAAGCCGCCCGGAACCAGGATGCCATGCACATGTTCGAGGTAAGGCGCCGGATCGCTGGTTTCGAAAATTTCCGATTCGATCCAATCGAGGTGGACCTTGACCCGGTTGGCCATGCCGCCATGGCTCAACGCTTCGGTCAGGGATTTGTAGGCGTCCTTAAGCCCGGTGTACTTGCCGACGATCGCGATCGTGACTTCCCCTTCCGGGTTGGAGAGCCGCTCCATGACCGCGTCCCAGCGGCCCATGTCGGGCTTCGGCGCGGGTTCGATCCCGAAAGCGGCCAATACTTCCTCGTCCAGCCCAGCCGCATGGTAGGCGTGCGGCACCTCGTAGATCGAGGCGACGTCGCGGGCTTCGATCACCGCATTTTCGCGCACATTGCAGAAAAGCCCGATCTTGTGCCGCTCCTCGCCCGGGATCTCGCGATCGGTGCGGCAGAGAAGGATGTGCGGCTGGATGCCGATCGAGCGCAATTCCTTGACCGAATGTTGGGTCGGCTTGGTCTTGAGTTCGCCCGCGCTTGGAATGAATGGCAGAAGCGTGAGATGAATATAGATCCCGCGCCCGCGCGGCAGTTCATTGCCGAGCTGGCGGATCGCCTCGAAGAATGGCAGCCCCTCGATATCGCCGACGGTGCCGCCGATCTCGACGAGGACGAAATCGACGCCCTCGTTGCCGCTTAGCACGAAAGCCTTGATCGCATTGGTGACGTGCGGAATGACCTGGACGGTCGCGCCAAGGTAATCGCCGCGGCGCTCCTTGGCGATGATCTCCTGATAGATCCGGCCGGTCGTGATATTGTCTTCCCGCATCGCCGGCCGGCCGGTGAAGCGCTCGTAATGACCGAGATCGAGATCGGTTTCCGCGCCGTCCTCGGTTACGAAGACTTCGCCGTGCTGATAAGGGCTCATCGTCCCGGGATCGACGTTGAGATAAGGGTCGAGCTTGCGCAGCCGGACACTATAACCGCGCGCCTGGAGGAGCGCGCCGAGCGCCGCCGCCGCGAGACCTTTGCCAAGCGATGATACCACGCCGCCGGTGATGAAGATAAACCGCGCCATGGGGCTCGGGATTTATCCTGTTTCCGTCAGCTTGGGGAGGCAAATTATGCGCCACTTCCTTTTTTTGCACATAAACGCGAAGGTTCACCGCGGCGGACCGGAAGCCGGGGGCTGACCTTTGGCCGGGCCGGGTGAGGCCTGTGGCGGCGCCGGTTGCACCATGATCGAAGCGGGCGGGGGCGCGGCGGGCCCGGTCTGAACGGGCGCAGGGGGAACCAGGGGCGTCGCGGGCAGCTTCACGGGAGGCAAATTCAGGCCTTGCGGCGCTGCGGGCTCGGCCGGACGGGGCTCGCCTGGCAAGGTCACGCCTGGCGGAAGCTCCGGCGGCTTGGCCGCCCGGTCTTCCATCCGTCTCAATTGGTCGAGCAAACTTCCCTTGCCCTCCCCCTCTTTTGCCGCGCCCGGCGGTTCGACCGGCGTGAGGCTTTGGAAGGTCACTTCCGGGGCTTGGTTGTACCGGGCGAGAATCGTCAAGCCCATGCTGGTCGCGAAAAACAGCGCCGCCAAAATGGCCGTCGCGCGGGTCAGCGCGCTTGCCTGGCCGCGTCCGGTCATGAAGCCGCCGCCGCCGCCCACGCCAAGGGCTCCGCCCTCGGAGCGCTGCAAGAGCACGGTCACCACGAGGACGACGACGATCATGAGATGAACGACGATTAAGACCGACTGCATTGGAAAACGCCCTTGAATAATTACCGGGATGCTCTTTACCGGCAAGCGGCCGCGGCGGCAAGAGTTGGCGCGGTATCGTTGGTCATTGGATGATTGACCCGCGAAATGCCGTTTTCCGATCGATATTGTACTGTTCGTGGTCATCAAATATATTTCCGATAATGAAATTTCTCGACTAAATTTTTGCATTTGTAAAAATGGCGCCGATAGAGGTCACGTCCGAAGTCTTGGCGCGTCGCATCCTTCCCTTGCTGCCGCAGGATGGGACTCCCGTCCTCAACCGCGTCATGCGGGTGATGTTATCGCGCCAATTGGAGACCCAAATCGAGCCAGGTCTTTATTTCGCAGCCTGCGACGTGCTCCTCCAAAGCCGCAAAATAGGAAGGTTACGTGGCCAAAGCGGCCAGATTTTTTTGGCCACGCTCAACGGCTCGCAGCCCGCCGCCGCTGAACCCGCCGTGCTTGCAGAGCCCTGGCCGGAGGGCAAACTCATGCCACCGCTGCGCAGCTACCTCGAAGGTGCATTTCGGGACGGGCTCGATCTCCCAGCCGATGGCATCGGCATCGTGCAAGATACCTCCGCGATGGGTCCGGCGACAGGACGTTGGGCGCGGCCCGATTTCATTCTGGTCAGCGCCATGCGGTTCAAGTTCCTGCCCGGCGCGCAAGTCGACGTGCATGGTTTCGAACTGAAGACGGAAACCGGCGGTTCGGTGCTCGCGGTTCACGAAGCCTTGGCGCAAACAAGATTCACCCATTTCGGCCACTTGGTCTGGCATCTGCCGGAAGGCTCCAGGTCGGAAACCCGGCTTGCCGAGATCGAGGACCATTGCGCGAAGCACGGGATCGGCTTGATCCGCATGCGCGATCCTGCAGCCAAGGCGGGATGTGAAATCCTCGCAGATCCGGTGCGGAAG
This sequence comes from uncultured Alphaproteobacteria bacterium, assembly GCA_963808645.1. GTDB lineage: Bacteria > Pseudomonadota > Alphaproteobacteria > Rhizobiales > Beijerinckiaceae > Methylocapsa. Next base: position 252,627 of record CAWEGU010000015.1, read on the forward strand.
ACGACGCTGCCAATGGCCGTCGAAGGATTTTTGGAGGCGCGTCTTTCGGCTGGACAGAAAGACAGTCTCGCGCGCATCGTGCGGGGGCGATGATGATACCCGGCAAGCTGATCGCGGTCGCGAATATGAAAGGTGGCGTCGGCAAGACGACGACGGTCGTCAGCCTCGCGGAGGCGCTCGCCGCCGACAATCCCAGCGCTTCCATCCTCGTGGTCGATCTCGATCCGCAAGCCAGCGCGTCGGTGTGCCTCGCGGGAAACGATCTTTTGGCGGAGATGATCGCAAAAGACAGAACACTCGAAGCCTTTCTCGATTTTCGTCTTATCGCGCGCGTCTCGGCAAAACTCGCTCCTAGGATCCACCCAGCCGTGAGCCGCACCACGCAAGCCGGCAACCAGCTCAAAATTTCGCTTCTGCCGTGCGGACCAGACCTTCGAGTGGTCGAGCGCGAAATCATCTATAGTCTCAACGAGAGAAGATTTAATATGAGGGGCATCGAAGGCCAAACGTGGAAACTGTTCGAGCAGGAGTTTCAGCCGCTCGGCAAAACTTACGACTATGTAATCTTTGATTGTCCACCTGGAATTTCGCCACTGAGCGAAGTTGCGATCCGGGCGAGCGACCTCGTTATCGTGCCGACGATCCCGGACTTCATTTCCGTCTATGGAATCAATGGGCTCCTAAGAGTTTTCTGGCGAGCGACGAAGGGCGCTCTCCCTCCGCCGAAACTAAAGCCCCATATCCTTGTGACCATGTTCCAAAAGAGCGTCAAGCAACACAAGATCATGGTCGAAGAGTTGGAAAAGGCGGCGAGGCATAACGATCCGGAAATTTGCCTGCTCAAGACCAAAGTACAAGATGCCGCCGCGCTGGCCGGAGCGATGCGTAATATAGATGAAGCGCCGACACTAAATCAGAAACACCCGACATTCATTCAGAAATACGGAGGAGATGTGACCGACGTGCTAAACCAACTCGTCCAGGAGCTGAAGGGGGTGCTTCATGCCAATTGACATCGACGGCATCGCAGTTCTCAGGGCGATCGCCCTATCTCCCAAACTCTTCCCAGACGCCGCCCCCGAAATCAATAATTTCGCGCGAAAATATATCGGCGGCCAACTCAAACCGGCAGCGATGAGTCTCGAACGGCTAAGGGATATTTACCGCGCGATCGGCGGCGAAGCTTTTGTGCTTATTCTTGACGGCATAGCCAACTCGGCCAGCGCTGCTCTCCTCAAGAAGTTGGACAAGGAAAATCCAGAACTCAAGACCGCATCGCCGGGATGGTGCCGCAAACGCCTTGCCGATCTCGCAAGCGGCGGGGGGGAACCGGCGAGAAAACCGCTTAAGAAGGAGTTGGCTGGCAAGAAAGCTACTCTTACACCAGAGCAAAAAGAAGTCGCCGCCGGGTTTAAGGCGAAGACTATAACCCTTGACAAAGCACGCGCACTTTGGCGGGAAACCGGCGAAGCAAGCTTCACGCTCGTCATAGCGGGCTTTACTGAAAAGCAGACTCGCGATCTCGCCAATAGACTCGACAAGGACAATCCGGCCCTAATGAGCGCGCCGCTGGACCAACTGCGGCAACGGATCGCCGATCTCGCGAGAGGGACCGCCGAACCGGTGTTCAAAAACATATTGGAGTACACGTCGATGAAAGTGACACGGACCAGGACGCCCAAGGTCAAATAGCCTCACGCTCATCTCACCGGTAAACCCCCGCGATCGCCATGAACTCGGTAGCGCTCAGCGACGCGCCGCCGACCAGCGCGCCATCGACGCCTTCGATCAATAAAACTTCCGCGGCATTGGCCGGCCGCACCGATCCGCCGTAGAGGATGCGCAGGCGCGCGCCCTGGCCCGGCAGGCACCTGTCCACCCGGCCGCGTATGAATCGATGCATCTCGGCGATATCTTGTGGCGCGGGCGTAAGGCCGGCACCGATCGCCCAGACCGGCTCGTAGGCGATAACGATGCATCCTATCGGCGAATTTTCCGGAATCGAACCCGCCAGTTGCCCGCCGACGATGGCGAAGGCGTCGCCTGCTTCGCGCTCGGCTTTCGTTTCGCCGACGCAAATGATCGCCGCGAGCCCCGCGCGGAGCGCTGCCTTCGCCTTGGCGCGAACGATCTTATCGGTTTCGTGGTGGCCGGCACGGCGTTCCGAATGGCCAAGGATCACATAGCTTGCCCCGGCGTCCTTAAGCATTTCCGCGGAAATGTCGCCGGTGAAGGCGCCGCTTGCCTCGGCGTGGCAATCCTGGCCGCCAATCGCTACTGGGGTGCCTTCGCAAATCCGCGCGGCGGCCATGAGCAAGGTCGCCGGGGGACAAACGACAAGTTCCGTCTTTCCCGCGCTGCCCGCCGCCACCGGCTCGCAAATCGCGGCGGCTTCGACGAGGCTTTTGCGCACACCGTTCATCTTCCAATTGCCCGCGACGAGGGGGCGCGATCCGTGGGTCATGCGGGAAGTTTCCGATTATTTCGCGGAAAGCCGCGTTGCATGCGGGGTTTCATCTTTTTATAGTCCCCCGCCAATTTGTAAAAGCCCGGCGCCCGCCGGAAACCCCGGAAAGAGACTCTTTCACATGCTCCAATCAATGCGTGCCTCGGCCCAAGGCTGGATCGGCCGCGTCGTCATGGCAATCCTGATGAGCTTGATCATCCTCAGTTTCGCGATCTGGGGCATCGGCGACATTTTCCGCGGTTTCGGCGCGAATAATCTCGCCCGGGTCGGCGGCGTCGAGATCGGCGCCGACACTTTTCGCAACGCCTATCAGGCCGAATTGCAGAGTCTGCAGCGGGCCGAGCACCGCAACATCACCAATGAGGAGGCGCACCAATATGGGCTTGACCGGCAGGTTCTTTCCCGCCTCGTCAACGAGGCCGCGCTCGATAATGAGGCCCGCGGGCTAGGGCTTGCGATAAGCGACGAGGACATCAAAAAGGCGATCGTGAACGACGCCAATTTTAAGGGGGTAACCGGCCGGTTCGATCGTTATGCTTTCAACGCGTTTCTGCGCGACGAAGGACTGACCGAAAAGACCTACATGCGGCAGCAACGCAGTGTCCGAATGCGCCGTCAAATCGTCGATGCGCTAACCAGCGGTGTCCAATTGCCGAAGGCTTTGCTGGAGGCCATCTTCCGCTTCCAAATGGAAACCCGAAGCGTCGATTACATCGTGTTTCCGGTTGCCAGCGCGGGCTCCTTGCCCGCCCCCTCCGAGGGGGAGCTGAAAAGTTACTTCGAAAGCATCCGGCAGCTTTATGCCACGCCCGAATTTCGCGGCCTCGTCGTCGTGGCGGTTACCCCTGCCTTGATCGCCAAACCGGATGACGTCTCCGACGCCGACGCGCGAAACCGCTACGAGGAAGTCAAGAACGAGCGTTTCGGGGCGCCGGAAAAGCGCGAGGTCGAGCAAATTCTCTTTAGCAGCGATGCGGAGGCCAAGGAGGCCCGTGCAGAGCTCGATGCCGGAAAGAGTTTCGATGATCTTATGGCGGAAAAAAATCTTGCCCCCAAGGATGCGAGCCTCGGCACCGTCGCGCGGACTGGCCTCATCGATAAGAACGTCGCGGACGCCGCCTTTTCGCTCAAGGAAGGCGAAGTCAGCGCGCCGGTCAAGGCGCGATTCGGCACGGTCATTCTGCGCGTGGGCAAGATCGTTGCCTCGACTGTCAAGCCTTACTCCGAAGTCGCCGCCGAGCTCAAACACGAGATCGCCCTGCAGCGCGCGCAAAGCGATATCTCCAGGCTTCACGATGCGATCGAGGATCAGCGCACGTCAGGAAAATCGTTGACGGAAGCGGCGAAAAGCGTCGGCCTCGAACCGCGGGTCATCGCCGCGATCGATACTATGGGCAACGATCCGCAAGGCGTGCCGGTTAAGGATTTGGTTAATGGCGCGGCCCTTCTCAAAGCGGCGTTTGCCTCGGACATCGGCGTCGACAACGATACGTTGCCGGTGCAAGGCGGCGGCTATCAATGGTTTGAGGTCGCCAATACAGACAAGGCCCACGAGAAAACGTTTGACGAAGCGAAGGCGGAAGTCGAAAAGGCTTGGCGGGAGGACAAGGCGGGGAAGCTCTTGTCGGCGAAGACGGCGGAACTCGTCAAGAAGCTCGACGCCGGCGAGAGCATGGCGGCCATTGGCGCGGCGGAAGGCAACCCTGAGGTCAAGCATGCCAACGATGTGAGGCGCGGCGCATCGAGCAGCCTCGCGCTCAATGTCGTCACCCAGATATTTAACGTCGGCGTGCATCGCGCGGGGTCTGTCGCCAGCGAAGACGGCGGCCGGATATTGTTCCAGGTCGTCGATTCCACCACCCCAGCCTTCGACCCGAAGGCCGCCGAACTCACCAACATCGTGGGCGACGTGAAGCGTGGATTTGACGAGGATGTGGTTACGCAATACCTTGCGAAGCTTGAAAGCGATATCGGCGTGAAACTCAACGCGAAGGTTTATTCCGCCGCGACCGGCATCTCTCCCGGCGACTTTTGAACAGCCGGCCGGTGTTCGAACCGTCCCTTGAAGCCTGCGCGCGTAGCTATGAGGCGGGGCAAGCCTGCCTCGTCTCCGCCCGCCTCGCCGGCGATCTCGAAACGCCTGTTTCGGCCCTTTTGAAATTATCGGCGGCCCGCGCAGGGCCGATTTTTCTGCTTGAATCCGTCGAAGGCGGCGCCGCCCGGGGCCGCTTCTCGATGATCGGCCTCGAACCCGATATTATTTGGCGGGTGTCTGGCGGGAAAGCCGAGATCAATCGCCGCGCACTTGCCGATCCCGGCGGTTTTTCGCCTTGCGCCGGGCCTCCGCTCGCGGCTCTGCGCGATCTCATCGCCGAGTTGCGGATCGAGGCCACGGACGATCTCCCCCCGATGGCGGCGGGCGTTTTCGGCTATCTCGGCTACGATATGGTCCGCCAGATGGAGCGCCTTGCCGAACCAAAGCCAGATCCGATTGGCGTGCCGGACGCGATCATGCTGCGCCCAACCGTGATGGTGGTTTTCGATGCGGTCAGGGACGAAATTTTCGTCGTCACGCCGTTGCGCCCGGACCGGAATACCGCGTTGCGCGCCGCCCATGATAGCGCGCGGGAACGCCTCGAATCCGTGGTCGCCACTCTCGAAGGCCCGCTGGCGCACGAGCCCTCCGCCGTCGATCCGGCTCTAGCCGCCGGTCCGCCGTGTTCGAACACGCCGCAAGAGCGCTTTTTCGAGATGGTCGAGCGCGCCAAGGAATACATCCGGGCGGGCGACGTTTTTCAGGTTGTGCTCTCGCAGCGTTTCTCGGCGCGGTTCGCTCTGCCCGCCTTTGCGCTCTACCGGGCGCTGCGGCAAATCAACCCCGCGCCGTTTCTCTGCTATCTCAATTTTGGATCGTTCCAGATCGTCTGTTCCAGCCCAGAGATCCTAGTGCGCGTGCGGGGCGGAAAAGTCACCATCCGGCCAATCGCGGGCACCCGCTGGCGCGGCAAGACGAACGCTGAGGACGAGCGTCTGGCGGCGGAGCTCTTGGCCGACGAAAAGGAATGCGCCGAGCATTTGATGCTGCTCGATCTCGGCCGCAACGATGTCGGACGCGTCGCCGAGACAGGCTCGGTCGAGGTGACCGAGAAATTCGCGATCGAGCGCTACAGCCATGTCATGCATATCGTCTCCAATGTCGAGGGCAGGCTCGCGCGGGACCATGATATGATCGATGCGTTGTGCGCCGGGTTTCCGGCCGGCACCGTTTCCGGCGCGCCAAAAGTGCGGGCGATGGAAATCATCGACGAACTCGAGACCGACAAGCGCGGCATCTATGGCGGCTGCATCGGCTATTTCGGCGCGGCTGGCGAGATGGACACGTGCATTGTCCTGCGCACCGCCGTGATCAAGGATGGCACGATGCATGTGCAAGCCGGCGCGGGAATCGTCTATGATTCCGATCCGGCGGCCGAACAACGCGAATGCGTCAACAAGGCGCAAGCCTTATTCCGCGCGGCGGAGGAAGCCGTTCGCTTCGCGGCGCGGCCGAAGCGGAGGCCGTAGGTTTTGGCTCCTATCAGCGCCGCCTCGTACCAGATAAACGCTGGTTGTATTCTTAACCTTTCACTTTGATCTCTTCGAAAGGGCCAAAATCCGAGGGACATTTGGTTTAGCTTGACGTTATCTCGATATCAGAGGTTACCTGAACCTATTTTTGAGGGTCTCGACATAATAATTTTGGCTAGGTAAGATCATCACTCCCGTGAGGAGGGCTGTTCATGACTGAAGGCATTACTGATTCCCACGTACGGACGTTCGTCAAATTCAGACCACTGCTAACCACCGTTGCTTCCTCGCAGCTCGCCGCGAGCTTCGATCGAATGGCCGAGTCGTTGAAGGGTGCCTCGTTCTCCGGAATCGCCCGCTTTACGCTCGTCGGCGACCCGCAAACGCAATCATTCACCATTTCGCTTCAAGAAAGGAGCGCTAAGGTTGAGAGCGACGCCAAGTCGCCAAGTGAAAAAGTGGACATCGAGATTATTACGACGCCGGAGACGTGGCTCGCCATCGCAGAGGGAAAACTGGCTCCTCTAGATGCTTTCACGCAAGGCAAGATGCGAGTGCGCGGCGATTACAAGCTTGGTCAGCGAATTATGAAGCAACTCGCGGCCGACGACGGTCGCCTGGATTTCTGTTGAGAGGGGCGGCAATGGCTGAGGTTGATACGATCGGACACGTCAGCTTCGTCAAGGTGAATGCAAGCCCCAACGCGAACTTCGCTTTGTTCGAAGTCCTAGATGCAAAGACCACTCCACCGACCCCAGAAATCTTCTTTGTGTGGTTTGCACCCGCCGACAGATACGTGCCGACCGGGCCGCAATGGATGCATCGCGCTTTGCAGGTCTCGCTGCTGCGCGACGCCCTCACGGCTAACAAGACCGTGACCGTCGTTCACGATGACACGAGCCCCTTCGTCAACTCGCTACAGGTCAACGCGTGAAACCTGCGTCCTGTACCCCCAACTCGCTGACGAAGCGGGAGGCTCGGATCTTCGGGACTGTGCCGTCCGCCGCTCTTGCGCGAACAACGCACGGCGCAGTGGCGCGCTTTGACGTGTCCGCCACGTTCCGCGGTCAATCAGCGTTCTTCCAGGTCTACTACGATGACGCGCTGGGGTCAGCCACGGGCGCTGCGCTTGCTGACGGCGTGCTCGCTCAATGCGACGCGGATTATGAGGCTATCTATGAAATCTTCGGGTCGGTCATGCCTCCGCTGCCCATGACATGCATCGTCAGCACGTTTGGCGACGCGATGGGCGGCGGCTACCACTACTCATGCCTGGACAACGTGCTGTATGTAACTGGCCAAGCGCTGGCCCCTCCCAACACTCCCGACGTAGCCACGGCGCTAGCAGTTCTGGTCGCCGAGGAAGTCGAAGTGTTCTCCGCAGCCCAGGGTCTCGGTTGGAACTGCGGAGACACGAATGGCGAAGGTCTCTCACGCGTGCTCGCAGAGGAGCTGTATTCTGGAGTGCTCGATTATTTCCACACGGCTGACGCGTGGCTGGATTCGAGTCGCCCCGACTACGTCAGCAATGGCGTCGGCAACGACACAGACCCTTTTTCCAACGGATGCTCGGTCGTTTTCCTGTACTATCTGCGTTACATTCTCGGGTACGAATGGGGGACAATCGTCCAGGCCGGCGGGTCTACGTTGGAGCAAACCTACCAGAATCTTACGGGAAGCACCGGCGGCTACACCGCTCTGCGCCAATGCGTCGACCCACTGTTCCCTCCGGGCTCACCATCAGGCCTGACAACGGACAATCCGTTCCCAGTCTTCGACTACTACGCGGCCGCTGTCACCTTGATGGACCGCAGTTTCCTCGAAACAGTCCCTGGTGCTTAGGGTAGTATCGCCAATCAGCCTTGACCTCGATGCGTGGGCGCCCCAGAACAGCCGTCCCGGCGACGAAAGGCGCATCGCATGACCACCGTAACGCTCATCGACAATTACGATAGCTTCACCTGGAACCTCGTGCATTGCCTGGGCGCACTCGGCGCGGACGTCACGGTGCGTCGCAACGACAAAATGAGCGTTGGTGAAATCATGAGCGCGGCGCCCGACGCGATCGTGCTGTCACCCGGTCCCTGCCGGCCGCGCGACGCCGGGATCTGCCTCGAACTCATCGAGACGGCGGCGGTCACAATTCCAATTTTTGGGGTTTGCCTCGGTCATCAGGCGATCGGCGAGGCCTTTGGCGGCGAAATCGTCCGCGCGCCAAAACCCGTGCATGGCAAGCTCGCCTCGATTGAACACCAGGGCGAAACGGTTTTTCGCGGCCTCAATGGCCCATTCCGGGCGGCGCGCTACCATTCGCTTGTCGTGCGCGGCGACACCATGCCGGATGTCTTGGCGGTGACCGCGAAGGCCGATGGCCTCGTCATGGGGCTTTCGCACAAGCGGCTTCCCGCGCATGGGGTGCAATTTCATCCTGAGAGCATCGCCTCCGAACATGGCTTGCGGATTTTTGAGAATTTTCTCGACCTTGCGGCACAATGGAACCACAATGGGCGGCGGACCCGGATTTCAGAGTCTGCCATTTCGCGGGTTTGAGGTTTTAAAGGCCGGAAATGGAAGCGTTCAAGCCGCTGATCGCCAAGGTCGCGACCGGGTCGAGTCTGACCGAGGTCGAAGCAAAGATCGCGTTCGATCTTATTTTCGCAGGAGGTGTTACCCCGGCCCAGCTCGGCGGGCTTCTGATGGCGCTGAGCGCGCGCGGCGAAACAGTTGCCGAAATAGTTGGCGCGGCCGCCGCTTTGCGCGGACGGATGCTGCGGGTCGTGGCGCCGCCCGGGGCGATCGACATCGTCGGCACCGGCGGCGACGGGCATGGGACGCTCAATATCTCGACCCTCGCGGCGCTGATCGTCGCCGCCTGCGGCGTTCCGGTCGCCAAGCACGGCAATCGCGCGGCCTCGTCGAAATCCGGCGCGAGCGACGTTCTAAGAGCGCTCGGCGTCGGCTTGGAACTGACGGCTTGGGAAATCGAAGCCTGCATCAAGGAGGCGGGCATCGGCTTCATGGCGGCGCGGGCGCATCACGCCGCGATGCGCCACGCCGTCCCGGTCCGGGCCGAACTCGGCACCCGCACAATTTTCAATCTCATCGGCCCGCTTGCCAATCCGGCCGGCGTCAAGTTCCTGGTGCTGGGCGTCTTTGCGCGAGGCTGGCTCGAACCTCTCGCGCGGGTGCTGCGCAATCTTGGCTCCGAAAGAGCGTGGGTCGTGCATGGCGCCGACGGTCTCGACGAGGCAACGACCACCGGCCCAACCTTCGTCACCGCGCTTGAGGACGGCCACATTCGCTCCTTTGAAATCACGCCCGAGGATGCTGGAATTTCCCGCGCGTCGCTTGCCGATATTGCCGGAGGTGATCCAGCCGCCAACGCGGCGGCACTTCTCGGCGTGCTCGCCGGCGCCAAAAACGCCTATCGCGACATTGCCGTTTTGAACGCCGCGGTTGCTCTCGTCGTCGCCCGGAAGGCGAGCGATTTGAAATATGGCGCGGCTTTGGCGGCGGCGGCGCTCGACGAGGGGCTCGCCGCCGATGTACTCGCCAAACTCGTACAAGTCTCGAACCGCGCCTCGCCCCCGCCGAACCGCGTTGCCGTTGCAGCACCCGAGGGAATTTGATGGCCGACTTCTTAAAGACGATCGAGGCCTATAAGCGGCGCGAAATCGCGGCGGCCAAGGTGCGCATGCCGTTCGAGACCTTGGCGCGCAAGGCGCATGACCACGATCCGCCGCGCGGCTTCGTTAAGGCGATCGAGGCCAAGCGCGAGACCGGCCATATGGCTTTGATCGCGGAGATCAAAAAAGCAAGCCCCTCAAAAGGCCTGATTCGCGCCGATTTCGACCCGCCTGGCCTCGCCCGCGCCTTTGCATCGGGCGGGGCGGCATGCCTTTCCGTGCTCACCGACGGGCCCTCCTTTCAGGGCAGCTTCAGGGACCTTTCCGAGGCACGACAAGCAACGCATTTGCCTTGCCTTCGCAAGGACTTCTTGTTCGACCCGTATCAAGTATACGAGGCACGGGCGAATGGCGCGGACTGCATTTTGATCGTCATGGCCTGCGTCACCGACGCGGAGGCCTGCGGCTTGACCCGCGCCGCGCATGATCTTGGCATGGACATTCTTGTCGAGGTCCACGAGGAAGCCGAGCTTGCGCGCGCGTTGCCCCTGGAAACCCGGCTTGTCGGGGTCAACAACCGCGATTTACGAAACTTCAAAATATCGCTCGACCTGTGCGAACGGCTCGCCGCGAAAATCCCGCCGGACCGGATCGTCGTCGGCGAAAGCGGCATCCTCACACACCAGGATTGCGTGCGCCTGCAAGCGCATGGCATTTCGGCCATTCTCGTCGGCGAAAGTCTTATGCGCCAAAAAAACGTCGCGGCGGCGGCGCGGGCGCTTCTTCACGGCGAACCGCACCCGCGCGGTTACAAGCCGCATCGCGGATGATTTTTGCCTGCTCGCTCCCCCTCCCTTAGGGTCGAATCACAGCCATGCCGGACCTCACGCATCTTTCCGGCGCTGGGCAGGCCCAAATGGTCGATGTTTCGGGCAAGGCCGCGACCGAACGCGTCGCGATCGCGGAAGGCAGGATCGTCATGCGGAAAGCGACCCTCGATCTTGCCTTATCGGGCAATGCCAAGAAGGGCGATGTCTTTGCCGCGGCCCGGATTGCAGCGATCATGGCGGCCAAGAAGACGCACGATCTCATCCCGCTCTGCCATCCGCTGGCCTTGGCAAAGGTTTCGGTTGATCTTGAACCGGATCAGGCTTTGCCTGGAATAAAGGTCTGCGTAACCGCCAAGGTACTTGGCCAGACCGGCGTCGAAATGGAAGCCTTGACCAGCGTCTCCATCGCCTGCCTCACGATATACGACATGTTAAAAGCCGTCGACCGTTCAATGCGGATCGAAGCCATTGCGCTTGTGCGTAAAAGCGGCGGCAGGTCCGGAGATTTTTCGCGCGACGAGGCTTGGCCGGCATGAATGGCCATGGGCTGCTTTCGGTGACGCACGCTCGCGCCCGCATCTTGGCGGATATTCCCCGACAACGCCCGGCCGAGGTCGTCGCCCTGGAATGCGCGCTAGGGCGAACGCTTGCACGGGATCTCGCCGCCAAGCGGACTCAGCCCCCCAAGGCGGTGTCCGCGATGGACGGTTATGCCGTGCGCGCGGCGGATCTCGTCCAGCTGCCCGTTAAGTTGAAACAAATCGGCGAAAGCACTGCCGGGCATAGTTTTTCGGGTTCCCTCGGCCCCAAGGAAACCGTGCGGATTTTCACCGGCGCGCCGGTGCCCGATGGCTGCGACACGATTTTGATTCAAGAAAATGCCCGCGTTGAAGCAGGTTTGGTCGAGCCTTTGCAAAGCGTTGCGAGCGGCCGCCACATTCGCGGCAAGGGGATCGACTTCGCCGAGGGCGAAGTTTTGCTTGCCGCCGGAACGCGGCTTGGCGCGTCGAACATCGCGCTCGCCGCCGCGATGAATTTCGCCGAGGTTGCGGTCACCCGGCGCCCGCGGGTGGGAATTCTTGCGACCGGCGACGAATTGGTGCTTCCTGGCGCAGCCATTGGCCCCGATCAAATCATTGCCTCGAATTCCTACGCGATTGCCGCGCTCGCCGAGGCCGCGGGCGGCGAGGCGTTCGACCTCGGCATCGCTAGGGACGAATTGAAGGCGCTTGACGAACGCATTGTCGCCGCGCGCGCCGCCACCGATGTTTTGGTGACGCTTGGCGGGGCTTCAGTCGGCGATCGTGATCTCGTCAAACCGGCGCTTGCCCGGCAGGGCATGGAGCTGAATTTTTGGAAGATCGCGATGCGGCCAGGAAAACCAGTGATCCATGGCCGGCTTGGGCCAATGATTATCCTCGGACTGCCGGGAAATCCGGTTGCCGCATTCGTCGCCGGGCTGGTTTTTCTGGTGCCTCTGCTGCGCGCGCTTTGCGGCGATCCGGATGCGGATCGCGACGAGAGCGAACCGGCGATCCTTGGAAAGGCGCTGCGCGGCAACGACAGCCGCCAAGATTATTTGCGCGCGGCTTTGCGGCCTAGCGAAACGGGGCTGCCGGTGGCAACTCCATTCGAAACACAGGACTCTTCGCTTCTGCGCCTTCTCGCGCAAGCGCAATGCCTGGTCGTCCGCGAACCTCACGCCGAGCCCGCCGCGGCGAGCGATTTATGCCGGATCATCCGGCTTGGTGTTTGATCTTAGTTCTTTCGCATAGAGCCTTCCCGTTCGAATCCGCGCGGCGGTTGACAACGCGGCCACCGCGATGCCCCTGGCGGTGCGATGAAAACAGAAACAAGCGCCGATCTCCTCATTATCGGCGGCGGCGTCAACGGAGCCGGGATCGCGCGCGACGCCGCCGGTCGGGGCCTTTCCGTGATGCTTTGCGAACAGGGCGATCTTGCCGGCGCGACTTCGTCGGCATCAAGCAAGCTCATTCACGGCGGGCTGCGTTATCTCGAATATTATCGGTTCGGCTTCGTGCGCGAGGCGCTGATGGAACGGGAGGTGCTGCTTGGCATCGCGCCGCACATTGTGTGGCCAGCTCGTTTCATCCTGCCGCACGACAAGGGGATGCGCCCTGCATTGATGATCGAGGCAGGCCTCTTTCTTTATGATTGGCTCGCCCGGCGCGACCGCTTGGGCCGTTCGTGCCGCCTCGATCTTCGCACGGCCAAGGAGGGCGCCCCGCTCAAGGATCATCTGAAGACAGGCTTTGCTTATTCGGACTGCCGCGTGGACGATGCCAGGCTTGTTGTGCTGAACGCCGTCGACGCGCGGGAACGCGGCGCTTCGATTCGCACCAGGACACGCTGCGTTGCGGCGAAGCGCGAGAACGGCACGTGGCAGACAACGCTTCTTGATCTCCGAGAGGCGGCGACAACGATCGTGACGGCACGCGCCCTCGTCGATGCGGCGGGTCCCTGGGCCGCCGAGGTGCTGAGCGGGGTAATCGGCCACGACGCTCGCAAAAAACTCCGTCTCGTTAAGGGCAGCCACATCGTCGTGCCCCGCATTTATGAGGGAGACCACAGCTATGTCCTGCAAAACCAGGATCGCCGCGTCATCTTCGTGATGCCTTATGAAATGGACTATTCGCTCGTCGGTACGACCGACATCCCTTTTGAGGGGGATCCCTCAAAGGCGAGGATTAGCGTGGAAGAAATCAGCTATCTCTGTGCCGCGGTTTCGCGTTATTTCCGCGCGCCGTTAAACCCGAACAACGCAGTTGCAAGTTTTTCCGGCGTGCGGCCGCTCTATGACGATGGCGCGGAAAACGCTTCCGCCGCCACCCGCGATTACGTGCTCGATCTCGACGCGCCGAAGGGCAGGGCGCCGCTCCTTTCGGTATTTGGCGGCAAGATCACCACCTACCGGCGCTTGGCGGAGGATGCGGTCGAGAAGCTTGCGCCGCATCTGAAGCCACCATGCGCGCCGCGCTGGACCGCGACGGCGCCGCTGCCCGGCGGCGCCATGGAAGGCGGCGATTTCGACCAGTTTTTGCGCACGCAGCGCGGTAAATATCCTTGGCTCGACCCCGCTACCGTGGCCCGCTTGGCCCGCGCGTATGGCACGCGGGTGGAGGTGATCCTCGGCAAAGCGCGTAGCGTCCGCGATCTTGGCGCCAATTTCGGCGCGGGGCTTTTTCAAGCCGAGATCGATTACCTCATCGGCCAGGAATTCGCGCTGAGCGCCGAGGATATTTTGTGGCGGCGGTCGAAACGAGGCCTGCACCTTTTGCCGGCCGAATGCGCTCAGCTTGGCGCCTATGTGGACAAGCGAGTCACAAATCAAAGAAGAAAAACAGCCGGCTGAACGGTTTTTCGCAAGACCTGGACGCCATAGAATGGCGGTCCCTCTTGCAACCAAAGCGAACCGGGCGCCATTTAGAGCGTATGAATGCTCGATCAAATTGGCCCCGCAATCGGCTTTTACTCGCCCTGCCATCCTCCGATCTCAAGCAACTTATGCCAGAGCTTGAACACATTGCCTGCCAACGCGCGCAGATCCTCATGGACACTGACAGTTCGCTCGACCATGTATTTTTCCCCGACAGCGGGGTCGTCTCGGTGGTGGCGGTTTATACGGATGGCAGTATTATTGAGATGGCAACGATCGGCAGGGAGGGTTGCACGGGTGTGCAAGCCGTCTTCGGTGCCAAGAGTTCCTCCGTCCGGCTTCTCGTCCAAATACCGGGGGACACAGCAAAGATGTCGCGCGCGGCGTTCACTCGGGCCATGGGGTCGATGCCGTCCTTCCGGAGTCTCATGTACGCTTACGTCCAAGCCTTTCTCGAGCAGGTCCTGGTGTCAGTAGCGTGCAATGGTGCACACAGCCTCAAGCAGCGGCTTGCGCGGTGGCTGCTCATGATGCGCGACCGCAGTGACGATGACGCACTGCAGATCAGTCAGAACCTGCTCGCCGAAATGCTGGGTGTCCAGAGGCCAACTATCACCAATGCTACCGGGGAGTTGGAACGTGCCGGTTTGATTGCGCGCGGCCGGCGGCAAATCACGCTGGTTGACCGGCAGGGCCTCATTAAGGCGTCTTGTGAATGTTACCAATTGGTCCGGACGCGCGTCAGTTTTCATCTTCCCAAAACATTTCCACCAACTCGGTAATGTACATTACCGACAATTCCCCCTCGATCAGCTAGCAATCAATATGGGCGGGAGGCTGACGTAAGCTCTCTAGCAAGATCGTGTGCTTGCTGAGCCCTGTCATCAGAAGGTGTACAGGAGCCGCTGCCGTGCTCGACGTCAACCCAATGGATCTCGTGGAGACGATCCACGAAGGCGTGCTCGTGTTAAAGCCCGATCTGACCATCCGCTTTGCAAACCGCTCCTTCTGCCACATGTTCACAGTCGCGCCAGAGCATACAGTCGGGCGGAAGCTCTATAAGATCGGCACCGGGGGGTGGGATATTCCCAAGCTCCGCACCTTGCTCGAGACCGGCTTTTCTGGTCGAAAAACCATCGAGGCCTTTGAAGTTGAGGGTTTCTTCCCGTCAATTGGCCAGCGCACATTGCTGCTCAACGCGCGCATGGTTAACCAGCCCGGCAAAAAGGTACAACAGATCCTCCTGGCGATCGAAGACATCACCGACCGCGTGAGGCTTGAGCGCGAGCACGCGGCCGACGTGCGTTTCGGCATGCTGCTGCAGGAGCTGACACACCGGGTCAAGAACAACCTGCAGCTTATCGCTTCAATCGTCAGGATTGAAGCGCGGAACCTCGGCGCCGATGGCAAAGCGGCGCTCGCGAGGGTCTCGCGTCGCATCATAGCCCTCGGGAACCTCTATTCAAAGCTAAGCGAAGCCGACACCTATGAGGCTGTCGATGCGGCGACCTATCTGAATGAGCTATGCCGCGACCTGATCACTACAGTCTATAAGGACGGCGACGCGTTCATCATGCTCAAGACCGACATCGAGAACGAGCGCCTGCCGACCGATCGGGCAATTCCGATCGGGCTCATTGTGAACGAGCTCGTCACGAATGCCGTCAAGTATGGTTTTCCGGGCGAGGCGCAGGGCACGGTCAGGGTGACGCTAAAGCGGGGGCCGGGGGAACTTCGCCTGTCGGTCGCCGACGACGGCCAAGGGCTCGATCCTCGAGGGGCCGACTCCGGGCTCGGCGGCCGCCTGGTCGACGGCTTGGCCCAACAGCTCGGCGGCCAGGTCGAGCGGAAGAGCGACAGCCAGGGTACTACCGTGCAGCTAATTTTGCCGTCGCGTGAAGGATCGTAGGGATCTGAGCGCGCGAGGGGTATGAGCCCGGGCGGTCTCCGCGCTGCCGCCGGCTTATGGCGCCAAGCAGATAAGCCAAATTGATTCCGCCCACTCGGACTCGCGCGGGAAAGGCGCTATAGAAATAGAGGCGCGACCGGCTTGGGCGCACCTCCAGCTGTTTTCGCGCACGTGCCAAGTTACCGAATCACGACAACCTTCGTGCCCACCTTCACCCGATCGGAAAGATCAACGACATCCGGGTTGGTCATCCGGATGCAGCCCGACGACACGGCGGCCCCGATGGTGTCCGGCTCGTTCGACCCATGGATGCGATAGAGGCTGGAGCCAAGATAAATCGCCCGCGCGCCGAGCGGATTGTCCATCCCGCCAACCATATGGCGCGGCAGATCGGGGCGGCGCTTGAGCATTTGCGGCGGCGGAGTCCAATCCGGCCATTGGCGTTTCATGGTGACTGTCTTCGTGCCGGACCAAGTAAAACCTTCCCGGCCAACGCCGACGCCATACCTGATCGCTTGGCCGCTCTCGAGAACATAATAGAGGCGGCGCTCATTTGTCGAGATGACAACCGTGCCCGGCGCATAGCCGCGATGCCAAGCGACGACCTGGCGCGGTATGGCATCTTGCCGGAAAAGATTAAGAAAGTCGGCGAGCGGCCCGCGGTTGAGCGGATCAAAGTTAGCCAACTGCACGCCGCTGAGCGGATTATTGAAGGCGAAGGCCGGAGATCCGTTCAAGAGGGCGAGAAGGATACCAGCGCGGGCAAATGCACGGATCATTGTTGTCGTTTGGTCCTGTAGGTGCGAGGAGCGACGCACCAGCGAGGTGCCATTCCTCTTAAGTTTTGCGGCCAAAGTTGGGCGAAGCCGCTTAGGTTGAACGCGCAGGCGGCGCGACAAGCGCTATCAGGAAGCAGTGCACCCCAGTCTTCGTGGCGGCGGCTTGTTTCGTGATCAATCTGCCGGATCTCGGCGGCGCCAAGGAATTTGGCGACCCGGCGCTTGACATACAATCAACAATATGATTGAGTATCAACATATCCGTGGAATGATGGCCATGGGCAACCCCTCACATCTGCCTGTCGTCAGGCAAACGCTATCCGCCGATGACGAGCAGCGCGCATTGAACTTGGTATTTGCCGCGCTCTCAGACCCGGTGCGCCGCGAAATCCTCGATTGGCTCGATGGGCACGATCTGCTCGTCTCGGAGGTCGCCGCGCATTTCGATATTACGTTGCAAGCCATCTCGCGCCACATCCAGGTTCTGGTACATGCCGGGCTGGTGAGTCAGGAGCGCACGGGCCGCATCAGCCGCTGCCGGTTCGACGCGGGGCCGATCTACGGCGCCGCCGTCTGGCTCAATCGTTACAGCAAGTACTGGCAAGCTCAGTTCGATCTGCTGGCGGTCTCGCTGGAGGAGATCGAGCTGGAAAATTTCACGAAGGCACGCAAGCCAAATCTAGGCAAGCGGGCGCGATCAACCCCGGCCCGCGGACGCAAGCAGGCCGCGAAGCCACGATTGGAGAAATGAGCATGACCGAACATCAAGTCGTAACGCCAGAAGCGTGGGTAGAGGCGCGCAAGCGCCTTCTCGCCAAGGAAAAGGAATTCACTAGGCTGCGCGATCAGCTGAGCCAAACGCGCCGGAATCTGCCGTGGGTGCGCGTGACCAAGCAATATCTCTTCGACAGTCCCGAAGGGAAGCAAACACTTGGGCAGCTATTCAGCGGCCGCAGTCAGCTCATCGTCTATCATTTCATGTTCGGTCCCGATTGGGAGGCCGGCTGCAAAAGCTGCTCGTTTTGAGCCGACGATTTTAACGGCATTGTGCCGCATCTCAATCAGCGCAACGTGACGTTCGTCGCCATCTCGCGCGCGCCGCTGGCGAAGTTGCAGGTCTTCGCGGCTGGGGTGGAGCTTCAAATGGCTGTCATCCTCCGGCAGCGATTTCAATTACGACTACAACGTGTCGTTCACGCCCGAAGAACTTGCAGGCGGCAGCGCCATTTACAACTATGTGGCGAACAAGGTGAACATGATGGAACTGCCGGGTATTAGCGTGTTCTTCAAGGACGCCGAGGGGAACGTCTTTCACACCTACTCCTGCTACGCGCGCGGCCTGGACATGCTGAACACCGCCTATCACTACCTCGATCTCGTACCCAAGGGGCGCGACGAAGCGGGCCTGCCCCATGCAATGGCGTGGGTGCGCCTGCGCGACCAATATACCAGTTGATTACAAATTGATTGCAAAAGCGGGAGAATTAGCGATGAAGTATAGGAGACCGCCGAGAAGCTCGCCGAATATCGGAGCCAAATCGCCGGCATTCGCGAGAAAATGCGAAGCGCTCAAGCATCGATCGAGCCCGAGGAAGCCCAGGACTATGAATTTGCGACGCCCCAGGGCAAGGCGCGGCTGTCTGCTTTGTTCGGCGACAAGGACACGCTTTTCGTCATCCACAATATGGGCACCACCTGCGCACATTGCACGATGTGGGCCGATGGCTTCAACGGTGTGTTCGAGCACTTGCGCGATCGCGCGGCGTTTGTAGTGTCGTCGCCGGACACGCCCGAGCGGCAGCAGAGTTTCGCCGCTGGCCGCGGCTGGAAGTTTCCCATGGTCTCGATCCAAGGCACAAAACGTTTGCGGACGATATGGGCTATCGCCCGAATGGCCGCGTGATGCCGGGCGTTTCGGTCTTCAAGCGCAAGGGCGACAAGATTATGCCGGGGCGGGGGCGCATTGTCCTTTCCGTCGACGCCGAAAAATGGCCGGGCGCCACTGGCCAGCTTTTACTCCGCAGTTGGACTGGCGTTCATCTCCGGAAACGTGGGCGGGACATTCCCCCGCCCGCGGCACCCGGCGGGTCAGCCGTTACCCGGAGTCGCTCCTTGCAAAACACCCAAGGGCCCGAGAGGCTGACGTTAATCAAGGAGGCGAGGCCGTCGCCGCCGAAGTCCGTTTACTTAGCCTTACGGAACATACCCTAAGCGGCGCTGACGCCTCACTCGTTGGAGATCGTCGTGATGCTGCCGTCCAGCTTCGTTAGCGTTACGGTGAACTTCTCGTTGTACGTGTGCGCGCGGTCCCGCAGAACGCTCAACGCGACCGCCTCACCCAACTGGATCGATGTATCGGTATCGCTGCGCCAGTGAATGCCGGCATGGATCCCGTGACCGAAGCTGACATTGTGCGCCAGCTTATTCAGCTCGCCATTGACGGTGATCTGTCCAGCATCACTGCCCGTATAATTATTGAGCGTCGTTCCATCACTCGAGGGCATCTGCGGGTTTGGAATGACAAAATCGCCGTTGAAAAAGAATTTTAAGACGGTGATGCACGCGCCCGCCACAGTGCCGTGTCCCGTGGGATAGGCCGGGTGCGTCGGCGAACCTTCAGGAAAGGCCTGGGATAGATAGTAACTGTTGTTAGTTGCGAAGCTGCTCTGCACCGCCTGTGAGTTCAGCACGGTAGGATTAAGCTGGCCCTGGACCTTGTTGCCCATGCCTGTTTTGATCAAATACACGAGCGCGCCGCCCGATTCCGGACGATGGCGGAGATGCACATACCACTTCTGATACCACACCGCCTTGAGCGCCTCGCTGGCCACTGCGGCAAGCGTTGCTGCGATGTCCGGCTGGCCGAAAGTGCCAAAGCCGTTTTGGGTTTTGGAGCCGTTGTAGGGATTGCCAGGGTTCAAAGGCGCATTAATCGTGTTCAGTACCAGGTAGGCAGTAAAGTACGCCTGATAGAGCACATCAACGTGGGTATACGCGGCCAGCCCACGTCCGTTGTGCAAGTAGAGCGGTGTGTCGGGCTGCAGTTTCAATCCAGTGGAGATGCCGTTCTGCACCTGCAGAAAAGTGGTCGGGTCCAGCATGTAATCGACATTTTTCTTCAACGTAGTGTATTTCTGTTCGATCGGCAAAGCGCCCATCGTTGTGCTCTTGATGAGAAACTGCGAAATATAGGGGCCAATCGTTTCGCCTGGGAAACCGCCGCGGAACAACAGGTCTGGAGTAACCTTGTTGCTGGCATCTCTCGGTCCCTCGTAATGGGTCATTGACGACAATTCATTTGCTGCCTGCACGGCCACGGGATTCGCGGGGTAGTCAGTAAACGCGATATCCCGCAGCAGCGAAGCCCAGTACATTTCCACCAGTTCCGTGGCGTAGTCCTCGCTCGCCAAGGCGGGCGCCGGCGGCGCGGAGAATTGGCTGCTGTCGAGGCCTTCCAGATCGAACGCCAGACCGCCCTGCGGACCATTGAGTGTGCGCGGTCCACCCAGCGTGATTGCTTCGAAATCCGCTGGGTCGCCGCTGTTCAGCGCCGTTTTGAACGTTTGATAAGCGGCAAGATCCACCAGGCCGATGCCAACTTGCAGAATACCTTTTGTATAGGTCCCGGACTTATCGGCATAAAGTGCTTCGTCTCCGTTATCAATCTGCGCAGGCGCGGGGATGAATGCGTCGTGCCCCGCGGTCTCTATGCGCAACGCGAAAGACCTTGGGACGCGATTGCTGGTTGCGGGTGATGTGACTTGAATTCCGGCTAGGGTTCCGACTTGTTGGCTGGTCATTATTTCCTCCGTTGAATTACGTAAATCCGCATCGCCCGGATTGATTCTCACGAAGCCGCCTCCCCTGCACCCCCTGTTGAGGGGATGTCGATGCTGGTAAATCGTCAGCCGCGCGCGGCGGCGCGGGAGGGGTGCCGATGGGGGCGGTCGGACACTTAAACCGCTCTCCTGGCAAGATGAAGCCGGCACGCTTGGAAGCGGACCCAGCGTACGAAGGAAGTTGCCGGGATTATAGGCGAGATCGTGAAACTGAAGGTGGCCGGCGCCGGTATGAGCGGCTAGGGATCACCGCGCTCCTCGCGCATGCCCATCCCGGGTAGTGGTAACACTGTACCACTATCCCATCGCGGGTTAGCTTGTCGCAAACCTGCTTCCGTGCTACCCGCAGCCGCAGGAGTTTTTTCCACGATGGCTGATGGACAAGGTAACGGCAACGGCTCGCAGGATGTCATCGCGCCTTCGATCAACGCGATGGTGCAATACACCAAGGATTTTTCATTCGAGAACCCGAATGCGCCGCGCTCCCTGGGGCCGCAGGAAAAAGCGCCGAATATTTCCATCCAGGTCAATGTCAATGCGCGGCAAGTCGCGGAAACCGACTTCGAGGTGAATATTCTTCTCGAGGGGTCGGCGGGCGAGGGCGCCGGTCTTCTGTTCAAGTTCGAGCTCGACTATGCAGGTCTGTTCCGGCTGCGCAATATTGCCCCAAATGACATGCATCCGGTCGTCATGATCGAGTGTCCCCGCCTTTTATTTCCTTTCGCGCGCCAGATCATCGCCGACGCCGTTCGCGCGGGCGGCTTTCCGCCGCTATACATCGATCCGATCGATTTCGCCGCGCTTTACCGCAAGCGTCTCAGCGAGACCGCTGCCAAGGCGCCGTCTTCGCCAAATTGAGCTTTTCCGCGCCGCGCGAAAATGGATGCTCAGCGCCGGTAAGCGAAAACTGAATCCGGTTTGCTCCAAGCGGGACCGAGGGATCTGCAGCGCCGGCGCGGCATCGTCGCGTGGCCGGAGGGGGGACGAAGATCCGCTCCATCACCACAGCGCGGCAATATTCGCAAGGGCCCGTGCGGCCTTGATCGCCTCGCAAAAATCGGGCAAAAAAATCCCTTCTGCCGCCGCTCTTTGTAACTTCCCACACTCTGGCTTCTCGGGCGTTGCATCCATGCCGCCTCCCTTGCGCATCGGCATTGCCGGTCTCGGCACCGTTGGAGCCGCGGTAATCAAACTGCTCGGCCGGCAGGCCGAGGCGCTGCGGCGGCGGACCGGCCGGGAAATCGCGATAGCCGGAGTTTCGGCCTGCCACAAGGCCAAGCAGCGGGGGATCGATCTCGCCGGCTTCGCCTGGTTCGATGATTGCGTGGCCCTGGCACGGTCCGCCGACATCGATCTTTTCGTCGAACTGATCGGGGGCGAGGAGGGCGTCGCGCTTGCGGCGGCCGAAGCCGCGCTCGGCGCGGGCAAATCCTTCGTCACCGCAAACAAGGCGCTGCTCTCTAAGCACGGCATGCGGCTCGCCGCGCTCGCCGAGGAAAAGGGCGTCGCGCTTGCCTTCGAGGCTTCGGTCGCGGGCGGAATACCGATCGTCAAAACCTTGCGCGAGGGATCGGCCGGCAATTCCATCGAGCGCGTCTATGGCATATTGAACGGCACCTGCAACTACATCTTAACACGAATGGAATCGGAGAGTCTGACCTTCGCGCAATGCCTCGGCGAAGCGCAAAGGCTCGGCTACGCGGAAGCCGATCCCGCCTTCGACATCGGCGGTTTCGACACCGCGCATAAGCTCGCGATCCTCACCTCGCTTGCTTTTGGCACGGTCATCGATCCAGCGGCGATCGCCATCGAGGGCATCGGGTCGATCACGCTTGCCGATCTCGAAGCGGCGGCGGAGCTCGGCTACCGCGTCAAGCTTTTAGGCGTCGCGCAGCGCACGCCCCTTGGCATCGAACAGCGCGTGCATCCGACTATGGTGCCGAAGTCCACGGCGATCGCCCAGATCATGGGGGTCACCAACGCGGTCACGATCGACGCCGACGCGGTGCGTGAGCTGACCCTCGCCGGCCCCGGCGCCGGGGGCGAGGCAACGGCTTCGGCGATCGTCGCCGATATCGCCGATATCGCGCGCGGCGGGCGCTCCGCGCCGTTCGGCTGGCCGGTTGCCGCGCTCGTGCCGGCGCCGCACGCTCCGATGCAGATGCACGAAGGCGGTTATTATATCCGGCTTTCAGTGTTCGACCGGCCAGGCGCAGCAGCGGCGATTGCGACGCGGATGGCCGAGCGCGGGATTTCGCTCGAAAGCATCGTGCAACGCCACCGCCCCGGCGCGAAAATTGCTCCGGGCGGCGCGGTGCCGGTCATCCTGATCACCCATGCGACGCACGAAAAATCCGTCCGCCAAGCGCTCGAAGCCGCGGTCGCCGATGGTTTTTTGGCCGAAAGGCCACAAGTGATTCGGATCGAAAGGGAGTGATCCTTGCTGTTTCCGTCGCCAAAATCCGCCAGAGGAATCCTGTGAGGGTTATTCAAGAAACCGCGCATAGTAAGGCGTGGTGAAGCGCGGCCTTGCTAGACTGCGCGGAATTCTCACGTCTCCCTTCCTTAGCCATTGCGTCTGGACCGGCGACGCGTTGGCGCCGAGCTTGTGGACTGCAATTTCATTATATTCGCGTGAAAACTGCTGCCACAAAGGCTCCTCCGGATTCGAGCAGATCGGGTCGAAGGAAAATGAAACTCCTGGGCCTCCGGAATAGACGCCGAAGGGTTTTTTCTCTTTCGCCTGGCGGCGCACGAAATACGTGGCCCAACCACTTGGCACATAGCCGGTTCTGTCCTGAAACGACTTGGTGAAGGCGTAGGTCGCATCCACGACACGTTCGAGCAGCGCTATGTCATGCTCGTAATATTGGAAGTCAAGTCGCCGTTCATTTGCACTTGGGCGCCAATACTCGTTGACGAAATCGGCCCGTGAATAGACGATTCCCTTGGGCTGTGGAACTTCGACGCCGTCGAAGCCATGCTGGATCGCCAGACGCTTGGCGAGGCGAAATGCATCGCATTCTGGCTGCTATCCCGGTGGCGTATACGCTCCAGGACCAGCCTTGAAACGCTGATCGAAAAAACTCACGAGCTGATGCAAAAAGACGATTGCTAAAAGCGCGTCGCATTGGGAACGCCTCGCCAGCAACGCCGCGGCAAGTTCGGCCGGAGTTGCAAAAGCTTCAACCGAGATGTCGGACCGGCAGAGCGTTGCCGGACGCGTCTCGAGGAGACATTCAACGATAATTCCCGATAGGCCGAAGGAACATTTGAATTCATGGAATGCGGCGCCGTCGTCAAGGTCCGAGAGTGTACGCAACGCACCGGTTTCGTCGACATAGCTGAGGGCCACGACATGCGCCGAGAAATAGCCCGGACCTTCGATGGAGGACTCCTTGGTGTCGCCAGCCGCGACCGATCCGACGCTGGCTTCGCCGATTTCGGCCTGGAACGGAATTTCGCGGCCGCGCGCCTGCAACCAGTTGTTCAGCTTCTTGAGGCGGCATCCGGCTTCGGGCGCGGCATAGCCGACGCCTTGTCAATTCATCCGGCGATCGCATGGACGATCGCGGCGGTGTCGTAGAACTCCTGGAATCGCTCGACTTTGCCGCCCTTAAAAGTAAACACATGCGCCCATTCGCTGTCGAATTTTTTGCCGGTGCTCTTGACCCGCGCGACGGTGCGCCCGAGGACCGTCACATGGTCGCCAGCCGCGAAGAATTGGCGTGGCTCGAAGACTTCGAAATCGAGATTATCGGTGAGCGCCTTAAAGAAAGAGGCCGCGCCCTCGACTCCGTTGTGCCGCCCGCCCCAAGGGATCACGCTGGCGGAGGTCGAGGAAATCCATTCGATCGAAGAGTCGAGATTATCCAGGATGGACTTCAAATCGCCGCGCCCAAAGGACTCGTAGAGCGAGCGGACGCGTGTTGAATTGTCTGACATGTCTCCCCCCATTGGTTGCTCGACGGCCGAACAATCATCCACGGCATAACAACGACGATTTTTGCGGAATGTAAATTCGTAGATTACCCCACATGCCGATTCTCCGCCGCGTCGAATCGGTCCCCAGGTTTACACGTCCCGATAAGGGAGCGATCAAGGTCGGGCGGCGCCGACTGACGCGGAAATAAAGCCATGACGTAGGACCAGGCGCAGCGCGTTTAAAGCAGTTGCCGATGCCGTCCTGCCGCCGGATGCGATGATTCGCGGGGTATCTTGAGGTATCGCCAGCTGTTGCGGATTACATATGAAAGAAGGCCGAACGCGTACCCGATTTGCAGGCATGCCACAACCACGGCGAATTCGAGGAGCGCGCTCAGCAGACCGTATTCGTAATAGGCGGAACTGGCAAAAAAGATTGCGAAGGATAACGCGCTGGCTGGAACAAGAACCCAAACCTTGAAAAACCATCCGAAGACTGTCCCAAACAGCACAGTTCCGATAGCAAGAATCATCATGCGACGTGCCCCGAGCCGTTATTGACTATGCCCGCGCCAATTGGAAATTGTTGCTGATATCAACAGCTCTTCCTTGGCTGTTTGGGCTGAAATAGCAGGCTTCCGGGTGTCGCTCTGTTCAAAATTGGTCACTCGCCGCGAAAATTTCGCTCTTCAGAGCTGACCGTACGGAGGTCTGCCATGGCAACAAACGCCGGCGGTCCTACGGTCTGAAATCTTTTCTCGCCGGTGGGGGGCCGCAGCAGTGCCATGGCGAGGACGGAAAGCCGGAGCCGACCCTCGCGAAAATCGGCCAGGAGATGCTCGCGGGCATGATCGGAATGACCCGGTCCCTGGTGAGTTCCTTCATGAACAAATTTCGAAAACTGGGCCTTATTGGCTACAACGGCTGTATCGAAGTACAATAATTCATTTGAGCGTCGTTTTGCACGACGAGCCGCATTTCGAGATTAAGTATGCTCATTTTGCCGGCGGGCCTCTGGATAAAATCCACGGATTTCCTGAAGTGAGCAATTCCGCACAGTTTTTTCCTTCGGAGGGGTGTAGTTTCGTTGCAAGCTCGGTCACAGTTAAGAATTGATATTTAAATTCACAATTAGAGGTAAGGAGGTAACGATCAAGGCAGCTCGGTTGCAACGGCGAGGTTGTGGCCGCGCTTAGGCCCCCTCGCCGTCAGAGGCGCCCGCCGACCCTCCCCGGCGGGTGCTTTTTTTGCACCCTGCTATTTTGGAGCGGCCTTAAGCTTTGCACGCCTTCCCGGCCATCGCTATAGCCTGCGCGTGATAGGCCGGCTATGTAATTAAGCAGCGGGCGGTTTGTTTCGCTGGCGCGCTGCCTATGGAAAACATCTGCAGCGGGGCGGTAAGACTGATACAAGCAGAAGCAAAGCCGGTCGACCGCCTGCATTCCACCTCGGCAGGGGCCCCGCCGGGCCTAATTTGCCACAGCCTCGGCGGTCGCCTCCACAGGGTGAGGCGCGGCTTCGATGATCACGCGATCGGCATCCGCCGTGACAGTCAAAACCATATTCGCGGCCTTGGCGACGAGGCCCGCATAGTAGGCTTGAATGTCCAGCGGGCCGGCGGGAGGGTGATCTGGTGTTCCGGCGAGGAGACGCGGCAGGTGGCCGGCAAGCTTTGCATTCGTGCCCTTGGCCGCGACCGTGATCCGCGCCCTTTCCTCGGCGCCGCTCAGCGTAACCTCGATGATGCCGCCGCGTGGGATCGCCGCGGCGGCGATCAGGCACAGATTCAGGATGAGCTTAACATTGTTCTTAGGCATCCGAAGCGGAGGGACATTCCATTCGAGTTCCGTCCGCTCGCCGCCAAAGAGACCACGCGCGACCGTTGCCGCGTCGCTGGTATCGATCGCAGCCCCGGCCGAGCCAGCAGCCCCGAACGCCAACCGGCAAAATTGAAGACGGGCCGAGGCCTGCCCGGCGCTTTTCTTGATGAGATCGAGCGCAAAGCCGCGAAGTTCCGCGTCTTGCTCTTCGTCGAGCATCTCAAGGCCATTGATAATGGCGCCAACCGGGCCGATCACATCATGACAGACGCGAGAGCAAATAAGCGCGGCGAGATCGAGGGGGTCGAGGGCGAAAACGGTCATAATTCGTCCTTTCAAGGGCAAGCCGGTGCACACAGCGGAGACATAGGCTCCGCGTTCCGGAGTTGCGCCAATTGAAATGCCGGGAGCTTTTGCCACGGCGAGGAGTGTTTGGCTCCCGGGCGGCGGGGCGCCAAACTAACCCGAAACGTCACACTCTGAAGTGAAGCGCTGCCGCATCCTCGCGTCAAGGCTAACAATTCCAATCTGCGAATTATAGATTAACAAATCATCGCAACACGCGCGATTCGGGCGACCCGCGCAAGCAAGCCACAACCGCGTCGGATCTCGCCGCGGCAATTGCAAATTGCGCGATGGCCGCGGGGCAGACGTTGCAGCGCCCCGTTCTGGGCCGTCAAATCCGGAAACGGAGTAGCAATTTCGTGAAAGACAGCAAAATCGACGCAGTACCAGCGATCGATCGCAATGCGATAGCGGATATTTTCGCCGAAATCGCGCTCGAAGCCGCCGTCGCGGTGATGGCCGTCTATGCGGGCGGCAGCCGCGCCAGGCGCAAGCTGGATGGGAGTCCCGTCTGCGACGCAGACGAAGCGGCCGAAGCCATTATCCTGAAGCGCCTCTCGATGCGGTTGCCTCATCTTCCCGTACTCGCCGAGGAAGCGGCTTCAAGAGGCGAGAAGATGGTTCCGGGACAAACTTTCATCCTGGTAGATCCGGTTGACGGGACGCGAGAATTCCTGAACCATAATGGCGAGTTCACCGTCAACATAGGGCTGATCGTCGCTTCGGTGCCGGGTGCCGGCGTGGTTTACGCTCCAGCATTCGGACAGCTATGGATCGGCGGCGTCAGCGCCAGCACTTGTAGTGTCGCGCCGGGCGGGCCTCTGCCGCCGCCTGAAGAGCGCCGCGCCATTCACGCGCGGCCGGCGCCACAACAAGGCTTGACAGCCCTCGTGAGCCGCTCCCACGCCGATCCGGCTACCGAGGCTTACCTCGCGAAGCTCCCCGTTAAGGAGCGGCGGCAGGCGGGTTCCGCATTCAAATTCTGTATGATCGCCGAGGGCCAAGCCGACGTCTATCCGCGTTTCGGCCAAACCATGGAATGGGATACCGCGGCGGGGGACGCGGTGTTGCGCGCGGCGGGCGGGATCGTTCGCGATGGCGCGCAGCGCCCGTTGCGATATGGGAAAGCCGAAGCGCAATTCAAAAACGGGCCTTTTGTCGCCTTGGGCGATCCAAAAGCAGCCATTTTTCGCGCGCGGTAAAGCGACAGCGGAGGTTATCCGGGCGCGCGGGCACGGCTTCGCCCTGAAGAAGCCACGGTAAAACCTTGGCGGGGTCAATTCTTCGTTAACGCTATTCCTACAATGCTCGACGCAATGCCCGGTTCGCGGAAGATTGAGCGGAGGATTTGACCATGCAAACGCGAAGAGAATTGACGCTGACATTGGCGGCTCTCGCCGGCATCCCGGTTCTCCGCGCGAGCGCTGTTTTGGCGGATCCCGGACCCTCGAACGGCCGGCCGGGCGAATTCTCCTCAAATGAGATTGTCGCAAACGGCCATCGTTTCTTTGGATCGGTCTCGCGCGGGCTTGCCGAGATTGTCGAGGCCGCGACAAAGCGATGGGGCAAGCCCAACGGCTACGTGCTGGGCCAGGAGGCGGGCGGCGCCTTCATCGGCGGGCTGCGCTATGGCGAGGGCGTGATGTATACCCGCAACGCCGGCGATTTGAAGGTGTTTTGGCAAGGACCTTCGCTGGGATTCGATGCCGGAGCGGACGGCGATCGCACCATGATGCTTGTCTATAACCTGTCTTCGACGGGGGCGATCTTTCGCCGCTTCGGCGGGGTTGATGGCTCAGCCTATCTCGTCGGCGGCTTTGGCATGACGGCGCTCGTCAACGACGATGTTTACGTCGTTCCGATACGCTCCGGAATTGGCGCGCGCCTGGGGCTCAACGTCAGCTATTTGAAATTCACCCAGAGTTCGACCTGGAATCCGTTTTGAGGAGCCTCGGCGCGGGCCGAGCTATTCATGTCCAGCATCAGCTCCCGTCAGCAAGAACGCACCGAGCCTTCAGGGCATCGGATTTCGCGCGAGCGTTGCTCGCCCTTTTCGATTCCGATATGTTCCAAATCCTTGAATTTGAGCGCTTCCATGTGAACGGGACGCGCGCCGTGGTGACGGCGCCGAGCGAGGGTCTCCTCAAGAGAGATAACGTCTTACGTGTTTTTACTCGCGGCGGCGATGGCGAACACGGAGGGTGAATTGCAGGCGAGGTTCTTGACCGCCGGCCGATGCTCGGTTTGCGCGGAATGGGGCGCCTCCATGGCATCGTCCAGAATCGATTTCGGCACTTGTTGCTCGCCCGCCGCGCACATCGCGTCGCGCTCGGGTTGACCATGAAGGCCGCCGAGATGCTAGCCCTCGCGCGCACGGACCGGAATGGCCGCATTCGCTTGCCGGGCTCGTTGGCTGTCAGTATTTAGCCGCCTCGCGGATACGCGACGTGAGCGGCGCCGAGCGCCTGCGGCATGATGCCGCGACGCGCTGGACACGTGGTTTTCATCATTTGGGAGCGAGAATTTCTTGAGCTTAGCTTGAAAATCCAGAGAATCTTCTGCGTATTTTCTAAAATCTGCGGGCCGGCGCTAAACATTTTCCTTGCGCTTATGTCGCAACTATACCACGTTGCCGCCGAGGGCACTTGGCGCTTTCGCCGTCCAGCGCCCAAGAAAAACCATGCACGACGGCTCATAAACAAATACAGGAGTGAAAGTTATGGGCGAGCTTCTTGAAATTGCGAGCTGGGTTGGGACGCCTATTGGCGGCATTGCGGCGGTCGCCTTTGTGACTGCTATGTTTTTTTATGCGCGGTGGGTCCTCACGGATACCCCCAAAAAAACAAGGTAATGTTTTCCACCCCTCATGGGTCAACCCCATAGGTTATGGGCGGCGCGCCAGCGGCGCCCTTTTGCCGTTTCCAACTAGCAAGTCATCGCTCCGCGGCTGGCAGCACGGCGTCGGGTGAGATGACCCGCCGCCCGGGCGGCAGCGGCGCGCATGGCGAACGCCAAGCAGACGCGGCGCATTGTGCGAGGGCGCCGGCGCAGGGTGATCGATCCCCAGACGCCGCGCGGCTTCGTGCCTCGCTCGAGCGGATTTCGCCATCAGGCGCGCGGCACTTAGGGCCGGGCACAACGTGTGTCCGAAATTAATGCGGCGGCGTTGGCGCCAATGCTTTGCGCATCCTCGACGTTGCGGACGGGCAGAACTCGGCGCGGTTCACTAGGCCAGGCAACCCCATGCTCGTGCCAGCTTCTATCTTCTACGCACCCCCGCGCCAGAGCTAAATTTCGACCGACACTTCGACCGCCTCCGACACCTGCGAATATTTGCCCGGCAACTTTCTCGGCCGCTCCGTCTGCGCGATTGATCAGAGGAGCCGCAGTATTCACGTTTAACGCGAATGATTCATGCGCTCCAAAAATGTCTCGATCCGCACAAAGCCCGAGCCGAGCTTTCGATAAGGCATCTTATCCTTGCCGGGCGCAAAGAGCGGGTGCTACTGAAAAATAATCTTGAAGTCTGTGTCGATAATCCAAGTAGCTGCATCAATTGTTCAAAGTTTGCAGTTCATGATAGCCTCTCGGCGTGAAATTTTCTTTTCCGGTTCTCCTTTGCGACATTGGCGGCACGAATGCACGGTTTGCGCTTGTGCCAGCGTCCGGCGCGCCGCTCGAACCGGGGCCGCGCCTTAAGACAAAGAATTTTATCGGCCTCGAAGACGCTCTCGCGGCGATCTTCGGAGGAACTCGGGGCGAGGCCGCGCTCATTGATCGCCTGCGCCGCAGGCCCGGTCATCGGGCGCACCGTCAAGATGACCAATGCGAATTGGACGATCGACGGCGCGGACGTAGCGGCAAAGGCGGGGCTCGACCAAGGCCTGCTCCTCAATGATTTCGAAGCTCAGGCTTTTAGCCTGCTGGTCCTCGAACCCGCCTGGGTCCAGCCGATCGGCGCCTTCGCGCCAAGGCCCGGCTTGCAACTTGTCATGGGGCTCGGCACTGGCCTTGGCGTGGCGGCCTTGGTCGAAATCGAAAGCCGCCGTTTTGCGTTGGCGAGCGAGGCGGGGCACATGAGTTTTGGACCTCTCGGAGCCGAAGAAACCGCGCTTTGGCCGCATCTCTGCACAGGCTCGATTGGCCGAGTCTCCGCCGAAACAATCCTATCTGGGCCGGGCCTGATTCGGCTTCACCGGGCGCGGTGCATGGCGGCTGGCGAGGTCGTGGCGGAATCCAACGACATCGTATTGATCGAAAGAGCGCACGCTCGGCCAGGCGGCGAGGAAGCGGCGACTCTGCGGCTGTGCTG
Source organism: uncultured Alphaproteobacteria bacterium (assembly GCA_963808645.1). Taxonomy (GTDB): domain Bacteria; phylum Pseudomonadota; class Alphaproteobacteria; order Rhizobiales; family Beijerinckiaceae; genus Methylocapsa. The sequence continues at coordinate 283,442 of CAWEGU010000015.1, forward strand.
GGCTCTGACCGCACGTTTCGCGGGCGACCTCGCCCTCGCTTTCCTCGCCAACGGGGGCGTCGCCTTTTCGGGCGGGATTTTGCCAAGGATTGTGGCGTTTTGCGATCGGGAAAAATTTCGCGCGGCGTTCGAGGACAAGGCGCCCTATCGCGAACTCCTGCGCAGTATTGGCACGCGGCTTATCATCTCCGAGGACGCTGTCCTCTCCGGCATGGCCGCGATTGCCGCGGCGCCGCAAAAGTACGCCATCGATTATGCCCGGCGCGCCTGGCGGTGAGATCTTGCCGCCCCGGTTGCCGATCTGCGTTTTGCTGGCCGCCGGCCTTTGTTTATCGAGAACTTTTCAAGCCGCCGACATTGGAATTTTGCGGCACCACAGCCTCACAGTGGCAAATCGCAACGCCATTCTGGAATTCCCGCGGCGCGGCGGCGGACGAGGAATACCTTTCGACGTGCTCGCGCCTACGGCTTGATGCGTGCTACGGGCCAATGGAAACGCCACGAATTTGGCCGCCCCGCCCGCCCAAGCCCGCCCGCTACCCGTTTATTTCGGCGCGAGCACCATGATCATTTGGCGGCCTTCCATGGATGGTTCGGCTTCGACCTTGGCGATACCCAAGGTCTCGGATTTCACCCGCTCGAGCAGCCGGAATCCCAGGTCCTGGTGCGCCATCTCACGGCCGCGGAAGCGCAATGTGACTTTCACCTTGTCGCCTTCCTCGAAAAACCGGCGGACGGCTTTCATCTTGACGCCATAATCATGGTCGTCGATTCCTGGGCGCAGCTTGATCTCCTTGATCTCGACAATCTTTTGCTTTTTCCGGGCTTCCGCGGATTTTTTCTGTTCCAGGAAGCGAAATTTGCCATAATCGAGGATCTTGCAGACTGGGGGATTGGCCGTCGGAACGATTTCGACAAGATCAAGTCCCGCTTCATCGGCCGATTGCTGGGCTTGACTAATCTCCACGACACCACGGTTTTGGCCTTCGGCATCTATTAATTGAACTTCGCGAGCGTGGATTTCACGGTTTATACGCGGCCCGTCCTTCTGCGGAACGGGGGGGGCCTTCATTGGACGGCGAATGGCTTATTCTCCTTATATGGACCAATCGAACCCAGCGCGCGCAACTCAGGATGATCTTCATGACGTTGCCGGACCCAGGGAAAACATCGGTTGATTGCCGCGCGAAGTCAATCAAGACATCGCTTGGCGGTTCATGAAATTGAACTTGCCCAGGCCCTCGCCATCGAGCTGACGCCTGGTAAGCCGGAAGACCTTGCGATCATCGTGCGCCACCGCGCCGCACATCCATGTACGCTTCGAGAGTTGCGGCGCACATGTGTTCAGCCGAAAAGTAGCTTTCGACGCGTTTTTTAGCGCGCGACGAGAGCTTGCCGCTGGCTGTAGCCCCGAGGCTCAAAACGCTGGCGATCGCTAGCGCCAGCGCTGCCGCGTCGCCTGGCGGGACGAGAAAGCCGGTGCGCGAGCACTCCTCGACCATGGGCGGCGCGAGAACGGTTTCAGGCGCGGCAGCCAGATTGGCGGCAATGACCGGCGTTCCCATGGCCTGTGCCTGGACTGCGGCGGCGCCAAAAGCTCGCGCCTCGGTCGCGGGCACGACAACGATCGAGGCGGCGAGAAGCGCCGCGGGCAAATCGCAATGGCCGGTGCGGCACATCGTTCCTTGCAGCCCTTCCGTCGCGATGGCGCGGTCGATGGCGCGGTCAAACGCGTTATTTTCGTCCTTGTCGCAGGTAAGGATAAATTTCACCCCGGCGAGGCCGCTTCGCGCCAAAAGTCCCGCCGCCTTGACGAGAACTTTGTGGCCGTTGCCGGGGCATGTCGGTGCCGCCAGAAGCACTATTCGCTCGTGCGGCGCGATCTTCCAATGCCGCCGCGCCGCCTGAACGCGGGCAGGCGCAACGGCGTCCGGCGTGAAAACTTGGCAATCGAGCCCCTGATGAACAACGCGGATTTTTCCTGCCGCCTGGGAATGGAGCTTGGCGATGAGTGCCGCCTCGAAGTTTGAATCGGCGAGCACGGCGTCGCCGCGCGCTAACACCGAATTGTAACGCAGTTCAATGGGGCTTGAGCCTTGGTAGATAGAGGCAAAAGTGGTGACGAAGGGCGTTTTCGTCAGGCGGGTCGCGCCATAGGCGACCCAGGCCAATGCGCGCGAGCGCACATGCACGATATCGGCGTTTTCTACCGCGATGAGGCGCGCGAGTCGGCGCACGTTCAGGGCCATGGCAAGCGGGTTTTTGGTGCGCGAGGGAAATGGCACGTAGACGCCGCCCTTGGCTTGCAGCTCGCCCTTCATCCGGCCGCCTGCACAAGCGACGAGCGCACGCGCGCCCGCGGCGGTAAGCGCTGCCGCGATATCGATCGCTGCGCGCGTCGTTGGGTTGACCTCAAGGCCAGGAACGATTTGAAGCACGGTGACGCCGGCCAGGGGATGCGCGGCCCTGCCCTTGAAAGGTAAGCTGAAAACGTATGGCATCGGGCGAGATGGCGTTCAACAACAGGATGCCAAGACTAAACCCCGGATTGCTTAATAATCATGAATTGAGCATGGCGGTGAACCGGACCAAACCGCGGCATGCTCGCGCGGTGATTCAGCGCCCTACGCCAGTATGCAATTCATCGTCGGCTAATGCCTCGCCGATGACGGCGCCTTCAGGCAAAGCGGAGCGAACGCCGCCCTTCACCGCCACGCCGCTGCGCGGCAAAAACATGCCGCGTTCGGCCGCCGCCGGCAAGACATCAATCGCAAACACGAAGGTTGGATGCCGCACGCGGCCCGGGCCCTTAACGATTGCGCCGGCCGCCAACCGCGATCACGCGCGGATCTGCCATAAGCGGCAGCCCCTCCGCGACGTCAGGAATTCGTGCCTCGCCGCCAGCTTGAACGGCGGAGCCGTCCGCGGCGAAGGGCCCCATCGGCCAATGGGCGCCACCTTCTTCAAGCAATTAAGTCCTTTTCGGGTCGCGCTTTCTTCCACGCCGATGTGGCGTATATATTGTTGGTTGTTGATCGCGGCGGGGACTCGATACAGGCGGGATGAGGCTTCACACGGAAGCCGCTCGATTTTGACTATAGGGTTGTTGCGACAAGTGGCCCCGTGCCTTGAGATGGTTTCAAATCATATAGGTGTGCGCTGATCCGGCAAACGCGCAGGCGCGGGGGCCAATAAGAACGGCGAGGTCGGCCCCATGCTTTTCGAAGGTCAAACGATCAAGATCGATACGCACGGCGGGGGACTCGCCGAACTGCGCTTCGAGCGCGGCGTTGAGGCCGTCAACAAGCTTGATGCTCTAGCATTCGGCGAACTGCGCCGCGCGATCGACGCCATCGCGGCGACGCCCGCGATCCAAGGCGTCTTGATCACCAGCGCCAAGGATAATTTCATCGTCGGCGCCGATATTTTCGAGTTCACCCACGTCTTCAAGCGGCCGGAAAAAGACATCGCGGCTTTTGTCGGCGCGAATAGCGGGATCATCACCGCGCTGTCCGATCTCCCGGTACCAACCGTCGCGGCAATCAATGGTCTTGCGCTCGGCGGCGGGCTCGAGGTCGCGCTCGCGGCCGACTACCGGGTGATGTCGAGCACCGCGAAAATCGGCTTTCCGGAGATTACTCTGGGTCTGTTCCCCGGATATGGCGGCACCGTTCGCCTTCCCCGTTTAGCCGGTTTGGGGCGAAGTGCCGAATGGGTCATTTCGGGCGCCCAGCAGAGTTCGGAGCGGGCGCCGCAAACCGGCGCCGTCGATGCCATCGCATTGCCACAGGACTTGCGCGCGGCGGCCCTCGCCATGCTCAGAACGGCAATCGAGGGCAAGGCCGATTGGCAAGGCCGGCGGAGCCGCATGAAGCAAAGCCTCGGGTTGGCCAAAAACGAAGCCGCGTCTCTCCTTGCCAATGCCAGGGCGCAGGCAGCAAAAGCCCTGCCGCATCTGCCGGCGGCGCATTTCGCGGTCGAGTTGCTGGAAAAAGCCTCAGGTCTTAACCGCGACGCGGCCTTGGCGCTGGAAGCCGAGACTTTCGCCAGGGTGGCGAAGACGCAAGCCGCCGATTCGCTTGTTGCGATTTTCGTCAACGAGCAAGCCATAAAGAAGACCATCCGCCGTTACGCCAAGAACATGGCGCCGGTGCGCAAAGCGGCCGTCGCGGGGGCTGGAATCATGGGCGGCGGCATCGCCTATCAAAGTGCCTCGCACGGCGTGCCAATTTTCATGAAGGATATTGCAGCGAGCGCGCTCGGCCTTGGCATGTCGGAAGCGCGCAATTTGCTCGCCAAGGCGGTGGAGTCCGGAAGGCTCACGCAAGACAAGGCCGATGCGGTCATTGGCTCGATCACGCCAAGCCTCATCTATAAAGGTTTCGGCGACGCCGATGTGGTGGTCGAGGCGGTTGCCGAAAACCTCGCGGTGAAGCAAGCGGTGTTGCGGGACATCGAGGGGGTTGTCAGCCCCAACGCAATCCTTGCGTCAAATACGTCGTCCTTGCGGATCGACGACTTGGCCAAAACTCTGCGGCGCCCGGAAAATTTTTTAGGCATGCATTTTTTCAACCCCGTGCCAAAAATGCCGCTGGTCGAAGTTGTTCGCGGCGCCAAAACGTCTGCCCAAGCCATCGCGACGATCACCGGCTATGCGGCCGCGATGGGCAAAACGCCGATTGTTGTCGAGGATTGCCCTGGGTTTGCCGTTAACCGCACGCTCACGCCTTACCTCATCGCGTTTCTGCGCCTCGTCCGCGACGGCGCCGATTTTGTAAAGATCGACAAGGCGATGGAAGCCTTCGGCTGGCCGATGGGTCCAGCCTGTCTCATCGATGTCATCGGCATGGATATTTCGCACCGCGTCGTCGAGGCGATCTCGGCGGGATTTGCGCCGCGCATGGACGTGCCTTTCGAGACGGCATTGCAAATTCTGCTGCACGAAGGGCGCCTTGGCCAGAAGAACGGCCACGGCTTCTATAAATATGAGAGCGATTCCAAAGGCCACTCGCGCAAGGACATCGACCCAGATACGGAGCGCCTGGTCGCGCAGGGACAAGCCAATGGCAAGGCAAGCATCGGCGACGAGGAGATTGTCCCGCGCATGATGCTGCCGTTGATCCTCGAGGCGGCGCGTTGTGTCGAGGGTGGCATCGCTGCTTCGCCGGGGGACATGGATATGTGCCTTATCCTTGGCCTCGGCTTGCCGCGCTATCTTGGCGGCGCGCTCAAATACGCCGATTACCTCGGTCTCAGAAACGTCGTGGAACGTGCCGATGTATTGGCGGGACTTGGCCCAATCTACCGCCCGAGCGAGCGCCTGCGCGCCATGGCCGCCGCCGGCGAAGTTTTCTATCCCGCATAAGCGCTTCATCGATAGGCGAGGTCATATGCTGAGCTTTCACTCCCCTGGCAAGGGTGGGCGCGAGGTCGCGATGGACGCCAAGGCGATTCCGTCCGAGGTTAATTGGATCGACGCCGTGCGGCCGGATTCGCGAGAGATCGCTTTTCTCGAACGCACGCTCAGAATCGCAGTCCCGACTCTCGAAACGCTCGCCGAAATCGAAACGTCGAGCAGGCTGCGCAGCGCGAAAGACTGGCTCTACCTCAGTATTCCCATGTTACATCGGGCGGATGGTTTTATGCCCGCGCTGACCCCGCTCGGCTTCGTCATGTCGAAGGACATTCTTTTGACGGTGCGTTTCGAACATATGAAAGTTTTCGACGATGTCATGGACACTGTTTCACGACATCCGATTGAAGCTGGCGGCCCCGGCGCCTTGATCGCGATTTTGGAAGCGATCGTCGATCACGCCGCCGACGTGCTGGAAGGCGTCGGCGGCGATCTCGATTACCTATCCGAGCAAATTTTTGGTACGAATGCCGCCAACGCGAGGCACCACAAGCCGCGCGAGAGTGGCGAGCAATTGCGTCTGGTGCTGCGCAAGGTCGGACGCAACCGCGATCTGACCTCGAAGATCGAGGACCTGCTTTTGGGCATGGCGCGCATGGTGCCCTATGTCGCGGCCAATGCGGCGCCCTATCTCGAAGCCGACATACGCGCAAAGCTCAAAAGCCTGCAACGCGACATCGCTTCCCTCAACGATTACGAGACGCATCTGACCGATAAGATTCAGTTCCTGCTCGATGCCACCCTAGGGCTGACGAACATCGACCAGAACAATATTTTCAGAATTCTGACCGTCGTCTCGGTGATTGGCATTCCGCCGACCTTTGTCGCAAGCATGTATGGCATGAACTTCAAGAACATTCCTGAATATGATTGGTCCTACGGCTATCAATATGGGCTTTTGCTCATCGCGCTTAGCGCGATCGTTCCGATCATATGGTTCAAATGGCGCGGCTGGTGGTAGATGCAGGGGGTGGTCAGCGCTCGATATTCGTTCTTGTGGATGGCCCCGTGCAATTCCCCGAAGGGCGCTTTGCGTAACCGCACGATGGCAGTCCGCTCTGCGTAATGGAGCGTTACTCGAACAACTCTTCGTCAACAAACCAGTGCTTCCCGTGGTAGACGATCTCCGTCAGCTCCATCTCATGAGCCACCACGACTACAGGCGTGCCCTTCACGAGCCATACGCAGCCGAGCCACCTCTGCCCTGGCGACTTCCTACCATGATTGTTCAGACCGGCGAGCGTCCGCTCATGCGCCTCGGCCCATGACGGACAGAACCTGGCGTCTTGAGGTAAGGGCTTGACCTGATCGACGGCCTGAGCCTTGCAGATGAGCAGGGTGAGCGAGAGAGTGATCGAGGCGATGCTGGTGACGGGATGAACCTTAATGGGGGAACCCGACCATTGTGATCGCTTGAACCACAGCATTGCTGGCAACACCTGGGATATGGAACAAGAGATCATTTATCTCTGCATGGCCCGATTGTCAAAGTCGCGCCTTTTAGAGTCCCGTCATCGGCTGGAGAAGAGACGGGTCCAACCTGAGGCGGGACGTCCCGGTACCTTTTTTACAAGAGCTGTGATTCCGACGCCCACGGATTGAGAGAACACTAAGTCGTTAGCATTGATGACAGTAAAACAGTTAATTTTCATCGCAAGAGGAATGTTAGAACCACGAAATGGATGACTTGTCCGGACTGCCTTGCAAGAACGCGAAGCCAATGGCCATGACCGGGGAAGAGTTGGCCACGCGGATTCTCTATCGCGATGGGCTGATGCTCGTCGTCGACAAGCCGGCCGGGATCGCGGTCCATCGCGGCCCGAAAGGCGGCGAAAATCTGGAAGACTATTTCCACGCGCTGCGGTTCGGCTTGCCGCGCGACCCTGCCCTCGTGCACAGGCTCGATCGCGACACCTCGGGCTGCCTGGTGCTCGGGCGGCACCACAAGGCGCTGGAAAAGCTCGGCCTCCTGTTCAAGCAAGGCAAGATCGCAAAGTCCTATTGGGCGATCGTGGAAGGAAGCCCCTCGCAAGACGAAGGCTTAGTCGATCTGCCGCTCGGGCGTCTCGATCGCGGCCGCGGCTGGTGGATGAAGGCCGATCCTTTGGGCCTCCCTTCGCAAACATCATGGCGGGTCTTGGGGCGCTCGGCCCGCCACGCACTTCTGGAACTTGCGCCGCTCACCGGGCGCACGCACCAACTTCGCGTTCACTGCGCGGCGCTGGGCTGGCCGATCCTGGGGGATGCCATCTATGGGCATGGCGGGATGATGGGCTTGCAGCTGCATGCCAGGACGGTCACGGTTCCCCTTTACAAAAACAAGGACGCGGTAAGGGTCGAGGCGCCGCTGCCTGGGCATATGAGCGAGGCGCTGGCCACGTTTGGCTAAATCGGAGAGCCAGGCGGCCGAAGCCATCAGGAGAGGGGACCCGAAGTATCAATGCTGGCTGCAGGACTTTTGCCCTTTCGGATCAGCTCATAAAGCCGACCACCGTTTGTCCTTGCTCAGCCGCGCTACATACTTCTTTACCGCCACCGTCTTCGCGACGATCGCCTCCATCGTTGCGAGCAAGACAATGGCAAACAACTTTTCGGGACAGGGGCGTCGAAGAACCAGGGGGCCCTTCGGTGCCGCGGGCGGTGGTGCCGGGTCCATGGGGAAGGTCTTCGAGCGCGCCCCCGCAATCTGCGCCGGTTCGTAAAGGCGCGCCAACATCGGCCAAATAGATGAAGATGTCCTGGGTTGCTGCTTCAGCAACTTGAACACTCACCATTTGCCCCGCAACAATGGCGCCAGTGTCACTTAGGCGTCGTCGCCATGTGCGACCTCGTTGATATTGATCGTTCTCATGTTGGAAAAATCGATCGCCACGGGTCTTTTGTCTCTAGCGGCCATGACCTGCAGTGTTTTTATCACATGTTCGAGCCGTCGATAGGCTTCCTTGTACTCCTCCGTCGTGGTGGATAGAGCAAGAGGCTTCAGGCAATATTCGATGATTTCGCGCGGCCGGTCCAACTTATTCATTGTCGTCGCTCCTTCGCTTAAAGCTATTTGTCTCAGCATAACTCTATAATGAAAATTAACAAAAAAACCGAACCACGTTCTGATAATAAGAAACAGCTCCATGCCTACGCGCTAATGAATCTTAAAGAGCCGATCGGAGGACCCGCTTCGCGCGAAAAGGGGCTTGGCACCAGCACGCGATCTCCGCGCGGGCGGGCGCCAAAGCGAGGGACAGGCCATCGCGGAATTTTTGTGCCAGCGCTTGCCGGGACCGCCGGCTCCCCTGGCTGGGCCGCCTTGACCGCGCTATCGACACTGGCCTCGAATTTCAGGAAATTATTGCGAAACAGCTGACCTTGGCTTACGCGGCCGGACGAACGGTACCCTTGTGCGCGAGTTCCCAGCGATCGGGCGAACGCCACAACCGTGAGCGCAGGAGCTCACGCTCGAACATGAATTCCTTTGGCAGCCGATCGAAGAACGGGTCGAACTGCTCCTCGTGCGCGTGCGCCTCGGCGGCGCCGGCGTCCCGGCCGACCGCCATCAGGTCGTAGAACTTGTCCGCCGGGAAATCGAGGCCATTCCATTCGATGTCCTCGTGCCGCGGCATCCAGCCGAGCGGGCTCTCGACGGCGTAGCCCCGACCGTGCACGCGGTCGATGATCCACTTGAGCACTCGCATGTTATCGCCGAAGCCGGGCCAGATGAACTTGCCGTTCTCGTCCTTACGGAACCAGTTGACTCGGAAGATCTGCGGCGGATCGGAGAGGCGACGCCCTATATTGAGCCAATGGCCTAAATAATCGGCCATGTTGTAGCCGCAGAACGGCAGCATCGCCATTGGATCGCGGCGCATCGCTGCCTGGCCGATCGCGGCCGCCGTGGCTTCGGAACCCATCGTTGCGGCTATATAGACGCCATGGCACCAGTTGAAGGCCTGGAACACGAGCGGCAGCTCCTTGCTCATGCGGCCGCCGAAGACGAAGGCTGAGATCGGCACGCCTTCCGGCTTTTCCCAATCCGGGTCGATCGATGGACATTGGCTCGCCGGCGCCGTGAAACGGGCGTTTGGGTGCGAGGCTGGGCGCCCGCAGCCGGGCGTCCAGTCGTCACCCTTCCAGTCGATGAGATGCGCCGGCGGCTTGTCGGTCATCCCCTCCCACCAGATATCGCCGTCGTCGGTCAGTGCGGTGTTGGTGAAAATGGAGTTCTTGCTGATCGTCTGCATCGCGTTGGGATTAGACTGCCCGTTCGTGCCGGGCGCGACGCCGAAGAACCCCGACTCCGGATTGATCGCGTGGAGTATCCCGTCCGGCGCCTTCTTGATCCAGGCTATGTCGTCGCCGACAGTGCTGACTCTCCAGCCTTCAAACCCTTTCGGCGGCACGAGCATCGCGAGATTAGTCTTGCCGCAGGCGCTCGGGAAGGCGGCGCCGAGGTAGGTTTTCTCGCCGTTCGGGGCTTGGATGCCCATGATCAGCATGTGCTCGGCGAGCCAGCCTTCATCGTGCGCCATGACCGAGGCGATGCGCAGCGCAAGGCACTTTTTCCCGAGGAGAGCATTTCCGCCATAGCCGGAGCCGTAGGACCAAATCTCGTAGGTCTCGGGGAAATGCACGATGTATTTGCGGTTGATGTCGCCGTCGCACGGCCACGGCACGTCCTTTTGTCCTGGTTTGAGCGCGGCGCCCACCGAGTGCATACACGGAATGAAGAAGCCGTCGCTGCCGAGCGCACCGAGCACAGCCTTTCCCATGCGGGTCATGATCCGCATATTGACCACGACATAGGGGCTATCGGAGAGCTGCACGCCGATTTTGGCAATGGGCGAGCCGATCGGCCCCATGCTGAATGGGATGACGTACATCGTACGGCCGGCCATGCAGCCGTCGAACAGCCCGCGTAAGGTCGCGCGCATTTCAGCCGGTGGCGCCCAGTTGTTAGTAGGGCCGACGTCGTCCTTGTTGGTTGCACAAATGAAGGTGCGGTCCTCGACCCGGCCAACATCGGACGGGTGCGAACGGGCCAAATAGGAATTTGGGCGCTTCTCCGGATTGAGGCGAATGAACGTACCGGCGTCGACCATCATCTGACACAACCGGTCGTACTCTTCCTGGCTTCCATCAACCCAGACGACCTGGTGGGGCTTGCACAGCGCCGCCATTTCGCCAACCCAGTCGCGCAGCTTGCCGTTGGTTGTCGGACTGTTCACGATTGCATCCATTTACTTTCCCTCCTGAAGTTTCGTGCTCACATTTGCCGCGGCGGCTTCGCACGATTATGTAAGTTTCTTATCCAGTAGAATTAATTTATCTAGCGCATCAATTCTTTTTTGAGTTCCCATTTTCCATCTATTGTCCCGTTTTTCTTGTAACTTACCGCTTTGACCTCATCGATGTTCCAGTTAGCTTGTTCGCGAATGAAGAAATAGCTTACTTTATTATTCGTCCCACTGTTTGAAAAAATGGCATGAACTACCGGTAGCTGATTCTTCGTTTCTTCTTGAAGGGTAAAGTTAGATAAATCCCAATCTTGTCCATTAATGATAATATAACTATCAATGTTGCAGCGGATCGAAGGCTTTTACTGGCGTAAGGCAAAATTAAGTCCAGTGCGCTAGTTTCACCGGTCTTTTCTGCATGGGGATCAGCCAAGTAGGGTTTATACAGCGCCTCTACAATTTGCTTTGGCGAATTTTGAGCTGCAGCCACTACAGGGTAGCTGCTTGCAACTATGGCAAATACAAATGCCGCAAGTGAGATTCGAACGCTCATATAACCAGATAATACAGTTGGATGTTGATTTAGCAAATTATAATTGGAGATCATTCGAGCTGCTCGTTTCAGATGGGCAGCGGCTTCTAAAGCGCCTTTGTTAAATGGCGGAGAGGGGGGATTCGAACCCCCAATAGGCTTGCGCCGCCTTTCGCGACCAGCGCCTCGCCGCGCTGGATCGCATCCCCGACGAGACGCGGGGCTTCGAAATTGTGGGCTCTTCAAATCCTTGAGGCCGAAACCTTCGGCGCCAAAAGCAGGATTGAAAGAACCGGCCTGGCGCATCGTCTTCTCCCTTGTTTTGCCGCGCGGCCACGGAACGCAAGGCTTAATATATGATGCCGCGCGATCCGGCTAGGGACAAAAAAGAGCCAAATTCCCCGTCGGGCTCCCTCAAGCGTCCGGCGCCTGACTGCTCGCGGCATGCCGCGCAGCCTCGATGAGTTGCGGCAATGTCGCGCGGAGGTCGTCAAGGCGGCGAACCGGCCGGGGAAACGCGATGCGGGCGGTTCGATCGCCGCAGCCGAGATCGATGCCGTCGGGATCGATCCCTGTTGCCCGCCACGGCCCATCGGGCATGCCCGCGAGCGCGGCCGCTAACCGCGCCATTGCATCTTGATGGTGGGCATTCACCTCGGCGAGCGCTTGCGCCTCGGCCGCGACCAAGGCTTCCGCGTCTTCAAGCGAAGTGGTAAGAGCGGCCGCGTTAAAGTGACCGGCGCGCGCAAAACCGCCGTTCAGATGGGCCTCCTCCATCGCGACGCGCCAAAACGAGAAGTCGCCAAAATCGGCATAAAGAGCCGATTGCGGATGTTTTGCCAGGAAGCGCGCCTTCAGCGCCGCGCGGCCGCCCGGGTCGATAACACATTTGCCGCGTCCCATGATCGTGACGCGCGGATGCGCGAGGGGATCGCCCGCGCCGGTTTGCGCAAGGAGCAGCGAAAGGCGGGGATCGGAGGCGAGATGCCGAGTATGGGCGGCAAGACGCGATAACAGCAGAATGGGGCTTCCGTCTGGCGCGGTCGCGACATTGACCAGACTCGCGAATGGAAAGGCGTTCCCTGGCACCAGAGTGGCGAGCGCGCCGGCGCGAACCGAGCGCAAAAGCTCCTTGGCTTGCGCCAGTGCCTCGTAGAGCGGCGGGTCGCCGGCTGTGGCATCCGTCATCGGCAGCGGCTTTCTGTCTGGCGCACCGTTGGCTCGCCCCATCTTCCGCGTCACTTCATGCCGGCGCGGGATTATAGGGCTTTTCGATGAGTTAAATCCAGACTTTCACTCCAAACGGCACGCTGCGCCGGTGATCAATAGAACGCTCGCAGCAGGCAGCGGATAAATTTTGGCCGCACCGGCTTCGCACCGTCCGCGTCAGCGAATTTGATTTGCGGAAATACTGAAAAGGAGTCCTTATATAAGGGAACTTGTAGACATATCGAGGGTTTGAACTCGAGCAACGCCGAGTGGCCAGAGAGATAAATCGATGACAGCGATATCGGCTAAGGCGGAGAGGGCCGGTGGGATCTGGCATACTATCCCATGCTATCCTGAGCATTGTGAACGGTCTGAGCTACTTTTGGCGGAAAATTACAAAATTTCTCCGGCGGTACTCTCGTGTTTTTCTCACCCTGATAGCTGGACTTTTAGCTGGGTTTGCTATCGAGAGCCAGGTTAGATGGTTTGCTGACGACTCCATTTCAACTAATCTACGGGGCTGGGCATTTATTGTAACTTTGGCGGCCGTCGGTATTTCTATCGGCATTGTCCTTTACAGCGTTTTTCGGCGGCGTAAGCACGAAAAACGGTACCGCGAATACATGGATATGCTGAGTAAAGTGAATGAAGAGCGTGACAGAAGGTATAAAAACTTTCGATGATAAGCCGTAAGTTTACGAATTGCGCTGATTGATTATCAGCGTGGAGTTTCCTCCTAGCCTAATTGACAGCAAAAAGGATATGCAGAAATATTTTTCTAGTAAACCTGTCGCGACTCTTACAAAACCTCAGAAATTGGAAGAACTAGATTACTGGCAACGCCAGTTTACGGCGCAATTTCTTGCCAAAATTGAACAACGTCCTGGACTCGTAAGCTACGTCGTGCCATGGGCAGGAGCCGCGGTTTCGCTGATTGGTGGGGTCATTACTTTCGTGGTAGACCCGATTATCGGCCCCCCGGTGGCAATTGCCGGAGTTCTTCTAGCTGCGTGGGAACGTTTTGGGACAACTGGCGAGAAACAGAATACGAGGCAAGGCTATTCGAGCCTGCTAGACTGGCGTATTCGCGACGGGATGAGCTTATCGCACACCTCCCGCTTCAAGCGGGACCTTGAAAGATCAGAAGTTCTCATTGCCTTGAGCCAAGGCGCCGTCAGAGCCGGCTAAAAGGGGCAACTCCGTCCAGTGCTGACGCATTCGGATTGGCAGAAGGTTTCCTTACTGTAACCGTCGCCTGGCTCACTTCATGCCGATTTGCGGATTATAGGGCTTTTGGCTTTCCCATTTGCGCATAAGATTGGCAAGTTCGGAGTTTGCCTCGTCGGGGAGGACAATTTTCAAGCTCACCAGCAGATCGCCAGAGGGACCAGTCGGGCTGGGCAAGCCTTTGCCGCGCAGGCGCAAGGTGCGCCCGCCATTTGAGCCGGGAGGAACCGTAAGCTCCACCGTTCCTTCGAGCGTCGGCGCATTGACCTTGGTGCCGAGGACCGCTTCATAAAGAGTCACCGGCAAATCCAGCCGCAGGTCGCGCCCCTCGACCCGGAAATAGGGATGTTTGGCGATTTGGACGGTCACCATGGCGTCGCCTGGCTCGCCGCCCGAAGGACTTGGTTGGCCCTGCCGCTTTAGGCGGATTTGCTTGCCATCCTCGATTCCCGCCGGGATCGAGACCTCCAGGGTCCGGCCGTTCGGCAAGGTGACGCGAGCGGTTGTCCCTTTCGCCGCCTCGGCGAGGCTTATAGTCACGTTCACACTGACGTCCTCGCCGCGCGACGGCGGTGCGCCGTGGCCACGCGTCCTGCCCCTGTGGCCGCTTGCCGACCCGGCGCCAAAAAGCTCGGCGAAGATATCGGTCGCGTTCAATCCCTCGGCACCGGGATGGCCGCCGCCGAAATTGAATTCAAAATGCTGGAAACCAGGACCCCCGCCGGCTTGCGAACGCCGGCCAAAACCCCTGCCCTCCGTGCCGAAACCTTCGAAACCCTGGAAACGCGGTTTGCCCTCGGCGTCGATCTCGCCCCGGTCGAACGCGGCGCGTTTTTTCTCGTCGCCCAAAATCTCATAGGCGGCGCTCACTTCGGCGAATTTCTCCTTCGCCTTCGGATCTTTGCTTTGATCTGGATGGAATTTTTTGGCGAGCTTGCGATAGACCTTTTTGATCTCGGCCATGCTGGCTGATTTCTGAACTCCCAAAACCAAATAAGGATCGCGCATAGATCAATCCGTTTTCGCGCCCGCCCGTCCGCCGCACAAGCGCACGTGTCTTCGGTAAAATTGGGGCTGCGGCACACCGGCCGCAAGGCTTCATGAACCGAAACCCCTGGCCGCTTGCAAAGCTAATCCGTTATTTAGCTCTTTTTCCAGGGTTTCGCCTCGGCGATCGTCCACTCGCCCCGCTTGTCCGAGCAAGCGGTCCCTTGCATGACTTGTTCGTCGCCCTTGCATTCGACCTCGGCGAGAAACACGCGGCAAATCCCGGCCGCTAAGGGGAAGGGTTTGCCGACCGGAGTGAAAGAACCCTTATTGCCCGAGTCCGGATTATCCCAGCCGACCAGCGAACCATTGCCTTGCGGATCGAGGGCGGTCGAAAGCGCGGCCTTGGCGCGGCGCCAGTCCTCGGCATCGAGGAGACCGGCAAGCGACGACTTCGGGAGCGCTCCGGCCGCATCTTCCTTGGAGCCCGGCAAAAGCAACGGCGAGATCGGAAACGCCATGGAACACCCGGCAAGGAGCGCCGGCAGGCCACCGAGGATACAAGCTTTCGCCGCCCGCGCGAACGGTTTTCCTCCAAAGGGCCAGAAATACGGCAAACGAAATATCGCGCGTGATCCGCACGCCATGCTACAAGGCCTCGCCAAACGAATAGAGGCCACGGCGGCGAGAAGCATCCCCTGTCACGGCTTGGCTGCTCGGTAAGATGGACTCGTTTGGAGGTTTACCGTTGAATAGGTTAACGACTCGTGACTTCACCGAGGCGTCCGAGCCTTTCGCTCTGTTTGGGGACTGGTTCGAAGCGGCGCAAAAAAGCGAGCCCGGCGATCCCAACGCGATGGCCCTCGCGACCGCCGATGCCGATGGCCTCCCGAATGTACGCATGGTCCTGCTTAAGGCAGTCGAATCGTCGGGATTTGTCTTTTACAGCAATTCCGAGAGCACCAAGGGCCAGGAGCTTCGCGCGAACATGCGGGCGGCGGCGGTCTTGCACTGGAAATCGCTGCGTCGCCAGGTTCGTTTTCGGGGGCCGGTCACGCTCGTTACCGATGCCGATGCCGATACCTATTTCGCCAGCCGCCCTTTTCGGAGCCGGATCGGCGCTTGGGCAAGCCGGCAATCGCGGCCGCTCGAAAGCCGTTTCGTGTTGGCAGCCGCAGCCGCCAAATATGCCGCGAAATTTGCCTTTGGTGAAGTTCCGCGGCCGCCCTACTGGCTCGGCTACCGAATTTCACCTGTTTATCTCGAATTTTGGTTAGAGGGCGCCTTCCGTCTGCACGACCGTATCGTTTTCCGGCGGCAAACGGAGCGGGACGCGTGGCGCAAGGAGCGCCTTTATCCATGAGCCCCAACGGTTCTTTCGCCTCGCTGGCCGAGGCGCGGCCGGGCCTGGCACGGAGTTATCCGCAGCGTCCGTGTCTTGGTGTGAGCGTCGCTGTCTTCCGGGCGGGCCGGGTTCTTGTCACCAGGCGCACCAAGCCGCCTTTTGCTGGCGCTTTTTCGTTGCCCGGAGGATTGGTTGAGGTTGGCGAGACCTTGGAGGCGGCGGCGCTGCGCGAATTGCGCGAGGAAGTCCACGTCGACGCCCGCATCGTCGCGTTCAATCGCCATGTGGAATTGATCGATTGCGACAGCGCCGGCAAAATCCGCCACCATTACGTGATCGCCTCCTTTGTCGGCGAGTGGATCGCGGGGGAAGCCGAACCTGGGCCGGAGGCGTGCGAAGCCGTCTGGGTTGAGCCGGCCCGTCTCGCCGGTCTCGATTGCACGCCGCAGCTCGTTGCGGTGGTCGAAGCGGCGCAAAGAGCACTCAATGCGCGCGACCGGGCGGGGCCAAGCTTGAGAAATCAACGATGAAGGAAGCCGTGGTGTTCGCGGGCGCCAGAGACATTCCGGGCCGCGTGCTGCGCACGCTGGCGGCGGCGATTTGCATAGCGACTTCGACTGCTTCGGCCGCCTCCCCGTTTGACTTTCTTTTTGGCAATCAGACAGAGGTAAAGCCGCCCGCAGCCGAGTCCAAGCCGGCCGAATCCGGCGGCAACAATCCGCAACACGGCAAGGCAAAGCCCCATAAGGCCAAGCCAAGGGCAGCGGGGGCGGCCAAGCCCGCGTCCAACGCGAAAGCAGCTCCGGCGCCGGAAGCGGAGCCGCCGCCACCTTACGATCCCGAGATTCTGAGGCTAGCCGAAATCCTTGGCGCCTTGACCTATCTCGACCCGCTCTGCGCCGCCAACCCTCCCGGCGATTGGCGGGCGAAGATGCAGGCGCTTTTGGAGGCCGAGGCCAAGACCGCGGCGCGGAAGGAGCTGCTCGCCGGCAGCTATAACCGGGGCTTTTACGATTACGAAAGGACCTACCATCTGTGCACCCCAAACGCGCAGGCAATCATCGGCCGTTTTCTCGCGGAGGGTGCCGGGATCGCACATGAGGTGGTCAATCGCTACGGCGCGTCGTAGGGCAAGCCAGGCGAGGTGTTGAGCCTGCCGGTGAGATTTCGATAGCCGAAGCCAACCCTGAAACAAGCTCGGCGTTTCCGTCTTGTTGGCGTTGACGTCCTGTTAAGGCATTGGCGAGCTGATGGACTTGACCCGCTCTCCCATGTTAGGGCGCGACAATCGCGACGGCGCCATGCCACGCCGCACGCGCCTTGGCATAGAGTCCCTGAATGATCCCCCGCTATTCTCGACCCGAAATGGCCGCCCTATGGGAGGCACAGGCGCGGTTTCGCATCTGGTTCGAGATCGAGGCTCATGTTTGCGACGCACTAGCCGAAATCGGCGTCATTCCCAAAGAAGCCGCCAAGGCGATCTGGGAAAAGGCCGGCCACGTGACGTTCGACGCGGCGCGGATCGACGAAATCGAAAAAGTCACGCATCATGACGTGGTCGCCTTCCTGACCCACCTCGCCGAATTCATTGGTCCCGAATTGCGGTTTGTGCACCAAGGCATGACGTCTTCCGACGTGCTCGACACTTGTCTCGCCGTGCAACTCACGCGGGCCTCTGACATTCTTCTGGCCGATATCGACGATCTGCTTGCCGTGCTGAAACGCCGCGCCTTCGAGCACAAGCTCACTCCGGCGATCGGCCGCTCGCACGGCGTCCACGCGGAGCCCATGACCTTCGGCCTAAAACTCGCGCAGGCCTACGCCGAATTCTTCCGCGCCCGCAAACGTTTGGTGAATGCGCGGAAAGAAATCGCGACCTGCGCGATATCCGGCGCCGTCGGGACTTATGCGCATATCGATCCGCGCGTCGAAGCCTATGTCGCGGCAAAACTCGGGCTCGCCATCGAACCTGCCTCGACGCAGATCATTCCGCGTGATCGCCACGCAATGTTCTTTGCAACCCTCGCTGTCATTGCGTCCTCGTTGGAGCGGCTTGCAACCGAGATCAGGCATTTGCAGCGAACAGAAGTGCTGGAAGCGGAGGAGTTTTTTTTCGAAGGCCAGAAAGGCTCGTCAGCCATGCCGCACAAGCGCAATCCGGTCTTGAGCGAAAACGTGACGGGGCTCGCGCGGCTTGTGCGGGGTATGGCGATGCCGGCCATGGAGAACGTGGCGCTTTGGCACGAGCGCGATATTTCGCATTCGTCCGTCGAACGGATGATCGCGCCGGACGCGACGATCACCCTCGATTTCGCGCTTGCGCGTCTTACCCAAATAATTGACACGCTCATTGTCTATCCCACCAATATGAAAAAGAATCTGGATCGTCTTGGCGGCCTCGTTCATTCGCAGCGAGTTCTGCTCGCTCTGACCCAGAAAGGCATCAGCCGCCAGGAGGCTTATGGCGTAGTTCAGCGCAATGCCATGCCGGTCTGGCGTGGCGAAGGCGATTTTTTGACGCTCTTGAAAAGCGACAAGGACGTGCGCAGGGTGCTCAGCGATGCCGAGCTCGACGAGCTCTTTGACCTCGGCTATCATTTAAAGAATATCGATTTCATCTTCAAGCGCGTATTCGGCGACAGTTGAAGATGGCGTTCCTCGCCTAAAAATGCGGGCGGGCTTGTTAGATGCGCGCATTCGAGGCCGATATTCTTGTCATACCTGGCCTCGGCGGGTCGGGGCTGGACCATTGGCAGAGCCGCTGGGAAGCCAAAATCCCCGCCGTGCGCCGCGTCGATCAAGCCGACTGGGAGAAGCCGGGGCTTGCCGCCTGGCGGGACCGTATCGTCGAGGAAGTGGAACGTGCGGTGCGCCCGATCATTCTTGTCGCTCATGGTCTCGGCGTGCTCGCGGCCGTGTTTGCCGCGCCGTTTCTGGCAAAAAGAGAAATCAGCGGCAAGGTCAAGGGCGGCTTTCTGGTCGCCCCGCCGTCCGTAAAGAGTCTCGCCGGGCTCGAGGCGCTCGATCCGGCTTTCCGGACCGTGCCGGGCGAATTGCTTTCTTTCCCGTCCCTACTCATCGCAAGTCGCAACGATCCTTTTGCGTCCTTTGCGGAAAGCGAGGCCTTGGCCCAAGCGCTCGGCGCGGAATTGATCGACGCGGGATTTTCAGGCCACATCAACAGCGAAAGCGGACACGGCCCCTGGCCGGAAGGTCTGTTGCGGTTCGCCGCATTTTTGAAGACGCTGTGAGGCCGTGCAAGGCCGCCGTCACAATGCCTGCAAGAAGCGCACTGGTTGACCTTGCCCCGGCGTGGCAAGCTCGCCCTCCCACATGACGCGCCGGCCGCGAACGATGGCGCCGACGGGCCAGCCAGTGACCTCTATTCCATCATAAGGTGTCCAGCCGCAACGCGAGGCGATCCACCGGTTTTCGATTTTTTCGCGCCGTTTTAGGTCGACGACGGTGAAATCGGCGTCATAGCCCGCAGCAATACGCCCCTTGCCTGCAATGCCGAAGAGCCGCGCTGGACCCGCGCTCGTCATGTCGAGAAAACGCATGAGGCTAAGGCGTCCCTTGTTCACATGGTCGAGCATGACCGGGACGAGAGTTTGCACGCCGGTCATGCCGGAAGGGCTTTGCGGATAGGGCCTTGCCTTTTCTTCCAAGGTATGCGGCGCGTGATCGGAGCCGAGAATATCGACTATGCCTTGCGCTACCCCGCACCAGAGGCGTTCGCGATGGCGCGCATCGCGGACCGGAGGGTTCATCTGCAGCTTCGTGCCGAGCCGCGCATAATCCTCCGCGCTAAAGGTCAAATGTTGCGGCGTCACCTCGACGCTCGCGATATCCTTATGCGCCACCAATAAATCCATTTCCTCGCCGCAAGAAACATGCAGCACATGGATCAAGGCGCGCTTTTCCCGGGCGATGCGCAGGAGCCGCTCGGTCGAACGCAATGCCACGGTCTCGTCGCGCCAGATGGGATGCGAGGAGGGATCGTTTGGCGTCCGCAAATCCTTCCGCTTGTTGAGGCGAAACTCATCCTCGCTGTGGAAAGCGGCGCGCCTTCTGGTCTGGCCAAGGATGGCGGCGACTCCGGCATCGTCCGCGACGAGGAGCGAACCTGTCGAAGAGCCCATGAACACCTTGATTCCAGCGGCGCCTGGCAAGCGTTCGAGCTCTGGAATATCGCGCCAATTATCCGCCGTGCCGCCAACCCAAAACGCGTAATCGCAATGCATGCGGCCTTTCGCCCGCGCCATTTTATCGGCGAGGGCGGCGGCGCTTGTGGTCGCGGGATTGGTGTTGGGCATTTCGTAAACCGCGGTCACTCCGCCGAGCGCGGCCGCGCGGGAGCCGGTCTCCATGTCCTCCTTATGGGTGCCGCCCGGCTCGCGGAAATGCACTTGGGTGTCGATCACGCCCGGCAAAATATAGAGGCCGGTGGCGTCGATTGTCTCTCCAGCGCCGGCGCCGAGGAGATCGCCGATCTCCGCGATTTTCCCGGCTTCGATTCCGATATCGCGCGCGCTCACGCTCGTATGGTCGGCGACGGTGCCGCCCTTCAAGATCATGTCGAAACTTCGTGGCACTGGCCCATCCATTGCAAAGCAAAAGCAACTTGCGCCTCGTCAGTGGCGGATTATCTACAAAATGGGGAGAGTGAAAGTCGAGGGTTTGAATGGACGAGCTGATATGTCTACTCCGTGATCGTGGCGTCATCGAAGTGGGGGGCGCCGACGCGTCGGGTTTCCTCCAAAGGCTCATCACTAATAGCGTGCTTAATATTCCCAAGGGGGAAGGGCGCTATGCCGGGCTTTTGACGCCCCAAGGCAAATTGCTGTTCGATTTCTTCGTCGTTCCGCTGCCGGAGGGACCCGACGCGGGCTACTTGATCGATTGCGCTAGCGAACAGACCGCCGATCTCGTCAAGCGACTGAATTTGCATAAGATGCGAGCCAAAATCGCGATCGAGGACAAATCAACAAAATTTGCCGTCGCGGCGATTGTTGGCGGCGAGGCGCCGGTCGGCATTGAGGGCTTAGTCTACCGGGACATGCGCGCGCCTCATATGGGCGTACGCTTTATCGTGCCGCGCGGCGATGCCTTGGCAAAGCTCGATCGCGCGGATGCGTCGCGCTACGAGGCGCACCGCATCGCGCAAGGCGTGCCGAAAGGGGGCGTCGATTTTGTCCATGGAAATGCATTCGTGTATGACGCTAACTTCGACTTAATGAACGGCGTCGACTTCAAGAAGGGCTGCTATGTCGGCCAGGAGGTTGTCGCCCGGGTTCATTACCGCAATTCGGCGCGCAAGCGCATCGTAAAAATCCATTTCGATGGCCCGGCTCCAAAGCAAGGCACGCAAATCATGGCGGATGAAACGAACATCGGCCAGGTCGGCTCGATATCCGGCGTCGATGGGCTTGCGATGGTGAGGCTCGACCGATTGGAAGAGGCGCGGGTGGGGGGTGTTGCGCTGCAGGCCGGGGATGTGGCAGTCGATGTAATCTTGCCAGGCTGAGAGTCATTCATGCGGGAACACCCGCCTTTAGATTTGGCGCTGTCAAGCCTCGACGGCAAATCGCGCTGCCCGTGGCCCGGCGACGATCCTCTCTACCTTTCATACCACGACAAGGAATGGGGCGTGCCGGAGTGCGACGACCGGGCGCTCTACGAAAAGCTCGTGCTCGACGGATTCCAGGCCGGGCTGTCCTGGATCACGATATTGCGCAAACGTGAGGCGTTTCGCAGGGCGTTTGATCAATTCGATCCGGAAAAGATCGCCCGCTACGATCGCGCGAAGGTCGATGCGTTGATGCAAAATTCCGGCATTATCCGCAACCGCGCGAAAATCGAAAGCACCATTGCCTCGGCACGCGCGTGGCTGAAAATTCAAGAACGGGAAGGCTTTTCAAACTACCTTTGGGGCTTTTTCGACGGCCGGACGATCCAGAACTTTTATCGCGACGTGACCGAAATCCCGGCGCAAACCCCGCTCTCGATGAAGATAGCCATGGATTTGAAGAGCCGGGGGTTCCGGTTCTGCGGCCCGACCGTCGTCTATGCCTTTTGTCAGGCAACCGGCATGGTGAACGATCATCTCGTCACCTGCTGGCGCCACGGCGAATGCGCGTCGCGATGAGTGACGCCCGGGCGTGGGTCCGTTTGCCGTCCGGCAAACGGCTCGATCTCTTGAACCCGACGCCGTTCGATTGGGAAGATAAGGACCTGGCCTTGGGCCTTGCCCGGACCTACCGTTGGGGCGGCCACTCCGCATGGCCCTTGCCGCTGCCGGTGGCGCAACACTCGCTTCTGGTTCTGGCCTTGCACCGGCGCCGCTTTCAAGGCGCCTCGAATGCCCTGGTGGAGCTGCGCGAATTGCTGCATGACGCCGACGAAGGCCTGCTCGGCTTCGATTGCATTTCCGTCGTAAAGCCGTTCCTTGGCGAGGCCTTCCGGACACTAACTGCGCGGTTGCAAAACGCGGTCGCCATCCGCTATGGCTTGCCGCCCTGGACGCCCGGGGAAAGGAAGGCGCATAAGCGGGCCGACCGCGTGGCCGCCGCCTCCGAGGCGGTCCATGTCGCCGGCTGGACGCAGGGCGAAGTCCGCAATATCTTGCGAATTCTCCACAACGCGCTTCCAGCCGATCCCTTGCTCGATATCTACGGCGGCAAAGCCTGGGAACCCTGGGCGCCACGGCTCGCCGCCGAGCGTTTTTTGGCGGAACTTGAACAATTGATATCGGCAAAGCGCGTGGGAATCACCTGACAGCACCAAGCTGCGCCAAAAGAGCGCGCCACTCGGATTCCCGGCAAGCGCGGATGGGTCTATAAGAGGCACGATTTTTGTCCTGTTTCAGGAGAGTTGGTTTGGTTCCGCTCATCCACGTTTGCCCGTTTTCAAAGCTGCCGGAGACAGTCCGCGCGACTGGCGCGCAAAGCCTAGTCACGTTGATCGATAAAGGAACGCCGGTCAGTCGCCCGTCCGGGATCGCCGCCGGAAAACATCTTGTCGTCGTCCTTTCCGATATTGTCGTGGAACTCGAGGGCCACACGCTTCCGGCCAAATCGCACGTTGAAACGCTCCTCGCCTTCGTGCGGCGATGGGACCAGGCGGCCCCCCTGTTGATCCATTGCTGGGCGGGCGTAAGCCGCTCGACGGCGGCGGCATTTATAGCGGCCTGCGCCTTGCGGCCGCATCGCGACGAAAACGAGTTTGCGCAAGCCGTTCGTGCCAATTCACCGACGGCGACGCCGAATGCGCGGCTCGTTGCTATCGCCGACGCGATGCTTGGGCGCAACGGGCGAATGGTTGCCGCCGTCGAGAAAATCGGCAGGGGTTGTAATTGTTTTGAAGGCGCCCCTTTTGTTCTGGAGTTGCGTTGAATCTCAACCGCGGCTAGAGCATTCATAAGCGAAAATGAGGTCGTTCGCCTCAGGACAAAGCGTGAAGCCGAAAAAAGAGGCGACCTTGCCCGCCATCGAAGCCGATATCGCTGCCATGACTTTCGAGGATGCGCTCAAAGAACTCGAACAGATCGTGGACAAACTCGAAAAAGGCACTGTCGGGCTTGAGGAGTCGATTGCAATCTACGCGCGCGGCGAGGCTTTGAAGACGCATTGCAATGATTTGCTTAGGAATGCCGAGCAGAGAATCGAAAAGATTAGTTTGGGCGCCGACGGACGGCCGAGCGGAACCGAACCGCTCGACGTGGAATAAACCCGGGGTGTTGTTAGCTAAATCATCGTACTCCGCGCCGGAAATGCGCCGCCGCCGTTGTCCCTTGCCAGTGCCGGATCGAAACCCAACCGAGATTTGATCCCATGGGTGATTATGCGATCGCGGTGCCGCCAATAATCTCGCTTCCGGCGCCGCCGGAGAAGTCTTTTCCGGTCCGGCGCATTTTTTGCGTGGGCCAGAACTATAAGGACCACGCCAGGGAGATGGGCGGAAATGCCGAGGCCGATCCGCCGTTTTTCTTCATGAAACCGGCCGGCGCCATCGTTCAGAACGGGGGAACGATGCCCTATCCGCCAGGGACGGACGATCTCCAGCATGAGGTCGAGCTTGTCGTGGCGATGAATATGGGCGGGCGAAACGTTCCAATCGAAAAGGCCAACGATATGGTTTTCGGCTATGCCGTGGGTCTCGATATGACCAAACGCGATGTCCAGGCCGAATTGAAGAAAAAGGGCCGGCCATGGGAAATGGCCAAGGCGTTCGACTTCTCCGCGCCCTGTTCCGCGATTGCATTAAAAACCCGCACCGGCGCGATCGCCAAAGGCAAGATGGAGTGCAGGGTGAACGGACAGTTGCGGCAAAGCGGCGATCTCGACGGCATGATCTGGGGGGTTCCCCAAATCGTCCATTATCTTTCGCAACAAGTCGAAATCGCGCTGGGCGATCTCATCTTCACCGGCACACCGGCAGGGGTGGGGCCAGTTGTCAGAGGCGACAAGATCGAGGCCACGATCGCGGGATTGGCGCCGCTGTCGATCGAGATCGGATAAGTCCGTCCTCCGTAGATCGCGCTCTACTCGATATTTTTTCCCACATGCATTTTGGCGGCGGACTGGGGCTTGGTTTCGAAGTCTCGGATCCGTTTCCACGTATTCGACTGCGCGATCATCCGCCGGATCGCGGCGACATTGGCCGCCGCGTCCTTGACGTCGAGATCGCGCCGCGCCACCTCCTCGGCGCTCGCGAATTTGCCTTCGAGAGCAAGGACGAGAGCAAGATTCTGGCGCACCGGTCTATCGGCATCGTGTTGTGCTGCGGCTTGCTGTAGCGCCGTTTCGGCTTGCGGCAATTTTTTCGAAAGCGCGTAGGAAAGTCCGAGATTGGACAAAACATGCGGTTGCGCCGGCACGATTTTGAGCGCCGCCGCATAGTAGGCTTGCGCTTGTTCATGATCGCCGAGCTGATCGGCGACCGAACCTTGCGCGGAGAGCACAGACCAATCCGGCCGTTCGGGGGTATGGGCATGAGCCAACACCTCTGCTGCCTCGCGCGAACGCCCGGCATCGGCCAAGGTCTTGCCATAGGCGGAGAGGACCTCCGCGTCGCGGGGGAATTTGATCGCCAGCCGTTGCAATATCGCGACCGCCTGCGCATTTTCCGCCATGCCGCGCAGGGCCCGCGCGTAGTTTAGCGCAATTGCCTTATCGTCCGGGTTCCGGTCATATTGGCGTCCCAATTCCACCGCGCTCCGCCGGATATCCGGCTCCGCTGCGCCGCCGGTCGAGGCGGTGACGTCTTGCAGACTGCTGGCCTGGCAGCCGCCGAGACAAAGGGCGGCGGCCAAAAACGTTCCCCGCATGGCGCTTGCCGCACGCCGCCGCAGCCGGCCGTTTTGCGCGAGAATCACAATTTTTCGTGTGTTCGATGCCATGAGGTCCGCCATGCTCTTACGTCGCGCCCTGATTCGCGCCGGTTTTAAGTATCATCGGCTATTAACCCTAAGCATGGCTTACGTGGCCTTGCCGCATAGCACGGAATTTTTGCAAATTCCAAACTGCCCGAAAATCCGCTTTAAGGGGTTATCCAAGCTGGTCCGGAGCGGACCCGCGCAAGGCGCGGTAGCTGTCTGGTTCGACAGGGAAACTTGGCCAGAAGTCCGGGCCGGCCTCATTTTTGACCTTGCGGGACTGCCTGGACGAGCACTTTGACCTCGCTTGCACAATGGGCCGTCTCAGCGATTGGCGGCATAGGCCGGCTTTCGCCCCCCGCTCTTCGGCTCGCCGCCCACGTCTCACGGTCAAGCTGGAACCGGTCGCAGGGATGCAGGCCGCCACGCGCGGGCAGGAAGTCGAGGCCGGTATCCACGAAGCAAAAGCCGGTTTTTTCGAGGACACGTCGAGAGGCAATGTTGTCGGCGCGCGAGTTGGCGAGAATTCGGTTCGCCCGGGTGAGGCTGAAGACGGTGTCGGCGAGCGCTTTGACGGCTTCGCTGGCAAATCCCTTGCCCCAGACGGGCGGCGCGACGACGTAGCCGAACTCGATGTCACCCCCCGCGGTCAGTGTCGCGCTAACGAGGCCTATCGTTGGACGCGCGCCGCCTTTTTGGGTGATCGCTAGGACGAGCGCCGTTCCGCTGGCGTTGCCGGCGCGCGCCTTCATAATGAAACGCTCCGCTTCGCCCGGCGGATAGGGATGCGGAATCGACGCGGTCATCCGCGCGACTTGCGCCAAGCTCACGAAACTCGTGATCGCCGGCGCGTCGGGGGCGCGCGGCCACCGCAACCAAAGCCGCTTAGTTTCGATGCGGAAGATGTCGTCGGCCGTCAAATCCGGGAACATCGGGCTCCGGCCCTCGCGCGGACTCGAACCAAAATAAAGAGCGCCGGCCGCCGCTTCCCGTTTAAAACCCTTTCGGGTTTTCCGAACTTTCCTCCTGAATTTCAGGTTCTCGTGTTCGGAAAGACCAATCCACCGGACCCATGCGAGGAGTGGAGGAGTTACGGTCTCGGCCCTTTTTCTGCGGCCCTTGCTTGCGGCCTTGGCTGGACGGAAATATATGAGCGTCCATCGGCTTTGGTCTGAAATGCGACTTTTCCGTCGATCAAGGCATATAACGTGTGGTCCGTCCCGATTCCGACATTCGCGCCCGGATGCCACGGGGTGCCGCGCTGGCGCACAATGATGTTGCCGCCAGTGACCGCCTCGCCGCCGAATTTCTTCACACCCAGGCGCCGGCCTTTGGAATCGCGGCCGTTGCGGGACGAACCGCCTGCTTTTTTATGTGCCATCGATCTGGCTCCAAAATACCTAAGCACGAAATGTGCCATTTGTTATTTTAGCACGCCGACGCCGACCAATGCGGCGTTATTCCGAAGGGGCGGCGCCAACGGACAATTCGACGCCGCCGGCCAAAAATTCGGTGATCCGGACCAGAGTTAAATCCTGCCGATGGCCCCGCTTACGCTTGGAGTTCTTCCGCCGCCGCTTTTTGAAGGCAATTGCCTTCGGTCCGCGCGTATGCTCGACAATCTGGCCGCCAACGCTGGCGCCGTCGACGAACGGGGTTCCTAGCGCCGGTTCGCCATCCTGAGAAAGCACGAGAACACGATCGAACGTCACGCGATCGCCGGGATCGCCGGCGAGGGTCATGACAGTGATCGTGTCGCCGGCCGCGACACTATATTGCTTGCCGCCCGTTTCGATGACCGCGAACAACCTATTTCCCTCGTGTTCCACCCATCCCTGCTGGGAACTACCTTCACTACAGCGTCCGCAATTGCGATGCCGCGAGCCGACGGATTACATCGGAACCGCTTTAATCACGGCACATCCGGCGGTGAAGTATCGCCGAATATATCCAGGGTATCACCCGTCAAACCTCATGGCGCAGCAAATACATTGCGACAACGTGCTTTTGTGGCAAGGCCGCGTTCATTGCAAAATAAACAAGGCGGCCTAAAGACGAGTGGGCGTCTAGCGACTCCGGCCGGGCCCCTCTACAAAACCTGGCCCCGGTTGTCAAACATTTGTCCGGGCTCAGCACTATGAGACGGCTTTGGATCGCCGCGGCTGAAGATTGAGATACTCGGCCGGCGCAGCGCGGCATCATGCGTCCTCGGACGGACTATTTCCTCCCGATCGGCTCGGTGGTGGTGGTGATGAAGGAGCAGACGCCCCCATGCACGGGAGCGCCGCTCGGCGAACGCGCGCGATATATTTAACATTCATGGAACACGCCTTACGCTCTCCTATCGGTAGTGACAGAGAGATTTTGTCGCACGGGGCGGTTAATGAACTCGGGCCTCGATCTCTAGGAGAGCCGGGTAAGGTCTCGCCTGGACGCGTAGCGCCATCGCCAAGCGGCTCGAGCCACCCAATATAAAACACCGGCGCCGCGGTCGCGGATCACCGCTTCGGAGCAAGCGAGGAACCTTCACCTCGATTGGCCCGCAATTTCGGTCTCCTCGCCAAGCGTATCGCGAACATACAGCACCTTTACCGCAACGAATACAACAACCGTCATGGGAGCCGCGAAGATGACCGCGATAGGCCCGAACAAAAGGCTAATAGCCACGATGCCAAGGATCATGACCGCTGGCGGGATGAACACCAGGCGTCTTTGGATCAACGGGGTAAACAGATTACCTTCTATCTGGTGAATGGTGATGTATGCCACGATTGTCCATAGCAGGGCGTTCATACTTATGGTCGCCGCCACCAAACCTGCTGGCACCGCCGCAATGATCGGCCCCAGGTATGGCACGAACTCAGCCACAAATGCGATCAGCGCAAGGGCGATTGCCGACGGCAGGCCGATGATCCAGGCTGCCAACCCCGAAAGCAGGCCGATCAAAAACATTTGAATGAACTGTCCGATAAGCCAGAGCCTGAGCGTATTGCGGATATGATCGATTGTTTCAGCAGCTTGGGCGTGCAGCCGGGGAGGAAACAGTTTGATCAAACCCTGCCGGTAGAGCTCAGGCTGGGCAGCAAAGTAAGCCGCACTGATCACCAATACGATCACCGCCGCAAGAAAACTTATGCTTACCTTGAGAAATCGCTCGACGAGGCTGGCAATAGAAAAATTCTCCCCCTTTACCTGACTCAAGATCAGCTCGCCTAAGTCCGATTCATGCATTTTGTCCCGAATAATCTGTTCTGCCGCGCTTGCGCGGTCAAAGACGTCCTTCAGTTCGTCGCTAATCAGAGTGCCAAATAGATAGCCGGCCCCACTTGCAACAGTTAGAGCGAGCAGGCCGGAAACAATAAGTGCGACGCTCGGCGGGATGGCAAGCCAGCGGGAGAACGGGTCCGCGCCGAGGCGCAGAACGTTTGCGAGAATAATCGCTCCAAACGCCATGAGAACGACGTCAAAGAGATACCAGACCAGTACAGGAATAAGCGCAACTGCAACCACGAGAAGCGCTCGCTTGAACAATTCGGCGTAGCTCATTCGCATTGGTTGATCCCGATAGCTTGGCCGTACACATTGCGGAACGCCTGTTTGCAACGGCGGCGCCGTTTCCGCGGCAAGCGGGGGCGGTATGGAAAACAACGGACGAAATCGACGGCAGTTCCGATGCCGCCTGCTCGAGCCGCCCGGCGGCTCGATTTCCTCAATTTTGGCGTGAAGAGCGCGGAGATGCGGGGAAGCCTATTCCTGCCCACTGATGCGAAACAGCGACCGCATAACCGTTGAAACAGAGGCGTGAACCAGGGGCCATTCCCGCCGCGATCCCAATGCCACCCAATGTTCTGTGCTGGACGCACCGATTCGACGGGTCAGCTTCCGCGGAACGGAACTTGGAATGAACTAACGAGTTAAGCGGACTGCGCCGGTTCAGGCGCCTGATCTAGGGGTCGGCATGTTGCTTTTCCTATCCTGCGCATGGGCCGCCGCCGTCGCGTGGCTGGTGGCGCGCGCGGTCGATCAGCGCAATTTGTTGCAGGACGTCGCTCTTTTTACGAGATCAGTATCCGAATTGTTACCACGCGTGAGCGTGATCGTGCCAGCGCGCGATGAAGCCAGTAATATTGGTTCATGTCTGCAGGCCCTGGCTCGCCAGGATTATCCAGCATCCCGGTTGCGTGTCATTGTCGTCGACGACCATTCTGAGGACAACACCGCAGCCGTCGTGAGTTCGATCGCGCGAAAAAACTCGCGCGTCGAGCTTATTCAGAGCCCGCCCTTGCCATCGCGTTGGATCGGAAAATCACATGCCTGCTGGATCGGCACCCAAGAGGTGTTGCCGGATTGTGAATGGCTCTGCTTTATCGATGCTGACGTTAACGCGGCGCCCACACTCATTACACGCGCCGTTCTTTCAGTCCGCGCAGAGTGCATCGACCTCCTTTCATTGGCGCCGCGCCAGGAACTCGTCAGTTTTGCCGAGCGACTGGTCTTGCCGTGCGGGCTCTATCTCTTGGCGTTTCGCCAGGACTTGCGCCAGCTGCAGGCGCAGGATACCCATGACGCCACGGCGACTGGTCAGTTCATGTTGGTTCGCCGCGAAGCCTATGAGTTGGCCGGAGGACATGCCACGATTTGCGAAGCGATCTGCGAAGATGTTGCGCTGGCGAGGCTTCTCAAGCGAACCGGCTGGAAGGTCATTCTCAAGAATGGGGACGGCTTGGTGTCCACCCGGATGTATACCGGATGGCGCACCCTTTGGCCGGGGGTTGCGAAGAACCTCATCGATATGTTGGGCGGGCCAATCGCGACCGTGAGCACAGTTCTGATCGGGGTGGCACTCGCTTGGGCAGCCGTTTTGCTGCCGGTTGCCGACGCTATGGGGTGCTCTCGGCATACGGACGGTGCCTGCTTCGCCTTAGCGCCAGCCCTGCTCGGCTCGGCGACGGCCTTCGGGCTGCATCTCGCTGGGGCAATCTATTTTCGCATACCGTTCTGGTACGGTTTTCTGTTTCCGCTCGGTTACACAGCGGGTGCGCTGATGGCACTGGATAGCGTGTGCCAGCGCTTAACGGGCCGAGTTAGCTGGAAGGGGCGTAGCTATCCATGAACGGTGCCCCAACGAAATCGCGGGTGGAGGACCCGGCCTACCCACTAGGCGCGCGAGAAGCAGTCCGGCGAATCTCGCCGACCACCACAATAGCGGTGATCGCCGCGGTAGTGGTGTTTTTTTATCTCATCCGCGTAGTGCTCCTGCCTTTCGTTCTTGCCGGGGCCCTCGCTTTTGTGTGCAGCCCGCTGGTCGATTGGCTGGCGGCTCGTACCCATTCGCCGCGTTCGCTCTTTGCGGTTGGCATCTCCGTCCTGTTTTTCGCGATTGTGGTGATCGTCGGATTGCTTGCCGTGCCGCCGCTTGTGGGCGGGGTGAAAGAGCTTATCACCGGCCTGGGTGGAACCGTCGAGAGCGTAGCTCGCCTGCTGATCGGGAACGAGACAGTTCATATCCTTGGGGAAGACATGGACGCGGCGGCCATTGGCCAGGCGCTGGTGAACGGGGTGAGGGATTGGCTGGGACAGGCCGATAGACTGGCGATAATCGCAACCTACGGCTTCGCTTCGATGTTCGGGCTCCTTCTGACATTGATCCTGTTCTTCTATTTTCTCATAGGCGGCCCTCGGATCGGCGACGGACTTTTCTCTCTAGTACCGCCCAAGCAACGTCCTTTGATTGCGGACGTCTGGCTGCGTCTCGATCCGTTGCTGAAGCGTTATTTCGTCGGCGTGCTGTTGGTGGTGATCTATACCACGGCGGCAGCCTATGCCGGTCTTGAGCTGATTCTCAAGTTGCCGCATGCGACATTTTTGGCGGTATTGACCGGCCTCCTCGAAATGCTCCCGGTCATTGGGCCTGCTTTATCCGCCGTGATCGCAGGCTTCATTGCGATCCACTACGCGGCGGGGATCGGCAGCATTATCGCCTATGCGATTTATGCTACTGCGCTGCGGCTCTCTATTGACGAGATGGTTGGTCCGTTGGTGCTTGGCCGGGCGGGGCGGGTGCCCCCAGTGCTGGTGATCTTCTGTTTTCTGGCCGGCGGCACAGTCTTCGGTATTGTCGGCATCATTGTAGCCGTGCCCGTTGCTCTGGTAATCAAGGTCACCTTGGCGACGCTTTACCGCGAGCCGCTCTCCGATGAAGCGGAGCCAAAAACCACCGGCTGAGCGCCGGCGCTCCGATTCGCCGCGCCGGCGGCAACGATTAGAGGACAAACATTTTGCCCAGATCGATCGCCATATCGCTGCGGCAACACCTCTTAGAGCATCTGAAACGGCGTCTTGTTGGCGATCCGCCGTCTCTGCGGCTCGTCTTCTGGGATGGCGAGACGTTCGATTTCGCGTACCCGCCGGCGGTAATCCTCACGATGCGCTCGCCCGCCGTCGGCCGGATGTTCGCGAGCGGAAATATCCCTCGGCTCGGCGATGCTTATGTCGCCGGGGAGCTGAGCGTGGAGGGTTCGGTCCAGGACATTTTACGGGTAGGCATTGCATTGGCAGAGCGAATTGGGCGGCTGCCGATGATTTCCCCAATCGGGCGAGCGCTCCATTGGATCACACGGCGCCATTCTCGTGACAGAGACACCGCCAACATCAAGCATCATTATGATGTGTCCAATGAGTTCTATCGCCTGTGGCTAGACCGTCATTTGATCTATTCCTGCGCTTATTTCCTTAGTGGATCGGAGGACATCGACACCGCCCAACAGCAGAAGCTCGACCACATCTGCCGGAAACTCCGGCTCCGGCCAGGCGATCATGTGTTGGATATCGGCTGCGGTTGGGGCGGTCTTCCAACGTGGGCGGCCACGCATTACGGGGTCACCGCGGTCGGCGTCACGCTGAGCGAACGCCAGTATCAGTTCGCAAGCGAGCAAATTTCCAATCAGAGGTTGGCCAGCCGCGTGGATATCCAGCGCCAGGACTACCGGGACATTCCCGGTGCCGAAGTATTCGACAAAATCGTTTCCGTGGGCATGTACGAGCATGTGGGATTGAAAAACTTGCCTCTCTACTTCGGAGGGGTCTCGCGTCTCCTGAAGCCGGGAGGAGCGTTCCTCAACCATGGCATTGTGGCGACAGATCCCAATGGCCGAGCCCAAGGCCCTCCGGGTGGCGAGTTCATCGACCGCTACGTCTTTCCCGGAGGAGAGCTTCCTCACTTATCGCGGGTTATCTATGAGGTCGCGCGCTGCGGGTTGGAGGCGGTTGACGTGGAGGACCTGCGCCCGCATTACGCGCTAACGCTGCGGCATTGGAGTCGGCGACTGGAGGCGCACGCGAGCGAAGCCTGCCAACTCGCCGGGCCCGAGCGTTTTCGCATCTGGCGCATGTTCCTGCCCGGAATGGCCTATGCATTCGATCGCGGCTGGCTCTCAGTGGCGCAGATCTTAGCTTATAAACCGCTCCCCATAGGCATGGCGCCGCGGCCATGGACGCGCGCGCATCAATATGCTGGAGTTGACAATCCGCCTTTGGCGACTGGCTGCAATTGAAACGAGGCGTATCTCCATAAATCCGGCCATAAATCCGGCGCAAATTTTCGATGATTCATTGCCTTGCGCTTAGGGTAGCATGACAACGGATGATGGAGGCGCGGATGCCCGCGCATTTTATCGAAGGGGCTGACCATCGCTGGCTGGCAGCCATCATATTCCGGCTTGACAGACATCTGCAACGCCGCCATGCTGTCTTTGAATACACTCGCAATCCTCGCTGCATCTTCCGGATCCAGGTTCATCGCCTGGATCAGGCATTCATTCTCTCGGACGGGACGCGTTTCCGGCTGGGCGGTCGCGTGGTCGATCTGCATTTGTGGAACGAGCAGGTACCGCGCCTGTGCACCGGCACGTTGGGCCGGTCATTGGGCTGGGCGCGGCGAATGAATGAGTGCCTGGATATTTCGCTGCGTGAACTCGCAGGTCATCTCGTCCAGCGTAGCGATCTCGAAGACGTGGCGGTCATCCGCGCAAACATGAGCTTCGGAACCGCGCAACAGAGCGCCCAGCTCGTTCGCATTGCGTCCCGATACGGCTTTGAGTCAATATCCGATCTAAGACCTCGCTCGTTAGGCCAGCGTATCCACCAGTTCGGCGAGAACATCCTGATCTCACTCATGGTGTTGGCGCGAAGCAGCGCCGCCCTGCGGCGAGACAGCCTGTGGCGCGACCGTACTGAAGTTTTTTTGTCGCGCCAAACGCTCGATGCGCGTTTCAAAAAATTCAATTACCGAGGCTCGCGCCCCTATCGCCAGCCATGAGCACGATGGCGGTGGCGACACTCATCTCAATGCTGCGCTGGATCTCCGATCTGTGCATGCTGGGCGCGATGCTGGGTTGCTCCTATACGCTTTTGGCATCGGCCTTCGTGCTGGGTTTCCATCGTAAGAAAAAGCGGCCGCCGGCGCGCGCCGATATTCC
Source organism: uncultured Alphaproteobacteria bacterium (assembly GCA_963808645.1). Taxonomy (GTDB): domain Bacteria; phylum Pseudomonadota; class Alphaproteobacteria; order Rhizobiales; family Beijerinckiaceae; genus Methylocapsa. The sequence goes on from CAWEGU010000015.1 coordinate 317,233, forward strand.
GGTCAGCATCCTCAAGCCTTTGCATGGCGATGAACCTGGCCTGTCGCCACGGCTCGCCTCGTTTTGCCAGCAGAACTACGATGCGCCGGTGCAAATCGTCTTCGGCGCTCAGGATGCGTCCGATCCGGCGGTTGCGGTCGCGAAGCGGCTTCACGCCGCCTGTCCGGACACGATCGATCTCATGGTCAATGCGCGCACCCATGGCTCCAATCCCAAGATATCGAATCTGATCAATATGATGGCCCTGGCCCGGTACGATACATTGGTGATCTCAGACAGCGACATCGAGGTCGATTCGGGCTACCTAATGCATGTCATCGACAAACTTAACAAGCCCGGAGTGGGCGCCGTTACATGTCTCTATCACGGTATCGCAGGGCCCGGAATTTGGGCTTGCTTGGGGTGCATGGCCATCAATACCCAGTTCCTGGCAAGCGTTATCGTTGCACTAAAACTGAGGCTCTCGCGACCGTGCTTCGGCTCGACCGTCGCGATCCGGCGAGACGTACTCAGCCGCATCGGCGGTCTCGCTGCTTTTGCCGACCGCCTCGCCGACGATTACGCAATCGGCGCGGCAGTCCGCGCCGCTGGATACGACGTCGAAATGCCGACACTCTCGGTGGGGCATATGTGCTGTGAGAGAGGCGCCCGCGAAGCCCTTGCGCATGGGCTGCGCTTTGCCCGCACGATCAAGAGCGTCGATCCCGTCGGCTATGCCGGCACCGTCATCACCCACCCGTTTCCGCTGGCCTTGATCGGCACGAGCATCGGGAGGGGGGACTTAGCCTTCGTAATAGTACTCGCGCTGACCTGCCGGCTGGTCCTTTGCAGGTGTGTCGAGCACGCGTTCGATCTGGCCCGCCATCCCTATTTGCTTCTCCCGTTGCACGACGTGATGTCCTTCGGCGTATATATAGGAAGCTTGTGGGGGGCGGGTGTCAGCTGGAAAAGCCATCGCTACCGCGTGACGGCCGAAGCAACTCTTGTCGAGGATCCAAGCTGATGCCGGCAGGAATGCGAACGTTGTTTCTGCAAGCTCCGTCCTTCGAGGGCTTCGATGGTGGAGCCGGATCGCGTTACCAGGCTCGGCGTGAGATTAGATCGTTCTGGTATCCCACGTGGCTCGCGCAAGTAGCCGCGCTGACGCCAAACAGTACGCTGATTGACGCGACGCCGCACGGGTTCAAGCTCCCCACCATTCTCGCGCGGGCTGGAGACTTCGATCTCGCGGTTTTGCATACGTCGACGCCATCATTCGGCTCCGACGTGAAGGTCGTCGAAGCGCTAAAAAAAGCAAACCCGCGCCTAATGGTAGGCTTCGTCGGCGCCAAAGTCGCCGTCGAGCCGGATGCCAGCTTGCGCGACGCCCCAATTCTCGACTTCGTCGCTGGCATCGAATTCGATTTCACTATCAAAGAAATCGCCGAGGGTCGCGACTGGAGCGCCATCGCTGGGCTTTCCTATCGCGATTCCGATCGGCTGATCCGGCACAACGATGCGCGGGCAATTCTTTGGAACATGGATGCGCTGCCATTCGTTACGCCAATTTACAAGCGAGACCTCAAGATCGAGAAATATTTCATTGGCTATCTCAAGCATCCTTACGTGTCATTCTACACCGGTCGCGGCTGTAAATCGCGCTGCACCTTTTGCCTGTGGCCGCAGACGGTAGGAGGACATCGCTATCGCACACGCAGCGTTGGCCATGTGATGGACGAGATCCGTTGGGCTCGCCAGGAACTGCCGCAAGTGAAGGAGTTCTTCTTCGACGACGACACCTTCACCGACGACGCACCTCGGGCAGCGGCGATCGCGCGTGAGCTAGGCAAGCTTGGCGTCACCTGGTCCTGCAACGCCAAGGCTAATGTCCCGCCGGATTTGCTCAAGACTATGCGCGAGAATGGCCTCCGGCTACTGCTCGTAGGATACGAATCTGGCAACCAACAAATTCTGCATAACATCAAGAAGGGAGTGCGGATTGATGTCGCGCGGCAATTCAGCAAAAACTGCCACGAGCTCGGCATAGCTATCCACGGCACCTTTATTCTCGGCCTGCCCGGTGAGACGAAGGAGACGATCGAGGAGACGATCCGGTTTGCCTGTGAAGTCGATCCACATACTCTCCAGGTGTCGATAGCAGCACCCTATCCCGGCACATATCTTTATCGGCAGGCCCTTGAGAACGGATGGCTCGACGAAAAGAATGCGGACTTAATCGACGGCCGGGGCGTGCAGGTTGCGCCGCTCCATTTTCCGCATTTAGCCCATACGGAAATCTTTCACTCGGTGGAGGAGTTCTACCGGCGGTTCTACTTTCGCGCTCCGAAAATAGCGGCGATCGTGTCGGAGATGGTGCGCAGCCCGCAGATGATGCAACGGCGGCTGCGCGAGGGCATCGAATTTTTTGCCTTTCTCCGGGCACGGCGGGAGCTCTCGCATTGAACCACCTCGTCATTACAGCGGATGACCTCGGCCTATCCGAAGAGGTCAATGAAGCGATTGAGATTGCGCATCGCAACGGACTTCTCTGCGCCGCAGGCTTGATGGTGGCCGGACCGGCAGCCTTGGACGCCGTCAAACGGGCGCGGCGGTTGCCAGAACTGCGGATCGGACTTCACATCGTCCTGGTGGAAGGAAGGCCGGCGCTGCCTCCGGCGCAAATTTCCGATCTCGTCGATGGCAGGGGAAATTTGCGCACAGACATGTTTCGGTTGGGAATCGACATTATCCGGCGCTCCACCGTCCGTCGACAGATCGCCGCCGAAATCAACGCGCAGTTCGGCTTATTCCGCGCCACGGGCCTGCCCCTCGATCACGTCAGCGGCCACAAGCATTTCCATATCCACCCCGCCGTAGCCGCGGTTGTGCTATCGGTCGGACCACGCTACGGTATGCGCGCGTTACGAGTACCGCAAGAACCTGCCACGGTTCTAGCGCGGATCGAACCTAATACCGCTTCCCGGAGCCCCACGACGCCCTGGGCGCAAATGCTAAGGATACGCGCACGGCGCGCGGGGCTGATTACCCCAGATGCCGTGTTCGGCCTCCGTTGGTCTGGGGCGATGACGGCGGCGCGGCTACAGGCTCTACTCGGCCAGCTTCCACGTGGCCTCATCGAAATTTACATGCATCCTGCCGTGGCGAATAGGTTTCGGGGCCATGCGATCGGCTATCGCTACGAAGACGAGTTGGCGGCGTTGTGCGACCCGGTCTCGCGCGCGGCGACTCGGCAATTGACTCACCGGATCGCGGGCTACGGTGACGTTCCCGCACCAGACATCGCGGCAATTGCCCGTTCGGCCGCAATCGCCGGGTGAGTGATCTAAGATGCCGTGGCGGAATGGTTGAAATTTGAAGGTGGCGTAATTTCCCTGTTGTGTAAACCAACCGAATTGGCATTCCCACGCCGATGGAGATTACGAATTTCCGGCGAGTGGCTCGATCCGGTCGAGACAGGTCAGCCAACTCCCAAAAAGAATGGCCACGGATCCTCCCAATTTTATGGCCCATCCAGATGCTCGCCGTCCCTTGAATGTCTGGCTCAAGGCCCGGCACGACGTGAGTCACGAGCAACGAAATTTGGTATAAAGAATGTTCTGGCCCGCTTTAGCGGGTAGAGAGATTGCAACGATTCCAGCGGAGGTCGGCGGCGTGGCAGGGGACAAGGTTCTGGTCACGGGAGCTTCGGGCTTTGTCGGGTCCGCCGTGGCCCACGCCCTGATCCGCTCCGGCTATCACGTCCGCGCCTTGCTGCGGCCAACCAGCAAGCGAACGAATCTCACCGGTCTCGAGGTCGAGATCGTGGAAGGCGACATGCGCGACCCGGCCTCGGTCGCGCGGGCCATGGCGGGCGCGCGTTTTTTGTTCCATGTCGCCGCCGACTACCGGCTCTTCGCCCGTAATCCGCAGGAAATCTTATGGAACAACCGGGAGGGTACCCGGCTCCTCATGCAAGCCGCCCTGGCCGCGGACGTGGAGCGCATCGTCTATACGAGCAGTGCCGCAACTATCGCGTGCGCGGTGGATGGCGGACAGGCCGACGAGACGATGCGGCTACACGAATCATGCGCGATCGGGGCCTATAAGCAAAGCAAAATCGCCGCGGAGCTGGTCGTCGAAACAATGATCGCCCGCGATTATTTGCCAGCCGTTATCGTGCATCCGACGGCGCCGATCGGGCCACGCGACCAGAAGCCGACGCCAACCGGGCGGATTATCGTCGAGGCGGCGTCCGGCCGTGTTCCGGGTTTCGTCGACACCGGGCTCAATCTCGTGCATGTCGACGATGTCGCCAACGGGCATCTCGCCGCCCTGCAACATGCAAAGCCCGGCGAACGTTATATCCTCGGTGGCCAAAACGTGATGCTCGCGGACTTCCTTGGCCAAATCGCGCTCATGTGCGGTCGCCGTCCCCCCAAATTGCGGCTGCCGCGCCCGCTGGTTTATCCTTTTGCGTTCGGGGCGGAAACCATGGCACGGGTGACGCGGCGCGAGCCTTTCCTGACTATCGACGGACTGCGAATGTCGAAGCACCGGATGTTTTTTAGTTCCGCGAAGGCCGAACGCGACCTCGGCTACAAGGCGCGACCTTATGCCGAAGCGCTCAAGGAAGCCTTGGCGTGGTTTCGCGGCAATGGACAGCTGCGATGACGCCCGGCTTGCCGAGGAACCCTTCGAAAACGCACCGGCAAGAAAATTTTCCGGTCGCCTCCGTGCTCATTGCGCCAAAACATCGCGCCACAATTCTTGCCTATTACCGTTTCGCCCGCGGCGCCGACGATGTCGCCGACAGCCCTTCGCTCGCGCCGGACGCCAAGCTTGCCGGGCTCGACCTTTTCGAGGCAACATTGACCGGGCGAAGCGAGGCGGTCGAAGCCGCGCTGCCGCTGCGCGCGGCTCTCGCCGAGCGAAAGCTGTCGCCGCGTCATGCGCTAGATCTGCTGCGCGCCTTCCGGATGGATGCCGTCAAACATCGCTACGCGAATTGGTCAGAACTCATCGATTATTGCGCCTATTCGGCGGCGCCAGTCGGGCGCTTCGTTCTCGATGTGCATGGCGAGAGCGAATCCAGCTGGCCCGCATCGGATGCGCTTTGCTCGGCGCTTCAGATCATCAATCATTTACAAGACTGCGGCGCCGACTATCGCAATCTCGATCGCGTCTATGTGCCGCAAGATGCGTTCGCCGCGCAAGGCCTTCGGCCGGATGCGCTCGGCGCCGCAAAACCCTCGCCGGAGCTGCGCGGGGTTTTGCAAGGCGTGGCCCGGCGGATCGCGCCACTGGTCGAGTTGGGGTGCAGCCTTCCGGCCCAGCTCCGTGACTTCCGCCTATGCTTGGAAACCGCCGTGATCGCGCGCCTCGCCGGCAAGCTTAACGCCCTGCTGCTCGAACGCGATCCGTTGAGCGAACAGGTGCATTTGACGAAGTTCGGTGCTCTCGCCTGGTCGAGCATCGGCGTTGCCGACGGGCTGCGGGCCTTCTGCCGGCCGCGACAAGTCACGGCGACGCCGATCGGTGGCGCATGAGAGGCCTCGCCGGGGCCGCGGTGCCAGCCGAGGTGTCCGCGCGCGCGCGCGGCAGTTCCTTCAACGCGGCCATGCGTATTCTGCCACGCCGGCGCCGCGAGGCGATCTTTGAAATCTATTCCTTCTGCCGGGCTGTGGATGACATCGCGGACGAAGCGGGGCCACGGCACGCCCGCAGACAAGCGCTCGCCAAATGGCGGCAAGATATCGGCGCGCTTTATGCAGACGGGAGCGCGCGAACTCGCGCACCCGGAAAATTGCACGGTCTCGCCATGGCAATCCACGCTTTTGGCCTGCGCCGCGAGGATTTTTGTGCCGTGATCGATGGCATGGAGATGGATGTCGATGCCGATATAAGGGCACCCGATCTCGCCACGCTCGATCTTTATTGCGATCGCGTGGCGGGCGCGGTCGGACGCCTTTCCGCGCGGGCTTTTGGGATGCCGCAAGCGGAAGGCCAAGGCCTCGCGCATCATCTTGGCCGCGCGCTCCAGCTCACCAATATTTTGCGCGATCTCGACGAAGACGCGGCCCTCGGCCGGCTCTACCTGCCACGCGAAGATCTCCGCGCGGCGGGCATCGGCGAAGCGGAGTCGCGAGCGATTCTCGCCAATCCGGCGCTGGGCCGGGCCTGTGCTCCAGTCATCGCCCGTGCAAAAATGCATTTCGGCGAGGCGGCGCAAATCATGGCGAGATGCCCCCGCGCGAGCGTGCGCGCGCCGAGGATCATGGCGGATGTCTACCGGGCCATTCTTGCCGCCTTGGAAAGGCGCGGATTCGCCGAGCCGCGCCGAAGGATTCGCGCGCCCCGCCATCGCGTCGTCTTCGCATTGTTGCGCCATGGCCTCTTTTAATGAATAAACCCGCTGTCCATGTCGTCGGAGCGGGGGTTGCCGGGCTCGCCGCGGCGGTGCGCCTCGCGGGAGGATCCCGCGAAATCGTGTTGCATGAGGCTTCGCGGCAGGCCGGCGGGCGCTGCCGCTCCTATTACGATCCCGCGCTCGGGCTCATGATCGACAATGGCAACCATTTGCTTCTATCCGGAAACCACGCCGCGCGAAATTATTTGGCGGCGATTGGCGCCGGGGAACGATTGGCGGAGCCGCCGGAAGCCGAGTTTGCTTTCGTCGATCTCGCGACCAAGAAGAGCTGGCGGTTACGCCTCAATGCCGGACCGTTCCCTTGGTGGATTTTCTCGGCCTATCGGAGGGTGCCGGATACGGGCCCGTTCGACTATCTTGGCCTCGCGGGGCTTTTGGTTGCCGGCAAGGACACGCCGATCGGCGCGGTCATGCGCTGCGACGGATTGCTTTACGAGCGGCTGTGGCGGCCGTTTTTTCTCGCTGCCTTGAATACCGAGCCTGCCGAAGCTTCATCCCACCTCGCCGCCGCCGTGGTGAGGGAAACGCTCGCCAGGGGAGGGCGCGCCTGCCGCCCCCTCGTCGCCACGCAAGGCCTCACCGCCGCGCTCATCGCGCCCGCGCTCGATTATCTCGTTGAACGGGGGGTAAAGGTCCGGTTCGACCATAGGCTCCGCCGGATAGAGTTTGCAAACGGCCACGCCGCCGCCCTCGATTTCGCCGAGGATAGGGTGCAACTCAACGCGGCGGACAAAGTCGTTCTCGCGGTTCCGCCCTATGCGGCGAAGGGTCTCGTGCCAGGCTTGCAAACGCCCGAGGATTATCGCGCGATCGTCAATGCCCATTTCAAAATCGCCCCGCCAACGAATGTCCCCGCTATTCTGGGCATCGTCAACGGGACAATCGAATGGCTGTTTGCGTTTCCCGGCAGGCTATCGGTTACGATAAGCGGGGCCGATCGCCTTCTCGAGGTCCCGCGTGAAAAACTCGCCGAAACGATTTGGGCAGAAGTCGCGGAAGCGGCTCGGATTGAAAAGCCGCTTCCGCCATGGCAGATCGTCAAGGAAAAGCGGGCGACGTTCGCCGCGACGGTTGGCGAAAACGCGCGCCGGCCCGGCGCCGGAACGGCCTATGCCAATCTGGTCCTGGCGGGAGATTGGACCGCGACGGGACTGCCCGCGACGATCGAAGGGGCAATCCGGTCTGGCGATCGGGCGGCCGCCCTGATCGCGGCATCGCACTAAGGAGCGGCCCGGATGGAAGATATGGACGGCGTAACGGAAAGTCCGAACATCGGGGGCCCGGCCCTCGCCGAAATCGAAGCGGCGGTTTCCCGGGCGACTCGAGCGTTGCTGGCCGCGCAGCGCGACGATGGGCATTTCGTCTTCGAGCTGGAGGCGGATGTTTCGATCCCGGCCGAATATATTCTTATTAAGCATTATCTCGGCGAACCGGCCGATAGCGGGCTCGGAGCCAAGATCGGGGCCTATCTCCGGCGCAAACAGGCGGCGCATGACGGCTGGCCGCTGTTCACCGACGGCCCCTTTAATATCAGCACCAGCGTCAAGGCTTATTTCGCGCTGAAAGCGGCTGGCGATTCGCCCGAGGCCGACCATATGCGGCGCGCCCGAGCGGCGATCCTCGCGCGGGGCGGGGCGGCGAACACGAATGTTTTCACCCGTGCGCTGCTGGCGCTGTTCGGCGCGCTGCCGTGGCGCGCCGTCCCGGTCATGCCGGTCGAGATCATGCTTTTGCCACGCTGGTTTCCCTTCCATGTAACCAAAATTTCCTACTGGAGCCGCACGGTTCTCGCTCCGCTGATGGTTGTGATCGCTGTGAAGCCGCGGGCGAGGAATCCGCGCAATGTCACTATCGACGAACTCTTCGTCGAGCCGCCGGACGAGGTTCGCCATTGGCCCGGCGCGCCGCATCAAAAATTTCCTTGGACCGCGCTTTTTGCTGGAGTGGACAGGGTTCTGCGCTGGTCGGAACCCTATTTCCCCAGGGCATTACGCCGGCGAGCGATCGGCAAGGCGGTCGCCTTCATCGAACAGCGATTGAACGGCGAGGATGGGCTTGGCGCGATCTTTCCCGCGATGACCTATTCGGCGCTGATGTTCGACGCGTTGGGCTACCAGAGGCAAGACCCGAGGATGGTCCAGGTGGTGAATGCGATCGACAAGCTGCTCGTCGTCCGCGAAGACGAGGCTTATTGCCAGCCTTGTTTGTCGCCGGTGTGGGACACCGGGCTTGCCTGCCACGCGCTGATGGAAGCCGGCGAGGAAGCAATAACGCCACGGGTTCGCGCCGCGCTTTCATGGCTCGAACCTCTGCAAGTCACCGATCTCGCGGGCGATTGGGCCGCGCAAAAACCCCATGTCCGGCCGGGCGGGTGGGCGTTTCAATATGCCAACGCCTATTATCCCGACGTCGATGATACCGCTGTCGTGGCGATGGCGATGGACCGCGCGGCGGGCCACCCACCGGAGTACAGGGACGCGATCGCGCGCGCGCGCGAATGGATCGAAGGCCTGCAAAGCGCCGATGGCGGCTGGGGCGCCTTCGATTCCGACAATGACAGGGAGTACTTGAATTACATTCCTTTCGCCGATCATGGTGCGTTGCTCGATCCGCCGACCGCGGATGTGACGGCGCGCTGCGTTTCCATGCTGGGCCAGCTCGGCGACATTCCAGCGGGCAATCCAGCGGTCGCGCACGGCGTCGATTATCTCCTTCGAACCCAGGAGAAGGATGGCAGCTGGTTCGGGCGCTGGGGAATGAACTACATCTATGGAACCTGGTCGGCGCTTTGCGCTTTTAATGCTGTCAAACGCGATCCGCGAAGCATGGACGTGCAACGAGCCGTCGCCTGGCTTAAAAGCGTCCAGAACCCGGACGGCGGCTGGGGCGAAAGCGGCGAGAGTTACGCGATGGATTATGCTGGCTATCTTCCGGCGCCGAGCACGCCCTCGCAAACGGCATGGGCATTGCTTGGGCTGATGGCGGCCGGTATGATAGATGACTCAGCGGTCACATTGGGGATACGCTATCTTGCACGGACCCAGGCGGAGGATGGATTTTGGACGGAAGAGCGTTTTACCGCGACCGGCTTTCCCCGGGCCTTTTTTCTGCGCTATCATGGCTATTCGAAATATTTCCCGCTGTGGGCAATGGCGCGCTACCGCAATCTGAAGGAAGGCAACCCGCAACCGGCCCCCATGGGGATGTAAATGGCTCGCCAGTCATCGCCGTTACTGGCCTCAAGACGGAAGCAAGAATTGCCGCCGGTCCGGGCGTCCTCGCGGTGTCAGGGTGCGGCGACGTCTCGGGTCTCGCGCGGAGACTCGAAGCCGTCATCGCGAACGAGGCTTCGGCAATCATCAGTTTTGGCGTCGCGGGCGGCTTGGCGCGTGGTCTCCCCCCGGGGACAAAGCTCATCGTCCGTTCGGTCATCGCCGAGGACGGCGCACGCTATTACGGCGATCCGGTTTGGTCGAAGCGGATTTCCTGCGCGCTCGGCGACGCGGCGATCGCCGACATAGCTGGTGTCGATCTTCCGGTGACCGGCCCTGCCGAGAGGCGCGCCCTGCATCTAAAAACGGGTGCCTTCGCCGCCGATACGGAATCCCATGTTGCCGCCAGGGCCGCCGCCGCCCACAACCTGCCCTTTGCCGCTTTTCGCGTCGTGGCCGACCCAGAACACCGGCAATTACCGCATGCCGCCTTAGTGGCGATAAGACCGGATGGCTCGATCGCGCTTGGCGCGATCCTCGGCTCGCTCGTGCGAGATCCGCGCCAAGTCCCGCAGTTAGCGCGGACCGCCAACGATGCGCGGGCAGCCTTCGTGGCTCTATTCCGCGGCCGGAAGATGCTTGACGGAGCCCTCGGCTTCACCGATTTCAGCGAGTCTTTGCTCGACATGCCGACTGAAGACATATTCGGCGGGTCGCTGCCTGTCTAGCGGGATATCGGGCGCCATCGGCCCACTGGTACGAATACCGCGCAGGGCCACGCCGAGCGCCCGCCAAGGATGCTTGAAAGCATCTTCCACGGCGGTCGCCTCGAAGCCGCAATGGACCATGCAGTCGGCGCATTTTTCGTAGTTGCCGGTGCCATAGGAGTCCCAGTTGGTTTCCTCCATCAGCTCCTTGAAACTGGGCGCGTAGCCTTCGCCGAGCAGATAGCAGGGCCGCTGCCAGCCAAAGACCGTGCGGGTGGGATTGCCCCAGGGGGTGCACTTGTAGGTTCGATTGCCGGCTAGAAAGTCGAGAAAAAGCTTCGATTGGAAGAAGGGCCATGCATTCCCGCCCTTGTTGCACGCGAAAATTTGCCGGAATAGAGTCTTAGTCTTTGCGCGATTGAGGAAGTGCTGCTGATCCGGCGCACGCTCATAGGCGTAGCCAGGCGACACGGTGATGCCCTCGATGCCCAGCGCCGCCACGTTATCGAAAAACGACGCGACCCGGGCGGAATCGGCATTGTTGAACAGCGTGCAATTGATAGTAACGCGAAATCCGCGCTCCTTGGCGCGCTTCAAGGCGCTGAGGGCACGGTCGTAAACACCGGCCTGACAGACCGAACGATCATGCATTTCCGCGTCGCCATCGAGGTGAATCGACCAGTTGAAGTAGCGGTTTGGCGTGTAGCGGTCGAGGTTTTTAGCAAGCAAAAGCGCGTTGGTGCAGACGGTCACGAATTTATGTCTGGCAATCGCACCCCTCACAATCTGCGGAAGTTCCTTGTGCAGCAGCGGCTCGCCGCCGGCGATCACCACGACAGGCGCGCCGCACTCGTCGATCGCCGCGAGGCAGTCGGCAAGAGACAGGCGCTGGTCTAATATCTTGTCTGGATAGTCGATCTTGCCGCAGCCCGCGCAGGCGAGATTGCAGCGGAACAAAGGTTCGAGCATTAGGACGAGCGGGAAGCGCTTGCGTCCCGCTAGGCGCTGGCGCACCACATAGGCGCCGATTTGAGCCATTTGCAGAATCGGTATTCCCAAAGCATGCTCCTTCTTATCGCCATCCACGGTCAGGCCGCGCGCAAGTCAACCGTTGAGTCCGGCCGGAAGCTTCAATTTTGTTTGTTCACGTCTCCAGGCAAGGTTTATCAATTTTGACGGGGCCGCGATTAAGAACGCCTGAATTTTGGATTCCGCGCCGGTTTCGCGCAACCCGTTCGAATTCCAGCCGTACTCGGCGCGGGCGTGGCCGATCAGCATGATCGAACTCCCTTGTTGCACATACCTCCCGCCTTGGCTATGAGCTTGCGGCATCAGAGAAGATGTAGCATCGAGAACCGGCAGGCCAAGCGTGGCGGCTTCACCCCCGACGGAGGGGCAATGCCATGGGTCCAGCGCCGCGGCACGTACCGGAACATTTACTCAGGTTTCGGTTCCCCCGAACAACCTTTGCTTTAAAGAATAAACGGAGCTTTGGCTGACTTCTCTTCCGATTGGCGGTAGCAGAGCATGGCAAAATCCACGGAAACTCCGGCAATACCATCATTTGAGAAACCAATCGCTCCCGATCCCATCGCAAGAACCATCGTCGCGATCGTCGGAGTCTGCAGCCGTTTCCGGTGGACCGTGCTTGCCTTGGCGATCTTGGTGACCATTGCCTCGGTTAATTATACGGTCGCCCATTTCGCCATAACTACCAATACAAACAACTTTATTTCCGAAAAACTACGATGGCGGCAAAATCTTATCGCGATGGATAGGGCTTTCCCCCAGCGCGTCGATCAGATTATCGTGGTCATCGACGGCGCGACGCCCGAGCTTGCCGAGGCGGCGGCGCAATCGCTGACCGATAGATTGAAGCGCCGTCCCGATCTCTACCAATCGGTGGTGCGTCCCGACGGCGGCCCTTATTTCAATCAAAGCGCGTTTTTATTCCAACCGGTCGCCGATCTTCAGCGCACGATCAAGGAACTGTCCCATGCCCGGCCGTTTCTGATGGCGCTCGCGTCCGATCCGAGTTTGCGCGGGATTGTAAAGGCCGTTTCTTTTATCAACCAGGGCGTCCACGCGAAAGCCGGGACACTCGACGATTTTGATCGCCCGATGGCCCTGCTTGGCGATGCCTTCGATGGCGTGCTCGCCGGGCGGCCGGTGTTCTTTTCCTGGCGCGGTTTGTTGTCTGAGCAACCGGCCGATCCGCGTGAACTACGCCGTTTCATCGAGGTCAAGCCAGTGCTCGATTACGCGGCGTTGATGCCGGGGGAGAAGGCGTCCGATTTCATTCGCCAGAGCGCGAGCGATCTTGGGCTTTCCCCCAAGTTCGGGGTAACCGTGAGATTGACTGGCCTCGTGCCGATGGCCGACGAGGAGTTCGTGAACGTCGCGGATGGCGCCGGGCGTAACGCGGCAGTGACCGCCTTGATCGTTCTTTTTATTGTGTGGAGCGCCTTGAAATCGGCCCGTATCGTTCTTGCGGTCGCCTTGAGCGTCGTCGCCGGTCTCGCCGCCACGGCCGCCGTTGAACTCATGATGGTTGGCGCGCTGAATTTGATTTCGGTCGCCTTCGCGGTGTTATTCGTCGGCATCGGGACCGATTTCGGAATTCAGTTCAGCGTCCGCTATCGTGCCGAACGCTACAAGGAGGCACGCCTCGAAAAGGCGCTCACTCAAGCGGCGGCCAAGGCCGGGCGGCCGTTGGCGCTTGCCGCCGCGGCGACCGCCGCCGGCTTTTACTCATTTCTGCCGACCGATTATCGCGGCGTTTCGGAATTAGGCCTCATTGCCGGAACCGGCATGTTCATCGCATTTTTTTCAGCGATCACGGTCCTGCCAGCCTTGCTAACTCTATTGCGCCCACCGCCGGAACAGGAGCCTGTGGGCTATCAATTTTTGGCCCCCGCCGATCAATTCATGGCCAAGCACCGTTATGCGATCGTCATCGGGACATTGTTGGTGGCCTTTGCCGGAACGCCTTTGCTGCGCCATCTTCACTTCGATTTCAATCCGCTGAATTTGCGCAGCCATAAAGTCGAATCCGTTGCAACCTTGCTGGATTTGATGAAGGATCCGAGCACCGACACGAATACAATTGACGTTCTCGCTCCTTCTCTCGCCGCGGCGCCACCGCTCATCGCACGTTTACAGCAACTGCCGGGGGTCGCTCGGGTGACGAGCCTCGAGAGTTTCATTCCCCAAGATCAAGATGAAAAGCTCGCGATTATCGCGCCTCTTGCCAAATCCTTGGCGCCCTTACTCGACCCCGCCCGCGAGAAGGAGCCTCCGATCGACGCGGAAGACGTGGAGGCTATGGAGCGCGTCGCCGCTGCCTTCGCCGCGACCGCAAGCGGTGTGGCCGGTAAGGGCGCCGACGACGCTCGCCGCCTGGCCGGCCTCCTCCGAAAAATGGCCGAGGCGCCGCCGCAAAAACGCGATGCGGCGCGCGAGGCTTTGATTCCGAGCCTGGATACGATGCTCGATTTGTTACGAGCTTCGCTCACCGCCCGGAAAGTGACCGTCGCTTCCATTCCTCCCGATTTGGCGCGCAACTGGGTGAGCGCCGACGGCCGTGCCCGCATCGAGGTCGCGCCCGCGGGCGACCCGAACGATAACGACAATCTCCTTCGGTTTGCCAAGGCTGTGCGCGCGATTGATCCCAATGCCATGGGGGAGCCTATCGCCGTTCAGGAATCTGGCCATACGGTTGTCCGGGCGTTCATCGAGGCGGGGCTTTGGGCGTTGATTTCGATCAGCGTGCTGCTCTTCATTGTGCTGCGGAGGGTGACCGACGTGCTGCTGACTCTGGTTCCCTTGCTGCTTGCCGGCGCCATCACGCTCGAAATCACGGTCCTGATCGGCTTGCCGCTGAATTTTGCGAATATCATCGCGCTGCCTCTCCTGCTCGGTCTCGGGGTCGCCTTCAAGATTTATTTCGTGATGGCGTGGCGTGCGGGGACCACCAATCTTTTGCAGTCGAGCCTCACGCGCGCCGTCTTTTTCAGCGCAATGAGCACCGCGACCGCGTTCGGCAGCCTTTGGCTCTCCAAGCATCCGGGCACCTCCAGCATGGGCAAGCTGCTTGCCTTGTCGCTTGTCTGCACATTGGCGGCGGCAATTTTGTTCCAACCGGCGCTGATGGGGCCGCCCCGGAAAGTCAATTTGTCGGGCGAGGAGGCCTGAGCATCCCGCGCGGCCCGCGCCTTTCACGCGCCCAGCAACTCGGCTGAGGCGGCAAGGTCACGCCCACCATTTCGCCGGCGGCGCGATCCTTGGCGCTGATTGCTCGATGACATGTGCCACCGAGAATAAGGTCTCTTCGTCGAACGCGCGGCCGATCACTTGTAGCCCCAAGGGCAAGCCCTCGGCGGAAAGTCCGGCCGGAACCGCGATGCCCGGCAAGCCCGCCATGTTCACGGTGACCGTAAAAATGTCGTTGAGATACATTTCGACCGGATCGGCCGAGCTTTTTTCGGCGAGGCCGAACGCTGCGGACGGCGTCGCCGGAGTCAGGATCGCGTCGATGCCGCTTGCGAAGGCAATTTCGAAATCGCGCTTGATCAGCGTTCTGATCTTTTGCGCCCTGACATAATAGGCGTCGTAATAGCCAGCTGAAAGCACATAAGTGCCAATCATGATCCGCCTTCGCACCTCCCTGCCAAAGCCCGCCGCTCGCGTTCTTTCATACATATCGACGATGTCTTTCCCGGGAACTCGAAGCCCGTAGCGCACGCCATCGTAGCGAGCGAGATTTGACGAGGCCTCGGCCGGTGCCACAATATAATAAGCGGGCAAGGCATAACGCGTATGCGGCAGCGAGATATCGGCAATTTTCGCGCCCGCCGCATTTAGCCATTCGATTCCTTGCCCCCAAAGCGCTTCGATTTCGGCCGGCATGCCCTCCCGACGATATTCCTTCGGGATTCCTATGGTCATGCCGTTGACGCCGCGCCCGACCGCAGCCTCGAAATCCGGCACCGGAACATCGACGGACGTCGTGTCCTTCGGGTCATGGCCCGCCATTGAGCGCAGCAGGATCGCCGCGTCACGCACCGTGCGCGCGATCGGACCTGCCTGATCGAGCGAAGACGCAAAGGCGACGATGCCGAAGCGCGAGCAGCGCCCATAGGTCGGCTTGATACCGGCGGTTCCGGTAAACGCCGCGGGCTGGCGGATCGAGCCGCCGGTGTCGGTCGCTGTCGCACCAAAACAGAGCCGCGCGGCGACGGCCGCCGCCGAGCCTCCCGACGAGCCGCCGGGCACCAGCGGGGTTTTTGAGACCTGCCGTCGCCAGGGCGAAATCACGGGGCCGAAATAAGAGGTTTCGTTCGACGAGCCCATCGCGAATTCGTCGAGATTGAGTTTGCCGAGCATCACCGCGCCGTCGCGCCAGAGATTGGTGGTGACGGTCAATTCATAAGGCGGCACGAATCCTTCAAGGATATGGCTGCCCGCCGTGGTCTGCACGCCCTCGGTGCAATAGAGGTCCTTGATGCCGAGCGGAATCCCTTCCAGCGGCCCGGCCTCGCCCTTGGCGATCCGCGCGTCGGCATTGCGCGCCATCGCGAGTGCTTTATCCGGCGTCTCGACGATAAAGGCGTTTAGCGCCCGCGCGGTTTCGATTGCGTCAATATGCGCGTGCGCGAGTTCGACGGCGGAAAATTCTTTTCGCTGGAGGCCGTCGCGCGCGGGGGCGAGAGTCAGCTCGGTGAGGCCGGTCATTTTTTGCTCACTCCACAACCTTGGGGACGACGAAGTAATGATCGTCCGAGGCCGGCGCGTTGGCGATGATCTTGTCCGGGATAGAGCCGTCGTTCACGATGTCGGCGCGCTTTTTCATTGGCATCGGCATGACGGACGTCATCGGCTCGACGCCTTCCACATCGACGGTTCCCAATTCCTCGACGAAGGCGAGGATGGCGTTGAGCTCGTTTTGCAGATGCGGCACGTCGTTTTCGCTGACCTTGATCCGCGCGAGATGCGCGATCCGCCGCACGGTCGCAGAATCGACGGACATGAACTCTCCCTTGGGGCTTGGGCTGAACCAAGCTGGCTATAGCACCAGGGACTTGGCGCAAGCAATGCGCAACGGCGGCCCAAAATTTTGGTACGAAATTTTCGCGCGACCGGACAAAAATGTTTCACGTGAAGCATTTTGGTACGAAATTTTCGCGCAATCGGACAAAAAAGCTTTCACGTGAAACATTTGGACGGTTTGCGCAAACATACATTTGCCGCGCGGAAAGAGATATGAACTCAGTGTGGTTTTTAAAAAATGTCTTTTTGGCTGCGGTGGGGCCGCGAGAACGCGATGTCCCTAGAACTTGCCTTTCGCCGCGAGAATGATTCCACGTAGGCGCCCGGTGTTCTCGATATAGAAATCCGCCTTGGCTTTACGAAATTCTTCGAGAGCCCCATCGACAGCCGCGAGCGCATTGTCAAGATGGCGCGGCTCGGCGCTCTTGTCGAAGAGCGCGCGATAGACCAAGGCGAGATTGTGCTGGGTCATGGCCCATTGGACCGGCATGCGCGCGCGGGTCAATTCCTGCAAGGCCTCGCGAAAGGCGGCAACGGCCTCCGTGAGCCGCGCCGTCCCGCTCCCCCGCTCTCCGAGCGCTTGGAGCGCATTGCCGAGGTTCATCTGGGTCTTGGCCCATTGGACCGGCATGCGCACGCGGGTCAATTCCTGCAAGGCCTCGCGAAAGGCGGCAACGGCCTCCGTGAGCCGCGCCGTCCCGCTCTCCCGTTCGCCGAGCGCTTCGAGCACATTGCCGAGATTCATCTGGGCCGTGGCCCATGCGAGCGGCGCGCGAGCGCGGGTCCTTTCCTGCAAGGCCTCGCGAAAGGCGGCGACGGCCTCCGCGAGCCGCGCCGTCCCGCTCTCCCGCTCGCCGAGCGTTGCGAGCGCAATGCCGAGATTCATCTAAGTCGCGGCCCATACGAGCGGCGCGCGTTCGCGGGCATTTTCCTGCACTTCCTCCAGCCGCGCCGTCCCGCTCTCCCGCTCGCCGAGCGCTGTGAGCGCATTGCCCGGATCCATCTGGGTCCTGGCCCAATCGAGCGGCGCGCGCTCGCGGGTATTTTCCTGCAAGGCCTCGCGAAAGGCGGCAACGGCCTCCGTGAGCCGCGCCGTCCCGCTCTCCCGCTCGCCGAGCGCTTTGAGCGCATTGCCCAGATCCATCTGGGTCCTGGCCCAATCGAGCGGCGCACGCTCGCGGGTATTTTCCTGCAAGGCCTCGCGATAGGCCGTGACGGCCTCCTCCAGCCGCGCCGTCCCGCTCTCCCGCTCGCCGAGCCTCGCGAGCGCAATGCCGAGATTCATCTGGATCGTGGCCCAATAGAGCGGCACGCGCGCGCGGGGCAATTCCTGCAAGGCCTCGCGATAGGCCGTGACGGCCTCCTCCAGCCGCGCCGTCCCGCTCTCCCGCTCGCCGAGCGTTGCGAGCGCAATGCCGAGATTCATCTGGATCGTGGCCCATCCGAGCGGTACGCGCGCGCGGGCCTCTTCCTTCAAGGCTTCGCGATAGGCTGTGACGGCCTCTTCGAGCCGCGCCGTTCCGCTCTCCCGCTCGCCGAGCGTTGCGAGCGCAACTCCGAGGTTCATCTGGGTCGTGGCCCAATCGAACGGTCTTTCCGGACGCGGCACGAGAGCTACACACCGGCGATAAACGCCGATCGCTTCGGTCAGCGCGGCATTGTCGCCGGATTCAACTCCCTGCTTATAGAGTTCGCCTGCTTGATCGAACAGTAAACCCCATTGCTGCACTGTGTCGAAAGCCGCGACGCTGCCATGGCCGGCTCGAACACTTAGGAAACCGCGTAGCCATCCGAGCATCGGACACCTTGAGCCTTTCGAATCGTTGCGCGTATGGGTGTTCACGGGACCGGTTATGTCGCGGCCAGCGGCGCCGCCGTGATCGGCTTTGACACTCGGCGCCGTGCTCGCTTTCTTAACTTTTCTTGGCAAAGAAAGCCAAAGACAGCCTTCAGAACTTGCCAAATACTGCCAAGCATGGCGCGCCCGTTCCGTGCTCAAACGCCGTCATAGTTATCGTTTTCGGACGGACGCAATGGCTTTGCGTTGAGCGCGCGTTAATTGTTGCCGTCTAACCCCGCAGCGGTTCCCCCGTGCCGCTGTCGCTTTGTCCGGCGCCCGGCGCGTCACCGTCCTCTACCTTGCGCGCCAATAGTGGCCTCACGGAGACGTCGAACCGCGAGTTTAACGTTGCGGTGCCCATTGAATTAGCCTAAATTGACCGCGCCAGGCAGCCTGCACGCAAGGAGCATGTCATTTACCGTACAGGGACGGAGGTGGTCATGATGATTATTCCGGCTAAGTTCAAACTCGCGGCGATAGTATCGGTTGCGGTGATCAGCGTTAGCGCGGGGGCCGTCGGTTCCTCGCAACAACAAGCAAAACCAGGGATCATTCTAAGCGACTCGGAGTTGACTCCAATAGTGGGCGTGGTCGGAGCAGTCTCTAGAGGGTGCCGTATGAATCTTGGGAATGGACACATCACCACGAAATTCCGGTCCCATTCCCGAGCCAGCGCCTGACGTCCATCCCGAGCGGAGAGGCGGCTGACGCCGCCCTCCGCTCCTGCTCATAAAGCCGGGATGCTTTGCTTCTCCAGACCGAGCGCCCGCAGGACCTGGTTGACCATTTTCACGGCACCGCTCGGAGATAAAGCCCATCAGTCTTTTGTCTCGGCCTTTGATGCAATCAATGTGCGGGGGAAATGAGGAGCAACCATGTCACGTCATATCGCTGCGCTCGCCGCAATTCTGATCGTCGCCATTATGTCAGCAGTAACTTCGAATGCCCAAACGAATCCCTTCGTGGGGTCGTGGCGGGGGCTCACCACGGCCAATGGTATGCCGGTAACGATCAATACGGTGATGGGGGCGGATCAGAGTTATAGCGAGCTAGCGCAATCCGGTTCCCTCATGACGAGGCAATCCGGTTCCTACACGATTGCCAACGACGTGATCGTGCGCCAGGTTCTGGATTGGGAGCCGAAAACGACAACGCAACCGCCTGGAGGGACGTACAAATTTCAGTTCACGTCGCCGAACTCGTTCACTCTACAGGACGTCAGACTACATGGCGTCGTGACATTCAACCGGGTCCAATGACGGAATGCGCATAGCCAAATGGAGATTAAATCTCAATTCCAATCTGTCACTGCCGTATTCTGACTCACTCGCGCTTGTCGTTTTTTCATCCATAAGTCAAGTATATAATTCGCGCCACAGCCCACGCCCCTCCGGCAATGGCCGCGAGCACGGCGCCAATCGAGCCGAGAACCGCTAAATTGGCCGGTTCCTTCAGAAATGGCCAGATGCTACCAAGCATGGCGCGCCCCCGTGCTCAAAACACCATTTATTGTTATCATTTTTTCAGCCGGGCGCAACGGCTTTGCGGTGCAGGCGCGTAAAGCGTCGCCGCCTAGCCCCGCGGCGTTTCACCCGTGCCGCTGTCGCTGCCCGGCGTGCCTTCGTCCTCGGGTTTGCGAGCCATAATCCGCTCAATCCTCCGCATTTGCCAGCCGAGCAGCCAACGGCCGGCAAGAATCGTCGCGCCGACGACAAAGAAAGCGAAGATCCAGCCGACGCCGGCCAAGCGCATGGCCTCTATGGCCTGATCGCCGATGCCGATATTGTTCATGGCGTATCCCTAACTCCCCCGCGCCTTTCATTTGAGCATGCCGCGGCCAAACGCAAGGCGCGGCGCTCAACACGCCAAGGGCTCGCGGTGCGCGCCACCCCGACTTTGATCAATGTGAGTTGGAAGAGCTGGCGGTCCTTTCGAAGCCGTCACAAGAGCGAACAGCATGCGTTTGCCAACTCACGCGCAGCGTGTGATCCTTCGCAAGCACCACCTGGGAATCCCCCAATTCTTCCGGAATGGGTAACGCTTTAGCTGCCCGTTTGCGCGGCTTCCGCAACCCCCGCCGCGCAGGCGGCTTCCGCGTCGCCCGCCGCGCAGGCGGCTTCGGCAATTCCCGCGGCTTCCGCGGCTTCCGCATCCCCCGCCGCGAAGGCGGGTTCGGCCGGAGCCGGCTTGGTCGGCAATGGGAAACTTGGGCACATGGGAGTTGGAATTTCGACCTCGACTTCGAGCGTCGAGACCACCTCGCCGCGCTCCATCTTGACCTTGATTCTTTCGGAGTCGACCGGGAAGTGCTTATCGATCACCGCCATGATTTCTTCCTGAAGAATAGCGATCAGGTCGGACTTGCCGGAGACGGCGCGCTCATGCGCGAGCAGGATTTGCAGCCGTTCCCTGGCGACCGGCGCGGTGCGCGGCCGCTTGAAAAAATCGATGAGTTTCATGCCGCCCTCCGTCCGAACAGCTTGCCTAACAGGCCCTTCCTGTCGCTTGGAATTGTCATATCCAGGGCTTCGCCGTTCAGTCGCTTCGCCGCGTCGTAATAAGCGCGCGCTGGTGCGCTCGCGGGATTGTTGAGGGTGATCGGCGAGCCGAGATTGGATGCGCGCAGAACCTCGAAGCTTTCCGGGATGATTCCGAGCAGGGGGATCGAGAGGATCTCAAGCACATCATCGACATTCAGCATTTCGCCGCGGCCGGCGCGCGCCGCATCGAAGCGGGTGATCAGGAGATGCTTTTCGACACGCTCGCCCTTTTCCGCCTTTTCGGTCTTGGAATCGAGAAGGCCGATGATCCGATCGGAGTCGCGAACCGAGGAGACCTCGGGGTTGGTCACGACGATCGCGACGTCCGCATGGCGCATGGCGAGCGTGGCGCCGCGCTCGATGCCGGCGGGGCTATCGCAGAGCACCCAATCGAATTTCTCCTTCAACTCGGCGATGACGCGCGCAACGCCCTCGTCCGTCAAGGCGTCCTTGTCGCGCGTCTGCGAGGCGGGAAGCAGCGACAGCGTCGGCACGCGCTTGTCGCGGATGAGAGCTTGCGCAAGCTTGGCGTCGCCTTGAACGACATTAACTAAGTCGTAGACGACGCGGCGCTCGGCCCCCATGACGAGATCGAGGTTGCGCAGCCCGACGTCGAAATCGACGAGCACGACATTTTTGCCCGCCGTCGCCAGCGCCGCGCCCAACGCCGCGGTGGAGGTCGTCTTGCCGACACCGCCCTTGCCCGATGTTACGACCAAAACCTTGGCCATGTCACAGTCTCCCAATTTGGCTCAGTCCTGAGCCATCATCATTAAATCACCGTCGAGCCAGACCTGAATCGGCTGGCCGCGCAGGTGCGCGGGCATATCGTCGGCCACCATGTAAAGACCGTCGATCGAAAGAAGCTCGGCTTCGAGCTTGCGGCAAAAAATCCGCGCGCGGGCGTTGCGTGAACCGGCGATCGCCCGGCCCCGCAGCGTTCCATAGATATGGATCGAGCCGCCGGCGATCACCTCGGCGCCCGAGGCCACGGATCCGACGACAATCACATCGCCCTCAGGGTGTACGATGCACTGGCCGGAGCGGATCGAACTGTCCAGCAGCAGGGAATTTGGATGCTGCGGTGTCGCGGCCACGGCAGGAGCGGAGCAACCGTCGCCGGGAGGCAAAGGGGCATTGGGAAGAGGCGCCGCCGCGTCCGGAGCGGGATCGGAAGAAGCAGCGGGAGCAGGTGCCTCCGCGGCGCCGGGAGGGTTGTCGCCGGGGATGACACTGGCCTGCCGCCCGCTCAAAAGCAGCGGCGGCATCGCGAAATCGAGCCACGATGGTTCGGCGCTTTCGATGCCCATCACCTTAATGTTGCGCTCGGCGAGGTTTTGCAAAAGCTCCGTGAGCCCTTCCTTGACAGGCTGAAGAATCGCGAGGTCGAGCACGACTGGCCGCCCGAAGAAAAATCCCGGCGAACGTTCGAGCCAGGTGTCTAGCTCAGCAAGCCAGTTGGCCACGGGCGGCTCCGGCGCCAGAACCATGGCGTGGTAGGAGCGGCTATGAAACCTTATGGAACGGCGAGGGCCGGCAGCTTCTGTCACGAGTGCGCCTCAAAATCGCTTTCGTCGATTTACGCAACGCATGGTTAACGCCACGTTAAGCTCGCGGCCGCCAGCTCCAGTTTGTCACCGACGGGAAGTGCGGAAGCACGATCTTGATAGCAGCAGCCGGCAGGTGACAAGAATCTCCCATGAAGCGGTGATGGCGAAGATCGAGGGTCAGCGGGAAGCCCGCGCAACGCTCCTCGGAGGCACGCCGATGGATGGCGGCGGAAATGGTCGCGGAAACTGCCCCGGGTGCCGGAATCGCTCGGCCAGTTTGAGGGTGCGCCGCAAAACGCAAGCCACCAGTGAGCCGCTGAACTCTAATTACTTTTGCAAGGCGCGGCGAGGTACGCAGCGCAAGCCTGCAAGTGGGATCAGGCCGGCGGCGGGCGAGCTTGATCCTGCAAATGCTGCATCGCTCGCGCGACGGCCAATGATCTTGTGGGCTACGGATCGTTCCTCGGCATCGCCACGGTTTGGTTCGGGCTGGGGTGAGACCTATGCATTACCTCCTCGCGCCGGGCGGCGGCGCGAGGGAACGTTATTGTCGCTGGGAGAAGCGGTTATTTGCAGCTTGGCTACACCGACTTGCACGAGCTTGGCTCCGGCGTCCGCGAATGTTTGTCCCAGCTGGCCATCGAATGTTTCGGACGCAACACGCTGGAACTGCGCGCCGGTCACGATCAGGTCGACGCCCCCGAGTTCTTCGGGGAACCAATGCGGGCGCGGCCCAGGAAACGGCCACTTGATGCGACCGTTGCCGCACCAATCATCGGCAAACCTAGAGATATAGCCTCCGACGATAATGATACCTTGCCGTTCACCTTGGCTTGTCAGCGCGTCGAAGCCAAATGGCTCATGCCTGCGGGCACCCTCCCGGAAGACGCCGCCAGCGACCCGAAATCCTGTCTCATCGAGGTGATGATCGAACTCCGCGAGCACCCCATTGCTCATGCGGCGCGCGTGCTACGGGAAAGCGGCGCTACGCCGGCCCAGACGAAAGTCGGCATTCAGCTCGCGTTTGGCAAAACGAAACCTGTGATCGCGGACGAACTCGGCATCCAACTCTCTTCGATCGCGGATGTGACCAAAAAGCTCTATCAGAATCTCGATGTTCACAATTCCGCCGAGCTAGGCATGAAAATTTGGCTGGGCCAAAGCCAAGACGATGCGCGCCAAAGTATGCGGCGCGCCGGATAAGCTTCTTCGGCGCCACTTCCGCCGCTCGAACTCCTGCTGGATATTTGCCGCGAGGGCCGCGCGGCGGCCATTCCCCGCCCCTTGCCGCCTAGCCTCCCGGTTGCTACATAGCAACCCTGAACCCTGCTTTTTGCCGCCGTCCCGGCCCGCCTCCAGGCGGTGGTTTGCCGCGAGGGCGGCGAACGCGGGCGGATAAGAGGCACAACCAACCCAAAACCCCGGCGCCGCCCGCATTCGGGCAATCAGGAGAACGAATGGTATCCACAAACACCTACGCGCCGTCGCGCGAGGATTTCGCGGCGCTTCTCGACGAGAGCTATGGCCAGAACGAGGCCTTTGAAGGCTCCGTCGTCAAGGGGCGTGTCGTTGCGATCGAAAAAGACGTTGCCGTCATCGATCTCGGTCTGAAGACCGAAGGCCGGGTTGCCCTCAAGGAATTTCAAGGGCCCGGGCGTGAAGGCAAGCTCGCCGTCGGCGACGAGGTCGAGGTTTATCTTGAGCGGATCGAGAACGCGCTCGGCGAGGCGGTCATTTCGCGCGACAAGGCCCGGCGCGAGGAAAGCTGGGTCAAGCTCGAAAAGGCTTTCGAGAAACAAGAAAAGGTCGAAGGCATCATCTTCAACCAGGTTAAGGGCGGCTTCACCGTCGATCTCGACGGTGCCGTGGCGTTCTTACCGCGCAGCCAAGTTGATATTCGCCCGATCCGCGACGTAACGCCTTTGATGCAGACGCCGCAGCCCTTCCAAATTCTGAAAATGGACCGCCGCCGGGGCAATATCGTCGTCTCCCGTCGCACCGTGCTCGAGGAATCCCGCGCCGAGCAACGCAATGAGATCGTCGCCAACCTCGCGGAAGGTCAGGTGATCGACGGCGTGGTGAAGAACATCACCGATTACGGCGCCTTCGTCGATCTCGGCGGGATCGACGGGCTCCTCCACGTGACCGATGTCGCCTGGCGGAGAGTCAATCATCCGACCGAGGTTTTGGCGATCGGCCAGACGGTGCGGGTAAAAATCATCAAGGTTAATCACGAAACCCACCGCATCTCGCTCGGCATGAAGCAATTGCTCGAGGACCCCTGGCAGGGCATCGAGGCGAAATATCCGGCCGGCGCGCGGTTCATGGGCCGAGTGACGAACATCACCGACTATGGTGCCTTCGTCGAGCTCGAACCGGGGATCGAAGGCCTGATCCATGTGTCGGAAATGTCCTGGACCAAAAAGAACGTGCATCCGGGCAAGATCGTCGCGACGAGCCAGGAGGTCGAGGTTCAGGTTCTCGAAGTCGATCCGGTCAAGCGCCGCATCTCGCTTGGCCTCAAGCAGACGCTCGTCAATCCTTGGGAAGCCTTCGCCGCGAAGTATCCGCCGGGCTCGGAGGTCGAGGGCGAGGTCAAGAACAAAACTGAATTCGGTCTGTTCATCGGCCTCGACGGGGAGGTCGATGGCATGGTCCATCTCTCCGATCTCGATTGGACCAAGCCCGGCGAACAAATCATCGAGGAATTCAAGAAAGGCGATACCGTCAAGGCCAAGGTACTCGATGTCGATATCGAAAAAGAGCGCATCTCGCTCGGCATCAAACAGCTCGGCCCCGATCCCTTCGCGGCGAAGGCGCAAGGCGAGGCCGGTGCCAAGCTAGGCGAAGAGGCCGCAGCCGGCGTCAAAAAGGGCTCGGTTGTCACTTGCGAGGTGCTCGCGGTGAAGGATGGCGGACTCGACGTGAAGATCGCCGGGACCGATTTCACCGCCTTCATCAAACGCACCGAACTCGCGAGGGACCGAGCTGCTCAAAAGGTGGAACGCTTCGCCGTCGGTGAGAAGGTCGATGCGCGGGTCACCGTGTTCGACCGCCGCGCCCGCAAGGTTTCCGTCTCAATCAAGGCGCTCGAAGTCGCCGAGGAGAAGGAAGCGATCGCCCAATATGGCTCGGCCGATTCCGGTGCTTCGCTTGGTGACATTCTCGGCGCCGCGTTAAAGGCGCGCGAGGACATACCCAATAAGGGCGGCAAGGGCACGACGGACGAATTGGAATGAACCTTAAAGCGCGGCCGCCCGTGCTGTCGTCAGAGGTTCAAGCCCCGCGAAAAATTTCGCGCGGGCTTTTTTGGTGCGATTCACAGGGAGCTGGTTTAGGATCGGGTGGGCAGGCAGAAGGAGACCTTCGCCGGTATGGAGGCGATCTCTGCGGCGAGCTGCGCCTGCAATAATGACTTCTTGCTATCTGCCTTCCGTTAACTTTCTATGGAATCGCCCTGGCGCCAAAGCCTGCCTTATTTCAGCCGCGCATATTTCCTGTTATAGGGAGGCGAGGTTCTCCTCTCCAACCCAAAGCGGAGCCTTACGCAACCGTTGGCGAAACGGTCGGCTTGGCCAGCGCTCATCGGTTGGGAGAGGCGCGCGGCGTCCGCGGCCTTTTGAAAAATGCGTATTTTCTATGTGGTCTCGGGAGGATGATGAATTCAACGTTACGCCGCACCCCATCGCGTCCGCGGACACTTTACCAATGAAACGAGGCGCCGCCACAATTCGCCGCAACTGCAAGAAACCTTCGGCGACGGTTCAAGGGCTTTATGCCAAGCCGTTTGAGATTTTGATCGTGGCGCTCGATTTCGAAATTAGGACCGTTAATGCCAACGATTGCCCTGGTCGATGACGACCGCAACATTCTCAATTCCGTGGCGATTGCCCTCGAAGGAGAAGGCTATCGCGTACAGACCTATACGGATGGATCGACGGCGCTCGACGACTTGAAGAGTAATCCTCCCGATCTTGCGATTTTCGATATCAAGATGCCGCGGATGGACGGCATGGAATTGCTCCGCAAATTTCGCCAGAAATCCGACGTGCCGGTGATTTTTTTAACCTCAAAGGATGAGGAGATCGACGAATTGTTCGGGCTCAAAATGGGCGCCGACGATTTTATCCGCAAACCCTTCTCGCAACGGCTTCTTGTCGAGCGCGTCAAGGCAATTTTGCGCCGCGCCAATCCTAAGGAACCCGGAACGCAGAAGGATTCCGAGGCGAAAATCCTCGAACGCGGCCTTTTGAAGATGGACCCGGAGCGCCATGCCTGCACCTGGAAGAATGACGCCGTGACCTTGACGGTCACCGAGTTCTTGATCCTCCAGGCGCTCGCGACAAGACCCGGAATCGTCAAGAGCCGCAATGCCTTGATGGATGCGGCCTACGACGATCAGGTCTACGTCGACGACCGCACGATTGATAGCCACATCAAGCGATTGCGCAAGAAATTCAAGGTCGTCGATGATGAGTTCGAAATGATCGAGACGCTTTATGGCGTAGGCTACCGCTTCAAGGAATGACCTTGGCCCGGCTACACATTAATCGCTTTGGGCTGGCGGACCAGGACGCATTCCTCGAAACCGAGACCAGAGTTCAGAGCATTCGCAATAAATCGCGCCAATGCAAGAAACTTACGGCGCTTCCAGCTTTTCACAAAGACCGTGGCGGGACGATCCTTCGTTATGTGCCATGTAATGCGATATAAAGCACCGGGGTTTTTGTTATCGACCCAAATCGGGACGGGATCCGGTCGCCGTTTTGAGCTTAGGCATAACACCATATGTGTTGGTAAGGGGGATCGGTGCGGATAATGAGTCTCGAAGCGCGCGGGGGCTTCGAACCAGCACCCCGCACGGCGCGGCGGGCTAAGCGCATGCGCCGGAGTGCTAGCCTGCGCCTGCGCGGGTTCGCGCGCGCCGCCGGTGCCCGGTTTGTGTCCCCGCTTACCCGCCGCATCGTGTTTTTGAACCTGGGCGGTCTCGCGGCTCTCCTCATTGGATTCCTTTATCTAAATCAATTCCGCGAAGGTTTGATCGAGGCCAGGGTGCAGAGCCTGGAGATCCAGGCCAGGATCATCGCCGCCGCAATCGCGGCATCGGCCACGGTCGAAACCGACTCGATCGCCATCGATCCGGAAAAGCTGCTTCAGCTCGCTCCGGGCGAGAGCTACGCGCTTGCCGACGAAACCGCGCCGTCGCTGGAGTTTTCAATCAATCCCGAACGCATCGGACCGGTTCTTCACAGGCTCGCTTCGCCAACCCGGACGCAGGCACGAATCTACGATCGCGATGGTTATTTGTTGCTCGATTCGCGTTCGCTGACGAGTCGTTCCAATATTATGCGTTATGACCTGCCGCCGCCCGCGCAACAAGAGTCGGCCTCCCGGTGGACGCGGATCGGCCATGGTTTAAAGAGGCTCTCCGGCCAGGCCAGTCCGCCCCTTTATCAAGATATAGGGGTCGGCAATGGCAAGAGTTACCCGGAAGTGGCGCGGGCGCTGAGCGGCGGCGAGGAATTGATCGTGCGCGCCGATGCCCAGGGAGAGACCATCGTTTCAGTCGCCGTGCCGATCCAACGTTTCCGGGCCGTGCGCGGCGCCTTGCTCCTGTCCACGCAAGGCGACGACATTGACAAGATCATCGCCTCCGAACGCTTGGCCATCGTCCGGGTCTTTCTCATTTCCTCCGTCATCATGTTTCTTCTCTCTTTGTTCATCGCCGGAACCATAGCCGAACCCATTAGGCGCCTGGCGGGGGCGGCGGAACGCGTGCGGCGGGGTAAAAAGGCCCGCTGGGAGATCCCTGATTTCACCGGCCGCTCGGACGAGATCGGCCATTTGTCCGGTGCGCTGCGCGATATGACCAAGGCTCTCTATGATCGCATCGAGGCGATTGAACGCTTTGCCGCCGATGTCGCGCACGAGCTGAAAAATCCGCTCACCTCCTTGCGCAGCGCGGTCGAAACCCTGCCCGTTGCCCGGTCGCCGGAATCGCGCCAGCGTCTGTTGACGATTGTCGCGCACGATGTTCGCCGCCTCGACAGGCTGATCAGCGACATATCTGACGCATCCAGAACTCGATGCCGAAATGGCGCGCGACGACGTGGTTCTCGTCGATCTGAAGCGCCTGCTCGTTACGGTTGCCGCAATGGCCAACCTGGTCAGGGATACCGGCGCGATCCGTGTCGAATTCGTCGTCGCTCCCCGTGGGCCCTTGGAGGATAGCCGCAGGCGGACTTTCCCGGTTCTCGGGCACGATTCGCGCCTCGGTCAGGTTTTCAATAATCTCATCGACAATGCGAGATCGTTTTCGGCCGCTGACGGAAGCGTTCGCATGCTGTTGCGTGCAACCATAGACCACACGGCCCAGGGCCACACGCGCGACGGTTTCGAGATTATTATCGACGACGACGGCCCCGGCATTCCTGCCGATGCTTTCGAACGGATATTCGAAAGATTTTATACCGACCGCCCTGATCAAGGCTTCGGGCAAAACTCGGGCCTTGGGCTTTCCATCTCGCGCCAAATCATCGAGGCCCATGGCGGACGCATATCGGCGCTCAACCGGATCGGCCCCCCCGGCGCTGATGGCTTGACCCCGGTGCTCGGCGCCCGCTTCTTGATATTTCTGCCAAAGGCAAGATAAGCCTTGTTCACGAAACGGGACCGACCGGCCGCGAATGCGAAAAAGTTCCACCTCCATGCAAGCGTCGTCGTGATCGGAGAAGCTGGTGTGCTCATTCGCGGGCCATCCGGCGCCGGCAAAAGCAGCTTGGCGTTCGCCTTGGTCGCGGCCGCCGAAGGCGCCGGCCTTTTTGCACGGCTCGTGGGCGATGACCGCATCGGCATTGAATCCCGAGGTGGCCGCCTGATCGCCCGTGGCCATCCTATGATCCCGGGAAAGATCGAAAGGCGCGGTCAAGGCATCTTCGAAATGCCGTTTTTGCCTGCGGCCGTTGTCCGGCTCGTGATCGGGCTCGCCGGCGAGGATGAAGCACTCCCGCGGTATCCGAAGCCAGACCACGATGATGTTGAGCTTGCGGGCGTCACATTGCCGTTTTTTCCGATGCGGCAACATGCCGCGGCCGCCGCGCTTGCCCTCGCGGTATTGGCCGATCCGCGCGTGCGGCGAAAGCTTTCGTAGGTCTTGCCAATGCAGCGCCGCCTTTCCTCGAACGCGCGGGGCTGTTGGGTTCGAGCCGCCCTTTCGGGGCGAGCTTCACGTCATTTTACTTGCCAATTTCATTGCGCCGCACAAAATGCCCCGAACTTGTTCTTGACCCGGCCCTTTTCGGGCAAGGGTCAGAGCCGAGGTTTGCCACCTGTGGTCTTGCATTTTTGCCCCATCACGACGACCTTCGCGAAGGGCGTAGCTTTCGCCGGTCATTGATATGAACGCGTTTACCCAAGGGAAGCTGCGAGGCGGGGTTGCGGCACGTTTCTTCTTAAGTCCGTGGACGGTTCTTGCCTTGACGGACACGTCGCGCCGTGCCGGTCAGGCACGAAGTTCCTGATGAACAGGTACATTCGATGATTGGAATCGTCCTTGTGACTCATGGCAGACTCGCATGGGAATTTCGCGCCGCGCTGGAACATGTGGTCGGTCCGCAAAAGCAAATCGAATCGGTGACCATCGGGGCGGATGATGATATCGAACAGCGGCGCCAGGAAATTGTTTGCGCCGCCGCCGCAGTCGACAGCGGCGCGGGCGTGGTCGTGCTCACCGATATGTTTGGCGGCACGCCCTCTAATCTCGCGATTTCGATCATGGATAGCTCTAATATCGAAGTCATCGCGGGGATCAATCTGCCGATGCTCATTAAACTCGCTTCGGTACGCGAAACCTGCAGTCTCGATCAGGCGGTAATCCAGGCCCAGGATGCGGGCCGCAAATATATCTATGTCGCGAGCCGGGTATTGAGCGGGAAATGATCGAGGACCACGTCATCCGATTCGAGTCCGGCGATGATTGTCCGGATTTCGAGCCACCCGAGGATGCCCTTGTGCGCACCCTTGAAATCGTCAATCGCAAGGGGCTCCACGCGCGCGCGACGGCGAAACTCGTGCAATGCATCGATGGCTTCGATGTCACGGTCACACTCAGCCGTTGCGGGGAAACCGTCGGCGGGGCCTCGATCATGGGCATTTTGACCCTGGGCGCCGGGCCGGGAATGACCATCACCGTTACCACGGCCGGCGCCGAGGCGGCGGAGGCTATGGAGGCAATCGCGGCGCTGGTAGCCAACCGCTTCGGCGAGGACGAATAAGCGAGGCCGAGGAATAGGGGGCGTTGCTGTTCAGCCCGCGCCATGTTTTTCCGCCGCGGCGATGAACCCCGCCGTGGACGAATTCGAAGGAGCCGGCCTGCCGGCGCTTGGAGCTCAGCGCCGGGCAGGCCGAACGATCGTCACAGATTATAGGCCCGCTCGCCGTGATCGGTAATATCGAGGCCTTCGAGCTCGGCCGGCTTAGATACCCGTAGTCCGATGGTAAGGTCGACGAAACTGTAGAGAATCGCCGAGACGATCCCCGACCACAGCAAGGTGAAAATCACGGTTTTCACCTGGATCAGCACCTGGGCTCCCATGTGGTATTCCCCGGGCGACGCAAAGCCCGGCTTGATCGCATAGTCGGTGAGGCCGACACCGCCGAGGTAGGGCGCAACCAGAATGCCGGTGCCGATCGCCCCGAGCATACCGCCGATGCAATGCACACCGAACACATCGAGAGAATCATCGTACCCGACTTTCGGCTTCACAAATGCGCAAAAGAAGAAGCAGACGGAGCCGGCCACCACCCCGAGAACGATTGATCCCATCGGACCGGCAAAGCCGGACGCCGGCGTCACCGCGACGAGACCCGCGACCGCGCCCGAGACCATGCCAAGCAGCGAAGGCTTGCCCCTGGTGACCCATTCGGCGAACATCCAGCCGAGCGTCGCGGCCGCGGTCGCGACCATGGTGTTCACAAAAGCGAGTGCCGTCGTGCCATTCGACTCGAGATTCGAACCGGCATTGAAGCCGAACCAACCGACCCAGAGAAGCGAGGAGCCGATCATCGACATGATGACCGAATGCGGCGGCTCGATATCGCCCGGATAGCCGATCCGCTTGCCGAGGAACAAGCAACCGACCAAACCGGCGATGCCGGCATTAGTGTGGACCACGGTGCCCCCGGCGAAATCGAGCGCCCCTATTTTGTTGAAATATCCGGCATTGTTGAGAACCGCGTCGAGGTTCGCCTGCGCGGCCGCCTTGGCGGCATCGTCGGGCGCGTCGGCAAGGGCCCTCGCGGCATCGCCGATCGCGTCCGGGCCCGCCCAGTACCAGACATTATGCGCGATGGGGAAATAAACGAAGGTCACCCAAAGCAGGATAAAAACAAAGACCGCCGAAAACTTCATGCGTTCGGCGAAGGAGCCGACAATCAAGGCGGGGGTAATCATGGCGAAGGTCATCTGAAACGCCATATAGGCAAATTGGGGAATGACGACGCCATTGGAAAAGGTCGGCACGGTCGAATCCGGGGTCATTCCCTTAAGAAAGACACTATTGAACCCTCCGACCATATTGTTCCATTGGTAGCCGTGCATAAATCCGAGCCAGGGTTTGTCGCTGCCGGCGCCCGGCACCAAGCCAGTGCCACCCTCGGTAAAGGCGAGCGAATAGCCGTAAATGCACCAAACAATCCCAACCAGCGCCACGATCGCGAACACCTGCGCGGCCAGCGAGGCCGCGTTTTTCGGGCGTGCCATACCGGCGTAGAAAAGCGCGAGGCCGGGAATCGACATCATTAAGACGAGCGCCGTCGAGGTCAGCATCCAGGCCGTGTCGCCTTTGTTGGGCACGGGCGCCGCGGTTTCCGCGAAGGCTAGCCCGGTCGCGCCCGCGGCCAGCAAGAGCCCTAAGCCGATCGCTCGGGGAGCGATCCTCGGAAGCAAACAATGGTTCATATCCAACTCCTGCGAAACTTCAAAAATGGAGGGAAGGGAGCGTCAGATGGCCTCTTGATCGCGTTCTCCGGTACGGATCCGGACCGCTTGGTCGAGCGCGGTGACGAAAATCTTGCCGTCGCCAATCTCGCCGGTTCGAGCCGCCGTTATAATGGCCTCGATCGCCTGATTCACGAGATCGCTCGGCACGGCGACCTCGACCTTCAACTTGGGGAGAAAGCTGACCGCATATTCCGCCCCACGATAGATTTCCGTGTGGCCCTTTTGGCGGCCGTAACCTTTGACTTCGGTCACCGTCATTCCGTGCGCGCCAAGCTCTGTCAGGGCGTCACGGACCTCGTCCAGCTTGAACGGCTTAATGATCGCAGTAACTATTTTCATTTTGCTTTTCCTGCTTTCTCTACTGAGGAACTTTTGAAACTGCGTGCGAACCGGCTCATCGCCGTACAGCCGGGCTCGGGAATCGCGGCCATGCTTGAGTTACTCATAGCAAGCCACGCGCCACTTGCCAATTCGGTCGAATTTGTCACCCGTGAAACTAGGCGCCTTCGGGTGTTCGGTGCTGGCAAAAGTAGGTCGCGCGAGCGTCTGAACCGCCAAAGGAATTGGGCATTTTGACAAAATTCGAGTTGGGGCTCCGGCCGAAAATTGGTTTGGGCGGCCGTTGCCGCTCGCGGATTTTGTGATCGCCGGACGACAGTTGAGCGCTGATGGTTTCGGGTGTCGCCTCACAGGTAACACATGGTCAAAGGTCAATTTAAAAATCCGCGGCCGTCGGCCTTGGGCGGATGAGGCCTTCTTGGACCACCGAGGCAACAAGGCGGCCATCATAGGAGAAGAGAAGTCCGCGCGCGAGACCGCGCGCGCCGCAAGAGTTTGGGCTGTCTTGAGCGTAGAGAAGCCAATCGTCCGCGCGAAACGGCCGGTGAAACCACAAGGCATGATCGAGGCTCGCGACCTGGAGGCCCATATCGAATACCGAATGACCGTGCGCGCCGAGCGCGGCATCGAGAAGAGTCAGGTCGGAGAGATACGCGAGCACCGCGCGATGAATGGCCGGGTCGCTGGGGAGCGGCCCAATGGCGCGCAACCATACGTTTTGTTCGACGGCCCCCGCTTCGTGACTGGCATAACGAGACACGTCGACGGGACGGACCTCGATGGGTTGATCTTGGGCAAACCAGCGGCGCAAAGCGTCCGGCAAGGCTGCACCAAAGCGCCGCAGCATTTCCGGTTCGGCCGGCAGGCTGTCCGGCAACGGAACCTTGGGCATTGAAACAGCGTGTTCGAGCCCAGACTCCTCGATCTGGAACGATGCCGAGAGCGAGAAAATCGCGCGCCCATGCTGGATAGCGTTGCAACGCCGCGTCGTAAAGCTCGTCCCGTCCCGGATTCGGTCGACTTCATAGATGATCGGCACGGCCGGGTCGCCAGGCAAAAGAAAATAGCCATGCAACGAGTGCGGCGCGCGTCCTTCGACGGTGCGGGTCGAAGCGACGAGAGCTTGCGCGACCACAAGCCCGCCGAACACGCGTTGCCAACCAACCTGAGGGCTGCGCCCGCGAAAAATATTTTCCTCGATCCGTTCGAGATCGAGAATCGTCAAAAGCTCTGCGACAGCGTTCGACATGGTCCGCGCGAGTTCCTTTCCGGAAGCCTGACGTGAGCCGCGCGGGGGCTGCAGTCAAGCCTTAACCGGAATCGCCATCGGCACTGCGCGCGAACGAGAGTTATTCGCCTCACCAAATCCACGGAACGAGACGGTAGCGGACCGCCGAGTTATTCATCCAGAGGGCGCGCTTCTTCCGGAAGCATGATTGGGATGCCGTCGCGGATCGGATAGGCAAGCTTGGCCGCGCGGGAAATCAACTCCTGGTTCTGCGCGTCGTATTCGAGGGTCGTCTTGGTGCGCGGACACACCAGGATTTCAAGCAGCCTTGGATCGATCCGGGACGGCTCCGGAGCTTCTTGCTTGGCACCCGGTTCTTTGCCCTTACCCGCCATCGGTTCGTCCTCCCGCATTTGTGGTTCCCATGGAAATTCGCACAGGACCAGCGATCCCGCGCGGTCTAGGCATCGTCCTTAGAGACAAGGATTTTAACCCATGTCGCACAAATCAGCCAACTCCTTATTGCTTAATGCAAGGGCGTCGGCGCGCTTCTCCCGCGGGCGAGTTCGATTTCGGTAATCGCGACAAGCACATCCGCCCGGCCTTTCAGGTCACGTGCTTCGAGTAGCGCCTGCTTTTCCTTGGGGCTGCACGGGCTCATCATGGACAGCGCATTGACGAGCGCCTCGTTTGGCGCATCGTAAATGCTCTTCCAGTCGATCTGGAGATGATTGGTCTCGGCGAAGTCGCGCAAAGTGCGCAAGACGCCGTCGCGATCGACCTGATCCTCACCCGCGCGGGGATTGAAATCGACGGAAAATGGGCTGAAATCGGCGCGGCATTGGCGGTAGGGCGTCACGGCGGCGATTTCCTCGACGATCTTGAACCGCGCGATGCCGGTCAGCGTGACGAAGTAGCGCCCGTCGCCGGTTTCGGCGAGCTGGGTAATCCGTCCAGCGCACCCGACCGAAAATAGGGCCGGCGCGTCGGCTCCGGCTCCCGCCTCGAAATCTGGTTGGATCATGCCGACGATGCGCTCGCCTTTCATGGCGTCGTCCACCATCGCAAGGTAGCGTTGCTCAAAGACATTGAGAGGCAATTCGCCACGCGGCAGCAACAAGGCGCCCGCAAGCGGAAAAATCGGAAACGCCGCCGGCATTTCGTTCGGATTGAGATAGGCGCGGTTCATGCTCATGTTTCAGTCCTTGCTCGCGCATCCATTGTCACGCTTTTTGGGCGATTGCCTCTAATTTAGGCATAATAGGGCTGATTTAAGCATCCCTTGCCCGCAGGCTGCGCCATCCGGCTAATCCCTTAACGGAGCCAGCGGTTTTGCCAGGTTAATCCATCCTATCCGTTGCCCTGGGTGATGCAAGTGTACCACGGCGTTGGCGCGAACGGAAAATTGCGATACGTCTAACTTTAACGCATCGGCTTTTAAAAAAATGTTTATCCGACTGTGGGATATCGCCAAGAACCCCGATAAGCGCGCCGTCATCTCATGGCTCGGCGGCGGAATAGTCGTCGCCGCTGGCGCGATATGGGCTGTGTTTATATTTGTTGTCGAGCACAAGGCTGGACACGATCAGGGGCCGAGCAAAGACCAGATCGAGCAAATTCAGAAGCCTTTGGCCGATCAGCGAGCCGCGCAAAACGCCCTGATCACTAACTTGACCAAGGTGCTCGTGGAGAAAAATCCGGCGGCGGGGCCGGGCGCGCAGCAGGCGGTGGGCGCGGCGATCGGATCGATCGCGCAAGGCGCGGCCGAAGGCGATGTGCGCTTGCAGCAGGCCCTCGACCTCTTAAAGGCAAATAAGATCGCGGAGGCTACGCCGCTCCTGAAGGCCGTCGCCGAGGACAAGACGGCGCGTGCCGGGCAGGAAACCGCACGTGCCGAAAAGGACCGGAAGGAAGCGGCGATCGCCTACCGCAACCTCGGCGCCATAGCGGGGCTTCGCGACCCGAAACGCGCGCTGGAGGCTTATGAGAGAGCGCTGGCGCTCGATCCTGCCGATCTCGAGAGCTTGTATCAGACCGGCGCGATTCTGATCGCTTACGGCGATCTTGCCAAGGCGCAAGCCCGGCTTGAGCGCGTGCTGGCGCTGGCGAAGACAGACGATCAAGCGTTCTACAAATATTGGGCGCTCATTGGCCTCGGCGACATCAAGGGGCGGCGGGGCGATCTTGCCGCCGCGCTGAACTCCTATAACGACGGCCGCGCCATCGCCGACCGGCTCGCCAAAGCGGACCCCGGCAATGCAGGCTTGCAGCGCGATCTGTCGGTGTCGTTCGACAAGATCGGCGACGTGCAGGTTGCGCAGGGCGGCCTTGCCGCCGCGCTGAACTCCTATAACGACGGCCGCGCCATCGCCGACCGGCTCGCCAAAGCGGACCCCGGCAATGCAGGCTTGCAGCGCGATCTGTCGGTGTCGTTCGACAAGATCGGCGACGTGCAGGTTGCGCAGGGCGGCCTTGCCGGCGCGCTGAAATCCTATCAGGACGGTCTCGCGGTATTCGACCGGTTGGCAAAATCCGATCCCGGCAATGCCGGCTTGCAGCGCGATCTGTCGGTGTCCTACGAAAAGGTCGGCGACGTGCAATTGGCGCAGGGCGATCTTAAAGCCGCGCTGAAGTCCTATAACGACGGCCTCGCCATTGCCGAGCGCCTCGCGAAAGCCGATCCCGGCAACGCGGAGTGGCAGCGCGATCTCTCGGTGTTGTTCAGCAAGGTCGGCGACGTGCAATTGGCGCAGGGCGACCTCGCGGGCGCGCTGAAATCGTATTCCGACAGCCTCGCCATTGCCGAGCGCCTCGCGAAAGCCGATCCCGGCAATGCGGGCTGGCAGCGCGATCTGTCGCTGTCCTACGTAAAGATTGGCGATGTGCAAGAGGCGCAGGGCGACCTCGCGGGCGCGCTGAAATCGTATTCCGACAGCCTCGCCATTGCCGAGCGCCTCGCGAAAGCCGACCCCGGCAATGCGGGCTGGCAGCGCGATCTGTCGGTGTCCTACAATAACGTCGGCGGCGTGCAAGCGGCGCAGGCGATCTTTCCGGCGCGCTGAAATCCTATCAGGATAGCCTCGCCATTGCCGAGCGCCTCGCGAAATCCGATCCCGGCAATGCCAGCTGGCAGCGCGATCTCGCGGTGAGCTTTGGCAAGCTCGCGTTGGTGCATAAACAATCCGGCGACAAGGCAAAGGCTCTCGACCTTTTGCGGCAAGGCCAGGCGATCATGGCGCGCTTGACAAAGCTCTCGCCGGACAATGCCGAGTGGAAAGAAGATCTTGCCGAATTTGGCCAGCATATCGCGGAACTGGCGCCATTACGTCCAGAACATGGCCGCAATCCGCGAAACCCGCTTTCGCGGCGCTAGACGACCTCGACGGTCGCGGCCTCGTAGAGCTCCCCGGCGCTGGCATGGGCGCGGAACACGTCTTGCGGCAAAAATTCGACTTCGTTGCTGGGAACTCGCGTGAGCAGCTTCTCGATGCGCGCGCGCGACTGCGCCAGAATGGCCGGGTCCAAGCGGCCTTCCTCGATGCCCGCAACAATCGCTCGCGCGAAATCCCTGGCGCGGCCGGTGCCCGTGAAATGCGCGCAGACCATCACCATGTCGCAACCCGCCTCGATCAAGCGCACGGCGGAATCCGGGTTATCGAAACGCCCTTTCATCGCGCCCATGCCGATATCATCGGAGACGGCTACTCCTGCAAAACCAAGCTCGTCGCGCAGAATGCTGGTGGCGAAACGGCGCGAGAGCGCGACCGGGGCATCCGGATCGACGGCGGGATAGAGAATATGCGCCATCAGGATCATGGAAAGCCCCGCGTCGATTGCGGCGGCGAAAGGTTTGAGCTCCCGCGCGCGCAGCCCGTCGAGGCCGAGCGATTGCGACGGCAAGCCAAGATGCGAATCGATGCTGGTGTCGCCATGCCCCGGAAAATGCTTGCCGCAAGCGATGATATTTTCCGCCTCGATGGCCTGCATGAAAGGCAGCGCCGCCGCTGTCACCGCGTCCGCTGTTTGCCCAAAAGCGCGTTCGGCGATCACCGGATTTTTGGGGTGGGTGTGAATATCGAGCACCGGAGCGAAGTTGAGGTTGATGCCGAGCGTGGCGAGCTCGCGGCCCATCGCGTGGCCAACTTGCGCCGCTTGCCCTGCCCATCGCGCGGCATAGGCGAAGCGCGTGATCGGCGGCGGCGTCCGGCACACCCGGCCCCCCTCGTGATCGATGGCGATGAGCATGCGCGCACGCCCAGTTGCGGCACGAATATCGGCAATTAGCCGCGCGTGGTTCTCGAGCCAGGCTTCATAGGGTAGATCATGGCGGAAATTGCTCTTGAAGAAAATGACGCCAGCCGGGCGCAAATCGCTAAGAAGCGCGCGATCGTGATCGCCGAGGACCGGCGTCGGCCGAAGGCCGATCAGAAAATGCTCGCCGGCGGAGGCGATGGTGTCGCGAATCATGCGGCGATCATCCTTATAAGCAAGGCTCTTGCTGAAGGAAGGTTAAGCGCGGCCTGGCTTGCCGCCGCGAAGCCAAATTTGCGCCATATAACCGAACGTTAGCCCGAGCGATGCCCATAAGACCGCGCGTGCGCCGATCGACGCCAGGCGGAAATTCCACAAGACGCTAGCCGGAAAATTAGCTGGAACTTCATCGACTGGCGGCAGCGCCAGGGCCGCGATGCCGGCCACCGCGACGAAGACGGCGGCCGCAACAAGCGCGCCGTTCCAGGAGCCGAGCCTTGCCGAAAAGGCCGGGGCGAGCGTCGCGGCGAGAATCATTGCAAGGAGGGAAATCGCGAGCATGGCAAAATAAAGCGCGGTGCGCGCGCCGATCGTCTCAGGCGCGCCGATCGCCGGCGGATTGGCCGGATATTTCAGCTCCGGCACGAGCACCATCGCGACAAAGCCGGCCAAGGCCAGGAGCGCCGAAAGAGCTTTCGGATCAAAACCATTTACCCGCCCATACGCCAGCGCGAAAACCAGGCTGAACAGGCCGCCGATGGCGGCGCCATAGACGATATAGGCGGTCAAGAGCCCAGCGCCGCGCTGCACGCTCCGGCCTACGATTGCAGGCTCGGATGATTGCGCGGATGCCTGTTCCGCGGCGGTCTCGAAGGCAATGGCGCGTTCAACTGAGGGCTCGCCCGCGAGAAATGAAAAGCCCGCCGCAAGAAGACCCGCGAGAATGCCGGCAAGCAGTCCGCGCAGAAGAAGACCGCTCACCACCGCCCGCCCTTTAATGACAGGGAAAAGCCAGAAGATGGCGCCCGTCATGCACATATTCATGGACGTAATGGCCGGAGATCAGCGCCGTCGCGCCCTGCTCGGCGCCTATAAAATAGATCAACAGGAGCGCGAGAACTGTGGCGAATGCAGCCCAAGGGAGAATTTCGCGGATGGGGATTGGAACCGGCCGGGTTGCCGGAGCATGGATAAAGCCGTTCATGTCCTGCCTTACAGGTGTCCCACGTCCTTGCGCCGCCGGGAAAGGAGGCCCGCGAGAGTCCGGCGCGGAAGCTTGAAGCCGCACCCTAGGAGCCGCTGAACTCCCTGTCAACGCGGCGAGAGCCTGGGCGGAGGTTGCGGGCAACTTGCCGGCGGCCATGGCGTCCCGCCGCTAGCGCCAGGTGGCCGAAAAGCGATCGCTCTCCTCAAACGATCGAGGTGAACGATTCGAACCGTCTATCCTGCATCGGATTTTCTCGTCCCGTTCGCCAAGGCGTTCGCGGCGTGCGCCGTCGAGCCACGGCTCGCCGCCTCTCGCTTGCCAGGAAGAGGTTGCGGACATCGCCGAGGCCGCGGGAGATGGCGAATAGGGGCTGGCGCTACTATACTTGACATACCTAAAAATCCTGCTATGGTTTAACTCATAAGGAGTTAGCCATGTCTTCGACCATTTCCGCCAAGCATTTTCATGACGAAGCCGCAGCCTTCGCTTTTATCGAGTCTCGCGTATGGTCAGATGGCCCGACTTGCCCGCATTGCGGTGGCGTAGAGCGCATCGGCAAAATGAAGGGCAAGACAACTCGGCTTGGGCTATACAAATGCTATCAATGCTACAAGCCATTCACCGTCCGCATCGGGACTGTGTTTGAGGCGAGTCATGTACCGCTGCGCTATTGGCTGCAAGCGATGGCATTCATGACCGCTTCGAAGAAGGGTATTTCGAGCAACCAGCTTCACCGGACTCTTGGCGTAACTCTCAAAACCGCTTGGTTCATGTCGCATCGCATTCGCGAGGCCATGCGAGTTGTTGGTGTCGAGCCAATGGGCGGCGCCGGGAAGACCGTCGAAATCGACGAAACCCTACAGGGCCGCATTGATGGTGCGCCGACACACCTCGGCCCAGGGCAACACAACCAATATCGCAACACCGTGTTAGCTCTTGTCGAGCGCGGCGGCTCTGCTCGCACCTTCCATGTGGAAGGCACAACCATGGCGACATTGCTCCCGATTATCAGAGCTAACGTCACTCAGAAAAGCGGCGTGATGACCGATGAATTCTCAGCATATAACAAGCTTGGCGATGACTTTGCTCGGCATGCTTCTGTCAATCATAGCAAAGACGAATATGTCCGCTACACAAACGCCGTGACATTCCTGGACGGAAAGCCCCATATGTGGTCCACCAAAACTGTCGAAGGCTATTTCTCCATCTTCAAACGTGGCATGAAGGGTGTTTATCAGCATTGCAGCGAGAGGCACTTGCATCGCTATCTCGCGGAGTTTGATTTTCGGTATTCCAATCGCGTCAAACTCGGCATAGATGATGCAGTGCGCGCCGATATCGCTTTAAAAGGCATCGTCGGCAAGAGGCTGACTTATCGAATGCCTCACCACTGAGAGACCCTATGGCAAGAAAGCCAAGCGCAAACGCGAATCACAAGCGAAGGCCAAAGCCAAAAATAAACCGAAGTGATCCGACTCAATCCGAGCGGTTCATCGAAGCCGCTCGGAACGCTGGCATGGATGAGACTGGCGAGACTTTCGAGCGCGCCTTCGGAAAGATTGTGCCGCCTCGCCAGCTCCCTAATCATGGCAAAAAAATATGAATAATCATAGCGGCAAGGCATTATTGCCGACGCGGCCCTTTAATTAGTGATCCACCACGACTCATATTCCGGGCATCGTTCAAATCATCCACAATAATAAATCGCGGCGCATCATTTGAAACGAGTTGAACATCATCTGTTAGATGATCGATCCTGACAAAAAAATAGGGGATTATCCCGCTGAAGCAAGTTAGCGGTATGTGCGGATCCATAAACCTGCCGTTTTCAGTCTGCGCACAGCTCCTTTTCCTGGTAGAATGGGCTAATTACGCGAGTTTCTCTAGGAGAGATATTACGAAATTTATCTTTAATGCTCTCATAATAGTCAAGGGCGCGCTTCGCTTTTCCGAATGCTTCCTCCTGTGTCGCGCCGCCTACGCAAAATCGAGGCGTGTCGATAGAAGCCACAAGGAAGGTACCATCTTCCGCGGTCGTATAATAGACTGTATGAGATATGATGGTCATGGTGGCCTACCTTTTCCAACGCGCTTGCTGCTTTTTTGCATTCTCAGAGCGCGCCTCCCTTAAAAGGGCCTGCCCCGTTTCCTCTTCCCCTATGATGGCCGCG
The DNA here is from genome assembly GCA_963808645.1 of uncultured Alphaproteobacteria bacterium. Lineage (GTDB taxonomy): Bacteria > Pseudomonadota > Alphaproteobacteria > Rhizobiales > Beijerinckiaceae > Methylocapsa. The sequence continues at coordinate 358,732 of CAWEGU010000015.1, forward strand.
CCACTGTCAAGATTGAATAATTATTCCCTGTGGATAGCATGGAATAACGGGGAAATCACGCTTTTTTCTCTTGACATATGGAATGAGGCGTCACGGACACAAGCCATGGGCTAGCTATTGCCTTTTTGCAAACAAGGTCGAACTTGGGTTTGTGACAACGCGTCACAAAAAAATTGCCGGACTATGGCTTCGCATTTAGGTATGCAATGTATAACATCGCCTAGGGGCTTGCGGAACGCAGCGGGAACGTATATTGTTCGTTCACCGTTTGTGCAATAACGAGTTCGCGCCGGGCCGCAGCGCGGGCGCGGCGCACCCGCAGGGCGGCACCAAAGAGGACCCGGTCCATGTTGACGAAAAAGCAAAGCGAGCTATTGCGCTTCATTCACGAGCGCCTGAAGGAGACCGGAGTTCCGCCCTCCTTCGACGAGATGAAGGACGCCTTGTTTTTGCGCTCTAAATCAGGGATTTACCGGCTGATCATCGCGCTCGAGGAACGCGGCTTTATCCGCCGCCTGCCTAATCGCGCGCGCGCTCTCGAGGTTTTGCGCTTGCCGGACTCTTCGACGCCGGCCGATGGCGGCCGGAGCAAAAGGTTCGCGCCGAGCGTCATCGAGGGAACTCTCGGCCGAGTCCGCGCCTGGGTGCAGAGCGACTCCGGCGACGACCTCGAACGCTCGCCGATCGCGATCCCGGTCATGGGCCGGATCGCCGCGGGGACGCCGATCGCGGCCCTGCAAAACCGCAGCCACACAATCAGCCTGCCGCCGGACATGTTGCCGCCAGGAGACTATTATGCACTCGAGGTGCGCGGCGATTCGATGATCGACGCGGGCATATTCGACAACGATACCGTGGTGATTCGCAAACAGGATACCGCCGAAACCGGCGACATCGTGGTCGCCTTGATCGACGACGAAGAAGCGACCTTGAAACGGCTGCGCAGGCGCGGCGCCTCAATTGCGCTAGAAGCCGCCAATCCGGCTTATGAGACGCGCATTTTCGGCCCCGACCGGGTCCGCATTCAGGGCAAACTCGTCAACCTCGTCCGCAAATATTGAACGCTCGGCGGGCTCCGCGCCAGCGTACGGCCCTCGACCCGCTTGGCGGGCGATGTGGATGAGCTTTACCTTCGAGAAACAACAATCGATCCGCAATGCCTGGTTGAGACAATGCGCGCTCCGTTGATGCTAAATTAGTTCCACCCGCTCGACAGCTATGCCAAGGCGCTAATGGCTCAACCTCGCTCCCCCGCGCGGGAAGCGAAGAATTCATCGGTGGAATTAGCCGAACGCCTTATACGCATGTTCTCTTTCGCCGGAGACATGGTTCTTGATCCATTTCTCGGGACAGGTTAAACGACGATTGCTGCAGTCCGCGCGGGACGAAACTCTATCGGCAATGAAATTGAGCCGAAATATCTAAAGCTTGGGTGGGAGCGCGTACGGAAAGAGCTGGATCAGCCGCGCCTATATGGTAGCTGCGAAGCTGTTCTTGCCTGATGTCGGTCTCTTTATCCGATGCTGTCGATGATCTGCTTAGACGCCCGACGCAAGACCCTGGAAGGCTTCATCTATTTGCCCAGTTCTGCATAGAGGCATTCGATCGCGAAGGTCTGCCGGGGGGTTCGTGGCGGCAAGGCGAACGAAGTTGGAATCCGTGGACTGGGTCGTCAAAAAGATTGGGATCTTGCCTATGTCCTCGCCGGAAAGCCACGGTTACTAATCTCCTTGAAATCGATATTAAAGAATTTGGCCGGGACCGTCCCCAATCGCCTTGACGACTTTATGGGCGAAGCGGCGAATGTACAGCAACTATCGCCGGAACTTGTCATCGGCTATGTCGTCATCATGGACGAAAAAGAGGATTCCACGCGCCGCGAGGGTAGCGGTACATGGAGTGATCACTTCGAGTCGAATCTTCGGAAGATAGCCATCCCGAAAGTGCCTCTCTGGAATCAAGGTTTGGTCGAGGGTGCTTGGCTTATCCGCATTAATAGTGCCAGGCCGCAGGGACAACGCATATCCGCCGCCGTCGATATGGATGCACAGGGGACCACCTTCTTTCGAGCCTTGCTTGATGAGCTTTACCTTCGAGAACCAACAATTCGATCCGCGAGACCTACTTGAGACAACGCTCGACAGCTATCGCAAGGTGCTAATGGCCCAACCTCGCTCCTCCTTCGTTTGCCAGGATTGCGGCGCGGTCAGCCAGCGCTGGCAGGGCCGCTGCGACGCCTGCGGCGAGTGGAACACCATCGCCGAGGAAAGCGCATCCTCAGGGATCGGCGCGAGAGCCACGCAAGGCGCGCACAAGGGCCGCGTTTTTGGTCTCTCGAGCCTGATTGACAAAAACTACCCAGCCGCCCCGCGCATCACCACCGGCATAGCCGAACTCGACCGGGTGACCGGCGGTGGTTTCGTGCCGGGCTCGGTTATTTTGCTTGCTGGCGAGCCTGGTATCGGCAAATCGACGCTGGTCATTCAAGCCTGCGCCGCGCTTGCCGCGAAAGACCGGCGCGTCGTCTATATTTCCGGCGAGGAGGCAGTCGATCAGGTCCGCCTGCGCGCCTTGCGGCTTGGCCTTGCGGCGGCGCCGGTCGAACTCGCCGCCGAGACGGGCGTCGAGGATATTGTCGCGACACTCTCCGATGGCAAGCGCCCTTCCCTTGTCGTTATCAATTCCATCCAGACGATGTGGACCGAGCTTATCGAATCGACCCCGGGCACGGTCGGCCAGGTGCGTGGCGCGGCGCAAGCGCTGGTCCGTTTCGCGAAGGCAACCGGGGCGGCCGTGATCCTTGTCGGGCATGTTACCAAGGACGGTCAGATCGCCGGTCCCCGCGTCGTCGAACATATGGTCGACGCGGTGATCTCGTTCGAAGGCGAGGGCGGGCGGAACTTCCGCATCCTCCGCGCGGTAAAAAACCGTTTCGGCCCGACCGACGAGATCGGCGTTTTTGAAATGACTGGGCGTGGGCTCGCCGAGGTCGCCAACCCTTCCGCATTGTTTTTGTCGTCACGGGATGCCACGGCACCCGGCGCCGCCGTGTTCGCCGGGATGGAGGGAACAAGGCCGCTGCTCGTCGAATTCCAGGCTCTTGTCGCGCCGAGCCCGCTCGGCACGCCGCGCCGCACGGTCGTCGGCTGGGATAATGCGCGGCTCGCCATGGTTGTCGCCGTTCTCGAAGCGCGGGCCGGCGTCAAGCTCGGGCCATACGACATTTATCTCAATGTCGCGGGGGGCCTGCGTGTCGGCGAACCGGCCGCCGATCTCGCCGCCGCGGCGGCGCTTGTGTCCTCCTTGAGCGGGTTGAGCCTCGCCGCCGATTCGGTGTACTTTGGCGAGATTGCCCTTTCGGGGGCGATCCGGCCGGTCGCGCATGCCCTGGCGCGGCTCAAGGAAGCCGCGAAACTAGGCTTTTGCCGTGCCACAGTACCTCACGGCCCGCCGGAGAACGGGGACGCCCCAATAAGAGATCTCACGCTGCAAAGTTGCGCCGATGTTTCCAGCCTCGTCGCCGGAATAGCGCCTGGGGATAGGCAGCCGAAGAAGGCCACCATGCCGGCGAAGCGCGGCTGAGATTTTACCGGGTTTGAGGGCGAAGCCAAACCCTATCCAAACCTATTAAGACGGTGGATGATGAAGAGACTTCTGTTGGCGGCCGCTGCTACGTTTATAAGCCCTGTCCATGCCGGCGGCTGCGGGGAAGAGACGATCAGTAGCATCGTGCGCGGCGGGAGCGTCGTCGTTCTCGAATCGGGCGGCATCTACGAAGTTGAGTTCGGACGGTATTTCGGACACGGTACTTTGGAATATCGGAGACGAGGTCCTGGTGTGCGGCGGCGAGGAATTGATCAATAAGGATATCGGCGACAAGGTCCATGTAACGCCGCTGCGATAAAGCCGACATTATTGCCCTTGCTTTGTTTCGATTATTATTCGATTATTAAGGGAAAAGCCATCAGGTTCGGCAACTCTCGCCACCTTCGCGCCCGCCAGCCGCGAACAGGAATTGCGCTTCTGGCGGAGAGGCCAAACCAATGCCATCCTATCTCGATCTCGGCTTGATCGTCGTCGTTTTGATTTCCGCTTTTCTGGCGATGTTGCGCGGCTTTACCCGCGAAGTTCTTGCCATTGCGGCTTGGGGCGCGGCGGCACTGGCCGCTTTCTATTTTCATCCGCTCCTCATGCCTTATATCAAAACTTATATCAAACCCGATCTCAACGAGAACATCACGCGGGGACTGGCCGCCGCCATCGTATTCTTGGTGGCGTTGATCGCCGTATCCTTGATTACCATCAAATTGTCGGATGCCATTCTCAATTCCAAGATCGGCGCGCTCGACCGGTCGCTCGGATTCCTGTTCGGCGCGGTTCGCGGGCTGCTCCTATGCGTCATCGCCTTTGTGTTCTTCAATTGGCTCGTGCCCGCGCAATCCCAGCCAGGATGGGTCAAAACCGCGCGCACAAGATCCCTTTTGCAGGCGACCGGCGACCAGCTCATGGCGGTTCTGCCGGACGATCCGGAAGGGCTTTTGAACAAATTCAAGAAGCCAAAATCCGCCGGCGCCAGCGAGGAGACCGTCCCCGACACGGATCAGGAACCAAAAAACGCCGAGACCGGCAAGGGGACGTAAGCACGGGCGCTGGAAAATTTGGGGCGACAGGGGCGTTTGGCCGGGACCCCAAGCCGCCGCCACCGATTGCTGCGAACACCCTTCCGGTTTGGCGGGACTCTTGGAAGCGCGCGCTCGTACGAGCTTGATCTTTACAACGGCTTAGAGCTGACACTCCCGTCAAGTTCGATTATGTATCTCTTACGGCATCGGTGCCCCTGCCCTATTTTGATTATCGAGAATCGGATAATGGTCCAAAGTCTTTAAGCTCCGCGCGATATCTTGAGTTTCGCGTCACGCCTGAGCTTTTAGGAGCCGCTGATGGGTGAAACGGAGGACGTTGGACAGAGCCTTGATTTCGGCCGCCGGTCAGTGGAGGGGCGGGGTTTTTACCCCGGAGCCGCTGGCTTTGATCTTGACGCCGATCGTCTGCGTGAGGAATGCGGAATTTTCGGAATTTTCGGCCATCCCGATGCCGCCGCCATCACCGCTCTTGGACTGCATGCTTTGCAACACCGCGGCCAGGAGGCGGCGGGCATCGTAACGTTCGATGGGCAAAGATTTAATTCCGAGCGGCGGCTAGGCCTTGTCGGCGATCATTTCTCCAAGGCGTCGGCGATCGAACGTCTGCCCGGCAAGTCGGCCATCGGACATGTGCGTTATTCGACGGCGGGCGAGACCATTCTCCGCAATGTCCAGCCTCTTTTCGCGGAACTTAACGCGGGCGGTTTCGCGATCGCACATAATGGCAATCTCACCAATGGCCTGACCCTGCGCCACGATCTTGTGCAAAGCGGTGCGATCTATCAATCAACCTCCGATACCGAGGCTATTCTTCATCTCGTCGCCCGCAGCAGGCGTCCTTACCTCGTCGATCGGTTCGTCGAGGCCTTGCGCTCGATTGAGGGCGCATATTCCCTGGTGGCGCTCAGCAACAAGAAGTTGATTGGCGCCCGCGATCCATTGGGAATCAGACCTCTCGTCCTTGGCGAGCTCGATGGACGTTACATTCTCGCCTCGGAAACTTGCGCACTCGACATTATCGGCGCGCGTTTCCTGCGCGATATCGGAAATGGCGAGGTCGTCGTAATTTCCGGCGAGGGGATCGAGAGCCTGCGGCCGTTTCCGCCGCGGCCCGTGCGCCCCTGCATTTTCGAATACATTTATTTCGCCCGGCCTGATTCGATCGTGCACGGAAAGCCCGTATACAACGTTCGCAAGGCGATGGGCGCGGAACTCGCACGAGAGGCGCCGGTTCTGGCCGATGTCGTCGTGCCGGTCCCCGATTCCGGCGTCCCGGCGGCGCTCGGCTTCGCGCAGCGTTCCGGCATTCCTTTTGAACTCGGCATTATCCGCAATCATTATGTCGGGCGAACGTTCATTCAGCCTTTCCAATCCGTGCGGGAATTGGGCGTGCGCTTGAAACATAGCGCCAATCGCGCGGTCGTCGCGGACAAACAAATCGTGCTTATCGACAACTCGATCGTGCGCGGGACGACGTCCGTGAAAATCGTGCACATGATGCGCGAGGCCGGCGCGCGCGAGATCCATTTCCGGATTTCTTCGCCGCCGATTACTCATCCCGACTATTACGGTATCGATACGCCGGAGCGCGACAAATTGCTCGCCGCGACCCATACGCTCGACGAAATGCGCGCCTATATCGGCTGCGATTCGCTTGCCTTTCTTTCCGTCGACGGCATTTACCGGGCCATGGGCGAGAAAGGCCGCGATCCGGTCCGGCCGCAATACACAGACCATTGTTTCACCGGGGATTATCCGACCCAACTCACCGATACCGGCGGCGACACCAAGGCCCAGCTTTCGCTCCTAGCGGAAGTAGGCTAGGGCAGGGCTTAAGGGCCGGTAATGGTTTAGTTTGAATTGCGGCTTGGGGCCTGGTGCAGTTAATCACTATTGTAATTTTGCGGAGCCTGCGTGGCGTAAGCGCGCGAAGATAACTCCAGAAACATAGATAGGCCAGATAGAAGCGTCCATTTTCAGTTTCGGCCAGCCCTCTTGATTAGGCGCCGTCACACGCGCGCGGGCCTCTCGTCCGCTCGCGGATGACGAACACGACCGTCCGACGGATCGGCCGTGAGGTTTTGCTCCGAGACATAGGCGCATATTCAGTTTCGCTGAAGCGGTGTTGGCCCCTGACTACGGAACTTCGCGATCCTAGGTTTCATGATATCGAAGCCGCCGCAAAAACCGATGGCCGCCAGAGCCGGCCGCGGCTCGCCGGCACGGCTAGCGAGAAGGGGACCCTGGATGGACGGTGGTTAACCGCCGCCTGTTTCCATTCAACGTGAGCAGAGGCGTCCAATCACAAAATCGCAGCGGCGCCAACCGCCGCGAAACTCAGCGTACTCCTTGCTCGCAACGCCCCCCAAGCCCTATGGCGGCTTGGCCTTGCCGCCCTGAATGAAATCAAGCATCGCACTATTCATCGAAGGCCAGCGCTTATGCGGCAGGGATGTCTCGCAATAGGTGACGCGCCGTCCTGCGGCACATTCCGAGAAGTCCTGGCAGCCATCGGCAAGCGCGGCAAGATTTTGCGGCGCGCAGGCCGCACACCGCCCCCAATAGGCCGCGGCGCCGCGGCCGAAGCCCGGGAAGCGCTCATCGGCGCGGCTGTGGACGATCAACACAGCCGGGATTGACGGACATGCCATCGTCGCGAGGTCTTCGCTCGTGATCCCCGCGGCGCTCGCGACGATGCTGTGTGGCGCGGCGCCGGCTTTGGGGACGTAGGCAGGGATGCCCTCGGCCACGGAGCCACCATCGGAGTGGCCGAGATAAGCGATCGAAGCTTCATCGACACAGAAAAAGCTCGCGACGGTCGCAGCCACCTTCGCCTGTCGCGAGACTGCCGTGGGGGACAGAACCACATGATCGCTGTAGGCGACGATGAAACCCCGCCGCGTCGCCTCGGTCGTTAGATCGTAGAAAATCTCCGACTGGCGCCGGTTAAATCCTGCCGGCGGGAAGACGACGAGCAGCGGATACGCCCGTGTCGGATCATAATTACTCGGCGTGCGCACGGCGATTGTAAGCCTGTCGGAGGTTTGCAAATTGTCGTTGAGATCCGCGTGACCGGTGCGGCTGCCGGGACTGCAAGCCGCCGCGATACCGGATTCCGGTCCGGCGGCGGCGACTTTGGGCCGCGCGGGAGCCGAAAAAACCAAAAGGCCAAATGTCACGACCACAACGATCGCGATCAGCGCGGCGGTTTGGCGCGAAACGCTAATTTTCATAGGGCACCTCTACTTGCGAAACACCCGCCGCCAGGAGCGGGACTGCGCGAGCGAGAGGGGGAGGGAAAGGCGCATAGCGCGGCCAAGGTCAACTGTGTTTCACCGGTGGGTCACTCGTATTTGGTCTGGGTTGTGCATAGCAGACATTCCAGCGGGCATCATCTCCGTCCGCCTCAGGTTATGCGTTTATGGGTCTACGCCCTAAAGAACGTAAATTTGAAGGCAGCCGAAGCCGAATCGGCGGCAAGAAGCGAGCAAGGGAGCAGACCCTTGTCCCGGATGGGACTTGCAGCGGGGTTGACTTTGCGGCAACGAACCCGTCGCGGGGCCCGTCCCGTGGCGCATTGCCGCCGGTGACCAAAATTCTATGATTCCGGTGTTTCCCATTTATATTGTTCAAAGCCTACGCCGGACCATATGGCCTGTATACTTTTCGCTAATGCCAGTTGCCTGAATTTCTCGTATTTCGTCCACTTCTCTGCAATTGATTTTCGAACCTTGCGCTGCCAATCCAAATCAGCTGCGAATTGAGCCATAAGAGATGAAGTCATTTCAACATCGTCGAGCCACAGCATCGGCGCTACTTGCATGAACTCGAAGCCGTGTTGAGATTCCTCTGTTGCAAATACAGGGCAACCAGACGAAAACGCCTCCAAGATTTTGATCTTGAGGCCGCTTCCGTGCGTGATTGGACAAATTATGCCTGCGGAACTCTTGAGAAGCTGGAGCAGCTCAGGCTCGCTCACAAAGCCAAGTGGCTTGATATTAGGCGCAATGGCCCAGGGTAACTTTTCAACCCCCTTGCCCGCCAATAGGATCAAGACTTGAGGTGATTTGGCGTAAAGTTGTGGAGCCAGGGTTGTACAGATCCACCGAATTGCGAACGCGTTAGGAGGAAAATCGGGTGACCCAACAAAAAGAAACTGAGGTGCGAAGGGCTCGTTATGCTCCCGTAGCGTCGGCTCGCCTCTCCGGATCAACGGGCACAGCGCGAGGCTCCGAGAACCCGCCCAACGATCATACCAAACCTGATCGAACGCAGATAGAAAAACGACGAGAGAGGCTAGCTGGCAAAGTAATATCTCTACGAGCCATGCTTGCATCGATTGAATTGCATAAATCAGGTGAGCTGCTAATCCTCCTTTTAGTCTCCCGATGTCTCGCAACAGAATTGGTGTGGCATCGTGCGCAATATAAACTAGCCGGCATTTATAAATAATCACTGCATGGACAAGCTGCAAAATACCAACGTTCACAAGGGAGTAAAAATGGTCAATGATAATGCAATCGGGTCTCTCGCGCAGAAACCGGCCGATAAAGCGGCGCGCCTCTTTGGATTTGAATTCATATGCAGGCAGGAAACCACCGCATAAGATGAACAAAACCTTCTGCAGCAGCAATAAGGAAACCGGCAGGCCGAACCGAGTATCGGCAAGGAAAGCGGTTATTTGGGGCAACCACCGGGTCGGCTGCAATAATCCGTCACCATTAAGCATGGGCGAAACAAAGAGGCCGGCTAAATCGGCGTCCGATAACGTGGAAATCTCGTCGAGGTGAGCCTCCAGAACCAAATCCATCCCGTTACGAGGGTTTAGCGGATTACCCACTCCGATGTACAATATTTTTCTCTTTCCCATTTTCCCACTCTGACGTTGACCCCAACCTTCATCCAGTTGCGGCTAGAGTCTGCAGTTGCTGCCATTATACAACGGTTGCAGCCACGGGCCAATGCGCGGAGCCATTGCGGAGCGCAGCGCTTCGGCCCGGTGGCGGTGAGAAAGTTGTGGCGTAGATGGCTGGCGCAAGCCAGCCGATGCGAGTGTAGTCGCAGCGCCATTGTTCGAGCGCCTGGCGTGCCTGCATCAGTGACCTGAATAAGGTCTCGTTTAGGAATTCGTCGCGCGAGCGTCCATTGAAGCTCTCGATGAAGGCGTTCTGAACCAGGCTTTCGGGGATCGATGTAGTAGTGCCAATCGACCTCGGTTTGCTTTGCCCAACAAAAGATGGCGTTGCTGGTTAGCTCAGCGCCGTTGTCGCTGACAATGGTCTTAGATCTACCGCGCCATGCGATCAGAAGATCGAGCTCGCGGTCAACTCTTAGGCCCGAGAGCGATGTGTCGGCCACCGCCGCTAGGCGTGCAGTCGTCGAAGGCGGCGAGAATCCGGAAACGCCGCCCGCAGACGAACTGATCGGAGACGAAATCCAGCGACCAGCGGTCGTTCGGAGCCAAGGGGACCGGCTTCGGCGCCCTCATGCCGCGAGCCCTTTGCGGCCGCCCCGTTTGCGCACCATGAGCCGTTCCTCCCGGTAGATGCGGAAAAGGCGCTTGTGGTTCACGGCGAAGCCTTCCCGGCTTCGGAGATGAGCAGACGCCGTCTGGTCCTTTCTCAAAGGGCCAGACCCCAGTTCAACTTGGATTAATTTGCCAACGGCAACTCCAAGCGTCTGCATAGATTGATTAAGGGTGTCCACGTTCAAGTCGGCCAGCCCTTTAGCGCAGACCAGATCCTCTACTGCGTCACCCCAGAGAAAATTCCCTTTGCCCGGCCGGTTATGTATGGTTGCGTGATGAGCGACACCACCTGCGCTGGAGCTATTCCATTAAAAACAAGATAGGTCGGCGTGTCGCTCATCCGCACCGAATAAGCCGCTCCGCCGACATTGCGGCGCGAACCAAATAGACCGATTTCGGCGGTTCCAGCCGGCAATGCCGAGGCAATCGAGAACGCCTGCTGGCTTTGCGGATTCCAAAACACCAGAACGCTCGCCGATGAATTGCCGAAGAGAAACTCAGCGCAATTCACGCCACAAGCAAACCGCCCAACATAAGGCAGATCGTCAATCGTTTGCGCGAGTACCGCATAGGAGACCATTGAAGCCTTTGGCATGGTCGGGCGGAGATTACCATCACCATAGTTCAGGCCGAAACTCCCGGATTGCACGTCCCAGAAACTGACGTTCGTCAGAGAGAACGGAAGCACGTGAGTGAAGCCTTGGCCCAATTGCAACAGCGCCGACCGGACAATGAATTTTGCTTGCTGCAATTCCGTGCATGACCATCCATAACCGGGCGCGGTCGGCCATCCAAACTCGGTGCTCCAGGATTCCTTGAAAGGAACTTGCGTCCGGGCAATCTCGAAATTGCTCAACAAGTCTGTTCCGTAAATCCATGGACCAGACTGCTCCGCGCTCTTGCACTCGTTCCGCCACGTCGAGGCCGAATACGGATGCCAGGCCATGATATCATAGAGGTTCGACCCACCGGCCGCATTGACCGCGGAGAAGCCCCCCGAATCGAGCTGGTTCATGGCAACACGCCAAGTCGGCTTGGCTGCCAAAATTCCGGCCCGCGCGGCCCGGAAAGCCGCCACGTATTGATTCCATGAGTACTTTGCCGGAACATTAAGAAAGCCGGAGCCGGTCGGTTCATTCCAAAGTTCCGGCGCATCAAGATCAAAGGTGTCGTTGGCAGGATTTGCTATATAGGTTTGCATATTGCTTTGGTAGGCCGTCAAATTAGCCGTTCCCGCCGGAATTGTCGTCTGGCTTGCGGGCCATTTCAAACCGATCGTATCGAGTTCGCCGCGCCGCCAAGAAAACCCAAATCGGGCCAAATACATTTGGTTGAACCCCCATGAACCCCATCCCCATGTGCCAGCGCCGAATGCGTTACGGCCAATAGACCAATTGCACGGGAGCGGGAGGGTCGCCGCGGTCAGCATCCGAATCAAGGAACCGGACGGGCTATATATATTGAGGCGATAAAATCCAGTCCCTGCCGGCGGCGTATATTTTACGCCCGTATTCGCGCCATTGAGCGTTCCCGAGAGCAGCGTATTTCCATACGCATCTGCTATTGTATAGTTGGCGTTCGATCCAATGGCGGGAAACGTCCAATTTATCGGTGACCCGGGGTAAAAAATGAATTGGGAACTTGTGTCGTACGCATTGGTGGGAGGGTTGCAGATTCGGGTTGGCGGCGGCGGAGGAGGCGGAGGCGGCGATCCTACCGTAATTGTCTGTGCGAGGCCGTTGTTGTTTTCGTTGGATTCGGGGATGCGGTTGACATCATCGACCGCCACGCTGATCGTATGCGTGCCCGGCGAGATCGTGTAGGCTCCTCCGCCGGACGAAGTAATGCTCACCGAGGCGCCGGCAGCGAGTGGACCGGGAACGGCTCCCCAGCTGACGTAAGTGCCGTCGACAAAAAATCCGTTGCCGACGACGACGTTCGACGGCGTAGCGGCCGCGCCTTGATTTTTCACGCCAACGGTGAACAGGCCGGTCGCGCTGTTATAGGAAAGCGAGGTGGGGACGAGGTCGGGCAGGTTGCCGGCCCCTACCGTAATTGTCTGTGCGAGGCCGTTGTTGTTTTCGTTGGATTCGGGGATGCGGTTGACATCATCGACCGCCACGCTGATCGTATGCGTGCCCGGCGAGATCGTGTAGGCTCCTCCGCCGGACGAAGTAATGCTCACCGAGGCGCCGGCAGCGAGTGGACCGGGAACGGCTCCCCAGCTGACGTAAGTGCCGTCGACAAAAAATCCGTTGCCGACGACGACGTTCGACGGCGTAGCAACTGTACCTTGATTTTTCACGCCAACGGTGAACAGGCCGGTCGCGCTGTTATAGGAAAGCGAGGTGGGGACGAGGTCGGGCAGGTTGCCTATCGCGCTCGCTCCTAAGGAGGTCGCCGTTAGCAAACATGCCGACAATGCCAATTTCGCTAAAAAATCAACGGTTGTACCGCGCTTCTCGTCCTTCGTCCTCGCGACTATCGAAAGCGCGGCTGAGGATAGCGGAGCTAAGCCGCAACCATAGGTTATGTTGCGGTGCCGCATGATAAATCCTTTTGTTAAATGTTAACGTATGACGACTTATCATATTTAACATATAACTGTCAAATGTATTTTGATGAATATCATTATTGTGCTTAAAAATGCAGTTTCGTGCGTGCCGCTGAGATTTATTGACGTTGAAAGCGAACCCATTTTTGTGCACGGGTCCGAAGGGCCGCTTCAGGTGCAAGGCTGCTCGAGGTCAATCGGTCGGCGGTGCCCCTATAAGCGCAAGGACGGCACGGCGACGCCACACCTGCCTCGCGAACTCACCGGCGAGCGCCGACGGTTCGGCTATCGTGCGCTGCGCAAGATGGCTCGGCGGTGAGGAGTCGTCATGAACCTAATGAAGCCCTAACGGCTCTATCGCGAGGAGGGGCCGAGGGATTTGCCACGAGCAGGGATCAGCCAAGCGACCTGGTTCATTGGCAATATGCCTTTGCCGGGCGCGCCAGAGACTTGAGGCGACCGGCGCTTTTGCTGCTTCGGTCTGGGCTTGCCCTTTGTTCGTACGCAGCACCCGCTTTATCCGCCAATAGCCACGTGCCGGAGTCTTCCAGCTGATTTCAGCGGCAGCAATATGTACGCGAATGAACAGAACCAGCGCCCGATCACCCGCCGCCGCATATTGCGGTTCCTCGACCTCCGCATTCGGAAAGCTTCGCCTGACCGGGGAGCCACGCGAAATCGCCTCGCAAATCTCATATGCGGGCGACGGCCATCCGGCGCGGATTCGGCAATCTTGGTACTTAAAGAGCAGCCTTGCGGGGAGTGCTACGGCCCCGGGCAAATCACATCGCAGCCGGACACGTCGCCACCAACCGCCGCGCCCCATGCGTTGAGCACTCATCATCCGCGTCAGCGCGCGGGGGCCTTTTTTGTCGGGGGCATGGATACAGCGAAGCCTCCCCACCACTGGAGAGGCTAGCCATTCCGCCGCAGAGGACGGCCCGTGAACGGACTGCACGAGTTCGGTATCTTGCCGCTCACCGGCTTTTCGCCGGGAGCGCTTAACACCTGATTTCCTTGGGTTTATTGGAGCGGGAGAAGGGATTCAAACCCTCGACCCCAACCTTGCAAGCTTGGGGTCGCAAGCGCGCTCCAAAACGGCAAGTGACTTGGCTCCGCAACGCGAGCGGCCGAACATATACCTAAAGACCGGCGTCGCCACTTTCCCCAAAACACCGTTTGAAAAACCCTTTTAGAAAGCTGTTTTCAAAAGGTCACTATAGAATAAGATATTGAAAAGCTTGGCGCGCCCGGAGAGATTCGAACTCCCGGCCCCTAGATTCGTAGTCTAGTGCTCTATCCAGCTGAGCTACGGGCGCCTCCGGCGGGACGGTCCCTCCGGGGCCGATATCACCGCCCCCGCCTCACGAAATGAAGCGCGGAAACAGGTGCGAGACTTAGCCGCTCGCCATCCTCCTGGCAATAGGGTGTTCGGGCTCAGCTAGATATGGGACGGGAGCTTGAGTTAAGGAAAGGGGTCTCCGAGCTGAGAATTTCGAATCGACGAACCCGGGAGGCCCCATGCAGGTGTTTGGCCTGCCTTCAACGTCAAATCGCGAAGATCCGCTTCTCCGTCAAAGCGGTTCCGCCATGCTGCTATCAGCGTCCATCAGCAACCCAAGCCGGCTTTTCATTGCGGACCACAACCGTGACCCAAAGCGAACCAAAAATCACTCCCGAGCTCGTTGCCGCGCATGGCCTAAAACCTAACGAATATGCGCGCATCCTCGCGCTCATCGGGCGGGCTCCAACATTCACCGAACTCGGCATTTTCTCGGCGATGTGGAACGAGCATTGTTCCTATAAATCGTCGCGGATCCATCTGCGCCGGCTCCCCACCAAGGCGCCATGGGTCATCCAAGGGCCGGGCGAAAATGCCGGGGTCATCGACATCACCGACGGGCTCGCCTGCGTCTTTAAGATGGAAAGCCACAATCACCCCTCCTTCATCGAACCTTTTCAGGGCGCGGCGACGGGGGTTGGCGGAATTTTGCGCGATGTTTTCGCCATGGGCGCGCGTCCGGTTGCCTGCCTAAACCTGTTGCGTTTTGGCGCGCCAAATCATCCGCGCACGCGCCATCTGGTGGCGGGCGTCGTTGCTGGGATCGGCGCCTACGGCAACAGCTTTGGCGTGCCGACGGTCGGCGGATCGACGAATTTCGACAAGAGCTACGACGGCAATATTCTCGTCAACGCCATGGCGGTGGGCATCGCCAACAGGAACGAGATTTTCTACGCCAAGGCCAGCGGAATCGGTAACGAGATCGTTTATCTCGGCTCGAAAACCGGCCGCGACGGAATCCATGGCGCGACCATGGCGTCGGCTGCATTCGAGGCCGATGCGGAGGAAAAGCGCCCAACGGTGCAGGTGGGCGATCCTTTCACCGAAAAGCTCTTGCTCGAAGCGTGCCTCGAATTGATGCAAACCGGCGCGGTCATCGCGCTCCAAGATATGGGCGCGGCGGGCCTCACCTCCTCAGCGGTCGAAATGGGCGCCAAGGGCAATCTCGGGATCGAACTCGATCTCGATCGCGTGCCTTGCCGCGAGGCCGGCATGTCCGCTTATGAAATGCTGCTGTCGGAAAGCCAGGAGCGGATGCTGATGGTGCTCGATCCGGCCAAGGAAGAAGTGGCGGAGGCGATTTTTCGCAAATGGGGTCTCGATTTCGCGGTCATCGGCGAGACCACCGGCACGCGGCGATTCACGGTCAAGCATCAAGGCGTGCTCAAAGCCGATCTGCCGATCAAAGAGCTTGGCGAATCGGCTCCCCTCTACGATCGCCCGCATATCGCCTCGCCGCGACGGGCGCCGATCGATTTGGCCAGAATCGCCGCGCCAATCTCTAATGCCAAGGCGTTGTTGCGCCTGTTAGCATCTCCGGATCTTTGCTCCAAACGCTGGATTTTTGAGCAATACGACCATTTGATCCTTGGCAACACGGTGCAGCCGCCGGGCGGCGATGCGGCGGTGATTAGGATTGGCGATGGCCTCAAGGGCTTGGCGCTTACCACCGATGTGACTCAGCGCTACTGCGAGGCCGACCCTTACGAGGGGGCCAAACAGGCCGTCGCCGAAGCCTGGCGCAACCTGACCGCCGCCGGCGCCCTGCCCTGCGCCATCACCGACAATCTCAATTTCGGCAATCCGGAAAAACCGGAGATCATGGGCCAGCTTGTGGGCTGTATCGGAGGGATCGGCGAGGCATGCCGGGCGCTCGATTTCCCGGTCGTTTCCGGCAATGTGTCGCTATATAACGAGAGCAGCGGCCGCGCGATCCTCCCCACCCCCGCGATCGGCGGTGTCGGGCTCGTCGAAGATGTGCGCCGGACTGCGACGTTGTCGTTCAAGCGTCCGGGCGAGAAAATTCTGGTGATCGGAAAGACGGCAGGCTGGCTCGGCCAGTCCCTCTATTTGCGCGATATTTGCGGCCGCGAGGATGGCGCGCCGCCCCCAGTCGATCTCGCGGCCGAAAGGCGCAATGGCAATTTTGTGCGGGGTCTCATCACCAGCGAGAGGGTCACCGCCGTGCACGACATTTCGGATGGCGGTTTGGCGGTGGCGCTCGCCGAGATGGCGATGGCGGGCGATATTGGAGCTTCGATCGAGGTTTCGCCGCCGCTCCCGGAGCATGGCTTTCTCTTCGGCGAGGATCAGGCCCGGTATATCGTAACGGCCACGCTGGAAAGCACGGATGCGATCCGGGACGCAGCGGAAACCGCGGGCGTGGCCTGCGAAGTCATCGGCGTGACCGGCCAGCGTACGTTGACCCTTGGCTTTGGGAACGCCATATTGCTGGACAACCTGATGCGGGTCCATGAAGGGTGGCTTCCGGACTACATGGCGGGGGCGCATCCTTGATGCGGAAAAGACGCGAAGGATAATGAGGAAGTTAGAAGATGCCCATGCCATCGTCTGAAATCGAGCGCCTGATCAAGCAGGGCATTCCGGACGCAAAGGTCCAAATCACTGACCTTGCGGGCGACAACAACCATTACGCGGCGATCATCGTTTCCTCGGAATTCGCCGGCAAATCCAAGCTCCAACAGCATCAGCTCGTCTATAAAGCGCTCGGCGGCGCCATGGGTAGCGAACTGCATGCGCTGCAGCTTCAGACCTGTGCCCCGACGTAAGTTTCACCGCGTCTTCCTACAACGATCCGTTATCCGAAAGGACCCGGCAATGGTTATCAAGAGTGAAATCCAATCGACGATCGATACCAACGACGTTGTCTTGTTCATGAAAGGAACGCCGGACTTTCCGCAATGCGGATTTTCGGGCCAGGTCGTGCAAATCCTGAATTACCTGGAGGTCTCCTACAAGCCAGTGAACTGCCTCGCGAACGACGAGATTCGCCAAGGAATCAAGGAATTTTCCGACTGGCC
This sequence comes from uncultured Alphaproteobacteria bacterium, assembly GCA_963808645.1. Classification (GTDB taxonomy): domain Bacteria; phylum Pseudomonadota; class Alphaproteobacteria; order Rhizobiales; family Beijerinckiaceae; genus Methylocapsa. The sequence continues at coordinate 375,839 of CAWEGU010000015.1, forward strand.
GACAATTCCCCAGCTTTACGTCAAGGGCGAATTCATCGGCGGCTGCGACATTGTCCGGGAAATGTTCCGCTCGGGCGAACTCGCGGTGCATTTGACGGACAAGGGGATTGCCTGCAAGCAACCAACCAAGGCATAACCAAAATGCCTAACAGGAGGCATCGCGGTCAATATCAACCGGGGCAGAACCGTTGAATTGAGGTCAGTGTGGAATGCAACCGTCGCTGTGCGGTGAGGCATGGAGTTTTTACAATCCAAGCCTCGAAGTGGAGGAGCTTGAAAAAGGAGGGCCGCTGCGCCGTGATTCGCTATCGCGTTGTTAATTGCATGCCTTGGCGCAAGCGGCGCATACCGCTTAACCCCGGGAGCGCGCGCCGGCCACGGCGAGCGCCGCCAAGCCCGCCGAGACAATCGCGTTCCAGCCTGCAAGCGACAGGCCAAGAATGCGCAGCGCCGGGACATCGCAGCGCGTGAGCTTGAAGTTCTGCAACTGCTTCAGGAAATCGTTCCCCGAGGGAGCGCGATCGATTGGCCCGGAGCACTCCAGAGGCCCAGGCCAAAATCCCCACTCAATCCCGGCATGATAGGCGCCAAAAATCGCGCTCGCAGCGAAAATCAGGGCAAGTATGGACAGGGCCGCGGGCAACAAACTTCTTGGACCTCGCGCGGAAAGCAAAAGCGCGAGGCCCGCAATTGGAATGGCGGCATAATAGGGAATTCGCTCCTTGACGCAGAGTTCGCACGGCGCATAGCCGAGAGCCTCGAAGATGAAGACTCCCGCGATTGACGCGACCGCGATCGCCAGGATCGCAAGGGCAAGGGCACATGGACTTTTAAGAGGCATCGAGGCGTTCAAATCAGGCGCCCGGCGATCCAAAAGCCGGCCATGATGGCAACCGCGAGGATTGCCAAAAACCAGCCAAAATATTTGTCGAGCAAGGCGTTGACCGGTTCGCCATAGCGCTTCAGGAGCACCGCGATGAAGAAAAACCGCGCGCCGCGTGTGAGGAAAGACAAGAGAACGAAGAGCGGCAGACTGTAAGCCAGAAGCCCGCTCGTGATCGTCACGATTTTGAACGGAATTGGCGTCAAGCCCTTCAAGAGGATAACCGCCCAGCCCCACTGCGCATAAAGCGCGCGCATTTCATCGACGCGCGCGCCGTAGCCGTAAAGATTGATCAGCCATATTCCAACTGTCCCGTAAAGAAGCGCGCCGATCGCATAGCCGAGCAGGGCACCGGCGACCGATCCCGCCGTGCAGATCAGCGCATAGCCCCATGCGCGCTTCGGCTTGGCGAGAGACATCGGGATCAAAATCGTATCTGGCGGCAATGGAAAAAACGAGCTTTCCGCGAAAGCGATAGCGCCGAGCGCCAAGGGCGCATGCCGGCTCTCGGCAAGGCTTAGGGTCCAACGATAAAGCCTTTGAAACATGATATTGAGTTTGCCAGGAGGGCCGGCCTCGGCGCGAGCGCGGCGGAAGAGGAAAGGCGCATCCTTTGCTTATATCCCGATGGAGCGCCATTCAACCCGATAAGTCCTACTGAGCACCCCCTATCGATGGGCCCGGTAGGGCCGGATCAAGGAGTCCGTTGCGCAGTGTTCGTTTGCCACCGCCCCGCAAATTGCCCTATGGAAACGCCGGCATGTGCTGTCGCTGGATCGGAACAATAGTGGCATTGAACCTTTGCGCCTCCGCGATTTCCGCCGACCCCGCCCTCGAGAGGAAAGGCGCGCCCTGGCCCGATACGGTTCTCGCGCGTGTCGAGGCGCTTGCCCTCATCGAATCTCTAAACGCCCTCCTCCTTTGCGCCTCCTGTACCGCGACCGAAGTTCTCACCAAATGGTGCGCCGATCACAAACTGGCGAGTGAACCCGTGGTCCACGCAAGGCGGATCACTGGTACGGAGAAGCCTGTCTCGCCTGAGCAGCGGCAAAGACTTCAACTCGGCCCCGGCGAGGAGGTCACCTACCGGCATGTCGAGCTTGTCTGCGGCGGCCACGTCCTAGCCGAAGCTGATAATTGGTACGTGCCAAGCCGGATCGGCGCGGAAATCAACCATATGCTGACAACAACCGATACACCTTTCGGCCAGGCGGTGCGGGATTTGATGCCCGTCCGGGAGAATTTATCGGTCGAAATGCTATGGAAACCGCTTTCCGACGGCTGGGAGCTTGCGCCGCCGCTCGCCGAAAAACCGGCAGCGGCATTGGCAATTCCTTGGCGGCTTTTCCAGCATCACGCCTTGATTTACAATGGCGCGCATGAACCTTTCTCGGAAGTCAGTGAGATTTATACGCGCGAAGTGCTGGCTTTTGGACCACCATAAAGGGAGCCGCGATGGCCGCCGCGCAGCCTGCTTTGCGGGCTCTCTCCAACTTGCTGGGAAATATCGCCGTGGACCGGGCATTGCCGCTTTTGCGCGGCCTCGCCCGCGCGGCAGCGGACACGATGTTCCCCCCGGCGTGCCTCAATTGCCGCCAATCCACCGGTGCCATGGGCTCGCTCTGCGCCGCCTGTTGGGCGCAGGTTCGGTTTATCGAACGTCCTTTTTGCGAGCGTCTGGGCACGCCCTTCGCCATGGATCTCGGCAGTGGAGGGCTTCTATCGCCCGAAGCGGTCGCCAATCCTCCGGTGTTTGCCCGCGCCCGGGCGGTAGCTCATTTCGAGGATGGGCCGGTGCGGCAATTGGTACATCGGCTGAAATACAGCGACCGGATGGAATTAGCCAAGCCTCTCGGGGCTTGGATGGCCCGCGCCGGCAACGAACTTTTGGTCGAGGCCGATCTCCTCGTACCGGTCCCTTTGCATCGCCGCAGGCTTGCCGCCCGCCAATTCAATCAGGCCAATGCCTTGGCGCAAGCGATCTCTGCCCAATGTGGTGTCCCGGTCGATCCGTTCATCCTCGCACGGGTCAAGCCGACGCCGCCTCAGGTCGGCCTTTCGCGCACCCAGCGGGCGCTCAACTTGCAGGGAGCATTTCAAATGACCGAGGGGATGGGAGCAAGGGTCGAAGGCCGCGCGATCGTCCTTGTCGACGACGTCATGACCTCGGGCGCGACGGTCAATGCGGCGGCGCGCGCGCTATTGCGTGGAGGCGCCAAACGCGTCGATGTCTTGGTTTTCGCGCGAGCGCCATAAGGCTCGATTTCACGCCGCCTTGGTCTTGAGGTTTGGCGCCACCTCAAAACTCGCCTCGGTCTTGTCCTTGATCTCGTCGAGCGTAACGCCGTCGGCGAGCTCGATCAGGGTCATGCCCGCTTTGTCGATCGAAAAAACCGCGAGGTCGGTGATCACGAGATCAATGACCGCCGTGCCGGTCAGCGGCAGAGTGCAGTGATGCAGGAGTTTCGGCTGTCCCTTCGCGGTGTGTTCCATGACCACGACGACACGTTTGACGCCGGCGACGAGGTCCATCGCCCCGCCCATACCTCTCACCATTTTGCCGGGGATCATCCAATTGGCGAGATCGCCGCGTTCGCTGACTTCCATCGCGCCGAGAATCGCAAGATCGATATGCCCGCCGCGAATCATGCCGAAACTATCGGCGGAAGAGAAATAGCTCGTCGTCGGGAGTTCGGTGACCGTCTGCTTGCCGGCATTGATGAGGTCGGCGTCTTCATCCCCTTCGTACGGAAACGGTCCCATGCCGAGCATGCCGTTCTCGCTCTGCAATTGCACATTCATGCCGGGCGGGATGCAATTCGAGACAAGCGTTGGAATGCCGATGCCGAGATTGACATAAAATCCGTCGCGCAATTCCTTGGCCGCGCGCGCCGCCATCTGATCCCTGGTCCAGGCCATCGCGAGTGTCCCTTAAGCGGCGATGCGCGGACGGGTTGTCCGCTTTTCGATCGGTTTGATGGCGTTCGGCGCATGTACGATGCGCTGGACGAAAATGCCTGGCGTATGGATCGCGTCGGGATCGATTTCTCCCGCCGCAACGAGATGCTCGACCTCGGCGACCGTCACCTTCCCGGCGGTGGCCATCATCGGATTGAAGTTGCGCGCCGTCTTGCGATAGACAAGATTGCCCCCCGTGTCACCCTTATATGCGTGGACGATCGAGACATCGGCGACGAGGCCGCGCTCCATGACATAGGCCCCGCCGTCGAAGTCGCGCAGCTCCTTCCCATCGGCAATAACAGTTCCAACACCCGTTTTTGTGAAAAACGCCGGAATGCCCGCGCCGCCTGACCGGATCCGCTCCGCCAGGGTGCCTTGCGGATTGAATTCGAGTTCGAGTTCGCCGGAAAGATACTGCCGCTCGAAAAGCTTGTTCTCGCCGACGTAGGATGAGATCATCTTCCTGATCTGTCGTGTCTCGAGGAGGAGCCCCAGGCCTGCGCCATCGGTACCCGCGTTGTTCGAGATCACGGTCAAATCCTTGATCTTGAGGTCGCGAATGGCCGCGATCAGGATTTGCGGAATGCCGCAAAGCCCAAATCCCCCAGCCATGACGGTCATCCCGTCCTTGAGAATGTCAGCCAAAGCCGAGCGCGCGTCGGGGAAAAACTTGTTCATGCATGGCCCTCGCTGTCGGTTATTCGCCCCGCTCGGACGTGCCGCGGGCGCCCGCCTTTGGGGGGCAGGTGATAGCCATGCTTACCGTGCTCACGCCGGCATAGTGAAATTGGCCGGCGCGCCCCGCGCCGCGCCGGCCAGAATGGCAGGCGGAGAACTACGCATCGGCGCCAGCAAGCGCCACCCTGTCAAACCGCGCCGGCGGACGGCCCGCTCCCTCCCGGAAATGGCGGCCTGGAGATGTTCAAGGAGATACCTGGGTCACATTGCATCTTGCGCCGGTGCCGCGTTTTCCTTGGGCGCCGTGTCGTCCTGCTCGACCATGAAGTGGATCGGCACGTTGAACAATACGCCCCACTTCTCGAACACAAGCGTGCCATCGACCATGGAATCTTCGGTCAGGGCCTTGTTGATCTTGCCGAACTTGAATTGATACGCGGTCGGGGGCAGTTCGATGCTGCCATGCGGCTTAATCAGCAGCCCATGTTCGACGATCTTCGAACTGTATTTGCCATCTTTCTCGATAATTTGATAAAGGACGCCGGTGCCGGCTCCGTCCACGGTGGCACCGAGGAGAGTCTCTGGTTCGTCGCCGTCGTTTTCGATCTCGATGATGCAGGCATAGGTTCCGGGAGCGTCCGCCGCCGCCGCGCGAATCCAGGGGTGCCCGATCTTCAAATCGCCGGCGGCCTCCTGATGCGCCGATCCCGGCGAGGCAAGGCCGATCGCGAGGGCCGCGGCCAAAGCGACGGCGGAAATCGAAACCTTCATAGGCACTTCCTCCAGTTCATCGATCCGGCATAATTTGATTGTTGCGGCGGAACTAAACACGAAATGGTCTCGCCCAGCAACACTTGGGATTCCTCGGGAGTCCACGCGGCACGATCAATTCACGTTGATCGCTCAAGAGCCCGCGATCCGGGCGTTTCCGGTTAAGGCGAGGGCGGCTGCTCGCTTCGATCCATATTTTATATTGGGAGTATCTGGCCGAATGACCGGCGCTTTTCCTTTGCCGCATCATGGCGCCCTGCCAGGCCGCGCCATGGGCTTGCAGGCGCTTGGCGCTTCCTAGGGGGCCCGGACCGTCAAAAATATCAAAGTCGACAGCCGTTCCGCCCGCTCCAAAATTGCCCTTCCGGCGCGAGCCCTCCTGGACGCCATTTCGGCAGGCTGACCGATGCCATTAAAAAGTTGGCAATGAGAGAAGTGAGGCTCACGTATAGAGCTTTTAATGCCAAATCGTTCGCTTTGACCAAATTCACTCGGCTGATGTTTGCAAATTCGATCGGATGACGCCACCCTATTAATGCCTTCATTGATCGGCTGGGCGAAGTCATGACCGAGATCAATATTTTGCCCTATGACGGCGAAGCCATCTTGATCGACGATCTTGGCGCAGAGTTTGATTGGCCAGCGATCACGCGGGCGCTCATCGACACGATTCCGTGGCAGGTCGGGACAGCTCGAATTTTTGGTCGAGAGATGCCCATTCCGCGAATGACCGCTTGGTTCGGTGACGGTACCTATTCCTACAGCGGCATCCTCCACCTACCAGCCCCATTCCCCGCAATCATCGAATGCCTGCGTGAACGGGCCGAAGCGCTATCGGGTGCCTCATTCAATGCCACTTTGGCCAATCTCTATAGGTCTGGTCGCGACAGCGTGGGGTGGCACAGTGATAACGAGGCCGGGCTTGGGAGCCGGCCAACGATAGCCAGCCTGTCGCTAGGGGGAGAACGCCGGTTCCAATTCCGGCATAGGGAGACGAAGCAAACTATCACACTTGGGCTAAGGATGGGGCATTGGCTCATAATGGCCGGCGAAACCCAGCGCTTCTGGGCTCATCAGGTCCCCAAGACGGCCGCGGCCGCAGCGCCGCGGGTCAACCTCACGTTCAGACACATGATCCCATAGCGCCCTTCGTGAAAACTTGCACCGGGGCCTGACCCGGATATGCCTTCTGTAGACAGCACGGCGTAGCCTCCCCGCTCAAATCCTAAGCGGGGCAGCACTCGGCCAGGACCGGCTCGCCGCCTCAGCAGTTTTGCGCGTGTGGCGTGGGGCTTTATTGGCAGGCCGTGACCAATCGAAAGGGGCACTCATGCCTTGCAGCGGCAAAGAAGATATCGAGGTCGTTGTGGTCGGGGCAGGCGCCGCCGGAATCGGCGCCGCCACGCGGCTTGCAGCGGCGAGGGTCTCTTTCATCGTCTTCGAAGCTCGAGGCAGGGTTGGTGGCCGGGCCTATACGATTGCCGATGCGCCATTTCCGCTCGATCTCGGGTGCGGCTGGTTGCATTCGGCCGATCGTAATCCATGGACCCGGATTGCGGCCGAGGCCGGGTGCACAATCGACAAGACCCTCCCCGCCTGGGGTACTCAGAGCTTCGACCTCGGGTTCGGCGCCGAGGATCAGGCCGCATTTGCTTTGGCCTCGCGGCGCTTCGACGAGCGCTTCGAAGCGATCGGCCCCAACGATGCTGACTGCAGCGCGGCAGAGCTTCTCGAACTCGATTGCCGCTTTAATCCTCTCCTCAATGCGGTCAGCAGCTACGTCAACGGCGTCGAACTCAATCTTGTCTCGGTGCAGGACAGCAACCGTTATGCCGATAGTGGCGTCAACTGGCGGGTCGCTGAAGGATACGGCACCGTAATCGCGGCGCAAGCGGCAGGCTTGCCAATTCAACTCAACTGTCCCGTCATGCTAATCGATCATCGCGGAAAACGCCTTGCGATCGAAACCGCGCTCGGCACGGTGACCGCGGATGCCGTCATCGTGACCGTCCCTCCGCCGCTCATCGCCGCGCAAGGGATCAGGTTCCGGCCGGAACTGACGGATAAAATTGCTGCTGCCTCAGTGTTGCCGCTCGGCCTCGCTGACAAGCTCGTCATGGCGGTCGAAGTACCGGACTTGCTGCCCGTGGACGGCCATCTGATCGGCAACCCGAACAGGAGTGCGACCGGCAGCTATCATTTGCGTCCTTTCGGCAGGCCTCTCATCGAAGGATTTTTTGGCGGTCGGCTGGCGCACGAGCTCGAGGCAGCGGGATCCGGCGCGTTTTTCGATTTCGCCGTCGCTGAGCTTATCGAACTGTTCGGCAGCAGCATTCGCGCCCGCTTGCGCCCGCTGGCCGAGACCGGCTGGGGGCGCGATCCTTTAGCGCTGGGATCCTATTCTTACGCGCTTCCCGGCCATGCGGACGCACGTGCGGCGCTCGCCGCGCCTGTGGATGAAAGAATCTTTTTTGCCGGAGAGGCGTGCTCGCCGCAGGATTTCACGACGGCGAACGGCGCCTATCAGACCGGTATCGAAGCCGCCGACGAAGTGATCAGGCTGAGGCCCCGCAGGATCGAGGACAGATAGCCCACATTCCCTGGCCGTTCTCTCAACAGGGCCCCATGGGCCCGCGTGTCTCCTGGAAAATTATCTCAAGCTGTCTTTGGTTTCGTTCCATTCGCGCTTTATCCGATCCGGAAACGGCTTCGCGATGCGCAGCTTTCGAACCTGCGTCTGTTTCCGGAATCAAAGGATATCTTCGTCGAACAAACCCGAGGCCACACGGATTCAAAAGGGCAGTTTGTGCTGCCGGTCGAAAGACTAATCATCTCGACGCCGACGAACGGTTTGTGCAGGCGCAATCCTCTGAGGAGGCCGGCGGCCTCCTGTCGGCTGAAAGTCTCTATCGGCATGTCATGAAGCTCGATCTTAATGATCCGCCGCCCGGCCTCAATCTCGGCAATCTCCTGCCGGACGCGTGGCGCACGGTGGAGGCGGAAGCCGCGTATCAGTGGGATGTAGCGGCCGATCCAAACTCCTCTCCGGCTTGGCATAAACTACATTGAGCCTGACGCTGACGCGAGAGGACCTGACTTTGATAATTCGTTGACGCCAGCTTCCGTTAGGTCCAGTTGAGGATGCGATATCAAAATGAATGACGCCATTTTAATTTTCGGAATCACAGCCTCACCAGTTGATGAGCCAGAGCAACAGCGTCAGCACCACGCTGATCAAGAGCCCTGTCGCGATTGGGGCATATAAAGTGAAGTTCTTGCGTTCGACGACGATGTCGCCTGGCAGATGACCAAGCCCGAGCCATCCGATCCAAGGCCACAAAACTCCAACTGCTATCAAGAGCAGTCCAATCAAGATTAATGTCCGCGACATCCTTTACTCCCTGGGATCGAAACATCGGACGTCCATAAAATAAAGGTTGTTGCGGCGGGCTGACAGGGCCCGCGCCAAACGTGTCAGTCCCCGGGGCAATCGCCTTGTGCTTTGCCATCTTCATGGCGAGGTGAGCGCCGATGTTGCCGGCGTGGGGTGTGCCCGGCGTAGTCACATGGCAGCATTCGGGTCTTGCCCTCGTGTTAGATTTCGTTAGCAGATGAGAAATAAAGACCAAAATCTCGGCAGTTCACGCGCTCGCCGTCGGTACGCTTATCTCTGGCATGAATGGTCTGTCGAAAGCCGGCGCCCAATTGCTCCAGCTTTCGCTCGGCCAAACCCGGCGGAGTGGAGAGATAATCGAATAACCGCGGCATGGCTCGGACACGCGACGGTGTTAATCAATTTTTTCGGGGTAAAGATTCTCACTGATCCAGTTCTTTTTCCACGGATCGGAATCCGGTTGCCCGGACTTACACTCGGACCTAAACGCCTGACCGCGTCTGCGCTGACCGTTCGCGACCTTCCCAAGATCGACATCGTGGTTCTTTCCCACGCGCACTTCGATCATTTCGACATGCGCACGCTCCATCGATTTCATCGTTCGACCACGGTGATCACGGCCCATCGGACAACTGATCTGCTTCGTTGGACACGGTTCCGCGACGTGAGCGAACTGCGTTGGAAAGAAATAAAGTCTGTATCAACGTTCGCCGGCAAGATCGACATCTTCGCGTTCCGGGTAAAACATTGGGGCGCGCGGAAGCAGCGCGACACCTATCGCGGATACAACGGCTACGTTCTCGAACGAAATGGCCGTCGGATTATTTTCAGCGGCGATACCGCGCTGAGCGATTCGTTTGCGGAGCTCCGCGCTTTTGGTCCCATCGATTTGGCGATCATGCCGATCGGCGCTTATAATCCCTGGATTCATTCTCACTGCACTCCAGAACAAGCCGTGCAAATGGCCAACGAAGCCGGCGCTCATTTCATCATGCCGGTCCATCATCTAACTTTCCGCCTCAGCTCCGAAGACTTTGGCGAACCGATCAAGCGCTTCCAGGCTGCGCTGCGGGAGACACCGGAACGCATCGCCCTCCGCGAAATCGGCGAAACATTCGTACTCCCGTAGATGCCGATTGTTCTCTGTCGTCCGTTGACTCTCCGGTCATTGACACGAGCAAAGGCGTCCTCGAAGCCGTTTTGGTTTGGCAAGCGATTGATTTGCTAATGGCCCGGACGCCAGTATCGACCGAAAACAAATTGCAACGCGTCAAGGCCGCGAATTCCATCCCCATTTGCAATAAGGTTCCCGCCCATCGCGCGCTGGCGAGCAGCCGCGCGAGGCCGAAGGCGGCTCCGGCCCTTTGTTCACCACGCGCCGGCGGAAAACCTCGAACAGTCACCGCAGCCAATTGGTCGAGGTGATTGGGAATGGGCAGAACCAAACCATTGCCTCCGTCTCCAATCGAGAATGGCCCAAGGGTCGGCCTCTCCTTGAACCACTTGCTCAACTCCGCCGGCGCCGCCGTGGCGGATGCGGTCCAGGGTAGCCTCGGGCTCATCGCCGGCGGCCGCCCGCCAGCGTTCAGCGCGCGGCTTTTCCGTAATTTTTCCGTATTAATGAGAAACAGGCGCCGGGAGCATGACAAACTCATTAGTTTGATTGGTGCTCCCTAGGGGACTCGAACCCCTGTTTTCGCCGTGAGAGGGCGACGTCCTGGACCGCTAGACGAAGGGAGCCTAAAGCAGTCGAACCGGTTCTATATCGCGGCGGGGGTGAGCGGCAACGCAATTGCGCCAGGTATTCGCGCGACGCAGCATTTTCGGACATACCGGCTCCGCGTCAAGCCCCCCGGCTTTCCCTGCGGCAACACCGACGATAGGTATAACGTCATGACAGATCGCCTCCTCGAACTGCCGCGTCCGCCTGCACCTCGGCCACACGATGCGCCGCTCGGCCCGCTTGCAACAATGCGAGTGTTGCGCCGGAACCCCATCGAAACCTGGACCAAAGCGCATTTCGAATGGCCGATTCTTATTGGTCCGACCATCCTCGGCACGGTCGCGGTGGTCAACGATCCCCCCGCGATCCGCCGTGTTTTGGTCGACAACGCCGCCAATTATCGCAAGGATGCTTTGCAAAAACGCGTTCTCGGGCCGGGCTTGAGCGAAGGGCTGCTGGAAGCCGAAGGGGACGCTTGGCGTGTGCAAAGGCGAACCTTAGCGCCATTGTTCACGCCCAAGACAGTAAGTTCCTTCGCACGCGCGATCACCGCCTCCGCGGAAGAGCTTGTCGCGCGTTGGCTGCGGCTGCGAGAGGGGCGGATCATCGACATTCAGCCGGAAATGGCACGGGTGACGCTCGACATTCTCGGGCGCACGATCTTTTCGGATGGGCTTGGGCGGGACTTGGACCGGTTCGCGACCGCGATCAACGGCTATTTCGCGACCGTGGGCCGGCTCGATCCCTTCGATCTTCTCGATTTTCCCGAATGGCTGCCGCGCTTGACCAAGCTCGGGAGCCGCTCGGCGGAAGCCTTTTTCGCTTCGGTCGTCGAGACGCTCATTGCTAGGCGCAAGCGCCTCCTCGCCAAGGACAAGGCCGGCGCACCACGCGATATACTCACCCTTCTCCTCGAAGCGCAGGACCCGCAAACCGGCGCTGGATTGAGCGATACCGAAGTTAAGGCCAATATCCTGACGTTTATCGGGGCCGGTCATGAGACCACCGCCAACGCCCTGACGTGGTCTCTGTTTCTTCTCACGCTATCGGAGGAATGGCGGGCGAGGCTCGCGGCGGAGGCCAGCGCGGTCCTATCCGGTCCCCTCGAAGATCATGCCGCGCGGCTCGTCGCGACGAAGGCCGTGATCGAGGAAGCAATGCGTCTCTATCCGCCGGTCGCCAGCATGAGCCGGCAGGCAATCGGCCCCGACGATCTCGCCGGCAAGCGGATCCGGAAAGGCAGCTTGGTCATGGTGTCGCAATGGGTTTTGCACCGGCATCGTTCGCTTTGGGAATATCCGGATTCTTTCGATCCGCGCCGGTTTCTTCCCGGTTCGCGCGAAAAAATCGATCGATTTGCCTATCTGCCCTTCGGCGCTGGTCCGCGCGTCTGCATCGGCGCGTCCTTCGCGCTGCAGGAGGCGGCGATCGTCCTGGCCCATATCATGCGATCGTTTTCCTTTGAACTTAAGAAAAATCACGTGGCCATGCCGGTGCAGCATATCACCTTGCGGCCCGAGGGCGGCCTGCCGATGATCTTGCGGCGGCGGGGAAATTTGTTCCCTGCTCCGGTGACCGTGACCGGCGTTCATCCGAGCGGATAAGCGGCCTCGACGACATAAGGGCCGCCGCCGGTCGATGCTCGCGACGAGAACAAGACGAAGCGCTTCGCCTCGAACCGGCGCGACAGGAAATACCCCCGCGCGGAAAGATATTCGGCGACGCCGACGCAGGAAACCGCGCGAAGCCGGGCGAGCGTGACGTGGGGAGTGAATTTGCGCGGCTCGGGCGCAATGCCGATGCGCCGCATGAGCCTTTCTTGTTGGGCCTGGAGTTCGACCAAGGGCGTGGCAGGCGTGGCCTTGGCGACCAGGGCTCTGGGTTTGGTGCCGCCGAAGGAACCCAGCTCCTCGATCGTCACGGTGAAAGGCGGCCGCCGGATTTTTTCGAGGGCCGCATGGATCTCCCGCGCGGTTAAATCGTCGATGTCTCCGATGAAGCGCAAGGTCATATGATAGTTTTCGGCTTCGATCCAGCGCGCGCCGGAAATGCCGCCGCGCAACATGGAAAGGTCGATTGCGAGATCGGAAGGGATTTCGAGGCCCGTGAACAAACGGGGCATGGATCCCCCCTGTCGATGCCAAGGAGCCACATAACAACGTGGCAGACGGGCTAAGACATAAAGCAAAAGCGCTTATAGCGAAGATTCGACGCGAAGGGAAATTTTGGTAATGTCTCAGTCTGAATTTCTACCTTCGGCCCAAAGCGGCCCTTCGGCATTGTGCAGAAATCAAGAAAAATGCACATCCATGTTGCCCCGCATTGCCTCATATGAGGGGGCACCGCGATTTGCCGTTTACAAATCACAGGCTGTCAAAATAAATCTTCGTTAGCGTCAAGGAGGAACTTACGATGCGCGTTTTCCGTGTGGTGCTATTTTTAGCGAACGGCGCGCTCTTTGCCTTGGTGTGCGCAATGTGGATAGAGAGCCCGCCTTTGTCGTTGGCTAAGTGGGTTGTGGCCCTCGCGATCACTTCCGTTCTGTTTATGAACGTAACCTACCTTTTTTTCAGCCCGCATCCGCTCTTCCGTCAATCGGGATTTTCCGCCTCTGGCTTGATGCAAAGGAAGCTGAATTGAAGGCAAGAGCCGAAATTGCGAGAGCTTCAATCAAGCAAGATCATAAAGTCCCTTGAGTTTGGCCTGCGCTCGATCAATCGCCTGTGAGAAGCCGCCCGATTCCCCGCTATGGCTGACTGTCCAATTACACCCGTCAACGGGGGGCTTGACGGGAATAATTTTGATCCATCGAGCGCCTTCGCGGCTGGTTTCATCCCACTTGATGCTCTCATCCAAAAGAGCTTTCAATTCCTCGGATGTCTTTTTCTCTTTCGCCATCAGTTCGCCTTGTTCAAACCTGTGGAACTCTGCAACGTCGTTGCCTTACCTAGATAATCAGTTTCTCAAAATCGGCAAGAAGCTTGTCCGTTTCCCGCTCGACTTGCTCTTCCGTGCGAAATTTAACATTTTTGCAACGTGCAGAAAAACCATGCAACATGAGGCTAAAGTGCAGGATTTGACCCTTTAATGGCGAAGGCCGCGACTTAACAGAATGGGGCTTATGCGACCGATCTCATCTCGACAGCCGCTCATGTTCTGTGAGCAGGAAATGTATGTAACTGCGGGTGAGGTTGCAGAAAAGCCTTGCTTCACTTGGGTCGGTCGCAATCCCTGCTTTCAAATCGGTTCCGTGTCTAATGCCGCCGCCTGTCGGGGACGACAGAAAGCCGTGTAACGTGGTGATCCACCCCAAGACCTGATCGAGGGTCGTTCCTCGATTGTGCCGGCGAAGGTCGGCGGCGATCTTGTTGAAATATTCCCCTTGCACGGTACTCGCTCCGGCATCGAGGCCTTTAAAAGCAGTCGCTACGGTCTCAAGAAGCCATAGAATCTCTTGAACCGCTTGGCGGTCGCGACCTTCCAAAAGCAGTTTTTCCGACTCTTCTAAGGAGCGGTTGATGAGTTCCTGTGCTTGTTCGTCGAGTGACGGCGCGCGTTCTGGCAGGGCGATCTGCATTCGCGGGTTGCGCGCCAATAAATCAGGGGGCGCAATTTCGTATCCAGCATCATTTTCGAGCAACACTCGATTCACTCGATCCAAATCAGGCAAGACGATTCCGGATTGGTGAAGCGCTGCGCAGGCGTCATAGAATGACTCTATAAAAAGGGGAGCGTTTTTTGATGCTTGATGCATATAGTCGTCAAGATCGGATTGAGCCCAACTCGCGCTTGAGCTTCTGTTGAAAGAAATTTCAGCTGGACACGCAAAGTGCTTTTTGAAGTGCTCTAGCAGCTGATGGCGATTTCCTTGCGAGACGATTCTTTTGATCAAGTCCGAGAATCCTTGGACAACACCGGACGGAACCGGACCCGGAGTGTCGTAACGCCAAGAACCGTGAAAATTCAACTTTGCGCCCGCTTACGAATGTTTGCTCGACAGCAAGGTCGTGCGGGAAAACCTGCTTTGAATCAAGAGACGATCCTTTCTAAGCCATGTGCATTAATCAACAATTTTGCACCGCGAAGTCGCCTCAATATAATCAGCTACTTACAGCGTGCAGAAATCAGGGGCGAAAGTCTGCTCACCACCGATGCTGTCGAAAAAGGGTTTGCGCGACGGGCTGAACGATGATTCCTGCTGATTGAATGAGGGTAGGATGATTCGGCGATGATGGGACGAAAGTATCGAGAGCAAGCGAACTTTTTCTACGAATTTCGGCTCGATGACATGATCCCGAAGGGGCACTTGTTGCGCCGGATCAATGTTTTCGTGACATCTGTGCTCGGCGACTTGCACGAACAGTTGGGTCCATTCTACAGCGCCATCGGCCGACCTTCGATCGATCCCGAGTTGCTGATCCGGATGCTTATCGTTGGCTACTGCTTCGGCATTCGCTTCGAGAGGAAGCTGTGCGAGGAAGTAAAACTCCACCTCGCATACAGGTGGTTTTGCCGGCTCGATCTCAATGACGCGATTCCCCACCACTCTACGTTCTCCGAGAACCGGTTGAACCGGTTCCGTGAGAGCGACATTCTGCGCCATATTTTCGAGCGCGTCGTCATGGCTGCGATGGGGATGGGCCTCGTCAAGGGCGAGGGGTTTGCCGTGGACGCGAGCGTCATGGAGGCGAACGCGAGCCGTTATCACGGCAAGGCGCCTGATGAACTCGATTGGACTGAGAAGCAGCGGCAGAAGCGTGCGGTGGCTGAGTATCTTGCGGCACTCGAAGCCGAGGCGGCGATTGAAGGCGATGCCTTAAATGAGAGCGGTGGATCCGAGAGCAAACGACAGCGCCGTTATGAGCGCCAGCCGCCCAAGGTGATCTCGCCGTCGGACCCGCAATCGGCATGGACAGCCAAGGCCAACAAACGCGTGCAATTCGGATATGGGCTGAACTACCTCATCGACATCGAGAATGCAGTAATCGTAGATGTCGAGGCAACGCCGGCTCGCACCTACGCGGAAGTTGCCGCGACACAAACGATGCTGGATCGAGTAGAAGAGCGCTTCGATCTGAGGCCGAGGCGACTCGCCGCGGACACAGCCTATGGAACGGGCAAGTTCCTCGGCTGGCTGGTCAAGAAGAAGAAAATCATCCCGCACATCCCGGTGTGGGAGAAGAGCGATCGGCAGGACGGCATCTTCTCCCGTTCGGATTTCCACTGGGACAGGAAACGCGGAGCCTACATCTGCCCCAGCGGGAAACTGCTGCAGACCAGCGGCACCGTGCATGACGGACGTACGCTGCTGTACCGCGCCTCAAAGCGGGACTGCGATATATGCTCGATACGAGCGAAGTGCTGCACCACGGCCGATGCGCGCAAGATCCCGCGCGACCTCCATGAGGATGCCCGCGATATCGCACGGCGGAAGATGAAGACAAAGGCGTTTGCCAAATCACGCGACGAACGAAAGCGTGTTGAGATGCGCTTCGCACACTTGAAGACACACCACGGCTTCGAGCGGATGCGCCTCAGGGGGCTTTCTGGCGCACGCGATGAGTTTCATCTCGCTGCCATTGTGCAGAACCTTAAAACACTCGCGCTCCGGACCCTTGGGCCACCGTCAACCCGACGGCGCGCATCGTTTGCCTGAAATCGCTTAGGATTGGATCAGTTCAGTCCGTGTCAAAGTCGACCCCATTTCAAGATTGCTTCAATGCCGCCGGTGCATCTCAATCGAAAGACCGTAACGATAAGCAAAAAACCGGATTTTTCGACAGCATCCACCCATTGCTGAAATTCACACCGGGACACTACCGGAAATTTTGCCGCGAAAGAAATGGGCCGTTCATTCGCCCCGCGCGTTTGCACCGAATTGGTCCACAAACGCGCGGACGTGTGGAAGAATGTCTCTGACGATGCGTTCGACTCCAGCGGGATTGGGATGCAATCCATCGCCAAGTTTAAGGGCCGGCTGATCCGCGACCCCTTCGAGAAAAAACGGATAGAGCGGCGCGTCATATTTTTTGGCGAGCGCCGGGTAGATCGCGTCGAAACGCGTTTTGTAATCCTGGCCGAGGCTCGGCGCGGCCTTCATGCCCGCGATCAACACTTTTACATTGCGTGCCTTGAGCTGGCCAAGAATGGCGTCGAGCGCGGCCTTCGTCACCTCCGGATCGACCCCACGCAGCATGTCGTTGGCGCCAAGTTCCAGGATCACGCCATCGGCGCCATCGCCGAGCGCCCAGTCGAGCCTCGCCTGGCCGCCGGAAGCGGTGTCGCCGGAGACCCCGGCGTTGATGACCGTCACATGATAGCCTTCCGCGCGCAGCATCTTTTCGAGCACGGCAGGAAAGGCGGCGCCGTTTGGTAACCCGAAACCGGCGACCAGACTGTCGCCGAAGGCAATGATTTTCAATGGGGGCGTTTCCTTCGCGGCGGGCCGGGCCGGGCATGCCAGCGCCTCCATCAAAAGCGCGGCCGATAATTGCAGGACAGCGCGGCGATGGCCATATCCGCCAGGCCTCGACCGTGGCATCGGATTGGGCAGGGCGCTTTCTTGTGCGGTTTCGGAGGGCATGGGTGGAGGAACCGGCGGTAGAACTCGAAGACGTGCATCTAAGCCTGGGGCGCGGCGCGGCGAGGGTCCATATCCTCAAGGGAATTTCGCTTGATATTGGGCGCGGCGAAACGGCCGCCCTCACCGGGCCTTCGGGCTCGGGAAAGTCCACCCTTCTCATGGTGATGGCGGGCCTTGAGCGGCCCGATGCGGGCTCGGTCAAGGTTGACGGCGCCGGCCTCGGCCGCCTTAGCGAGGACGCGCTAGCCCGCTTCCGGGGCGCGCGGATCGGCATCGTGTTTCAGTCGTTCCACCTTATTCCGACCATGACCGCGCTCGAAAATGTCGCGATTCCGCTCGAGCTTTCTGGCGCCGCCGCGCCCTTCACCCGCGCCCGCGCCGAGCTCGCCGCTGTCGGCCTCGATGATCGACTGGAGCATTACCCGGCGCAACTATCGGGCGGCGAACAGCAGCGTGTCGCGCTTGCCCGCGCGCTGGCGCCAAACCCGGCCATCCTCGTCGCCGACGAGCCAACCGGAAACCTCGACGAGGCGACCGGCGCGAGCATCATCGACCTCATGTTCGCCTTGAAGCGCGAACGTGGCGCGACTTTGATCGTGGTCACCCACGATCCCGCGCTTGCCAGCAAATGCGAGCGCAGGATCGAACTGCGCTCCGGCCGCATCGAGAAGGAAGCCACCGCGGCGGCGTTGCGCGCTTGACCGGAACGAGGCCCAAATCTCACCAAATGTTTCAACGCGAGACTTTTTGTCACGCCGGGTCCAAAATCTTACCGAGCCGCATACATGCGGCGGTTCGAGGCGCGTATGATCGCGCCGAAGAATTGGGCTACCTCACTCTTTGCGCCGCATTGCCAGCAGCGTGCTTGCACGGTCGAGACTCGCCGCCGAATTCGCGCGCTACGGCGTCACGTCGGCGGCTGTTGGGGCGCCTTCGACCCAATTCACGTCCCAAGGCCCATCCACGGTGATGAAAGTGACAGAACCCGCGCCGATCCACGCCTCATGCACCATCCGCGCCGGCATGTAGTTAAAACCGCCAGGGCCGAACTCCGCCTTCTTTCCGTCGCACGCAAAGGTGGCTGTACCGCCGATCACCGTATGTGTCTCATTTGCCGAATGCCAGTGCTTGCGGACGTGTAGAGCTTTGGGTGCACGGATCATGAGTTGCGTCGCGTGCGTTTTCGCGTCCTCGTGCAAAATCGCCATTTCCGGCGAAACGTCGCCCAATTCAGGCAGCATCTTTACCCATTGAATCTCCGGCAATAGCTTAAAGATTGGCCTGTCAGGTCCCGCTTCCGTTGGCGCTGGCGCCGCGACGGCAGGCAGGAAAAGCGGTTCGAATACGGACAGAGCCAAGCCGGCGATGACCGGCGAGAGAAACTTAAAGAGAAAGCGTGCGGCCATGCGTCCCTCCCTTTTTATTTTCGGCCAGAAGCCAAGCACGAGGTTGTGATTTCATAACTGTCTCATCAACATCCAATAATTGCCACCAGCGGTGGAGGATACGCGGTTGCACAAAAATCGCTGGCTGACAACAGGCCGCGTGCCCATCTATCGTGTCTCGCGTCGGCCTGCTTGCGGGGATGTTCGTTCACGACAGTTGGGGCGCAAATCCGCCGCTTGCCCGCGAGACGGCGCGTTGATGCGGACACGTGGGACGATTGCCTTCGAATGCTAATGTTGTCCGGAAATTTGTTCGACGGAGCGCACCGGGATGGACAGCAAGAACGCGTCTCTGCCCTCCTCGAAACCAGCAATTTGAGGATAGAGCGGATCGTCTCCCTAGGCCAGAAAAGTCCGCCAGGATTCTGGTACAATCAGTCCTGGGCGGAATTTGTGATGGTCTTGGCAGGTTCGGCGGGGCTGAGTTTTGAAGGCGAGGCCGAAGTCAAGGTTTTGTCCGAGGGCGACTACATTCTCATTCCGGCGCGCGTAAAACACCGTGTCGATTGGACCAGCAAGGATCATGCGACGATCTGGCTCGCCGTTCATTATCCCGAAACCGAATAGAGCCGGAAAGCTACAATTCGCTCCCGTTCAAAGTGACTCATGGAAGGGCTCGATCACCTAGCCTCCTTGACGAACGCCCGGCGTCATCATTCAAAAGGATTGCGCTGGCCGTTGGCCCTGCGCTTCGCCTTGCGTGATTTTCGCGGCGGTCTGCGCGGGTTCGCGATCTTTCTCGCCTCCATCGCGCTCGGCGTCGCCGCGATCACCGGCATTAGCTCGGTGTCGCTTTCGCTAAAGGACGGGCTTGCCCAGCAGGGCCGCGCGATCCTCGGCGGGGACACATCTTTCAATGTCTCCCAGCGCGAATTGTCCGCCTCCGAGCGCGATTTTCTTGCCGGGCAGGGGCGCCTCTCGCTGGTGGCGCTGTTGCGCGCCATGGCGCGGCGCGATGACGGCGAGGCGGCTCTGGTCGAAATCAAGGCGGTCGATGAGGCGTATCCCCTGGCGGGCGAAGTCGTGCTCGATCCGGTATTGCCTCTCGCCGATGCGTTGGCCTGGCGCGACGGCACCTACGGGATCGTAGCAGACGCCGCGCTCCTTGGAAGGCTGGGCCTCGCAATCGGGACCCGTCTTACGATCGGCGGCGCGCGGTTCGAGTTGCGCGCGGTGCTCGTCTCCGAGCCTGACCGGCTTGCCAGCGGGATTAGGTTTGGACCCCCGGCCTTGATCTCGCAGCGGGCCTTGCGCGCGACCGGATTGCTCGAACCAGGCTCCCTCGTCAGATGGCTATATCGTGTTGCGCTCCCGGGAACGCCGGCAAGTGATGCACAAGTCGCGGCATTGACGGAGGCGGCGCCAAAGCGATTCCGCGAGGCCGGATGGGAAGTTCGCACGCGCAATAATATCTCGCCGCAGTTTTCCCGGAATCTTGACCGTTTCACCGAATTCCTAACCCTCGTCGGGATCACCTCCCTGATCGTGGGCGGCGTCGGCGTTGCCAATGCGATGCACGGCTTTGTCGAGCGCAAGCGGCAAACGATCGCGATCCTGAAAGCGCTGGGGGCGACCGGGACCACTGTCTTCGCCCTCATGTTGATGCAAGCGATGCTTGTCGCGAGCGCAGGGGCGCTGCTGGGCGCGGCCTCCGGCGCCGCCTTGCCATTCGCCGCGGCTGGGGCATTTGGGCAAATGATTCCGTTCCCGATTGCGCCAGCGATTTATCCGGCCGCGATCGCCAAGGGGCTTTTCTATGGTTTTTTGACCGCGCTGGTGTTTTCTGCGGCCCCGCTCGGCCGGGCCCACGACGTGCCGGTTCAGGCCCTGTTTCGCGCCGGAATCGAATCTCGGCGGACCACACCAAGGCCGCGCTACCTCATCTTGACGGTTGCCGTAGCTGTCTGCCTTGTTTCGGCGGTTCTCGTTTTCGCCGCAGACCGGAGGCTCGTTTTGATCTATTTGGGCGGGACGCTTGCCGCCTTCATTTTGCTGCGCGTGGCAGCGCTTCTGATCACGACCTGCGCGAAGAAACTTCCGCACGCGCGGAGCGTGCCGTTGCGGCTCGCGGTTGGCAATATTCACCGGCCCGGCGCGCCGACCACTTCGGTCGTACTGTCGCTTGGCCTCGGGCTCGCGCTTCTTGTTGCGCTCACTCTCATCGACGGCAACATCCGAGCGGAACTCCACCATTCCATCGCCGGGAAGACGCCAAGTTTTTTCTTTCTCGATGTCCAGAGCGCGCAGGCCGAAGAATTCGCCAATTTTTTGCAAGGCCAAGCGCCGGAAGGCAAAATCGAACTCGTCCCGATGTTGCGCGGACGCATCGTCAACCTAAACGGGATCCCGGCCGGCGCGGCGCGGCCGAAGCAAAGCGTCGCTTGGGTGCTCGAAGGCGATCGCGGGATTACCTTCGCCGAAACCGTGCCGGAGGGCTCCAGCGTCATTAAGGGAAGCTGGTGGCCAAGGAATTACCGCGGACCGCCTTTGGTTTCGGTCGAAAACGAGATCGCCGAAGGGCTCGGGCTGGCAATTGGCGACGAGGTCACGGTTAATATTCTCGGCCGCGACATCACCGCCAAACTCGCTAGCACGCGCAAGGTCAATTGGCGCAGCTACGGGATCAATTTCGTGCTTGTGTTTTCGCCAAACAGTTTGGCTGGTGCTCCCTTCGGGGAGCTTGCCACGCTCACCTTTGAAAATGGCGACGACCCGTCGCGCGAAACCGCTCTGCTGCGCGCGACAGCGCGGAGTTTCCCCTCCGTGACAAGCATCCCCGTGAAAGACGCGCTTGACGCGGTTAATACCGTTGTCGGCCAGCTCGCCTTCGCCGTGAGGGCGGCGTCGAGCGTGGCGTTCCTGGCTTCGATTCTCGTGTTGGGCGGCGCGCTCGCGGCAGGCCAGCATGCCCGCACCCACGATGCCGTCGTGCTCAAGACGCTTGGGGCGACAAGGTCCGGTCTGCTTGCCGCTTTTATTTATGAATACAGTCTTATTGGGCTCTCCACCGCGCTGTTCGGCGTGGCGGCGGGAAGCGCGGCTGCGTTCGAGATCGTGAGCCGCGTGATGGACCTTGAGTTTATCTGGTTTTGGCCACAGGCGGCTGCTGCCGCCGCCGGCGCGATCATAGTGACGATCTGCCTCGGGCTTTTCGGGACTTGGCGGGTCCTCGGGCGCAAACCGGGGCCTTATCTGCGCGACTTGTAACTAAGAGACCTTAACCATTGTTCATGATGGCGTGCCCTTGTGCGGACCGCATGCTTGCGCCATATTAAGCCCGACGCTGAATCCCGCAAGGGCAGCGGCCGGAGGCGGTCCAGCCTCCATAACGCTTAGAGGAAACACATGTCCGACTTCGACCCCAACGCTAGTGCCCGCTGGGGGCAGGGCGCCACCCGGACGGGTCGCGTCGCAATTGACCAGGGCCTGCGCGCTTACATGCTTGGCGTCTACAACAACATGGTGGTGGGCTTGGCCCTCACCGGCGCGGTGGCGCTTGGCGTCCATATGTTGGCCGTAACCACCGACCCCGCCGTAGGCGTGCCACTTGGTCGGCATCTCCTGCTGACCTCGTTCGGGGTGACGCTTTACACGAGCCCGCTGAGGTGGGTGATGATGCTGGCGCCGCTCGCTTTCGTGTTCTTTTTCTCGTTCCGCATTAACCAGATCTCGGCTTCGACCGCCCGTAGCGTGTTTCTTGCTTTCGCGGCGGCGATGGGGTTGTCTCTCTCGACCATACTGCTCGTCTATACCGGGACATCGGTTGCGAACGCCTTCTTCGTGACCGCGGCAGCCTTTGGGGGCTTGAGCCTTTATGGCTATACAACGCGGCGTGACTTGGGGCCGATGGGAGCGTTCATGGTGATGGGCCTAGTTGGCCTCGTGATCGCGATGCTGGTCAATCTGTTCTTGCAGAGCACGGGGTTCCAGTTTGCCCTGTCGATACTGTCTGTCCTGATCTTCTCCGGCCTCACCGCGTGGGATACGCAGGCGATCAAGGAAATGTACTATGCAAGCGACGATTACGAGGTCGCGACGAAGAAATCCGTGGCTGGCGCGTTGAGGCTCTATCTGGATTTCATCAACATTTTCCAGTCGCTCCTGTTCCTGACCGGTAGCCGAAACGACTGATGCTCCACCTGGCTTTTAGACAAAGGCCCCGCTTGCGCGGGGCCTTTTTTTTGCGAGCTGCCGGGCCTTCGCTTGGTTCAACCCCGGAATGCGGAACGATGGTTCACACGGCGGCTGAACAAGGGCAAGGCATGCCGCAAGCGCCAGCCCCGCGCGATCAGAAATCGCTGGCAATGCCTCTTACTTCCCAATCGCCGTAGCGGACTGGCTCGGGGCCGTCGCGGCCATTGATTTCCTTGCCGGCCGCGGGGTGATTGAACGCGCCCGAGCGGCGGCGCGCTTCGGCCTCGGCGAGCGCCCGGCGCGCCGCTTGGCCGAGTTCGCCGCGGACTGCGCCGGCAGCGAAACCATCGATCTCGTCATTCGGCCGTTGCATTTTCATCCTCCTGGTGGCGGCAGAAAAAGCGTCGCACGCCCGCACGCGCCGACTTTCCACGCCCGCCAGATCCTCGTCCATCCACTGGGCAAAGTCCAACTTTTCGTGTTAGGAGAAAGACATGACCGGCGCCCCTGAAGCCTTTGTGGCGGAGTCTCGAGTTTGACCGCATCTCCGCGTCCGCCGGCCGACCGGCGGCGTAGCCGCAAGATTTCGAATGTCCGTCCAAACCAACTGGCTTTGGGTGAGAGACGAAGTCGGGAGAGCGAGCAGTGCCCCGGTCTTGCCGCGCGTCTCGCCGCGGCGGCGATCCTGAACGATATTGTCTCCAGATGCCATCCCCTCGACGAATGTTTTTCGGGCACGGCGATCCTCTCGCGGCTCGGCGGTTTGGAACATTCCGACATCGCCTTGACGCGCGCGATTGTCACCGTCGCGCTACGCCGGCTGGGCACCATCCGTGCCGCCCTGGCCGGGCTTTTGGAAAAGGGTCTGCCGCGTCAGGCCGCCCACCTTGAATGGACGCTGATCGCGGCGTCGGCGCAGATTCTCTTTCTCGATGTTCCCGATCACGCCGCCGTCGATCTTGCTGTCCGCGTGACCCGTCTTGAGGCACGAAACGCACCCTATGCTTCTCTCGTCAACGGAGTTTTACGCAATCTTATCCGCGCGCGGGAAAAAATACTGAGGCAAAGCGATCCCCTGGATTACGACACCCCCGCATGGCTCGCGGAGCGCTGGCGTAAAACCTATGGCGAGGCTGGGGCGCACGCCATCGCAAGCGCCCATCGCGAGGAGCCGACACTGGATCTCACGGTTCTTTCGGACCCTTCGATCTGGGCGGAGCGGCTCGGAGCAAACGTGTTGCCGACCGGTTCGCTGCGGCTTTGGACGCATACGCCGGTGACCGGACTCGCGGGCTTCGCGGACGGCCGCTGGTTTGTCCAGGACGCGGCGGCAGCTCTGCCGGCGAGGCTTTTACGGGCCGGACCCGGTACCAGGGTGGCTGATTTTTGCGCCGCTCCCGGGGGCAAGGCGGCGCAACTCGCGGCGGCCGGCGCCGAGGTCACGGCGATTGACCGTTCGGCCGAGCGGTTGAAAAAGCTCGCCGCAAATTTTGCCCGGCTCAATTTGCGCGCCAGCATCGTCGTTGCCGATATTATAAACTTTAAGACAGTGCCTTTCGATGCGATTCTGGTCGATGCGCCATGTCTCGCCACGGGGACGATCCGGCGTCACCCGGATATCGCCTGGATCAAAAAGCCGCGTGATATCGTGGCGCTGACGGCGCTTCAGGCACGCCTGCTTGACAAAGCCGTCGAACTGGTGAGGCCCGGCGGAATGATCGTCTATTGCACGTGTTCCCTCGAACCCGAAGAAAACGAAATGCAAATTGCGGCTCTTCTTCGTCGCAATCCCGGCGTCGTGCGGGTTCCGATAGAACCCAGCGAGGTTGGCGATTTGCCCGAAGTCTTGAATGAAAACGGCGAATTGCGGACATTGCCGTCGCATCTTCCGGCCGCCGAGCCGCGGCTTTCCGGCCTCGATGGTTTCTTCGCCGCCCGCCTGTTGCGCCGCGGTTAATAGACCCGATAGGGATTTTATCGATAAAGCAATGCCCCGGCGGGGACCTCGGGGCTTCCGGCGAATCGTGCGCCGATGGAAAAATCTTGCCGGCCGGATTGCGCTTCGATCGCGTGCTGGTATGGGAAATCGAGGAGTTGAGCCCTGGCCGACGCGACATTCAAGGAGTGGTTGCGCGTCGCGGCTATCCTTGCGGCCCGCGCGGGGATGGCTTTGCGGCGTGGCCTCGGTGCGCCCGCGCGTGCCGTCATCGGGCTAGGGCGGCGGCGGCCGGAGAGGCTCTTGATTGCGCCGCAAGATATTAGGACCAGCGATCCGACCCTCGCGGCGGATATCTATGCCGGGTACTTTGCTTTCGGCGGCAAAATCGTCAATGCGCACGGCCGCTCGCCGTTTGAACTGGAGCCGGGATCGGCCGCATGGGCGCGGGCTCTCGCGGGTTTCGGCTGGCTCCGCCATCTGCGCGCCGCCGACACCGCCGTGGCGCGCGCCAATGCCCGCGTCCTCGTCGATGATTTTTTGAGCTTGGCGGGCAAGCCTAGTTCAATTCCGGCATGGGAACCCGAGGTTGCGGCGCGGCGCATGCTTGCCTTTCTGTCGCAATCGCCAGTGATCCTCGATGGCGCCGACCGCGTCTTTTACCGCCGCTTCATGAAAGGTCTCGGTCGCACCCAGGTTTTCCTTGAGCAGCAGATCGCCGGAGGGCTCGCCGGCGAACCGCGCCTCATCGCCGCGATCGCCCTCGCCGAATTCGGTCTTTGCGTGGAAGGTACCCGCAATCTGACCCGCAAAGCCACGAAACCGCTTGCGGAGGAACTTGATCGGCAAATTCTTCCCGACGGCGGCCACGTCAGCCGCAATCCGGAGATTTTGCTCGACTTGCTTCCGGATTTGCTTCCCTTGCGGCAGGTCTATGCGGCACGCGGGCTACAACCCCCGGCGCAACTCCTCAATGCGATCGATCGCATGATGCCGACGCTGCGGCTGTTCCGGCATGGCGACGGCACGCTTGCCTTGTTCAACGGCATGGGCGTCACGCCGCCCGAACTGCTTGCGACGATCCTCGCCTATGATGACGTGCGGGCGCAGCCGCTCACTAGTGCGCGGCACTCCGGCTATCAGCGCCTCGAGGCAGGCAACGCCATTGCCTTGATTGATGCGGGACGCCCGCCGCCCCAGATTTATTCCCAACGCGCGCATGCCGGATGCTCCTCTGTCGAGTTCTCGATTGGCGCACAGCGGCTCGTCATCAATTGCGGCGCGCCGGATGCCAATCGCGCGCCGGCGCGCGAGGCGGCCCGCATGACGGCGGCACATTCGACACTCGTTATCGACGACACCTCCTCGTGCCGTTTCGCAGCTCACACGGGATTGCGAAAATGGCTCGGCGATCAGATCATCTCGGGTCCAGACGAGGTCGACATGGAGCGCCACGACCTGCCTTCGGGAACAATGGTGGTTGTCGCGCATAACGGTTACCAAGCGCGATTTGGCTTAATCCACGAACGCCGCATCACGCTCAACCGGGACGGCAAGATGCTTGAGGGCACCGATCGTTTGCGCATCGCCAGAGCCGGCGGGCCGGTTGAGACACGCGCCGTTGCCTTGCGCTTTCACATCCATCCGAACTTGCGCCTAAAGCGGGTCCGCGAGGGCCGTGGCGTGCTTTGCGTTTTGCCGAACGGGAGACGATGGCTTTTCGAAACAACCGCCGGGCAGGCACGCATCGAGGACAGCATCTTTTTCGCGGCGCCGGATGGGCCGCGCGGCTGCGCCCAGATCGTCATCCACGGTGAAACCGGTGCTGACGTGGTTTTCAAATGGAGCTTTCGCCACGTCGAGCGGAAACCACCGCGAAACGAAGCGTGAAAGGCTGCCTTGCCCTCCGCTCCGCACGTCGGCGATGATAGGTCTGCATTTAGACATTGGGCCGTCTTCACCAAACGTTTATCCGTCATCCCGGCTATTTGATTCCCAATGTTCCTTAAGCCGCCGCGGAGCGAATGAGCCGGCCACTCAAGTCGCACCATCATAGGTGGCGGATCGCGTAAATCGATGGGGTGCACTACCCCGCCGCGCACCGTTTGAACGCGAGCGATCAGCAGATCGCGGTACGGGCTAGCGTCCCTTTCGCTTGGCCGCGATTACATTCCATGCGGCCTGCGAGCCGAGTTCTAGCGTGCAGTCCGCGGCGGATTTCAGCCATTCGGCGAAGTCCGCCGGATCCATTGCCGCATCGCTCGCAAGCTGGAAACGCGCCTTCGCGGCGTCAACGCCGGGGCCCGCCGATCCGCGCGAACCGCTGAATGCCATCGTCACCGCTTTGATGGCGAGCGATCGGCCCACCTCGCCGATGGTGCCGCCAACCACCTTGAATGCATCGCGCGCCGGTAACAGCCCGGCGAAGATTCCAGATACGATGCGCGCAGTCTTGGCATCCTTGTGGGCGCGCTCCGCCAAGATCTTTGATGCCCCGATCCACAGCGGGGTGAGCGCCCGGTTGCTGGTGAGTTGCACGATAAGACGGGCCAGGGCCATGTCGTAACGCATTTCGCTCTCAACTCGCGCCGCAAAAGGCGCAAGCGCGCGCGCGGAAAAATCGTCGTTCTGCAGACATGCTGCGAGTGCCTCGGCCGCCCAGCGGGCGCTGAGCAGGGCGTATTGGATGCCCTCGCCGTTGAGCGGGTTGATCAAACTCGCCGCATCGCCGATCAGCATGACGCGATCGGAGACGATCGGAAGCCGATGGTTGTAGGTCATCAATGGCCAGCCCACGATTTTGCCGCGCAGACGGGCGTTGCGCAGGCGCGCCGCGAGGGCCGCATCGTTGCGCATTAAGCGGCGCAACATAGTAGCGGGAGTTAGGTTGTGGGCGGGCCAAGTTTCGAGCGCCAAGCCGAGCCCGACATTCGCCTCGCCATTGCCGGTGGGGAACAACCAGGAGAAACCCGGATAGCAACGGCGGTCGAAATAGAGGTCGAGCTGGTCGCCGGGCCCCTCGACGTTGGCGAAGTAAGCCCGTGATGCGATGAACCGGTCGCGCCGCGGGGGCGCCGAACCGCGCATGAGCCGGGCCACCGTCGAACTGCTGCCGTCGGCACCGATCAGCAGGCGGCAGCCCATAGTGAGGTGGCCGTTCGCGCTAGCTGTTTGCACGGCGACCGCGTCGCGCCCGGCCGCGAAACTCGTTAGCTTGTACCCCTCCATCACCCGAGAACCGGCGCTCCGCGCGGCATCGACGATGAATTGATCGAGCGCGAGCCGTGGAACCACTCGGCCATGGGAAGGCACGCCCTCAATTTCCGGGAAAGGCCTGGCGATCAGCTCTTCGCCGTCTATATAGAGCGCGGCGCGGCGCGCGATATTGGTCCGCGCGTATCCGTCCATCCGCGCTACGCCGAGGCTGTCAAGCTCGACCAGGGCGGACGGACCGACAAAATCGCCGCACACCTTATCGCGTGGAAACGTCACCCGATCGAGAAGGATAACCGACGCTCCCGAATGCGCCAGATGGCACGCCGCAGCGGCCCCTGCCGGCCCGGCCCCCGCGATGATCACATCGGCGTCGTAACTTGGCTTCACCGCTACATAGGCCATGAATTTTTCGAGCGCTAGCTTACAGCGCGCTGCCTTCATTGCCAGGATAGCTGCAACGCCATTTCACGACTCTCCGGCCGGGATGGCTATTCGCCCATTCGGCAATCGCTGGCGGCGCCTGCGACATGCATTGCATGAGAGAGCCTTCATCAACGAACGAAATATGGCGCTCCTCGCATGACGCGGGCGCCGTTAAAGTGCAAACCGTGAGAATCAGTTCAATGAAACCCACCGCCAACTCCTTTTAAATAAAACAGACTTTCGCGCACATATTGCTCCCGTTCCCTTGCGGTGGCGAGCCCATTATCGCGATCCATGTACGGCCCCTAAGCGACGGCCGCTCCAGAATTGAGGGCTAGCTTTTTTTGTAATCGATGTAGGCAAAACGCTGATCTGAGGGGGTCCCCTCCAGAGCGCCGCCAGCCTTGCCGGGCTGCCAAAGCACGACCTCCTCGATCTTTTTCGCCAGTTCGAAATCCTTGTCCGTGATCCCCTTGGCGGCATGGTTCTGGAGGCGGACTTCGACCCAAGCGTAGGAGGCGGTGAGATCGGGATGGTGCCAGGCGGCCTCGGCCAGGTGACCAACCGTGTTGATCACCATCAGCGTGCCCTTCCAGCTCGCCGTCCGATAGGTGCGGCGGATCCAGCCTCCTTCATAGATCCAGCGCGGCAATTCCTGTTCGAGGCGGGCCTTGATCTCGGCTTCGCTATAGGTTTTTTCCCTGGCAACTTCGCTCATTGTCAAAATCCAATCCTTACTGGCGTGGCCCCGCTCCTTCGCATGCGCGGCCATTCTAATATGAATTATGCGAAGACACGAAATCCAGAGTTTTCGCGGCGCTTATTCAAGGCCCCCCTCCCGGCCAGTTGTCTTTCATCTGCCGCGAAAACATGTTTTAAGGAGCCGGGCCACTGGACTGGAAAGAGGTGCACGGTTTGAGGCCAGCCACTTGGCGCCGCCCGTGGCGGGAAGCCGCGGCGGGGCTGATCGCGCTTACAGTGACGCTTGAGGCTACGTCGGTTGTCACGGCTGAGCCAAGCGCGGAATCCCCGGGGCGGAACTGGCCTTGCCACCAAATTCTGGTCGGGCGGCTATCCTTGGCTGCGATATGGTCCGGCCCGTCGATCGACGGCCTGGCCTGGCGCGACGATCAGGCGGTCGCCGACATAGTGGCGAGGCTCGCGGCGCGGCGCACCCCGCTCGACGACGCGGAACGCGCAATCGAGGACTTTGCCAAAGCGCAGGGACCCAGTAAGACAAAAAAGCTGGTTTCCGTTTTCGCCGGCCTATTTGAAACGCTCAACGACGAACGCACGCAGGTGATCGAAGGGCTCCTTCGCTTCGGCGCAAAACAGAAGGAACTTGCCGGAAAAATACGCGCCGAGAACGCCTTGCCGAGAGAAGGGCCGGGCAAGGAATCGCCGAACGCAAATAGGCAAGATGTGGAGAACGTTACACGGGACTTGGAATGGGACCTGCGCGTTTTCGACGAACGGCACCAGTCGATCACCTATGTGTGCGAGACGCCGACGCTAATCGAACAACGGCTTTTCGCGCTCGCCAGGGTCATTCAACGCAGCCTGGAATGACCCTGATCTATGCACGCGACCGATCCGGCGCGAGGCTAAGCGGATGTACTCTCTCATTGATGGGCGAGGAGGGCGTTGTTTTCGTCGAGAAGAGGCACCCCGTAGGACGCCAGAATCCGGATGATCTCGGCCTGGTTCTCGGCGATGAACTTGTTCAAGAGACGTTTCCAGTCCTGATCGGAATGGCGCACCCCCATCCCAATTCGATAGATCATGCGCGGCCCGGACGTTTCGTTAACGAGCGGCGTGACCTTCATCGGGATTTTAGAGCGCATAGCGAGATAGCCGGCGATCGGGCCCCAAAGGATGGCGGCATCGATGCGGTCGCTTTCGAGATCCGCGATCATCGCTGCGGCCGGCGCGTCAAATCGCGTGTCGACCACGAGCGGATAGGACTTGGCATTCTCCAAAAGCCCATTGGCCGCGAGATTGGTCGCGGGAGGCGTGCCGGCCACGATGCCGATGCGCTTGGCGCGCAAACGCGGATCTTCAAGGCGGTCAATCGTTTCGAGACCGGCTCCCTGCTTCGAAACCAGGGCATAACTTGTCCGGTAATAGGGATTTGTTCCTTGAACGATTTCGTCTCCTTGCGGCATCCCCATGATCACGTCGCAACGATGGGCATTCAGCGTATTGCGCACAAATCCGGTGGCGCTGGGGTAATATTCATAGGCGAGCGTTTTGCCGAGCTTGTGCGCAAGAAGGACGGCGATTTTATTCTCGAATCCCTCGCCAGCCTCATTCGAAAAAGGCAAATCCCGGGGATCGGCGCAGACCCGCAATACCTTCGGATCGACAAGTTCGATCGAACCCTCTTCTCCGGTTTGCGCCGATACGGTGGTGGCGCCGGAAAACACCGGAAAAATGAGAGCAAATGCAAAGATGGCGGCCCGGAATGGCATAGGTTTTATGGCTAGCTGCCCTCGCCCATACATGCCTTCTCCGCCTCGGCCGCCGACGGTGGCTTCGCTTCGTGTTTTTGCGGCTTTTCGCTGCCTAATGCACCGACCGATCGCGCGCGGAGATAAACATAGATATCATCGATATAGCACATGACGTTTTTGTTGTCGCCGAACGCCGGCATCACCTTGTTTTGGCCGGCGCCAAGATCCTTCTTGCCTCCCACGACAATCCCGTAGAATTCCGCATAGTTCTGTGTTTTCAGAGAATCCGTCAGAGCCGGCGCATAACTCGAGCCTTCGCCACCGGGCCCGTGACAGACGTAGCAATCGCCATAGCGGCGGTTTCCGGAATAGCTATACCAATCAACCGTGCCGTCCGGCTTTATGTTGAAGGTCGGGTCTCCCTTTGCATCGAGATATCTGCCTTTGTCATCCTGTTTGACCGCCTTGGGATCTCCCGGGGCCTCGGCCATCGCCGCGGTCCCGAACGCGAAAAGCAAGGCGAGGAAAAAGGCCCGCACCAAACGGCTGATTTGCACGAGAGGATCCTTGTTCAAGAAAAAATGCGCCCCGCGCAAAATACCCGGCGCCGATTGAGCACCGGGCGTCTTGGCTAGGCCAAGCCGAAAGCTTAGAACGCCGGCGGCAGGGCAAAAACCGTCAACTGACCGCCGAGCGCCGTGTAGTTGGAGAGGCCGGCATAGCCGCCGACCGCGCCAAGACCCTCGGTCGGCTTCGTCAAGCCGGCCGCGAGACCGATGCCCGCCCAGCCGCCGACGCCGGAGAGCACCGCGACATATTGTTTGCCACCATGCTCATAGGTCGTGACGTTGCCGATGATGCCAGAAGGCGTCTTGAAACTGTAGAGCTCGTCGCCGGTCCTTGCGTCCACCGCTTTGAGATAGCCCTCAAGCGTGCCGTAGAAGACCAAATTCCCGGCCGTCGCCAGCGCCCCCGACCAGACGGAGAATAGCTCTTTTTTCTGCCAGACGATCTTCCCGGCCTTGGCGTCCCATGCAGTGAAATTGCCCATGTTGGGCTCGCCAGGCGGTGGGTACATGGACAAGGTCGCCCCGACATACGGCTGCCCGGCCGTATAGCTCACGTGGAAGGGCTCATAATCCATGCAGACATGATTGGCCGGAATATAGAAGAGACCCGTATCAGGCGAATAGGCGGCCGGCTGTTCATCCTTCGAACCAAGCGCCGCCGGGCAGATCCCCTGCGAGTTCACGTCCTCGCCATTTTGCTCGGTCGAATATTTATTCACGACCAGGGGGCGCCCATAGGTCTTGGAGTTTTTGTCAAGATCGACTTTGGTTGCCCAATTGACCGCTGGATCGAATTTCTCCGCGACCAGCGGCTCGCCAGTTTCGCGGTCGATTGTATACGCGAAGCCGTTGCGATCGAAATGCACCAAAACCTTGCGCATTTCCTGATTGACGAGGATCACCTCATTGATGGCGTCGTAATCCCATTGATCATGCGGCGTCAGCTGATAGACCCATTTGGCGACGCCGGTATCCGCATCGCGCGCCCAGATTGTCATCGACCAGCGATTGTCGCCCGGCCGCTGCTTGGGGTTCCAGGTCGAGGGGTTGCCCGAACCGTAATAGACGAGGTTCAATTCGGGATCGTAGGAATACCAGCCCCAGGTCGTACCGCCGCCGATCTTCCACTGATCGCCTTTCCAGGTGTTGGTTCCCGAATCCGGACCGACCGGCTTGCCGAGACTCGTCGTGCGTGCCGGATCTATAAGAGTGTCGGAATCGGGGCCCATCGAGTAGCCGCGCCAGAGTTTCTTCCCGGTCTTAAGGTCATAGGCCGTAAGAGAGCCGCGAACGCCGAATTCTCCCCCTGAAATGCCGACGAGAACCTTGTCTTTGACGACTTGCGGCGCCGAAGTGCCGGTTTCGCCCTTGGAAGGATCGCCGTTCTTCACCGACCAAACAGGCGCCCCGGTTTCCGCTTTGAGCGCAACCAGCGTCGTGTCGGCTTGATACAGGAAAATCTTGCCATCGGCATAGGCCACACCGCGCGTGACGGTATCGCAACACATCACGGGGATGACATTGGGATCTTGTTTGGGTTCATATTTCCAGATGATCTTGCCGTCATGGTTCAAGTCGAGCGCGTAGACGATGTTCGGGAATGGCGTGCTAATGTACATGACGCTGCCGATCACCAATGGCCCCCCCTCGTGACCGCGCAGAACCCCCGTCGAGAAGGTCCACACTGGAACAAGACGTTTGACATTGTTTGAATTGATCTGATCGAGTTTCGAGAAACGGCGGTTGGCGTAGTCGCCCGTCGGCATCGCCCATTGTTTTGGGTCTTTCGAAAGCTGGATCAGTTCATCGTTGGCGAAGGTGGCGCCATTGGCGAGAAGCGCGGCGGCGCCAACACATGACAAAAGCAGGAACTTGCGCATTAATTTCCTCCGGACACTCTGGTGTGCGGCGCCTGTGACGCTCGCTTTCGCGGCCCGGCGCCTTGTCGTTTCATGTCTTTCCGGCAGGGTGCAGGACGCCGGCAAGCCATTACAGTTTCCCCATAACGCACTTTCCGCATTAAGCAGCTTCCCGAGCGTCCTGTCCGCCAAGGCCGTGAAGCCGGAAACACAGTTAAGTGTATATATTGGCGCTGGAACGGTTTCAATAGTGATTCGCGTTGTGCCTTAAGCTTGAAGCGCGGCGGCCTCCAATAGTCCTTTGAGGTTTCGACCGCGCTCTGGATATCGGTGATGGATCGGCGGGCGAGGCCGCGCCGATTTGCCTTCTCGCAATCAGCAACCGGGCCACCACGTTGCAGCGATGGCTTGGGAATTGGCGATGAACGCGTTTGGGTTATTGAATATCTGCGCCAACGCATCGGATAGGCTCGCGCGGTCCGTCTCCTATGCGGGAGGCGCGGCGTCGGCCAGCCGCCTGAAGCCTCGTAGCGTTGCCTATTGGCTGAACGGCCACCCTCGGGGTCTAGGCATCCTTGGAAGCTGCGCCTTCCGTGACCGGCGGCAGCCAACACCGCAAAGGCCTTGAAAGAAAAACGGCGATCTCCATATCCAGACAGTTACGAACGCTCGCCGGATGCCATCGAGGATTCCATCGTGAAGGCCGCAAGGCTTCGTGAATGGCGTGATTGTAATTGCCTGCCCCCAGCTCGCTTTGAGAGCCTACGAAAGAGGGGGGATGGTTCGCGGTCAGGGCGGGTCTCCGGGAGACCGCTATGTGAGGAGAAGCTTCGATGTTGAACACCAACAATTCCGAGTCCCGGGCCTTGCTTACCAGTGAACAGTTGGCAAGCCTCGGCGACGGCCGCCTTGCCTATCTGAGACCTATCCGTTCGGAGGACATGAGCCGGCTCTTTCCGGCGGCGCCCGTGATCCAGCCCGGCCTCCAGCTCTTCGCCTTGCTTTCTGCCGACGGCACGCCGATCTTCGTCACCGATTCGCGCGATGCCGCGGTGGCCAACGCGATAAGCCAAGAGCTCGAAATGGTAAGCTTGCATTGATCTTTGGCGGCGGAGATTTCGCGAATGCGTTCCCGGCTTCTTGGTGATCAGATCGCGAAGTCGGCGCCCAGGCTTTTTTCGTCGCCCAGCTTCAGATCTTCCGCGCGGCGGCAAATATCGTCGATAGTGATGGTTTCTAGCTCATCCAGAAAGGCCTTGCCCGCCGCTTCGACGATTGGGGCCACTAACTGCTTGACAAGCCGGCAGTGCTGCGCCTCGTCTCCTCCGTTCTCGCTCGCTACCGCGCGGAAAACCGAAGCCGCGGTGATCCGGCGGCGCTCCCGGGCCAATTCGTAGCCGCCACGCGGACCGCGCACACCTTTCAAAATATTGGCGTGGACAAGGCTTTGCAGTAAACTCTCAAGGTGTCGCGGCGGCAGCTCGAGCCGTACCGCCAGAGCCTTTGCGGCGATTGGGAGTGGGCGCGCGTGGATCGCTATATCGACGACCGCGGCCAGAGCGAGATGGCCGCGGCGGGAGAGGAGGATCACTATGTATCCTCCCGGCCGGCCATCCGCCCGGTTGATCCAAACCCATCGCTTGCCCGCGCCGTCGCAGCCAATTCCCCGGTTTCGACGAGTATCGCCTTTGCCAACGGCGCGACGACAAGCTGGGCGATCCGGGCGCCCCTGACGATCTCGAAGGGTTCGTCGCCGAGATTAATCAACAGCACCCCGATCTCGCCTCGATAATCGGAATCGATTGTTCCCGGCGCGTTCAAAACGGTAACGCCGTGGTCGCGCGCAAGCCCGGATCTGGGCCGCACCTGGGCCTCATGATCTTGTGGGATGTCGAGTGCCATGCCGGTCTGAACCAGATACCTGCCACCCGGTTCGAGCACGACTTTCGTGTCGCGCGGCAGGGCGGCGAGAAGATCAATTCCGGCGGCTCCCGGGGACTGATAGGCGGGCAAGGGCAATCCCTCGCCATGCGGCAAGCGCTTCAATCCGACCCTGACGGTTGCCGTGTTCATAGGCCGGTTTCCGCAAGCATCGCGGCCAGCCGGGCAACGAGGCGGCGCGCCACCTCCTCCTTGGTCAGCCAGGGCCAGGCCTCCTTGCCCTTTTTGGT
Source organism: uncultured Alphaproteobacteria bacterium (assembly GCA_963808645.1). Classification (GTDB taxonomy): domain Bacteria; phylum Pseudomonadota; class Alphaproteobacteria; order Rhizobiales; family Beijerinckiaceae; genus Methylocapsa. The sequence continues at coordinate 411,038 of CAWEGU010000015.1, forward strand.
CATGATCACCACCTTATTGTTCTCGCCGCCCAACACGCCGGAAGCTCTGCTCACCTCATTGGCGACGATCATATCGCAATTTTTGGCCATGAGCTTGGCTTGCGCGTTCTCCACGAGCCTTTCACTTTCCGCCGCGAAGCCAACGACCATGGCAGGGCGGTCCTTGGAACGCCGCCCCATCGCCGCCAGAATATCCGGATTTTCGACGAGGGTCAGGCAAGCCGCCTGGTTCGGGCCTTTCTTGATCTTCGCGGAGGCGGTCTCGGCCAGCCGCCAATCGGCGACCGCCGCGGCGCCGATAAAAATGTCGGCGGGCAGTGCCGCCTCGACTTGCCTCAACATGTCCTGCGCGGTTTCGACATGAGTGGTCCTGACGCCCAATGGATCGGCCAGCGCGACGGGCCCCGACACAAGCACGACATCGCCGCCGGCGGCGGCAGCAGCAGCGGCAATCGCGTGGCCCTGCTTGCCCGATGAGCGATTGGCGATGTAGCGCACCGGATCGATGGGCTCGTTCGTCGGCCCCGACGTCACCAGCACGCGGCGCCCCGCGAGGACGCCCCTGGCCTCTTGATTGCCGGAAAAGTCGGCCGGCAATGCGATGCGCGTGCCGCTCGCCAACGCCTGTTCGATCGCCGCAAGGATTTCCAGCGGCTCGCTCATCCGGCCGGGACCATATTCGCCGCATGCCATGCCACCGTCCTCGGGACCAATAAAAACCACCCCATCCTTTTGCAAGATGGCGGCGTTGCGTTTGGTCGCCGGATGCAGCCACATTCGCAAATTCATCGCAGGCGCGACGAGAATTTTCTTGTCGGTGGCGAGAAGCAGGGTCGAGGCGAGGTCGCCCGCTAAGCCATGTGCCATCTTGGCAAGGATGTCCGCCGTCGCGGGGGCGACGACGAGAAGGTCGGCGTCGCGGGAAAGCTCGATATGACCCATGCATGAGTCTTCGGTCAGCGCGAAGAGATCGTCGAAAACCCCGCTTCCGGTCAAGCTTTCGACCGCGAGCTTCGTGACGAAACGCTGCGCCGCCTCGGTCACCACCGCCCGCACGAAAAACCCACGCTCGCGTAGACGCCGGATAAGATCGAGCGTTTTATACGCCGCGATGCCGCCGCCGATAATGAGGAGAATGCGTTTTTCCGGAGAAGCGGTCATAGCGCTCGAACCTTGCGCGTTTCGGAATGGAGTGCCGCCGGTTTGCAGCAGGCGAAAGGACCTTGTAGCGCCAGAATAGCATAGGCTGGAACGTAAACCAGGTCTTCAAGCTACCCCGCTTTCGGGCGCCGCGAGCAAACCTGCCTGATGTTGGGTGACGAGGGCATCGATCACTTCATCCAGCGCTTCACCGGTCATGACCTTGTCGAGCTTGTAAAGAGTCAAATGGACGCGGTGGTCGGTGAGCCGGCCTTGCGGAAAATTATAGGTGCGGATTCGTTCGGAGCGATCGCCGGAACCGACCTGGGCACGCCGGTCCGCGGCACGCTCGGCGTCGCGTTTCTGGCGTTGCGTGTCGTAGATTCGGGAACGCAAGAGCGTCATGGCTCGGGCGCGGTTCTTGTGCTGCGAACGCTCATCCTGCACGAAGACGATGGTGTCCGTCGGCAAATGGGTGATGCGAACCGCGGATTCGGTCTTATTGACATGCTGGCCGCCGGCGCCTTGCGCGCGCATCGTATCGATCTTCAGGTCCGCTTCGTTGATATCGACGTCGACTTCCTCGGCTTCGGGCAGGACCGCGACGGTTGCCGTCGAGGTATGAATGCGTCCTTGTGCCTCGGTTTCCGGTACGCGTTGCACCCGATGCGTGCCTGATTCGAATTTCAAACGCGCGAAGACGCCGCGTCCAGCGATCTCGGCTACGATTTCCTTGTAGCCGCCCGACGTGCCCTCGCTCGCCGACAAAACCTCGACGCGCCAGCCTTTCAGCTCGGCGTAGCGATGATACATGCGGAAAAGACCGCCGGCAAAAAGTGCCGCCTCGTCGCCGCCGGTCCCGGCACGGATTTCGAGGATAGCGTTTTTTTCATCCGCCGCGTCCTTTGGCAGAAGCGCGATCTTCAGATCCCGTTGGAGATCAAAAAGCCTTGCGCGAACCGCCCTTAATTCTTCCTGGGCAAGGCCGCGCATCTCGGCGCCTGTCGCGGGATCTGCCAGCAGGGCTTCGAGTCCGGCGGCTTCCTCGGCTTGTCCGCGAAATTCCTGGATGGCCTTCGCAACATTCTCGATGCCGGCGAGCTCGCGCGATAGGGCCACGATCGCCGCGGGCTCGGGCGCCCCGGCGAGGCGGGCGAGGATTTCCGCGTGACGGCGCAAGATGAGATCGAGCTGCTCTTGCGGCAATGTGTTCAACACCACGTCTCCCGGAGTTGCCGCCAAAAATCCGGCAAAAAGCAAGATGCACGACGCCCGCCAGAGGCTCGTTTGTCAAAAAGGATCATGCGAACACCGAGACGTCAAAGCGTGATTGGAAAGGCAAGCATCCACTGGGCGGCGACCGCCGGCATTTCCAATCCCGCCGGAAAACACCCCAAGCGCCACGGTGGGCCATTGGTAAACTTTGATCAATAATCTAGCAAACATCTAGTAATAAGAATTTTATCATATTACGATTGATCATTGTCGACTTAGTTTACGTCATATCCGCACCCCGCTACTTGCCAATTGTAAAGACGTTTTCGAGGCGCCATTGCGGCGGCTGGCAAAAGGGAGGCGTAAATGGGGAAAGTCACTTCGAGCCTGACGGCGAGGAGACGAACCGCCAACATCCAGGCCGGAATCCCTATCGAAAAACAGCTCGCCGAAGCCCGGCTCAGGTTAGTTGAAACCCGGACTCGCAACCGCCTCATCCATACCCCGCGGGGAGCCAAGGGGTCGAGCGCGCTTATCATCACCGGCAATGCATCAGACGATGTCTTCGCCAATCTTGTTCGCGAGAACAAGCCGCTGCGGATTCTCGCAGCCGAGGAAATCGCGGACATCCAGCGCGATGCGCCGGCACCGGAAACGCCGCGTCTGGTCACCCCGGGAATAAGCGACCAGAGCGGTTTACAGACATCGCTCCCGCCCGGGCTTTTGCACAGGCGGCTGCATGCCCTGCATCGCGATGCGAAAACCGCCGAGGAGCGCGGCGTCAACCCACTTTTTCTCGCCCTTGGTTTCCTGCGCTGGTACGAGGAGGAAGAATCCAACGTGCCGCGCGACGCGCCGCTGATCCTGCTTCCGGTTTGCCTCAGTCGCGATCCCAAGCGCTCGAGCTTCGATCTGAAGCTTCGCGAAGACCACATCGCCACCAATCAGGCCTTGCAGGAACGGCTGCGCGGCGATTTCGGCCTCGTCTTGCCCGACGTTGCGGAGACCGACGATTGGAAGCCATCGAGCTACTTCGATGCCGTCGCCAATGCGGTTGTCACCAAGCGGCGATGGTCGATCGACGCCAATGCGATCGAGCTTGGCTTTTATTCCTTCGCGAAGCAGTCGATGATGCGCGATCTTGAACCTGGCAATTGGCCGGACAATAGGCTGGTTGCGCATCCGCTCTTGCGCGGACTTCTATGCGAAGGAATTGCGGCCAAGCCTCGGGTCGTGCCCGATGACGCCCGGCTGGACGAAATGTTAGATCCAACCGATCTCATTTATGTCGCCGAAGCGGACTCCTCGCAGAAGCGGGTCATCGAGACTGTTCGCGCCGGACGCAATCTCGTTGTCCAAGGTCCGCCTGGAAACGGCAAATCGCAGACTATCACGAATATAATCGCGGCGGCCGTGCATGACGGTCAAACGGTTCTGCTCGTCGCCGAGAAAATGGCCGCCCTCAATGTTGTTTATGACCGGTTGGACAAGGTGGGCCTCGACGACATCTGCCTCGACCTCCACAGCCCGATGGCAAGCAAGCGGCTCGTGGCCGAAAGACTGGGCCGCACGTTGCAAGCGGCCGCCGGCCCATCCGCGTTGGACGAGACAGCAAGGCAATTGACCGCGGCGCGCGATCGCCTGAACGATGCCGTAAAGCGCCTCCACGCCCAGATCGGCGACACCGGCATGACGCCTTATCGAGCGCTCTCGATCCAAATCGCGGCGGCGCGGTGCGGGTTTACACCCGATGCGCGTCTTGTCGAGGAGGCGGCGCTTTGGACAGGCACGGAATTCGTTGAAAAAGCGCGGCTGATCGAGCAACTCGCCGACCTTACGGAGAGCGTTGGCCCACTGAACAGCCACGCGTACATCGGCGTGCGGCGGCGGACCGCTTTGCAACCAGCGGACTTCCAGCGCCAAATTCCGAAGCTGCAAGTGCTTGCCGGCAAAGCGGCGGCGCTCGCCGCCTACGCAAACATGGTCACCAATTATTTTGGTCTGCCCTCCGACCCAACCTTGGCGGGCATCAAGACCCTCATCGCGATCTTCCGCGCCATATCGAATTTGCCGCGGGGAGCCGAAGACATCGCCGCCAAGTTCGCCACCTCCCCTTCGCCCAGCCGCATCGCTGATGCCGCCGCTCTCGGCGCGAAATGGCTCGAACAGCAAGCGCCCTCTCTCCACGCGCCGCTCTGGCTCGCCCAGGCGGGCAAAGCTTACCGGAAAGCGGCAGGTTCGCTCGCGAGCCTGTTATCGGTGCCGTTGCCGAAGCGGCCGGCCGATCGGCTCGCACTCCTCAACTCCGTCCTCGCGAGCCAGGCGCTGCGCCGCAAATTCGTCGCCGAGGCCGGGGGCCTGGCGAGCCTTCTGGGCGATGCCTGGCAAGAAAAAAGGACGGTCTTCCGTCTGATCCACGAGCTTGCCAGGACAGCCGGGGAGCTGGCCGCCTTCGATCCCCACCTTAACGCCGAGCGCATCATTAGCATCGCCCGCGATGTCACCGCCGAGGCACATTGCGATCATCTCGAAACCGGCCTCGATGAGGTCATCAACGCCTTCGCCGATACGATCAAATTTCTCGATCTCGACCTTGCGGCGATTTTTCAAACCAATTCCATCGCAACGATCGACCTCAATCGCCTGAGTGCCTGGGCGGCCGGGTGGGCCGCGAGCCACGTTCGTTTCGAGGAATGGGAAAAGCTTGTCAAAGCCGATCGAAAGGTGCGCGCGGCCGGACCCGCCTGGATCGCCAGCGCTCTTGCCTCGGGTGAGCTCGATCCCAAGAATACCTATATGGAACTCGAAACCGCTTTTGCCGAAGCCTGCTGGAAAAAGGCGATCGCGGCCAACTCCGAACTGGCCGCCTTCGACGGCGACCGGCACGGTGAGCTTGTCGCGCAATTCGTCGAGATCGAGGAGAGGTCGCGCGAGGCCGCCGTGCGCGGCGTTCGCGCGCGGCATCAAGCGGCAGTCCCGCGCGGTGCCCTAGGCGAAATGCGTGTGATACGCCGCGAAATCGGCCGCAAGCGCGCTCACATGCCATTGCGCAAGCTGATGAAGGCCGCGGGCGGCATGATCCAGAAAATCAAGCCGGTCTTTCTCATGAGCCCAATCTCGGTCGCGCAGTTCCTGCCGCCGGGTTCGGTCCATTTCGACCTCCTCATCATCGACGAGGCAAGGCAACTGCGCCCGGAGGAGGCCTTGGGTCTTATCGCGCGATGCCGCCGGATCGTCGTCGTGGGTAACAAGAAACAGCTGCCGCCGGCGAGCTCTTTCGATCGAATGGCCGCCGGCGAAGCCGATCCCAGTGGCGAGGACACCGCGATCCGCCATCCGGAGAGCGCCGCCCCAACTGCCGATCTCGAAAGCATTCTCTCTTTGTGTGAGGCGCGCGGCCTTGAAAGCCGGATGCTGCGATGGCACTACCCGAACGCGGCATCCCGATAGGCATCGCCAATGCGGAGTTCTAAACTAATCATCTCTTAATGAAGGAGTCGCCGGCGGGTTCACCGAGAGGATCGGGGAGCCGGAACCGATCCACGGCTGTCGGTTCGGCCCGTGCCGAGGCTCGGGCCCGAAACCCATCTTTCTCGGTGAGCATCACGCGGGCTCGGCCTATCCGTGGCCTTTTGCAAACAGATTTTTGATGCCGAGACCCCACCCATGGCTGGCGCGAGCGCGACATGGCAGCGATCGCGCCGCCCCCCACCGCGCTCCCCTGCGCCGGACGCGCCCGCGTAGCGGGCACAAGGCCGAGGAACGATTAGATGAACGGCAACTTCTCCTAATACAAGCCGCCGGTCCCGGTCCCGACCAGCCGATCCGCGTCGGGATTAACGGCCTGTGCCCGCGGCGTCGCATCGCCGGCCGCATAGGAGTCCGGCGGCGCCGTGCCCGGCTTGAACGCCTCTTGGATTGCGCCCGGGGAACTCGCGCTCGTCCGTATTCCGGTTTTCGCGCTGACCCAGATCAGCTTGATGCCAGGCGGCGCCCGGAATGGAATGTCAGGTTTGCCAGCGAGGGCCATCTTCATGAAGTCGCGGAAGATCGGCGCCGTATAATGCGCGGCTTGCGCCGAATCCCCTAGCGAGCGCGGCTGATCATAACCCATGAACACGCCGACCGTGAGATCGGGCGAATAACCGATGAACCAAAGGTCCTTGGCGTCGTTGGTCGTCCCGGTTTTGCCGGCGAGGTGCTTGCCGAGATCCTTGATCGCTTGGCCGGTACCGCGCTGGATGACCCCTTCCATGATCGAAGTGATCTGATAAGCGGTGAGGGGATCAAGCACTTGCTCCCGTTTGTCGATGAGTTTCGGCTCTTCTTGATTCTGCCATGCCGGCGCGTCGCACCCCTCGCAGATTCGCTCGTCGTGCCGGTAGATCGTATGACCCCAGCGGTCCTGGATACGGTCGATTAAGGTTTCCTTGATTCTCTTGCCGCTGTTGGCGAGCATCGAATAAGCGGTTGTCAAGCGCATTAAGGTCGTTTCGCCCGAACCAAGCGACATCGCGAGATAGGGCGGCAGATCGTCGTAGATACCGAAGCGCTTGGCATATTCGGCGATGAGCGGCATCCCCACATCGCGGGCGAGCCGCACGGTCATCTGATTGATCGAATGTTCGACCCCGTAGCGCAAGGTGTGGGGCCCGCTCGACTTGCCCTCGAAGTTTTCCGGACGCCACACCCCAAGGCCCGGTCCCTGATCGATTTCTATGGGCTCGTCGAGAATGATGGAGGATGGCGTATAGCCATTGTCGAGCGCCGTGGCATAGACAAAAGGCTTGAACGAGGAACCCGGCTGGCGCATGGCCTGCGTCGCGCGATTGAACTCGGACTGATCGAAAGAAAATCCGCCGGCCATGGCGAACACGCGGCCGGTGTAGGGGTCCATCACGACGATCGCGCCGCTGACTTCCGGGATTTGGCGCAGCCGGTACTGCTGAGGATTTCCCTCGATCGGCGCGACATAGATCACATCACCTGGTCCCAGCGACGTGCGGGAGCCAGTACCACGGGTCCAGTGAAGTCCGGCGGTGGTGAGCGCGCCGGATTCGCGTCCTCGCTCGATCTCGCCGGACTTTTCCCGGTGAGGTTGCAAGCCGATTCGCGCGCCGGCATCGGTGGTATCGAGAACGACGGCGAGCCGCCAAGGTGCGACATCGCCCAAGGCCGGAACATCGGCAAGCGGAATCCCCCAATCTTGGCTGATGTCAATGTGGCGCATGGGGCCACGAAAACCGTGCGCCTCATCGTAGCGGACAAGGCCATCGACCAGGGCGCGCCTGGCCATCAGCTGCATTTTCGGATCCAGTGTGCTGCGAACCGAAAGGCCGCCTTCATAGAGTTTTTTTTCGCCGTAACGATCGCTGAGTTCGCGGCGGACCTCCTCGGCGAAAAAGCCGGCGGCGAAAGCATTGGGCGAAAGGACCCTGGGATTGACACCGAGCTCCTCGGCCTTGGCTTTCTCGCCATCCTGGCGCGAGATATAACCGTTCTCGACCATGCGGTCGAGGACCCAATTGCGCCGCTCGGTCGCTCGTTCATGCTTCAAGAAAGGATGATAATTGTTCGGCGCCTTTGGCAAGGCGGCGAGATAGGCGGCTTGCGCTATGGTAAGCTCATGCACGGACTTGCCGTAGTAGTTCAGCGCCGCGGCGGCGACACCGTAATTCCCGAGCCCGAGATAGATTTCGTTGAGATAAAGCTCGAGAATCTTCTCCTTGGAATAGGCGCCCTCGATCCGAAACGAGAGAAGCACCTCCCAAATCTTGCGCTCGAAGGACCGCTCATTCGTTAGCAGAAAATTCTTGGCGACCTGCTGGGTGATGGTCGAGGCGCCCTGGACATGCCTGTCGCCTTGAAGGAACACGATAAGGGCGCGGATAATGCCTTCCGGATCGATGCCGGCGTGGGTGTAGAAATTCTTGTCTTCGGCGGAGATAAACGCCTCCTTGACGAGGGCCGGGATCGCAGCGCCAGGAAGATAAAGACGCCGCTCGCGGGCATATTCGGCGATAAGCGATCCGTCGCTTGCATGGACCCGCGTCATCACCGGCGGTTCGTAATCCTTGAGCGTCGTATAATCCGGCAGGCCTCGCTCGAATTTCCAAACCAAAAGCCCCGCCGTGCAAGCGCTAATGACGAAAAGGATCGCGCCAGTCGCGAAAACGACGCCGAGGAAACGGGTTATTTGCCGCATGCAACCTGGCCTTTTGAATTCCGGAAACCCTTTCCGGGCGGAAGCAATAAATACAGCGGACTAATAACAGTATCGGTGCTCAACAGCGGCCGCTCATTTATAATGCCACGTAAATCGAAGCCAAATAATGGCTTCGATATGCGATACCCCACCGGATCGCCGCGCCCGTATGGCGGATGGCGGATGCTGGGTTTGGAATCGCGGTTGGCCATTTGTTATCACCCAACGCCGCCTTTGGCGTCTTTTCGGTGCGGCGCTTTTGTGTTGAAAATTTGTCGGATGGCGAATGCTTCGAACAATGAAGCGCTGCGGACAGGGCGCTAATCCCCTGTGTGAACGGTCGAGACGAGCCGCCATCGGTTTTGGTCCTGGATTTTACTCTTCGCTGTAAAAATATTTTGGAATTTACGGCCCGGCGGACGGTGTCGGCGGCCGGTCGGAATTCATCTTGGTTACGGTTGCGCCGCTCTCCCGCGCCGCGAAGAAAGCTTTGATTGCGTCCGCGACTTGGCTCGATGCCTTGTCGCGCCATTGTGCCGAAGTGAGCGCCAGCCCGTCTTTTTCGTTGGAGAGATAGCCGAGTTCCAAAAGGACAGACGGAACATCGGGCGCTTTTAGAACGCGAAACCCGGCCGAACGCCGCGGATTTTTATTAAGCCGGCACGCGACCCGCCAGTAATTGGCCAAAGTATGCGCGAAGAAGTGGCTGTAGGCGCGGGTCTCTCGCCGCGTCAAGTCGAACAGAATGCCGGAAACGTCGCTGGCGTCCTCGGTTTTATCCAGTCCGGCTGCCGCGTCGGACTGGTTCTCTTTTTCGGCCACGCGCGCGGCTTCGGCGTCCGAGGCGCGATCCGATACCGTGTAGATGGTCGCGCCGGAAACATCGGCCGCATTTGATAAAGTGTCGGCGTGAATCGAGATAAACAGGGCCGCATTTCCGACGCGCGCCATCCGCACGCGTTCGGAGAGGGGAACAAAGCTATCGTCGTCACGCGTCATGGCGACCTTGAAATGGCCGTCCGCATCGAGTTTGGCCGCGACCGCCTTGGCGAAATCGAACACCAGGTCCTTCTCGACGAGGCCTTTCACCATGGCGCCTCGGTCGATTCCGCCATGGCCAGGATCGATTAGGATAACCGGCTTTGCCGACTCCGGCTCGGGTTTTTGGGCCTTCTTGGGTTGCGCCAGCGCCGCCAATTGGGTCCGCGCTCTTTGCACGGCGGCCTGGAAACTCCGGCGATCCGTCTTGATGAGCTCTATGACGAGGGGTGCGTGGCCGTCGCTATCCAATTTATCGCAAGCCGCCCGCAAAATCAGCGCAGGGGCACCAAGATCGATGACAATACGCGACTTTCCTGGCGCGAGCTGCCCGAAACGAAAGGAGACGATGAGGCCGGCTTTCCGGTGCGGCGGGTCTGCCGCTTCGCCGCTTGCCGGGTCCAGCGCAAAATCGGTTTGCGGCAAATCGACGATGACCCGATCAGGATTGGCAAGGACAAAGGCCGTGGCGTCCAACGGCGCGGATAGCTCGAATATGAGCTTGGCGCGATCACCGCTCTGCTTGATCCTCGCCGCGCTGGCGGCCGGACGCCCTCCCAGCTCGGGCTGAACCGGCGCGGCATCCGCGCGTAAGCCAAAATATCGCCCGGCCGGAGGCAGAAGTGTCAGCCAACCGGCGGCGAGCAGCGCCGTACCCGCGCCGAGCGCCGTGGCGGTTGCCGCGCCAACAGCTTTGCAAAAAAAAGCGCTCGCCGCCATCGATTCGCCCCGGGTTTGCCTTTCGAGCCGCCAGGCTTTTCCGTGTTTAGGGTTTAGGGTCAACGAGGTTAATGAGTTATGATCATGCCAGAAACCCACCGCGAAAGCCGTTACCGCGCGGACACAGCTTAAAGGAGAACTTGCCAAACAGTCCAGAAACCCGATATAAATAGCAATTCTTTTCCGGGTCCGGGAATTTGCGAATCGGGGCCATGGAAATTCCCAGGGTGGCGTCGCTATTATTGCCATTTCAAGTCGCGATGCGGAGCCGGAGTCGGCATTTAGAGAGCTCCGAACTAGGGCTTCACCGACGCCCGCCGCGACCGACGTTTGGGCGGTTCCCATTTCGGGGCGCCGTTCCCGATAGGTAACGAGGATATGACCTGTCCCGCAAGGGGGGTATTAGCGACCGCCGATCAATTGGAGCATGGCATCCTGTCGGTTGCGCGGCCGGCCGGGGGTGGTGCTTTCAACGGCGGGATCACCGAGTTCACGCGTTGCAATCGCCGCCGGGACCGAAGCCGGCCGACCGGCCTTAACCATAACGTCGAGGCGCGTCCCAGTTTGCCCCGTGGCGGAATGCCGAGCGGCGGCGCACCTTGCCGCCCCAAGCCTCCTTTTTCTCGCTCACTCTCCCATCCATTGCGTGATGCGGCCTTGCGCCGGCCACGCCTAGCCACGACGTCCGGTTTGCGGACCTTAGCTGGCGGCACTGGCCGTTTGCGCATCGCGCCTGAACGAGTTTTACATGGCCAACAAAATGCTTGTCGATGCGTCTCACCCCGAAGAAACGAGGGTGGTCGTCCTTCGCGGTAACCGGGTCGAGGAATTCGATTTCGAAGCCGCTAGCAAGAAACAGCTTCGCGGTAATATTTATCTTGCCAAGGTCATGCGGGTCGAGCCTTCGCTTCAGGCCGCCTTCGTCGACTACGGCGGCAAGCGGCATGGTTTTCTCGCTTTCTCGGAAATCCATCCTGATTATTATCAGATTCCGGTCGCCGACCGGCAGGCTCTGATAGAGGAAGAGGCGAGGGCTCAACGCGACGAGGAAGAAGACGTTCCCCGCCGCAGCCGCCGCTACAGGCATGGCGATCGCAATGGCACCCGCGCCGGGAAACGGCGCGACGCGGACCCAACACTCTCTGAAACGGTCGCCGAATCCTACGCCGGCGAAGCGTCCTGGGACGCGGCAGGCGATGTCCGGCCGGAGCCGGAAGGCGAAGAGGCGGGGCTGGAGCTGTCCGGGGGAGAACGCGCCGCCAGGGCTCGCTTCGTTACCCCGCCCGAAGAATCCGCCGACGCGCGTGCCCAAGACACCATGGCACAGACAGACTCGATCCCGGAATCAGGACCGCCCGATCGGGCCCGTGAAGCGCTCCTCATTGAGACCGCCGCCGAATCCATAACTGGCCTTGCGCCGGATGACGCCGGCCCGGCGGCGAGACCGGAACATCCAGAAGCGGCCTTTGCGAATGAGGGCGCATTGTCAGCGAACGCGGCCACGCCGAAGCCTGGCGAGCTTGCTGGCGATACCGGCGATGAAGGCGAGGGCGAAGCGGCTGAGATCGAGCAGCTCGGCGGCGATGCGATGGAAGAAATGCCAGCTCGCCCGCACCGCCAGCGCAAGCAGTATAAAATCCAGGAGGTCATCAAACGCCGCCAAGTTCTCCTCGTGCAGGTCGTCAAGGAGGAACGTGGCACCAAAGGAGCGGCGCTGACAACCTATTTGTCGCTGGCCGGGCGCTATTCGGTTTTGATGCCGAATACCGCGCGGGGCGGCGGCATCTCGCGCAAGATCACCGACTCCACGGACCGCCAGCGGCTTAAAGCCATTGCCCAGGAACTCGAAGTTCCGGAAGGCATGGGCGTTATTGTCCGCACCGCCGGCGCCGCGCGCACCAAGGCCGAGGTCAAGCGCGATTTCGAATATCTGCTGCGAATGTGGGAAACGGTGCGCGAAACCACTTTGCAATCGAGCGCCCCGATGCTGGTTTACGAAGAGGGTTCGCTGATCAAGCGGTCGATCCGCGATCTTTACAATAAAGACATCGACGCGATCGTGGTCGCGGGAGAAGGTGCCTATCGCGAGGCCAAGGAATTCATGCGCTTGCTGATGCCGAGCCATGCCAAGGTGGTCCAGCCCTATCGCGATCCACAGCCGATGTTCGCGAAGTCCGGCGCCGAAGCGCAGCTCGACGCCATGTTCTCGAACCAGGTAACGTTGAAGTCTGGCGGCTATATCGTCATCAATCAAACCGAGGCATTGGTCGCAATTGACGTCAATTCCGGCCGGTCGACCCGCGAACACAACATCGAGGACACCGCGCTTCGAACCAATCTTGAAGCCGTCGATGAGATCAGCCGCCAACTGCGCCTGCGCGATCTTGCCGGTCTCATCGTCATCGATTTCATCGACATGGAGGAGAATCGCAACAATCGCGCCGTTGAACGCCGCCTGAAGGATGCCCTCAAAAACGACCGGGCCCGTATCCAGATCGGCCGACTATCGCATTTCGGTCTTTTGGAGATGTCGCGGCAGCGCATGCGTACCGGAGTGATCGAGGGCTCGACCGTGGTCTGTCCGCATTGCGCGGGCGCGGGGATGATGCGCTCGACGGCCTCGATCGCCCTGCATGTCCTGCGCGCTCTGGAAGATGCCCTGATCAAGAATTCGAGTTATGACCTCATTGTCACCACAAGAACTGCCGTCGCGCTTTATATTCTCAATCAGAAACGCGCCCATTTGCGCGATTTGGAAAAGCGGTTTGGCGCGTCGTTGACGATCGCCGCGGACGACGGTTTGACCGGGACGGATTATTACACATTGGAACACGGCGAGCCCGCGGCGGGGACGAAAGAGATTCCCTTTTTTGCGTCGGAAGAAGCGCCGCGCGATAGTTTCTACGATGAACCGGCCGATACCGAAGAGGGGCTGCCCGAGGCCGGTCCGGTGGAAGACAGGCTAAATGGCGGCATCGAAGCTAGCAATGGCGAAAGCGAGGTCGATGGCAGGCAAAGGCGCAGGCGCAGACGCAGGCGTGGCCGTAGCGATGACCGCGAAGGCTCCGGAATAGCCGCAACCGCGCCACAGCCGCCGGACGATGCCTTGGAAGCCATGGCCCAGATCGGTGGACTGCGGCGAAACGTGGCCCTTGAAAGCGAAGCCGGAACCGGACAGCCGCGTTTCTCCGACAATGGTGAAACCGAAGCAAGCCACCGAGATGGGCGACGGCGTTCGCGCCGCGGCGGGCGTGCTCCCCGCGAAATTTCCGGAAACCTCACTGCCGGACCCGCCGATGCCGCCCAGCGTGAACTCAAGTCCGAACCCGTCGCCTTGGGCGGCGATATGGGCGGAAAGGGTGCCGGTAGGGCGCGGCGCGGCCGCCGGGCGCCGCGGGCGCTCCGCGCTGGCCGCGGTCGCGAAGCTGCCGTCGCGCCAAACGCCGCATCGGATTTCGCCACGGATGACCGGCAGGTTCACGCGCAAGCGGCTGCGCCGCGAGGGGACGATGTTGGGGCCTCGCCTGCGAGTACGAAAGCCGATCCGCGAGAGGCGCCCCAATCCGCATCACCGAACGTGGATACCGCGCCAGGACGGAACGAAATTCCGTCGCGATCGGAGGAGTCCTCACGGACGGATATCGTCGATCCGGCTCGCCCAAAACGCTCCGGCTGGTGGCAACGCGCGCGAGCAAGCTGACGCCAAAGTACGATCTCAAGGTCGCAAGCTCTTTTAGGATCCGGTGAAAAAAAGATGACCCTGAGCAACTCAAGTTGAAAGCGATCATGATCTCAAGCGGGAACGCTAAATCAAGACCAACGTGACCTTTGTCTCAATGGCGATCCAAACAGCCGTTGGCGGGATCCTCGACGATGCTTCGTGGAGCGACCGTAGCCCTAACATGATTGACCTTCCGACGGTTGAATTGCAGGCCGGCGCCGAAGCGCTTCGCCACAGGCAAAAAATGGAAAAGCGCAAGGCCGCGCAGGACGCCGAGATAGCCTCCAAGACGATAACCAAAAAAGGCCTCCTCATCGTCCATACAGGAAAAGGTAAGGGCAAATCGACGGCGGCTTTTGGGCTTTTGCTGCGCGCGCTCGGCCATGATTGGCCTTGCGGCGTCGTGCAATTCGTCAAGGGCGCCTGGGAGACTGGCGAGCGCCGCGCGCTGAGCCGCTTTTCGAGCTTGCTGTCGTGGCACACGATGGGCGAGGGATTTACCTGGGAGACGCAGGATCGCGCCCGCGACATGGCGGCGGCGGCCGCGGCTTGGGCGAAGGCACGCGAGCTGATCGCCGATCCAAAACTAAAACTTCTCGTCCTCGACGAATTGAATATCGCCTTGCGCTACGACTATCTCCCGGTAGCAGAGGTCGCCGCTACCCTGCGAGCCCGCAGGTCCGATCTCCATATTGTTGTCACCGGCCGCAATGCGAAGCCCGAAATGTTGGACGCCGCCGATCTCGTGACCGAGATGACTCTGGTGAAGCATCACTTCGCGGCCGGTGTGAAAGCGCAAGAGGGGATCGAATTTTGAGCACGAAGCGACGGGCCAAGGCCTTGATGCTGCAAGGCACCGGCTCCGGAGTTGGCAAGTCGCTGATTGTCGCGGGGCTGTGCCGCGCCTATCGCAATCGCGGGCTGCAAGTGCGTCCGTTTAAGCCGCAGAACATGTCGAACAACGCCGCGGTGACGCCGGATGGCGGAGAAATCGGCCGCGTCCAGGCGACGCAGGCAAGAGCTTGCGGCGTGGCGCCAAGTTTCGACATGAACCCTATCCTTTTGAAGCCGCAAAGCGAGCATGGCGCGCAGATCGTTCTGCGCGGCCGGGTGATAGGCCAGGCATCGGCAGGAGAATACCAGAACATGAAACCAGAGCTTCTGCCGCCCGTGCTCGACAGTTTCGCGACGCTTTGCGGAGACGCAGATCTTGTCCTCGTCGAGGGCGCGGGGAGCGCGGCGGAAATCAATCTGCGCAAAAACGATATCGCCAATATGGGTTTTGCCCGCGCCGCCTGTGTTCCGGTCATTTTGGCCGGCGACATCGATCGCGGCGGCGTCATCGCTCAGATCGTTGGCACTAAGGCAGTGCTCGATCCGGCCGACGCCACAATGATCGCGGGGTTTCTCGTCAACAAGTTTCGCGGCGATCCGGCCCTGTTTGCGAGCGGCATGCGAAGGATCGAGAATTGGACCGGATGGCCGGGCCTTGGGCTTATTCATTTTTGCGCGGAAGCGGCGCGCTTGCCGGAAGAGGATTCGCTCGGGCTTTCCACGCCAAGACCGCGCGGCGGACCAATCACGATTGCCGTTCCGGTCCTGCCTGGCATCGCCAATTTCGACGATCTCGATCCTTTTTATTTGGAGGGCGAGGTCCTTGTCGTCATGGTGAAAAGCGGCGAGACCCTGCCCGCAGAGGCGGCGCTCATCATTCTGCCCGGCTCGAAAACGACGATCGCCGGTCTCGCGGCTTTCCGGCGCGAGGGCTGGGATATCGACCTTTACGCGCATCTCCGGCGCCGCGGCCATGTGTTCGGCCTTTGCGGCGGCTATCAGATGCTCGGCAAGGCCATCCGCGATCCGGCCGGCGTCGAGGGCCCTGCGGGCGAGGCGCAGGGGTTGGGCCTGCTCGACATTGAAACTGAACTTGAAGGCGAAAAATTGCTGGCGCCGGCGTACGGCACCGGAGCTCGAAACGGCGTCCCTTTCAGCGGCTATGAAATGCACGTTGGCCGCAGTTTTGGGCCGGATTGCGCGCGTCCGGTGTTACGTTTCGCCGATGGGCGCGGCGATGGCGCGACGTCGGCCGATGGCCTTGTGAGCGGCTCTTATGTGCATGGGCTTTTCGCCGGCGCCGAGCAACGAAGCGCTCTCCTCGCGCGGCTCGGCGGCAAGGGTTCGGGCGTCTCTTATGACGAGTCTCTCGATGCGGCGCTCGATGCAGTCGCCTCCCATCTTGAGAGGCACATCGACCTCGACCGGCTCCTTACGCTTGCGAGATAACAAGCGCCATCAAGGTCAAAGCCGCCCAATGGACGCCGCAGGCAAATCGATAAAGCACGAGCGCGTGCTTTATATCTTTGGCGGAAGCCTCTTTGCCCGAGCCGATCCAGGCGTCCTCGATCCTGACTTCGCCATAGAGGCGCGGGCCGCCGAGCCGCAATCCGAGCGCGCCCGCGAAAGCCGCCTCGGGCCAGCCGGCATTGGGCGAAGGGTGTCCGCGCGCGTCGCGTCGGATGGTGCGCCACGCGGCCCGGGCCGAAGCTTTTGGGGCGAAACAAGCCGCGATAACGACCAGGCAGGCGGACAACCGCGCAGGACAGAAATTGGCAATATCGTCGAGTTTCGCCGCGGCGAAGCCGAAAGCCGCATGGCGCTGCGTGCGGTGACCAACCATGCTGTCGGCGGTGTTGATCGCTTTATAGCAAGCGCCGCCCGGAAGGCCGCCGAGCGCCAGCCAGAAAGCGGGCGCGACGACGGCGTCGGAAAAATTCTCGGCGAGGCTCTCGATCGCGGCGCGGGCGATGCCTGCTTCGTCAAGCTTCGCGACGTCGCGGCCGACGATTTTTGCCGCCGCCGCCCGGCCCGCCGCCAGCCCGGCGGCAAGAGCATCCGCGACGGCAAGGACGTGGGCATGAAGGCTGCGTTGCGCGATGAAACTCGAAGCGATAAGCGCGCTGAGCACTAAGCTCGCCGGTTGGCGAAGTTCGAAAGCCGCGAGCCCGAAGCTGAAAAGATAGGCGCCGCCGCCGGCAAGCAATAAAAGCAACAAGAGCGCGGCAAAACCCAGGGCGCGGCGCGTGGCAAACGAGCGATCATGACCATTCAACCTGCCGTCGGCGAGCGCGATCAAACGGCCGGTCCAGGTCACCGGATGACCGATGGCGCGAAACAAGCCTTGCGGATAGCTAAGGCAGGCCTCAACGGCGACGGCGAATGCCGCGAGCTTCAGGGTTGCGGCCAGATCCATGCGTGAGACTTCCTGCCCCGAGTTGACGGAGTTGCTCCTGGCGGAGCATGGCGGCAATCTTTTTGCCGCGCGGCGGGCCTACCCGCAAGCGCCGGAGCCCTGGCTCGATCTCTCGACCGGCGTCAACCCTTATGCCTATCCTTTCGCTTGTCTGCCGATGGAACGTTTTACCCGGCTGCCGGAATTCGAGGAGCTTCTCGCGCTCGAAGCGGCGGCGGCAACGGCTTATCGTGTCGCGGCGACTTCAGAGGTTGTTGCCGCGCCGGGCACCCAGGCGATCGTCAACTTGCTGCCCCGCCTTTTACCCGCGCGGCGCGTTGGAATTTTAGGGGTTACCTATTGCGAGCACGCGCGGAGCTGGATCACCAGCGGCGCGAAACCAACCATTGCCGAAGACCTCTCCGAGCTCGTAGACAAAGATATAGCCATCATCGTCAATCCCAACAATCCGGATGGAAGGCTCGTCGCGGCGGCGGATTTGCACACGCTAGCGGCGATCCTCGGGAATCATGGCGGCCTGCTGATTATCGACGAAGCCTTCGTCGATTTTCTTGAGCCCGGCGCCAGCGCCGTCCCGGGCACCGCCGAAAGCGGCGTCGTCGTGTTGCGCTCCTTCGGCAAGACTTATGGCTTGCCGGGGCTTCGCCTCGGGTTCGCGATCGCGCCAAAACCCCTTGCGGAAAAACTTCGCGCCGCGTTGGGTCCCTGGCCGGTCTCCGGCGCGGCCATCGCCATAGGCTCCGCAGCCTTAAAGGACGCGGCGTGGCTCGCGGCTATGCGGGCGCGGTTGCACGCCGACGCAAGAACGCTCGACAAGATGTTGGCTGTGGCTGGATTTGCATCCGCCGGCGGCAGCCTGCTGTTTCGGCTCGTGCGGCACGAGGATGCGCAAGGCTGGTTCGAACGGCTAGCGAAAGCCGGGATTTTGGTGCGGCGATTCGAGGCGCGGCCGGCCTGGCTGCGCTTTGGGATAGCTGGCTCGGACGCCGGGCGGATGCGCCTCTGCGCCGCTCTGGGGGTTGAATTACCATAATTGCTTCCATAATGGCCGTTGGGAGGCAGTTCCCCCGCATGACAACCTTGCTGGGATCATGGCTCCGTCCGTGGCCGGCACGGGGCCGCGACACCCGGTGTCGAATGCGACTGGAGAGCCTTTCTTATTTTGGATTTCGTTGGTCTTGATCGTTGCTTTTGCATTGACGATGCGCTCTAGGGTGTTGGCATTCACCGTCAACTCGCCATCGTGAACGGCGCGCTTACGCATTTGGTCGCCGAATATCAGCGTGCTCGTCAATGCGACGCTTGCAGGCGCCCATTGCGGATTTGATGCGCGCCTTTGGGCCCCGTAGTGAAGGCCGAGCCAGGACCGGGGCTCCGGCTTTACTTCACTTTCGCCGCTTACGATGCGGACGCCCCATTTCCGGGGCCGGCTGTGTCGAGGAGGGAGGGTCGCTTGCCGGAAACGAATCCTCAAGTTCGCGATCGAGTTTCTCCTGCTCTTTCTGCGTTTCTTTTTTCGTTTTCGCGGCTTTCTCTTTGGTCGTCGATTTACTGGTCTCGGCCATGTTTTTCTCCAACCTTTGATCGTTGGTTTGAGGAACGGCGATCCCGCCTAAGTGTTCCCTCTGCGTGAAAGCATCAGTCAGCCAAAGCGCGCGCTGGGGGAGGGGGCGGGCAGTGTGGAGTGACGCCGGCGTGTGCCGACCTGTCCCGCAACTAGCCATTCCGCGCGTTCTGACGGCAAGGTTTCGCCAAAGGGGCAAATTGTAAAATTGCAGCGGCCCAATGATCGCAAGCCTAAATTCAAGCTCGGGTGCATCCCAATCTCGCCCAGCAAACAAGGCGGCCCTCAAAATGGCTGACGTTTGGTCCGATGGAGATGCCGATGGACCGATTTGTGGACCGCCCAGGCAAGCCCTGACCGTCAAGCCCATGGCGGGTGCCGCCGAACCTGAATTTGCGCTGCGATCATGAAGTCTCCCGCAGCGTCTCGTCGAGCAATCGCGCGAGGCGTGCCGGGTCTGTTGGAAAGCCGGCCTTGATCCACCGCGCTTGCAGCTCTTGCAGCGCCTTGCCGATGGCCCGTCCCTCGGTGATGCCGCGCGCGATAAAATCGGCGCCCGAGAACGGCAGGCGCGGCTCCTCCGCGTCCTGCAGAAATTTTCGCGCGCGCACCCACTCGTCATCGTGCCCCGGGGGAGCATCGGCTTGCGCCAATATGATTGCATCGCCCGCCGCCTGGCGGCCGTGGCGGAAGAGCAAGCCTTGCAATTCATCGGGGCTTGGCGGCGCGACAAGCCCGTGAAGCCCCATCAGCGCGCCGGCGGCACTTTCAAGACGCCCGGCTTCCGCGTTGGAAAGCCGCAGCCGACAGCGCAAGCGCGCCGCGTCCTCGGGTAGCTTGACACAAAGCGCGGCAAGACGCAGGAGCGGATCTTGTGGCGGGACGATCGCAACGGCGCGCCGCAGCCGCGCCGGATTTGGCACCGATGCGATAAGCGGATGTAACAGTCCATCTGCGCATATTTCCGCGCAAACCCTAGCTGCCTGTCTTGCAGAAAGGAGCTTCAGAAGCTCGGCGCGGATTTTTCGCGCGAGAGGCGGGCAAGGCCGTCTCTTTGGCGGATGGCCGCCGAACGTCCCGCGGAATTGAGCGGGCCTTCGCCGAAATCGGCGGAAAAGCGGAAGAAGCGCAGAATGCGCAGATAGTCCTCTTTAATGCGCCGCGCTGGCTCCCCAATGAAACGCACTTTGCGAGCAGCTATATCGGCGAGGCCGCCGGTGTAGTCGAACAGTCTTCCGTCGCGCGTCGCGGAAAGCGCGTTCATCGTAAAATCGCGGCGCAGCGCGTCGGCCTTAAAATCGCGGCCAAAACGGACTTTCGCATGGCGGCCGTCGGTCGCGATGTCCTCGCGCAGGGTTGTCGCTTCGAAGGTTCGTTCCCCGGAAATCACCGTGACCGTGCCGTGCGCGCCGCCGGTCGGGATGGCGCGCAAGCCCGCAGCATTCGTCCGCACCGCGACCACCTCGGGCAAAAGGGTAGTCACGAGATCGATTTCGCGCGTAGGCCGGCCCACGAGCGCGTCGCGCAACGCACCGCCGACAATGCGGGTTTCCTCGCCTTCTTGATCGAGCGCGGCGAGAACGCCGAGCAAATCCTTGTCATCGAACAGCGCGGCGACGGCCTCCGGCGCCGCGATGCTGTGGGCTCCCGCTTGGCTCATTGCAAGCGCCCTGGCACAAGCTTCCCGTTTTCGATGTGGGCCGGGACATAGGCGCCCTTGTGGCGCGGGGCAAAAACACCGAAGGCGATCATGCCGGTGACGGCGATCGCAAGGCCAGCCAAAGCGAGCGTCGAGACCGCGCTTTTCGTCCAATGCTCCATCGCAAAGGGATAGTTCCGGCGCAAAATGAGATAGATCGTATAGGCGGCGAAGGGCGAGGCGAACAAAAGGGCAGGTTCGAGGATGGCGCGCCACATCAGGAATAGGCCTTTCCTAGAGATTTGACTTTGGGAAAGGCGAGTTTGTCCATATCCAAGCACAATCTTGCAACAGGAATAAGGAAAGGTGACCTCTCAGCTGTTGCGCCTCAAGCGTAAAAAGCAGTTTTGGCGATCTTGAGCTTAATAGTGGTGCCCGGGGCTGGTTTGCACTTGCCAGTCCGCTACTATCGTTCCAGCCCCGGCATATCATGCAGCCGAGGATGCGAACGAAGTCCTTCGCCGCTGTGCGCAAGCTGCAAATCTTCCAGCGTCCGTCCGCCCTGGCCAGCCCCGGAACTGGCAGCAGAAGACGATCCGCGAGGTTGTGCCCCGCCGCGTTGCGAGGGCAATCGAGCGGCTCACGTGGGCCACGGTTCCTATCTTCACTATCGAACAGGGTTTTTTCGAGCCAGGCCGCTACTCATCGCGGCGTCCGGACACCGCAAAAAAAAACTTGCCAACGAGAACAAAAGAGGTACAAGGGATTGCCGCGCAAACGTTGCGCATAGGCCTCGCTCATGCCAGAAGGGAAGATTACCGTGACCCAAGCAAACCTGCGTCTCGTGGAAGGGACGTCCGTGGACAAGACCAAGGCGCTCGACGCCGCGCTGTCGCAGATTGAACGGGCCTTCGGGAAGGGCTCGATCATGCGCCTCGGTAAAAACCAGAAAGCAGTCGAGATCGATACGGTGCCGACAGGCTCGCTCGGCTTGGACATCGCGTTGGGGGTCGGCGGCCTCCCGCGCGGGAGAGTTGTCGAGATTTACGGTCCGGAATCCTCGGGCAAGACCACCTTGACTTTGCATGTCATCGCCGAGGCCCAGAAAAAAGGCGGTGTCTGCGCTTTCATCGACGCCGAGCATGCGCTCGATACCATCTATGCGCGAAAGCTTGGGATTAATCTCGAGGATCTCCTGATCTCGCAGCCAGATACCGGCGAACAGGCGCTCGAAATCACGGATACGCTGGTGCGTTCCGGCGCGGTCGACGTTCTCGTCATCGATTCGGTCGCGGCGCTTACCCCGCGCGCCGAGATCGAAGGCGAAATGGGCGATAGCCAGCCCGGACTCCAGGCACGGCTCATGAGCCAGGCGCTGCGCAAGCTCACCGCCTCGATCTCACGCTCGCAAACGACGGTTATCTTCATCAATCAAATCCGGATGAAGATCGGCGTCATGTATGGCAGCCCGGAGACCACGACCGGCGGCAATGCGTTAAAATTTTATGCCTCGGTCCGGCTCGACATCCGCAGGATCGGATCAATCAAGGACCACGAGGAAGTCACCGGAAATCAAACACGGGTCAAGGTCGTGAAGAACAAGCTCGCGCCGCCGTTTAAACAGGTCGAATTCGATATCATGTACGGCGAGGGCATCTCCAAGTTGGGCGAATTGATCGATCTTGGGGTCAAGGCTAGCGTCGTCGAAAAATCCGGGTCCTGGTTTTCCTACGATAGCCAGCGGCTCGGCCAAGGCCGGGAAAATGCAAAGAATTTTCTCAAGGCCAATCCGCAGATCGCCGGACGGATCGAGCAAGACATTCGCGAGAACGCCGGGCTTATCGCTGACCGCCTTCTCGACCAATCCGGCATGAGCGGCCCGACCGAGGAGACCGGAGCTTAAAACTGCCTTGCTTTTTCGGCACCGGCGAAATCGCACGCGGCGCGAAAGACCCCAGCGATCGGAGACACGCGCCGCTCCCATTCCACATTGTTAAATTGCTTGGATAAGGTGTCTCATTAGGTCGATAAACCACGCGCCTTCGCCCACATAAGGAACCCCCGCCTCAGCTGCCGTCGGAGGGGGTGAATCATGCAACCCAATGGGTGCACTGTTTTTTTGAGTCAGCTCTTGTTCCTATTTACATTCAATGGAGAAGTTGTCGTGAAATGAGGTTACCACCCCATCGCGTCGATAGTCACATGAAAATTGTCATGCACTAATAGGTTGTTTCCTGGCCCCTGGCCGATGATACGGAAGTTGTTGATAGATGTGATCTGGAGTCCCGCGTTGAGATTGAACTCAAATTGGGTCACTCCTGTCCCTGATACTTGGCGCCAGTCGTGAAACCAGTCCCGCTTACTCCCTGCGGATTATCATGACCCTTAATGTGGAACCCGCCGTTCGCATTGGTGCTAATATCGAACAGCATATTCACCTGCGCCTCCGTTGGCACATGGAACAAACACAATAATAGAAATAGGAAAGTTATTGTTTTGTGTTGCCGCCGATGCAGGTTCGGATAGTAAGCCAACCATGCTCAGTACGGGCGTGAGGAACAAAGCCGCTGTTGTAATAGTGGTCAATTTTCGAAACATTCCCATTTCCTCCCAAAATTACGGCTTCCGGAGGAAGCCTTTGAAACGTTAGGCCGGCGTTAAAGTATTGTCAAGGCGACGGTTACCTTAAAGTCTTACTTATTTTCATTGTTATTAAACGAATTTATATAATTTATACCTGAAGTGTTCGATAAACTTGATTTTGTTATTTAATAACGATTCTCCCATTACGGCTATGGCGATGCTTGGTGCCCAGCCGAGGCGGCGCCGGAGTGGTCGGCGTGCTGGCACATTGCCTGCGAGCCCTTGTGGTTAAAGAGCGAGCATGTACATTGAGCGGGCGGGCGGGCCGAAGACGCAGACATGACGAGGCCAGCGAGCGATAAGGCGCCACGGAAGCGGTGAATGCGCGAGGGCAGCAGCGAAAACGATGACCAGCGTCAGCGAGATCCGGGCGGCCTTTCTCGATTTCTTCAAAAAGAACGACCACGAGATCGTGGCGTCTTCGCCGCTTGTGCCGCAAAACGACCCAACCCTCATGTTCACCAACGCCGGAATGGTTCCGTTCAAGAGCCTTTTTACCGGCCTCGAAAAGCGCGCCTTTACACGCGCGGCAACCGCGCAGAAATGCGTCCGCGCAGGCGGAAAGCACAATGATCTTGACAACGTCGGGTATACGGCGCGCCACCACACCTTTTTTGAAATGCTGGGCAATTTTTCTTTCGGCGACTATTTCAAGCCGCTGGCCATCGAGCTCGCCTGGAAATTGCTGACCCACGAATTCGGTCTGCAAAAAAACCGTCTTCTCGTCACGGTTTACCACGACGACGATGAAGCCTACGAACTGTGGAAGAAGATCGCTGGGTTTCCGGAATCAAAGATCATTCGGATCGAAACAACGGATAATTTTTGGGCGATGGGCGACACGGGTCCCTGCGGCCCCTGCTCCGAGATTTTCTATGATCAGGGCGACAAACTCCAAGGCGGTCCACCGGGCAGCGCCGACGCGGACGGCGACCGTTTTCTCGAATTTTGGAACCTCGTCTTCATGCAATTCGAGCAAATCTCGGCTGACCGGCGCATCGATTTGCCGCGGCCATCGATCGATACCGGCATGGGGCTTGAACGTATCGCCGCGCTCCTGCAAGGTGTTGCGTCCAATTACGACATCGACCTCATGCGCACCTTGATCCTCGCTGTCGCTTCGGTGAGCGGCGTCGATCCGGACGGCCCCCAAAAGGCGAGCCACAGGGTCATCGCCGATCATCTGCGCGCAGCCAGTTTCCTTATCGCGGACGGCGTCTTGCCGTCGAACGAGGGCCGCGGCTACGTGCTGCGCCGAATCATGCGGCGAGCCATGCGCCACGCCCAATTGCTTGGCGCCAAGGAACCCTTGATGTGGCGTCTCGTGCCGGTCCTTGCGCGGGAAATGGGTCTGGCCTACCCCGAACTCTTGCGCGCCGAACCGCTCATCATCGAAACCCTGCGCCTCGAAGAGACCCGGTTCCGGGACACGCTTGCGCGTGGCCTATCGATCCTTGACGACGCAATCCGTGATCTCCCGCAAGGTGGCACCCTGCCTGGAGGCGTCGCGTTCAAACTCTACGACACGTACGGCTTTCCGCTCGATCTCACGCAGGACGCCTTGCGCGCGCGCTCGCTTCATGTGGACGTCGCAGGTTTCGAGGCCGCGATGGAGCGCCAGCGCCGTGAGGCGCGCAAGGCCTGGGCCGGTTCCGGCGAACTGGCGACCGACGCCCTATGGTTCGCCGTCAAGGAGAAAACCGGAGCAACGGAATTCTTGGGCTACGAACTGGAGCGCGCGGAGGGGCTTGTCGCCGCGATCCTCAAGGACGGTAAGGAAGTCGCGATTCTCGGCCCGGGCGAAACCGGGTCCGTCATCCTCAATCAGACGCCTTTCTATGGCGAATCCGGCGGCCAAGTCGGCGACACCGGCGTCATGCGTGCAAGCGGCGTTCGCTTCCGTGTCGACAATACCCAGAAGAAACTCGGCAATCTGTTTGTTCACGAAGGATTAGTCGAAGAAGGCGAGGTGCGCCTCGGGCTTGCCCTTGAGCTTGCTGTCGATCACGAACGCCGGCAGGCGGTGCGTGCCAATCATTCGGCGACCCACCTTTTGCACGAGGCGCTCCGCCAGGTGCTCGGCGAACACGTGTCGCAAAAAGGCTCGCTCGTTGCTCCCGGCCGGCTGCGTTTCGATTTTACCCATCAAAAGCCGATCAGCTTGGCTGAGCTGGCCCGCGTCGAGGACATCGCCAATCGCGCCGTGCTGGACAATACTCCTGTCGTGACCCGCCTTATGGGCATCGATGAGGCCATTGGAACCGGCGCCCGCGCGCTTTTCGGGGAGAAATATGGCGACGAGGTTCGCGTCGTATCGATGGGCGTTGCTCCCGCCCGCGAGAATGATTTCCCAAACTCCTCGGGACCGGCTTTTTCAACCGAGCTTTGCGGCGGCACGCATGTTTCCCGCACCGGCGATATCGGGATCATCACAATCGTCTCGGAAACTGCGGTCGCGGCCGGCGTCCGGCGCATCGAAGCCAAGACGGCGACCGAGGCTCGCCGCCATCTCAATGCCCGGGCCCAAAGGCTGCATGACGTAGCCATGCTGTTGAAGGCTCCCGAAGAGGACGCGGCGAGGCGGTTGGCGTGCCTCATCGACGAGAGCCGGAAGCTTGAACGCGAGTTGCGTGAGGCGCGCAAAAAACTGGCAATGGGTGGAGCCGCCTCGGGAAACGCGCAACCGTTGGAAGAAATAGGCGGAGTTAAATTCTTCTCTCGCGTGGTGTCTGGAATGGCGATGAACGATCTTAAAGCGCTCGCCGACGAAGCGAAGCTAAGCGTCGGCTCGGGGGTTGTCGCGATCGTCGGCGTAGACAGCGATGGGAAAGCAGGTATCGTGGTCGGGGTCACTCCCGATTTGACAGAACGCTTCGACGCCGTCCAATTGGTGCGCCCCGCGGCGGTCAAACTTGGCGGCAAGGGCGGCGGCGGCCGCCGCGACATGGCTCAAGCGGGCGGACCGCATAGCGCCGCCGCGGACGCGGCGCTCGCGGCCGTTGGCAACCTGTTGCGGGAAACCGAAAGCGCGGCCTGACGGCCAGGACGCTGGGCTCCTAGCCCGGTCCCGGAGCGGGGAGGTCTTTTATACCGCGATGTTCAAGAAGATACTGATCCCAATCGATCTGGCCGAATTGACGATCGCGAGACCAGCCATCGATGCCGCGGTGGAGCTCGCGCTTCAGTCGAAAGGCGCGCTGCGGCTTATCACGATCGAAACATTGCTGCCCGCGAGTTTCATGGAATATGTTCCGCCCGACTTCGACAAATCGCAAGAAGCGCGCGCCGCTCGAGCGCTTGAAGAGATCAGCGCCGGTCTTGCTTTTCCAAAGGAGAGCATTTCGCATACCGTGAGGTTTGGCGGTATTTATGTCGAGATACTGGCGGAAGCCGATGATTGGGGCGCCGACCTTATCGTGGTCGGATCGCATAGGCCTTCGATGTCGACATATCTTATCGGCTCCAACGCCAAAACCATCGTGCGGCATGCCAAATGTTCGGTGTTGGTCATCCGCACGTAAAGCCAGAATTCTTAAAAACCGTGGACCCGCCGGTGCCCGGCCGTTAACCGAGGAGCCGCGCTGGGTTTACGACACAGCGAAGCAAACTCGCGGCAACCGACGTTCGCATGCGCCGTGGCCGCGCGGCGCCATCTTCGGCAGGCTCACGACATCAAGGGCAAGTTCGATATGGGGTTACGCGCGGTGCCGGTGGGATGGTTTAGGCGCATCGTTGCTTCATGCGCCCGAATGGGCGAGGGTCTGGTTGAGCAATGGCTCCTTGGCTCGGCGTTTGCTGTGAGAAAGTGTTGGTGCGGGCGGCCGGAATCGAACCGGCACTCTGTCGCCAGAACTGGATTTTGAGTCCAGCGCGTCTACCAGTTCCGCCACGCCCGCGCCCGGAGCCGCGAGTTCTTCGCACTCCAGGTGTGGCGCGAACTCTTGTGCGGCTCTCGATCGCGCCTATCTGCCACGCCCCTGAGCGTCAAGTCCAGCAGAACCCGAGCGGACGGAACGCTGGCGAGGACATCGTTTATTCAGCCGCGAGTTTCACCGGCGCGGGTCTCGCACGGAACTCGTCTAACAGATGGCGCTCCTCGGCTTTGGCGGCCTTCAAATGCCTTGTTTTCACATGGCCGTAGCCGCGGATTTTTTCCGGAATCGAGGCAAGCGCGACCGCTATCGCATGATTGTCCGGCGATAGATTGGCCACAATTTCCTCGATCAAGATTTCATAGTCCTCAATCAGCTTGCGCTCGGCGCGGCGCTCCTTCGTATAGCCGAATACATCGAACAGCGTTCCGCGCAGCCCTTTCAGCGCGGCAAGCAAACGGAAAGCGGGCATGATCCATGGCCCGAAACTGGACTTGACGGCCTCGCCCTGCGCGTTCTTACGGCCAAGAAATGGCGGGGCGAGATGAAACTCGAGGCGCGGATCACCCTCGAACGACGCGGCGATCTGTTTTGCGAACGATCCGTCGCTATAAAGCCTAGCGACCTCATATTCATCCTTGATCGCGAGCAGCTTAAAGTAATAGCGCACCACGGCCTCGGCGAGATCATGCCTGCCCGCTACCCTCGCCCGCTCGACTTCGTCGACATGCTTCACATAAGTCAAATAGCGCTTCGCATAGGCTTCATCTTGATACGCCGTAAGGAAGGAGACGCGCCTTTCAATCAACTCCTCGAGGGATCGCGATTGCCGTTGCGCCGCGGTGTTTCGACGCAAAGGCGCGGCAATAGCTTCCACCGCGGCCGCATTGGCGGCTTCGCGGCGGCCCCATAAAAACGCCGCCTGGTTCATCTCAACGGCTTCCCCATTGAGGGCGATGGCATGCAGGAGCGAGGCATCGTCGAGCGGCACGAGGCCTTTCTGCCAGGCGTAGCCGAGCATGAACATATTCGCGGCGATCGAATTGCCGAGCAAGGCGGTTGCGATGCCGGTTGCGTCGATAAAGTTAACGTGTTCTCCCGCAGCCTGGCGTATCGCTCGTTTGATACCCTGCGGGTGAAGCGAAAAATCGGGATCATGGGTGAAATCCCCGGGGAAAATTTCCGCCGTGTTCACGACAACCCCAGTCTCGTCCTTGCGCACGGCGGCGAGCACCTTCTTCGTGCCGGAAACGACGAGATCGCAGCCGAGCACCAGATCGGCTTCGCCTGCGGCCACCCGGATCGCGTGAATATCGCTGGGCTTGGCGCCGATCTTGACATGGCTGTAGACGGCGCCGCCCTTTTGCGCCAAGCCGGCCATGTCGATCGAGCCGCAGCCCTTGCCTTCGAGATGCGCCGCCATGCCCAAAATGGCGCCTATGGTGACGACGCCGGTGCCGCCCACCCCCGTCACGAGAATGCCACAAGGCTTGGCGCCGATTGCCCGGACAAGGGGCCGCGGCAGGTCGGGAAAATCCTGTTGTTGTTTGATCTCGGCCTTCCTTGGGCGGGCGCCATGCACCGTAACCAAGGCCGGGCAGAAGCCATCGAGGCAGGAAAAATCCTTGTTGCAGCTCGATTGGTCGATCACCCGCTTGCGGCCGAACTCGGTTTCAAGCGGCTGGACCGAAACGCAATTGGATTTCACCCCGCAATCACCGCAGCCCTCGCACACGAGCTCGTTGATAATCACGCGACGGTCCGGGTCCGGCATCTCTCCCTTCTTGCGGCGGCGGCGTTTTTCCGCCGCGCAAGTCTGATCATAAATGAGCACGGTCACGCCGGGGATCGCGGCAAGCTCGCGCTGCGCGCTGTCGAGCTCGCGGCGGTCCTTGATGGCGAGCCCGTCCGGCCATCGGGTGTCGGCGGGATATTTGTTCGGCTCATCGGTGACGACGACGATGCGCTTTACGTTTTCAGCGGCAACTTGACGCGCGATCATGTCCACGGTGAGGCCGCCTTCAAGGCGCTGGCCCCCGGTCATCGCTACCGCGTCGTTGAAAAGAATTTTGAAAGTAATGTTGACGCCGGAGGCGACGGCGAAGCGGATCGCGAGGATTCCGGAATGATCGTAGGTGCCATCGCCGAGGTTCTGAAACACATGCGCCCGTTTCGAGAAAGGCGCCTCGCCGATCCAGTTCGCCCCTTCGCCGCCCATCTGGGCAAAGCCCTCGGTGGATCGGTCCATCCATTGGACCATGTAATGGCAGCCGATCCCGGCATAGGCACGCATGCCATCGGGCACTTTTGTCGACGTGTTGTGCGGGCAGCCGGAACAGAAATAAGGGGTGCGGGTGGCAACCTCCCCGGCCATGGCCAGCGCGGCCTGCGCGCGTTCAAGCTTGCGCACCCGCTGTTCGAGATCCTCGCCACCGCTGAACCGCAACAAGCGGCGGCCGATCGCGATCGCGATGTCATTGGCGTCGAGCGCGCCGGTGACCGGAAACAGCCAGTTCCCGTCTTCGTCCTTCTTGCCGACACAGATCGGCTGGCTCGGCGAGCCGTAAAGCTCCTCGCGCAGCTGGACTTCAATCAGCGATCGTTTTTCCTCGACGACGATGATCAATTCGAGCCCGCGCGCAAACTCGCGAAGGCCCAAGGGCTCGATCGGCCATGTGCACGCGAGTTTCATGAGCCGCAAACCGAGCCGGTTCGCCGCGATCTCGTCGATCCCGAGGTCGTCCATCGCTTGACGCACGTCGAGATAGGATTTTCCCGCCGTGATCACGCCGATTTTTGGGTTGGAGCCACCGGATGTGATGATTTTATTCAAGCGATTGGCGCGCAGCCAGGCGAGCATGGCGTCGCGCTTGAAATTTTGCAGCCGCTTCTCTTGATCGAGGACAGTGTCGTTCGCGCGAATATTGAGTCCGCCGGGCGGCATGACGAAACCGGCTGGAACGACCGGCCTCACGCGATCGAGCGAGACGTCGATCGAGCCCGTCGATTCAACAGTATCCTTCAAGCATTTGAGACCGGCCCAGGTGCCGGTGAAACGGCTCATCGCGTAGCCGTAAAGCCCATAATCGACGATCTCTTGCACGCCAGCCGGCGACAGGACCGGCATCATCACATTGACGAAGTTGAACTCGGATTGATGCGCGGTCGTCGAGGATTCGGCGGTGTGATCGTCGCCCATGAGGGCAAGCACGCCGCCATATTTCGAGGTGCCCGCGAGATTAGCGTGGCGGAGGACATCGCCGCTGCGATCGACGCCCGGACCCTTGCCGTACCAGAGCGCGAAGACGCCGTCGAACTTGCCTTCCCCGCGCATCTCGGCCTGTTGCGCCCCCCATATGGCAGTCGCGGCGAGATCCTCGTTAAGTCCTGGCTGAAACAGGATTCCGGCGGCATCGAGCGGGCGCTTGGCGCGCAGGAAATTAAGGTCGAGACCGCCGAGCGGCGAGCCGCGATAGCCCGAGATGAATCCGGCCGTGGTCAACCCGTTGCGACGGTCGAGCTCCTTCTGCATGAGGAGGAGCCTCACGATCGCCTGCGGACCGGAGACAAAGATTCGCCGCTTTGTCAGATCGTATTTATCATCAAGAGAAGTGGAGTTCAGGTCCTGAGGGAAGTCGACCGGACCCTTCACCGCGTCCGCCATCGCTTGCGTCTCCTGCCGGACGCTTGCACCCGGCCCTGCGGCGTCGGCCCCGCAACTATGCGAATATAGGCGGTTTGGGCCCGTTTTCCAAGGTTTGGCTGGCTTTTCCACTAGAGAACAGCTTTATCCGGGCGGGCGCATCGCGTATGCGAAATGAGAGCCCTCACGCCGGCTCGCGCGCTTTCATCCGCCGATAGCTATAGGCCGCCGCGCGGCCCGCGCCTTGGCCTTGCGCCGCGAGCACAGCGATATTTTCGACCTTATCATGGTGGGGCGAAAGGTGGCACACGGGGTCCGCTTGCCGCGCGTCGCCAGTCAGCGCCAGCGCCTGGCAGCGGCAGCCGCCATGATCGGTCGTCTTGCGCGGGCATGAGCGGCAAGGCTCGCGCATCCAATCCGTCCCACGGAAGGCATTGAAAGCGGGCGAATTTGTCCAGATGTCCTCGATTGAACGATCGCGCACATTCCAGAAAACTAAATCCGGGATGGATTCCGCCGCGTGACATGGCAGCGCTTTCCCGGAAGGCGTGACATTCAGCCCGCGTTTGGCCCATCCGCCCATGCAGGCCTTCGGATAACGGGCGTGGTAATCGGGGATCACATGGTCGATGACGATTACCCCAGCATAGGTCTTTTTGAGCGCTTCGACCTCCGCGATTGCCGCTTCCGCCTCGGCCCGCGTAGGCATCAGCGCGGCGCGATTGGCGAGCGCCCAGCCGTAATATTGGGTATGCGCGATCTCCACGCGCCGGGCACCGAGCTTGACTGCAAGCTCCACCATTTTGCCAGCGCGTAAAACATTGGCGCGGTGAATGACGGCGTTCACGGTGAGTGGAAGGCCCGCTCGCGTGATCCATTCCGCGACCGCCTGTTTGCGGGCGAAGGCTCCCTTGTAGCCCGCGATCCGGTCGGCCGAGGGCGGGTCGGAATCCTGAATCGAGAGCTGCGCGTGATCGAGCCCGGCTCTGGCGAGTTCCTGGGTACGATCCTCCGTGAGGCCGATCCCGGAGGTGATGAGATTGGTGTAAAGGCCTACTTTCGCGCAATGCGCGACGATCAGGGCGAGATCGTGCCGGGCCGCCGGTTCGCCGCCGGAAAGATGCACCTGCAGAACGCCAAGCGCCGCGGCTTGCGAAAAAACCTGCTTCCAGACCTCGGTGCCGAGTTCGTCCTCGCGACGATCGAGTGCAAGCGGATTAGAGCAATACGGGCAGCCGAGAGGACAGCGATGCGTCAGTTCGGCGAGAAGCGCGACAGGCGCGGTAGGTTTCCCTCGCACGGCGGTCATAAATCCACCATTCGCTTGGCCGCGAGCTCTTTCAGCAATGCTCGCACGTCCGTCTCGACCCTTGTTCGGTCGGCGCAAAATTGGGCAGCGAGATCATCGACGATCGCCGCGAAGGTGGCGGTTCCGTCGCAGCGTTTCAAAATCTCGACCGCGACGGAATCAGCCTTAATCACGCGTTCAGGCGCGAGGAGCAGCCATTCGCCCCGCGTCTCGTCGTATTTCAGCCTAACGCCGCGCGGTAGGCGCGGTTTGCTTGCCCCGGTCATGCCGCTTGGCCATCAGCGGCCTCGACTCCCGGCCGCCAGGCTCCAGGCGGCACGGCGCGATCGACATAAGCGCTCCAAAGGGCGTCAAGCTGCGCCCAAAGCAGCGCGCATTTGAATTCGAGGGCGGCGAGGACGGCATCTTGCGCGGCGCGCGTCATGGCGTTTTGCTTCACGTAATCGAGGGCGAATTCGCTGTCATGGCTGGCTTGCGCCGGGCGCTGCGAAAAATATGCGAGCGTTTCCTTGCTGATGAAATCATAATGGGCAAGCATCCCCGCAACTCGCTCGTTGATGATGGCGGGCGCGAACAGTTCCGTGAGGGACGCGGCGATCGCCTCAAGCAAGCTCCGCGCGCGGCAGAATTCGACATAGGCGCCAACGGCGAAACGCGTGCCCGGCAATATGCCTTGCGTCGAGGTCACGTAATCGCGGGAAAAACCCAGGCTATCGGTGAGCTTCAGCCAGCGCTCGATGCCGCCATCGCCTTCTTCGCGGCCGTCATGGTCCTCGATGCGCTTGCGCCAGCGCCGGCGATCCCGGATATTAGACATCCGGGTCAGGATCGTCGCATCCTTGATCGGGATCATCGCCTGGTAATAGTAGCGGTTGAGCGCCCAAGCCTGCACTTCTTCATACGAGCATTGACCGTTGTGCAGACGGCGGTGAAACCGGTGCAGGTTGTGATAGCGCTCCGCCCCGGTTCGGCGCAAACGGGCTTCGAGTTCCTCGCTGGTCAATACCGGTTTGGTGCTGCTCACAGGCAGATCTCCATGCCATCATAGGCGACATCCCACCCGGCACACTGGACGGCCGCGCGTTGCGGCAAATCCTCGATCAGAACCGGGTTCGTGTTGTTGATATGAACATAGATCTTGCGGCCGATCGCGCAAGACGCGAGTCGCTCGAGCGAGCCGTTTTCGCCGCTCATTGCCACATGGCCCATGCGCCAGGCCGTTTTCTTGGAGAAGCCCAAATTTACCATCTCGTCGTCGGTGAAAGTGGTGCCGTCGAAGAAAACAAGCGCGGCCCCGGCGAGTCTCTTTACAACTCCCTCGTTGATCTCGGCGCAGCCCGGCACGTAGAAAAAGCTTTTGGCGCCGTCGCTAAGCTCGACCCCGACGGTCGCCTCGCTTTCGGCGCCGACCGCGACGGTCTCGCCTTCGAGATAGAGGGGAACTTTTCCCGGCACCGCGAACGGCGTGACCCAAATGCCGAGGCCGGTGTCCGCGGATGCACCGAGCGCACACGCACGCCTCTCGACGAGATGCTTGCTCAAAACGGCAAAGACCCCCCCACGCGTCTGCGCCAAGGTGGCCTGGCTTCCGAGGAGCACGAAACTTTGTTGCTCGCGGAGAGTCAAAAGCCCGGCGAGATGGTCGACGTCGGCATTGGTGACGAAGACGGCCCCGATTGGCGAATGCCTCTTCGTGCCGCGCGGGTGCAGGCACGGCGAAGCGATGACTTGCTGGCGGAGATCCGGCGACGCGTTCAAAAGCAGCCACCGCTCGCCATCGGCGCTGACGGCGAGACTCGATTGACTGCGCCGCTTGACGCGCTTATCTCCACGCCAGCCAAGCTCGCAGACCGGGCAGCGACAATTCCATTGCGGAAAGCCGCCGCCGGCCGCCGAACCCAACACGAGAATGCGCACGACGCGCGCCGATCATAGAATTTTTAAGAAGTGGCGAGCCGAGGCCGTTAGATCTCGGCAGAAAGATAGCTCGTCACTTCCATGCCGATGCAGATCTCGGTGATAACAGGAGTCGTCCAAGTCATGTCAGCCTCCGCCTCCATATAAGCGTTGCGATTAGCTAGGCGCAAACGTTTCCTTACTCCGAACAGTCGCGAGACTGCCTTGTCCTTTATGTAGCATTGGTCACCGCCTGGCGCCATGCCTTTTTTCAAAGGGATCAGAGCCAGCCGCGGTCCGCCGCCGCCCTGGCCTCGAAAGCCTCGATTTTCGCGGCTTTTTGCAGGGTCAGGCCGATATCGTCGAGACCGTTCAAGAGGCAATGTTTGCGGAAACGGTCGATATCGAAGGTGGCGACGCCGCCATCGGGGCCGCGAATTTCCTGGGCTTCGAGATCAATCGAGAGCGTCGCATTGGCGCCACGCTCGGCGTCACCCATGAGCTTGGCGAGGTTTTCTCGCGAAACAATGACCGGCAGAATACCGTTCTTAAAGCAATTATTATAGAAGATATCGGCAAAGCTCGTCGAGATGACGCAGCGGATTCCAAAATCGAGAAGCGCCCAGGGAGCATGTTCGCGCGAGGAGCCGCAACCGAAATTATCTTCCGCGACAAGAATTTTGGCTTTGCGGTAGGCCGGCTTGTTCAAGACGAACTCGGGATTTTCGGTTCCATCATCGTTGTAGCGGAGTTCGGCGAAAAGCCCGCTGCCCAAGCCAGTGCGCTTGATTGTTTTCAAATATTGTTTTGGGATGATCATGTCGGTATCGACGTTGGTAATGTCGAGCGGCGCCGCGACGCCGGTAAGGGATGTGAATTTTTCCATTTGCGTTGGGTCTCCAGCCGGTTTTTCGCGGTCCGAAATGGTTAGACGTCCCCCTTGAAAAAACTCACGGAAGCGCTCCGCTAGTGGCATCCGCAGCGTCGCATTGAGTGATTCTACTTCATAGCATTACGCTGATCACCATTTAGCTGCCGGTGCCGTGGAATTGCGATCCTTGCGGCATCGGCCGGATCATGCGAAGCAGCGCGGCGATGGTCGTCAGCGGTGGGGGAGATTTCCATGACGCGTTTACAATCAATAGAGCATTTCGTCGTTCTGATGCTGGAAAATCGGTCATTCGACAATTTGCTCGGGGCTCTCTACCCGAAATCGAAGGATTTCGACGGCGTGGACGGAAACGAATCCAACACGGACCGTTCGGGCAAGGTCTGGCGTCTGACCGAGACGCCGGGCGGTGGCGTGGCCGGGTTGTCCGTCCCCGATCCCGATCCTGGGGAACTCTGGCAGGACATCAATGTGCAGATTTTCGGTTCCGGCCAGCTGCACGAGGACGAGCCCTATCCGCCGCGCGATGGCGCCATCGCCGATATGAGCGGCTTCGTCGAGAGTTATACAGATCCCAGGCGGGCGTCGCGCGCCGGCAACGACGCCGGCCAGATCATGAGCCGTTACAAGCCAGATCGCGATGTGCCGGCGCTGGCGACGCTTGCGCGTGAATTCGCGGTTTGCGATTCATGGTTCGCGTCCGCGCCTTGCCAGACATGGCCGAACAGATTTTTCGTGCATACGGGAACGGCCGATGGTTACGAGAACAATTACCCCAAAGCGCTGTTTTTCAAGATGCCGACGGTGTTCGACTCCTTCGACAGGGCGCCATCCAAGCCCAGCTGGGCGCTTTACCATCACGACGTACCGCAGACATTGACGCTGTCGGAGCTTATTCGAAAAGCACATAATTTTCACTTGTTCGATACCTTCCTGCGGCACGCGCGTGAAGGCGTTTTGCCGAATTATTCCTTCGTCGAGCCGCGTTATTATTCAGACATACGCGTGTTTCCGCCGCAGTTCAATTTGCCCAACGATATGCACCCGCCGCACGTCGTTTGCTTTGGCGATCAGCTCATCGCCACCGTGTACAATGCGTTGCGCAGCAATGTTGAAGCGTGGAAGAAGACGATGCTCGTCGTCGTTTTCGATGAACATGGCGGCTGTTACGATCATGTGCCGCCGCCCAAGGCGGTCCCGCCGGGTTCGGCTGGGGGCGACACTCCCCATCATTTCGCCTTTGATCGTTACGGCGTTCGCGTTCCCGCCGTGATCGCCTCGCCCTACATTAAGCCGGGGACGATTCTGCGGCCGAGCGACAAATACCCCGAGGACGGCGCGACGCCTTTCGATCACGCCTCGGTGATCAATACGCTGCGCCACCGCTTCGAACTTGGCGACCCCCTGACCGCGCGAGTGGAGGCGGCGCCCACCCTGGAGCGCGTCCTTAACTTGGACGCGCCCGAGAATTTGGGGCCGGAGACGATCGCCGCCTCGGATTGCAAGGTCGGTCCGTTGTATAAGATGAAGTCGCTGTTCGAATTGTGGAACGATTTCCAGATGAGCCTGCACGAGATGGCGCGCAAATTGCGGACCACTGACCATGGCCGCGCCCAAGTCTTCCTCGACCGTCATGTCACGCAGCCCGACCCGCACAAGCCCGACGGAGTGAACAGTGGTTTCGGTGCGATTTGGCGGCGCGGGAGGTACCTCGCTATGAAGCCTTTCTTCGGATGGAGGCGGTGACTTTCGTGCGGTCTTTGCGGCCCATCCGCGCCGATTTAGATCGCGTGCCGGATATTCAGTAGGACGCCTGGAAGTTGGCGCCAAAGCAACGAGCGCCTGGAAAATCCTTACCCCGTATTCAAGCGGCGGTTTGGAATCCCCGAGCCCGGAACGTTTAAGACTGATCGTCTTGGTCGTTCTCGGCGGGCGAGCGGCAAGTCGTGCGTTTGCGGTTTCCCGCCTTGCGGGGCAAGGCGCGGAGGCGTGACAAGAAGCAAGGCAAGGGTAGCCAAGCGCGTGCCAAGTTGGTAGAGAATTCCGCACCCGATTTAAGACCCGGTTAGCTTAAATGGTTCAAGAAACCGCCCATCAGCGCGTCGGGCCACCCATGCGCAACAGCGTCGTCTCGCGCAAGACCAAGGAAACCGTCATCGAGGTCAGCGTCGATCTCGACGGCACCGGCCTGGCCAGAATTGCGACCGGGATTGGTTTTTTCGATCATATGCTGGAACAACTTGCGCACCACTCATTAATTGATATCGAAATCCGCGCGGCAGGCGATCTTCATGTCGACCAGCATCATACGGTCGAGGATACCGGCATGGCGCTTGGTCAGGCGGTGCGCCAGGCCTTGGGCGACATGGCCGGCATCGCCCGGTTCTCGGATGTGCATTTGCCGATGGACGAGAGCCTTACGCGGGTTGCGGTCGATATCTCGGGCCGGCCTTTTCTGGTCTTCCGGACAAAATTCACGCAACCTAAAATAGGCGCCTTCGATAGCGAACTCGTGCGTGAGTTCTTCCAAGCCTTCGCCATCCATGCCGCGATGACTATTCACGTCGAAACCTTATACGGCGAAAATGCACATCATATCGCGGAATCATCGTTCAAGGGCCTCGCCCGTGCCTTGCGCGGGGCGGTTGCGCTCGACGCGCGCCAAAAGGGCGCGATCCCGTCCACCAAGGGCTCGCTTTCCGTCTAGCGGTCTCGAGGGAGCCTAACCGTGGCCTTTTACTCGGTTCATCTGCGGGGCGATGGGCCTCCATACGTTGCCGAGGCAGCGTTCGTGAGCCAGGCGTTCAGCTGGAAGGCATTCTTTTTTGGCCCGCTTTGGTTACTACGGCACCGGCTTTGGGCCGGTGTTTTACTTTGGGCCGCAGGTTATTCGATCCTGATCGCGGCGTCGCTCACCCTTGTTTCAGCCTCGGCCTGCTTCTTCATAGCCTTGGCTTTGCAAATGCTGCTCGGCCTCGAAGCCAACCGGCTCCGCGAGGCAAAGCTCGCCCGACAAGGGTATCGTCTCGTCGAAATCATCGGCGCCCCGGCCCGCGACGAAGCGGAAATCGCTTTCTACCGCCAATTTGAAGCGCCGAACGACCCGCTCGCGGATATCGCGTCCGGCGCGCGAGGCGGCGCGGGTTCGTGAGGACGTGCCCGTGAATGTCGCTATCGTCGATTACGGCTCGGGCAATCTCCACTCCGCGCGCAAGGCGTTCGAGCGGGCCGCGCGCGAGGCGGGCATTTCTGGAACAATCAACGTCACCCGCGATCCGGACGTCGTTTCCCGCGCGGATCGCATCGTTTTGCCCGGAGTTCGGCGCCTTCGCCGATTGCCGGCGCGGCCTCGACGCCGCGCCGGGAATGCTCGCGGCCATGACCGGGGCTGTGTGCGAAAAGGCGCGTCCGTTCCTCGGGATTTGCGTCGGCATGCAATTGCTGGCCACGCGAGGGCTTGAATATCAAACCACCCCCGGCCTCGGCTGGATCGGCGGCGACGTCGCGCCAATCGATTCGCAAGGAGGACGCTTGCGCATCCCACACATGGGCTGGAATACGCTGCAGGCGGCAAGCATGCATCCGCTTCTCGCCGGAATCCCGGCCGGAGAGGAGGGCTTGCACGCCTATTTCGTGCATTCCTATGCGTTCAAGCCCGAGCGCCAAGACTGCGTCATAGCGGCAACCGATTACGGCGGTCCGATCGCCGCGTTGATCGGGCGCGGCAACATCGCCGGAACCCAATTCCATCCGGAAAAGAGTCAGGCGCTGGGCCTCGCGCTGATCGCCAATTTTCTCAGGTGGCGGCCGTGATTCTGTTTCCAGCGATCGATCTCAAGCAGGGCCAGTGCGTGCGCCTCCAACAAGGCGACATGGCGCGGGCCACGATCTTCAACGAGGACCCGGCCGCCCAGGCTCTGGCGTTCGCGCGCCAGGGATTCGAATACCTCCACGTCGTCGATCTCGACGGCGCCTTCGCCGGGCGCCCGGTGAACGCGGCCGCGGTCGAGGCAATTCTCGCAACCGTCGAAATTCCGCTCCAGCTCGGCGGCGGCGTTAGGGACATCGACGGCATTGAACGCTGGCTGGTCAAGGGCGTCGCGCGGATCATCATGGGAACGGCGGCGGTCAGCGATCCCGATTTCGTCCGCCGGGCGGCGCGGCTCTATCCGGGCCGAATTGCGGTGGGAATTGACGCGCGCGACGGCAAGGTCGCGGTCGAAGGCTGGGCCAAGACCTCGCCGTTCAGCGCAGTCGAGCTTGGCAAGAGATTCGAGGATGCAGGAGTAGCGGCGATCGTCTATACCGACATTTTTCGGGATGGCGTGCTTAAGGGCCTGAACATTGAGGCAACATTGGCGCTCGCCGATGCGCTAGAAATTCCCGTAATCGCCGCGGGCGGCCTCGCCTCGCTAGCCGACGTGCGGCGATTGTTGATCCTGGACTGTGCGAAACTCGAAGGAGCAATCGCCGGCCGGGCGCTCTACGATGGGCGGCTCGATGCCGCTGAAGCGCTGTCGCTGATCCGCCGGGACATGGCGCCGGCATGAAAACGGGGTTCGCCGCCGGGAGCCGCGCCGATGCTTAAATGCCGCATCATTCCCTGTCTCGACGTGAAGGACGGCCGGGTGGTCAAGGGCGTGAATTTCGCCGACTTGCGCGACGCCGGCGATCCGGTCCAATGCGCGATCGCCTACGACGCGGCGGGCGCCGACGAGCTTTGTTTCCTCGATATCACCGCGAGCTTTGAACGGCGGCCTATCATTCTCGATGTCGTCCAGCGCACGGCGGAAGTCTGCTTCATGCCGCTCACCGTCGGCGGCGGCGTGCGTTCGGTAGAGGGGGTAAGAGCGCTGCTACGTGCCGGCGCGGACAAGGTATCGATCATGACCGCCGCCGTCGCCAACCGCGGGATCGTCCGCGAGGCGGCGCGAAAATTCGGCAGCCAATGTATTGTCGTGGCGATCGATGCCAAAAAGACAAGCCCCGGCAAATGGGAAATCTTCACCCATGGCGGACGCAAGGCGACCGGCCTCGATGCCGTTGCCTATGCGCACGAAGTGGTGACGCTCGGCGCCGGCGAAATTCTTTTGACATCGATGGATCGCGACGGCACCAAACGAGGTTTCGATCTCGCTCTCACACGCGCCGTGACCGAGGCCGTCCCGGTTCCGGTTATTGCTTCAGGCGGTGTTGGCACGCTCGATCATCTCGTCGAAGGAATTCGCGACGGCGGCGCGAGCGCGGTGCTCGCCGCCTCTATCTTTCACTTCGGCGAATTTACGATCGCGCAAGCCAAAGAGCACATGGCCAGCTTCGGATTGCCGGTGCGGCTCGATCCGAGCCCTCGCGCGCCGGGTGCCAAGCCAGAAGTTTCGCTAGCGGAAATCGAACCCGCCGACATGGGAACAGACACTTGACGCGCTTCACCCTCGACGATCTCGCCGCGGTTATTTCCGCGCGCGCCAATGCGAGTGCCTCGGCATCTTACACAAAGTCGCTTCTCGACGCAGGCACGGCCCGCGCCGCCAAGAAACTCGGCGAGGAGGCGGTCGAAGTGGTGATCGCCGTCATGGAAGCCGACGCGCAAGCGATCACCCGCGAAAGCGCCGATCTGCTGTATCATTTACTAGTCGTTCTGCATCAAAGCGGCATTTCGTTAGGTGATGTGTGCGCCGAGCTCGAACATCGCACCGGCCAATCCGGCTACACGGAAAAAGCCGCACGCGGCGCGGATCGTGCTGTGATCGAGGAATAAATGGACGAACGCGCGGCATCCATCGCGGCGACCCTCTCGCCCTACCATCATTTCACGAGGGATGAATGGGCGGCCTTGCGCGCCAGCACGCCACTCACTCTGTCGATGGATGATCTGGCGCGGCTGCGGTCGCTCAACGACCCGACCTCGCTGGAGGAAGTCGTCGCGATCTATTTGCCGCTGTCGCGCCTGCTCGCGCTTTACGTCGCGGCGACACAAGGCCTCTACAAAGCAACCCAGCGATTCCTCGGCGCCGAGGGTCGAAAAGTCCCCTATATCATCGGCGTTGCCGGTTCGGTCGCGGCCGGCAAATCGACGTTATCGCGGGTCATGCAGACACTGTTGTCGCGCTGGCCGAACACGCCGAAGGTCGAACTCATTACCACGGACGGGTTTCTTTATCCGAACGCCCGCCTCAAAAGCGAGGGTCTGCTCGAGAAAAAGGGTTTTCCCGAAAGCTACGACGGCACAAAGCTCATATGCTTTCTTTCCGATGTAAAAGCCGGCAAGCGCAATGTCCAAGCGCCGGTCTATTCGCATGTGACTTACGATGTGATCCCCGGCGAGAGCACCATTGTCGATCATCCGGATATCCTTATCGTCGAGGGCTTGAACGTCCTCTTGCCCAATCGCCCCGCGCGGGATGGACGGGCCATTCCCTTCGTGTCCGATTTCTTCGATTTTTCGGTCTACCTGCACGCCGCCGAAAAAGATCTCGAAAAATGGTTTATCTCCCGCTTCATGCGCCTGCGCGACACCAGTTTCCGCGATCCTCAGTCTTATTTCAAGAACTACGCCGGTCTCGATGACACCCAGGCGGAAGCGACCGCGCGGGCCATTTGGACAAGAATTAATCTTCGCAATCTGCGCGAAAACATTTTCCCGACGATGCCCCGCGCGAGCCTCGTGTTGACCAAGGGGCCAAGCCACATCGTGGAAGAAGTCGAGCTACGGAAGCTTTAGGAGATGAATCAAGCCTCTAATTTTGGTGTCGATTTCCCGTGCGAGCGCCCCGTATGCAAGATATGCTTTCCGTCACTCGCTACAAAGGAGGAAAATTTTCGTGAGCACGAACTATTCCGGCGCGTGTTTTTGCGGCGCCGTCGAAATAGAGGTGTCAGGGCAGCCGGAGGCGATGGGGTATTGCCATTGCCAGTCTTGCAGGTCGTGGTCCGCCTCGCCCGTCAACGCCTTCACGCTCTGGAAGCCCGAAAACGTGAAGGTGACAAAGGGGGCCGATCAGATCGGCGCTTACCACAAGACCGAGAAGCACCATCGCCAATTCTGCCGAACCTGTGGCGGACACGTGATGTCGAGACTTCCGGCATGGGGACTGATTGACGTATTCTCGGCGACCATTCCGGACTTCCCGTTTCGGCCGCAGCTTCATGTCAACTACGCCGAGACTTTGCTGCCCATGCGCGACGGGCTTCCGAAATTGAGG
Organism: uncultured Alphaproteobacteria bacterium; assembly: GCA_963808645.1. GTDB lineage: Bacteria > Pseudomonadota > Alphaproteobacteria > Rhizobiales > Beijerinckiaceae > Methylocapsa. The sequence goes on from CAWEGU010000015.1 coordinate 452,984, forward strand.
GACTTTCCTGCCGAAATGGGCGGTTCCGGCGAAATCATCGCCGAATAGAAAGGCTCTGTTGGGTTGAAACGCCGCCGGCACAAAGTGCTCTACCCAACGGCGCCTCGTCTATCAAGCGGCGAGACTGAACAAGCGCTTCACGAATGCCCGATCGGGCGGCCAAGGTCTCGGCGCGGCTGCCGTCAAGCGGGGCACGCAATTCCTGACGATCATTTTCGAAGATCGCCTTTTGGGTAACCTTTGCTATTTCCGGGACTGTATGAAGCTCGCCGTGCGAGCAAACATGCGGTGGCTTCTCGACAGCGGCGCCGGTCTCCTCGCGAGTCCAAGGGAGTTTCTAGGGCGGATTATAGGATCTATCCTTCTGCCGCACCCCCGGCCGCCGCCGCTCGCCGGGGTTAAAAGAAAACGGCGCCGGCGTTAGGCATGCAGTTGGGCGGGCCGTTCTAAGGATTCGGCGAGGACCCGGCGGCGGTTGCCGCGCATTTCGCGAAAGCGCTCAAGCGTTCGCCCATTGAAGGTGAGGGTCAGCGCAAGCACCTCCCGTCCGTTAATCTTGTGCGGCAAGCCGAGAGGTAACGGTTGGAAATGAAGCTGGACCATGGTGAGCAGCTCCGTCGGTTCGATCTCGATGATGAACTTTGAAACTCCGCACTCAATGGCCCATTCGAGCAAGCCCGACCCAAGGGCGTTGGCAACCGGACTCGCGTAAGGTCCGCCGGACCGATGGTCCGGCGCGACGCAATGGCGCGAAATTTCCCAAATATCGGCGCCAATCGGGCGCTCGACTTCGCAAAGCTCCGGCATGATATCGGACAGCAAATGCGGACGAGTTGAAGGTAATAGACGCTGGTAGCCAAGCACCTCGCCATACGCGATGTAGAGCATATGCACCGCATGCTTGTTGTCGAATTGATCAGTCTCGCGCCCATCCGGATTGGCGAGATTGTGCCAGCCCATTTCCTCGACAAACACTTGATGACGCAAACGATAGGCTTGCTCCATCTCGTCACGATAACGATAGTCGTTTTCGGGAGTCACTAGGTGAATCACGGACATTCTCCAGTTCACGGTGTGGTCAATGCTGGGACCAATTGGCCCAGCGCCGTCCAATTCAGTGAATGGAGAATGCCGGATGTGTGGGGGTGGAGATAGTACGGGAACGCGTACGTTTCCTCAGAAGATCAAGCTGCGGCAGACTCCTTTCGGGACTGCTTGCGTGCGGTTGATCCCTCGCTTCGCCCGCACCGGCCGCATGTCCCTCATCGGCGCCATTCGGCGGTTCGGATTTTTCCCGGGGAGCATATGTTGTGACTAAGTTAAAAATCGGCGGCGGTCGCCGCCGGCTCAGGTTAAAAAGAAACCGACGCCTGCCTCAGGCGGCTTGCAGCAGAGCGGGCCGGGGAGCGAAGGGTTCGATGGTCCTTGTCCGGGTGCCTCTCATTTCGCGCAGGCGCGAAAGAGTTCGCGAGTTCGAACGAGGCAATGATCGCGATGATGTCCTGTCCGTCAATCGTGTGCTGCAACCCCAAGGGCGTCGGACGAAAATGCAGCTGAACCATTCGTAACAGCCAAATCGGGTTAGTCTCGATGATCAACTGCGAGATCCCGCATTCCAAACCCCATTCCACTGCGGCGCTCAGCAGCTGATTGGTGATAGGACAAACGGCTCTACCTTTTTCGCGGCGTTCTCGCGCGACACAGAAACGTGTCCATTCCCAAATGTGGGCAGCGACTGGTCGTTCGACCTCGCAAAGGTCCGGCATGACTTCCGAAAGCAAATGCGGACGAGTTGAAGGAAGCATGCGCTGATAGCCGAGCACTTGGCCCTCCTCGATATAGAGCATATGCACCGCATGTTTGTTATCGAACTGGTCGATCTCGCGTCCGTCTGGCTTGGCGAGATTGTGCCAGCCCATTTCCTTGACAAACACCTGATGCCGCAAACGATAGGCTTGCTCCATCTCGTCACGATACAAAGACTCGTTGTCAGGAGTTACAATGTGAATCACGGACATTCTCCAGGATTTTAAAATCTGGAAGATGCCGCATGTCACTTGTCGGAGGCATCCTCCCGCGCAGTGGCCTGAGAATGCCGCAAAAAGGGAAAGGGTGGGTAGTACGCGCTCGCGTACCTTTACGCGATCAACCCCCGGCGGATCGCTTCGGCGACCGCCTGCGTGCGGTTGATCACCCCTAGCTTCGCACGCACCGACCGCATGTGCTTATCGGCGCCGTGCTCGGAAATGTTCATGACCTCGCCGATTTCCCAATCGCCTTTGCCTTCCGATGCCCACTGCAAAGCCTCCCGCTCGCGCGCGGAGAGGATTATCGGCGCGTCCGGGACCTTTTCCTGCTTCAAGGCGATCGCGCGTCCTATGGCGTAGGTCGCGATGAGAGTCAACATGCCGCGCATGTCTGGATCGTTCTCGCAATGTTGTCCACAAAGGGAGAACCCGACTCCTTGTCCGTCGAGCGTCAGTAAGGATGTCGAGAACCCCTGCCCGAGATGGAACTCCTTAGCCTCATCCAACACCACCCGCGCCGCGGGATTGTCGTGAACATCCTCGTCCAACTCGTTCCAATAGAAAGGCGCCGCGCCCGACGCCATGCGGCGGATGGTCGGATCCTTAAACGCATAACCTCGCGACGAGTAACGGTTCACCCACGCAGCGGGAATATTGTGAAAAAGGACACTATCGAGCTGTTGCCGACGGGTCGCGCCAATTCTTGGTATTGATGTAGCTATGACGTGTCCGGCCCCGAATGGCGCGACATGACGCAACACCTGGGCAGAAACATCCTCGAGGTTGCGAGCGCGATCGAGATCCCGAATGAATGCGAGCGTGTGGTTCAGTGAATGTCGAAAAGCGCGCGGCTGCACGACTCCCTCGCTTAAAATACGCCCCAGCGCGGGCGCCATCCATAAATAATGGCGTAGTTCCAGATCGCGCCGGCCGGGGACTTGGCAAATAAAAGTAACGTTTGATCGTAGTCGCTAACATAAATCTGAATATTATGCAAGCGCCTAGATATCAGACGCGGACCACGAGGTTCGCCTTACGCCAGCATAATGTTGTTGGCCGGCTCCGGCATGCCGAACTCCTGCCTGAATGGTTTTCCGGCGCCTAACATAGCCGATGCGCAGGCCGCGGTAAACCCGTGCCAGGGCGCGGCATGGCCGCCGCTACCGCTATTTATGCGCGAAAACCGATATTATGCGCGAAACCAGTCGAGACGGCTCTTCCATACCCTGATACCGTCCCGCCGACATATATGCATCGGCAGAGAGTTGGCTCGACAAATTTGACCGGCAGGCAAGGATCTTTGCTGTCGCGTGCAACGCTTGCGCTGGTGCGGCCGGCCTCTTTTGCCCGGCCGCAATGATTCCCAATGGTATTTTCAATGCTTGTTAAAGCCGCAAAAATCTGCGATCTTAGAACAGGGTTGCTGATTATGTCGGGCGGGGCAACGCCTGTGGCGCGTACTCCGCGTCCGGAATCGACGCAAATCCAAAGCTGAAGCATCGCGCTGCCGCGGGCAGTACCAGCGCCTTAGGCCGGCGGGGTTCGGCTTTTGGCAGGTATGGTAGGCTCGTCAAGTGCGCTTGGATGGGGGCGGGGAGGCCTCGCTGGGACAGCACGATTGACGGAGGTCGAGAGATGGCGGATCCGATCTTCCCCGGCCCAGGCTCGGCAGATCCCGGCCTGCCGGCGGCGCAAGGCCTTTATTCGCCCGTCAAAGAGCACGACGCCTGCGGGGTCGGTTTCGTCGCGGACATGCGCAATCGCAAGTCGCACGAAATGATCGCCATGGGTCTCGAGATTCTGCGCAATCTCGATCATCGCGGCGCGGTCGGCGCCGATCCCGAAGCAGGCGATGGCTGCGGCATGCTGGTTCAAACCCCGCATCGCTTTTTCGCCAAGAAGGCAACCGAGCTCGGTTTCGTCCTGCCGGCGCCGGGCGAATATGCCGTCGGCGCGCTGTTTTTGCCGCGCGATATGGAGGGCCGCCGGATCGTCGAAGACCTTATTGAGAAAATGATCGCCGCGGAGGGACAGATCACTCTCGGCTGGCGTGACACGCCGGTCGATTCGTCTTGTCTTGGCGCCAGCGTCAGGGCGGCCGAACCTGTCAGCCGACAGATTTTTATCCAACGCGGCCCACATATCGAGAACCAGACCGTGTTCGAACGGCGGCTTTTTATTCTGCGCAAGATGATTTCGAACTCGGTCTACCATCTGAATGACCCGCGTGCCGCCGGCTTCTATCCCGTGTCGTTTTCGTCGCGCACTATCGTCTACAAGGGCCTGCTGCTGGCGACGAAGCTCAGCAAATATTTCAAGGACCTCGCCGATCCACTGTTCGAATCGGCGCTTTCGCTTGTCCATCAGCGTTTTTCGACCAACACGTTTCCGACCTGGTCGCTAGCGCATCCCTATCGTCTCGTCGGGCATAATGGCGAGATCAACACCCTGCGCGGTAACCTCAATTGGATGGCGGCGCGCCAAGCCTCGGTCGCCTCCGGGCTTTTCGGCAACGACATAAGCAAGCTCTGGCCGATCTCCTACGAAGGCCAATCGGATACAGCCTGTTTCGACAACGCGCTCGAATTCCTTGTCCAAGGTGGCTATTCGCTTAGCCATGCAATGATGATGCTCATTCCGGAAGCCTGGGCGGGCAACCCGCTGATGGACCCGGCGCGCCGCGCCTTCTACGAATATCATGCCGCGATGATGGAGCCTTGGGACGGGCCGGCCGCCGTCGCCTTTACCGATGGCCGGCAGATCGGCGCGATGCTCGACCGCAATGGCCTGCGTCCGGCGCGCTATTTCGTCACCAGCGACGGGCTCGTCGTGCTGGCCTCGGAAGCGGGCGTCTTGCCGATCGCCGAAGAGCGGATCATTAACAAATGGCGGCTGCAGCCGGGCAAGATGCTGCTCGTTGATTTGGAGCAGGCGCGGATCATCTCGGACGACGAAATCAAAACCACGCTCGCCGCCTCGCATCCTTATTCCGAATGGCTGAAGCGCACCCAGATCGTGCTCGAGGATATGGATCTTGCTGTGCATCCGCGTTCGCCGCGCACCGATGTGTCGCTGTTGGATCGCCAGCAAGCGTTTGGCTACAGCCAGGAGGATATTTTGCTTCTGCTGCCGCCGATGGCGGTGACCGGCCAGGAAGCAGTCGGGTCGATGGGCACCGACACGCCGATTTCGGCATTGTCGACGCAGTCGAAGCTCCTCTATACCTATTTCAAGCAGGATTTCGCCCAGGTCACCAATCCGCCGATCGACCCGATCCGCGAGGAATTGGTCATGAGCCTCGTGTCCTTCATCGGACCGCGCCCCAACATCTTGGATCTTGAAGGCAACGCTAAGAAGAAACGTCTTGAAGTCCGGCAGCCCATTCTGACCAACGGCGACCTTGAGAAAATCCGTTCGATCGGGCATTTCGAGGAGGCGTTCGACACCAAGACTCTCGATATCACCTATTCTTCGGAAAGCGGCGCGGAAGGCATGCCGGATGCCCTTGGCCGGCTCTGCGAACGGGCCGAGCACGCGGTCAACGGCGGCTTCAACATCATCATCTTGTCCGATCGTATGACCGGCGCCGATCGCATTCCGATCTCCGCGCTCCTCGCGACGGCGGCGGTGCATCATCATCTGATTCGCAAGGGGTTGCGCACCTCGGTCGGCCTCGTCGTCGAAACCGGCGACGCGCGGGAGGTCCACCATTTCGCCCTGCTGGCAGGCTATGGAGCGGAAGCGATTAACCCCTACCTCGCCTTCGAGACGCTCGCCGCGATTGCGAACCAATTTCCTGATGAGATCGATGGCCATGAGGCGTGCAAGCGCTACGTCAAGTCGATCGACAAGGGCCTCTTAAAGGTGATGTCGAAAATGGGCATCTCGACCTACCAGTCCTATTGCGGCGCGCAGATTTTCGAGGCGGTCGGTCTCGCGGACGATTTCGTCGATCGCTATTTCAGCGGAACCGCGACCCGGATCGGCGGCGTCGGCCTTGCCGAAATCGCGCAGGAAACCGTTCGCCGCCATGGGCAAGCTTTCGGTGATGCGCCGCTCTATCGCCATGCCCTTGACGTTGGCGGCGATTACGCCTTCCGCATCCGCGGCGAAGCGCATTCCTGGTCGCCACAATCGGTGTCCCTGTTGCAGCATGCCGTGCGCGGCAACAGTGAAGCCACCTATAGCGCCTACGCCGCCCTCTTGAACGAAGAAACCGCGCGGCCGCTGACCATCCGCAGCCTCTTCCGCATCAAGACAGCGCAAGAAGTTGGCCGCCTGCCAGTGCCCATCGAGGACGTCGAATCCGCCCAATCGATAGTGCGGCGCTTCTCGACGGGGGCCATGTCCTATGGCTCGATCTCGCGCGAGGCCCACACAACGCTGGCGATCGCGATGAACCGAATCGGCGGCAAATCGAATACCGGAGAAGGCGGCGAGGAGTCCGACCGCTACAAACCGCTCCCCAATGGCGATTCGATGCGCTCGGCGATTAAGCAGGTCGCTTCCGGGCGGTTCGGTGCCACCGCCGAATATCTCGTCAACTCCGACATGATGCAGATCAAGATGGCCCAGGGCGCAAAGCCCGGCGAAGGCGGCCAATTGCCGGGGCACAAGGTCGATGCCATCATCGCCAAGGTGCGTCACTCGACGCAAGGCGTCGGCCTCATCTCGCCGCCGCCGCATCATGACATCTATTCGATCGAGGATCTGGCGCAGCTCATCTTCGATTTGAAGAACGTTAACCCCGAGGCCGGTGTCTCGGTCAAACTCGTGTCCGAGGCCGGCGTCGGAACGGTCGCCGCCGGCGTCTCCAAGGGCCGCGCCGACCATGTCACCATTTCCGGCTTTGAGGGCGGCACGGGAGCCTCGCCGTTGACCTCGATCAAACATGCCGGCACTCCCTGGGAAATCGGCCTTGCCGAGACGCAACAAACCTTGGTCCTGAACCGGCTGCGCTCGCGGATCGCGGTGCAGATCGACGGCGGCCTGCGCACCGGCCGCGATGTCGTGATCGGCGCGTTGCTTGGAGCCGACGAGTTTGGCTTCGCCACGGCGCCCCTGATCGCCGCCGGCTGCATCATGATGCGCAAGTGCCATCTAAACACCTGTCCGGTCGGCATCGCGACGCAAGACCCTGTTCTGCGCAAGCGGTTCACCGGTCAGCCCGAGCATGTGATCAATTTCTTTTTCTTTGTCGCCGAGGAAGTGCGCCGATTGATGGCAACGATGGGCTATCGCTCTTTCGACGAGATGATCGGACAAATGCAGATGCTCGACGAGCAACAGGCTACCGACCATTGGAAGGCGCGTGGGCTTGATTTCTCGAAGCTCTTCCACAAGCCTGCAGTGCAAGGTCAAGCTATTTTCCATTCGGCAAAGCAAGAACACGGGGTCGAGAAAGTGCTGGATCGCAAGCTGATCTCAGCGGCCCAGGCCGCGATCGAAAGCGGCACCCGGGTAACCGTCGAGACCGAAATCAACAACACCGACCGCGCCACGGGGGCCATGTTGTCGGGGGTAATCGCGCGCCGTTATGGCCATGCCGGGCTTCCGGGCGACACGATCCATATCAGAGCCAAGGGCACCGCCGGACAGAGTTTCGGGGCTTGGCTTGCCGCCGGCATCACCCTGGAGCTCGAGGGCCAGGCCAACGATTACGTCGGCAAGGGGCTCTCGGGCGGACGCATCATCGTTTATCCACCGGCGTCGGCGCGGATCACTGCGGAGAAGTCGATCATCATCGGCAATACCGCGCTCTATGGCGCGATCGCCGGCGAATGCTATTTCCGCGGCGTCGCCGGGGAGCGGTTCGCGGTCCGCAACTCCGGCGCGATCGCGGTCGTCGAGGGGGCCGGCGACCACGGCTGCGAATATATGACCGGCGGCATCGTCGTCGTCATCGGCGAGACGGGGCGTAATTTCGCCGCTGGCATGTCCGGGGGCATCGCCTATGTCCTCGACGAAGACGGCAAATTCGCGCAGCGCTGCAATCTGGCGATGGTCGAACTAGAGCCGGTCGTCGAAGAAGAAGACTTGATGTTGAAGAATTATCACCATGGTGGCGACCTCGATTTCCATGGCCGCGTCGATGTCATGAACGATATGACCCGTTTCGACGCCGAACGGCTGCATCAGCTCATCTCGAACCATGCCCTTTATACAAATTCGGCGCGGGCCCGCCACATTCTCGAGCAATGGGACGCGTACAAGGCCAAATTCCGCAAGGTCATGCCGGTCGAGTACCGCCGCGCGATCGAGGAACTGATCGCCAAAGGGGGGCAGCCGAATCTGGCGGCGGCGGAATGAGGGATTGACCTCCATGAGGCCGGGCTCCCCGGTGAGAGCGGGTGGCGCCGCCGCCGCTCTGGCTCGGGCGTGTTAGGGAATTTTATGGTGCATGGGCAAAGTAACGGGATTCCTTGAAATCGACCGGCGCGACCGGCGCTACGTGCCGGCCTCCGACCGGATTCGCAATTACAAGGAATTCGTGATCCCGCTTTCCGAGGAAGCGACCAGGGATCAAGCCGCGCGCTGCATGGATTGCGGCATTCCGTTCTGCCACACCGGCTGCCCGGTCCACAATCAGATTCCCGATTGGAACGATCTCGTCTACCGCTCCGATTGGGAGGAGGCCTCGCGCAATCTTCATTCGACGAATAATTTTCCCGAATTCACCGGCCGTCTCTGCCCGGCGCCTTGCGAAGCCGCTTGCACGTTGAACATCGACGACAGTCCGGTGACCATCAAGACCATCGAATGTGCGATCGCCGACCGCGCCTGGAGGAACGGCTGGGTTAAACCCGAACCCGCCGAGGCGAAGACCGGCAAGAAGGTCGCCGTGGTCGGCTCTGGACCAGCGGGGCTTGCCTGCGCGCAGCAGCTCGCCCGGGCCGGGCACGAAGTCCATCTCTACGAGAAAAACGCCAAGCCCGGCGGTTTGCTGCGCTATGGCATTCCCGACTTCAAAATGGAAAAGCATCTGATCGACCGGCGAATCGTCCAAATGCAGGCGGAAGGCGTGCATTTCCACAATGGCGTGAATGTCGGGATCGATCTCGCCGCGGCGGAATTGCTCGAATGTTTCGACGCCATCGTTCTTTCCGGCGGCGCCGAAAAGCCGCGCGATCTCCCGGTTCCAGGCCGCGATCTCTCCGGCGTGCATTTCGCAATGGAATTTTTGCCGCAGCAAAACCGGCGCATCGCCAAGGAGCCGATCCACAGCAACGCGCCGATCCTTGCCTCGGCCTTGCACGTCATCGTAATCGGCGGCGGCGATACCGGATCGGATTGCATCGGAACCGTCATCCGCCAGGGCGCGCTGTCCGTGACCCAGCTCGAAATCATGCCGCGCCCCCCCGATAAGGAAAACAAGCTTCTGACCTGGCCGGACTGGCCCTTGAAGATGCGCACGTCATCCTCCCAAGAAGAAGGCGCGGAAAGGGATTTTTCGGTTGTGACCAAGGAACTGCGCGGCGAGGATGGCGCCGTCAAGAAACTCGTCTGCGCGCGGCTTGACGCGAATTTCAAGGAAATTCCGAATAGCGCCTTCGAGCTCAGGGCTGATCTTGTGTTCCTCGCCATGGGCTTCGTGTCACCGGAGCACGAGGGGCTTTTGGAAAATCTCGGCGTCACGTTCGACCGGCGCGGCAATGTCGCGGCCGATGAGGTGAGCTACACGACCTCGATCCCCAAGGTTTTTGCCTGCGGCGACATGCGGCGCGGCCAATCCCTGATCGTTTGGGCGATCCGCGAGGGACGCCAGGCCGCGCACGCCGTCGATGCTGTCTTGATGGGGTCGACAGTTTTGCCGCGATAGAGCAATTATCGGATGGACCGGCCATTGTTCCCAACTAACGCCACTCTTTGATGCTGCTCCGGCAACGCCATCCCGCGTAGTTTTAATGCTTATGAGCAAAGGGGATTACATGACGAAGATCATACTTTCGGTGAGTACCGCCGGAGCTTTGCTGGCTCTCAGCCGGAGAAGCTCACTCTGGGGCGGATCAACCCGCCGAGGCGGCCACTGAACCAAAAACGCATCTAATCCTCCAGTCGGCAATGCTTCATGCGGGTGTTTGGTAGGTCGGAACAGCCGCCTGGCTCAAGTTCGGCATTCCAAATAAAATCGAAGAAGTGGACATCTCCATTCTCACGCGGTGAGTCAAGCGAAGCAAATATCACTGACACGCGGCCTTCTTGGTTGAATTTGAAATTTACGACACCGCTCCCCCAACGCTTCCCTTTTGAGTAATTGCTTATAAAGTGCAGGCCAGCGTCAGGGACCTCGCGGCCTTCAACGTGCATCGCCTTTACCACTTCGGACTTCGTTGCGCCTCGCATGCTCAGCAGAAAGTTCTCAGTCAAGACACGGCATGATATGTCCTGTCGGTTGTTATCTCGCCAGCATTCGGAATTGCCCGTTGGCGTTAGTTCTTTTGCATAAAGGCCGCCCGGCAACAGAGCCGCCGCCGCTGCGATCGCGATAAATGTTTTCCTCATTTTGGGCTCCCCTCCGCCGCCCATTTCTCCAACGTCAGCGAGGGCCGATAGCACCCGGAGTGCAAAATCCGGTTGCCCCGGTCGCCGAAAGCCTCGTCACAGCACCACGACGCGGGTGCCGACCTTGACCCGCTGATAGAGATCGATGGCATCGGCGTTCATCATCCGGATGCAGCCGGATGAGACCGCCTTGCCGATCGTGTCCGGCTCGTTGGTCCCGTGGATGCGGAATAGCGTGTCCTTGCTGCCCTGGAATAGATAAAGCGCGCGGGCGCCCAGCGGATTTTCGAGCCCGCCATCCATCTCCTCCGGCAGATCGGGGCGGCGCTTCAGCATTTCCTTGGGCGGAATCCAACGCGGCCATTCGGATTTGCGGCCGACACGCGCGACGCCCTTCCATGCGAACCCCTGGCGGCCGACGCCGATGCCATATTGAATGGCGCGGCCGGCTGGCTGCACAAGGTACAAATGCCGCGAGCTTGTGTCGATCACGATTGTGCCAGCCGGCTCAGTGGTTGGGTTTGGCACCATCGCTGCGGTTTTTTGTCTTAAGTTAACCCCGAGTTCGAGATCGTCGCTGCCATAGGATTGGCCCTCCCCCTCCGGCGCGTAGGGGTCGTAAGGCGCGCCATGGGCATAGGGGCGGCCGCGGTAATGCGGCGCGGGCGGCGGCGGATTGCCCGGATAGGCGGAATAGCCGTCTGGATAAGCCGGATAAGCGTAAGGCGGATAGCCTTGATAGCCACCATAATTGCGCCATTGCGCGACAGCCGGCGCCGCTGGAATCAGCAGCACGAACGCCGATACGAGAGAAGCTAGCCGCGCGGTAAAGCCGCCTAGTGTTGCACGCATGTCAAGCCTCGGGATTCGCTATCAACGGATCGAATGGCGCATGATTTTCTCAACAAACGGCAAAAGCGGGCTGCGGCTTTCGAGGGTTTTGCGCCGGCTAGCCGACTTTGAAAGCAAAAATCGACCAGTTTGGCAACCGCCAACCCGGTTTTGACTCACATAAACCAAACGGCGAGTGGTCAGAGCACGACGACCGGCGCGCCAACCTTGACCCTCGAATAAAGATCGGCGATGTCGTCGTTTAGGAGGCGGATGCAGCCGGAAGAGACCGCGCGGCCAATCGTGTCGGGCTCATTGGTGCCGTGAATACGAAACATGGTGTCGCCATGGCTGTTGTAGAGATACATGGCGCGGGCACCGAGCGGATTGGCAAGGCCGCCCTCCATCACGCGCGGCAGATCCGGGCGGCGTAGCAGCATGGCGGCGGGGGGCGTCCAGCTCGGCCATTCGGCGCGGCGGCCGATATGGGCGCGCCCGGACCAAGCAAAGCCCTCGCGTCCGACCCCAACATCGTAGCGCATCGCGCGGCCCCCCTTCATCGACAGATAGAGATAGCGGTTCTTTGTATCGATCGTAATTGTTCCGGCCCGTTCGCCGGTCGGGTCGACGACAATCGTTCGGGTCGGTTGAACCTCGCGCTCGACATCGGTCGGCAGGCTCACCGGCTGGACTTGGCGATTGATAAACCCCGAGGGCGAGCCGCCGTCGAAGGCTTGCGCGCCAGTAGCGAGGAGCACGGCAAACCCGGCCACCGCGAATAAAGGAGTCGTCGGGTCGTTGATCATTGCTTTGATGCCCCGTTCGTCGGCCACGCTGAGATTTGCCGTATGGTTAACGCATAAGCTCGGCGGTTCGTTCCAAAGGCGCGGGGTCGATTTCTTGCGGCAGGCGGCACGGAATGATGCGGATGTTTTCGGCGGGTTAATTTCTCGGCCAGGAGAAATCGTCGGCGCGCCCTGGCTTCGGGGCAAGGGGCAGGCCTTGTTGCAGGGTTTGCTCGATCAAAGTCCGCGCGGTATTATTCGCTGTCCCGGCAGTTGTCGTCTGCGTGGCGAGTTCGCCGCCTGGGGCGAGAACGGGGCCGGTCAAAGGCAGGATAGGGCCGGCAACGGGTTTCGGCGCGGGCGGCGCCTCGGTCCCGGGCAGAGCCGACACGCTCGCCGGCGTTTCCGTGCCGTCGTGGTTCGGAACATTCGCCGGATTTGGCTCTGGCGCGGTGTTCGGCAGCACCTTGCCGAGATTGCGACGGATCTCAGGCTCGACAAAATGGGCGAGCTTGCGCGCCCCCGCCTTGGTGAAATGAACCCCATCGCCGGCACGCAACCGCACGGTCTGACCGTTGATGTCGGGGCCAAACGCACTGTATTGGCCGGCCTCGTCAGCGAAGGCCTCCCATATGTCGATGTAGGTGGCGCCCGCTTTTTCGGCGTAGGTGCGATAGAATTCATTAAACGCCAGCGCATCGGCGGAGAGCCGCTCGCTTCTCAGGATCGGCAGGCCGACCCAGACCAGTGGGATTTTCTTGTCGCGGAACATTGCCGCGATCGTTTCGATCCGTTGCGTGTAGGCCGCTTGCCATTCTGGCGAGCGCGGCTCGTAACTGCCATTGACGTCGCGCAAGGATTGCCGGTCATTGCTGCCGATCAACATGACGGCGAAATCGATTTTCTCGCCGCTCGCGAGCAGATCCCGCGTGGCCTCGGTCCAATCGAAGAAATCGTTGCGGACGAGGCCTGAGTTTTCTTTCGCCTTGCGCAGGATGGCGACCTCCGGCCGGTTCTCGAACGCTTCGCTCAATCCCTGCGCCAGCATCTGCCCGAGGCTGTCGCCGAGAACCGCGACGAAATAAATAGGCGCGACGGCGAGCTGGGGCTTTGCGATGGCTTTTTCCCTCCCTTTTTCCGCCGGCCTTTCACTCGCCCTGCGGCTTGCTCTCGGCCGCGCCCAATGGGGTTGCGGCGCGGCCCGGCGATATTCCGGCCTTGGCTTCGCGGCGCTTCGCGGCGGCGGGTTTGGTTGGAATAATTGCTCGAACCAGCCAAAGGGGTCGACTTGTGCAAGCGCAGGCTTGCTGCCTCCAAGACATAGCAAAAATGCCATCGCCGCAAGCGCGGCGGTGGCCGCCTTCGGCAAAAGCCATGTCCGCCACGCGCAGTCCGGTCCGGAATTTTTCGCCATCCGCGCCACTCTACAGCATCGCCGTCTCGGATGCACGTGCGCATTACGGTGGCGGTCCGGCTTTCATGCCCTATCAGGCCCCTTGCCGGCTGACGTTCCATGGCCGCCTTTCTTCGGCCAGACTTGCGCTTTTATAAAGCCTCCTGATCCGGCGAGGCTAGGCAAAGGCTAGGTAATTGTATCGCGAATGCGCCGCCGAAGAGTTTCTCATGCACAGGCGTTCTTGTTCGAGCTTTTTTTTCCTGACCGCCTCTTTCCTGGCAGCTCTCGCACAAAACGCGGCGGCGCACCCGCACGTATGGGTATCGGCGCGCGCGCAGGTGATTTTCGACGCCAAGGGCGAGATCGAGGCCATCCGCCACGCCTGGACATTTGACGAGATGTATTCGGCTTTCGTGACGGAGGGGCAGGGAAAGGACGGCCAGCTGATGACCAAGGAAGAGCTGGCGCCGCTCGCCAAGACCAATATCGAATCCCTCGCCGAATTCGACTTTTTCACTTATGCCAAAGTGGCCAACGCAAAGGTCGAATTTGGCGCGCCTATCGACTATTCGCTGGAACAGCGGGAGGACAAACTCGTGGTTCTCCGGTTTACGCTTCCGTTGAAAGCCCCCGCCAGCGCAGCGAGAGCCTTCTCCTTTCAAGTCTATGATCCAACCTATTTCGTGGCTTTCGAGATGGAAAAGCAGGAGCCGGTCGGCATGACCGGCGCGCCAAAAGGATGTTCGGTCAATCTGCTCGGATCGAAGCCCTTGGCGGCCGCCGATACCCAAAAACTTTCGGAATCCTTTTTCAGCGGCCTTTCGCCGGGCTATGATTTCGGGATCAAACTCGCGAGCCGGATTATTGTTGCTTGTCCGTGAGGCCTTGTTGAACGCAATCCAGTTTGCTCTGGCGGCGGTTTGGCAGCGCGTGCGGCGAGGCCTTTCCACCGCTTGGCCGGTCTTGCCCCTCGCATTGCTCTGCATGGTCGTGTTGCTGCCTACCCAATCCCTGGGGCAGGGCGCGCATCACCCCTTCGCGGTCGGGGCCAATGAAGGCGCCATGGGCAGCGCGCGAGGGGTGAGCGGCTGGATCCTGGCGCAGGAGGCTGGTTTTTATCGCCTGTTAGGCGGTGCCATACGTGCCGCCAAACAAAGCGGCGCAGCCGCCTGGGGTCTGACGGGTTTAAGCCTCGCTTACGGTATTTTTCATGCCGCAGGCCCCGGCCACGGCAAAATGGTCATTGCTTCCTATATGCTCGCCAATGAGCGCGCCTTGCGGCGGGGCCTCGTGATTGCCATTGGCGCGGCGTTGCTGCAAGGCTTTAGCGCCGTCGCGATCATCGGCATCGGCGCCGTTGTGTTCAGGGCGACGGCCAAGCATATGACAGCGGCTGCGAATGCGGTCGAGATCGCGAGCTATGCCGGCATAGCGGTTCTCGGCGGCGCTCTGGTTTATGTGAAAGGCGCGGCCCTCCTTTCCGCGTGGCGCTCCTTGCCTGCCGTCACCGTTGCGGCGGGTGGAACGGCCAACTCCTTTCTCGCCGAGGATTGCTCTCTAGGCCATGCCCACGGCCCGGGCTGCGCTCATGCCCACGCGCCCGATCCGCGCGCGCTCGGGGCCGAATTTTCTTGGAAAAGCGCTCTGCTGACGACGATGGCGGCTGGATCGCGGCCCTGCTCGGGTGCAATTCTCGTGCTGGTCTTCGCCTTGGCGCAAGGAATTTTTTCAACCGGCGTTTTTGCTGTTTTGGCGATGTCGCTTGGCACCGCGATCACCACGGCGGCGCTCGCCAGCACCGCTGTGTTCGCCAAAAACGTGGCGGTCAAATATTCGAAAGCGGGCTTCGGACGGGCCGTGATTCCCGGACGGCTATTCGAGGCCGGCGCGGCGCTCGCGGTGCTGGGATTGGGGCTGGCCTTGCTGTTCGCGGCCTTCACGGGCGCCGGCGCCCCCAACTGAGCACGCTTTACCTCCGCGACTTTAGGTTCAGCCAACCCTTGGCCAATCATAAAGCCGGCAAGTGGCTTTTGGGCGCGCCGCCATCAGAACGGCCGCTTCTCACCACACCCGCAGAACGAGCCGGGAGCGGATCCGTTGCGCATAATCCGCATAGCCGTCGAGCTTCCGGTGGCGCTCGCGGTGCCCAAAGCCCTCCGCAGAATCAATTCTCCAGCGGTCAATCTTCTACAAGCGATTTCACTATAGGTTTAGTGCCGGCCATCCGGGCCTGCTGCTCGACCAACGCCGATACGGCGCGGCTTTCCACCATCTCCATCCTCGATCTTGCACACATCGACGCGGATGTAGGGGCGTCCGGACCTCTGCGTTAAAAATATATTACTTAAGTGGGGATCGGCCCCTTTCTCGCGCGGAGCGGGAGGTCAGGAAGCGCGGCTACTTGCCCGCCGCACCTTTCCCTGCACGCCTTCAAAGGCGCCTTCGACGAGTTCGCAATAGAGCAGGCGCTCCGGATCGACCGGCCCCGCGAAAACGAGCCGGCCCGGCGGCACCGGCGCGAAACCCATCCGGCCATAATAGGACATGTCGCCGACGAGCAGAACCAATCCATGCCCGGCCGCCCGCGCGGCGTAGAGCGACTTCATCACCAGCTCTTCGCCGATTCCGCCCGCGCGAAACGGCGGATCGACCGTCAACGGGCCAAGCAGCAGCGCCGGCCGGTCGGCGCAGAAAATTGGCGTCATGCGGTTGGCGCCGACAAGCAAGGTGCCGACCCGCGCGACGAAGGACAAGGCGTAGTCCGGCTCGATACCCTCGCGCAACCTGTACGCCGAGCGGGCGAACCGGCCCGGCCCAAAAGCGCGCTCGTCGAGCTTTTCGATAGCCGCGAGGTCGGCTGGCGTTTGCGGGCTGAGCGTGAGGGAAAGATCCGCCATCGGCTTGGCATCGAAAGGCACACGGGGCGCTCGCGCGCCGTCCCAAAATTTGTATTCACGCGCGCCCAGACTCCATCGTGGCAAGCGCT
The DNA here is from genome assembly GCA_963808645.1 of uncultured Alphaproteobacteria bacterium. Lineage (GTDB taxonomy): Bacteria > Pseudomonadota > Alphaproteobacteria > Rhizobiales > Beijerinckiaceae > Methylocapsa. Next base: position 469,511 of record CAWEGU010000015.1, read on the forward strand.
TGACTTTACGCCGCGTAGCAACGAAATCCTGCGCGTCCTCGTCTTACGCAAGCAGCACTGTTAACACGAAGATCGGGTAGACCGCGAGGAGGATCGCTCCCTCGGGTCGCCCAAGCTGCCGATGGCGAGCGGCGAGTAGCGCCACCATGATCAGCGATCCGATCATCAGGACAAGTGGGACGTGTAAGATACGGGCGTCCGCCAGGGTCAAGGGTCGAGCAAGCGCGCCCGCGCCGAGCGTCATCGTCATGTTGTAGGCGTAGGAGCCAACAACATCGTCGTGTGGTCTGTCGTTAGGGCCAGTCCGAGCCGCGTCAATGGCAATCGAGTAGCGGAACGTGTCAACCACTTTGAGACAGCCGGTGTTTGAATTTAACTTGGATTCCTAGCCTTTGGGTTGGCGAGTTGATCCAGGCGGCAGTTGGTTTGAGCGGCGGTTCTGGCGACTTTTTGAAGAAGCGTTCTGGATTGGAAGGCGCGTCGAGGATTTTCTGGCGCGCTGCGTAGACCTCGCCGGTCTGACCGTAGTGGACCCGATCGTCATCAGGCCGATGCCAGCATGGTGATGATCCTGATTAGACCGATCGAAGAAGCTGCGGTGACTGTGTTCCAAACAAGCCCCGGCGTCATCACGGGCGAATCGCAGCCATGATATAATTGACGTCCATGTCGTGCGAGAGTCGCCATTTGCCGGCCACGGGATCGTAGATGACCCCCGTCTCGGCCTCGATCCGCAGCCCGGCGTCCCGCAAGGCCTTGGCGAGTTCGCGTGGCGCGACGAATTGCCTCCAGTTGTGAGTTCCACGCGGCACCCAGCGCAGCACATATTCGGCGCCAACAATCGCGAAAGCGAAGCTCTTCAGGGTCCGGTTGAGAGTGGCGGCGGCAAGCATGCCGCCCGGCCGCACCATCGCGGCGGCTTCGGCGATGAAGCGCCCGACATTGCGCACGTGCTCGACGACCTCCATAGCGAGGACAACATCGAAGGCCGCGCCCTCGGCCGCAAACTCCTCGGCGGCAATGCAGCGGTAATCGATGGCAAGGTTTGCTTTCGCGGCATGGTCCTTGGCGGCCTCAATGTTTCGCCGCGCCGGATCGATCGCGGTCATGCGCGCGCCGAGCCGCGCCAGGGCTTCCGAGAGGATGCCGGCGCCGCACCCGATATCGAGGATCGTCAAGCCCTGGAGCGCGACCGGAGAACGCCAATCGCGCGTCATTCCGTCGCGTAAAAAGTGCTTGCACAAAAGCTCGCGCAAATAGGCGACACGGACCGGGTTGAACTTGTGCAGCGCTCGCATGGGGCCATCAGGATTCCACCACTGCGCGCCGAGCCGGTCGAAACGGGCGACCTCCTCCGGATCTACTGTCGCATCGCGATGGAGCTTTTGCCGGCATGCCACGGCCGAATCCCATTGACTTGATGTGGGGGCATTTGCATCTATGCCCGGGGCCGCGCGGTTGCAGGCCGCTAACTGAGAATCCCGCCCTGGAACGAGGCAATATCGACCCGATGGCCCGTCTTGTGATGAAATTTGGCGGCACGTCGGTCGCAAGCATAGAGCGCATTCGTAATATTGCAAGGCACATCGCACGCGAGCGGGACGAAGGCCATGACGTTGCGGTCGTGGTCTCCGCGATGGCCGGCAAGACCAACGAACTCGCCGGCTGGTGCGAGGAGGCCGCGCAGCTTTGCGACCGGCGCGAATACGACGCCGTTGTCGCCACCGGCGAACAGGTGACCGCCGGTCTCCTCGCCATCGTTTTGCAGGAACGGGGAATTGCCGCGCGTTCGTGGCAAGGCTGGCAAATTCCGATTCTGACCTCGAACGAACATGGTTCGGCCCGGATCGAACAGATTGGGGCCGCGGCGATCCTCGATGGTTTTGCCGCCCGAGGAGAAGTGGCGGTGATCGCCGGCTTCCAGGGCCTTCACACGGAGAGTGGCCGCATCGCCACCCTTGGGCGGGGCGGCTCCGATACAAGCGCGGTGGCCGTGGCCGCGGCGATCGGGGCCGTCCGCTGCGACATCTATACCGATGTCGATGGGGTCTATACCACCGATCCGAGGATCGTGCCGAAAGCCAAGCGGCTCGATCGCATCGCCTTCGAGGAAATGCTGGAAATGGCCTCGCTCGGGGCCAAGGTGCTTCAGGTGCGCTCGGTCGAGCTTGCCATGTTGCATAAGGTCAAGACATTCGTCCGATCGTCGTTTGACGATCCGAACAGCTTCAAACAGGGCACGTTAATTTGCGGCGAGGAGGACATCGTGGAAAGCCAAGTGGTCACCGGCATCGCTTTCTCGCGGGACGAGGCGCAGATCACGTTGCGCCGTGTCGCGGACCGCCCAGGCATCGCCGCCGCGATATTCATGCCGCTCGCCGAAGCCAATATCAACGTGGACATGATCATTCAGGTGGCGTCCGAGGATTTGGGCGTGACCGATATCACGTTTACTGTTGCCGCCGCCGAATTCGCCCGGGCCCAAACAATTTTATGCAAAGCGCAGCCGCGGATCGGCTTTTCCAGTCTGCACGGCGCAAGCGATGTCGTGAAGATTTCGGCGATCGGCGTCGGCATGCGCAGCCATGCCGGCGTGGCTGCGCTCGCATTCAAGGCGCTGGCGGAAAAAGGCATCAATATTAGGGCGATTACGACCTCCGAAATAAAATTCTCGGTTCTGATTGAAGCCGCGTATACGGAATTGGCGGTAAGGACGTTGCATACCCTTTATGGCTTGGACAAAGCTTGACCAAAAAGCGGCCGTCTTCTTCTTGTCTCAAGTCTTTCTGGTTACCTCGGCCCGGACTTGCTAGGTAAGCGGACCGAAGGCCAAGGCCGGGAATCGGATCGGCCAAGGCGACCGTTTCCACTCGAGGCGGATGCCGGTTTGCTTCGGCATCATTAGTTCAATCGAAGTCTAGAGCTTTCCCACGCGTCCAGGAAACATGAAATAGCTCTCGACCATGATTCGCGATGAAGATCAGATCTGGTATCGCGGACGGTGGCCTCGGCCCGGAAGCCGTTTGCCAGCCCGGGATTCTGGGCTGGCCGCCAGAACTTTGGAATAGATGGAACCGTTGCCGGATTAGCTGCTTGGCCATCTGTTGATGCGGCTTACCGGTGCGGATTGCTGAAACGGTCTGAACAGGAAACGTCCATGTTTGGGAAGCTCGGCGGTCCCCGTCTGCTGCTGCGCCGCCTTCGCGAAGTCATGGCGGAGCCGGTCAGCCCGCAGGCCCGCCTTGACAAGATCGTTGTCCATATCGCCGCGAACATGGTCGCGGAAGTCTGCTCGGTCTATGTCCTGCGCGCCGACGGCCGGCTCGAACTTTATGCGACGGAAGGCTTGAATCGCGAAGCCGTTCATCTAACCACGCTGCGTACGGGCGAAGGTCTCGTCGGCCTGATTGCCCAGACCGCCGAGCCGCAGGCGCTTGCCGATGCGCAGCTGCATCCGGCGTTTGTCTATCGGCCCGAGACCGGCGAGGAAATCTATTCCTCTTTTCTCGGCGTGCCAATCCTGCGCGGCGGCAATACGCTCGGCGTGCTGGTCGTCCAAAACAAGGCACGCCGCACCTATTCGGAAGAGGAGATCGAGGCCCTCGAGACGACGGCCATGCTGCTCGCCGAAATGATCGCCTCGGGCGAGTTGCAATCGCTGGCCCCGCCTGGCCGGGATATCGCGCTCCGCCGGCCGCTCGCATTGAGGGGAACCCCGGTCGCCGAGGGCGTCGGGCTTGGCCACGTTGTCCTGCACGAGCCGCGCATCGTCGTTAAACAGCTCATCGCTGAAGATATCAAGATGGAGATGGAGAGGCTCGACACCGCTATTGGCGACATGCGCCAATCGCTTGATCTTCTGATCGAACGCGGGAACATGGGTCCCGGCGAACATCGCGATGTTCTTGAAACATTCCGGCGGATCGCGCACGACCGCGGCTGGCTGCGTCGGCTGCACGAGGCGGTGGCGACCGGGCTCACCGCCGAAGCCGCGGTCGAACGTGTCCAAAACGTCGCGCGCGCCAAATTACAACGGCGGACCGAGCCTTTTTTGCGCGAGTGGCTGCATGATTTCGACGAACTGGCCAACCGGTTGCTGCATCAGCTCACCGGCCAGGGTTTTGTGAGCGAGCACAAGGACTTGCCGTGTAACTCGATCATTGTCGCACGCGCCATGGGACCTGCTGCGCTGTTGGAATACGACCGCGCCAAGATTCGCGGCCTTGTCCTCGAGGAATCCGGCGCATTAAGCCATGTCGCGATCGTTGCCCGCGCACTCGGCATCGCGGCCGTCGGCGAGGTGCCCAACGTTGTCGATTTGGTTGAGCCCGGCGATGCCGTGATCGTTGACGGCATCTCCGGCGATGTCCATCTGCGCCCACCACCCGACGTCGAACATTCCTATGCCGAAAAGGCGCGGCTGCGCGCACGCAAGCAAGAGCAATATCACAAATTGCGCGACGTGCCGGCCGTGACGAAAGACGGCGTCGCGATCGATCTGCATATGAACGCCGGAATGCTGGTCGATCTCCAGCACGTCGCGGAGACCGGAGCTGTATCGGTCGGGCTTTTCCGGACCGAAATTCAGTTCATGCTGGCGTCGCGATGGCCAAAGATGAGCGAGCAGGAGGCTCTTTACCGGACCGCCCTCGATTTTGTCGATGGCAAGCAGATCACTTTCCGCACCCTCGATATCGGCTCCGACAAGGTTCTGCCTTACATGACGAAGGTCGTCGAGGAGGAAAATCCGGCGCTTGGATGGCGCGCCATCCGCATCGGTCTCGACCGGCCAGGCCTTTTGCGTTCGCAATTGCGCGGCTTGCTGCGAGCCGGCTCGGGGCGCGAAATGCGGATCATGTTTCCGATGATCGCAACGCTCGAGGAATTCGAAACCGCGAAATCTTTTGTCGAGAATGAACTCGTCCATTTGCGGCAGCACGGCCGGGCGCCACCATCCCATCTCAAGCTTGGCATCATGGTCGAGGTGCCTTCGGTGCTTTGGCAGCTCGACGAAATCTGCCGGCAGGTCGATTTTCTTTCGGTAGGCTCGAACGATCTCGGGCAATATCTTTATGCCGCCGATCGCGAGAACAAGCGGGTCGCCACACGATTCGATGCTCTGTCGGCGCCCGTCCTGCATGCCTTGAAACTCATTGCCGACAAGGCTCGCGAGTACGGAACGCCGTTGACCCTCTGCGGCGAAATAGGCGGCAAGCCGCTCGAAGCCATGGTCTTGCTTGCGTTAGGCTATCGCGGCCTGTCGATGTCGGCCGCGTCGATCGGGCCCGTCAAAGCCATGGTGCTCGCGACAGATCTCAGTGAGGCGGAAGATTTCGTCGCGACCCTCCTGAAGGAGGCGACCGGGGGCCATTCCTTGCGCGACAAATTGCGGAAGTTCGCGAAAACCCAAGGCATCCCGGTTTGAGGGCCGTTGCCGCTCGCCCGAGGACGAGTGATCCCGGAAATTAGATTGGGTACGCTCGAATTAACCGATCGCTTACCGATAGCCGTTAACCTTGCGGCATGGTCACATACAGGCGCGCGCGCGCGACTCTCTATCCGTTGCTGCTTTATTGCGTCTCCGGCTCGATCGGCGGCTATTTCGTCTGGCATGCGGTGAACGGTGAGCGCGGTCTGAAAACGAAGGACGAATACGAGCATAAGATTGCGGCGCTCCGCGGCGAGTTCGAGGGCCTCAAATCGGAGCATGCCTTGTGGAATCACAAAATTGCTTTGCTGTCCGGCCGCGCGATCGATCGCGACCTTCTCGACGAAGAGGCGCGCGCGCTGCTTGGCCGAGTCAACCGGAACGATCTTGTTGTATTCCTGCCGCGAACGCAGAAATGAACCGCGCGCGCGAGCAAGCCCAGCCTGCCTTGAAAGCCTTGCCACGGACCGCTGGAACGGTCCCATATAGCCGGCCCGGGAACTTGCGGTGCATCGCGAGACTTTAGCGAGTGACGCTTTTGTCTCACGGAACGATCCATGCGCCACGAATATTCGCTGGATGCCTTGAATTTCTTCCTGGCCGATGTTCGCCAGGGGCTTGGACCCTATCTCGCGATCTATCTCTTGACGGAGCGACACTGGCCGGAAGATCGAATCGGCTTCGTGATGACGATTGCCACCGTCTCGGGCCTTATCGTGCAAACTCCGGCCGGCGGGCTGACCGACGTCAGCCACGCCAAGCGGGCGATCATCGTCGCCGCCGCCGTTGTCGTGACCGGCGCCTCGATCCTGCTTCCCTTCATTTCTTCCTTTGTCCTTGTCGCTGGATCGCAAGCGGCGGCCGACGCGGCGGCGGCCTTTTTCGGGCCGGCGATCGCCGCGATCACTTTGGGAATCATGGGGCCGCGGGCGTTTACCCGCCGGATCGGCCGCAACGAGAGCTTCAATCATGCCGGCAACGCGTTCGCGGCGGCGGTTGCCGGAGTTTGCGCCTGGATATGGGGGCCAATCGTCGTCTTCTATCTTATCGCGAGCATGGCTCTGCTTTCGATCGTGGGCGTCCTCACCATTCGCGCCGAGGCGATAGACCACGACCGCGCCCGTGGCCTTCACGGCGGGCGTTTCGAATCGCAAGAAAAACCTTCTGGTCTCGGCGTGCTCATGAGCAGCCGGGGCCTTTTGATCTTCTGCCTCTGCTGTGTGATTTTCCATCTTGCCAATGCCGCCATGCTGCCGTTGGTCGGCCAAAAGTTGGCTTTGCAGGACGAGAACGAAGGCACCGCTCTCATGTCGGGTTGTATCGTCCCGGCGCAGATCGTCATGGTGCCGATGGCCGTTCTCGTCGGCCACAAGGCCGATAGTTGGGGCCGAAAGCCTCTATTTCTCGCTGGATTGGCCATCCTGTCTCTGCGCGGATTTCTCTACCCATTGTCGGATGATCGCTTTTGGTTGTTCGCGGTCCAAAGTCTCGATGGCGTCGGCGCGGGCCTTTATGGCGCGCTTTTTCCTCTCATTGTCGCGGATCTGACGCGCGGCACCGGCCATTTCAATCTGGCCCAAGGAGCCGTGATTACCGCGCAAGGCATTGGCGCGGCGCTGAGCACGTCTTTGGCGGGCCTCGTCGTCGTTCACGCGGGCTTTTCCGCCGCCTTTCTCGTTTTGGCTGGCATAGCGGCTTCAGGATTTCTGCTTTATTTGTTTGGCATGCCGGAAACGCGGGCCTCGATGCGGCCGCGCCAAGCGCAATCGCCAAACGAGCACTCTTCCCATGAGCCCTGCTTCAAACGACTGGCAGACAGCCGCCACGGTTGCTGTCTTCGTTTTGACCTATGCGGGAGTGGCACTCGGCCGCGCGCCGGGGTTGCGGATCGACCGCGCGGGAATAGCACTCGTTGGCGCAAGCTTGATGATCGGTCTCGGGTTTTTGAGTCTCTCTGAAGCGCTCAAAGCCGTCAATCTCGATGCCATCGCGCTTTTGCTCGGCATGATGATCATTGTTAGCCAATTGCGCGTTTCATGTTAAACAAAAATCCACCCGGCAAGCAGGACACTGGTGAATCCGAATCCCGACCGCATTTGATTGGGCGTGTCACGACCGCGTTCGTCGCTATAGCGCTCGTCGTGATGGGAACCCTCGTTGTGGCAGGGGCGCTCCTCGTGATCATAGCGCTTACTCCCCTGGGAACAGATGCCGCACGAAGCGTATACGTCCGCGTGCTGGCGAGACAAATAACGGGGGGCGCCGGGACGACGATCGCCGCCATCACGATCTTTACAGGAACGTATCTGTTCATCGCCATCGGCAAGCTGCCTGGCTATCAACTCGACCGCGCCGGCGCAGCGTTACTGGGCGCGAGCCTCATGGTCGGATTAGGCGTAGTCTCGCTCGACCAGGCTTACCGCGCGATCGACTTCGATACCATCACGCTCTTGCTCGGCATGATGATCCTCGTCGCCAACCTTCGCCTCTCAGGCTTCTTCCGGTTGGTGAGCAATTGGGTAGTGGCGAGCGCTAGCCACCCGCTCGTCTTGCTTATGGCGATCGTGCTAGTGGCAGGCGCTTTCTCAGCGTTCCTCGTCAACGACACGATCTGCCTAGTTATGACGCCGCTCGTGCTCGATCTCGTCACTCGCCTCAAGCGCAATCCGGTGCCATACCTGTTGGCGATCCCGATGGCCTCCAACGCCGGCAGCACGGCGACAATCACCGGCAACCCGCAAAACATGATCATCGGCAGCCTCTCGCATATCCCCTATGGAACCTTCGCCGCGGCGTTGTGGCCGGTGGCCGCCGTCGGCGTCATCCTGACGGCGCTGCTTATCGCCGTCGTCTACCGTCGCGATTTTCTGACCAGCGAGCATCTCCCGGCGGTTGCGAAGATTCCGGCGCGTCACCATAGGCCTTTGGTCATCAAGTCGGTTCTCGTGGCAGTCGCGATGATGGCCTTGTTCGTCGCCGGTCAACCGGTCGCTAAGGTGGCGATCGTCGGAGGCGCGTTGCTGCTTGTCACTCGGAAAGTCAAGGCCGACAAGGTCTATCGCGAGATTGATTGGCCGCTCCTCCTCATGTTCGTTGGGCTCTTCATCGTTGTCACCGGGCTGGAAACGGCCGTGCTGTCACCGGAGCTGATCGCGGGGGTCGGTGAGCTCCACCTTGCAGCCGTGCCCGTCCTCTCAGCAGTCACGGCCTTGCTGTCGAATCTCGTCAGCAATGTTCCCGCCGTTCTGGTTTTGAAGCCCTTCATCGCCAGCTTGTCCAATCCGCAACATGCGTGGCTCGTCGTCGCCATGGCCTCAACACTTGCCGGCAATTTCACGCTGGTCGGATCGGCCGCTAATCTGATCGTGGCGCAACGCGCGCGCAATGGCGGAGTCACCATTGGGTTCTGGGCTTATTTCAAGGTCGGCGCGCCGCTGACGGTTCTGACGATCTTGTTCGGCGTCTGGTGGCTGTGAACCGAAATCGATCACGCAGGCGAGAAGGAGCGGTCTCATGAGTCCAATTTGGTTTACTCCCTTTATCATCGTCGCCGGCGCGCTACAGGCGTTCGGCGCCGTGATGAGCGCACAGTTGCGGGTCTCGCTCACGAATCCTTGGCTCGCCTTAACCGTTCTCTTCATGCTGAATGCCTTCTTCTTTGCTAGTCTCTTCGCCGTTCTGCCCCGTCCACTGCCGACCATCGATGGAATCAGCGCCATGCCATGGTGGGCGCCGCTGGCTGGACTCACCGGCGCGGTTGCGGTCTTCGCCGGCCTCGCACTCATCGACAAGATCGGGGCCGGACCGGTCAATGGGCTGATTATCACGGCGAATCTCCTCACCTCGCTTGCCATCGACCACTTTGGCTTGATGAACATGCCGGTGCACGCCCTGAACGCTGGGCGCGCTATTGGTGGCCTTCTCATGGCGGCCGGCATTATCCTCGTCTTTCGGTTCTGATATCGCGGAACGCGCGAGAAACGCGGGGGTAACGATCTCTTTTCTTGCTTATTGGCGGATCGGCCTTCCATTAACGCTTGCGAGCCTCGGTTTCGGGACATGGTGGCTCGCGTGATACCGGATCGCGCATTCCAGCCTTGAAGCTGCTCCTTGCTGCTCTCAGCTCATGGCATAAGTTGGTTCGTGTAAGCCGCTGGGTCGAAGAATTGGCATTGCCAACATCCGCACAGACTGGCAATCAGATCGTGACAAGGTGGGATGATTCCACGCCCACGGTGACTTCACACGCCACCATCCTTCACTGAAGGCAAGTCTTCGGAAGTTTAATGAAAGCCAAACCGATAGATTTTCCAAGTCCTGAGGAGCGGCAAAAAATCCTAGCGCTAACGCGAAACCTCAAGATGGCGCGATCTCCGCACGCCTACGTGCGCGGCAATACAATCAAATTTTATGAAGGTCTCGAATCGCTAAAGTCGGGCTGTCTGCCGGAGGGCCCTCCGATATGGGTTTGCGGCGACTGCCATATCGGCAATCTCGGCCCCATCGCCGATGCCAACGGCCGCGTCGAAATCGAGATTCGCGATCTCGATCACTCAGCCATCGGTAATCCGACGCATGATCTCATTCGTCTTGGGCTTTCCTTGGCCTCCGCGGCGAGAGGCTCGGATCTGCCAGGGGTCACCACCGCAAAAATGCTCGAACAGATGATGGATGGCTACGACGGGGCTTTCGATGATTCCTTTAACCAGGCGGAATCCATTGGTGCTAGGCCGGAATCGGCGCGGCTTGTCATGCAACGCGCACTGCGCCGGTCCTGGCGCCATCTCGCCAAGGAGCGCATCGAAAACACTAAGCCAAACATCCCGCTTGGAAAGCGGTTCTGGCCGGTTTCGGAGAAGGAGCGGAATGCTCTTGAAACTCTCTTCGCAAGCGAGGCGATGCGGCGTCTTGTGACAATGCTGCGCTCGCGCGAAAACGATGCGCGCGTGGATCTCCTCGACGCCGCTTATTGGGTCAAGGGTTGCAGTTCACTAGGGCGACTTCGCTGCGCCGTGCTGCTCAACATTGGCCAGAACTCTTCCAAAAAAATGGAAGCCTGTTTGATGGACATCAAAGAAGCAGCTACGGCCGCGGCACCGCATTATCCGGACGCGAATATGCCGGTAGATAATGCCGAACGCGTGTTCGAGGGTGCGCGCCATCTCGCGCCGTTCCTGGGACAAAGGATGCGAGCCGAGCGCTTCTTAAGCAGATCGATCGTCGTGCGAGAATTATTGCCGCAGGACCTTAAGATCGAGCTCGAGCAACTCGCCCGCGACGAAGCGATGCGGGCCGCGCGGTACCTGGCGAGCGTGATCGGCAGCGCTCACGCGCGCCAAATGGACGCGGCGACGCGCAAAGCTTGGAGGGCCGATCTATCGAAAAACCGCTCGAAATCGCTCGACGCGCCATCCTGGCTGTGGCGAAGCACGGTCGATCTGCTGGTTAGCCACGAGAGCGCCTATCTCGAACCTTGCCGCAAATATGCACTCGACAATCCCTGATCGGCAAGGGCCGGCCCGGAATCGCTGAGGTGCGCATGCTGCCGCCTTGATGTACGGGGGCTCGCTTTCCCCTTGGAGCTGCACTATTTTACTCCTCCTCCCGCCTCCGCCGTTGCAAAGGGCTTTGCATGGCCACCGCAACTTCCATTAACCGCGGCAAGAACGCGCCTTCGAAAGCGCAAATCGCGCGCGCGAATGACGTCGCGTTCAGCAAGGAAGAGGAACTCATCGCCTTTCGCAGCATGCTGCTCGTCCGTCGTTTCGAGGAAAAAGCGGGGCAGATGTATGGCATGGGTCTCATCGGCGGTTTTTGCCACCTCTACATTGGTCAAGAGGCGGTCGTCACCGGGGTCACAATGGCGGCGGCGGAAGGCGATCAGACCATCACCGGCTATCGCGATCATGGCCATATGCTCGCTTGCGGCATGGACCCTAAGGCCGTCATGGCGGAATTGACCGGGCGGCGGAGCGGCGCCTCGAAAGGAAAGGGCGGCTCCATGCACATGTTTTCGAAGGCAAAACATTTTTACGGGGGGCATGGCATCGTCGCGGCGCAGGTGCCGCTCGGCAACGGGCTGGCGTTCGCCAACCGTTATCGCGGGAATGGCAACATTTGCTTCACTTATTTGGGCGACGGCGCGGCGAACCAAGGTCAAGTCTACGAGAGTTTCAACATGGCGGAACTCTGGAAACTGCCTGTCGTCTATATTATCGAAAATAACCGCTACGCGATGGGTACATCTGTCACGAGATCTTCGGCGCTGACCGATTTTTCCAAACGCGGCCAATCCTTCAACATTCCGGGCGAGCAGGTCGACGGCATGGATGTGCGGGCGGTGAAGTCCGCCGCCACTCGCGCCGCCGAATGGTGCCGGGCGGGCAATGGCCCGATGATCCTCGAAATGCAAACCTACCGCTATCGCGGCCATTCGATGTCGGATCCGGCGAAATACCGGTCGAAGGACGAGGTGCAAAAAATGCGCGAGGAACGTGATCCGATCGAACAGGTCCGCGCGCGCTTATTGACGAGCAAGCAAGCCAGCGAAGACGATCTCAAGAAGATCGATGCGACGATCCGTGCCGTCGTCGCGGAGGCCGCCGAATTTGCCTCGCGCGAGCCCGAGCCGGCCGCGGCTGAGTTATGGACCGATGTTTTGGGATAATCGGCAGAGAAAGAATCGGGCAAGATCCTTTCCAAGGACATCATATGGCGACGAACATTCTCATGCCCGCGCTTTCGCCGACGATGGAGCAAGGCAGGCTTGCGAAATGGCTTAAAAAAGAAGGCGACGCGGTGCGCTCGGGCGATGTCCTCGCCGAGATCGAAACCGACAAGGCGACCATGGAGGTCGAGGCGATCGACGACGGCACGCTTGCGAAAATTCTGGTGCCGGACGGGACCGACAATGTCGCGGTTAATACGCCAATTGCGGTGATCGCGGAGGGGGTCCAAGAAGTGCAAGCCCTCGCGCCGCCCGAACCTACGAGCGGCGCGAAGCCGGTGGCGCATGCCGGAACGGAGCCCCCGCCCACGCCAGCAGCCGGGTTAAGCGGACCCGCGGAACACTCCAGCCCGGCAATTCCCAAAGACACGGCTATGGTGACAATCAGCGTACGCGAAGCCTTGCGCGACGCGATGGCCGAGGAGATGCGCCGCGACGACCGCGTTTTCATCATCGGCGAAGAGGTCGCCGAATACGAAGGGGCTTATAAGGTCACTCAGGGGTTGCTGCAGGAATTCGGTGCCCGCCGAGTGGTCGATACGCCGATTACCGAACATGGCTTTGCCGGGCTCGGTATCGGCGCGGCCTTCGCCGGCCTCCGTCCGATCGTCGAGTTCATGACTTTCAATTTCGCGATGCAAGCCATGGACCAGATCATCAACTCCGCCGCCAAGACGCGCTATATGTTCGGCGGCCAGATGGATTGTCCGATGGTGTTTCGCGGCCCCAACGGCGCGGCCGCGCGGGTGGCCGCGCAGCACAGTCAGGATTATGCCGCGTGGTATTCGCATATTCCGGGGCTCAAAGTCGTCATGCCCTATACGGCTTCCGACGCCAAGGGGCTTTTGAAGAATGCGATCCGTGATCCGAACCCGGTCATCTTTCTCGAAAACGAAGTCCTTTATGGGCACAAATTCGAAGTGCCGGCGCGCGACGATTTTCTCGTTCCGATCGGCAAGGCGCGCATTGCCCGAGCGGGCAAGGATCTAACGATCGTATCTTTCGGAATAGGCATGGTCCATGCCTTGCAGGCGGCGGAGGAACTGGAGCGCGAAGGCATCGACGCCGAGGTTGTGGATCTTCGCACGATCCGCCCGATGGACAGCAAAATGATTGTACAATCGGTCAAGAAAACCGGCCGCTGCATTACCGTCGAGGAAGGTTGGCCGCAGAGCGGCGTCGGCGCCGAGATCATGGCGAAAATCATGGAAGGCGCCTTCGACTATCTCGATGCGCCGGTGATACGGATTTGCGGGAAGGATGTACCGATGCCCTATGCCGTAAACCTCGAAAAACTCGCTCTACCGAATGCCAGAGAAATTGTCGCGGCGGCGAAAGCGGTGCTCTACCGTTGAACTCAATATGGATTTGAGACTTGCCATGCCGATCGACATTCTCATGCCAGCGCTTTCACCGACGATGGAAAAAGGCAATCTTGCCCGCTGGTTGAAAAAAGAGGGCGATAAGATCAAGCCAGGCGATGTCCTCGCCGAGATCGAGACTGACAAGGCGACTATGGAAGTGGAAGCGGTCGAAGAAGGCGTGCTCGCCAAAATCATGGTGCCGGACGGGACCAATGATGTTCCCATCAATGAAGTAATCGGGATGATCACGGCCGAGGGGGAAGATGCGAAGCCGGCCGCAAGCATGCCTTCTCCTGTGAGCGAGCAAACGTTGGGCGCGCCGCCCGCCGCGCCAAACGCTCCAGCGGTCGCGCCCCGCATCCTTAATGGGGAAAGTGGCCCACGCATCTTCGCCTCGCCGCTCGCGCGCCGAATCGCTAAGGAATTGGGGCTCGATCTTGCGTCGATCACAGGCTCTGGTCCGCACGGCCGCATCGTCGAACGCGACGTGAAGGCAGCGCTGGCGCGCGGCCCGGCCGCGGTTCCAGCGCAACACGCCAAGGCGCCCGAAGCTCCTTTGCCCGTACCCGGGCCAACGGACGAACTCATCAGAAAAAATTTCGCGCCGGGCACTTTCGAAGAAATTGCGCATGATGAAATGCGCAAGACCATCGCGCGCAGGCTCGTCGAGGCAAGCCGGACGATCCCGCATTTTAATCTGACCGCCGATTGCAAGCTCGATGCTCTCATGAGTCTGCGCGAGGCGATCAACGCTGCCGCGCCGAACGACAAGGAGGGCAAGCCAGCTTACAAAATTTCGGTCAACGACTTTATCGTCAAGGCGCTGGCGCTAGCGCTGACCCGTGTCCCGAACGCCAATGTGACCTGGACGGAGACCGCCATGCTGAAACATAAGCACGCCGACATCGGCGTGGCGGTGGCGATACCAGGCGGCCTTATCACGCCCATTATCCGCGCCGCCGAGACCAAAAGCTTATCCGTCATATCGAGCGAAATGAAGGATTTTTCCGCCCGCGCCCACGCCCGCAGGTTGAGGCCGGAGGAATATCGGGGCGGTTCAACCGCGGTGTCCAACCTTGGTATGTTCGGTATCAAGAGTTTTTCCGCCATCATCAATCCGCCGCAAGCGACGATCCTCGCGGTTGGCGCGGCGGAGCCTCGCGTTATCGTGAACGACGGCGCGCCCGTCGTTGCAACGTTGTTGAGCGTGACGCTGTCTTGCGATCACCGCGCGGTCGACGGCGTGTTGGGCGCTAACCTTCTCGCCGCGTTCAAGGATCTTGTCGAGAAACCGGCGGGGATGCTGGTGTGAGGCGGCGTTTCTGTGCCCTCCCACAAGAGGCTGGCAACCATGGCTGAGCCTTACGATATTCTGATCATTGGCGGCGGGCCTGGCGGTTATGTCGCGGCGATCCGTGCGGCCCAGCTCGGCTTCAAGACAGCTGTCGTCGAGCGCGAGCATTTAGGCGGCATCTGCCTTAATTGGGGTTGCATTCCCACCAAGGCATTATTGCGCTCGGCCGAAATTTTCCATTATCTCAACCACGCGATGGATTATGGCCTCAAGATCGATGGCAAGATCGGTTTTGACCCGGCCGCCGTAGTGAAAAGGTCGCGCGCGGTTTCCGCCCAATTGAACAATGGCGTCGGCTTTCTGCTCAAGAAGAACAAGGTAGACGTCATCTGGGGCGAGGCAAAAATCGCCAAGCCCGGCGAGGTTTTGGTCTCCGCCTCAGAAAAGCCGGCGATGCAGCCGCCAAGCCCGATCCCCAAAGGCATTTTGGGCGCGGGCACTTATCAGGCCAAAAATATCATTGTTGCGACCGGCGCGAGGCCACGCGTCATACCCGGCATCGAGCCGGACGGAAAACTCATCTGGACCTATTTCGAGGCTATGGTGCCGGAACGATTTCCCAAATCCCTTATCGTCATTGGTTCCGGCGCGATCGGCATCGAATTCGCTTCTTTTTATCGCAGCATGGGCACGCAAGTGACCGTCGTCGAAATATTGCCGGAAATCCTCCCCGCCGAGGACGCGGAAATCTCGGCGCACGCTCGCAAGCACTTTGAAAAGGAGGGCATGGAAATTCTCACCTCCGCCACAGTGACGAGGGTCGAGAAAAAGCCGGATGGCGTTGTTGCCACAATCGAAGACAACAAGGGCGCGGCACGGGCCTTGCAGGCCGAACGCATGATTTCCGCGGCCGGCGTTACCGGCAATGTCGAGAACCTTGGGCTTGAGACGCTAGGGGTCAAGATTGCGCAGGGAATTATTCTTGCGGATGGAATGGGGCGCACCAATCTGCCAGGAATTTTTGCGATCGGCGATGTCGCAGGCCCCCCCATGCTCGCGCATAAGGCCGAGCATGAAGGCGTGATTTGCGTCGAGGCGATCAATGGACTCGACCCGCATTCCCTAGACAAGACGATGATTCCCAGTTGCACCTATTGCAATCCGCAAATCGCGTCTGCCGGCCTCATCGAGGCAAAAGCTAAAGAGCTGGGGTTTGAAGTCAGGATCGGCCGCTTTCCCTTCGTCGGCAATGGCAAGGCGATGGCGCTCGGCGAAACCGAGGGACTCGTCAAAACGGTCTTCGATGCCAAAACCGGGAAACTTCTCGGCGCCCATATGGCCGGGGCCGAAGTCACCGAGCTGATCCAAGGCTTTGTGATAGCCATGAATTGCGAGACCACCGAAGCGGAACTTATAAATTCAATTTTCCCGCACCCCACCTTGTCGGAAACGATGCATGAGAGCGTGCTTGATGCTTACGGTCGCGTAATCCATATGTGAACTCGGCGCACAATTCCGTCGCCTAAAAGGTTAGCTATTCCCATGTTTGACGCCGCCGGCCTAATCGAGAAGAGCCGCAGTCTCGACACGCCGCCCCGCCACCCGGAAAAGGCGCACCGGCCGGATCAGCCGGTGGCGCGCAAGCCCGCCTGGATCAGGGTCAAGGCGCCGGGCTCGCCGCAATGGAGCGCAACGCAAAAAATTGTCAGGGAACAGCGTCTTGTAACCGTCTGCGAGGAGGCCGCCTGCCCCAACATCGGCGAGTGCTGGGATAAAAAACACGCGACCTTCATGGTCATGGGCGACACTTGCACGCGCGCCTGCGCGTTCTGCAATGTCAGGACCGGGCTCCCAAGCCCCCCCGATCCGTTCGAGCCCGCCCGTGTCGGCGAAGCGGTCAAGAAACTCGGGCTCGCCCACGTCGTAATCACATCTGTTGATCGCGACGATCTTGACGACGGCGGGGCAGGGCATTTCGCGAAGGTCGTCGCGGCGATCCGCGCGGCGAGCCCAAACACCACGATCGAGGTCTTGACCCCGGACTTCTTGCGCAAACAAGGCGCGCTTGAGATAGTCGTCGCGGCCAAGCCCGACGTGTTCAATCATAACCTCGAGACTGTCGCATCCAAATATCTCGCGGTTCGGCCTGGCGCGCGCTATTTCCACTCGATCAGGCTTCTACAGCGCGTCAAGGAGATCGATCCCGGAATCTTCACCAAATCCGGAATGATGCTGGGACTCGGCGAGGAGCGGCACGAAGTGCTGCAACTAATGGATGATTTGCGCACCGCGGACGTCGATTTCCTGACGATGGGCCAATATCTACAGCCGACAAGAAAGCATCATCCGGTCGCGCGCTTCGTACCCCC
The DNA here is from genome assembly GCA_963808645.1 of uncultured Alphaproteobacteria bacterium. Lineage (GTDB taxonomy): Bacteria > Pseudomonadota > Alphaproteobacteria > Rhizobiales > Beijerinckiaceae > Methylocapsa. Next base: position 486,693 of record CAWEGU010000015.1, read on the forward strand.
GGACGAATTTGCCTCTTACGCCGAGGTCGCGCTCGCCAAGGGCTTTATCTTCGTGTCGGCATCGCCCTTGACCCGATCCTCGCATCACGCTGGCGAGGATTTCGCCAGGCTGAAGGCGCGGCGGATGGCACTTGCCGGAGCGACTTTGAGCGGTTAGAGCATGCGGAATCCAACGAAGCAGCTTTTAACCACCACTTTTTTCCAAATCCCATGCTGTGAGCCGGCATGCCTTCGTTCCATACTACCCACCTGGTCCGCCATAGCCCTTCCGAAATGTTCGAGCTGGTCGCCGACATTGAATCCTATCCGCGATTTGTGCCGCTTTGCCGCGCTTTGCGGATCCGCCGGCGTGACGAAAATAACGGGAGGCTAACGCTCATCGCGGATATGGAGGTCGGCTACAAGGCAATCCGCGAGACCTTCACGAGCCGCGTAACCTGCGAGCGCTCGGTGTCCCAAATTCTTGTCGAATATATCGACGGACCGTTCAAGCATCTCGAAAACCGCTGGATCTTTCACGATCGCGACGAAGGCAGGGCCTGTCTCGTCGATTTCCGCATCGCCTATGAATTCAAGAGCCGCGTGCTGGGCCTCATCATGGGCGGAATGTTCGACGCGGCTTTTCGAAAATTCGCCGAAGCTTTCGAAGATCGCGCCGATATTGTCTACGGCAAGGCCCCGTGACGTTCGCGTGGGCGATCCAAATTCCCGGGCCTTGTGCCTCAACCGGCCGCTTCGAGAAGCAGCTCGATCGCCATGGCGATCGCGGCGAAACGCACGCCGTCGCGGCCAAGGTCTCCGAATTGTTTTTCAACGCCAGCGATGGCGCCGCCTCTAAGTGCGAGGCCAAAATGCACGAGGCCAACGGGCTTTCCAGGCGAGCCCCCGCCGGGCCCCGCGATGCCGGTGATCGAAAGCGTCATGTCCGCGGAGGAATGAGCCAGCGCGCCTTCAGCCATGGCCCGTGCGGCCTCCGCGCTGACCGCGCCGAAGTCTTGCAAAATCCGCGGCGCGACCCCGAGACTTTCAATTTTCGCGGCATTGGAATAGGCGATAAAGCCGCGCTCGAAAACGTCGGATGACCCAGGTATCGCGGTAATCAAGGCCGCCAAGAGGCCCCCCGTACATGACTCGGCGGTTGTCACGGTAAGCCCCTTGGGGCGGCAGGATGAAATCAGGCCCGCCGCGCGGCTCAAGAATGCGTCAGGGAACATGCGTGTTTTGCGGCCCGAGGGTACGCCGAAACCAAGGACGAGCGCCCCAGCTTGCAGGCTAGAAGCTCCGTCTTGTTCTCGCGAGCAGCCATCAATCTCGAGGCTGACCTTTTTCAGGTGGCCCTGACGGCGGCGCGACAGACCAGCGCACGCACTCGTCGACGACGCGTTTGTCTTGTGTGCCAAATTCCCGCTGGCAGCGCTTCACAGGATCATCCCGTTCGCAGGCGGCCAAAAGGACAAATGGCAACACGAAAAGGAACATTCTCATGTAGCTACGAAGAGGAATCGGGCATAACTTGTCAAGTGCATAATTCCCAAGCTTTACCACTACCAGAGCTCTCGGCTTGAAACCAATGCACTAGCGCAAACCACGCAAATTTGCGGCGGGGGTATAGAATTTTCTCGCCGCGTCCGCGGCCGAGAGCCATAAGTCGCCACGCGGCAGAGGCCGCCAGGAGCTGAAATCATCATCATTTTGGAGCGCCCTTGAGCTTACCTTGCCGCTTGTCTATATAATTCAACTACCCTCCAGCTTGTTGAGAGGTCCGATGAGTTCACCAGCGAAACGGCCAGACAACGGGGTACCCCTGGGCCGGATACTCATCATCCTCAGTGCCTTCGCCTTTCCTGGCCTCGTCTACTTAGGGGTCCGGCATCTCGGCGAGAGAATCAAATTGGTCGACATCCCGATCGTCGGTGAGTGGCAAGCCCCTGGCAAGCCTTGGCGCATCGTGTTTCGGCCGGACAAGACACTTGTGAGCTCCACGAGTCCTTCGCAATCGAGCGCTTCGCAAGCATGGACGTCGGGACCGGGCACGTACTCGGTGGATTATTACGGCACCCTCTGGGTAAAGCTGAGCAATGGCAAGATCTACTCGGCGGCCTTGACAGCGGAGAGCCCCGGCCGGTTCGACCTCATTGACTCCGACAATTTAGTGCCGACCGTGTTCGAAAAAATGCCGCCGCCCAACTCAAAGCCGCCGGATTCGCCGAAGGAATCTCCGGGCTAAAGCGGATCCCTAATCTCGCGGTCCGCAAGGGTACGCCAAAAGCAATTGGACGATCCGATTAAGCCGGGCGAGCCAATCAAAAGCCGCCAGCGCTCAGGTGTCCGGGAACCCAGGCGACATTGATTGGCCAATGGGGGCTGCACTGCCCGGCTTTATGCGAAGCCTCGTCAAGCCGGATTATCGCGCCGGATATCGGCGATAATGGACACGGCGATAATGCCGATGCCCTTTAAGGCCCCAGCTCGAAGCATTGACGGCCCCGCCGTATAGCCGACCATGCCGCCCGCGACCAATCCAATCGGACCGCCGACCAAGGCCCCCGCCAACGCCCCCATCGCGCCATCACCAAGCCGCGAACAGGCCGTCTTCTTGGCGGGTGCCGAGTTTATCAGCGATGAGCCGCGGATCGCCATTGGCCTACTTGACATAATGAGGCGAAGGAACAATTTTTAGTTTATCAGCAACTGACTTGGATCTGCGAGTACAAGAGTTCGTTGGATCCATTTCGCTGGACGGTGCTTGTGAGCCGAGGTTTACAAAATTGCTGACTCCGTCGAGGAAATCGAGCCCAGGCTTCCTCCAAAGCGGCGCATGCAAAGGCGGTAGCACATTCTCGCAAGCGGCGGGGGTTGCCCCCTCAACCCTTATTCTCCGCCTTGAACAAGAACGGCGCGACGTCGGCCACTCTTGGCGCCTTTCCGCTGCCAAAAGGCAGCGGGCGGCAGACGGCCATGGCGGAAAGCCCCACGCGTGCCGTCAAAAGGCCGTTTAGCACGCCTTCGCCGAGACGGGCCGACAGTTTCGCGGCGATCCCGTGGCCGACGAATTGCTGGATGAGGCTGTCGCCGACCGCCATCCCGCCGGTGATCACGATATGCGCGGCAATCGAGCGCAAGAGTTTTAAAAAGCCGAGCAAGCCAGGCCGGCCGCCATAGATGACCGCTATGCGCCGGATGAGCCTTACCGCCTGCGCCCCGACGAAGACGACATCGATGATCGCGCGCGGTGCAAGCGCCGTCACCATGGAAACTCTTTTGGCCGCGCTCGCGATTTCGCGCCGCACGTCCAAGTCGAGCGGTTCGATGAGCGTGCGCTCGGCAATGTCGATGAGATCGCGCCCGTCGACGATGTCACGCGCAACTTTGCGCAATTGGGCGCGCGCGCGAGCTGTATCGGGCCTTGTGGAATAGAGCGCGGAAAGATCTCTAACGAGGCGCCGTGCCTCTTTAAAATCGTCCTTTTCGCGCGCACGGGCGAGCCCGATATGAAGTTCCGCGATATGCCGCTGGCGCAGAATGCCGCCAATTTCCCGCATTGCGAGAACAAAAAGCGCGGTTCCGGCCGCTCCCGCAAGCGCAAGTCCGACGACGCCGAAGGCCGGCGACCACGCGAAAAGATCGTCGATGAGGCGGGTCAGCCAGAGCCCGAAACCGAGCGAAACGAGGCCCCCCGTCGCGGCCCAGAAGAGTCCCCCCCAGGACAATAGCGAGCGAGCCACGACGCCTTGTTTCTGCGCCGCCTCCACCGCCTCTTCGCCGGCATCACGACCGGCCAGAAAAGCCTCGGCCTCGGCCTCATAGGGATCGGCCGTGGTTTCGATCACCAACGCCTCTTTTGGGGCCGCGGCGCCGGGCTCCGGGGTCATCGCACCGAGACGGAACGCGCGCGGGCGGGGTTTTGGTTCAACGGCCACGCAAGACCTCGTTAATCGCTTTGCCGCAGCGCTTCCTGGTCAATCATCAAAACAAGCCTTTGTCGAGGGGATTAGCCGAGCCGGTCGCCAAGGAGAAATTGCAGCGCGCGGTCGAGCCGAATATGGGGCGGCGGCAGCAGTGAGCCATCCTCTGCCCGGACCGGGAAGGGAGGACGGAAACGGATGAAGCGGTAGTCGATTTCGTTGGCCTCGATGCGCGGAACGTCGCGAAATACCGCTTCGGGATCAGCCGGGAGTTCACCCGGATAAATCGCCGCCTCCGCCTGTCCATCGAAAATCTCGTCGCCGATCCGCTCGCCTTCGAGTGGCGTGCCGATGACGGCTTCAAGCGTGGGCTCATCGGGAGCGCCGACCATGCCCTCGCGCGTTGCCCTGACCGCCGCAAGCGCGATGACATCGACCTCGGCGCCAACCAATTCGACGCGGGCGATGGCTCTTTTGGTGAGATGCCGCAAAATCGCCTCGAGCCGGTCATGGCTTGTGTGGTGCAAATGATCGGCCTTTGCCGCGGCGAACAGAATCCTGTCGATCTTCGGCCGGAACAAGGCCGATAACAAATTGCCGCGCCCCACGCGAAACGCGGCGAGAACATCGGTTAGGGCAGTTTCGAGGTCACGCATCGCGGCCGGTCCAGCGTTCAATGCGGCGAGCGCGTCGACAAGGACAATCTGGCGGTCGAGCCTTGCGAAATGATCGCGAAAAAATGGTGTGACGATATGCGCCTTATAGGCCTCGTAACGCCGCTCCATCATGGCGGCGTACGAGCCCGGCGGGTAGATTTCGCCTCCCTCGACGGCGAGCGGCACGAATGTAAGAGCGGGGGAGCCGTCAAGGTCGCCGGGCATCAGAAAACGGCCCGGCGGCAGGCTCGAAAAGTGGTTTTCGTCGGCACGGCAGGCGCGCAGATAGCCGGTGAAGAGTTCGGCTTGCCGGCGCACCTGCTCTTCATCGGCCTTGGCGCGGGGATCGATGCTGGCCGCAAGCGCGCGCCATTTCGCCGCGAGCGGCGCCCGTGCAGCGCCTGCCGAGGCACTGAAGGCCTCGCGCGACCATTGCCCAAAGGATTTACCAAGCAGCGGCAAATCGAGCAGCCATTCGCCGGGATAATCGACGATGTCGATGGTCAGCGATTGGTGCCCCGGCCGCCGGCCGATTTTTTGGTCGAAAACAAGGCACAGCCGCAGCTCGGAAATGCGCCTTGTCGATTGCGGCCAGTGACGTTCCCCGGGACGGCCTTTGGGACCGCTCAGAGCTGCAATGTGATCCTCATAGGCGAAGCGGGGCACGGCATCGTCGGGTTGCGGCTCGAGCATGCCGCCGATCAGCCGCCCCTCGGCGTGAACGCGGAAAACGGGCAAGGGATTTTTCCTCCCGCGCGAGGCGGGGCTCGCTGCCTTGGTTAGATGCTCGATAAGCGCGGTGATGAAGATCGTCTTGCCCGCCCGCGACAGTCCGGTGACGCCTAGGCGAATATGCGGGCCGGTTGTCAGCTCGATGAGGGCCTGCGCCGCGGCGCGGGCTTCGAACAGGAGGTTGGTGATCAGCGACAAAACAAACCGGCTTTCCAGAGCTTTGCGTGGCGGCGAGGGCACCGGGAACGGGTGGGAAGAATGGGTAAGCCAAATGAACCCTGAAGTGTAGCCAGGCGAAGCGTTTTCGTCATGTTCGAAGGAAAAAAAATCATTTGGCGGGGCGCGGGACATCGCCGGGGCCGCTGCTTCGAACGGCCGGAGTTCCCATCGACTTCGTTTCGTTGATTTCGGCCAAACGTTACTGCCTCCGTGACGGCTTGGCGCCCGGCGATTTTCTCACTGCCCCCGGCGTTTTCGGCAGCGGTTTGGCTGGTATCTTTTGTCTTGACCGGATGGAATCATTCACGATTCCTAAGGTCCAGAAGAATGTGCGCTTATCTATGAACAGCTTAAAGAGAGAGCGGAGGATTGCCTTTGCGGCGTTCAGGCTAAATTGTTTCCTTGCGCTTCGGCGACCGAAACCGCGGTCATGTTGATGATGCCGCGCGCCGTCACCGAAGGCGTCAGGATATGGGCGGGCTTGGCAGCGCCGATCAGGATCGGGCCGACCGGCAGGGTGTCGGCCATGATCATCGTCATCGTATAGGCAATATTGGCGGCATCGAGGTTGGGCATGACGAGAACGTTCGCCTCGCCTTTCAAACGCGAGGTCGGCAACACGAGGTCGCGCATAGCCTGCGACAAAGCGGTATTGGCCTGCATCTCGCCATCGGCTTCGAGATCTGGGGCGCACTGGCGCAAGATTTCGAGCGCATCTCGCATCTTGCGGGCCGAAGGCGTATCATCCGAACCGAAATCCGAATGCGACACAAGTGCGATTTTCGGCTCGATCCCGAAACGGCGGACGTGGGCCGCGCACATCAGCGCCATTTCCGCGATCTCCGGCGCGGTGGGATCGCGCCGGACATGTGTGTCGGCGATAAAAAAGGCGCCCTTATTGGTGATCATCAAGCACATCGCGGAAAGATCGGTCGCACCGGGAACGAGCCCGATAATGTCCCTGATGTAGCGCAAGCTCGGATTGAAGCGTCCGTCGAGGCCGCAAATCATGGCGTCGGCGTCGCCGCGCTTCACCGCGATCGCCGCGATCACCGTCGAATTGGTCCGCACCAGGGTCCGCGCGGCCTTGGGTGTGATGCCGTGCCGTCCAGCCGCATCGAGATAGGCCGCGATATAGTCGCGATAGCGCGGATCGTCATTGGGATCGACGAGTTCGAAATCCTTCCCCGGCCGCACCGCCAGGCCGAATCGCTCGATACGGGTCTCGATCACCTCCGGACGCCCAACAAGAATTGGTTTCGCGATCGCTTCCTCGACGACGGTCTGGGTCGCGCGCAGCACGCGTTCATCCTCGCCTTCCGCGTAAATCACGCGCTTGGGGCAAGCTTTGGCGGCTTGCATCACCGGCTTCATCACGAAGCCGGAACGGAACACAAAGCGCGATAACGTCTCTTCATAAAGGGCGAAATCGGCGATCGGCCTTTTTGCGACGCCTGTATCCATCGCGGCCTTGGCGACCGCCGGCGCGATGCGCAGGATCAAGCGCGGATCGAAAGCCGCCGGGATAAGGCTGTCCTTGCCATAATGCCGCGCCTTGCCACCATAGGCCCTGGCGACCACGTCGGATGGCGGCTCGTGGGCCAATTGAGCGATCGCACGCGTCGCGGCGAGCTTCATTGCCTCGTTGATGGCCGTTGCGGCAACATCGAGAGCGCCACGAAAAATATAGGGAAAGCAAAGCACGTTGTTGACTTGATTTGGAAAATCGGAGCGCCCGGTGCAAATCAGGGCGTCCGGCCGCGCCGTGAATGCCACACCTGGCTCGATTTCGGGGGTAGGGTTGGCGAGGGCCATGATCAGCGGCCGTTCGCCCATCTCCTTCGCCATCTCCGGCGTCAGGACGCCTCCCGCTGAAAGCCCGATGAAAATATCGGCGCCGCCGATGACATCCTTGAGCGTGCGCGCATCGGTATCCTGGGCATAGGTCTCAACGTAAGCATTCATCAAAGTCTTGCGGCCGCGATACACCGCGCCTTCTATATCGGTGACAAATATATTCTCGCGCTTGGCGCCGAGAACCACCAAGTAGTCAAGGCAGGCAAGCGCGGCCGCGCCGGCGCCTGATGACACGATCTTGACGTCGCCGATTGCTTTACCGGTAAATTCCATGGCGTTGAGGACCGCCGCGCCGACGATGATCGCGGTGCCGTGCTGATCATCGTGAAAAACCGGAATCGACATGCGTTCGCGCAGCTTGCGCTCCACCTCGAAACATTGCGGCGCCTTGATATCCTCAAGATTGATACCGCTAAATGTTGGCTCCAGCGCGGCTATAATTTCTACCAGCCGGTCGACATCGGTCTCCGCGATTTCAATGTCGAACACATCGATCCCCGCGAATTTCTTGAACAGAACCGCCTTGCCTTCCATCACGGGTTTGCCCGCGAGGGGACCTATGTTGCCAAGTCCCAAGACCGCGGTACCATTGGTCACCACTGCGACGAGATTTTGCCGTACCGTTAGTTCGGCCGCTGCGCGGGGATCGACGGCGATCGCGAGGCATGCCGCGGCGACACCTGGCGAATAGGCAAGCGACAGGTCATGTTGCGTCCCAAGCGGCTTGGTTGCCACGATCTCGAGCTTGCCGGGGCGCGGCGAACGATGGTAGAGGAGCGCGCTAGACGCCAAATCGGGACTGATCGAATTTACCATCAACCTGCTTCCTATATGAACATGGCGCACGAATAACCGGAGCCCGCGCCGATGTCCACCGCGGCGAAGAAGGTCCAGGAGCGTTCCGATCTTCAATGCGTTGCTTCCGCGCCAAAACACGGGGATCGGCCGCAAGGCCACCGCCGGAAACAAGACGAACGCAGTACGCAAAGACCCGTCATGGCCGCCTCCGCCGCAAGCCGTGTTGAGATCGTGCGTAACGTGGCGAGCCTCAGGGCGCGGCTCGCGGAGTGGCGGCGCGCGGGCGAGACGATCGGGCTCGTGCCGACCATGGGCGCGCTTCATGCCGGACATATTTCCCTTGTCCACGAAGCTAAAAAACGCGCACGGCATGTGGTGATGTCGATTTTCGTCAATCCGGCGCAATTCGCGCCGTCGGAGGATTTTTGCTCCTATCCGCGCGCGTTCGAGCCCGATGCGGCTCTGTTCGCGGCGGCGAAGGGGGATTTGCTGTTCGCGCCAAGCGTCGAGGAGATCTACGGTGCGGGTTTTGCAACCACCATCACTTTGGGGGGGCCTGCAGCCGTGGGCCTCGAGGATCGTTTCCGGCCGGCCCATTTTGCAGGCGTCGCAACCATTGTAGCGAAGCTCCTCAACCAGTGCCGACCCGATGTCGCGATGTTTGGCGAAAAGGATTATCAGCAGCTCAAGGTCGTGATGCGGATGGCGCGCGATCTCGATTTCGAGACCGAAATTCTAGGCGTACCCACCGTGCGCGACGCGGATGGACTTGCGCTATCGTCGCGCAATGTTTTTTTGCCGGCAAAAAAACGCGCGCTTGCGCCACGCCTTTATGCGGCGCTTGGCCGGTGCGCCCGCGAGGTCAATAGGGGAGTTGCCATTGAATCCGCTCTCGATGCCGCCCGAGCCGGTCTCGCGGCGGCGGGTTTTGCCACGGACTATTTCGAAGCCCGCCACGCCGAAACCTTGGGCCCCGTCGCGTCGCCCGGCGAGGGACCGGTCCGGCTTCTCGCCGCGGCAAGGCTCGGCAAGACGCGGCTTATCGACAACATAGCCGTATAGCGCGGCAGTCCGGCCAGCGGCAAAGATATAGTTGTGGGTCAGTTTGAATTCTTGCCGCGTATTTTGGGCACTAAGCTCTCTTGCCACAACAGCCGCTCAGCGCCAAGCCGACGAGACAGCATGTCAATGCTATAGCATACTTCGTAGCGGTGTCTTTTGTGATATAGCGGGTGCGAGCTGTACCTGCATGGACGCTCCGAGCTCCAGTCGTACAAAATCCGATGAGTGGAGTCACTGCGGAGTTTTCAAAAGCCAAGATAGCCGCCGGGGCAGCGAGAAGCCGCACCATGTCGCATCGATCGGTATCTTTTGGCCCCCAGCTGTCGAGGTGCGCCCGCACGACCATTAAGATTGGCGCTGCGATCAAACAAATGGTCCCGTCCCGGGTTCATTTTAGGCGCCCGCGATCGCGTGTGCGAACGCGAACTGGTCGCGACTCATTTTTAATTTTCTCTAGGGTACATTATCGACTATGCTATACAAGGAAAGGCGGCCTTCGCTTGGTTTTGCGTCGCGCGCGTGCGCAACGCCTCCGGTTTCTAAAAAAGTTGCGTGGCAAGAAGGCCGCATTTTCGTTGACCGAAGGCGCCATGAACCGGGACGATCAAACGGATGTCGCTGGTTACCAACTTCGAACCAGTTGAATCCGCCAAGGCACAGGCGGATCTTTCCGCGAGCCTTTGGGCAAGGCTGCGGCAGGAGGCCGAAGACGCGTTCGCGCGCGAGCGCGTCCTGGCGCCAATTGTCGTTAATTCGATTTTGAACCGCCCGACCTTCGAGGACGCGGTCATCCACCGGATCTCGGCGCGGCTCGGCAATGACACTGTTCCATCTTATCTCGTCAATGATATGTTCGGCCAAGCGGTCGTCGGCGACGAGACGATTGGCGCGGGTTTTCGGGCCGACATCGTCGCGGTGCTAGACCGCGATCCGGCCTGCGAACGCTTAATCGAGCCATTGCTCTATTTCAAGGGGTTCCACGCCATCCAAACGCATCGGCTCGCGCATTGGCTCTGGATTCATGGCCGGAGAGATTTCGCGCTTTATCTACAGAGCCGGTCGTCCGAGGTGTTTCAGACCGACATCCATCCGGCGGCGGTGGTTGGCAAAGGCATCTTTCTTGATCACGCGACCGGCCTCGTGGTCGGCGCGACGAGTCTCATCGACGATGACGTTTCGATCCTCCAGAACGTCACGCTCGGCGGTACCGGCAACGAAACTGGCGACCGGCACCCTAAGGTCCGGTGCGGCGTCATGATTGGCGCGGGCGCGAAAATTCTTGGCAACATCGAAATCGGTGCGTGCTCGCTGATCGCCGCGGGCTCGGTCGTTTTGCATCCGGTGCCGCCCAATACGACCATGGCGGGCGTGCCGGCCCGGCCGGTGGGAACGGCAGGCTGCGCCGAGCCCTCGCGCAGCATGAATTCAAATCTTGAGCCAGCTTGCCTATGATTCCTTCAACTTTACAATTTGAAGGGCGATGCGATTCAACATTTCTCCGGACGTAAGGCCTTGAAACGTTGGTGGAGCCAGGCGGAATCGAACCGCCGACCTCTTCAATGCCATTGAAGCGCTCTCCCAACTGAGCTATGACCCCAGCCTATCCGCAACCGGGCACGTTCCCGAAAGTCCGGTGGACGTTTGCGATCGGCGGTCCCGCTAGGAGTGGAACGCGCGGCGGCTGTATAGTCTTAAGCGCCGCGCTTCACAAGCCAAACATCAGCGCTCTTCCTCGTCGCCGATCTCGCCATCAATGAGATCGCCGACATCATCGGCATCCTCTTCTTCGAGGAACGTATCGTCGACGGCTTCGATCTCGGTATCGTCGTCCGCCACGACCGCAACCTTGTCCTCCCCGGCATCGGCTTCTTCGAGCGGAACCAGCACGGTTCCCGCGCCGGCCGGGGGGACCTCTTCATCGGCCACGGTCGCGTGATGGGCGACGCGCGACAGCGGCGCGGCATGACAAATCGTCCCACATTTCGGACATGTGATGGGCGATCTGTTCAGATCGAAGAAACGCGCGCCGCAGTTCTGGCATTGGTGCTTATTACCGAGTTCGGGTTTCGCCACGGAACCTACCTCCGGAAGGGCGGAAGCCTGCCGGTGCCGGGCCGCCGCCGCGAGTCCTTGCGGTCCGGTTAGTGATGCAAGGCCCGCCTGTCAAATGCAAGTTGACCCACGGCGGCGGTTTAATGACAGGCCGCCGGCCGCTATGTTACAGCGATACGAAAGCGCTCTACTAATCAAGCGTCGTGTTTTTGCGCTTATCCACCGGGGAGGCTTCGATGGAGACCCTAGCAACCGCGCTCGCCGCCCGAGCCGGGGGGCCCTTGCGCGGACGGGTGAAGCCTCCGGGCGACAAGTCGATTTCGCTCCGCACCTTGATTCTCGGCCTCCTCTGTGTCGGCGAAACCGAAATCGATGGCCTGCTCGAAGGCGGCGACGTTCTCCGCACCGCCGCCGCCTGCGCCGCGCTTGGCGCAAAGGTTGAGCGGCGCGGCAAACGCCGCTGGAGCGTACGGGGCTGCGGGATCGGCTCCCTCCTCGCGCCGCGCGCAACCCTCGATTTCGGCAATTCGGGAACCGGGATGCGTTTGATGATGGGCGTCGTCGGCGGCCACGCGATAACCGCCACTTTCGACGGCGATGCTTCCTTGCGAACGCGCCCGATGCGGCGGATTCTCGATCCGCTTTGCGCGATGGGAGCCGAGGTGTTGGCGCAATCGCCAGAGGGGCGCTGCCCGATTCTGCTCAAGGGCACGAGCGAACCTGTTCCGGTCGAGTTTTCTCCGCCGGTCGCCTCGGCGCAGATCAAATCGGCGGTGCTCCTGGCCGGTCTCAATTCTCCCGGCCGTACTACCGTGATCGAGGCCGAGGCCACCCGCGACCACACCGAAAAGATGCTGAAGTATTTTGGCGCCTCCATCGAGATCGAACCTTTCGCGAAACATGGCCAAAAAATAACGCTCGATGGCCGCCCGGACTTGCGCCCGGCGCGGGTGATCGTCCCGGCCGATCCTTCGTCCGCCGCGTTTCCTCTTGTCGCCGCGACGATCGTGCCGCGTTCCGATATCGTCATCGAGGGAATGATGATGAACCCGTTGCGCACCGGCCTTCTCACGACATTGCGCGAAATGGGCGCCCACATCGACATCCTCGACAGCCGCGCCGAGGGCGGCGAGGAGGTTGCGGATTTGCGGGTGCGTGCGGCACTGCTTAAGGGCATCGATGTGCCTGCTGCCCGCGCGCCTTCGATGATCGATGAATATCCCATTCTCGCGGTTGCCGCCGCGTATGCCACTGGCGAGACGCGGATGCGCGGCCTTGCCGAGTTGCGGGTCAAGGAATCCGACCGGCTCCGCGCGGTGGCCGATGGCTTGCGCGAGGCGGGAGCCGCCTGCCAAATAATCGGCGACGACCTGATCGTCGAGGGCCGCGCCGGCGATGTCGCGGGAGGCGGTATGGCGGCAACCCATCTCGACCATCGCATCGCGATGAGTTTTCTTAGCCTTGGCCTCGCCGCGCGCCGGCCGATGGCGGTCGACGATTCGCGCATGATCGCGACGAGCTTTCCGGAGTTTCAGGCGCTCATGGAGCAGTTGGGGGCACAGTTCCAATGATCATCGCCATCGACGGACCTGCCGCCTCCGGCAAGGGCACGCTTGCGCGCAATCTGGCCGGGCATTTTGGCCTGCCGCATCTCGACACCGGGCTGCTTTACCGGGCGACGGCGCGGGCTTTAATGGATGAGTGCCACGACCTCGCCGACCAGGACGCCGCAGCTGCCGCCGCACGGGGCCTGGTGCTCAGCGGTTTCGACGAAAATTTGCTGCGCGGCCGTGAGATGGCGGAAGCGGCTTCGATTGTCGCCGCCATTCCAGAGGTACGCGCGGCGCTTGCCAATATTCAGCGCGGCTTCGCGCACCGGCCCGGCGGCGCCGTCGTCGACGGCCGCGACATCGGCACCGTGATTTGTCCCGAGGCGTGCCCAAAAATATTCGTCACGGCCAGCGTTGAGGTCCGCGCGACGCGCCGGGCTCTAGAGCTAAGAAGCCAAGGCGAAAGGGCCGATTACGCCGCCGTGCTCGCCGACATCGCCGGGCGCGACGAGCGCGACAAAAACCGCGCCACGGCACCCTTGATAGCGGCCAAGGACGCCATCGTGCTCGATACGACCACGCTCGACGCCGAGGCGGCGTTTCAGGCCGCGCTCGCGATTGTGATGGGCTGTGCACCGCGGCGGGCATCTCAAGATCGCGCGGGGCATCAGCGCTAGCCGCGCAAATATCGCGGGGCTCCGCTCAATCGTAAGGCGGCAGATTTTTGGTGAGGTTAGGCCAGCGGGGCTCGCCGGCCGCATGCGCCGCCGTTTAACGACCACGTTCCGATCATCCCGCCCTACGAGGCTGCCGTTAGTCTTGCGAAGGTCAACTCCGGGAATTGCAATCTGCATCGCGTTTATCCGGTCCTTCAGCTGGCCGAAATGACGGGCCATCCCAAAACGTTTCACGCGAAACGATTCACGTGCAACATTTCGGTACAACCGGCGCGAACGCCGGTGGACTTCAACGGCGGTATTGATCCAATTCGGGGTCGCCGGCAGGCAGGCGAAGGTGGCCGCGCGATTGCGTGCCCTCGCCCAGGCGGACTGCGACGGGCGAAGCCCCAGGCTGGCCGTGGCCGGGTGAGTTCGGCATGCGGGAGCCGAATTCGACGCGGACATGACCGCCGATTCGATCGCAACCGGCGGGTTCCCCGGCCGGGGCGCATGAATCCTTCGCGCGAGAAACCGTCCCTTGCCCTGATTGAATATCGTTGCCCCGCGCGGGTTTGCCAGAGCCAAGGCAAACAGCGGCGGCGCAACAGCCGACTGAAACAAAAATATCGCGCAAATTCATGTGGAGTCGAATCGATTCACTGTGTTGCCGGAGCCGATTTAGTTGCCCGTATAATGAGGCAATATAATGATTATCTTAACATTTATGTTCGCCAATCTCCCATGGTCGCCTGGACCAAGGCAAGAACCGCGACGGCGGCCGTGTCGGCGCGCAAAATGCGCGGACCCAACGGCATGCGCACCACGCAAGACATGCCAAGAAGCGCATCGCGTTCCCCAGCATCGAAACCGCCTTCGGGGCCGATCAAAACGGCGAGCGGGGGCGGCCCATTGGCATTGGCGCGGGGGCGCAACGCCGCCAAGGGGTCGCTCAATTGCTCCTCTTCGTCGCAAAAGACGAGGAGGCGATCTTGGTCCCAAGCGCGGAGCAGCGCGTCGAGCCGGATCGGGGGAGCGATTTCCGGAATCGACAAAATACCGCATTGCTCGGCGGCTTCGATCGCATGGGCATGCATCCGTTCTCTATTGATCCGGTTGGCCTGGGTCCGGCTGGTCAGCACCGGACGCAACAGCCCGGCCCCCATTTCCACCGCTTTTTCAATCATGTAATCCTGTCTCGCCTGTTTGAGCGGCGCGAACAAATAATGCAGATCGGGACGCGGCTCCTGCGGCCGTATCAATTTGTCGACAGCGAGCGTGACATATTTGCGGTTACAAGTGGCAACGCTCGTTTCCCATTCGCCGTCGCGGCCATTGAAAACAATGATTCTCGCACCTTCGGATAGGCGCAACACATTGCGGACATAATTCACCTGTGCCTGATCGAGAGCGATTTGCGCCGCCTGCGCCAATGGAGGATTGACATAGAGGCGCCGCGCGGCGAAATCATAGCGGGACACGGGGCCGCTCGATAAGGTCGAAGGCGCGCACCGAACCGCGAGAGCTGGGTACGCTTGCGCGCGCGGCGGTGTTTGGTGTGAAACGCACGTGATATCGCAAGCCGCGATTTGGCCCATGTTTCGCGCGAGAAAACTCGGCTACGATAACAGGTGTCCTTGGCAAAAAATAGGACGACATCGAAACGTCACTGAAAGGCTCGCATCATGATGCCCCATAGCCGCATTGGCTCCCTGCGTAAAGCCGCGTTTGCCGTCACAGCATTGATCACATTCGTGGTTTGCGGCGCGGCCCATGCCACCGATTGCAACCAGGATATCGGCGCGCTCACCAAAAAGCGTCAGGGCATCCTCGATCAACTCAATAAACTCGCCCAGGGCGGCAAGAAACAGCTTGATCCGGTAACCTCTTGTCCGAAGCTGCGCGCGCTGGTCGCCGTCGAGCATGAGCTCGTGGTTTATTTAACAAAGAACAAGGATTGGTGCTCGGTTCCCGACGAAGCTTTCCAAAATATTTCGGCGAGCACCGACAAATCCGGAAAGGTCGCCAATCAAGCCTGCGCCGTCGCGGCGAAGATGAAGAAAGCACAAGAGCAGCAGGCTTCGGGCGCGCTCAATGTGCCCCAGCAGAAGCTGCCCGCCGGGCCGCTGTGACGCAAGGCCCCATCTGGCCTGAAGCTCCCGGCCCGCGCGATCGATCCCCCCCGGCCAGTGTTGCCGGGCCTCCCGCAAGCGCTCCCCGCCGGCCTGCCGCTCTGCCCGATTCGGTTGCGGGGCAGCTCGTCCTCCGGCTCGCGCCAAAATCCTGGCACCCCTTGCTTCAGCTTGCGCGCTTCGATCGTCCGATCGGCGGGTGGCTGCTTCTATTGCCTTGCTGGTGGTCGAGTGCGCTCGCGAGTATTTATCAAGGCGGACCGTTGCGTATCCGCGACCTTGTCTTGCTTTTCGCCGGAGCCGTCGTCATGCGCGGCGCCGGCTCGACCTATAATGATATTATCGATCGCAATATCGATGCTAAGGTGGAGCGGACGAAATGGCGTCCGCTCGCTTCGCGGCGCATAGGCGCAAGGGCCGCGGCCGTTTTTCTTGCCGCGCAATGTCTTGCCGGACTCGCCGTGCTGTTAAGTTTCAACGGCTTTACGATCCTTTTGGGATTGGCCTCGCTTGGCGTCGTTGGCCTCTATCCTTTCATGAAGCGAATCAGCTCCTGGCCGCAAGCGGTTCTGGGCGCGGCTTTCGCATGGGGTGCATTAATTGGGTGGGCGGCAGCCCTGGGATCGCTCGCATCCGCGCCGCTGTTCCTCTATCTCGGCGCCGTGTTTTGGACCATCGGTTATGATACGATCTATGCGGTGCAGGACATCGAGGACGATGCGCTCGCCGGCATCGGCTCGACCGCGCGACTTTTTGGCGAGCGCCTTCGTTTGGGGATCGGATCTCTCTACGCGCTCGCGGTCGTCTCCATTGAAGCGGCGCTCCTTGCTGCCGGCGCGGGCTCGCCGGCGCAATGCGGCCTGTTGTTTTTTGCGTCGCATCTTGCCTGGCAGGCAATCCGGGTCGACCAGCGCGATGGCGCCCTTGCGTTGCGTCTGTTTCGTTCGAACCGAAACGCTGGACTGATGCTGTTCGCCGGACTCGCGGCGGATATTTTATTCGCGCCGAAATAGTGGTCCAGTCGCGCGAGGACCGAAGAAAAAAGACGTCGCGGAACCTTCTGGCGACTTTTGAATTCAATCTCGCGTAAGGCCAGTTCGAAGGGCCCAAAAGCGCCGGGGAACGCATATGCTGAGGTTGGCACTCTTCTTTCTCGTGATATCCATCATCGCCGGTATCCTCGGGTTCACCGGTATATCTGCGGCCGCGGGCGGGATTGCGCGTATACTCTTCATTATTTTCATCGTTGTGTTTATCGTTTTCCTTGTGCTTGGCCTATTGGCCGGCGAGACGGTTTTCTAGCGGGCACCGAATTTGCCCGCTCGGAACCATGGCCTGGGCGACGTTGAGTTGGTAAAGTGACGGGAGGGTTTTTCCGCGCTCATTTGGCCGCGCGAGTTCGATGTGAGCCGATCCAGCTGTCCAAATCCCGCGCGGCCCGCAAGCTGAGAGCGGCTTTGCGGGGCGGCCCTTTTTCCATGCCTGGTAATCCGGCGGGCGCGTTCCCGGCAAGTGGCGGGAAAAGCCCAAAATTTATGTTCATCGGCTGAAACGAAGGCGGCCGCCGTCGATGATCCCGATGTGTCCTCCGGTGATATGGTTGATGAGAGCGCCCAGCGCGGTCGTCGCCGGTAGCGGCGTGAGCGCTTCGCCCTTTCGCTCCGCCGCCGCCATGCGGCCCGCGGCAAGCCCGATCGCGGCACTTTCGACATAACCTTCACAGCCGGTGATCTGACCCGCGAACCGCAGCCTCGGATCGGCCCTGAGCCGCAAGACGCCATCGAGCAATTTGGGCGAGTTTAGATAGGTGTTGCGGTGGATCCCGCCGAGTTTGGCGAAGGCAGCATTTTCCAGGCCCGGAATGGTGCGGAATATTTCAAGCTGCGCGCGATGATTCAAGTTCGTCTGAAAACCGACCATATTGTAGAGCGTGCCGAGCGCATTGTCCTGACGCAGTTGCACGACCGCATAGGGCTTTGTGCCGCCAGGATGCGGATTGGTCAGGCCAAATGGCTTCATGGGTCCGTGCCGCAGGGTCTCTCGGCCGCGCTCCGCCATAATTTCGACCGGCAGGCAGCCATTGAAATAAGGCGTGTCTTCCGCCGCCAGCATGTGGGGCTCGGTTCGATCGGCATCGACGACAGCGTCCACGAAGGCAAAATATTGATCTTGCGTCAGCGGGCAATTGATGTAATCGGCGCCGGTTCCGGCCGGCCCTGCCTTGTCATAGCGCGATTGAAACCACGCCTTCTCCATATTGATCAACTCCCGATGCACGACTGGGGCGATCGCGTCGAAAAAGGCAAGATCACGCTCGCCTGTCAATGCCCGGAGCGCCGAACTGAGCGAGGGCGATGTCAATGGTCCGCTGGCGACGATCACATTGTCCCAGGCTTTTGGCGGTAGACCATCGATTTCCTCGCGAACGACCGTAATGAGCGCGTGCCCGCAAACCATCTCGGTGACCCATCCCGAAAAGTGGCCGCGGTCGACCGCGAGCGCGCCGCCGGCTGGCAGCTTGCGCGCATCGGCGGCGGCCAGGATAAGGGAATCAAGGCGTCGCATTTCGCGGTGCAAAATGCCAATTGCGCTCGATCGCGGATCGTCGGAGCGAAACGAATTTGAACAGACGAGTTCGGCGAGGCCGCCGGTGCGATGGGCCGGGGTTGCGCGGGCCGGCCGCATCTCATGCAGCACAACAGGGACGCTTTGCCGCGCTATTTGCCACGCCGCCTCGCTGCCGGCAAGGCCGCCGCCGATCACATGGACGGAACCCAACGTGCACGGCTCGAACATAGCATCGAAGCTTAGCGCATTTTCGCTCGGGGGGAAATTTTTTTCAACCGCGTTTCCGCTGCGCATCAACGGACCGCCAAAGATCGTCTTTGCGCAGCGGGGTTCGACGGTTACACGGGCCACGCCATTCGGCGGGGCGTCGCGCGATGTTGCACCTAAGGCTCCGACTTGCCCGTCTTGGCAGCCGCGGGCGCAGCCCTTTGCCGCGGATAAGAAACTGGGCGAGCTTCACTCGAGCGCCCGTCCTGAACATGCTCCACTTCAGGCCCGCGCGGGAGGCCGCATCACGCTCATCATTGTTCCGCTCAAGGTGCTTCCCGTCAGTATTAGGGTAGCGCCAAGGGCGAGCAAAGCGACCAGGATCAGGATCACGTCATCTACCCCGGTCCCGGCGATAGCGAGTATGCCGAGCACGATTGCCGCCAACCCGGCAAGCACCTGAATGCCCGCGGAACCCGCGGCCATTTCGCTTGCCAGCATTTCGCGTCCGGCCAGCGCGGTTTCGGATTCGGTTATCGTCGTGGTTGCCGCCTGCTTAATCAGATAGAGATTCGACACCGAATTGCTGCTCAGCGCCAAGGCGGCGCCATAAGCGATAACTGCAACTGGTGTGAGGATGACGGCGTGAATTCCTAGCAACGCTAGAATGCCAAGGACAATACCGGCGGCGCCAACCAGGAAAACGGGCGACATGCTACCGGCCGTGAATTGATGGCTGGAAGCAGGATTCGCGCCGGTTGGAAAAATAGTGCTGGCATATTCGGTCAACATCGTCCCGACTTGGATCAGCAAGGCCACGCCGAAGATGACGGTCGCGATTGCGACCATCAGGGTCGGACGAACTCCCGCCAACCCCAGCACCGCCAGCACAATGGTGGCAATGCCACCGATTGCATCCGCGAACCCGCCATAGGCGGCGTTTTCGCGGGATAGGCTGCGTCTGAAGGCCATAGACATGAAGTTTCTCCCTTAGGGTGTACGTTTTTGAGGGCGCGCGCCATCGCCGCGGAAATGCTGCAGCATCCGCTGGCAGGCCACCAGATAGGGGCGCGAGCCTCACGCCTAGTGTGGACCTTTCAGGAGCTGAAATCGTTCATGCAGAAATTGGTTCCAGACAAAATGCTCGCGTCAAAGCCGCAAATTGTTGTGATGAGACTTTCGACGAAACTTTCGATTCCTGCGATCTTTGTCGTTGCGTAAACCGTGGCCCGCGCAGCTCGGATTCGATGGCCTTGGGCGGGCCGTTGCAAAAATCCTCATCCTTGAGGCCAAGCCGATGATGTTCACCCCGTGCGTTGCGCCAGAAATTGCGCCGACGTCGAATTTCGTGAGGCGGGGCGTACTGCCTCGCGACTTGTTAGTCCACCGCGCTGAGCAGCCGGAGCGCTCGGCATGAGCCGGAATTTTTGAGCATGATCCGCGCAAGCGGAAAAACCGGATTGGCGGCAGAGCTTGCGATTGCCTTTCGGATAGCGCATCGAGGGGTGTGAAGCTTGCGGGAGCGCTCCCGGCCAACGAACGAACGAAAGAAAGCGCCCGCCGGGGAGGATCGGCGGGCGCTTCTGGCCAGCGAGGGGCCTTGAGAGCGGCCAGATCCTCGTGGGCGCAACCATGCTGCGGCGATTACAAAGTTTTTAACTGCAAAACATCAAATTGGCGGCCTAAGCTGTGGCTTAGATGGACCGAGACTTATTATTTTTGACTAGACGGTGTGGTGGCCAAGCTTCAACCTACCGGTTTTTGACCGAACCTCGACCGCCATCAAGGCTCGACCGCTATAACGCGTGGTCAATGCTTGGTCCGCCGAAAATTACCACCGCATACTGCCCGCTTGAGGCCCTCTGGAATTTCGGCGACAGCTAGAGGTTTTTGCATGCCTTATGCCTATTGATTCCGTCATGGGATCCCCGCCCTTTAATCTCCGCGGGGCCAGAGCAGAGAGCCAGCCGGGTTGGATGAAAAAAGTGCCTCGCTAAGCTTGTCCGGGGCTTACGCCGCCACGAATCAAAGCCTCGAGCAGGCGGAGAATCGGACCGGGAAATAGTTTATCCCGACGGAAACAACAGCCGATGGGCCAACTTGCGGATTGGTTGGGGGAAGAGCCGGTCGGTTCGATTGACGGCGCGATTGAGCATGGCGAACCGGCCGACTTCACGCGAAAAGTGAGGCTCCATCGACTGAATTTGCTTGGCGAAGCGGGCCTTCACCCATTCATACACCTCGATATCGTATTGATTCAATGTTTCCAGGCGTTTCCGTGTAGCCCCTGGCACGGCTGCCAGCTTCGGCCGGTTTGGGTTGTCATTGTGAATACGAAACAAGACCCAATGGAAAGGCCACCCATAAAGCCGCTTGAAGAACCAGACGAGTGCAGTGAACTCTTCCAGCGGAGCTGCGGCGATAAATCGCTCCTCAATGTTGCGCTTGGCCATTTCGAGATGGCGCCGCTCCACGGGGGAGCTCGAGTTCGAGATTGGCCGGCTTTTGAGATCCCAGGGCGCGTCGAGTTCAGGGCAGCCGCTCAGCGTGCGCACCTGCTGGTTATCGTGATATAGGCCAATCCCGCTATCCAAATATTGTTCAAGAGTCAGATCCTTGATGAACCGGTAGAAGGGCAGGTAGCTAAATCTCCGAATGTGAAAAAAATTGGAAATGACCCGATCTACCGGATGGCGCACAATTGTGAAAAATTTCGATCCTCGATCGAAGATAGTATCGACGTCCATGGCACAGTGAGCGCCAATCATGCAACGAACCGCACGCTGCTGCTCAACCGGAAGCTGCCGGAATTTCTCCGCAATTCTGGGCGTGGATCGCAGCGAGAGAGCCGTATCGCCATATTGAAGTTCGGGGTTGAAGTGTTGATCGGGGAAGCAGTGCTTGAAAATGGCCTCCATCGTCATTCCGCCCGTTTTCGGAATATGAAAGAAAATCAGGACTGGGGGAGGGACGAGTCCGGGAATTCCGGCGCTACGAGAACGAAACAACATTGAGGCATGCCATCGCAAAGATACTTGGAAATAATAGTTAATCTCGGCGCGATTATAAAGGTCGTCGCGATGCAACATGGCGTTTATAATTGACGCCGGTCTCCGTGCCATCATTCCGCCGCCTGGGTGTCCTTCGCCAAAGACCGCCGTTTCAGAAACGCGTGCAGATAGCGCCCGGTGTAGCTTTTCCTTGCCCGCGCGATGTCATCGGGCGGACCAGCGGCGATGATCTCGCCGCCGGCGTCGCCGCCTTCGGGACCGAGATCGATGATCCAGTCGGCTGTTTTCACGACCTCGAGATTGTGTTCGATCACGACGACCGTGTTGCCTTGATCGACCAGTTTCTGCAGCACTTCGAGGAGCTTGGCGATATCGTGGAAATGCAGCCCGGTGGTCGGCTCGTCGAGAATAAAGAGCGTGCGGCCGGTCGACCGCCTGGAAAGCTCCTTGGCGAGTTTGACCCGCTGCGCCTCGCCGCCGGACAAGGTGTTGGCCTGCTGGCCGACCTTGACATAGCCGAGTCCGACCCGCGCGAGAGTCGCCAATTTTTCGCGGATCGAAGGCACCGCCTTGAACAGGCTCGCTGCTTCCTCGACCGTCATGGCGAGCACGCCGGCGATTGATTGGCCACGATATTTCACTTCTAGCGTCTCGCGATCATAGCGCTTGCCTTTGCAGACATCGCAAGTGACGTAGACGTCGGGCAAAAAGTGCATTTCGATCTTGATCACCCCATCGCCCTGGCAGGCCTCGCAACGCCCGCCCTTCACATTGAAGGAGAATCGTCCAGGCTGATAGCCGCGCGCCTTGGCTTCCGGGAGGGCCGCAAACCATTCCCGGATCGGCGTGAAGGCGCCAGTATAAGTCGCCGGATTCGAGCGCGGCGTGCGCCCGATCGGCGATTGGTCGATGTCGATGACCTTGTCGAGATGTTCGAGGCCGTCGATTCGCGTATGCGGCGCCGGATGTTCGAGCGCGCCGTTGAGCCGCCGCGCCGCGGCCTTGTAGAGCGTATCGATAATGAGGGTCGATTTGCCGCCGCCGGACACGCCGGTGACACAGGTGAAAACCCCGAGCGGGATCGCGGCCGTGATATTCTTGAGATTATTGCCGTGAGCGTTGACAATAGCGAGCTTGCGGCCCGGCTCCGGTCTGCGCCGGCGCCGCGGCGCCGCGACATCAAGCGCGCCGATGAGATATTGGCCGGTCAGCGAATCCTTATTCGCGATGATTTCGGCGGCGGTGCCTTGCGCCACGATCTCGCCGCCGCGAATGCCCGCGCCGGGGCCGAAATCGACGACATGATCGGCGGCAAGAATGGCGTCCTCGTCATGTTCGACAACGATAACGGTATTGCCGAGGTCGCGCAATCGCCGCAAGGTGTCAAGGAGCCTCGCGTTGTCGCGTTGGTGCAGGCCGATCGAAGGTTCGTCCAGCACATAAAGCACACCGGTCAGGCCCGACCCAATCTGCGAGGCGAGCCTGATGCGCTGGCTCTCGCCGCCGGACAGCGTGCCAGAAGCGCGGGAAAGAGTGAGATAGCCGAGGCCGACATCGACAAGGAACGAGAGCCTGTCGAAAATCTCTTTCAGAATGCGCTTAGCGATCTCGCGCCGTTTTGCATCGAGCTTCGGGGCCAGCGTGCCGAACCAGTCTTGCGCGGCGCGCACCGAAAGCGCGGTCAATTGACTGATGTTGCAACCCTCGATCTTCACCGCGAGCGCCTCGGGACGCAGCCGCGCGCCTTCGCAGACGGCGCAAGGCGAAGCCGTCATGTAGCGGGCAATGTCCTCGCGCGCCCATTCGTTTTCGGTCTCGTGGAAACGCCGTTCTAGATTGCGGATGACGCCTTCGAAAGGCTTCACGATGTCATAGGAGCGCAAATCATCGTCATAGGAAAAGCGCACGGCCTCCTCGCCCGAGCCATGCAGGATCACATCGCGGGCTTGTTGAGGCAGCGCCGCGAAACGAATGTCGAGACGGAACTTGAAATGCTTGGCGAGCGCTTCAAGTGTTTGCAGATAATAGGGCGAGCTGGAGCGTGCCCAGGGAGCTATGGCGCCTCTGCGCAGGGTTAGCTTCGGATCGGGGACAATCAGCTCGGGATCGACGGTCTGCTCGATACCGAGGCCGCCGCAATGTGGGCAGGCGCCGAAGGGGTTATTGAAGGAAAAAAGGCGCGGCTCGATTTCTGGGATGGTGAAGCCGGACACCGGGCACGCGAATTTGGACGAAAAGACAATCCGCTTGGGAGAGCCGTTTTCGCCCCTCTCATCGGCATATTCAACAATCGCTATTTCGTCGGCGAGTTCGAGCGCGGTCTCGAAGCTTTCCGATAACCGCGCCTCGACCCCCGGGCGCACCGCGATCCGGTCGACCACCACGTCGATGTCGTGCTTGAGCTTTTTATCGAGCTGCGGCGCGTCGGCGATTTCATAAAATTGCCCGTCGATCTTCAGACGTTGAAAGCCGCGCTTCATGAACTCGGCGATTTCCTTGCGATATTCGCCCTTTCGGCCCCGAACGACCGGCGCGATCAGATAGAGCCGGGTGCGCTCGGGCAACGCGATCACGCGATCCACCATCTGGCTCACCGTCTGGCTCTCGATTGGGAGCCCCGTCGCCGGCGAATAGGCAATCCCGATGCGGGCGAAGAGCAGCCGCATGTAATCGTAAATCTCGGTGACGGTGGCGACCGTCGAGCGTGGGTTTTTCGAGGTCGTCTTTTGCTCTATCGAGATCGCCGGCGACAGGCCATCGATCTGATCGACATCGGGCTTTTGCATCATTTCGAGGAATTGGCGCGCGTAGGCCGAAAGCGATTCGACATAGCGGCGCTGGCCTTCGGCATAGATCGTATCGAAAGCGAGCGAGGATTTTCCCGAGCCGGAAAGGCCGGTGAACACGACGAGCTTGTCGCGCGGAATGGTCAAATCGATGTTTTTCAGATTGTGCTCGCGCGCGCCGCGGATTTTTATCATGCGGCCTTCGAGGGCTTTTTCCGGCCATTGCTGCTGCGCCACATTCGGGCCCGCAAGCAGGGGCGCAGGCGCATTGACTTTTTTTGCCCGGCCGGAGCCATCGGACGACTTTGGCGTGTCCATTGATAACAAGCCACGGAAATGGGCGGCGCCGGAAGGCCGGTTGCCGGATGCGAGAAATTCATGAATGTAGCGGATATGGGGGGATTTGCCATGAAATTTCGGGGAAATTCCCCAGTTTCGCCCACAGCTGGACGGCTCTCGGGCCGCCCATCGCCTCGGGAATAATGCGACCCTTCGGCGTCTTGCGATGTGACCCGGCAATCAGCTGGCATGAGATGGTCGATTGAGATCGCGGCCGCCGTCGAGACGCGGACGGGAAAAGCGTGTCTTAATCACGTGGGCGTTGAAACCGGACCGGGGTGGCTTCGCGCCCAACCTTGCCTCGGCGCGACAATAGCTTAAATTGACGGTAAACCAATGAGCCAGGCGGGAAGCCGCGCGAGACCGGAAACGATGACGTTTGTTAGCTCCGTGGACGTCGCGGGCCGCAAGGCCGGCCACATTAAATTGCATGGGCCGGAGGCGTTCGCCGGAATGCGCCGGGCCGGACAACTTGCCGCCGAAGCGCTCGACTTTCTGACAGAACATGTCCGGCCCGGCATCACCACCGAGGCTCTCGACGCGCTCGTCTTCGATTTCGCGATGGCGCACGACGCCTACCCGGCGCCGCTCGACTACCGCGGTTACCGCAAATCGATCTGCACCTCGATTAACCATGTGGTTTGCCACGGAATACCCGACGGCAGACCGCTCAAGGAAGGCGATATTCTCAATATCGATGTGACCTTGATCCTCGATGAGTGGCATGGTGATTCGAGCCGCATGTATCTTGTCGGAGAGGTTTCCCGCCGGGCGCAGCGCCTCGTCGAAGTGACCTATGAGGCGCTGCTCCGCGGCATGGCCGCCGTGCGCCCGGGCGCGACGATCGGCGATATCGGCGCCGCGATCCAGGAATACGCCGAGGCCGAACGCTGTTCCGTGGTGCGCGACTTTTGCGGCCATGGCCTGGGGCGCCTGTTCCACGACGAACCCAACATTCTCCATTACGGCCGGCGCGGCGAAGGCGTGCTGCTCAAACCTGGCATGTTGTTCACCATCGAGCCGATGATCAATCTCGGCCGTCCGCATGTAAAAATCCTTTCCGACGGCTGGACCGCGGTTACCCGCGACCGCTCCTTATCGGCGCAATTCGAACATTCGATCGGCGTGACCGAGACCGGCTATGAAGCATTCACTCTTTCGCCCAAGGGCCTGCATCGTCCCCCCTACCATGGCGCCGGGTTGACCGGCGCATGACAAAAGGGGAACGGCCCCCGCCGCCAGCCCGCCGCATTATCTCGGCCACCGCGAGCGGTTGCGCGACCGCTTCAGCAAAGGCGGCGCCGATGCCTTGGGCGAGTATGAACTGCTCGAACTCATTCTTTTCCGCGCCATGCCGCGGCGCGACGTCAAGCCGCTCGCCAAAGCTCTCGTCGCCCGCTTCGGCTCATTCGCCGAGGTTGTGTCGGCGCGCCCCGAGCGTCTGCGCGAAATCGAAGGGCTGGGCGACGCCGCGATCGTCGAATTAAAGATTATTGAGGCGGCGGCGAAACGTCTCGCCAAATTCGCGATCGAAAAGCGGCCGTCGCTGGCGAGCTTCGCCGCGGTCGTCGATTACTGCCGCACCGCGATGGCCTTCCTCGACCACGAGGAATTTCGCGTGCTCTTTCTCGACAAGAAGAATCATATGATCGCCGACGAGGTTCAAGGTGTCGGCACGGTCGATCATGCGCCCGTTTACCCCCGCGAGATCATGCGCCGCGCCCTCGAACTCAGCGCTACGGCGATTATCCTTGTCCACAATCATCCCTCGGGCGATCCACAGCCTTCGACCGACGACATCCACCTCACCCATCAGATCATCGCGGTGGGCAAATCCCTAAAGGTTATCGTTCATGATCACTTGATCATCGGCAAGCACGGCCACGCGAGCCTGAAGGGCTTGCGGCTGATTTAGAGTAGAACCTTCCCTGATCGGGGCCGTTGACGTCGGCGCGCCGCATCTGATCACCGGCCCTGGCGGCGCGCTCGCGTGGCAGTGGAACCCTGACCCCTTCGGCAACGGCGACCCCGTTGGGCGCCCTACGGGCTCCGCTGGGCACCCGCCGCCCAAGCAAAGAGGTGCGCGTCCTCATTTTTATCACCGTCGTGAGGTACTCACGCGCTATTGCGGTCACCGAGGAACGTCCAGGAGCTGGCGTTCGATGCGCCCGCGCCCGTCTTTCGCAAAAAATGCGCATTGGTATCAAAGGTATCAAACCACAGTCACCAGCAGCTCCACGCCAATTATTGCAGTGGTCAGGCCCGCGATTTGGCTCATTTGTGCCGCGCGCGGCGGGCCGGCAAGCGTAATGCAGCGGCCAAGGCCAATACCGATCAAATGGAGCATTCCGGTCGCCAGCACGAAACCAAATCCATAGTCCATCCCAGAGACCGTCGCCGCTAGCTCGCTGCCATGGGCGTGCCCATGGAACAGGGCAAAAACACCAACCATGATCATGGCAGCGATTGGCGGCCATTGCCGCGGGATCGCCACGGCCAGGCCGAGGATGATGACCGAAAGGGCGATCATCGTGTCGACAAAGGGCAACTTGAGGCCTGCCATGCCGAGCCGAGCGCGCCGCCGAGCGCCATGATTGCCGTGAAGGTAAGCGGCACCGCCCAAAGAGCGCATCGACCAAGATTGGCAGCGAAAACGCCAACCGCGATCATGGCCAGGATGTGGTCCACGCCGGTCAGCGGATGCAGGAACCCGATCACCAAGCCGGTATGCGGGCCGAAGCCGGGATGAGCAAGGGCAATGGTCGGGGCAAAGCACAACGCTGCGAGGCCCAGCATGACGCGAACGACAATATCTCTACACATGATGAAAACCTCCCTTAATCTCGCTCGAATGTCGCTTCGCTTTGCGCGGCCACTCAATTGGAAGGCCACATCGCGCGCCGCCTGGCGCTCGCCGCGAAGCCAATCGAACCAGCCCTCGAGGCCGTCCCCGGTCCGTGCGGACGGCTGTAGCACCGGAAGGCCCGGGTTGGCCTTGTGGATATTTCCGATGGCCGTGTCGGGCCCGAAGTCGAGGTGGGGCGCGAGATCGATCTTGTTCAAAACGACCAGTTGCGCGGCACGGAACATGTGCGGATATTTTAGCGGCTTGTCCTCGCCTTCGGTGGTTGAGAAGATCACCACCTTGGCGCGCTCGCCGAGGTCGAACAGGGCTGGGCAGACGAGATTGCCGACGTTTTCGATGAAAACGAGTGCGCCCGCCGGCGGCTTCAAAGCGGATATTCCAGACGCCACCATGTTCGCGTCGATATGGCAGCCGGTGCCGGTGTTGACCTGAACGACCGGCGCGCCGGCTTGCCGGATTCGTTGGCTGTCGCTTGATCCCTCCCGATCGCCCTCGATGACTTGGATCGGCAGTTCGCATCCGAGGGCCGCGATGGTGCGTTCGAGCAAGGTGGTCTTACCGGAGCCGGGCGCACTGACGAGATTGAGTGCAAGTATCTCCCGTCCTGCAAACCAAGCGCGATTGTTCTGGGCCAAGGCGTCGTTCTTGGCCAGTATGCGCGTTTCCAGCGTCAGCACATCGCCGTGGCCATGCCGATGATGGTGATCGTGCGCATGGTCTTCTGAGTGATCATGCTCGTGATCGCCGTGGCTGTGGCTGTGCCATGTTCCGTCCGCATGATAATGGTCATGCGGCTCCTGCAGTTGTAGTTCCGAAAGCGTGCCGGTCTGAAGATCGAGCACTGTCGTTTTGGCGCCGTTTCCGCAGCCACATGTCGCGCACATCAGAGGGCCTCTTCAAGTTCGACGCTTTTGATGTTCAGTTCCTGGCCCGTCAGTCGCTGGAACTGAAGCGAGCCGCAGGGGCAGGTAGTCAGCAGGCTTGGCGTCGCGAATTCCATGCCGCAGCTGCTGCAACGCGCGGAACCATCGATCTCGCAAATATCAATCCGAGCCGTCTCCAATTCGGTGCCGCAGGCGACTTCGGGAAAACAGAAGGCGATGGTTTCGGGCATAACCCCCGACAGCTTTCCGATCTCCAGGGTCACGCAGCTCACCTTGCGCCCTTGAGCGGCCTCGACCACCGCATCGATGATGCTGCAGGTAATCGACAGCTCATGCATTGCCCTGCTCAACAAATGCGCGGTAATTGCTCGCCGACCAGCATGTCGACAATGCGTTCGCCGCCAAACACCGTTTTCATGGTCACGCGCCCGGGTCGGCCGGCGACAACGCGGCCGATGCAGCTTGCAGCTCGGCCGAGTGGATGCGCTTGCATCGCGGCGATCGCGGTCTGCTCGCTCTCGGTGGCGACGACGGCCACCAGCTTTCCTTCATTAGCGAGATACAACGGATCGAGGCCGAGAATTTCGCAGAACCCGCGAACTTCGTTGCGCAAGGGCATCGCCGCCTCGTCGATTTCGAGGGCGACCTGCGCCGCCTCCGCGATCTCGTTGAGCACGGTTGCGACCCCGCCACGGGTCGGGTCACGGAGAAAGCGGATCGCGGGCGCTGCGGCGAGCAGCGCGGCGATCAAGTCATGCAGCGGCGCACAATCGCTCTCGATAGGCGTCTGCAGCGCCATGTCGCCGCGCGCGCACAGGATCGTGGCGCCGTGGTCGCCGAGCATACCGTTCACCAGGACCCGATCGCCCGGCTGCGGCCGATGTGCGCCGAGGTCTATGCCTGGCGGAATGACGCCGATTCCGGTGGTGGTGATGAAAACCTTATCGCAGGCGCCCCGATTGACCACCTTGGTGTCGCCGGTGATGACCTCGACGCCGGCATCGTGCGTGGCGCTCGCCATCGAGTGGGCGATGTGCCGGAGCAGGTCGATGGGCACGCCTTCCTCGACGATCATTGCACAGGAAAGGTAGAGCGGCACCGCGCCGCTCACGGCCAGATCGTTAACCGTGCCGCAGATCGCAAGCTTGCCAATGTCGCCGCCGGGGAAGATCAGCGGATCGACCACGAAAGAATCGGTGGTGAACGCGAGGCGGTCGCCACGACAGGTCAGGGATGCCAGATTGACACGGGCCTGGTCTTCGAGCGGTGCCAACAGCGGATTGTCGAACGCGTCGAGAAAAATGTCGTCGATCAGGTCCTTCATCGCCTTGCCGCCGCCGCCATGGGCAAGCGTCACCGTCGGCACATGAACCTTGCCCCGCTGGCGCCGCGGTATGAATGGCACGTTCATGCCGCACCTGCCTCGACCGCTTCTGTATGATGCTGGCATTTAACGCCGCCGTACTGATAATAGGCCGAGCAGGCGCCTTCCGATGAGACCATCAACGCACCGAGCGGGGTTTCCGGCGTGCAGGCGGAGCCGAACACCTTGCATTGCCATGGCTTAATTACTCCCTTGAGGACCTCGCCGCACTGGCACGACTTGGGATCGGCGATTTTGACGTTCAGCACCGCGAATCTGCGTTCGGCATCGACCCACGCATAGGCGTCGCGCACCTTCACGCCCGAATGATCGATCGAGCCGAGCCCGCGCCATTCGAAGAATTCGCGCAACTCGTAGACCCGGCTGACCGCACGCAGCGCCGGCCTGTTGCCGGCTGCCGGCACGATGCGCGCATATTGATTCTCGATCTCGCAACGGCCTTCCTTGATCTGCTTGAGCACCATCCAGATCGATTGCAGGATGTCCAGCGGCTCGAAGCCGGCGATGACCAGAGGCCTCTTGTAAAATCGTGCAATGAATTCGTATGGCGCCGTGCCGGTGACCATCGAGACGTGGCCGGGCCCGAGAAAGCCGTCGAGATGCAGGTCCGGGCTGTCAAGGATTGCCTTGATGGTCGGCACGATGGTGATGTGATTGCAGAACACCGAAAAATTCGCGATGCCTTCCCGCTCCGCCTGCAGGATCGTGAGCGCGGTCGAGGGCATGGTTGTCTCGAAACCAATGCCGAAGAACACCACCTCGCGCGTCGGATTTTTGCGCGCCAGCGCCAGAGCATCCATGGGCGAATAGACCATGCGAACGTCGGCGCCGTCCGCCTTCGCTTGCAACAGGCTTTTGCGCGAGCCCGGGACACGCATGGCGTCACCGAACGTGGTAAAGATCACCTCCGGCCGCTCGGCGATTGCCACGCAATCGTCGACCCGCCCCATCGGCAGCACGCAGACCGGGCAGCCCGGGCCATGCACCAGCTCGACCGCTTTCGGCAGCATCCCTTCCAGGCCGTAGCGGAAGATCGAGTGCGTGTGCCCGCCGCATACCTCCATGATCTGCAGCGGCCGGTGCTGCGCCAACGGAATGTCCGCAATCAGGCGCTCGATCTCCTTGATCAGGACTAGCGCCTTGGCACGGTCGCGATATTCGTCGACGTATTTCATGCCGCGGCTCCCTTGGCGCTTGCCGACCCGCGGGTGTCGGCCAGGAGCGTGTGCACGAGATCCCAGAGAATGTGATAGGCGGTGACGTGACATTCCTGGATCCGGTGGATCGAAGCCGTCGGCACGACCAGACAATGATCGCAAATGCCGCTAGTGGTCATCTTGCCGCCGTCGCCGCCGGAAAATCCAATGGTCACAAGACCCATCTCTTTCGCCTTGGCGAAGGCGGAGATGAGGTTTGACGAGTTGCCGCTGGTGGAGAACCCGATCAGTCCGTCGCCGGCTTTGGCATGAGCGACCACCTGACGGACGAAAATGTGCTCAAAACCGACGTCGTTTCCGACGGCGGACACTATGGCGATGTCGGAAACTAGATTGATCGCCGCGAGCGCGGGTCGGCCTGCGGTGATCGGATGGACGAATTCGACAGCAACGTGTGACGCGTCGCAGCTCGATCCGCCGTTGCCCATCGAGAATAGACGGCCGCCGCGCCGGTAGACATCGGCGAGCGAGCGCGCGGCGGCAACCAGGATCGGCGCCTGCCCGCCAAAGAAACGATCGTTGGTCTCGCGCGAGTTGCGTGCCTTTTCCGCGACAGAGTCCAACAGTGCTTCATCGATCGCGGCGGGATCCTGACGTTTGCAATGCAGGAATGGGTAAAGTCCCATCAGGTCGTCTTCGTTGCTCATGACGCGACCTCTCCTTGCTATTCCGCAGCTTCCGGCCGGATAGCGGCAGACTGCATATTTTCCAGCTCGGCCTGCGCTTCGCCCAGCTCCTGAAGAATCCGCAACGTGTCGGCGGCCTCGTCGGCGTCGATGCGGCTCATGGCGAAGCCGACATGCACCAGCACCCACGCATCAACGCAGGAACGGGCGGAATGCCCGTCGTCGACCACGCAACTGATGTTGATCTGCCGCCGTACGCCACAGACATCGACGGTGGCGATCATGTCGTCGGCGTTGTCGATGCTGACGACGCGGCCAGGGATGCCAAGGCACATGCTCTAAGCCCCTCCGTTGCTGTGCGCGGCGCCATTGCCGAGAGTGGCAAGGCCAATCGCCGCCATTCCGAGCGCCAAGCCGCCATCGTTGGCCGGAACCTCGGTGTGCGTCAGAACCGTGAAGCCGGCCTCACGCAGAAGGCTCGCCACGCTCTCGAACAGGATTTGGTTCTGGAAACAGCCGCCGCTCAGCGCGACCGTGTCGAAGCGAGAGCCTTGCGCGAGCTTTTGCGTCGTTCGCACCAGCGCCTCCGCAAATCCGCGATGGAAGCGCCAAGCGATCCTCGCCGCCGGTATGTCCCGCGCCAGGTCGCCCAGGATCTCGTTCCACATCGGCGCCGGATCGATCTCGATCAGGCCGCCGTCCGCTATAACGGCAAACGGATAGGAGCCGGCCCGAACGGCCGAGGTTGCCGCTAATGCCTCCAGGCGTGCCGCGGCTTCGCCCTCATAATCCTGGCGCTCGCAGCAAAGGCCGAGAGCCGCCGCCACCGCATCGAACAGGCGTCCGCAGGAGGAAGCCTGCGGCGCATCGATGCCGCGGGCGATCATGGCGTCGAGCTGCGCCAGCGGCTTGCGGCTGAGATGGCCGTGAATGGTTAGATGCGCATAGCGGGCGGCAACATCCTGCCAACCGAGCGACGCCGCAAGGTGGGCATAAAGATTGCGCCACGGCTCGCGCACGGCCTGCGCGCCGCCGGGCATCGCCACCGGCTTGAGCCGACCGAGGCGCCGATACGCACGATAGTCGGCGAGCAGGAACTCGCCGCCCCAGACGGTGCCGTCGTCGCCATAGCCGAGGCCGTCGAGCACGATGCCGAGCACGGCCGGCGCGTCGAGCGGGCGACCGTTTTCGGCGAGGCAGGCCGCCGCATGGGCGTGATGGTGCTGCACTTCAAGGAGCGGCAGCCCCCGGCTTTGCGCTTCGGTGCGGCCCCATTTGGAAGCGAGGTATTCGGGATGACGATCGATCACGATTGCAGCGGGCGCGCAATCGAACAGCTCGCGGTAGAGCGCCAGATTTTTGCAATAGTCATCGAAGGTCGCCGCGTTTTCGAGATCGCCCTGATATTGCGATAGAATGGCGTCTCCGTTCTTGACGAGACAGAATGTCGACTTGAGTTCGCCGCCCAAGGCCAGCAGCTCGGGCTCGGCGAAAAATCCGGCCGGCAGCTTGAATGGCGCAGGAGCAAAGCCGCGGGCGCGGCGCAACACCCGCGGCTTGCCCTCCATCAAGCGCACGACGGAATCGTCGACCCGGCTGGCGATCTCGCGGTCATGCATCAGCGCGAGATCGGCGATGCCGGCGAGGATTCGGAGTGCCTGCGCGTCGTCGATAATGGCCGGTTCGTCGGAGATGTTGCCGCTGGTCATGACCAGCGGGATGTCCAAGTCCTGCATCAGCAAGAGATGCAGCGGGGTTGTCGGCAGCATGAAGCCGAGCGTGTTCAGGCCGGGTGCTATTGTTTCGGGCAGGCGCTCGCCGTCAGCGCGTAATAACACGATTGGGCCCTGCACGCTCGCGAGCTGGCGCTCTTCCTCGGCGTTGACGCTGCAATAGCGGCGGATGACGGCGAGGTCGCGCGCCATTAGAGCAAAAGGCTTGCGGTCGCGACGCTTGCGGTGGCGCAGCGTGGCCGCGGTGCTGGCGTTGCCGGCATCGCAAGCAAGATGATAACCACCGAGCCCCTTGATAGCCACGATGGCGCCGTTGCGGATCAGTGCCGCGGCGCGCTCGACATCATCGACGGCCTGGTGCCGCGGCATCGCCACGTCCGTAAGCGCGACGAGCTGCACGTTCGGGCCACACGCCGAGCAGGCGATCGGCTCCGCGTGAAACCGGCGATCGCGCGAATCGCGGTACTCGGCCGAACAGGCTTCGCAGAGCGGGAATTGCGCCATCGTGGTGGAGGCGCGATCATAAGGGATGGCTTTGATGATGGTTAACCGCGGGCCGCAATGCGTGCAGTTGGTGAATAGCGATAGCGGCGTTCGGCAACCCGGCGCATCTCTGCCGCACATTCGGCGCAGATTGCGGCATCGGGCGTAATCTCGGTATTGGCGGCGCCTCCCGCGCTCTCCGCGATACGGAATTCCGCAGGCAGCGCGCCATGGAAGCGCTTGCTCTCGAACCCCTCGATGCGGGCGAGCGGCGGCAGCCCGCGCTCGATCCGCTCGAAAAGCGCAGCAATGGCTGCCTGATCTACGCTCACGCGCAACAACGCGCCGCCGCCGTCGTTGAGAACTTCGCCAGCAAGACCGAGCTCGCTTGCGATCCGCCACACGGCCGGGCGGAAGCCGACGCCCTGCACGCGCCCGCGGACGCGGATCTCGATCGCCTGCACTTCTCTCGACGCGACCGTGCTCATCTCGGTTTGCCGATCCGCTCGCCGCATCACATGATGCTAATCTTGATGTAGCGGACCACATCCTTCAGGCTCGCCAGGCTGAAGCCGGCGACGGTGAGGACAATGGCGGCCGCACAGATCATCCCGAAGATTGCCCATCCATTCATGACCTAGGCTCCTTTCCAATTTGCGGGTTTAGAGTCTTTCCCGCTCTGCAGCAGTGGACCCGGCGGGCCTAGCGAGCTAATCAACTCCTCCACCAATTCCTCGACGGTGGTCACGGCGTGTTCGATCGATGCGGCGACCGGCGCGCTCAGTCCCATGGTTCCTTCTTCACCGCCCAGGTCGAGCGGCTCACATGCGACCAAGATGACCCGCTTGCACGTGCCGCCGAGCGCGCCCGCCACTCTCAGCACACTTGCAGGATCGAGCGCATGCGGCGACGGCATCGGCTCGCCCGCCAAGTGTGCGTTGTCGAGCGGTTGCTCAAGTTCAATCACCAAGATCGTGCCGGGCGGCTCGCCGCGCCGGCTTACTGTCTGCGCTCACCGCAACCGACCCATCGCCGTCGCTTGGCTCATGTGAGGACAGCATGTTGCCGTGCAAGCGCGCCATCTGATCGGACGTGAGCGCATGCGTGCGCTCGAGAACAGCGCGCGCGCGCGGATCGCTCGCGGCCATTTCGCGTTTTTCGGCATCGGTCATCGCCAAGACGCGCAACGTCAGGATCTCATCGATCTCGGTGCCGTCGAACAGGTCGCCCGGGCTTTGCTGGGCAACTGCCGGATAGTCATAGAGGATGATCGGTGACGACAGCACAGCATTCCTGTCGCTCTCTTTTCCGGCGAGTACGGGCCAGGTCGCTCGGTTATCGCATTGCGCGGCGGCCTCGCGTAGCTCTGCAGGAGTGTCGAGCAGCGAGACGAAGGCGCCTTGCCGTGCCTGCATGATGGTATGCGTGGAGACAAACGCTCGGCGCTGCGCCAGACTTCGGTTAGCTATCTCCGCCGCCGCCAGCTCGGTGACATTCTCGATGCGGACGGAAGTGCGGAAGAGGTCGGGCGCGAGGTATTCAGCGGCGATGGTGATCTCGCCGCGCAGCGGCTGCGCAGTGCGGATCAGCACCGCGGCAATTTCACCATTCTGGCCTGTAATGGGCTCGACCTCGCGGCAGCCTTCGACCGTCATCGACCTGCAACAAGGCCGAATCACGAGCTCACCAAGTCGCAGTTGCGTCACGCCGATTTGCCGCTCGACAGCCTCTTCCCATGCGCAAAACTTTCGTCCGTCGAGTTCGAGCGATGGAACCAGCGTCATTTCCAGCTCGCCGCTTTGTGGCAGCGAACGGACAGGCTGCACCAGTTTGCCCACCTCGCGCATCAGCACGTGCAGGAAGCGGACGTGCACGTCGAGCGTTGTTTCTGAACCGCCTTGCAGCAGCACTTGTGTCTGCATCAGCGTCGTGTCCCCGCTGCTGGGGCCGAATGCCGCCGGGAAGACGTTGCCGAAAGTCCAACGCTGGCGATTTTTGATCGAACTCGGCCGGTAGGGGTACAGGATGTAACCCTCGTAAAGCACTGCGTCGGCGATGGCCTTGATGCGCTCGATTGTCATGTGGCGACGCCATCGTTTTGGTTTTCGAGCAGCGCATGAAGCGCCTGTTCGAAGCTGGCGAGACTGTTCTGCCGCTTATAGCGATAGAGCGCTTCGAAAGCGTCGCGTTCCAGGCAAAGCCATGCGCTTCGCGGGTAATAGTGATCCATCATGCTGCGCCAGACGTCGACGGGCAGCCGATAACCGCACTCCTTCGTCCAGGCCACCTGCGTAATTTGCAACTGGCCATCGGAATTGCTGTAGAAGATCGAGCCGCTGAACAGGAAATTAAGCGGCACCTCGCCCTGTTCGAGACCGTCAATATATTTCGTCGCCGCAATGTTGAAGTCGTAGCTGCACGCCACCGGGAGATCGATCACGCGTTCGATGTCCATCGCAGGCACCATCAGGTTGACGTGCGTCCATAGGAAACCGTGCAGGGTGTGGCTCCAGCGATCGGGTTCGCCAAACAGGTCCGACAGGCGCTCGTGCTCAGGCGCGGAATAAAGGCGTCGCGTCGGCTCGATCCTGATCTGGCAATTGAGCATGACGTTCAGGACCGGCCATTCCGGCGTGTTGTTTGTCATGCGCAGCGCAAAACGCAGATGTGGCGAGGCCGCAAATCGCTCGACGTTGACGCTCTCGATCCCAAAATCGAGATCAACCATGCACGAGGTCTCCTAACGGACGTTGCGGCGCATCACGCAGCCGATCGAAAAAATCGCGAATGGCGTCCCAGACCTCCGCCCCTCCGGACAGGCCGTGCCATTTGCTGCGGATCAAGCCGACCAGCAAATAGCAGCGGTCGATCGAGACGCGGTAATATTCACGCGCGCCTTTTGCTCGATTGACCAGAAGCGCTTCGACATCGGGCCGGAGCTCGGCCAGCAGCGGGTTGGCTGCGACGAGCTGCGACCATGTCTCCAGGCTGAGCTGCGACTCGGTCGGGCCGGCCGGTCCGGGATAGATGGCGACGACGCGCTGGGCAGGCGTACTGTAGAACAGGAAGACGACATCAATGGGAATTTGCAGCGCGTTCCACTGAGCCTCGCCCATCCGGAAATCAGGCAGCGCATTGCTCGTTGGCGGGATCAACGAGAAGCGGTCGCTTTGGCCCAGCGCCAAAACGCACGATGGGCAAGCGCAAAAAATCCGCCGCGTCGTGCGCTCGACCAGATGATCGTGGCCTTCGCCAACCGGCGCCGAGCACAGCTCGCAGCTTTCGTGGCTGTCCTTTCGTCCGGCGGCGAAGCGGCGCAACCGGGACGCCCAATTGTGCGGTGCTGCTGGTCCCATAGCGCTCTCGTCCTCCCAATACCGTCCGACTGCCGCCCTGGGATTCCGGATGGTTCCGTTACATCGGCACTGGCGTTTCCTGTGCCGGCGCGGTGGCGATTTCGATCACGATCTCGTCG
The DNA here is from genome assembly GCA_963808645.1 of uncultured Alphaproteobacteria bacterium. Taxonomy (GTDB): domain Bacteria; phylum Pseudomonadota; class Alphaproteobacteria; order Rhizobiales; family Beijerinckiaceae; genus Methylocapsa. The sequence continues at coordinate 523,891 of CAWEGU010000015.1, forward strand.
AGATCGGGCGCGGCCTCGACCAGCACCTCTTCGACATCCCTGCGCAACTGCTCGGCCGCTTCGCCGCTGCCGTTTTTGTGGAGCCGGACCCGCGCGCAGCCATTGCCGGCATCGAGCAGATCGACGTAGAGGCCGCGCTTGCTCCATTCCGGGCGCATGCGCGCGATGACATCACGGAGCCGCGACCCAACATCCTGCGGGTGTAGGCCGTGCAGCAACAGAACGGCGCGAATGTACAGATCGTCAGCAAGCTGTTCCGTCAGCTTTTCGCCTCCCTCCGCATTCGCGATCACTGATAGGGCGCGCGCCAGCGCGAGGCCATGCAGATCGAGCAGCAATTCCACTAGTTCGCGCGCGAACTCCCGGGCTTTGTCGTCGGTCACGGATTCAAGTGCGAGCGTGAGCGTTCCTAGGCGTGCCAGCATCTTTCCAAGAGTGGCTACACCCGTCTCCGCGCCGTGGCTCATGTCTCATCCCCGCGCGCGGCTCCGAACATCGGCGAGTGTAAAGCCTTGACGGTTTTGCCGCCGCCGACATACATGTGGACCCCGCAAGGTAGGCAGGGATCGAAGCTGCGCACCGCGCGCATGATGTCGATGCCTTTGAAGTCGTCCGGCCCGTTCTCCTCGAAAATCGGGGTGTTCTGGACAGCATCTTCGTAGGGACCGGGCGTCCCGTAGATGTCGCGCGGCGTGGCGTTCCAGGGCGTCGGCGGATAAGGATGGTAATTGGCGATCTTGCCGTCGCGGATCACCATGTGGTGCGACAGCAGCCCACGGACCGCTTCGTGAAAGCCGCACCCGATCGCCTCGTCTGGTACCTTGAATTCGGTCCACGTTTTCGTGCGGCCGGCCTGCACTTCGGAAAACGCTTTCTCGCAGAAGTAATAGGCGCTAGCCGCGCAATAGGCCTGAAAATAGGTGCGTGCGCGATCCCGTTCGATCGCATTACTCCACTTCGGTATTTTCCATTCGAATTCGACCGCCGGTTTCAGGGCGGTTTTCGGCAAATGAATTCTGACGCTTTCTCCGGTTGACTTGACATAGCCGATGTCGACCAGGCGGGCGAGCGCGGTTGACCACAACCGCGCGAAAGCCCCCCCGCCGGTATCGAGCGGCAAATGATCTCCCGTGCGCTTGTCGAGCCAGCGCGGGCACATAACCCAAGAGTACTTGTCGTTGAAGTCGCGCTTTTGCGGTCTTGGAATCGTCGTCTGATTCCATGGATGCTTACGATCAATTGGATTTCCGAGCGGATCCTGCTTGACGAAAATTTCACTCTGGTCCCAGTCATCGTAATAGCATTGGCCGAGGAGGATGCGGATGTTGAGATTGATGTCGATCAGGTCGGTCGTGATCTGATTGCCGTCGACGATCACGCCCGGCGTGACGAACATTGCGCGCCCCCAATCGGTCATGGTTTCATAACGATAGTCGCATCTGCCGGGGTCCTGGAACGCACCCCAGCAGCCGAGCAAAATGCGGCGTCTGCCGACCTCCTCGTATCCCGGCAGCGCTTCGTAGAAGAAGTCGAACAAGTCGTCGTGCAGCGGCACGCATTTTTTCATGAACTCGGCGTAGCGCGTCAACCGCCGCAGATATTCGGAGAAGAGCTGGACCGAAGGCACAGTGCCGACGCCGCCCGGATAAAGCGTAGACGGATGGACATGGCGGCCCCCGCCCCGATGACGGCGATTGCCTTCGGCGCCAGTCGGTCAATCCATTCGGTGGTGCGGATCGGACGACCGGTCGTCGGATCGGTGCCGTAGGCCGCCCAGTAGCCTTCGCCGCTCAAGTGCTCGTTCGGAATCGAGCCTTCCATCACCAGAACGAAATCTTTGATCTCGCCGCGATCCGCCTTATGGAAATACTCCATCAACTCGTCGCCGACCTCGTAGGACAGCACCGGATTGTGCAGATGCACTTTCGGCAAGCCCGGAATGGCGCCGAGCACCACCTCCTCGATGCTCGGCTCGCTAGCGGCCGTAATCGAAACCGAGTCCCCGTCGCAACTCATCCCGCCGGTTATCCAGAGAACATGAACCTCGTCGAGTTTCGGCGGACGCGGCAGACCGGGATTCGGGGAGGGCCGCGAGACGTCTGACATCGTTTCTACTCCTTCGCCGCAGTGCTCAGCACCCGCGAAATGCGAGTAAATCAATGGGCGGATAAGTCTTCGGCCACGCGCGCGTGCTGCTCGAGAACGGGCAACGCGGTGCGGCAGAGGTTTTGAACGCCGGCGTGCTCGCCGTGATCCAGGTAGGCCTTGAACAGCGTGATGGCTTCGCTGTGCGCCAATTTCTGTTGCGAGATGTACCGACCGTCGAAATCCTCGTCGGCCGCGCCGTTCAGGTCATCGATCAGGGTTTGATGAACGGTATCGAGAGATTCGGGTGGCGAGGTCGGAGTTGCGGTGGAACCGAGAAATGACTGCAGCGCGGTCTTTGTTTTCTCGAAGTCCGCGATCATCTGTTGGGCAAATCGCTTGACGTCGTCCCGCTTCGCACGGTTCAAGGCAATATCCGCTGCCTTGAGCTCATAAACCGTGACCACCATTGCGGTCTCGGCAAAGGCATCGGTAGATTGGACCGTCGCCGCCAAGGTCTTTCCGGCTATGCCGCCAATGGTGTCTCTGATCGCGCTCGCCGTTTCGGACTTGCTGCCAGGTTTTGGGTCCTTGTCCTTACTCAAACGCTCCTCCCGGCTGAATCTTTCTTGCGGCGTTTTTGGCTGCCATTTCGGCAGGGCTGCGGCTCTCACGCCGCTGTAAACAAGACCTCGCGCGGCAAAGCACCTCTGGCTGGAGATCTGGAATTATGCGTGATGGCTTTACCTCGGAGGAACCTGTGGCGCACTGACCGCTCCCCCCACGGAGGGTCCGTATGGCGTGGTCTCCTTTCGGGAGCTCCAACGCCGGAATCAGCTGGGTTGAATACCCCAGAGAATACGCCAACCGAATTTCAACCGGTTCGATCCCTTCTGCGCCTTGAGGTGAATTGCTCGATCTAGATTGCCTGAATTGGTGTGTGCCGCCAGGCAATGTTAATGCACCCCCCATCGGCCCGCGTCACATCATAAGTATTTGTCGTGCCAAAGACGGGAAAAACAATCTATTCAGGAGCTCTTCGTCAAAATCTGCGCGTCTTCGCGCGGCTCTACGGCGTTACTGACACGGAGGGGAAAATCGCGCGCCTCGCCGAGGATCTCGCGTTAGTCGAGTTTCTCGATCGTGCGAGTGGGAGTCTCTCTCGGCGGGAAAAAAACCCGCATTGCCCTCGCCAAGGCGCTGATCAACGATCCCGAATTGCTGCTGCTCGACGAACCGACAGCCTCTCTCGATCCTACACGGCGGATTGGGTGCGCGCCTGTCCTCCCTTCTCCAGCGGATGATCGAACCCGAGGAGATCGCCAGCCTCGTCGCCTTCGTGGCGAGCCCCCTATCCTCGGGGACCAACGCCGCAGCCCTGCGCGTCGACGGCGGTGTCGTGCCTACGATCGCCTAAAACGCTCCCCACACCGGAGATTTCGATCGACCAGAGGTAGTAGTCGACGCCGACGCCGGGCGAGTAGGTCAGCTCAGAGAGAGGGGGATACGGCAGCCACCCGGTACGCGCGAATTCTCCAACGACCAACGAGATATTGACCAGCAGCGCACCGGTGGCGGTAAGCCAGAAGCCGACCGAGTTGAGTGTGGGAAATGAGTGTGGGAAACGCGACGTCGCGGACCCCGAACTGGAGCGGCATGACGAAGTTCATCAGCCCGATGACGAAGGGCACTGCGACGAAGAAGATCATCAGCGTGCCGCGGGCCGAGAAGATCTGATCGTAATGCTCGGGCGCCAGGTAACCCGGGGACCGGAATGCGAGGGCCTGTTGCGACCGCATCATGATCGCATCGGAGCATCGCCAGCACTTGAGCCTGCTTTGAATCTGCCCGGCTGGGCTTGTTTGATGACAACTTTTTGAGTGACATTGTCGAGATCCTTTGTCGGTTGGAATGGCGTCTTGCGCCGCAACCACCGAAGCCCCGCACTGGCGCGAAAGCCGGCGGGTCAGGATCCCCAAAGCGCCGTTGGCGCTCTACGAGGGCGGACCAGTGATGCTGTTCCCAGCCGCAGCCCAGTTCTTTCTTCCTCGGGCGGCAAGGAGCGGCTGGGAAGAACCAGCAAACGGGGCGACAAATACATCCGCTGTCTGCTCGTCGCGGGGGCCGTTGCCGTTCTTCGGCATGCGCGCAGTCGCGCGACAAAAGACGCCGCATGGGTGCGCGCGCTTCTGGCGCGAAGGCCGGCCAAGATGGTCGCGGTCGCGCTCGCCAACAGAACCGCCCGCATTGTCTGGGCGGTGATGGCGCGTGGCGAAGCCTACCGGGCCAAGGAGATCGCCGGGCAAGCAGCCTGAACAGGCCGCCAATCCCGCAAGATTGCGAGGGTGAAAAGGAAGTGATGGCGAAACGGTCGAGCCGTGGATCGGGAAGACCCGAATAATTCAACGCGCTTCTTGAGCGCGCATTCTTGATAGGGACCCGATCCGCGAACTCCATCAGGACCAGCGGCCATCAGCACCGATTGCTGATCGACGTCTTTGACCGGCACGAAACGCATCGAGGGGCGGGTTACCGGCTCACAGATCGCCGCGGCATCGGCGGCGTCGTTCTTGTTGCGCTTGACGTAAGCCTTCACATAGGCCGGAGGCATGAGCTTCACCTCATGCCCCAGCGCGATCAGCTCGCGCGCCCAATGGTGCGCCGTCGCGCAGGCTTCTATGCCAACCAGGCAGGGTTCTTGCCTTCGGAAAAATTCGACGACCTCTGGGCGGCGCAGCCTTCGTCTGATGGCCACCCTTCCGGCGGCGTCGATGCCGTGAATCTGAAACCAGTGCTTGGCAAGATCGAGACCGATCGTGGTAATATGCATAGTGGACAGCTCCTCTCAGTTGTGGCGTTCACCGATGACCACGTTATGGCACATCATGCCGGGGAGCGGGGCCGTCCAACCCATCAAGATTTTCGCAACAGCACTTACGAACTTGATATCATTTGTGATTATGGTTGAAATTCGACCCCGGCCGCTTGCCGCCGTTGGTCGCTCCCGGAAGATCATAGCTTAGTATTGTCTGAGCCTAGTTAGAAACGGTTGAAGGAACCCCAAATGGACGACAATGTGATGCGTATCTTTGGGTTTGTGATAAAGCCCATCCACGTTTCAGTCTTTTACAACTCCATTTTCTTGCTGATGGGTGCAGGAAGCATTTATGCCTGGTTTAAGATACGCTGGCAGTCACGCGGGAATCGCCATATGCACCGCTATGTGCACTCTGTGAATGAGGTTTCGGATGTCGACAGAGAAGGATATCGAACTTTAAAATTGAGGAATCTCGGTATGGTCGAGCATATCGACACCGTTATTCATGGTGACAAGGTTCGTAAATGGCTCATAGCGGCAGCCTGTCGATGTAATTGGGTACATCGATTCATAAAGGATTCGAATCCAAAGCATCAGGGAGCGATTCTTGAAGCGGCGCGCAATGTTCTTGTACCGCATTTTGCCGATGGTGTGTTGGCGCATCTGCTTGATTTATCAACGTTCGAAAAGAAAGTCATTTTCTCGCTGACCGGTTCTGACACAGAAATCGGCGGTGTTCGTATGATCCGGAATGTGATCGCCAGCGAAGATGTCCTGCATATAGCGCAGGAGCATCCGGCAGACAAATGGCGTTTTGAAAACGAACACCACAAGGTACGTCTACAAACGTTGCGCGATATGGCGAAGGCTCATTTTGAAGTTGGTGGATATCGTGTCGGAGAAAACGGCTCGAAGGTGCTCATCATCGGAGAAGCTTTTGCACGCATAAGGATTTGAAAAAGTGGATCTGCGCGAGATCATCGCCATGATCCGCATTTCCGGCGATCTCTCCTTAACTGAGACGTCTCAAACGCGTTGCAGCCTCGGAATTCGTCCGGAATTCCGCCGCATTGCTACTAAGCCGCTTGAATGGTGCGGTTGCGCTAAAAGCCAATCTTCCAATTCAAGCGGAAGTCTCGGGCGATCGGCATCCGGGCACACTCACGACCCGATCCCTGCGAATAGGGGTCGAAATCGCAAATTCGCCCAATGTTCAATACGAAACAGAATTGCGCGAGATCATCTCTGAATTGCTCACGGCTTATAGCCCCTCCGCTCGCCAAACACTTTCGGCTCGTTATCGTCTATCCCGGCTTTTGAAGCGAGCCAGCGCCGCGCGGAGGGCGCGACGTTGAAAGACCTCGCCCGATCTTACAACGTCAGCATGGCCACGATTTCGAGGCTCAGGACATGAGCGCCGGCTCTGGGCCATCTTGTGGGTTGCTATCGGGAAATGATCCGGTTGAGGCGATCGAGCAGGAGAACGGTGTGCCTGTCGACGATGCCCTCCGCCCGGTCAATTGTTTCCATGGCGCGTTCAAAAGTGCGCATGCCCTTGGGCTTTGTAACGTAATCGCCGATCCCGCCGTCGGCACCGAGCTTTCGGGTAGCGCGAACGCGCCGGACAGGGCGCGATCACGCGGCGTTTCGCGCTGTGATCGATAGGCCAGTCGATAGGCTTTCCGGCAAGCGAAGGTGTAGGCCCCAGATGGCAAATGCAGCCGCTCGGCGAGCTGGCCCGTGCGAGGGCAAACGAACCACCAACGCCGCCCACCGAGAGGCTGAGCGCGGGTCGTCAACTCAATGCGATTTTCGCACTGGCGCTTCTCGCCGCTACATCGGTTCGTGGACGTGGGATCAGTGGAAGGTGGAAAACCAAGCAGCGATGCGCGCCGCTACCATGGCGGCGAGCGCAACGACGAACTGCTCCAAAAAACGCTGCGAACTCGCGACACTATGTGGCAATTTCCTTACAACTGGTACGGCCCGCGGGGAAGCCACACTCCCGGTAGCGACACGCAGGATGCAGTATATAGCTCGCGACGGGGGATGTATGGGGAGGAATCCATGACGAAGCTGGCCAGTTCGGAGAAATCCCTCTACCTGGTTGTGCTCTTCTTGATTTTGGCCTCCCTCCTGGCCGGGCTTCAGGTGTGGAACGCCTATTCTCTTCGCGCGGTGGTCCGGAGCGCCGAGACTGCCGCCGATCCCGCCACGCCGAAAGATCGGCTCGACAGTGAGAAAGCCCGTCAGGAGTTGATCGGCAAGCAAATCGAGAACGACAGCAAGGGCGAGGTTCCGATCAGCCTGACGGCAGGCTTGAGCGCGGCGGTCGCAACGTTGACCGCAATCGTCGGCGCCATCCTCGCTCTCCGCGGTTATGTCGACGCCCGCGAGAAAGACCGGCAAGACCGGCTCGAGGCCAGCGCGAAGGAGCTGGAAACGCGGGAAAAGGAACGGCAGGATCGGCTCGGGACCGCCTTGAGCGAAACGTTCACCCACCTCGTCTCCACCGAATGGCGTCAACGCGTAGTGGGGGCGGCCGGGCTGCTGCCCTTCTTTACGGCCGATCGCGCCGATTTCCACCCCCAGGCTCTCACGGTTTTGATCGCCGCCGCCCGCTTCAATGACGAGGAGCCGGCAGTCCGCCAGGGCATCCGTCTCGCGGTTGAGAGGGCCATCGGGGCGGTTGCGCCCGAGCTGCTCGCCGAGGTCAGCTGGCAGGGCGTGCGCCTGCCCGATGTAAACCTGACCAAGGCCCACCTCGCCGGTGTCGACCTGCGCGACGCGGTGCTGGAGAATGCGCGCTTTTCCGGGGCCGATCTGACCGGTGCCAACCTGACGGCGGCCGGGCTTCAGGGCGCGCGGCTCGATGGCGCCACGCTCCGGGACGCGGTGCTGACCTATGCCGACCTTGCCGGCGCGACTCTCGCCGGCGCGACCCTCACCCGCGCAACACTGTCGAACATGAAGGTGCTGAACCTCGATCTCGACCGTGCCGATCTTCGAAACATCGGCCCGGGCTGGCGTGGCGTGCCGTGGGACGCCACTCGGAACTGGCGTCAGGCGCTGTTTGACGACCCCGTGCGCGCCGAACTCGACCACATCTACGGCCTAGCCGTGCCGAAGCAACGCGTGCTGATGCTGGTGTGGGAAATCCCTCCAATGGTAGCCGGGGGCACCTGGACCGCCTGCTATCATTTGATGCGCAACCTGCGGCGGCGCGGTGCCGACGTGACCGTGGTGGTGCCGTGGGCGCGCAATTCCCTGATCCTCGATCCGCCGCCCTTCGGCGTCGACGTGCCGGTGGTCACACTCGATGTCGAGGTACCCGCGGAGGCCGTCGCCGATGGCGCCTGCTCGCTCTATGGTGTCACCGCCATGTCGGCGCCTTACGCCAGACGGCCGAGCTGCACCAGGGCGTCGCCCTATGGCGGCGGGGGCGTCCTTTGGTCGGGATACACATCGCCCGCCGGCGGGGCGTACGGCAGCCCCTATCGCGCCGGGCCATTGTCTGGCTCCATCCTGTTTCGCCTAATCAGAGCCTTCACCCAGCGCCTGCGGGATTACGTGGTGGACCACCCCGCCGACCTGATCCACGCACATGACTGGGTGACGTTCGATGCCGCTCGTGCGGCGGCCGAACGTATCCAGGTGCCCTGGATCGCGCATTTCCATTCGACCGAGGCGGACCGTCAGCCGGGCAACGCCGACCCCCTGACCGAGCGCATCGAGCAAAGCGCGTTCGAGAACGCCACCCGGATCGTGACTGTAAGCGAGGCGACACAGCGTACCCTGGTTGCCGCCTATGACCCCGCCGGCCGGCACACGGTCGATGTGGTGCCGAACAGTCTGTCGGAAGGCGCCGCACCAACCGCCGAAATGGGCCGCTTCGAGACCCATCGCGTGGTCTTCCTGGGCCGCCTCTCCCGTCAGAAGGGCGTCGATCGGTTCTGCGAGGTCGCCGATCAGGTCCGGAACAGCGACTTCACTGCAGATTTCGCAGCCTATGGCGACGGCCCGGATTACTGGCAGCTCGGCCAACACCGCGTCTCCTCGCTCGGAGCACTCGGCTGGGACAAGCGCGGCACGGCGTTCCGCGGCGCCAGCGCGCTACTCGTCCCGTCCCGCGCCGAACCCTTCGGCATGGTGGTCCTGGAAGCGATGCAGCACCATGTGCCGGTGATCTATCCGGCCGAGTCCGGCGCCGCCGAAGTGCTGCAGAGCGGCGTGAAGATCACCGGCGGCGATACCACCGCGATGGCCGCTGCGGTAATGCGCCTGCTCGGCAATCTCGGCGCATGGGAAGAGGCGGTCGTGGCCGGGGCACGCGAGATCGAGCGCTACCCGGAACGTGGCTATGAGGATCGGCTGATCGCGGTTTGGACCGAGGCCACAGCCGTCCACCGCCGCCAGCAGTAACCGCAGTTGGCATATGAGACACACTGGAGCAGGAAAGGAAACCCGGTGGACGGCATTCTGAAGCCTGTCGTGGCGCGGTATCACGGCAAGCTCTCGCGCATCTATTTCCGCGCCGACGCTGGCTTCGCAAATCCCGAGGTCTATTGATTGTTGCGGCGGGGTTGATCGTGGCGGCAAGCTCTGATCAGTGTTGTCGGATCGCGTTGCGATCCTCGCCATCGCTTGGGATCGCAAAGGAAGTTTTCGACGAGATGGCGCCCACGAGCAATCGCATGAGATGGCGGTCTTGCGATCGACTTTGGGCGGGATCACGGCGATCGCGCCGTGATCGTCGAGTTCCTTGCGGAGCTAACCATTGGCAAAGCTCTTGTCGCCGATCAGCGCGTCGATCACGATCCTGTCGCGCGGCGGCGATGCTGTTATGCCGTTGTCCGGGCAGCGGCACGAATCGGGCAAGGTTGCCAAGAGCGCCGACCAAGGCGACGACCGATGGCCTGATTTTGAGTCCCCCTTTTGCGCCCGTGCCATCCTGATGGACGCGGATGATGGTTCCGTCGATCATGGCGTATTCTAAGTCGGGATCTTTGGACAATGCCCCCTGAAAAGACGTTCGAATACGCCCTTTTCGCCGTCGGAAGCGCTTGAAGGTTGCATTCCAGTTCCGAATTGGTCTGGAAGGTCACGCCATGGCGCTGAGGCGCGCCATCCAGAGCACCGCCTCCAAAAACGGCGGATATCCGCTGCCGCCCGGCCTGGCTCACCCGGCTTGCCGGAAGAAGCGGCGCCACTCGCTTCCATTGCGCAATTAAGTTTCCGCGTCTCTGGAACGCCCCCATATAAATGTCACCAGCCCAAGTCACATTCGAGCTAAGGCCTTAATCTATGCGGCTAGCTCCATCGCCAGCACACCGGCCAAGTCGCGCCTAAAGTCGGGCCGCGGCGCGAGGCACATGGTTCTGTAAGTGTCCAGGAAAGGCAGCCAAATCTCGCTTTTCGCCGAATTGGCCGTGTTCCCCGCCCGCCATCATCTGCTCGCGACCCTCGGGTTGGTTTCGGACAATCGGGGCGGAGTAGTCCGGGAAGATCCCGTACGGCGGTGGCAGATTGCCTGCGCGGTCGCGCATGGCGTCCGCCAGATCACGGATCGCCTGCGGGCCTTTCGTCATTAAGTACAAATTGCACAAAGGCTGATCGTCCCTCACCGCCAAATACCGCGCAATCTTGGCGCCGACTTAGACTGGACGTGCGTTGCGTCTGGTCGCCCGCCTGCCAAGGCTAGCGGCCATGTCATGCGTTCAAGATACTACAGCAGGGCCGCGACGCGCGTTGCAGCCTTGGTTTGAACCGATCGCACCGGCGGTCAGCTCGCCCCTGCTTACGGGCGAGAACCAGTTTCAATTCGTCCCCACTCCAGTAACTTGGCGGTGGCGGTGGTGAGCGAGTTCACGGCGCTCTGCACAAATCCGACAGCCCCATTGCTTGCCGGGCTTGGCTGGGTCGTCGGTGTTGCGGCCTTGGGATCGCCGATCGGTGCTGGCTCGGTGTTGATTGGGCTCAGAGGCGTCGCCTTGGCCTTGTTCGCGATCTGGCGAGGCTGGCCGTGACGGACCGGATCTCTTGCCGCGGTAGGCTTTCGCGGCTTCGCCACGCGGCCCAGCGCTTTCGGCGTCGGAGCCTTGGCTGCCGCAGGGGATTGCGACGCTGGAAGCGGCGCCTCATTGATATTTGCTTGCGGCGGCGTGCCATTAGAGAGGAGTGTGGCCTCCGGAGAGAGAAGTGTGCCATCCGGCCGGACCACATCGGTTTTCATTTTTGCCGAACTCGATGGGAGCTGCGATGCTAAGCGGCTCAGGGGGCGTTTGTGCCTGCGCGGGCGCCGACGGTACGGCCGGAGGCCTGTCATCGATTTGGGCGTGGAGTTCGGGGGGCAGCGTTTTCTCCTCCACTTGCGGCAAGTCGAGGGTTCGTTCGGTGCCATTGACAAAAGTCATCGGCGATCGTTCCGGCGGCTTGCTGAGAATGGCGGCTTCCTGGGCGCGAGCGTCCGCACCGCTCGCGGCGTCCCCTTGTAGCTTGGCTGCTCCGCTGTCGGCCTTGATCGATGCGATCTCGGGCGGGCCTGAAGCCAGGCTTTTAAGGCCAATACCTACGGCTATGCCTGCCATTGCCACGATGACGATCGCACCCATGACATAGTGGGGGCGCCGTGCTCTGTTTTGCCCGTCGGCGACGCCGGCGTGGCGGGAAACCAACTGGTTGTCCTGAGGGAGGGAACATTGCGATCCGATGTCCATGCTCGAAAAAGCATTTGATATATCGGCTGCTGAAACCGTCGCCATGGCTTGTTCTCGCGGTGCACCCAGCAACCCGGCCTCGATTGCAGCGAAATCGCCGCCGATGAGGGGCGCTCGCGCGTTTGGTTCTTTGCCCTCGACCGCTGACCTCTCGGCTTCCGCCATTGCTGCTTGTGGCTGCTTCGTGCCCAGCAACCCGGCCTCGATCGCAGCGAAATCGCCGCCGACCAGGTGCACTTGCGCATCAGGCCGATTCAACTCCCCCGGTCCTCCTGTATCCTGCCGCGCCGTTGCTGAAAGCGGAGTTTTTCGTTCGAAATCGGTCTCATGAGACTCGTCTTCACCACCGATGATGCGGAGCAGTTCGGCGAGTTCGGCGAGCGGTTCACCGCCCCTTTGATCGGTGGAGCATGGTCGGCAGAGGTGCCTTTCAAATTCGTCCAAGTCGATCATCGGGCGCGGTTTCGTAAAAATATCACTCATGCTTCCGCCTCCTGTTTCGGTAACGCGGTGGATCGCGCGGGCCGATCCATGCCGCGCGATTGAGGATCCAAGCTCGAACTGGCTTTTCGTTATTGAGATTTCATTAGGAAATCGGAATTGTGGCTGATCTTTGCCGCGCCTAAACGGGCGCTCTACCTCGAGAGATCTTGCCAAAAAAACACCATCGGATGCGGCTAGTGGGCGAGCTCCGCTGAGCGGATTGAATCCCGCCGAGCCGCGGCCGATCTGGAAAATCCCAAGCACGACCGAAGCCGTTTAGAGCACGGACAACTCTTATTTCTGAGCCAGAATCGTCCAAGCTCTATTAACTTGACTCCTATAATTCAAAGAAGCGAGTTAGGGTCATCAGGCGATCGGCTTGGGCAAGGAAGTCTTAACACCATGCACCTATCGTTTGATCTCTTTTGGCACACACTTGCTGGGAGACCAGATGACCTGGTTTTCGGTTCAAATGAATGCAGCGATTATCGCCGGTGTGGTATCCTTAAGCATCACCTTGATTATGGTTTTGATGGCTATCATCTTCACCAATAGAAATGTGCACCATAATTCCAATCTTGAGTTTGCAGCGGAGGGCGTGGCTCGTGAGATACTCATGGACCGCAAATGGCCCTATCGCACATTTCGCGTCTTAAAGTATCACCTTTGCGGGTTCACCGACGATGAATTAAGAAAAATCCTGGTTCGAGCAGGAGGCATTCGGCTCACGGCCGGTGGACAGGAGGTTTGGGGGCTTCTCTCGCGGAATCGCGAGTACCTCAGCCTTGAGGAAATCAAGGAAGCTCCAATAACTCAAATTGCTTTCGATTCCTCTGGTCCACAGCAGAACCATCAACAGCAGCAGCAAGAGGGTGGCTCTCAAGACGAACTGACTCTCTCACGTGACTCGTCAGGGGCCTTTGAGCGTGTGCGTGCAGAGATGATCAAGCTGGGCACGCTTGAGTGCGTCAGGCCGGCTGCCCGACAGAAGTAGAAAGAGGCGGAAATTGTGACAGAGCCAGCGATACAGTTGTAGGGAATGGTCCCCCACGCCGAAACAGGTTCGCCTGTTCGGACAATAGCCCTCGCGGCGCGACGTCCAAAATCACGCACGGCCGCGTGATACGATCTCTTGAATAGTCATTTTCAGGTGAGTCGATTCATTCGTTGGTGCGCCGGGCAGGCGCCGATCAGCGAATAGCCATTTCCGTTGCCTGCGAAGCAAGTTGATGCCTATTTTACCAGGATCCGAGTTGTCGTCGGTGCAAGTCGCCTCACGCAGCTGAGCGGCCGTCGCGTCCGCTCGCGCGAGCGCTTCTCGATTGGTCGAGAGAACAGCTTGCCGAGACATCTCGAGTCTCGCTACGAACGATCAATGATTTTGAGAGGAGTGCGTGAGAACCGAGGTACCTGACCTGGACGGCGGATCTTGTGGGGGCATGCGGCTCTGGCGTCATCATTGGATTAGCCCGAGGCCCAGGATGCCCGAGACTATCAAAAAGATCGCTACGATGTAATTAAGCAGCTGCGGCATGACTAAGATGAGAATCCCGGCGATCAATGAGACGATTGGTTGAATATGCGCGATGCCCAGCGTGGTTACAGTCATTCCCGTTCCCCTTATGATGGAGGTTTCCGCTCTCAACGCCCAGCAGCGGGGCAAGTTTCTTTTATGATTCCGTGGCGGCGGAAAGCTCGTATTTTGTTGGCTGGCCAATTGGGTTCAAGTGACGGATTTTAATACCCGCAGAGTGCCATGCCGCAGCCGAACTTCGTTCCGGTCATGCCGAACACATCGCGCAGCACTTACAAGAGAGGGGTGTCACTATCAACATCAACCGTCCGATCGACGCCGTTGACCTTAAAGGTGGTGGCCATAGCTACCTCCAGGCGATTCGCGTCATGTCATGATCCGGCTGATTGGGGATGCCTGATGTTGTATCGGTGGGCCGGGACAGCACTCGAGAGCCTGGCGGACATCGCGCGGCGCGCGGCGTCGAACCCGTCCCACTCAGCCTTGTCGGGCAGGGATGGAATGGTGACGATCTCTCCCTGATCGTAGGCGATCGCTCGCCGCTCGGATTCCGACACGGGCGGCGCTTCTTTGTCAGCCGCGCTTTCCCGGCTCGGCCCAGTCCGAGACTAATAGTTTGTGGCTCTGGCGCGAGGCCCCGCCGGTAGGAGGCGTCGAGGCAGGTCCAGTCCGCGAGGTTTGACATCAGCTACTAACGGGGTGCTTTCTGCGCCAGGTTTCTGCGATCGAGGGTTTGGCTCAAAGAAGTGATTTTTGTTGTAAAGGTCAGCGACCAGAAGCCGTCGACCGGGGGCGTTTGATCCTTGGCGAATGTGATGATGTAGCGGTTCACTCCGTGGAGGCGCGCGCCGCCCGCGTCCAAGTCCTGATAGAAGTAGGTTGTCTCCTGCCCTGTGTTGACCAGGTTGTTGGGCTTCGCGGTGGCGGTCCGAATGAAATAGTCGGTGCTGAAGGAAGCATCGTTGCGGACGGTTCCAATGGTGAGGGAGTCAAGGTAAGCGCCGCGGCCGCCTGATCAGAAGCGCCGAAAAGCCTGTTCGAGGCGGTCGAGGAGGGCGCCAGCGCGCTGCTCGGTCATGCGGTCCATGTCGTATAGGGTCAGCATCCGGAAACTTGCCTTGCGGCCGACAAGGGGCATGATGCCGCGGGCAATCTGGCGGCGGACCGGGTCGCCCATGTACAGTCGCGTGACCCACCATGGTGCGCCGGTCGAACTCACCACCCAAAGCGCATTGACGCGAGTGAGCCGCGGGATCAGTGGGCCACCGCCCGAAGGGTGGTCGAAGGCAACGCCGGGCACGAGCACACGATCGAAGAAGCCCTTCAGGATCGCCGGCACGTTAAACCACCATTGCGGAAAGACGAAAACGAGCTTCTCGGCCAGCATGAGCCGCGCGACATAGCCGGCGACGGCCTTGCTATCATAGGGTGTCGTGAAATAGCCGCGACGCTCGGCGCCGGTAAGGCACGGGTCAAAGTCGTCAGCGTAAAGATCAATCATGTCGACCTCGATACCGCGGCGCTCGAGCGTCGCGCGGATGCGTTCAGCGGCGGCCTTGGCGAAAGCGTTATCGAGCGGGTGAGCGACGACCAGAAGCGCACGCAAGGAAGGACTCTTCCGTTTCTCCCGTGCCTGTCAGCATGAGCACAAAGGCGACTTCTATTGTGGCGCTTTTCTTAAGCCGATATCCTTCCGATGACCAGATTTCGAGGTTGAGATTGCCGCTTTGGCCCGCTACGTTGAAATCTGAATGTCCTGTCAAGGGACAGCGGCATTGTTGAAGGATGACCATGTCTCAATCTGCGCTTCCGATGCTCGGTGCCCGGCGGGACCAAATGTTTCCCACGATGACGCAGGCGGACATCGATCGCCTTCGCCGCTTCGGCGAGTCGAAGTTTTATGAAACGGGAGAACGGATCGTAAGAGCGGGGCACGTTGCGCCGGGCTTGATCGTAATGCTTTCGGGCAAGGTAGAAGTCACCCAGGGTTGTGGACCTGAACAGCGCGAAACCATCGTCACGCACCTGCCGGGACAATTTGCGGGGGAACTGGCACAGCTCTCCGCCCGCCCGTCCCTGGTGGACGCCGATGCCCTAGAGCCGGTTCAAGCTCTCGTCGTTCGGTCGGACAGACTCCGCGATCTATTGGTGCAGGAGGCCGAGCTTGGCGAGCGGATTATGCGGGCGTTGATCCTGCGCCGTGTGGGTTTGTTGGAAAGCGGCGCGAGTGGCCCGGTCATCATTGGACACGCAAGTCATGCAGACGTATTGCGCTTGCAGGGGTTTCTTGCCCGGAACGGCCAGCCACATCGCGTACTCGATTCCGACAGCGATTCTTGTGCGAAGACCTTGATTGAGCGTTTTGATGTGAACGCCCATCATTTGCCCATCGTTTTGTGTCCGAACGGCAAGTTGCTGCGTAACCCCAGCGAGAACGAGCTCGCGCGCTGTATCGGCCTGTTGCGGCCGATAGATGGGAAGAAGGTCTATGACGTCGCGATCGTTGGCGCGGGCCCCGCGGGATTGGCTGCCGCCGTGTACGCTGCCTCAGAAGGCTTGGAGGTCATAGTGCTCGATTGCCGCGCCTTCGGCGGACAGGCAGGCGCTTCTTCGCGCATTGAAAACTATCTTGGTTTCCCGACCGGTATTTCGGGAATGGCTTTGATGGCGCGCGCCTATAATCAGGCACAGAAGTTTGGCGTGGAAATGGTGATACCGGACCAAGCGCATCAGTTAAGCGAGCGAACAATTGAAAACAGGAAAAGCTATCACCTGACCGTTGGCGATAATGAGAGCTTGCGGGCTCGCGCGGTCGTGGTGGCGAGCGGCGCGCGCTATCGACGCCTTGATGTGCCGAACCTCGCACAGTTCGAAGGATCGTCGGTGCACTACTGGGCCTCCCCGATCGAGGCGAAGCTTTGCGGCGGTCAGGAAGTGGCGCTGGTCGGCGCGGGTAATTCGGCCGGACAGGCGGCTGTCTATCTAGCGAGCCACGTCAAGAAGGTGTGGCTGTTGGTTCGCCGCGAACGTCTGGAAGAGACCATGTCCCATTACCTTGTCGAGCGCATCAAAGCGCAGCCAAATATCGAAGTGGTGACCCGTTGCGAGGTCACCGCGTTGGAAGGTCGCGACGGGAATCTCGAAAGTCTGCGTTGGCGCCACTGCTCGCCCAATGAAGAATCGACGCGTGCTATAAGTCACCTTTTCCTTTTCATCGGCGCCGAACCGAATACAGACTGGCTTGCCCAATGCGATGTGGCGCTAGATGAAAAGGGGTTTGTCCGCACCGGTGAAGTTGGCGGCGAAAAACGTCACGTACTGGAAACGAATCGCTCTGGCGTGTTCGCCATCGGCGACGTACGCTCGGGTTCGGTCAAACGCGTCGCCGCTGCCGTCGGAGAGGGTGCCCAGGTGGTGTCGGCGCTTCATGCCTATCTGGCCCGGAGCCGTAGCGCCGCCACGTCTGCTGCTGAGATTGCGAGAGCTTGATGCCCGACGAATGTGCGCATGCCAAAACTGTCCGTAACGTAACGCCGAGCGCGCTCGGATGCGAGGAATGTCTGAAACTTGGTTCGGCGTGGGTGCATCTGCGCCTCTGCCGGACGTGCGGCCATGTCGGCTGCTGCGACAGCTCGCCAAACCGTCACGCCACCAAGCATTTTCGCAAGACCCGCCATCCCATCATCGAAGGCTACGATCCGCCGGAAGGGTGGGGATGGTGCTATGTCGATGAAATTAGTCTGGACCTTGGCGGCCGCACGACGCCGCATAACGGACCAATCCCGCGGTACTATTAAGTTCGCTGCGAGGGAAAGATTGCCACAGTCCTCCAGCACCCTGATGCTGGAAGTTTTAGTCCCTAGGACAGACGTTGCTTTCGTCGCTTGTGCCATCGCCTCAGCGTCAGGCTTTCAGGAAGGCTAGCAGGTCGGCATTGATCGTGTCGGCCTGCGTGGTCGGCATGCCATGCGGGAAGCCCCTGTAGGTCTTCAGCGTCCCGTTCTTCAGCAGCTTTGCCGACAATGGTCCGGCGTCGGCGTAGGGAACGATCTGATCGTCGTCGCCGTGCATCACCAGCACCGGCACCGTGATTTTCTTGAGGTCCTCACTGAAATCGGTCTGCGAAAACGCGACGATGCCGTCGTAATGCGCCTTCGCGCCGCCCATCATGCCTTGCCTCCACCAGTTCTGGATGATCGCCTCCGAGGCTTTCACGCCCGGCCGGTTGAAGCCATAGAAAGGCCCCTCCGGCAGGTCGCGATAAAATTGCGAGCGATTGGCCGCGAGCTGGGCCTGCAATCCGTCAAACACGTCCTTGGGAAGGCCGCCCGGATTGGCCGCCGTTTTCACCATCAGCGGCGGCACCGCGCTGATCAGGGCCGCTTTCGCCACCCGGCTCTCGCCATGCCGTCCTAGGTAGCGGGCCACCTCGCCGCCGCCGGTGGAATGGCCAACATGAATCGCGTTTTTCAGGTCGAGATGCGCGGTCATCGCCGCCAGGTCATCGGCATAGTGATCCATGTCGTGACCGTCGCTTACCTGAGTGGACCGGCCATGGCCTCGGCGATCATGCGCTATGGCGCGATAGCCGTGCTTGAGGAAGAACAGCATCTGCGGGTCCCAGTCATCGGCCGACAGCGGCCAGCCATGGCTGAACACAATGGGCTGACCTTTGCCCCAGTCCTTATAGAAGATCTCCGTCCCGTCTTCGGTTGTAATTGTACCCATGCGACACATTCCTTGCCTGTGCTGTTGCCACTATTGACTAAGAGCGCCCGCTGCTCAGCCACGGGACGACCGTCATGATCACACGCCTTCATAGACCAACCTGGTGAAGAAGCCGGGGTCGATGACGAAGTTGCCCCACTTGGCACCAAAGGCAGCGGTCGGCTTTGCCGCGACCGTCTCGTCTCGCGATCGTCCTTGCTTCTTGAGCGCCGCAACGCTCTCTCGGATTGCGACCAGCGTGTCGCGGAATTCCTTGAGTTCGGCTCTGTTGCTGACGGGCTTTCCATGCCCCGGAATGATGATGGTCTTGTCCGTCGTCGCCGCAAGGTTAGCGTCGGATGCCGCGATCATGCCGTCGATGCCGCCGCCGGTCGAATAGTCGATGAACGGATAGATACCGTTCCAATATGTGTCGGCCGCATGCAGGACATCTGCTTCACCTCGCGATGATCGTTCACCACCGCCTTTTTCCCCGATCCAATCCAATACCGGCATTCCATGAAGCAACCCCTTAGAATAGTCCAGCGCGGGGCATCACCGGCACAGGGACATGATTCTCGGGTCATCCATCAAGGGACAAAATGGATCAAAAAGAGGAACAAGAAGGGTTTGAAAAGGAGCAGGAAGAGTTTGAAAGGTGGCTGCGGGAGAGCTGGAGCGGTTCTGATCCATTTTCGTTTTTGATGCGTGCAAAATTGAGCCCCGCTTATGACCAATATTTCGGCATATCCGCGCTGTCGGCAATAGAGGAACGCGAACGCATTCTAGATCGTAAACGGCGGCTGCCTATCGATGATGAGGTTGATCGAATCCAGCGGTCGGGCTCAAAAGAAACGGCGCAGCGCATAACCAGCTTCCGTTCGCTTGGCTGCCGTACCAGCATGGCGCCCTATGTTTATTCGCGAATCATTTTGGACCAGGCGGCCAGTATTGCGCGTTGCGTCCTCCGAAGGATGAAAACGCGCGGTCGGCGGAATTGTCGAAAATTTTGGAGAATTTACGTTTGGCGCGAACCGCTGTGCATAGCTGCCTAGCGTCTGTAAAATCGCGTGGCTTTCCAAGCGGCGAGTCTAGGTTGCCATGGGAAGAACGCACGGGCAGATCACGTAAGGTCTTTGACGCCGAGGATACGATGGCTGAATCGTTGCCCGCAATGGATTTCATCATTGAAGGCGTTGAAGCTGATATTGCACGCCTCGCCGTTTCCGCAGGCCGTCCCAAGGATGAATGGAAAGCGTTGTTTGTCGCGGCCCTTGCGCTTGGCTGGGAAAGATTGACTCAGAAACTGCCTGGCCGAACCACGGCGGGTGGCGATTTTGTCAATTTTCTATCCGCTGCGTGGGCAAGCCTGCCCGGGGGCGAACCACCTGAAATAAATTGGGAGCGGCCGATTCGACGCGGCCTTCGCTGGGCTCAAACAATCTCCGGGAAGATTGCAGAATTTGCCCAAAGTCACCCCGAGGAAGCAAAGCAGCTTTATGCCGACTCCTGGCGCGAAGACTGCCCGCATGACCGCTTTAAGTTGGCTGTGTACTACGGAGATGCCTTTTGCCAGCCTCGAGAATGAGCGAAACTTTAACGACGAAATGTATTCTCAAAATAGAAGGATAATGTCCTTTTCTGAAGCATCCATCGCCCCGAATACCCGCGACTAGCTGACGATTGCTTTGGATTGAATGGGGGTGGATTGTGAATTCTTCAAAATACCTTCGGCGCGCTGACGCGGCTGCTTATATCCGCGAAACCTGGGGCCTGCCATGTTCGACGCGATGGCTCGCGAAGCTCGCCGTCGTCGGCGGTGGGCCAATCTATCGCAAAGCGGGCCGGACGCCGATCTATGCGCCGGCCGATCTGGACGCATGGGCGCAAGCGCGCATCGGCGCGCCGCAAAAGTCGTCTTCAGCCAAGGCGTGACCGTGCCTATGGGGAAGCGACACCCCAATTACCGGTTAGTCAAAATCCATCGGAGCTATTCGGTGGAAGAAATCGCCCGCCTATGCGGCAAGCACAAGAACACGGTCCGGGCATGGCTCAAGGACGGTCTACACCCGATCGACAAGAGCCGCCCGGTCCTTGTCCATGGGCAAGTCTTGGCGGCCCGTCTCAAGGGGCGACGCACGGCTGGAAAGCGTCCAAGCCCGCCCGGCCACCTCTATTGCTTCAAATGCCGTGAGCCCAAGCCGCCCGCCGAGCACGTCGTCATCGTTCAGGCGATCTCGGACAAGGTCAGCAATATTTCGGCGGTTTGCCCGGCGTGCGGCGGCACGATGTATCGGCGCGCCAGCAATCATCGCCTGAAGGAATTCGAGGCGAACTCGGGTGGCGCGTTACCGAAGGCGGTGCCACGCATAGGCGAGACAACCGATCCCTCCCTAAACTGTGACTTCGACGAAGAGCATCAGCCATGACGACATACAATGCCGAAAACGAGCGGACGAAGCGCCGTTATTTCACCTTTCAGAGAGAGGCGAAGCAGCGGAGCGAAGCGTCGATTGACGCCATCGCCAAGGCTCTGAACCGGTTCGAGGTTTACACGCGGTTAAAGTTTCAGGTCCTTCAGGATTGAACAGGCGGTGGCCTTTAAGAATCACCTTGCGCGACAGATCAACGCTCGAACAAACGAGCCCTTGAGCAAGGCTACGGCCTACTCGACCTTGGCGGCGCTCAAGGCTTTTTTCCAATGGCTCTCGCGCGAAGGATACCGCCATCGCCAAAGCCGCCAACGAAGAACGCATTCCGACACTCGATCAAATTCGACACGTCATCGAGCCCATGCCTTCTGGAACCGATATCGAAAAGCGCAACCGCGCCTTGATCGCGTTCATTTTGTTGACCGGCGTGCGCGACAATGCGGTTGCATCGATGCGGCTGAAGCATGTCGATCTTGCCGATGGGAAGATTCTTCAGGATGCGAGACAGGTCCGGACCAAATTCTCCAAGACCTTCACGACCTATTTTTTTTTGTGTGCGAAGATATTCTCGCCATTTTCACCGAATGGGTGGCGTTTCTGCAAAATGAGCGGCTTTGGGGGCTCGACGATCCGCTCTTTCCGGCGACGCGCATCGCGTTTGGTGTGAGCCGTCATTTCGAAGTTGCCGGGCTCGATCGGAAATGTTGGGCTAACGCCATGCCGATTCGGACGATTTTCCGAGCGGCTTTCGAGGGAGCGGGGCTGCCGTATTTCAATCCCCATTCCTTCCGTAAGACCCTCGCCCTGTTCGGGCAGGAGGTTTGCCAAACGCCGGAAGAATTCAAGGCTTGGTCGCAAAACCTTGGGTCATGAAAGTGTCATGACGACGTTTTCCAGCTACGGCCAGGTTGCTGAGAGACGGCAGGCGGAAATCATTCGTTCGCTGGGCAGAGCGAAGCCGGACCGTAACGACGATGGAGCCCTCGCCCAGGAAATCGCGAAACTTCTTTGGCATCGCAAAAGCTGTGACATGTCGCAGGCGAAGGCTAGATCATGACGCATCTCGCAACTGCAATCGCATTGTGGCTTTATACGGGGATAGGATAGGATGGAAAGCGGTCGCGGTGTTCGGATTTTTCGGCGCGGTGTCGATTTTGCAGTGAGGCTGGCCGGGGCATGGGGACTTAGGTGCTCGGACTGAAGCTGCCGAGCGCCAATTTTGGATTTTTGCTTACCGTATGCTTACCGAAGCAAGTAGCTGCGCTGGCCATCGCCGGAAATCGTTCATACCTTATTGATTTTGTTGGTGCCGCAAGAGGGATTCGAACCCCCGACCCCCTCATTACGAATGAGGTGCTCTACCAGCTGAGCTATTGCGGCGCTTGGCGATCATATCAAAGACTTAGCCAGACGTAACCTGCGCATTGCCCCGGTTTGGTTCCGAAAACCTTCTCCGTCCCCGAATGCGACTGCAAGGCGCCATTCGCCGGTATCCTCCTTGCACTCGATCGAATCAATGCGCGCGTTCAACGCGCCAATGCGCTGGCCCGGGGCAAATCCGTTGACTTGGGAGTCGCGAAGTAGCACAGCCCCGACGTTCCACCGACGCCCAGCAGCGCGCCGGCGATGGCGATGGCGGCAAGCGCGGGAATGAGCGAGCGCGGCTCGTTTTGCTCACCGGCCAATCTCGGTGGCGGCCAACCATCTCAGGCGCCGAGTCCCCGGTCCGGGAGCGGGTGATCCCGGAGTGTGCAATTCCATGGAAAATTGCGGTTCGCCAAGCGATCGCGCCTCCGGCGGCGGGGTAGGGACAAGCTCCGATTTGGCCGATTGGGGCTGGCCGCCGTTCACCGGTGTTTCATAGCGAAGCAAATCTGGCTTGGCGCCGCGCTCGGCTATTTTCTTGGCAAGCTCGTCCTCGTCATTGGCCATCGTGTCGCCCTCGATTTCAGGTCTTTGTAAAGGAACGCATTGCTCTGCGCAACGGGGCCGCGCCCGGCGTACCTAGGGTGTTCTCGATGACAACGTCCCTTACCGACGTTCCGGCTCAATTGGCGCAAATCGGGCGGCCCCGGGACAATTCTAACGCGCAGCGGTTTTCAGAACTTGACCGGCACCCAGGCGATTTTTTTGGGCACCCACGTGATCGTTATACATTGTTATTACCAATTGATTGGGAGAGCACTGGACTTAATTTTGCGAGCCAGGCACGGAAATGACAGGTCGAATAATACCTTCTGCAAATGTTGCCGCCAGTCTGCTGGCTCTTTGTGTAAGCGCTTCCCTGGCGGCGAGCCTTCCGGGCGGTGCTTTTGCGGCGGAGTCGGCCTTGCCGCAGCCCGAACCGTCCGTCGCTCCGGAAAATCCAGTCGCCGATTATTTCGCAACTTGGTACGATCGCGTCGACGCGGCGCAGGCGAGCCAGCCGCATTGGATGACCCCGATTACGACCGTCACTCCGCGGCTCGAGGAAGAGCATAGATATGATCAATTTCAACAATTCCTGGAGAATGGCGCGGAAGTTAACAATTATTTCGGCGGCAAGGGGCTGGAGCTGATTCCCACCACCACCAACGAAATTCTTATCAATGTCCCAGCTTTCGAACAGCGCACGCAGGTTGCCCGAAAAGGCATGAATGTCGCGCCCGCAACGGGTTTCGCCGATGGGAACTTCGTCACCATGAAGCAGCGGCTGCTCAGCGCCAACGAAGAGAATGGAAACTATATTCTGAGTGCTTTCCAGGGATTTCAGGCGCCAACCGGCATTACCGCCTTCACCAACAGGCCGGCTTGGATTGTCACCTCCACCATCGCGGGTGGCATCGGCTGGGGCGATTTCGATATCCAAGGAACGATTGCCTATACGCTCCCGACTGACGAGCGGAAACACATCGGCACCTCACTCGTTACCAGCACGACCTTGCAATATCATTTTGGTGAATATTTCTGGCCGGAATTCGCCTTCAACGGCACGCAATGGACGAGCGGCGAGCGCGCCGGCAGAAACCAGCTCTTTGTGAGCCCTGGCATTATGTTTGGCCGTTTTCAGATCTACAACGGTGTGAAGTTTAACTTCGGCATCGCCTATCAAGTCGCGGTGGTACCTGATCACCACATAACGGATCCGCTGACACCTATGTATAATCATGCATGGATCGTCAGCATGCGCATGACGTTTTGACCTAAAGCAAGACCGCGCGTTGACCTAAAGCAAGACCGCGCCGGCACTGCCCATGCATTCTTTATCAGAGTTTTGATGCATTGCTTTGTCCGAAGTCCGGAGACCCGCATTCCGAAATGATGCGCAGGTTCGGCGCCGATAAATGCGCGTCGAGGTCGGCGCTGTAGATCCGCAGAAGTTCTCGACATCTGCGGCATGATCAGGCCAAAGCGGGTACCGGTACGCTTTCCATCCGGCCCGGCACGACAGTGCGCGCGGCGTCGCGGGTGTCTCGCCGATTGAGCGGTCAGCCCGGCACAAGCTCACCTTGAAACAATGCGTCCAGTCGCGCGCCGCCCCGCATGCGCGCGGAGACCCGCTAGCGAGGCGTTGCAACCGTCAGTCTCAGCCGGGCGAGTCAATCGGCCGGCCAATCCCCATGCTTGAAGATTCGCCTACGCGAATACAGAACCGAAATGAGAATGAATCAACGTTCGACTTCGCGAGCAGGCCGGCGGCCGCGCCCTTCATTCGAGCTCCGGCAGGGTTGCGGTCCGAGCGACTTCATCTCAGTCCCGTCCCGTGGCTTCTGAATAACCTCACATGCTTGACGCAAGCTCTTGTTGAAAACATTCCGTGGCGCGACACGTGGCTTGCATACGATTCGATCGCTAGTATAGCTTGCCGGATAATAATTGCGAGATCTCGTTCGGTGGAAAGTATGAGACGTGTCGCGTGGAATTGTGCCGGCGGGCGCGCAATACATGTTTTACATAGCGATGCCTCGTCGATGGAACAATTCCGATTAACTTCGAAACTAGCGAAATTCCATCTGACTCTCAGTTCAAATTGGCGACCTTCTAGGAGGCCTCGATGTCCTGGACCAATGAACGAATCGAGTTATTGCAAAAGCTCTGGCTCGAAGGAAGGAGCGCCAGCCGCATTGCTGGTGAGCTTGCCTGCGGGATTACCCGTAACGCAGTGATCGGCAAGGTTTACCGGCTCGGGCTGTCGGGTCGTATCAAAGCGCGATCGGGGAAGGGTCCTGCTTCACCGCCGCGCCAAAAGGCGCCGCGGCGCCCGGCCCACCGGCACGCAGACAGTCCGCGAATTGCCGGCAATACGGCCCTCGCTTTTGACCCGTTCATGATTGACGCCCCGGCGCCCCAAGCGGTGCGGGACGTCGTGGTGCCGATATCCGAACCCGTCACCATTTCGGAATTGCGCGAGTCAATGTGCCGTTGGCCGATCGGCGACCCGGCCCAGTCTGAATTTCGTTTCTGCGGCTCCAAGAAACTGCCGGGCCAAGGGCCATATTGCGCGTGCCACGCGGGCATCGCGTATCAAACCCAACATGACCGGCGGCGCGAGCGTCGGCCGCAAAATGGACCCCGCGCCTAGCCGTATGATTGCTGGACCTTACTTCGACATTGCCGATTTGGCACCGCGTGGCAGAGCGCGTCCGTGAGTCGGCGGGATATTCCATGCTATCCGGGTCAGGCTGGAGCATTGATACATTCGGCGCACTTCATAAGTGCCTTGGAACATAAGTGCCTTGGAACGGCGGCCATCGCTCCGCTAAACTAGCGCAACTCGCGCTGCGCTAAAAAAGCCTGCGGGCCGGTGATCGCGCGTCCTGGATGAGCGCGTGAATAACCTGCATGCCCTCGTACATGGGTGAGCCGTGGCTATCCTTGGAACGCTCCGCCCTGCTGTCATGACTTGCGGGTCGGATCGTGTTCGGAGAGGCCAACGCTATCAGCGGCCCGCGGCGGGCGCAACGGGCGCCAGCTGTCCATTGGGCGTGCCGAAGAAGCGGAAGAAGTCCGATTTCGGGCTGACGACCATCCGCGTATCGCCGCCTTTCAACCCGGTTTCATAGGCTTGCATCGACCGGTAAAAGGCGAAAAAATCAGGGTCCTTGCCATAGCCCTCGGCGAAAATGCGATTTCGTTCCGCGTCGCCTGCGCCTCGCGTCTGGTCGGCTCGTTGCTGTGCATTGCCAAGCAGCACCACCACGTCGCGGTCGGCCTTGGCCCTCGTGGTTTGCGCGGTTTCGGATCCTTTGGCGCGATATTCCGCCGCCTCGCGCGCTCGCTCGCTTTGCATCCGGCTAAAAACTTTTTCCGAAATCTGCCGGGGCAGATCGGCGCGGCGGATTCTCACATCGACGGCGGCGATGCCAAGGCGGCCGCCTTCCTGGTTCACCAGCTCGCGGATCTTGACCATGAGATCGGCGCGATTTTCGCGGACGATTTGGGTCATATCCGCCTCGCCGAGCACGCGGCGCACCGCCGAGTTTAAGATGAAGCCCAGCTGACTGTTCGCCCGCTCGGGCGAGCCGACCGTCTGATAGAACTTCAACGGATCGACGATCCGATAGCGCAGGAAGGAATCGACGTCGAGCCGGTTGTTGTCGGACGCGAGCACCTCCTGTTTCGGCGCCTCGACAACCAGAATGCGATTGTCGAGGAAAACAACGCTTTCTACAAATGGATATTTGAAATGAAGTCCCGGCGTGGTGATAAGTCCGCGCCCGGCGACCGGCTCGCCGAACCGCAAGACAAGGGCCTGCTCGGTCTGGTCCACGGTGAACACCGAAGCCAGCGCGACGGCCAGGATGACGATAATGGCGGCGATAGCGCCGAATGTGGCCGCGCCCTTCACTTGCGGTCTCCTTCGCCCGCTTGGGGCGCCAAAGACCCCAGCGGCAAGTAGGGAACCACACCCTGGCCTTGCCCGCCGCTCTGATCGAGAATGACCTTGTTCATGCCGCCGAGCACACGTTCCATGGTTTCGAGATAGAGTCTTTCGCGCGTCACCTCGGGCGCTCTCTTATATTGCTCATAGACTTGGTTGAAGCGGGAAACCTGACCGGTTGCCTGTGCGACGGTTTGGAGCTTATAGCCTTCGGCCTCCTGGATAATTGCCGCAGCCTTGCCCCGTGCCTCGGGAACAACCCGGTTGGCGTAGGCCTCGGCCTCGTTGCGCAAACGGTTCTGATCCTGCTGCGCCGCGGTCACGTCCTTGAAGGCGGCGATGACCTGCTCGGGCGGATCGACGGATTGCAATTGCACCTGCAACACCAGAATGCCGGCCTTATACCATTTGAGAACCCCTTGCATCAGCTGTTGCACGTCCGCCTCGATCTTTGGACGGTCGGCGGTCAAAATTCGCTGAATCTGGCCGCGGCCAATGACTTCGCGCATGGCGCTCTCGGCCACCGCCTTCACCGTTTCGCGCTGGTTTGCGATGTTGAAGGCATAGTCCTCGGGGCGCACCGGATCGATTTGCCAGATCACGACAAATTTCACGTCGGCGATATTTTCATCGCCGGTGAGCATCAGGCTCTCTTCGGGCAGATCGAGCGAGCTTTGCGCACTCGGCGTACGCACGTCCTGGCGCAAGCCAAAGCCGATGTTGATCGTGTTGCGATCGGTGACCTGGAGCTTCTCCACGCTGCCGATGGGGATCGGCAAATTGTAGTTTAACCCCGGAGCGGTCTTGCCGGTGTAGCGGCCGAAAATCCTGTTCAATCCGACTTCGTTCGGGCCGACGGTGTAAAACCCGGACAAAAGCCAGACGATCGTGCCGACGAGGGCCAAGGCAAGAAGGCCGCGCCCTCCCATTCCCCTCGGCCCCGGCATCCATTGCTTGAGCTTCTCCTGCGCACGCTTGAGGAATTCCTCGAATTCAGGTGGCGGCGCGCCCGGCTTTTGACCCCAAGGCCCGGGGCCGCCGGGCTTCCAAGAGCCGCCATTTCCGCCTTCACTGCTCCACGGCATGGAATTCTCTTTTGAAAGGTGATGCTCAAGAAAGCGGGCAATACCGCCACAGCCCCGTATCGGACCCGGCCTGTCCTGGCCATTATACGAGAGCCCCGCGTGCACTACAATGACTTGCACTACAATGATAAGCAGCGGCGCCGGTCAAAATCGACAAAAGCGAATGCTGCCTCGTCCTTGGCCCCGGGACATGGCCGAACCCGGCTTACTTCCAGCCAATTAGACCAGTCGATGGCGGGAAAACACACCGCGCCCCTTGGAGCGATGTCGACGAAGGTTAGATGCATGCGCTCGGCCCGGCCAATCAAACTTTCGTAAAGCTTCCCGCCGCCGGCCAAAATCACCTCTTCCGCGCCCATCGCTTGCGCCCGCGCCTGCGCGAGCGCAAGCGCCGCGACGAGCTCATGCACGACATGGATGGCCTTGGCTTTCCCACCGCCGGGTGACGGGTCGAAGGCACGGTCGCGGGTGATGACGATCGTCTCGCGCCCGGGCAGGGCACGCCCTATCGATTCGAAGGTTTTGCGTCCCATGAGCAGGGGCTTGCCCATGGTGACCGCGCGGAAATGTTTGAGATCGCTCGGCAAATGCCACGGTAGGCCACGTCCGTCGCCAATCACGCCATTTTCGGCGATCGCGGCGACGATGGCGAGAGGCATCTTCATAATAGACCACCAAAATAGACCACCAAAATAATCCACCACCAAATTTGGGATAGGCGGCCGCGGCGGGTTTGACCAGGTTCCAGCGGTAGGTATTCAATCTGCCCCAATAAAAGCAATAGCCTAGAGGGGTGTTTCATCCGCAAGAAAGACATATGCCAGCACGGGCCTCGGCGATACTAAGGCACCTGGGCGGCACGCGGATCCTTAATTAATCATGCCTTCCCCCGCCCGCCTCTTCCGCGCCGATGAGCCGGCCGAGCGGTCAATCCGGCGAAAATTTACGGCTCCGTTGGAACGGTTCACGCCGCGGGAGGTTGATGAATGAGCCAAAATTTGGAAAGGAAACTACCATGAAAATGCTGACTCTCTCAGCAGGTACAGCCTTGCTGTTCGCCCAAGCCGCCGCGGCGCAGACGACCGATCCGCGCATGCCAAATGCCCAAAACCAGCAAGCCCAAACCGCGCGGCAGCAAATTAAAACAGATCTGCAGCAGTCAGGGTTTTCCGACGTGAAGGTCATGCCCGAGTCATTTTTGGTGCGAGCAAAAGACAAGTCCGGCAACCCGATCATGATGATCATTAATCCGGACTCTGTCTCAGAGGTTGTTACGGAGCGTTCGGATTCGAGCGCCAGCACGTTCGTAACCCCTTCGGGCGACAAGTTCGGCTCCAATCTCGTTGGATTGGAGATCTACGACAACAACAATCAGGACATCGGTAAAATCAAGGATCTGGCCATCGATCAAAATGGAACTGCCGCGTACGTCATCTCGGTTCGTGGGATCCTCGGCAATGGCCAGCATTACGTGGCAGTCAACCCATCCGCGGTGAACTGGAATTACAACAACTCCAGTAAAAAATGGCAAGCTACAGTGGACACGACAAGCGATCAGCTGAAGGCCGCGCCCCAGTTCAATTATGACGCCGCACGGAAGAGCAGCAAGAGCTAGTACAGCCCGATTGAGAGTTCGTCGGAATGGTGGACGGTTCGTCGCGGTGCAGCGCCGGCGAACCGTCTTTAGGTATAATCTCCTCCTTGGGCGGCAGACCCGGCGAGTGGTCCGTCAAGGAAAACGAATGAACCGGCGCCGGCCAATCAACCCGCTCAGACAACGTGCGCAGGCCAGGAATTTCCGCGAAAATCACCAAGCAGTGGCTGGCGCGAGATCGTGAGGCGCGGGTCGCGCACCAAGCATCGCGACATCGCTCCCCGCGCCGGACTACGGGGCCGGGAAGCCTGCCGCGAGCCACTGTCAAACTGCTCCGGCAGGAGCAAAAGTGCGAATCATACAAGATTGCCTTATTCAAACTGACCCACTACCCGCATTTGGGTAGTGGGTCAGTCTGAAATTTAGGCCTCTTGACGGCAATGGAAAACGCCTTGCAGCCGTGCCATATTCCTGGCATGGCAAAGCACCCAAAGCGGCCGCGCGACACAAACCAACTTGCCAAGCTGATGGTCGATATCCTTACGGGACAAGTCGAGGACCGGGAGCAGCCGGCGGTCTCGCGCGGGCGCAAGGGTGGCCTGAAAGGCGGAAAAGCGCGGGCGGAAAGCATGACGGCAGAGGAGCGATCCGCCTCCGCCAAGAAGGCCGTTATGGCTCGCTGGCGGAAATCAGGAAACGACGCGTAGCCCGTTTCGGGGCTTTGGAAGTCCATACAATTCATACAAGTCTTCTGGCTCGAACACGAGCGTGCGGCCCAGCTCCTCCATCGTGTAGCCGAGGTCTGACAAATGGACTTCGATTACTCTCTTGTCGAGCGTCGTTGTTTCGTGGGGGAAATCTAATTCAGGCGGTTCTCGCAATTTGTATCGGTTAGCGCTGAAGATTTTCCAAAGTGTTTGCGCTTGACCAGGCCCCACATAACCGAGGTCGCGTGCGGCATAGAGCAGCGATTGCATTGACACACGCCATTGCGGCTTGAGGTGAGCAAGCAGCGCGAGATCAATACGGCGGGCGCCCCTGAAGTATGAGCGAATATCATCGGCTGGAATGAGCAATCCGCTCGCAAACTCGTGCGCCTGCTTCTCCATTTCCGGGCTTGGCACGCGGTGCATGACCAAGTGCCCCAATTCATGTGCCAAGGTGAATCGCATGCGGTCGGCTGGGAGATGCTTGTTTAAAAAGATGCACGGCGGCATTCCTGGAAGGCGAACCGTCAAACCATCAACGTCTACGCGCTCAAGGTCCAAGTGGAACACAAAGATTCCAGCACGTTCCGTAAAGCTTGTGAGATTGATTAGAGGGCCAGCTGGCGCGCCCCAGGCCCGGCGGACTAGCCGTGCAATTTCACGGCAATCATTGTCGTATTCGCCGGGCTCGAAGCGCGGGAGCGGCAAATCAGGATTCAACTCCACAGATTGGAGTAAGCGGCGTAAATGAAATCCGCGAATATTGGCTTCGGCAAGCACTCGATCGATGTCTTGCTGCGTGACTGCTTGCCTCTTGCGCCACATCGAATGAAAACTCAGCGGCACGCCAGTGGGATGAAACGGCGCACTAAAAAACTCCACCGGTACGCCCAAATATTTGGCGCACTTTTCGATGACATGTTCGGCAGGAATCAGTGCATCGTTCTCTGCGCGCGACAAAATCGCCGCGTCAACGCCAATTGCTTCCGCCAATTCCTTTTGGTGGAATCCCCTATACTGCCGCGCCAGCCGCAGCATTGATCCATTAAATTCGGGAGACATGTTCAGTCTCCGGTTTTCTTGCGCTCTACGCCAGCGTCGGGCACCGCGATGATCGTGGCCGGCGAAGGCGGAGAAACCGGGGCTTGCGGCAACGACTCAGTCGCGCTCGGCGCATCACGCGCAATCGCGTAACTCCATAATATCGCGTCCCTATTGCGCGCGGCCACGAGAATGTCGTCGATCCGCGTTCGTTAAGAACGTAGCCGACATCGACGCTGCATTGGTCGGGGAAATCGTCTTCGCCAGCAAACGGAAGCGGCGCCATGGGCGTGATAAAGGCTAGCGTCGCCTGCGTCGTGGCTGCTCGCGTGTAGCCGCGCTCGTCCATCTTCTTCAGGCGGACCACAACCTTGCGGTCGATCAGCATCCGAATGGTCTCGTGCACTTCAATCAAATGGACGCCGCTTTCGGCGGAATATTCCGCGCGCAGCTCGATCATAACGAACTGGTGCATCATCACCGCCACGGTGCGCTTCAGATCAAAGTTTGGGCGCTCCGGCATAGCGGAAACTCGCGCCCATGCCCGATCGAAGATCGCAGCTAGCCGTGGTTGATGCGGCTCAAGGATCGGACGGACGGTTTCTTCGCTCGGAAACATCGGCATTGCGGGCGTCTCGCTGGTTCTCCTTCCCTTATAGGACCAAATAAATACCAAAATCAAGGAGAAAATTGATAAATATCTTGACAAACGAGATTTGTCACGTATAATGGTCAGTATGAAAACGCTGACCCCAGCTGAACGCGCCCGCATCCTTCACTTGCTCTGCGAGGGGACTTCCATCCGCGCCGTTTGTCGTTTGACAGGCGTTAGCAAGAACACGGTCTCCAAGCTCTTGGGCGATGTTGGCTGTGTGTGCATGGCCTATCATGACGAGCACGTGCGCAACTTGAAGTCCAAGCGCATACAGGTCGATGAGGCGTGGGCTTTCATTTACGCAAAGCAAAAGAACGTCGCGATGGCGAAGGCCGCCCCCGACAGCGCTGGCGATGTGTGGACTTGGATTGCGATGGACGCGGACACAAAACTTGTCGCCTCCTACTTCGTCGGGGGGCGCGATGGTCAGTGCGCTAGGTGGTTCATGGACGATGTTGCCGGACGGCTAACGAGCCGCGTTCAACTCACGTCCGATGGTCACGCGGCATACTTAGAAGCGGTCGAGGGAGCGTTCGGAGCGGATATCGACTATGCGCAGCTCGTGAAGATTTACGGCGCCGCGCCAGAGGCGTTCAAGGGATGCTACAGCCCATCCGAATGCATCGGCGCTCACAAGCAGAGGGTTGAAGGTTCCCCTAATCCTCAGCATATCAGCACGTCATACGTCGAGCGCCAAAACCTCACGTTGCGGATGCACATGCGCCGCTTCACGCGCCTGACAAACGGCTTCTCAAAGAAAATCGAAAACCATACCTATGCTGTCGCGCTTCACATGATGTATTATAACTTCGTCAAGCTGCATTCGACGCTGCGCGTTACACCGGCGATGGCCGCTGGCGTGACCGATCGTCTTTGGGAGGTTTCGGACATCGTGGCGCTTCGGGAAGCCGTCGAGCCGAAGGCCGCCAAGCGCGGTCCTTACAAGAAACAAATTTCAGACTGACCCACTACCCGCATTTGCGGCCAGTTGACATTTTTCCCCTGCCGCGTCCAATGCTTGTCACAGCCCGCCAGAGAGGGCTGTTTGCAGGCAGGTCAGGAGGCCAGCATGTTCCATACAAATTCCTTACTGAAGAGCTCGGTTGTGGCTGCCGCCGTTTGTTTCGCCACGGCGAGTGCCATGGCTCAGGGCAATGGAAAACCGACCGATCCCCAAATCGCCGACATTGCCTACACGGCGGGGCAGATCGACATCGAGCAGGCCATTGAGGCGCTGAAGAAGACGCATAACAAGGCGGTCCGTTCCTTCGCCGAGGAGATGATTCGGGATCACTTGGCGGTGAATAAAAAGGTGCTCGCCTTGCTCGACAAGCTGAAGGTGGAGCCGGAGACCAACGATACCAGCAAATCCATGTACCGGGATGCGTCCAGCAAGCGGGAAGAGCTGGGGGGATTGAGCGGAACCGCGTTTGACAAGGCCTATGCCGAGAACGAAGTCGCCTATCATGAGGCCGTCAATGGAGCGCTGGAATCGACGCTGATTCCCGCCGCGAAGAACGGCGAGCTTAAGAGCTTGCTGCAATCCGGTCTCAAGCTCTTCAAGGAGCATCAAAAGCATGCCGAGAAGCTTGTGGACGAGCTGAAGTAGGCTTCGATGCCGATTCGATCGAAGATTAGGACCGGGGGAGCGCTGGCATTCGGCGTTGTCTTGCTCGTGTCTCCCTCGTGGGGCGCCGGTCCGCGGGTGCATAGGATCGGTATCGACAACCTGGCGTTTGGACCCGCGCCCGGCGGCCTGCATGTGAACAACATCGTCGAGTGGACGAATTCCGATATCCTGCGGCATACGGCAACCGCGACGGACGGAAGCTTCGACGTCGATCTCCCGGCCGGAGCTAAAGGTCGGACGATTTTGAAGCGGGCTGGTGACGTGACCTACGTATGCCGCTTCCATCCAGGAATGAAAGGACGGCTGGAAGTCGCTCCTTGATAGAAGCGAGCCAGCAAGCATGATCATCGTCCCCGGCTGTGATTGTCGTCGAAACTCCGCGGCGACCATCGCGGCTTGGCTTTCGCGATGTTGGGACCGAGTCAAGGCTCAAGCCGTTCTTGACGGATCTCGCGCATGCCATTTGCAAGTATACGTTGCTTTCTTTCACAACCGCTGTTTGCAACGACGTATTGATCTGTTCAACCTTCGAGACGCGCCCCATTAGGCGCGCTCCCAGGAGGAGAGGGCAGGCTTTAAATGCGCGCAGAGACTCGCTTTAAGCTTCCTGTCCCGTCAGCCTCAGCCAATCCTCCTCGCTCATCGTTTCAATGCCAAGTTCCGCCGCTTTCGCCAGTTTTGAACCAGCGCCAGGCCCGGCCACGACGAGATCGGTTTTTTTGGAGACCGAAGCCGCGACCTTCGCGCCGAGCCGCTCGGCCATCGCCTTGGCCTCGCCGCGGGTCATCCGTTCGAGCGCGCCGGTAAAGACAATCGTCTTGCCCGCGGCCGGGCTTGCCGAGGCGACGGCTTCCAGCGGCAGCGGCGTCACATGTTCGAGCAGCGCGTCGAGAACATCCTCATTGTGCTTCTCGGCAAAAAAATCGGCGATGGCCTCCGCTACTACCTCGCCGAACCCTTCGATATTGATGATTTCCGCGCGGAGCTCCGAACCCACGGAGGCAGCCCGCGCGGTTTTACGCAGCGCCTCGAAGGAACCGAAGTGGCGGGCGAGACGGCGCGCGTTGGTTTCTCCGACATGTCTGATGCCGAGCGCGAAAATGAAGCGATTGAGCGGAATCGTGCGGCGTTGCTCAATTGCCCTAAATAGCTTTAGTACCGAAGTTTCGCCAAAACCTTCGCGGTCCTTCAGTTTTTGCAAATTGCATGCGTCCCGCGCTTTGAGCGCGAAGATATCGGCGGGCGTCTTGATCAAACCGTCGTGGAAAAATTGCTCGATCTGCTTATCGCCAAGGCCCTCGATATTGAACGCATTGCGGGAGACGAAATGTTTTAAGCGTTCCACCGCCTGTGCGGTGCAGACAAGGCCGCCGGTGCAGCGGCGCACGACATCCGCGGCACCGGTTTTTGGATCGATCTCGCGAACCGCCGCCGAGCCACAGACCGGGCATGCACGGGGAAACACATAAGGCTTCGAGTCTTTTGGCCGCATGTCTAGGATAGGTCCCAAAACCTGCGGAATAACATCGCCCGCGCGCTGGACGGTCACGGTGTCGCCGATCCGAATATCCTTGCGCGCGATCTCGTCCTCATTATGGAGCGTCGCACTGGTGACGACGACGCCACCGACGGTCACCGGATCGAGCCGCGCGCCTGGCGTTAGGGCGCCGGTGCGCCCGACGCTGATTTCGATGCCGCGCAATACGGTTGCCGCCTTTTCGGAGGCGAACTTATGCGCCACCGCCCAGCGCGGCGAGCGCGACAAAAAGCCCAGGCGGTTTTGCAGCGCGAGGCTATCGACCTTATAGACCACGCCGTCGATGTCGTAGCCGAGCCGCGCGCGCATCGATTCAATTCGCCGGTAATGCGCGATGAGTTCCTCCGGCGAATGGCAGAGCACCATAAGCGGACTGACCGGAAGTCCGAAATCCCTAAACGCCGCGATCATGCCCATTTGCGTCGAGGCGAGCAAAGCGCTCACCTCACCCCAGCCATAGGCGAAGAAATGCAGAGGCCGCCCGGCGGTGATGGCGGGATCGAGCTGACGCAGCGAGCCGGCCGCCGCATTGCGCGGATTGGCAAAGAGCGTCTTACCACCTTGCGCTTGCCGCGCGTTCAATGCGGCGAAATCCATGCGCGTCATATAGACTTCGCCGCGCAATTCAAGAATTTCCGGCGCCGCGCCAGCGAGAGCCTTCGGAATTTCACCGATGGTCCGCACATTGGCAGTGACGTCCTCGCCCTCAAAGCCATCGCCGCGGGTGGCCGCTTCCACGAGTTCCCCATTGACGTAGCGCAGCGAGCACGAGAGGCCATCGATCTTTGGTTCCGCCGTGATGGCGAGCGGCGCTTCGGGGCCAAATCCGAGGAACCGGCGCACGCGCGTAACAAAATCCGCCACCTCCTCGTCGCGGAACACATTGCCGAGCGAGAGCATCGGCACGCGATGGCGCACTTTCGCGAATTTCGCCGAAGGCGCGGCGCCCACCTTTTTGGTGAGCGAATCCGGCGTTGCGAGTTCCGGAAAGGCGGCCTCGATCGCTTCATAGCGGCGCCGCAGCGCGTCGTAGTCGGCATCCGAGACGGTTGGTGCATTCTCCGTGTAATAGCGCCGGTCATGCGCGCTGATTTCTTCCCCAAGGCGGGCATGTTCGCGGCGCGCTTGGGCCCCGGTGAGGCTCTCGATTGGGGCCGGCTTTTTCATCCGGCCAACATTAGCACGAGCGTCAACAGGCGAGAAGTTCGCCCTTGGCCTTAAGAGAGCCCAAATTTGCGAGCTTTGTATTGCCGGGCTGATCCATTAGATGAAGCCCGGCCAGGAGGGTTCGAACAGCCCTCATTCGCTGCAATCAGTTGAAGTTCGTGATCCTCCTTCGCCCCCGATCGTGGCTGTCGTTCTTTCGGCAAAACATCGTCAATATCGACCTTGGCGCGGTAGGTGTGCAGGGCAGTCTTGCCCAAGGCCGATGATGCGCCCCTTTCGTTGGTCGGATCGGGCTGTATCATGGCCTTATTCCACGGCGGTGCCGACGATGCGCTCAATCTCGAAGCAGAAAACGCCGTTGGCCTTCAGCACAGATTTCAGCAGTTCCCCGCGCTTTCTCCAGACACCACTGTGCGCTTTCTGCTCGGCGACGTCGATTTCTTCGAGCTTCTTGACTAGCGTCTCGATCGAATCGAGGAGCTGCCGGCAGCGCTCTGAGTTAATGAAGGCATAGAGTTCCGCCGTCTTCTCGTCGCGCGCTTCGTTGCTTATGCGCAACTCATGCGTCAAGATAATATGCCCGCGAAGAAGCTCTGCCAGCAAGGGCACACGCGCCGGGCAGGCGAGAATGATGTGCTCGCGCATGCAAAGCTGGCTCTCTCCGTCCGGGAATTTATTGGTCGAGAGAATTGCATGGTCGGCTTTCTCCGCGATCTGATCATCGCGCAGCTTCGTGGCGTACTCGGTCTTCCAGTTGCTGCGATTCTTCCGATCGTAGACGATTTTGCCACAAACTTTTCCGTTCTCGACCACGTCATGAACGATGTCAGCGCCCATGGCACCCTTTTCGACGCGCCTGATCTTGTCGTCCGGGAACGCGGCCCTCAGCAGCTCAAAGAGTTCGAGCTCGGCGCCTTCGCCGAATTCGTCGGCCGTTTTCTTCTGCAGGCGGCGCTGCATGTCCTGCAGCTGCTCCTCAAGCTTCATCCGCGTTTCGAGATTCTTTGCCCGCTCGGCGTTGACGGACGCGATCTTGTCTTTTTCCAGCGCCTCCCGCTGCTGGTTCATCTCGTTGATCGCGTCGTCCTTGGCCATTTCCAGGATTTCCCGCTGAGAACGGAGGCGCTCGTTCAGGGCTAGCTCATATTGTTCCGAGAAGTTCGAGAGCTTGCCTTCTGCCTCTGCAATCTTCGCCTGGGCGTCAGCGAGCGCCTTATCCTTGCCAGCGATCTTGTCGCGCACGAGCCCTTCGGCGGCCTCGATCGCCTCTTGACGGATACGGATGGCTTCGACCGCTGAATCTACTTTCAATTTCGCGACTTCAGCCTCATTGGCCTTACGAAGCTCATCGAGCTGAAGTGCATGCTGCTGTTCGAGCTTCTCCGTGATCGCGCGCGTCTGCTCGCGCTCGCGTGCCGCGATCTTTCCGCGGATCTCCTCGAGTCTCTCAGGAGGAATTTCTTGTTCGCACCATGGGCACGTTTTACCGTAGATGTGCAGATGAGGTGGCTGAGACTCGAGGAACGACGAGGTGGGAGTGGACTGCGGAATCATACGATATCTCCAGAAGTGCAATTTATAGGTCCGATTTCCGTGCGAGGGTTTTCTTGCATGGAAAGTCTTCATGATCATGAAAAAGACGTTCAAGGACGCGGGCGTGACGCCGATTTCCGCCGAGATGCGGCAAGCGATCATCACGCTCGCGATTTCTCCTCGAATTCAAGAACGATGTCCCAGCCCATGGACCTAGTCGGATTGCCGGCGAGGGTGTACTCACGAGATCCGCCGCGCGGCGCGTTCGCGTTCGGCACCAGCGAATAGAGCCCTTCGCCATCGGAGCCGCTAGCCCGTCGCGATTGGTTTTAAAAAAAGCCGGCGCGAATCATGGTCCAATACAAATCCTGAAATCACCTCATGACAAGCTCTTTTTTCGCGATCTCGATGATTCGATGTATACTCATTTTCTTCGCTCCCTTGCCCATTGAGCGCTTGGATCATGCAGCAAATTTCAAGCGACGCGGCCTTAGGCGAAAGACACTGTGCCAATTGATCTTCGCCGCGCTGCCCGCGCGTTGCTTTCCGTTTCCGATAAGACCGGCCTCGCCGGTTTTGCTCGCGGTCTTGCCGGCTTTGGTGTTGAGCTTGTGTCAACCGGCGGCACGCGCAAGGCGCTTACCGATGCCGGTCTGGCGGTCCGCGATGTCTCCGATCTGACCGGTTTTCCCGAACTCCTGGATGGGAGGGTGAAAACCCTACATGCGAAGATCCATGGCGGCCTTCTGGCGGTACGGGAAAATCCGGAGCACGAGGCGACGATGCTGGCGCATGGCATCGCCCCGATCGATCTCCTAGTGGTGAACCTCTATCCATTCGAGGCGACGATCGGCAGCGGCGCCGATTTCGCCGATTGCATCGAAAATATCGACATCGGCGGCCCGGCGATGATCCGCGCCGCGGCCAAGAATTGCAACGATGTCGCAGTCGTCGTCGACCCCGGCGATTACCCTAAAATCCTCGGCGAATTGTCGGCACACGGCGGTTGCACGACTAGGAAAATACGCCGGGAACTCGCGCAGAAAGCGTTTGCGCGCACCGCCGTCTATGACGCCGCGATTTCGAATTGGCTCGCGGCAGAAATGAGGCTTACCGCGCCAGCCTATCGCGCTTTCGGCGGCAAGCTTATTTCGCGCTTGCGTTATGGCGAGAACCCGCATCAGACCGCCGCTTTCTATGCGTCGGGGGAGCCACGTCGCGGGGCCGCCATGGCACGCCAGGTGCAGGGCAAGGAGCTCTCATACAATAACGTCAACGATACCGACGCGGCATTCGAGCTCGCCGCCGAATTCGATCCGGCGCGGACCGCCGCGGTCGCGATCGTCAAGCACGCCAATCCCTGCGGTGCCGCCGAGGCGGCGAATCTTGCCGAGGCATATGAGCTCGCGCTGCGTTGCGATCCGGTTTCGGCATTTGGCGGCATTGTTGCCTTGAACCGGAGCCTCGATGCGAAGGCCGCCGCGCTGATTGTGAAGATTTTCACCGAGGTCATCATCGCGCCCGAGGCCGACGATGCGGCCATCGAAATCGTGGCCGCCAAGAAAAACCTGCGTCTTCTCTTAACCGGCGGCCTGCCCAATCCACGCGCGAAAGGTTTGACGTTTCGCGCCGTGGCGGGCGGTTTTCTCGCGCAGAGTCGCGATAATGCGAATGTCGACGACATGGATTTGCGCGTGGTCACCAAACGCGCGCCAAACGAAAGAGAATGGCGCGATCTCAAATTCGCCTTCCACGTTGCCAAGCATGTGAAGTCGAACGCGATCGTCTACGCCAAGGGCGGTGCGACGGTCGGAATTGGCGCGGGCCAGATGAGCCGCGTCGATTCCGCGAGGATCGCGGAAATGAAAGCCGCCGAGGCCGCGAGAGCCGCCGGCCTTCCCGAAAGCCTCGCGGAGGGATCGGTCGCGGCCTCGGATGCGTTTTTTCCGTTCGCCGACGGCCTGCTTGTCGCCGCCGAAGCGGGCGCGACGGCAATCATTCAACCGGGCGGATCGGCGCGCGACAGTGAGGTCATCAAGGCCGCCGATGGCGCCGGCCTCGCCATGGTGTTTACCGGCGTACGGCACTTCCGGCATTAACCTCACCGGGGTCGATTACCAAAACGGCGGCGCTATGCGAATCGACGAGACGGGCATGAAGCTCAACGCGTCGTTGACGGGCATCGCGGTCAAGATTTTTGCGCGGCTTAAAGGGAACCGCTGAGATGTCCCGGAAGCGTCGCTGTAACGAAAGCGACCTTAGCGGTTCTTCGAGAAAAATGGCGTGGTCAGCATCTTGCCGTCCAGCCCGAGCCGGCAAAAACCAGTGATAGGCCAGTTTGAGACGCACTTCTTGGCTAGCCGCCGCTTCGAGCGGCGTGCGCGGGCGCGGCAAATCATCGCAGGGCGGATACCCGCGAAGGTGCGGCGCCGGCTTCTCTTTTTGGCTAACCGTCTCCCGAAGCGGGAAGCGAACGTTTCGAACTCTCGCGTCCGGAATATCTTGTCGCTCACACGTCGACAACCAGAAATCCGTACTTATATGTCGGGGCGCCACCCAAACCGCTTTGCTTCGTTTGAGCGGTCCACATGGAGCGGCGAGAGGAGCAATCAGATGAGTGTTAATACCGGAACAACTCGACAGAATGACGGGTCATACGGGCCGGGATACCGCCATGGAGAGCCTTGGAAGCCCGTGGAAATCCTGGCGATGGTTTTGGGCTTCATGGTGTTCTGGCCGATCGGTTTAGCGGTCTTGGGCTGGAAATTCTGGCAGAAGAAAACCGATTACTCCGGCGATCTTGTTTCCTTCGGGCGGGAAAAATGGGAAAAATGGGCGCGCCGGCCGAGCGGCTGGGGCTTTGCGGTAAATAATTGGGCCGCCCCCGGTTCTAGCATGGGCGCGACCGGAAATCGGGCCTTCGACGAATGGCGCGCGGCTGAGCTCGCGCGGTTGGAAGAAGAACGCCAGAGGCTCGTCGCCGCCGAGCACGAATTCGCGGAATTCATGGAAAATCTCCGCCACGCCAGGGATCGCGAGGAGTTCGAGCGGTTTATGGAAGAACATAGAAACCATCAACGAGCCCCGTCCGGGCATTAGAGCAAGGTCGTACAACAAGCGCAGGCGTCGGTACAAGCTCGGGCCGGCAGGGCGAGTGGGGCTTGTACGCCCCATGCGGCCGGGTTAGGGGCCGCAATTGCCAAGGGAGGTCATCGTGTCAAACATTATCTGGATCATCGTGATCGGCTTCGTTGCCGGCATCATCGCGCGTTTCGTTTCGCCCGTTCGGAATCGCCCGAGCGGCTTCGTACTGACGACCGGGCTCGGGATCGCCGGCGCGTTTGTCGCAACCTTTATCGGCCAAACCATCGGTTGGTATCGGCTCGACCAGGGCGCGGGTCTGATTGGCGCGATCGTCGGCGCGGTGCTAGTACTGTTCATCTGGAACCGGCTGGTGGCCCGCCGCGTTGTGGGCGATCCGGCGGACAACCCCCCCGGCCCCGGCGCGCCGCCGCGCCGCCGACTCTAGAGATGGTCGCGCTCGTGGAGTCCGGGGTTCATCATCAGGAGGCAGACATGGGACTACGTGATATTATCCAGGGCATGAAGAATGGCCCGCGCGGGCAACCTCGGCCCAACAGTAGCGGCAGCGGCGGGATGTCGCGGTTTATGATGGCGGTCATGGCTCTCCTCGCTTACAAGGCGTTCAAGGGCGGCGACCAGGCCCCAACGGACTCGGGCAACCCCCCTGACTCGAACCCGCCGCGGCGCCGCTGGCTGTAGGGATCGTTCGCAGCACGGGTGCCAGCGTTTTCGCCGCGTCTTGCGTGGTCCTCGGCTATGCGGGGGGCCGCTCTAAGGCGCGGCGCCTTACTTAACCCAAGCCGTGGGCAACAAGCAGCGCGGGGCAGCCGATCACGATGGGCACGGACTAATTCACTAGCTGCTCGCCGAAAAAACGCGGCGCCGAAGACACCGGCGAGAATAAAAGCGTGTGGGTCTGTCGCAGCGCGGTACTCCCGCCGAGCTCTGATAATCGCCAATCGCATCTAATGGCGATGAGCGTTGGAGTATTCTTTGAGTGTCCAATAGGGAAGGCGACGTCACCACTAAGTCGACGTCACCACCGAGTGAACCGATTCGTCTGGTAGCCAGGAAAGCTCGCAAGCATCACCTTCATGCAAGCGATGCGTTGTGGCATCAAACGGTTTCGGCCAAGCGACTTTCCGTTAGGCCTCATTTTCTTCGCAAAGCTGGGCAAGGCCCTCGGGCGTGGCGTCGTCCAGCGGTAGGGAAAACGCAGATTAAGTCATGAAAATGATCTATTTCAATTCGGAGCGAATTTGTCAATTACTAGGCGTCCAATTACTAAGCGTCCGGGGTTGCGGACCGATCTCAAGCCGATCCACAACCAACTCCGCGCACTCGGTTACCATTTTCGAAGAACACGCTTCAGCGCATTTTCAGGCGATGATCGCTTCTGCACGGTCCTGCGCTAGCTCCCCTCCACGCTTTTGGCGGCTTCGTCGAGGAGGCTCGCAATTCTTGCAACCTGCTCCGCGGCGAGCGGGCCTTGCGCAAGGCGCAGCCGCAGGGCGAGTTTGAGATTCTCCGTCGCGCGAATGATTTGCGGCGCCGCGCCGCCGCCATGGCGGGCGTTGATCGCCGCGATGCGGGCAAAAATCTCCTCGGCCACCGCACGGTTGCGTTCGAGCTCAGTCTCGCCTTCCGGCGTGATCGCATAGAGCTTGCGCGGTCCGTCGGTCGTCTCGACGCGGATCAGTCCTTGCTCCTCCAGCAGCGTCAATGCCGGATAGACGATTCCGGGGCTCGGCGAATAGGCGCCGCCGAGGCGATCCTCGATCGCCTTGATGATTTCATAGCCGTGCGAGGGCTTTTCGCTGATCAGTTTCAAGATGATCAGGCGGACATCGCCCTGGCCGAAGAAGCGGCGGCGGACGCCAAAGAGGCCGAAATGCCGGCGCTCGCGTCCGCCGCCCCCAGTTGCACCTTCGCCTTGCGCGCAACAATGTGAATAACGGTGGAAACGCATGGGAAACTCCTGCAGTGCTAGCTAAGATATATCTATCTCAGATATATCTCGATATACCTAACGCAAGGTCCATCCCGCAAAATTTTAGGCGAAGGCGGCCCCAGAAAGGTTTTCGCGAGGCCGGGAAACCTTCCCCCAAATCCGGCGAAGAAAACCAATGACCGTGACATATCCGTCATATCGCGGCGCTTGTTTCTCCTTTACAAAATAGAAATCCCGCTAACCCATTAACAATTCGGTCCTAAGATGTATTTTCTCACCCGCCGCTCGGTCATCGCCGGAGCCTCCGTTTCCGCTGCAACCTGCCTTGCTGGTTGCGCGAGCACGAACCCCAATCCCTCGCTAAATGCCGCCGCGATTCCGGCTTCGCCGGCGAACTCCGCCATGGCGGACGCCATCGAGCCGAGTTACGGTGCGATCTATGCGGAGATCAAAGACGGCGCCTTCACCGTCCCCGCCGTCAAATACTCAGATGTCAATTCGGCGTTTTTGCGCAAGAATGTCAGCTATGCTACAAGTGAAGCGCCGGGCACGATCGTGATCGATCCCCCAAATCACTATCTCTACCATGTCGAAGACGGTGGCAGGGCAACCCGCTATGGCGTCGGAGTGGGCCGCGAAGGATTTGCCTGGGCGGGGCAGGCAAGGATCAAGAGCAAGCAGGAATGGCCGGACTGGTATCCGCCCAAGGAAATGCTCGACCGGAGGCCGGACCTCATGAAATCGATGGTCGGGCTGCAAAGCGGGATTGGGATGCACGGCGGCCCCGCCAACCCGCTCGGCGCCCGCGCCATGTATCTTTGGCAAGGGAACAAAGATACATATTTTCGCATTCATGGCACCAACGAGCCCTGGACGATTGGGTCGAGCCAATCTTCGGGCTGCATTCGCATGATCAACCAGGATGCGATGGATCTCTACCAGAAAACGCCAGTCGGCACGCGGGTTGTGGTGCTCGGTTTCCCGGGGGCCGTCGCAGCCAACGCCTCGCATGTATGAGGCTTGGCGTTACAATTGGCAACCGCCGCAATAAAACGTGGCGCGGCCCGCTTGGGTGATCCGGCGCACTAGGCCAACGCACCGCGCGCAGGGCTGACCGGCGCGGCCGTAAACGCGAAGACTATGCTGGAAATAGCCGAGCGCGCCGTCGGTCTTCCGATGATCGCGCAGCGACGACCCGCCCGCCGCCACCGCCTCGTTGAGAACAGCGCGAATGACGCGCGCCAGGCGAGTTGCCCGCGCGCTTGGCGTGCCATCCTTGCGCGCGAGGCTGCCGGCGGCGCGGCGCGGCGACAGGCCGGCGCGATGCAAAGCCTCGCAGACATAAATATTGCCAAGACCGGCAATCAGGGC
The DNA here is from genome assembly GCA_963808645.1 of uncultured Alphaproteobacteria bacterium. GTDB lineage: Bacteria > Pseudomonadota > Alphaproteobacteria > Rhizobiales > Beijerinckiaceae > Methylocapsa. Next base: position 567,881 of record CAWEGU010000015.1, read on the forward strand.
CTGATCGAGGAGCGCCGCTTTGAGCGACGTCGTCTTCCCTGCAAAAAGCCTGGCGAGAGCCGCGGCGTCGAACGCGTCGCCGAGCGGCTCTATTCCAATGTTGTTAAAAAGCGGATGTGCGGCGAATTCCGGACGCGGGATCAACTGCATGAAGCCGAAGCGGCGCGGATCGTTGTAAACGATACGGGCGCCGGTCGAGAGGGCGAACGCGACATGATCGTGGAGGGAATTTTTCGCGCCCGCACCGGGGATTGGCCCGCAGGCTTGTTCGATGCGGAAAGACCCTGACATGCCAAGGTGCATGACGAGGAGCTCCGCGCCATCGAGATCGGCGATAAGATATTTTGCCCGCCGCCGGAGCGCCTCGACGCGTTGGCCAGTGAGCCGTTCGGCAAAACGCTCCGGAAACGGAAACCGCAGATCCGGCCGCCGCTGCTCAACTCCGGTGAGCCGCGCTCCGGCCATCGCGGCTTCAAGCCCGCGGCGGACGGTTTCGACTTCGGGCAGTTCCGGCACTTATTGGCATCCGTGTTTTGGCCATTACAGGTGCGCCGCAATTGCTTTGCCGGTCAACCGAAATAGGCGGCAACCCTTCGCGCCGGAATTATCGGCTTATGGGGAGCGCGAGTGATGCTTGCATGAGGACATCGGTGTTGAGGTTCATCACTCCTTTCATCAAGTCTTCAACGAAGAGTATTGAATTTTTGAAAGTTAGCCACTGAATTGACCTCATAACTGGCGCTTGGGGGCTTACCCCTACGCGGGTATGAGGAGTTGAGCTGAATGACAGTGGGGAGGGGTTAGGCCGGGTAATAATAAACTCGCCGGGTGAGGGCGGGTTATCTTGTTGCCTCTGAACACGCTAAAATCGTCAAACTTAAATCTAAAAACGCTAATTGTGGCAACTTATAATTATTTGGTTTAGTTATATTATTGATTTGCCCCTCTCATTGCTGGAAAGACAACGAACATGTCAGATAAAGCTAAAATGATCATCGCATTGGCGGTCGGCGCGTTCGGCCTGTGGCTTTGGGCTTCTGAGGAAACTCCGGCACAGAAACAGCATCGACTGGCCGAAGTGCATAGGATGATTGTCCTGTCATGCGAGGCCAGTAGTGCTCCCCATATCAAGCAAGTGCCTGCGTAACGCTAGCGGAAAGCCCGTAACCCAAACCAGCCAGGACAGCCTACAGTGACATATACAAACAACCGCGCAAGTACCTATTCCACATGAACGAGCTTATTCACTGGCTAGATGCACACAACCCCGCTGTTACCGCTCTAGCAACGATTTTAATTGCGGTATTTACCATCGTTCTAACCTTCGTTACAGGTGGACAAGCTCTCCAGACCAGAAAGGCCCTCAACCTTACTCGTCGCCCCAAGTTGCGCGTGCGTCTTACCAGACCCCTCTTTACGGATGGCGCGATCAAGATCGCCTACACTCTGATTAATGTTGGAGATAAACCTGCCATCCTTAAACGACATGAGATCACGTTGTACATGCAGCCGAACGCCACCGATGCTGAGATCAAAGTGATCGCCGAAAATCTCTCGCTCCCCTGTCCTCACTTGCAGGGCGGCGAATCAAGAGATATGTCGACAACGATCGGTGCCCAAAATGATCTTGGCTGGTCCATAGCCAACAATAACAGCGTCCTTCGCGGCATCCTCGAATATGAAGATGAGTTCGGTATCATGCGGCGCACAGGCTTCTCGCGGACCTGGGATGTTAAACTTCGACGCTTCCGCAAAGGTGATGACATCGAAGAAGAATATGAGGATTAGGGACATTACGCCCCACACACGGGCGTATCAGAAATTCATTTCCCGCCCGCGCTTTGGCCAAAAGAGTCTCAATAGCGTGGCAAAATTTCAAGAGATTTTAGTGGTAGCATTTTACTCAGCTAAACCAGGAGCTAGTAGCTTCAAGGTAAAAACTGACACCAATTCCCGTACCTCTGGCAGGAGTAGTAGGGGTTGAAGTCAGAAATGGTTCAAGCCGGCAAAATGCTCCATAAGGCCATCCCCTACCGACGTCCAGAATGCCTGCCCTCCATGGCTCTCGTGCAAGTGTAATGCAATTGAAATTGCAACACGTTCTAGACGTAATTGGCGCATTATCCAACCGTCGCGAATGCTACGCGAAGCGCCTGCTCCTAATTCTAAGATTTTAAAAGGAGATTTGATTATGTGGCCATTCACGCGAGGCAATGCCATCAAGGCACTCGAAGCCAACACGCATTTTCTAAAAACTCAAAGCGGGCTTTTGCACCAGAAGATACTTGCCGACTTAACTATCCTACGTGACCGCTCCGTTAGGAGAATAATCGAAATAACTTCAGCTGTTGCATCAATTGGACGTGTCGAGGAGACCACCGTCGAAGAACGGGTAGCGGTCGTGACAATTATACAAGCCTGGATACACGCACAGGATGCTGAAGAAACTCTCGCCACAGCATGCCAAGCGGCTATTGATGCGATGAATATTTCGCAAGACACAGACAGTGCAATCGGCAGACAATATATCATATCAAAACCAATGTCTGTTGTCGAAAATGCTGCATTATTAGCAAGGGCATCAAATCTTCATGCCACCGCCATGCATGAGGAATTTCTTAAATTGCATCGACAAACTCGAGGATAAATCAATGGGATTTTTAGCAAAACTAAAAGCTGGGTACACGCTACACGTGGAAATCGGCAATTCAAGACGAGTAGCGATGGAGGCGCGAGCCGGTAGGGTGCGCTTGCAAAGCCTCTTCGCCGACCCCGCGCTCATTGGCACGCCAGTCCACGACACAATCCTACGTATGATTAAAAGCGATGAAATGGTTGAACAAAGGCAACTGGCGTTGGCCGCTAGTTACCTGGCAATTGTCGATGCAACTGACAAAGCGGCAGCCGTAGACGCCACCAAGCGCGCGATAGATGATGCTCAAACGGCATGGGATCTCTCGAAAGCAGATCTTGCCGTACTCAAACATGCATGACCTTATGATAAAGCACGAAGGCCTGGACGACGCCTTTGTCCGGGCGCCTTTGCGAACACGTGCCAAAGAGACTCCCATGTTCACCCGACGCGATGGAATGAAATTGGCGCTCGCCGCCGCCGCTGTGGCGGCCGAAACGAGGCCGGGCCTCGTCTTACCCGCGCGCGCGGAGGCCGAACCCGTCTTCAAAGTGCCCCACTCGGCTATGGTTACGATGCCCTCGAACCTTATATCGACGCAAAAACCATGACGGTCCACCACGATGGCCACCACGGGGCCTATGTCGCGGCCTTGAACGGGCTTGTCGAAAAATATCCCGATCTCGCCACCAAATCCCCTGTTGCGATCCTCTCCGATCTTTCCGTGGTGCCGGAAGCGGTCCGCGCGCCCGTGCGCAACAATCTCGGCGGCCATTGGAACCACTCCTTCTTCTGGGAGCTGATGGCGCCGGGGGGCGAGAAAGAGCCCAGTGGAGACCTGAAATCCGCCATCAACTCTTCGTTCGGCTCCACCGCCAAACTGATCGGAAAAGTCAACGCCGCCGGGCTATCGCGCTTCGGCTCCGGCTGGGCGTGGCTCATCGTCGATAAGAACGGCAAGCTCGATATCGTCTCGACACCCAATCAAGATACGCCGCTCGAGAAAGGCGTTCAGCGCGTCGTTCTGGGCGTCGATGTGTGGGAGCATGCCTATTATCTCAAATATCTGAACAAGCGGGCCGATTATCTCGCGGCGTGGTGGAACACGGTCAATTGGGACAAGGCGGCAGCGAATTTCGCCAAGGCGCCGGCCTGACCGGCGGGCGGATCATCAGCGTGGCATCCTTTTTCTCCTGTGCCGGCGCGGTCTGGTGGAGTGTTGCCGCCGCCCTGTTCTGCGCGAGCCTCGGCTGCGGCCTGGCGCAGCCTTTTGTGCAGCGCCGGCGCGCGACGCGCAAGGATCGGCCGCCCATCTCGGCGATTATTCCGATAAAACTGCTCGACCCCGGTTTCGAGACCGCGCAAGCCTCGATGTTTGGCCAAGACTATCCCGCCTACGAGGTCTTGATCGGCGCCGCCGAACAAGAGTCTCCCACGCTCGCCGCGGCGCGCCGCATTGCGGCCTGCCATCCCGGGGTTTCGTGCCGTTTTCTGCGCTCGGCGGACACGGCGGCGGTCAGCCCAAAACTCAATAATCTCGCGCCGCCGCTCGCCGCCGCGCGCCATGATCTGGTATTCACCAAGGATTCAAATATCACGCTCGACCCCGGCACGATGGCCGCTTTCGTGCAAAATTTTACGCAAGGAGTCGGGCTTGTCGTCGGGGTGCCGGTCGCGGTGCGTGCGAGAAATTTCGCCGGCCGGATCGAGGCCTTTTCGATAAATGGCCATGCCCGGCTCTTGCTGGCCGCCTCGGTGCTGGGCCTCGGCTTTGGGGTCGGCAAGGCAATGCTTTTCCGGCGAAGCGACCTCGTTAAGGCGGGCGGTATCGCCGCCATAAGCGATACGCTCGCCGAGGATACCGCAATTTCGAGAGTGCTCGCGCGGCAAGGCCTCAAGACCGTATTTTCGCATCAGACGGCCGCGCAGGAAACCGGCGCGCGAACCTTCCGCGAAATCTATGAGCGGCAGCTGCGTTGGAGTATCGTCAGAAGAAAACACGAGCGCGTTACTTTCCCCCTGGAGCCGCTGGCCAGCCCGCTTCCGGCGGCCGTCGCGGGCGCGCTTGCGGCGCCGCTGGTTTCCTATCCCGCCTGGCTCGGCTTCTCCTTGACCTTACTTGTGTGGTTCTGCGCCGAGACGGGCTTCGCGCTTTGCAAGGGGTGGGAGGTTTCGCGGTGGTCCCCGCTCACTTTTTTAGGGCGGGAAATTCTTGCGCTCGTGGCGTGGCTGCGCGCCTTCACCACCCATGATGTCGTCTGGGCACAGGTTCGCTTCGATGCCCGCCAAGGCGCTCGCGCCCCGTCGCGCCAACCGGCGGCCTTGCTGAGTCATGAAATCGCCGAGCGCGAATAGCGGCTGACGCCATCAGTGGGTCAAGGGGCGAAGGGGGTAGCAAAGCCGCCGCTGTCATTTCTGCCGCGGGCTGTCGTAGCAGGCTTTGGGCAGGCTGGGCACGTTGAATTTGACCGGATCGCCGCATTTGTCGCATCCGGCGGCAGAGAGACAACAAATAACGCTGGCCAAGATCAAAATGAAGCGCCGCACGATCTTCTCCCGGTCGGGTTCTGCTTAGCACGCGAGAACTTGCCGCGCCAGGCGCTGATCGCCTAGGCCAGCGATCGAGGCACTGGGTCGAGAGGACGCCGAACTTGGAGTCCGCCATCCCTCGGCGAGCTCAAGATGAGGCGAGCCAACTGCGGTGTTTTGGCTCATAGGGTCACACGGAACGCTCGACGAGCCGCCTTTGCTTCGGCGGCGGGGAGAGCTTCTGAGGTGAAGCAGGGTTGTGTGCGAAGCCGATTTTTCAATGCCCGAAGCCGCCGCGCCCACGGCCGTTTTGCCTGAAGCTGTCCCTGTGACCGCGAAGGTGAAGCCTTCCAGTATGAGTTTACAGCGTCCCAAACGGCCAGAAATTTGATCATGTTGATCATCGAAGCATCTTCGCGAATCGAAAATCCTGTGGCAGACTTGTGCAGCTATGTGGACCTTGACAAGGAGTTCTACATGTCGCGTGAGAACCATTTGGCCGCGCTCGGGCAACGCCACGATGCGCTCGACAAGGAAATTGAGAAGGAATTAGGGCATCCCGCCAAGGACGAGTTGAAATTGGCCGAAATGAAGAGGCGAAAGCTGCAACTCAAGGATGAAATCGCCAAATTGCAGTGCGACCGCCCTTCTCTTAGCCCGCCTTGAATTTTGCGATCGCCTGACCGAGGGCGCTGCATCCCGCTTGCGGTCAGGAGCTGCTGTCCGCTCGGCCCCTCGTGGCGCTAGTTTTTGAATCAATCTGGGCTGCCGCGGGGCCCTTAGGAACCGCAAGTCTCCGCGCGCCGAAGTCTCATTGCCGTGGCGTAGCTTGTCGACATGGGCGTGGCGGCACGGTGCTTGGCGTTCGACATCAACATCAGCTAGGATCGCGGAAGCACCCGTAGCTCAGCTGGATAGAGCGCTGCCCTCCGAAGGCAGAGGCCAGGGGTTCGACTCCCTTCGGGTGCGCCAATAATCTCAACAAGGTAGACGACGTTGCGCACGCCCTGCCCTGGGGCGTATCCGCCAAATGTCCGCCTAACAGGTTCTCTGACCGTTCCTCGCCCGGAGGGCTTTGGGAAACGGAACACGCCGGAATTTCCGAGTCGTGCCTTCGAAAGCACTATCGCCGAGAACTCGACTTTGCGACGGAATCGGTTTGCGCGCGTGTCGCAAAAATCTTGTGCGCATCGCGTCGACCGGCTCCGGCAACGCGGCGGTTCAAGCCGCAAAATATGTTTGGGCGCGAAAGGTGGCTGGAAAGGCGTTGGCCGCCTCGAAGGCGAGTACGACTAGGCCTGCCAAAAGTTTTGCCGATTATTGACCGGGCAGGCACGTATTTAACGACGGAAATTCAGCGATTGGAAAACGAGATCGCCGCGCCGGCCGCGGACACCACGGTCAAGGGCGTTTCGCTCGCGCATGAGATTCGCCTCGGGTTGCGGGCCATGAGGGCGCAGGGCCGGCGCCGGGAAATTACGAAGGCGACGACGATAGCGTTGTTTCCGCGGTTCTGAGTGCGCCGCTGATGCTGGCAGTGTAGCCCTCAAAGGACGCGGCCCGCGTGGGAAAGGCGGGGTGTCAAAAACCCGCGTAAAGATTGACAGACCGGCGCGGCACGGAAGGAAACGCGCCGGCCGGCCGGCTCAAGGCAAGCGCCCGGACGCCCGCCGAGCCCTATCGCGCCAGCCATATCGCCAGCCCGATCGCAAAGACGCTCGCGGGCCTTTAAACTCATCAAGTTTCTTCGTGCCTCGCCCCGCAATGCGCTCCAGCGGCCTTCGGACCGGGAGCATCATTCGGGTTGCCGTGCTGTTTGCGCCACGCGGCCAGGGCGGACGGCGGCCAGCGGTTGAAGTGAGTTACGCATCGCGCGTCAGCCATCGCCGCGCGGATCAAACTTTCGTCCAGCCAGTTTTTCGAAAGCCTCGAATGATTTTCATGAACGCGCGAGCCCAGCTCCGAGCGTGCGGATTGTTTTGATCGGTTGTCGTCAGTGCGCCCCCGTCCCTTGCGCGATCGCGTCGGCCGACGCTTTCGCGAACTCCGCGGCTTCGGCGACGATTGCGGGAGCGCCCATTTGGCGCTGATAGGTGACTGAAAGCGAACCGCCCAAATGCGTGGCGGACTCGACCTTTTCGAGTCTCGCGAACCGCGCCAATTCGTTCGGGAATTTTTTGTCCTCCATATGCTGACGAAGCCTTCAAGCTCGAAAACAGCTTAGCGGCGATCGCCACCGTCGTTGCGAGGCTCACGCTTCGGCAAGTTCAAGGCGCCGCTCTATCCGCGCGAGGCGTGCGTCGACTCGGTCAAGCCGGCCGGACTGCCCGGCGTAGTGACTCGCTTCGACGGCCATCAAATTGCCGACTGTAAACTCAAGCGTTGTCATCCGGCTTTTCAAGTCCGTCAGGTCATCGCGAACCGCCGCGCCTTGAGCTTGGAGAGCCTTCAAGGTCTCATAAACCAGTTCGTTTGGAACTCCGGCCATTGTTCAATTCCTTCGGGGTTTAAATATAGCACTTTTTCTGAATTGGTGCTTTTGCCCGTCACGCGGCTTTCGACAAGGCAATAGGGTGACCGGAAGCGCGGCAATATGGGAGCCCAAAGGTCGAGCGCGGCGCGCTTTTCGCTGGCGAAGTCGTTTTTCTGGTAACCCCCGACGATCCCGCGAAAGCTCCCGCTGGCATGGTTCAAGATTTTCTCGACGGTCTCAATCCGCACGGCAAGGCTCGCCATGCCCGACGCGGCCGGGCGTCCCAATAGTGCAAGGTAAACGCCGGGATGCCCGGCAATAGCTTGTCCCATTGGCCTTTCATTCGCGAAAGCGAGACGGGCTCGAAAACCGGCGCGATATTTCGGACGGCACATTGCGCCTAGAGCTAATTATCTCCACGCGGCCATCAACTCCGCAGTTAAAAGCAACCGCCTTACAGATGGATCTGAAATCTGGCTGCCCGATGCGCCCGAACCTCTTGAGATATGGCTGACGCGGCGCGAAGTCGCCCGCCTGGTTCGCGCAGCCAGTTCGCTCCCAAAAGCCCGCGGCCACCTGTCGCTAGCGATTCTTTTGGCGATCTACACCGAACGCCGCAAGGAAGCCGTGTCCGCTCTCCGCTGGTATCAAGTGATCTTATCAATGGGATCATCGACTGTCGGCGCCCCGGCAAGTCCGAAACATCGAAGCGGCGCGGCAACACTGGAAGCTGCTTGGGCATCTCCGCCGCGCCAAGGTCCTCCAGCGATCGGGCGATCTAGATTTCGTGCTCCAGTGGGGAGGGCACCGGGTCAGAGACATCAAAAAATCGTTCGCTGCGGCGGTTGAACGCTCGGGAATCCCCAAACGCGTAACGCCGCATACGCTGAAACACACGTCACCGACATGATGCTGCAACAAGAGGTGTCGAATTGGGACGATGCGGACTTTCTTGCTACGTCGGTGCGACATCGAAATGGTCTACGGGCATCATTGCCCGAGCCATCAGGAAAGGGCGCTCAAGGCGTTCGGGTGAGGACGTCCGCAGATTGCCCGCGAACCCCTGCGTTTTTGCCGCAAAATAAATCTGTTTCAGGCGGAAAAAGGACTGTACAATCAAAATGAAAAGTTTAGAGCCGAGTCCTCCGAACGAGGTGCGCCAATATAGTAGACTGATTATATTGTTAATTTTAAACTCCGCTTTGTGACATGGCCGTGAAAATTTTGCCGGGTTAGCATCGAAGAAACACCCATCCGGCAAATCAGGCGGGCAAGCTTGCCGTGATTCGAGCAACATCGCGAACGAGTGCGTTAAGGCCCCCCGCTTCGGCGCCGTCGACGAATACTGCCCCGCTTCAGGCGGGCCACGTTCCTCGGGGTCGGGGCCTCGCGCGGCCGGCATTCTGATTTCGGGACCTTGGACCCGTATGCAAGGCGATGCAGCGCGCACCGCTGAGTTTACGCCGCCGCGAGAGACTAGTCGACGGAGAAAACATCGAATAGCCCAAGAGGGACTCGTGCAAGGAGGAGAAGCGCGTGCAAGGCATTGTCGCCGGGTTAGTTTGGATTGCTCTTTTGCCGTTTCCAGATCTGGCATCGGCGCAGCCGAACGGGCCGCCGCGTTTGGAGGTTGCCCGCTCATGCAAGGAAGCGCAAGCCTATACCGGCGATGACAAGAATCTCGCTTATCGAGGCTGCATGAAGGACGAGAACGACGCGCGCGCGGAACTCGCGCGCAAGTGGGCGCATTTTAATCCCGGCGACCGCAAGGATTGTGTCGCGCAAGGCGCCGCGCCCGTGCCAAGCTATGTGGAACTCTTGACGTGCCTCCAAATGAGCAACGAGGCCGAGGGTCTTTATAAGCCGGATGGCACCCGCCGCGATAAGCCGCACGGCGCCGCTGTTCAGGGCGAGTCCGGCCAGGACCAAGCCGCACCAGCGCCCGAATCCGGCGGCGTTAAGAAGCCGGACTGAACCGCTCTCGCGCCAGCGCGCGGCGTGTGAAGGCGGCCGTCACATAAAAAATGGGGCGAAAGATACTTTGCGTATCCCCGCCCCTATGAGTCCCGTCCATAACCTGCCCTTTGCCCATACCTTCTTTAGGAAGACCACACCACATTGTGGCGTTGGGGCGACAGAACAAGCGTCCCCCCAAGACTTGAACTACTGCGCCGAACTTATTACGGCTTCGACCTTGAACGGCTCAGAGCGAAACCCTAGCTCACGCCAAAGGCAATGTCACGCGAATTAGGGTCCAAACTCATTTAATCAGAAGTAGACGAGAGCGACGAGGCAGACCGCGCTTAGGAAGT
>CAWEGU010000016.1:0-86663 GCA_963808645.1 uncultured Alphaproteobacteria bacterium
ATGATCGCGGTCAGCAGCACGCCGAGATCGCGCAGGATCAGAAGGCCGATGAGATTGACGACGAAAATCGTCGCGCCAAAACGCCGCAACTGGAAAATACCCTGTTGCGCTAGGATCGCACCGGCCAGAAAATTAATAAGGGCAATGATCGGAACGCCGCGAAAGGCAATGCTTTCAATATGGGCAATCAGCGAGGTTCCGCGAAAACGCGACGGGTTGAGGAGGCTTTTCCCAATAGCCGCCACGATCTCGCCGAAAAAGCCTATCCCCTTGTAAAGGTCGGCTCCCGCGGAGACCACACTCTCGCCGACATCGGCGAGAAGCGCAATCAAATAAGAGCCGCTTGGCGGCCGGGGCACGGCAAGCGCCCGATACCTGGCTTCGCGAAGCAGGATTTCATACTCCGGCCGGACCAATTCAAGCTTTGCATCGACGCCTTTGGCATCGAGCGTCTGGCGCGCCCGGTCGATGAGCCAAGCCCCCGCCGTATCGAGCCGCCCGACCCGGCCAAGATCGAGAACCACCTGCCGTGCTCCGTCGCTCTCCACCAGGAGAGCATCCGCCCGGGCTTCGATCGCGGCCGAAGCATCCACGGTCCAACCCCCGCCAAGGTTGAGTCTTACCGCATCGCCCGAGCGCTGGCTGGAAAATTCCGGGCCGCCCGGCAAATCCATCTTTCGCTCCCATCTCGATCGCAACAGGTGACACCACCGGCTTCACTCGCCGCTTGCGTTGCAGTCCCTTGCGGCGAAGCTGAGGCGCCCCAGTTAGCACCTTTGCGCGCCGTTTGCGACACGCGCGAGACCGTTAACGGGACGCGCCCCTTTATGAGGACGCGCCGCCTTGTTGCGCGTAAGTCACGGTCCCCGGCAATCGCAGCGTTGCAATGGACCTGACCTGAACCATTAACGATTATTGCTTGACTCCGTGTCGGAAATCTTCGCACTTTCGATTAATCGGTGCTGTCGTCCCAAAGGCGTACCCCGTGCGAGCGGCCGGTCTTCGACCCTCTGAGCATTTTTCGCGAAGCCCTGCGAGAGGCTGGACGCGGGCCGCCCGCATTTGCCTAGTCTTCCTCGCTTGCCTTGTCCAATCATGGATGCCCGCGCAACACCGGCACGCGCCAGGTATTCCCGCGCATTCCGTGGTTTTCGATACTGCCGGCACGGGCTCGGGACTTAGGCCGGCGAGCTCCGATGCGGGTGGATCAGGCATTCCCTGCGCGGTTCACGGCACCCGTGGCAGCTCCAACGGCGGCGATGACCCCGCGCCTTGCCACCATGGCGATTGCCCTTTCTGCCCGTGCCCCTGCTGCTCGCACGCCTATGCCGCGATGGGCATTCTGCCGCAGGAAACGGCACGGGCAACCTATGCGCCGCCGGTTTCCGCAATTGCCGCGCCGCCCGCGCTTCTCGGCCCGCGCGCAAGGTTCGCGGTTTTCGCCGGACAGCCCCGCGCGCCTCCAATCCTGGTCTGAGTGACGAGCAACCACCCGGCACCGCTATCCGGCGGTTGACCGCGGTTATCTCTCAATTTCAGATCGAGGATTCTCCATGTCTTATAAAGCTTCGTTGGCTTGCGCCGGCGCCTTCGCCGCTGCGGCCACCCTCGCGGGAACTGCCTTCGCGGCCGAGCCTGCACCCACACCACCGCCGCCGGCTCCGGTCTTCACCTGGACCGGCCTCTATGTTGGCGGCCAAATTGGTTACGCCTGGGGCCGCGACTCCGTTTCCTGGTCCGGGATATCGAACCACGATGAGCTGGCGGCGGGCACGTTTAGCCAAACTCCCCAGGGAGTGATCGGCGGCGCCCATGTCGGTTACAATCTACAGTACAACCAGTGGCTGGTGCTCGGCCTCGAAGGTTCCGTCGACGGCAGCGGCCTGAGCCATACCGTTGCGGTGCCTGTAAATGACTTCATGGGCGACACTCCGGGCAGCATCACGGCTACCGATAAGGGCAATGTCCAAGGCTCGGTCCGCGGCCGCGTTGGCGTGGCCCTCGACCGCGCCCTCATTTACGGCACCGGCGGCGTCGCCTTCGCCGGCTTCACCACAAACATTGTCGATACGACGGGCTTCTTCACTGGCGCTCCGGGGACCACTGCGGCCTTCCCGAACACGCGCGCCGGTTGGACCGCGGGCGGGGGCATCGAATATGCCGTTACCAACAATTGGTGGCTGCGGGCCGAGTACCGTTATTCGAACTTCGGCCACACCACCGACTTGCCGTTTGCCGGTGCGTTGCCCTTCGCGGACAGCTTCGTTTCCCTGCGGCATCATCTGACCGAAAACCAAGTCCAAGCCGGTTTCAGTTACCGGTTCGATTGGACCGTGCCTCAACCCGCGGTTCCCGTGGTCGCCAAATATTGAGCCAAACGCTCCAATCGAGGATTCATCATGTCTCACAAAGCTTCCCTGGCTTGCGCCGGCGCATTCGCCGCAGCGGCCTCCCTCGCCGGCATCGGCCCGGCGCTCTCCCATACGATCGTCGGCAACAGGGTCTTCCCCGCCACGCTCGCAATCGATGATCCCGGCGTCAACGATGAATTGGCGATTCCATCTTTCGCCTATATCGCCAATCCGGATAACTCCAATGAGTTCGACTACCGTTTCGAATGGCAAAAGACCATCACCTACAATCTGTCGTTTTCCATCGGAAGCGCGCTCACCCATCTTGTCAACACAGTGAGGCCAAACGGAACCATCGGCGGGCTGACCGGATGGCAGAATATCGAGACGCAATTGAAATGGGCTCCTTATCAGAACGCCGAGCATGAATTCATCGTTTCGGTCGCAGGCAGCGCCGAATGGGGTCATACCGGCAATGCAAGTGTCGGCGCCGAACCGTTTACATCACTCACGGCGAAGGGATTTGTCGGCAAGGGTTTCGGCGATTTGGAAAACGAATGGCTGCGTCCCTTCGCGGTCACCGGCGAAGTCGATTACACATGGTCAACCCATCCAATAGACTTCGTCGGCCTGGATCAATTTGGCAACCCTCTGTTCGACCGCACGCCCACCGTTCTGACCTATGGCGCGACGCTGCAATATAGCCTGCTCTATATGAACTCATTCGTGCATGAGGTGCCGGAGTTCTTCCGGAAACTCGTTCCCGATATTGAAGTCGTTTTCTCAACTCCGGTGTCGAACATCGGTCCCTCGGTCCCCCGAGCGATCCCGGGGACACATGAAACCACGGGCACGTGGGGGCCGGGCCTTTATTATTTTGGCAGGCTTGGGCCTGTTACGTTTGAGCTCGGCGGCGTGGCGCAAATTCCAATCAATCACGCAAGCGGCAGACATGTTGGCGCGCTGGCCATCTTGGATATCTTCCTCGATGACACGCTGCCCGACACGCTCGGCAAACCTCTCTTTGGGCCCCCCGGGGCGCGCGGGGCCGGTTACTAAGGAGGCCCCATGCAACGTTTCCTAAAACTCCTCATCGCCGTTGCCATTGTGTCCTCAGCGGTCGACACAGCGGCGTTTGCACATGCGTTCCTGGACCATGCCGTTCCGGGCGTCGGATTGACCGTGAGCGCCCCGGTGCGCGAAATCAGGCTCTATTATACCCAAGGCGTGGTCACGGCCTTTTCCCATGTGCATGTCGCGAGTGACACGGGGGCTGTGATCCCGACGGGGAAACTCGTCAACGATCCTTCCGACCAGCAGACTGTAATCGTCCGTCTCGGGCGCGCGCTGGGGCCCGGCGGCTACTCGCTGAGCTGGCAGGTGACCTCGGTGGACACGCATGTCACCCAGGGCACATTTCATTTCACGGTCTCCTAACCCGGCTGGGGATCGAGGCGGCGCATTGCGCCGCGGTTAGCCGGGCTTGCTACGTCATCTCCGCGTGGCGAGCTCGGCCGCCATATTTCGAGAAGATCAATTACCGGCAGCTAACAAGGTTGCTCGACAATGCTGATGGTTTACCTTCCCCTCGTCATCGCGCGGTGGATCCACTTTGCATCGGTATTCGTGCTGTTTGGATCCTCATTCTTTTGGCTCTATGAGGGAGCCGAGCGGTCATCGGCCGGTCCAGGCGGATTGCGGCGCGCTGTTCGTGCGACAACTATTCTGCTGCGCATCGCTGCTCCCATCGCGGCGATCTCAGGCGTCGCCTGGTTCGCCTGCATTTTGATCAATATGGCGAGGGATTTTCACAGCATCATCGATCCCGAGGATCTGCGCCTTTACTTTTTTGAAACGCCGTTCGGCACGGTGTCCTTCGTGCGCCTCGCGCTCCTCGCGATTGCCGTCGCGATCGCCTTCCTGCCTTGGCACGGCCGCTGGCGGTTCGCTGCACTCGTGCTCGTCGGCGCCCTGCTTTTGATCACCCAAGCCTGGTTTGGCCATTCGGCCGAAGGTGCTGGGCTTTATCGCGCCAGCATGATCACGGTCTATGGCATCCATGCGCTTGCCACGGGTGCCTGGGTAGGCGGCCTGCCGACACTCCTTTTTGCGCTCATAGAGCAGCGACAATTCGGCCCGTCTGAAGCACGCGACTGTACTCTCGATGTTTGCAGCCGCTTCTCCTTGATGGCGATGATCGCGTTCACCTTGGTTGTCGCAAGCGGCATCGCCAACGCGGGCTTTCGTGTCGCCGGATCGTTCGGCAAGCTTTTCGGTTCGGCTTACGGCGATGTGCTGCTTAAGAAGTTAGCCGTCGTCGCGGCCATGCTCGCCGTGGCCTATTTCAATCGCTTCATCGCAATGCCAAGGTTGCGCGCCGCTTCCTCGAAGGGAACGAGGCAAATCACCTGGCTTCGGTATAGCGTAGCCTTCGACGTCGTACTCGGCGCGCTTGTTCTTGGCGCTTCGGCTGTCCTCGGCATCACAATGCCGCCGCAATAGCGCCCGGCAAGCCTGCGCCGCCAGGTTCGGTTTATCGAGTTTGCAAGTAGAGCGATTTTCTACGTTCGCGAAGGGGGTGGTTCGACCCCTATCACTCGAACCCTACGAGGAGAAAAGCCATGGATCGTCGTGAATTCATTGCCACGGCCGGAACTGTCGCCGCGGTTGCTTCAACGTCACAGGCTTTTGCGCAAATGGCTGCTGAAGAATCAGATATGCATCCGACCGCAGTACAAGGCTCTCGAGAAAGCCACCGTTAAATCCAACGCCACCGGCAATGACTGCCTCGGCATTGTCTCGGCATGTATAAGATGAAAGACACGAGCATGGCCGCCTGCGGATACTTCCCTGCAGCTCGTCAACGTCTGCGGCGCGCTGGCGGCACTGGCGGCGGTCAATTCTCAGCATACCGGCCACCTTGCCAAGGTGGTCGAGATGGTCTGCAACGATTGCAAGAAAGAATGCGACAAATTCCCCAAAGTTACCGAATGCAAGACTTGCGGCGACGCGTGCAAGACCTGCGCCGACGAATGCCGTAAAACTGCTGCCTAATACCTGGACGTGCGGGGCGGCACATGGCTCGTGCGCCTTCACTTTCTGCGGCTGGGGCATTTTGCCGTTTCTTGCGCACGAGCAGGTTGACGGGCGCGCAGTTTGCGCTCAACAAGCGGGTCCGAAGGGTGTCCCGGTTCATCCCAATTAAGTTGACTGCCCAAGGCTCGAACGAAGGGGCCGCTGGTTGGTTCAGAGAACGAGAAGGAATGGCGCAATGAGCGCATTGCGAATCGTCTGGGTAGCGGCCGTCGCGTCAATAGCGGCCCTCGTGGCGGCCGTTATTTTATTCTCTCTGTTGCCGCCGCCGGCGAAGCAACAGGCCGAAAACGTGCCGATCGGCGGTCCTTTTGAATTGATCGATCAAAACGGGATAAAAGTGACGGACAAAACTTTTGCCGGCAAGTCCAACGTGATCTTTTTCGGTTACACATCGTGTCCGGATGCCTGCCCCACGACGCTTTTAGACATGTCCGCTTGGCTCAACGCGATTGGCCCCGATGCCGACAAGCTCAACGTCTTATTCATTTCGATCGATCCGGAGCGGGACACTTCGGCGCACCTGAAGGAGTATCTCTCGTCCTTCGACCCGCGCATACGCGGACTCACCGGAACCGGCGAGCAGATTGCCGCCGTGGCGAAGGAATACCGCATTTACTACAAGCGCATCCAGCGCGAAGGAGGTGGCTACACGATGGACCACACGGCGGCTATCTATTTGATGGATCGCGCCGGAACGTTTGTAAATTCGATTTCTTTGCAGAGCAACGAGAAGATCGCAATTGAAAGGCTGAGACAGCTTGCGGCGTTGTAGTTGCTAAGAACCCGGGGGGATTTAGTCCTGATCTAAATTGCCTATGGCATGATGGCGCCTTGCGGCAGATGCTGGCGGGCTGTATCTAGGCCTTTGACGACGCTTCTCTAGTATCAGCTCGACATTTCCGCAGCCGGGGTAAACCTTTTTGGGGCCTCATGCCTACGGCGCCGCATATCGAAAAGCATTTTTCCGCCTCGGCTCTTGTCCGCGACATCGTCATCGGCATGGCGGATGGGCTCACTGTTCCTTTCGCGCTCGCGGCGGGCCTTTCCGGGGCCGTGTCCTCGACGCCGATTATTATAACCGCCGGCCTCGCCGAGATCGCGGCGGGCGCGCTCGCGATGGGTCTTGGCGGTTATCTCGCTGCGCAAACGGATCTCGAACATTACCATTCCGAACTGCAACGCGAAAAAGCCGAGATCAAACAAGTGCCGGAAACCGAGCGCGCCGAAGTCCGGCAAATTCTGCGCGAACAGGGCCTCGATCCCGCCCTGACCGAAACGGTTACCGCCGCCCTTACCCGCGACCCGGATCGTTGGGTCGATTTCATGATGCGTTTTGAACTTGGCTTGGAAGAGCCGGAGCCAGGCCGGGCCCTCCAAAGCGCTTTCACGATCGGCGGCGCCTATGTCGTCGGCGGTCTTATTCCGCTGGCGCCTTATTTCCTGCTGGACACGGTTTCCCGCGCGCTCCCCGTCTCGATCGCGCTGACCCTTGCTGCCCTCCTGACCTTTGGCGGCATCAAGGGCCAATTGACCGGCATCGCGCCGCTTCGTAGCGCCTTGCAGACGGCGTTTGTCGGTTCTCTTGCCGCCGCCGCCGCCTTTGCCATTGCGCGGGCGGTTGTCCGTTGACCGCGCTCCGGCTTGCCAAACCCGCTGCGGATAGCAGTTGGGCCAGCGCTTTCTCGCTTCGGTCCAGCGCCCGCATGCGCGCCGCAGCTTGACGAAAACGCGAGTCTCCACCGGCCGCCAAAAGCCGCCGCGAGCAGCGCCAAGCGCGCGGCTCTCCGGCGAGGGCGAGGCGGGGGCGGTTAGGGCCAATCTGCTGTGACGGGGATCTTGCTCTTGATTATTGCTAGGCTTATGCGTTGAAATACGACCTTCGAATCCGTTTCCACTACGGCACTGGAGCTATATTTGGGGAGGGGTACTCGATGGTACATTGCAGATTGATGCAGATGTTGCGTGTGGCAGCGCTCATGTTAATCAGCTCGCAGATCAGCGGCCAAGAGGGCGGGCCAAACATCAACCAACGGTTTCCAATCAAGGATTCCAGCGAACTTTCTCCCCCAATTGTCTCCCCTGTAGGCGAGTGCGCCAAGGCGGTGCATGTCTCAGGATTCATTCCGCACGCGAGGGTTCGTGTCTTTAGTAAACGGCACGGTTCAGGTGGGAATCGCGCAACCTTACTTTGCTGAAGCTGATATTCAGCTCACGCCGCCTCTCAATATCGGCGATAAGGTTACAGCTACGCAAGAAGTGCTGGGGATTACAAGCGCGCAATCTGTTGATCCGGTGATCGTAGGTCCTTACCCCTCTGCCTTAAACAGGCCAGTGGTGGGGCCGGACCTGTTCTCTTGCGGCAAGATTGTTCCCGTGGACCAACTTAACCCCGGCACGCATGTAGAGGTTTTCAGAGACGGCGGTGCGGCGTCCATCGGAGAAGCCGACGCGACCCAGGCGTGGGAACCGGTAGTGACGCAGAGTCTGAACACGAACGATCAGGTGACAGCGGTTCAAATCGCCTGCCCGAACATCCCAAGCAAGAAGATCACCAGTCCGACCTCGGCGGCCGTTGCAGTGCAAGCCTCCCCCAATCCGCCCCCCGCACCCAGCATCGAGCCGTATCCGATCGGTGCCGACGCGGTGGTTTTGGACGGCCTCTTCGTGGGCGCGGACGTGCAGATACTTGATAATGGGGCGCCGGCCGGCGGAGGCCTTGCCACAGCTTCCAGGAATCGGGCACCCTTGCAGCCGGCAGCCACGACTACGGCGCACGTGTCCGCAGCGCAAAAACTTTGCTCAAGTAGCGCTACGTCAACTCCACAACCTCCCTCATCGACCCTGAGTGCGGCACTTATTGTGCCGCCGGTCTGTGAAGGCGGGCATGATCTAACGGTGCGCAACACATATCCCAACGCGATTGTAGTTCTCTTCCGGAATGGGGTGATTTCCGGGATGGCCGGAGGGATTCTTGGCGACCTTAAGATGGCGCTGGGCGGCGGAACCACCTGGACTTTGGGTGACGAGATCCATGTTGTGCAATATGTCGGCAACGTGATCAGCCCGGCTTCGAGTTCTATCTTTGCCGACTGCGCTCCCCAGAATGTGCTTACGCAGCACAACGATAATAGTCGCTCCGGAGCTTACTTGGCGGAGACGCATCTGACGCCCGCAAATGTCGCGTCTTCCGGGTTCGGACGGCTTTGCACGCGTAACGTAGATGGCGATACAGTTTCACAACCGCTCTACATGTGTACTAGTTGATATTTGATCCGACATTTGGTGTCATAAGGCCGAAGCGAGAGCCGAGGCCGGGCGCGGAGCTGGCCGGGGTTGCGGAGAGCCCGGCCTCGGCGTTTTATGAGGACACCGACGATGACGAAAGATCAGAAGATCATCAAAGGAAAGGTGGGCTTGCTGGAGCTCGCCAGGCAACTTGGCAATGTGAGCCAAGCCTGTAAGATGATGGGCTATAGCCGCGACAGCTTCTACCGCTTCAAGGAACTCTATGACAAAGGCGGCGAGCTGGCGTTGCAAGAGATCAGCCGCAAGAAGCCGATCTTGGCGAACCGGATCGCGCCCGAGATCGCGGCGCGGATCGTTGAATTTTCGCTGCAGCAGCCGGCCTTCGGCCAGATCCGCGTCGCCAACGAAATGAGGAAACTTGGCCACTCGATCTCGCCGGCCGGCGTGCGCGGCGTCTGGCAGCGCCATGATCTCGAGACGATGAAGAAACGGCTGAAGGCGCTGGAAGCCAAGGTTGCGCAGGAAGGCCTGATCCTGACCGAGGCGCAGGTCATCGCCTTGGAGAAAGCCAAGACCGAAAAGGAGGCGCACGGCGAGTTCGATAGCGCATGCCCGGGCTACTGCGGCGCCCAGGACACGTTCTATGTTGGCAACATGAAAGGGGTCGGCCGCATCTACCAACAGACCTTCATCGAGACCTATTCGAAAGTGACGTTTGCCAAACTTTATGATCGTAAGACGCCGATCACCGCGGCCGACCTCTTGAATGACCGGGTCGTGCCGTTCTTCGACGAAAAGGAAGTGAAGCTCTCCCGTGTTCTGACCGATCGCGGCACCGAATATTGCGGTAATCCCGAGCATCACGAATACGAGCTCTATCTCGCGGTGGAAGATATTGACCATTCCAGGACCAAGACGAAGAGCCCACAAACGAATGGCATCGTTGAGCGCCTGCACAAGACAGTGCTGGACGAGTTCTATCGCATCGCCTTCCGAAAGAGGCTCTATGCGTCGATCGGGGATTTGCAGGACGACCTCGATCTATGGGTCAAAAGTTACAACGAGGAGAGACCGCATCAAGGCCGCTGGTGCTTCGGCAAGACGCCGCTGCAAACATTCCTTGACGCCATCCCGATTGCGAGGGAAAAAATGATCGCTGCCTGACCACCATCGGCAGTGAACCGGCCACCTCCAAAAGGACGCCGTCTGTAAGATCAAATACAAGCTACTACACCTAAAGGCGTTCAAATATGATCTGACGACTCATGTAGTTACGGAAGCGCCATTTTTGACGGCGGCCGGCTCTCTGGCCAAGCCGCCGACAGACGGAATGCCAGGGGGATTCAGCTCGCTGTCCGCCAACAAGACCAAAAATGGAATCGTTTGGACCTCGATGCCTTTCGGGGATGGCCAGTGGAATCCTGTACCGGGCCGCCTCGCCGCATTTGACGCAAGCAATCTTAACCAACTCTGGAGCGACGACGACAATGTCCTTTTTGCCAAGTCAGTTCCTCCCACGATCGCCGACGGAAAGATGATTCGGGCCACATCTGCTAATCAGGTAATCGTGTACGGGCTTCTCAAGCCAGGAGCTGCTCCCGGCCCAATTCCTTCGCCACGGCCGCTCTGCTATTCCATTGAACAAAAGTATGCAAACTATGGCGGCGAAGCTGGCCTGCTCGGCCACCCGACTAACCCGGAGAATTCGTCGGGTGACCAAGTGGGAGGAAAATACCGAGACTATCGCGGCTCGGTGTTTGGGATGACCAGCACCATCTTCTCACAAAAGGAACGTGCCGGTGCCCCGATACCGACCTGTTCCGTACCTGTGGGAGAATCCACCAGTTTGGACTCATCCATCTATTGGAGCCCGAAAACGTGCGCACACGTTGTGCAAGGACAGATTTGGGACTTGTGGCTGCGGCTGGGCGGGGTCAACGGCAAGCTGGGATACCCGATCGGCGATGAAACCTTAACGCCAGACCATCTGGGTAGAATGAGTTCGTTTGAGCACGGCGAGATCTGGTGGTATCCCGAGAAGGGAGCCTATCTCCGCGAGAAATATAAAGACGGAAACGTAGAGTAAAGAGGAACAGAGAGAGAATGACTCAAATGCAGTATGAGCATGCTAAATCCGACGCAAATCGCTCGCCATTCCGAAATTAATTCGCCCATGATTGAACGACGCCGCTATGCGGGAGCCTGCGAGGCGGATGGGTGGAATCGCGCAAAGAGGCGTTTGCGAAAAAACTTATGTCCGCTTGAGCAAATCCGGCCTTCTCTCTTGCGTGATCCTGAGGGCTTCAGCCTCGCGCCAGGCCTTAATTCGCGCGTGGTCGCCGGAAAGCAGCACGTCCGGGATTTCCCGGCCCTCCCATTTGCGCGGCCGCGTATACTGCGGATATTCGAGAAGCCCCGATTCGAAACTCTCTTCGACGCCAGACGCTTGCGCACCCATCACGCCGGGCAACAGCCGCACGCAAGCATCGAGCACGGCGAAAGCGGCGATCTCGCCGCCCGAGAGCACATAATCACCGATCGAAATTTCTTCGAGACCGCGCGCGGCAACGATCCGCTCATCGACGCCCTCGAACCGGCCGCAGATCAGCACGGCGCCTTCTCCCGCCGCAAGCATGCGTGCGCGCGCTTGGGTGAAGGGCGCGCCGCGCGGCGAAAGCAGCAAGCGCGGCCGCCTCTCGCCCTCCTCGAGCCAGGCATCGAGGCTTGCGGCCAGCACATCGGCGCGGATCACCATGCCCGGGCCGCCGCCGGCCGGCGTATCGTCAGCCGCCCTATGGCGGCCTAGCCCATGCGCGCGGATGTCCCGAATTTCGATGCTCCAAAGTCCACGTGCTAAACCCTCGCCCGAAAGCGAAGTACCGAGCGGCCCGGGAAACATTTCTGGAAACAGTGTGAAGACGGTCGCCCGCCACATAGCCCCTCTGGCCCCTTAACGCTCCGGAGGTTTCGCTTCGATCTCGAAAGGCGCCACGACGGTCAAATACCCCGTCGCGATATCGACAAGCGGAAAAATTTCCTTGGTGAAGGGCAAAAGCAGCTTCGCGCCGCCGTTGTGGCGCGCGATTTCCAAAATATCGCCGCCGCCAAAATTCAACACATTGACGACGCTGCCAACTGCCTTTCCCGCTACGTCCACCGCCGCGAGGCCGATCAGATCGGCGAGATAGAATTCCTCGCCTCCCACTTCGGGCAAGGACGCGCGAGGCACAAAAAGTTGAATATGGGTCAAAGTCCCGGCGCTCGCACGGTCGTTAACCCCCGCGATCTTGGCAACGAACATGTTGGGCTTGATCGGACGCAGGCTAACAATCGAAAATCGCCGGGTTCCGCTCTCATCGAAAAGAGGTTTGTAGGCGGCGATGGCGCCCGGAACGCCGGTAAATGAAATGAGCCGCAATTCGCCGCCGGCGCCGTGCGGGGCGCCCAAACGGCCAACCAGAATGCGATCCTTGACCATTGTGCCGTAGCCGCGGCAGGGCTCAGGCGGCCGGTGTCGTCGCGGATTTCGCGGCGGCGGCGGCACGTTCCTGCGCCTTTTTCCTCGGCAAACTCCGTTTAGGATTGTTGCGCGGCACGCGCGGCACGACGCCGAGACTTTCGAGCAGGCGGGCGACGCGGTCGGTCGGCTGCGCGCCCTTGGCGATCCACGCTTTCGCCTTTTCCTGGTCCAGCCTGATCCGGTCCTCGGCATTCTTCGCCTTCAAGGGATCGAAGATACCGAGGCGTTCAATGAACCTTCCATCGCGCGGCATTCTGGAATCGGCGACCACGACCCGGTAGAACGGCCGCTTCTTGGCGCCGCCGCGCGACAGACGAATTTTCAATGGCATTGTGCGTTCCTTTCACCTCAGCGCGATTGATGTCTAGCCCTCTACGAGATCGAGCCGCTTTTCGATGCGGGTGACGCGCGCGTCGAGGCGATCGAGGCGAAGCGATTGCTCGGCGAGCGTGACATGGACTTGGGCGAGGCCCGCTTCGAGACGGCCAAGGCGGCTCTTGATCTCGCCGATGTCGCTTTCCATTCGATCAAGCTGCCCGCGCATATGGTGCAGGTGCTCGAGGACAAGATTTTCAACCTCGGCCATTATTTCTTCTTGCCAAACGGGTTGAGGCCGCTCCACAGGCCGCCGCCAAGCCCAGGCAGTTTCGCGCCCCCGAGACCGGGCAATTTTGGCGGCTCCGCGGGTTTCGGGACGGATCTGGCTTGGGCCGGCTGCACCGGCGGGAGCCCGATTTTCCGCTGGCCAGCTTGGCTTTGCAAGGCGGCGAGCTGCTCCGGTGTAGGCTGCGGCATTCCGCCGCCCGGCAGACCGAACATGGAGGCCATCTTTCCCATTGCGCCGCCACGCTTGCCGCTGCCCATCGTTTTCATCATGCCGGCCATCTGACGGTGCAGTTTGAGAAGCTTGTTGACATCCTCGACCCTGACGCCGGAACCTGCCGCGATGCGCCTCTTGCGCGAGGCCTTGAGGACATCGGGGGCACGCCGCTCCTGGCGGGTCATCGACGAAATAATGGCGCGCTGGCGCTTGATGATGCCGTGGTCGAAACGGGGGGAGGCAAGCTGCTCCTTCATCTTGGCGGCGCCCGGCAGCATTCCCATGATCCCCCCTAAGCCGCCGATCTTCTCGACCTGGGCGAGCTGGTCGGCAAGATCATCGAGATCGAACTTGCCCTTGCGCATCCTTTCGGCGGTGCGCCGGGCCTTTTCGGCATCGATCGACTCGGCCGCTTTTTCGACAAGCGAGACGATGTCGCCCATGCCGAGGATGCGGTTGGCGATGCGGGAAGGGTGAAAATCCTCGAGTGCGTCCATCTTCTCGCCGGTGCCGAGAAGTTTGATCGGCTTGCCGGTGACCGCGCGCATCGAGAGCGCCGCGCCGCCGCGCCCGTCGCCATCGATTCTCGTCAGCACGATGCCGGTGATGCCGACCCGGTCATCGAAGCTTTTCGCAAGATGCACGGCGTCCTGACCGGTGAGACTATCGGCAACGAGAAGAATCTCATGCGGGCGCGAGGCCGCCTTGATCTCGACCATCTCCTCCATCAGCGCTTCGTCGATATGGGTGCGCCCGGCGGTGTCGAGCATGACGACATCATAGCCCTGCAAGCGCGCCGCCTGTTCCGCGCGTTTGGCAATCTGGACACCGGTTTGGCCCGCGATGATCGGCAAAGTATCGATTTCGACCTGGCGGCCGAGCACGGCAAGCTGCTCCTGTGCCGCCGGGCGTTTCACGTCGAGCGAGGCCATTAACACCTTGCGCTTCATCCGCTCGGAGAGACGCTTGGCGATTTTCGCCGTAGTCGTCGTCTTGCCCGTGCCTTGCAGGCCGATCATCATGATCCCGACCGGCGCCGGCGCGTCGAGGTCGATGGGATCGGCATTGGCGCCAAGCGTCTCGATCAAAACGTCGTTGACGATTTTCACGACCATCTGGCCGGGCGTCACCGATTTGACGACGTTGGCGCCGACCGCGCGCGCACGCACCTTGTCCACGAAAGAGCGCACCACGTCGAGCGCGACATCGGCTTCGAGAAGGGCACGGCGGACCTCGCGCAGCGCGAGGTTCACGTCCTCTTCGGAAAGCGCGCCGCGCCGCGTTAATTTATCGAATATTGCAGAGAGCTTATCCGAAAGCCCTTCGAACATGCGCTTATCCTGTCGCAAACATCGCTGCGTCGGCGGGTGTCTAACACAAATCCCCGCAGGAGCGCCCGCCTGGCCGGAGCTTGATAGCGTAAACGGGGGCTTGCGCGTAAACGCCAAACACGCCCGGGAGCGCGCCGCGCCGCCGGACGTTCGCCGCTTGCCTCGCGGGGCAATGTGGCTCGCTCGAAACAAACCTTCATCTCAAGGACCGGGCCTTGTAAGCGCGTCGCAGCGGGGAAGTCAAGGAAGCCCGAGGCTTGGCGAGTTTTTGGGCAAGGGCGCCGGCTTGCGCTGATCGCGCTTCAAAATGGGCGGCGCCCAGGCGCATCGCCGTGGCGACAACGTGGCCGCAAAACACAGCGAAAAAAGTTGACGCATGGCGGTTGACACATGGCGGAAGAAGGGGAACATTAGGTTCGGCCGTTGTTCGGCCGGAAGCAGAAGGTGCCTTCTTTCGACAACTCATCGTTTCAAGTGCAATGGAGGTGCGATGACTCCACCGGGCCAGTGCAACTGACCCCGACAGACTCGGGGTCACGGTGGCGCGAAAGCCTAGCATGCCAGCTGGGCCGGAACGCCACTGCCGATAACGTGATGTCGATGTGCGATAGCGCCCGCAAAGGCCAAGCGGACGTTAGCTCGTACCGAGAATCTGCCTAAATCACAGATCGCTTCGCAAAGCTGAAGCAGAGCCCCGCAGTTGCTTGAATGCACCGGGGCTCGTTGTGCAACTGCGGGGGCTCGTTGTGCGTCTATCGCCTGTTTGTTTGCCGCGCGTTCCGGCGCGAACCGGTGTCTCGCGCCTCCGGTTCCTCGCGTTGGCCTGAACATACGGTATTCTATCCAGCCGCCACGGCCTGGGCGCTGCTTGGCCATGCCGGGATTGCCCGGCGCGACGAATAGCGTTTCCAGAACGGGCTCTTCGCGAGGGCGATGGCGATGGCATGCCCGCGTCCGCCGGAGCCGAGACGAAGAACGTTCATGATTGAAACATTTTCGGCTGCATATTGGCGGTCTGTGCAAACGCACCTTGGCGCGCGGGGCACGATACAACGCTGGGATGAGGAGCGGGCAAAGGTGCGATAGGATTTATGCGGGAAATTTTGTCGTAGCCGGTCTCGGCTTGGATCGGAATGAAGGCGTCGCCGATCTGAGGCGCCAGAGGGCAAATGAACGGGTGATTTTCATTCATAGCCCCGCCGGTAGTAATTGCAGACCGCCGATTTCGACAGGCCGGCCGCACGCTAGTTTTGAGAAAATCCTATGCGCTCTTGCTCGCCAGATCGGCTATCGCACCCATGGGCGCAATGCAAGGTCCACGTTTCGGAAGCATTCCACCGGCAATGCGAATCGCCCACCATGCATTTTCACCGAGAAAGACACTCTCGAATCCCTCCTTCTGGGCCGGAACGATATTTGTGTCGAGTTCCTCGGTAGTTTGAAGTGCCCGCGTAGGTGGCGGCGTACGCGCCATTGGAGTCACAACCGCTCGGGGTACCTCGAACGCTCGCAGCCCTACCAGGGGCAGGATTTGTAGAATTTCTTTCAGGAAACCCTGCGTGTCGGCCCGCTCCGCTTCGGATAGAGCCGGTTCCTGTGGCACATTGCCATTATCGAGGCGGCTTCGCGCCGCCTTGGCGGCACGTCAACCAAAGCGTATTCCAGCCAGGTAATATGTGCCCGGTTGAGACCGCCACTTGCTGCATGGGAAACAAACGCTATTCCCCAGTCCCAGAATTCTTTGTTGACGAAGTGGGCTTCGATGCGGTTGCGAACACCGTCTCCTTGCCCGATGTAGAGGGTCGGAAGGTCGTCTTCGGTCTGATTGCCGACGAGAATGTAGACGCCTGTCTTGTTGAATTCGTTACGCTGGCGGATGTGCGGCCATTGGTCCAGGGGGAACGCGATGCCCAATCCGGTCCAGTTCATTCGATCGATGAGGCGGACACCTTCCGGATTGCCGTCAGGGACGAAAATTCGAATTGTAAAGGGATCTGAAGGCATTTCGAATTCTGTATGTTAATGCTTCTTACGTCAATTTCTCCGGTGGTGACCAGGTCTCAAGGCCGATTTACAGGTCAGCCCGGATTTGGCGAACTTTCATGGTCGCGCTCATCCCATTCCCCGAGGACTTACGCCGACACGCTGCCGAATAGCCCAAACTCCGCAATAAAATTTGGTTACCTCGCCGCTCACGCATATTGCGCGATGCCGTTGCCAAAAGACCAATTCTCCTTGGGGACTTCCAAAAGATTCACCAAAATGTTTTCCGGCCTGATGCCGGGGGTTTTGGCCAGAAGTTCCGCGATGCGCCCGAAGAGCGCCTTCTTCTTGTCGGGGCCGCGCGTGTTGTTGACGGTGATCTGAATGAGCAGGAGACCATCGTCGCGGGCGATCC
Source organism: uncultured Alphaproteobacteria bacterium (assembly GCA_963808645.1). Lineage (GTDB taxonomy): Bacteria > Pseudomonadota > Alphaproteobacteria > Rhizobiales > Beijerinckiaceae > Methylocapsa. The sequence goes on from CAWEGU010000016.1 coordinate 16,763, forward strand.
CGAGACAATTTTCGGCATAAACAAATTTGCTTTTGTCATATTCGTCGATTGTCATGCAGCGATCGTCCTCCGGCACATCAAATACCTCCCGCATCGCCTGATAAAGGCCTTCCAGAATAGCCCGCCGATATTCCGGCGGCTTGCCTTTCAATAGGGAAACACGGGTGAGCGGCATCGCGAGTTCCTTTCGTGCCGGGGGGGTGCCTCGGGGGCGCGCCATCCTTCGAGACGCCCGCTTCGCGGGCTCCTCTGGATGAGGGCAGGCATTCGAAACAAACTCTAAAGCAACTTGCCTGGGTTTAAAATATTTTTTGGGTCGAGGGTTTGCTTGATCGCGCGCATGACCTCCATCGCCACCTGGTCTTTCCACTTTGGCAATAGATCGCGCTTTAATTGGCCGATCCCATGCTCGGCCGAAATCGAACCCTTGCGTGCCACCACGAGTCCATGCACGATGGCGTTGATCTCGTCCCAGCGCGCCAAAAACGCGTTCGTGTCGGCGCCGATGGGCTGCGACACGTTGCAGTGAATATTGCCGTCGCCGAGGTGGCCGAAGGGAACGAGCCGCGCGCCCGGGATCGCTGCCGTCACCGCCCGCGCGGCGTCTTCCAGAAAAGCCGGAATGTCCGCGATGGGAACGCTGACGTCATGCTTGATCGAGCCGCCTTCATGGCGCTGGGCGTCCGGCAAAAGTTCGCGCAGCTTCCAGAAATTCTCACGCTGGCCGAGCGAGGCGGCCACCGCCGCATCCTCGATGATGTGTTCCTCGCTCGCCGCTTCGAGGAGCGCGAGCAATCGCTCGGCAAGTCCTTGCCGGCTCTGCGAACTCAGTTCGAGCAGCACATACCACAGGTGCTTGCCGGACAGAACTTCGCGTGCGCCAAAATGGGCAAGCACAAAATCCAAGCCGATGCGCGGGATCAGTTCGAAGGTGGTGATTTCGCCGCCCGCCATGTCGCGGGCAAGATCGAGCAGGGCGAGCGCCGCCCGGGGCGAGGCAACGCCGATGAACGCGCTCTCGATCGCGCGGGGTTTTGGATAGAGCTTTAGGACCGCCGCGGTGATGATCCCAAGCGTGCCTTCCGAGCCGATGAAAAGATTTTTTAGATCGTAGCCCGTGTTGTTCTTTCTCAGTTTCGATAAAACGGAAAGAACTCGCCCATCGGCGAGCACAGCTTCGAGTCCAAGTACGAGATCCCGCGCGTTGCCATAGGCAAGCACATTCGTGCCGCCGGCATTGGTCGCAAGATTGCCGCCTATGGTGCAGGAGCCTTCCGCCGCTAGCGAGAGAGGGAACAAGCGCCCCACGCGCGCGGCCTCTTGCTGCACGCGAGCCAAGGTCATGCCGGCCTCCACGATCATCGTGTTCGAGCTAAGATCGATGTCGCGCAGCGCCGTCATGCGTCTAAGCGAAAGCACGATTTGATTGCCGGGGCCGAGAGGAATCTGACCGCCCACGAGTTCCGGTATTCCCGCCTTGCGGCACAACCGGGGTAGAGGTTTCATGGCAAAGTTTGACCACCTCCGTGATTTCTCGCGTCGAGCCGGGCTGCACCACGCAAAGCGCCTTGCCATGAAAGCGATCGCGTGGCTCGCGCAAAAATCCTTCCATGCCGGGCATATCGGCGACGACGTGCCTGACGCCGGAAATCGCTTCGAGGCGATCAAGGATTGCCCGCGAGGCCGCGCTTAGGCCCGCCGCGCCTTCCATGCCGAAACTCATGCCTCGTCTTCCGCTTCATCGGGCGGGCGGTTCGTTTCCGCTCGCAACTTGAAATTGTTGGCCGAATGGTGATTGAGACAACATAAACCCTCAATACTGGATATAATCCGGTCTCCGCCGAACGGGTTCAGGCTTTGCGGCATTGCTGCATCGCTTTATGGCGGGCAGATTTGGCAAGGATACACTATGGCCGCGCTCGACACGGTTTTGGCGAAGATCGACGGAAACCTCGATTTGGCTCTGGGACGGCTCTTCAAGTTGGTTGAAATCCCCTCGGTTTCGACCGATCCCGCCTATGCGCGTGATTGCGCCAAGGCGGCCGAATGGCTCGCCGCCGAGCTTAAGAGCCTCGGCTTCGAGGCGTCGGTGCGCAAAACGCCCGGCCATCCGATCGTTGTCGGAAAGGCCAAGGCCGCGCGTCCCGACGTGCCGCATGTCCTCTTTTATGGCCATTACGATGTGCAGCCGCCGGACCCGCTCGATTTGTGGGACAGTCCCCCGTTCGAGCCGCAAATCGTTGCAGCCGCAACTGGCAAACGGATCGCCGGACGCGGCGCCGCCGATGACAAGGGGCAGCTCATGACCTTCGTCGAGGCCTGCCGCGCCTTCACGGAAACCGGCGGCTTGCCCTGCCACGTTACGTTCCTCATTGAAGGCGAGGAGGAGACCGGCTCGCCGTCGCTACCCACTTTTCTCGCCGCCAACGCCGCCGAACTCAAGGCCGACATGGCGCTTGTCTGCGACACCGGAATGTGGGACCGGGAGACGCCGGCGATCACCACCATGCTGCGCGGTCTTGTGCTTGAGGAAGTCATTGTTCACGCCGCCGACCGTGATTTGCATTCGGGCGCGTTCGGCGGCGCCGCAATCAATCCGATCCATGTGCTCGCCCGCGTCATCGCCGATTTGCACGACGCGAAAGGGCGTGTCACGCTCCCGGGTTTTTATGATGGCGTAGCCGAGCTGCCGGAGGACGTCGCCGAGCGCTGGCGCGAATTACGCTTCCTCGAAAGCGAATTTCTGGGCGAAGTCGGCCTATCGATTCCGGCCGGCGAACAAGGCCGGAGCGTTCTCGAAATGGTTTGGTCGCGGCCAACCTGCGACCTCAACGGCATCGTCGGCGGCTATACCGGCAAGGGGTCGAAAACCGTGCTTCCGGCGCAAGCGAGCGCCAAATTCTCGTTCCGGCTCGTCGGTACGCAGGACCCAGATAAAATCGCCGATACCTTCCGGGCATTCGTCAAGGAACGGCTGCCCGCCGATTGCCGCGCCGAATTTGTCTCGCATGGCGCGTCAGGGGCGGTGCAGCTGCCGTTCAATTCGGAGGCGTTGTCTCGGGCGGGTAGGGCATTACAGGCCGAATGGGGCAAGGAGCCGGTTCTTGCCGGTTGCGGCGGCTCGATCCCGATCGTCGGCGCTTTCAAGCGCGATCTTGGAATGGACACACTAATGATCGGTTTCGGCTTGGAGGACGATCGCATTCACGCCCCGAATGAGAAATATGAGCTTTCCTCGTTTCACAAGGGAACCCGAAGCTGGGCGCGGGTCTTGAGTGCGCTGGCCCTTTGACCCGTCGGTCGCCGCTCTCTTACCGCGATCGCCTGAGCCTCACGTTGGCGATCCGCAATCCGGCGATCAGAATGAGGGCATAGACGAGCGCGCCGGCAAGCCCAAGAAACAAGAGCTCAAACACATTGGCGAAACGGCCAAGGCCCGGCGCGATGCGCTGAACGGGCGCGGCGGCAAAGAGAGCGAAAACTGCCAGAATGAGGGAAGCCGTGGTCACCGTAGTGGCCGTCTTCCACAAAAAGAGATCGACCTTCATGGCGCCGCGCCGGATCGCGAAAAAGCACAGAAGCAACAGGTTGATCCATGCTCCGGCCGCCGTCGCGGCGGCAAGCCCTGGCGCGCCTAAAGGCTTGAACAGCACGATTTTCAAACCGACATTGATCGCGACCGCGGCGAGCGCGATCAGCATCGGCGTTCTCGTATTGCCCTGCGCTTGGAAGCTTGCCACGGCCGAGCGCAAAAGAACAATCGCGATAAGCCCGAAGCCATAGGCGGCAAGCACCGCGGCGGATGCGCTTGCCGCTTGCGAGGTGAAGGCGCCGCGCAGGAAAACCCCGCGCATGATGTCGTCGGGGATCATGATGAAAGCAATGAAGAATGGCGCCGTCAGCGCGAGCGACAGCGCCATGGTTCGGTTTTGCGCATGCAGCGCGGCGACCGGATTGCCCGCCGCGAACAGCCGGCTCATCTCCGGTAACAGGACGGTGCCCGCCGCGATACCAATGACGCCGAGCGGCAACTGATAGATGCGGTCGGCGTAATAGATTGAGGATACGCCGCCGGTCGGGAGCATCGAACCGATGATGGTATCCGCGAAAAGCGCGATCTGGGCGCCAGCGGAGCCGATCACCGCCGGAACCAAAGTCACAACGAAGCGCTTGATGTGCTTCGTTATCTCCGGACGTGCGAAGCGTTCGAAAATTCCGGCGCGATGGGCGGCCGCCGAGGTGAGTACAAGTTGCAGCACGCCGGAGACTGTCAATCCCCAACTCGCCGCCAAGCCGGGATTGGGGAACAGAAAAGCAAGGCCGAGGAAAACGATCATCGACAAATTCATCAAGACCGGCGCGAAGGCCGCGGCGGCGAAATGGCCGTGCGCGTTCAACGTTCCAGATTGCAGCGTGACGAGGGTGACGAACAAAAGATAGGGAAAAGTGATCCGCGTCAGCGTGACGGAGAGTGCGAATTTTTGCGGATCCGCACGGAAACCCGGCGCCAGAACGCCGATGAGATAGGGGGTGAAGGCGAAGGCGAGCGCGACGACGAGAATCTGGGAGGCGAGGAGGCCCAGAAAAATCTGGCCGGAAAACAGCCGCGCGCGGGCAAGACCTTCGGATCGAAGCACCCGTGCGTAGCTCGGGACATAGGCGGAATTGAAAGCACCTTCGCCGAAAATGGTGCGAAAATGGTTGGGCAGGCGCTGGGCCACGAAGAAAGCGTCGGCGAGCAAACCCGCGCCGAGGACCGCGCCAAGCAGGATATCGCGCGCAAACCCCGCGCCGCGCGAGACTAAGGTAAAGCCGCCGACGGAAATCAGGCTTTTGTACACGGGTACTTTCGATTTACTCCGGACGCGGCCGGGCCAAGGAATCGTCCGTGACGGGCGAGCCGATGCCCACGCGCTCTTCGATTAGATAGAGCGGGCGCCGTTTTACTTCGGCGAAGATGCGGCCAACGTATTCACCGATGATGCCAAGCGACAGCAACTGAATTCCGGCAAAAAACGTAATCGAAACGATCAACGAGGCATACCCTGGAACGTCGATGCCAAGGATGATGGTGCGAGTCAAGTAGAACGCTGCCAAGGTCAGCGCCAACAGCGATGTGGTCAGTCCGATATAGCTCCACACCTTGAGAGGGATTGTCGAAAAGGACATGAGCCCGTCGAGCGCCAAATGCGTCAGTTTACGATAGCTGAATTTCGATACGCCGCGGGCACGCGCCTCGACTTCGAACGGCACGCCGATCGATTTAAAGCCGATCCAAGCATACAGGCCCTTGGAAAAGCGGGTGTGTTCGCGCAATGCGCGGAGCGCCGCAACGGCTTGCGCATCGAGGAGCCGGAAATCGCCCGCTCCCTCCGGCAGGCGCGTATCTCCGACCGAGCCGAACAATTTGTAGAAACGCTGCGTCAAAATCCGCCGCAAAGGAGTGTAGACGGTTCGATCGATGGGCTGGGCGAAGACATTCTTGTAGCCCGCGCGCCAGCGCGCGATAAAGGTCTCGATCAGCTCCGGCGGGTGCTGCAAATCGGCATCCATGATGATGGTCGCGGCCCCCTTTGCATGGTCGAGGCCCGCCGCTATGGCGATTTCCTTGCCGAAATTTCGGCTCAGCGAAAGCGTGCGAATGCGAGAGTCCGTGTGATTGGCGGCCCGGAGGAGCTTGAGCGTATCGTCGGTCGAGCCGTCGTCGATAAAAATGATTTCGAACGAGGCCGCGCAATGCTCCAGCACCGGCACTAACCTTGTTAGCAGAGCGTCTATGTTCTTAGATTCATTATAGACCGGCGTGATCACGGAAAGCTCCGCGCCGTTCCCGCCCGCCGGCCCCGTGCCGGATGTTGTCATTTTTGAAAGACCTCATACCGCGGCCATGCCATGGGCCGCTCGTTGCCACGCCAGCGGGCTGGCCGCAAGCCAAATCCGGGCTCCGCCGGTCTGCGTCCGCCCGCGACAGGGGCTTCCAAATGAAACGAACGGCACGCTAAGCTGGTAGATTAGCTGCCAGATCCGCGTGAGCATTGTTTTGCCTCCGCGCGGCCGCGATCATTCGCCTCAGCTCGGGCAGGCATGATCCGCAATTTGTGCCGGCGTTGAGCCGCGCGCCGACCGCCTCTGCCGAACATGCGCCATTGGCGATCGCCGACAAGATAGCCCGGGATTTCACGCCAAAGCACGCGCAGATTGTGGGGCTTGCATCGAAATCGGCGGAGGCGCCCCCGCCCGCCAGGAGGAAGCGGCGCGCCGTGCCGTCGAGCCGCCCCAGCCGCCATGCCTCGGCAAGACCGCTCCACGGCGGCACTTCTCGGTCCTGCCCAAAAAAAAGAACCGCGTCCAATCCTTCATGCAGGATCAGTGCCGTGCGGAAAATGCCTCTCGCGGGATCGTTGTAGTGCGCCTGCTCGGCCGTGGGTGATCTGGCGGCAAAGGTCTCGAACAAAGCCGCGAAAGGCTCGTTCGTCGCAAACCGTGCTACATAACCGCCCTCGATGGCGATCCATGCAAAGACGGTGTCGCCGGGCAGCGGCACGCGTGTGTGGGCGAGAACGAAGCCATGTGCGGCAAAACAAACCGGAGCCAGCGCCGCCGGAACCGCCTTCGAGTCCGGCTGCCCGGAGTGGGGATCGGTGAAGGCGTGGACGAGCGCGCCCACGCGTGCGCGCCCCGCCGTCTCGCCGCTCCAGTGAATCGGGACGAAAATGCGGCCTTTCACTTGCGCTGCGGTGATGTTGACTTGCAGCACGGCGCTTCCGTGCGCCGTGGTTACCCGGGCGAACCCATCCTCGGCGAGGCTGAGCTTCGATGCATCGTCCGGGTTCACCTCGACGAAGGGATCGGGTAGGTGACTAGCGAGTTTCGGCGAGAGGCCAGTGCGGGTCATCGTGTGCCATTGGTCGCGCACCCGCCCGGTGTTCAAAAGGAAAGGAAAGCCCGCATGCGGCGGCTCGGCGAGAACGGGCTGCTCGATGGCAATGAAACGCGCCCGCCCCGAGGGCGTGAAGAAGCGCCCGTCCGCGAACATTCGCTTGGACCCGCCCGCACCGCCGACGGGAATCGGCCATTGCACCGGCACGAGCGCATCGTAATCGGCGTCGCTTAGCGCGGCGAGGCCACCGAGATCGAAGTCGCGTGCTCCGTTGTTCTCGAACGCGGAGAGCGCAGCATGCTCGCGGAAGATCGCGGCTGGACCCGCATAATCGAACGCGGCGCCAAAGCCCATTTGCTTGGCGACTTCCGACACGGCCCACCAGTCGGGCTTAGCCGCCGCCGCAGGCGGCGCGAAGGCACGCTGGCGCGAGATTCGCCTCTCGGAATTGGTTACTGTCCCGTCTTTTTCCCCCCAGGCAGTGGCGGGCAAAAGCACCTGCGGGCCAGCGCCGATCGTGTCGGTAGAGCGCACATTGTCCGAGATGACGAGAAGATCGAGCTTGGCCAATGCCGCGCGCATTTCATCGGCGCGCGGCAGGCTGACCACCGGATTGGTGGCCATGATCCACAACGCCCTGATGCTGCCCCGCGCGATGGCCTCGAACATCGCGACAGCCTTGAGGCCCTCGTGCTGGGCCATGCGCGGCGCTCCCCAGAAGCGGCCAACGCGGTCGGTCTCGGCCGGCGAAAACCCCATATGCGCGGCGAGCTCATTGGCGAGGCCGCCGACTTCACGCCCGCCCATCGCATTCGGCTGCCCGGTCAAGGAAAATGGCCCAGCGCCCGGAATGCCGATGCGGCCGGTCGCAAGATGGCAATTGATAATCGCGTTGACCTTGTCGGTGCCTTGCCAGGATTGGTTGACCCCCTGGCTATAGAGAGTGGCGACGCGGCTCGTTGCTGCCCAGAGATCGAAGAATGCCGCGATGTCCGCGCTCGCGGCGCCGCATTTCTTAGCGACGGCGGCAAGGTCCGGCGCTATTCGGCGCGCCGCAGCAAGCGCCGCTTCGAAGCCCTCGGTGTGCGCTCCGGCAAAGGCGTGGTCGATGAACCCGCCGTCGGCCAAGCGAATCAGAAGCCCGCAAAACAAAGCGCCGTCCATGCCGGGCTTAATCGTTAGCGCGAGGTCGGCGCTTTCGGTCGTCGCCGTGCCGCGGACATCGATGGTGGCGATGCGCGCGCCGCGCTTCTCGCGCGCTTGCACCAGCCGTTGATAGAGCACTGGATGGCACCAGGCCGCGTTCGATCCGACGAGCACCAGGAGATCCGCCTCGTCGAGGTCTTCGTAACAGCCTGGCACCGTATCCGACCCGAAGGCCCGCTTGTGCCCAGCGACCGAGGAGGCCATGCAGAGTTGCGAATTTGTATCTACGTTGGCCGAACCGATGAAGCCTTTCATCAGCTTGTTGGCGACATAGTAATCCTCGGTGAGCAATTGGCCCGAAAGATAGAACGCGACGGCGTCCGGACCATGCCTTTCGATCGTCCGCCCCAATCCCCCGGCAATGCGATCGAGGGCGGCATCCCACGTCGCGCGCGCGCCGTCCACCATCGGATGCAAGAGCCGCGTTTCGAGCCCCAAGGTCCCGCCGAGCGCGGTGCCTTTTGAACAGAGGCGGCCGAAATTCGCCGGGTGGCTCTTGTCGCCGGCGATGGCCGCCCCGCCGGCGCTGTCGGGCGTCGCCATGACGCCGCAGCCGACGCCGCAATAAGGGCATGTCGTATGAACGCCCGGCGTCTGTGCGTGGGCATTCATCAATAGACGTCCGTCTGGTACCGGTGTTGCGCCCGAAGGTCCTTCACGAAAGCCTTAGCGGAGGCCGCGTCCATCTTGCCGTGTTCGGCGCAGATTTGGATGAGCGCCGCGTCGACATCTGCTGCCATGCGGATAGCGTCGCCGCAGACATAGAAATGGGCGCCCTTGCCGAGCCACGCCCAAAGATCGCCGCCATCCTCGCGCATTTTATCCTGCACATAGACTTTTTTTTCCCCATCGCGCGACCAGGCGAGGGAGAGCTTGGCGAGCGTGCCCGCCGCCTGGAACCCCGACAGCTCGTCCTCATAGAAAAAATCGGTGGCGCGCCGCCGGTGGCCGAAGAACAGCCAGGCCGGGCCCTTGGCCCTGGTGGCCATGCGTTCTTGTAAAAACGCCCGGAACGGCGCGATGCCGGTTCCCGGACCTACCATCACGATGGGCGTATCCCCGGTGGCGGGCAGCGCGAAATCATGCGCGCGCTGGATATAGGCCTTGACCTTGTCGCCGGGCCGCAAAGCCACGCCCGCGAATGTCGAGGCAACGCCAAGCCGCTCGCGCTCATCTATCGCATAGCGTACATGGTCGACGGTAAGCGCGACGCGCCCTGGTCCTGCCTTATACGAAGACGCGATTGAAAAGAGCCTCGGCTGCAGCGGCTCCAGGATCTCGACGAAGGCCTCGGGATCGGGCCGTAGGCTTGGGAATTTTTCCATTGCCGCGAGCACATCGAGCGTCGCGGCGTCGCCGTCCGGGTCTTCCCCTTTTGCCAAGGCTTTCGCCTTTGCCCGGGCGAGCCCGCAGGTGATATAGGAGATAAGCTCGAACAGCATATCCGGCGCGAGCCCGAGCGAAACATCCTCGCGAAGCACTTGGCGCAATGTCTTGCCAGCGATGGGAAAATCGTGCGGCGCGCCGATTGCCGCGATGACCCGCTCGACGAGGCCCTCATCGTTAATGGGAAAAATGCCGAAACTGTCGCCCGGCTCATAATCGAGACCGGCGTTCGAAATATCAAACTCGACATGGTAGGTCGCCTTTTCCGACCCTTCGCGGTTGAGCCTTTTGCGTGCGACAAACATCGCCTCGGCCGGGGCGTTTCGTGAACGCCCCATACGGGTATCGGCGTCGAGGGCCTTTGCGGCCGCCTTGGCGTCAGCTTTCGCCTTGGCTTCGTCCGGGTCGGTCGCGCCGCCTCCCATTTCCTCGACGAGAGTTTTCAGCATGCGGGCGGTTTCCTTGGCGCCGGGCACGCAGAGGTTCAGGCGTTCTTCCGCCTGCGCCGCGATGGCGTTGGCATAGTCCTCGCAATTATAACCGCATTGGCCACAGTCCTGCTGCCCCATCGCGGCCATCATACGCCGCCGCAGAGGACGGCCGCCGGCGAGCTTCATCCGCTCGCCAAGCGGCAAGCTTTGATCGTGCCAAGGTGCTCCATCGTCGTTTATCGCCGGCGACGCTGCTGCCGGGGCAAGGGTGGCGGCAAGCGCCGCGCTTTCCGGCGCGGGGAGGGCGGTGCCGCGTCGCGAATCGGACGCCAAAAGGCCGGCGAAAAACCCATTGAGCCATGCGCGCTGCTCGGGCGAGAAAGGGGCATTTTCCGGAATCATGGGCGTCGCCGGTGGCGGCCGGTAAATCGCGTTCATGCGTCTTGTCCTTCGGCGAAACACTTGAGCGCGGCAACCTCATGCCGTGCGGAAAAATTCTGAAAGCTTTCGGCGGCGCCGCTGCGATGCGAGAGATAGGCCTTGAGCAGACCTTCAACCCTCGCCGGCGCGTCCTCCGCTTTAACGTCGCGCAAAATCTCGCGCCCGATCGCGCCCGTGGCGCCAGAGCCCCCGCCGGCTACGATGTGATAGCCGTCCGCCGTATCGCCTTCCTCGTTGACACTGACCCGCGCGGCGACGAGCCCGATGTCGCCGATGTAATGCTGGGCACAGGAATGATGGCAGCCGGTCACGTGGATATTGACCGGTTGATCGAGTTTTACCCGCGCCTCGCACCAATCAGCGATGGCCGCGGCGTGGGTTTTGGTGTCGGCGGCCGCAAATCGGCAGCCGGTCGAGCCGGTGCAGGCTATGAGCCCGGCCCGAACCGACGGCGCTCGCCATTCGAGGCCGGCCTTTTCCACCGCCGCTTTGGCTCGATTCAAGCGCACTTCGGAAATTCCCGAGATCAGAAGATTTTGCCAGACGGTGAGACGGATATCGCCATCGCCGAGATCGCGCGCGATTGCCGCGAGCGCGCGCATTTGCGCGCAGCTCATCTTGCCGACCGGGAGCACAACGCCGAGATAGAAAAGGCCCGCCTGTTTTTGCGGATGCGCGCCAATATGCGCTTGCCGGTCTTGCGCCGGGCGCGGCCGGATGTGTTTTGCATCGACGCGCGCAATTCGGCGGCCGAGCTGTTGCTCCACCTTGGCGAGAAAACGGTTAAGGCCGCCCGCCTCGGCCGCATAGCGGTCGAGCACGTATTTCAGCCTCGCCTTGGTCCGGTTGGTGCGGTCTCCCTCGGCAATGTAGACGCGTACGATAGCGTCGGCGACCTCGGCGCTTTCGCCGGGCTTGACGACGGCGCCGGTCTCGCGGGCCAGATCCCGGTGCCCGGTGATCCCGCCGACAACAAGCTTGAACCAGACGCCGGGCGCGACGCTCGCGCCGCCTACGACCTTCACTGCCTGAAAGCCGATGTCGTTGGTGTCCTCGAGCGTCGGGATCGCGCCGCCGCCGTCGAAGGCGACGTTGAACTTACGGGGCAAGCCGTAGAGCGTGCGCTGATTTAAAACATGGAAGTGCCACGCGCGCGCATAGGGCCGGGTATCGATGAGCTCCCCCGGACCGATTCCTGCCGTGGCGTCGCCGGTTACGTTGCGGATGTTGTCAGCGCCCGCTCCGCGCGAGGTGAGGCCCAAATCCTGCACCGCCTCGACGACATGGATCGCATCCTTCGCCGCGACCTCCCGGAATTGCAGATTGGCGCGGGTGGTGGCATGGGCATATCCGCCGCCGAATTTTTCGGCGAGTCCGGCTACCCCTGCGAACTGCCAATGCGGCAGAATGCCATTCGGGATGCGCAGCCGGCACATGTAACTGTCTTGGGCAGGCGCGACATAGAAGAGACCATAAAACCGCCAACGGAAACTATCGGCCGCCTTCGGAAATTCGTCGCGCGCGGCTTGACCGCGGAGCTTCTGATACGCATCGAAGGGATGCTCGTCGCGCTTCCACTTCTCCTGATCGACGAGTTTCTTGCCGGCCTTAATCGCTTCGTCCTGGGCCAAGAGATGCGGCGCATCGGGACCCATTGGTGTTGGCTCCGGCGCAGCGGGGGAAACAGGGGACGGAGCCAGAAATCCATTGCCTCCCCGCGCCTGGACGCCGGAAACGAAACCTTCGAGATATCGCTTTTGTTCGGGAGTGAAGTCGCCAGACATCTTCGTGCCTCACGCCGCTTGCGGTAAAGCGAGCGCTGGCCCGAAAGCGAGGACGTCGCGCCAATGCGACACGTCGGCGCCGGAGCGAATCAGATCGAGATACCAAAGGCCGTCCGCCGTGTCCCCGAACAGCACGGTGCCGGTCAGTTTCCCATCGCACATCACGAGCTTTTTGTAACTTAGCGCACCTTCATCCTCGAGTGTGATGACATCGCTACCCGGACCTTCGATAAACTCGCCCGCCGAAAAGACGTTCACGTCGGAGACCCGCAAGTTCACCGCAAGCGTCGAACCGAGATAGCCGACGCTCCGGTCGCCGGCCAGGCGGCGCGCTAAAATCCTGGCCTGTTCGTTGGCCGGTTCAACGAGGCCGTAGATGCAGCCACGATGCTCCGCGCATTCACCAAGGGCGAAGATATTCGGGTCGCTGGTGGTGAGCCCGTCATCGACCATGATCCCGCCATTGACCACAAGCCCTGCTTCGCGGGCGAGTTCCGTATTCGGCCTTATGCCGACCGCGCAGACCACGAAATCGACGGGAAGGACGCGTGCGCCGGAGAGTTCAAGGCCGGTGGCGCGGTCTTCGCCCAAGATCCTTTTTGTGTCGGCGCCGAGCAGCACCTCGATGCCCTCGGCCTCGATCGCCCGCTTGAGAAAAGCGGCCGCTCGATCATCGAGCTGGCGCTCCATAAGGCGGTCCATCAAATGCACAAGCGCCACTTTCACACCTGCCTTGGCAAGGCCATAAGCCGCCTCTATGCCGAGCAGACCGCCGCCAATCACCGCCGCGCGGGCGCCTTGCCGGATCAAGGCGCGCATCGCGCCGACATCGGCGAGATCTCGGAAGGTGAGGACGTTTCGCAGATCCATGCCGGGCTTCGGCAACCGGATCGGCAGCGAGCCGGTCGCGAGCACGAGCTTCGAAAAAGTAAAGCGCTGGCCGTCCGCGAGAGCCACCACCCGGCTCCGCCGATCGATCGAGGCGACCGCCTGTCCAACGAGCGTCGTCACGCCGTGCCTGTTCCACCATCCGCGCGGCTTCAATTCGATCGCAGACTCGCCTACCTCGCCCGCCAGCAGCGACGACAAAAGGATGCGGTTGTAGGAGAGCCGCGGCTCGGCTCCGATGACGATGACGCTGTAGCGGCCGAGCGCGCGCTGCATCAGTTCGTCGACGAAGCGGGTGGCGGCCATGCCGTTTCCGACGACAACGAGGGGTTCACTCATGTGGTCACCCTCATCCCAATGTCTTGTTCGAGACGTGGATCCGTCACGACGGCGGCGGCGCGCTCCATGCGAAGAACGGCAACATGCATCCACAGGAGGTTGCCAGCGACGACGAGGAGCAGCAGCATGAAGCAGCTGGTCCAAAGTCCGGTCCAATCGTTCAGAAGGCCGAAGGCGATGGGCAGCACAAAACCGCCCAATCCGCCGATCATGCCTACGATGCCGCCCACGGGCCCGACGTGGTTCGGGTAATAGACCGGGATATGGCGAAATACCGCCGCACTGCCAAGCGGCATGAAAATGCCGAGCATAAAGGTTAGCGCCGCGAAGGGCGCGACGCCGAGCCCAAAGCTGAACCCCAGGTCGTTATGGATGCCGTGCATGACCAAATCGGTCGCGGGACAGGCCAGAATGAAGGTGACGAATGTGCACCCGCAAAAGCACCAGTACATTACCCGTCGTGCGCCGATCCGGTCGGACAGCGCGCCGCCAAAGGCGCGAACTAGGCTAGCCGTGATCGAGAAGACGGCGCCCAATATGCCGGCTGTATTCACGTCCAAATGGTAGGCGCCGATGTAGAAGCGCGGCAGCCACAGAGCCAGGGCAACGAAACCGCCAAAGACGAAGAAATAATAGAGCGAAAATCGCCAGACCTGGGCATTGGCAAGGGGCGCGAGCTGCTGGCGGAGCGTCACTGCCGGGAGCTCTTGGGCGCGGCGCGCGCGTTGCACTGGATCGTCGGCCGTCGTGAACCAGAAAATGACGGCCATCACCGCCAGCGCCGTCGCCCAAACCCGAGCGACCGCCGGCCAGCCGAAAGCGACCATCACAAACGGGGCAAGGAATGTGGTGACCGCGGCGCCCACATTCCCCACGCCAAAAATGCCGAGCGCGGTGCCTTGCTTCTCTTTTGGATACCACCGCGAGACATAGGATACTCCGATGGCAAAACTGCTGCCCGCTATGCCCACGCCGAGCCCGGCTAGCAGCATCAAGGGGCACGTGTGGGCAAGCGGGAGCAAGCAGGCGGCAATCGCCGAGGCGAGCATCACCGTCACGAATACCAGGCGGCCGCCATAGCGATCGGACCATATGCCGAGCGGCATCCGGAAGAGCGACCCGGTCAAGATCGGGGTTGCGATCAGCAGGCCGAATCCTGTTTCGTTGAGGCCGAGCTCGTCTTTGATGGCGATCCCAATGATCGAGAAGACTGTCCAGACCGCAAAGCACGCGGCGAAGGCCAACGTGCTCATGCCCAGAATCTGACTGGACCTGATGTCTGCCGTCCGCCGCATCTCAAGGCCCTTTCAAAAATCAAACTCAGCGCCGGCGTGGCCGCTCAGGAAGACGCTCTGCGCGGCAGCCATCGGAACGGTGGCCCGGCGAGGCAGGCGTCCCGGTCCGGCCGCGCCGGCTGGGGTTTTTGCATTCATACGCAAGCTCCATCACTCCGCGCCCCCTGATTAGGGGGTGCGCAAAGAAGCGGCTCTTGACGCCCACATGTGTGATGGTCGGTCAACGGCGTTGCTGGATGCCCAGGCCCTTCGTCGGACCCGGAATGGACCGTAGGGAGCCGATCCACGGGCACTACATAAGCAAATACGCAAGCTCCGTGCCAAGCATGATGGAAGCCATCTTCACTCACCGCCGCGGCCCCCGGCCTCCCGTTTTTGCGCCGGCTAGTGAATAGCGAGGCCAGTTTGCCGAAATCTTGCACGCGCTTGCGCATGTATTGTGCAGCGCACGGTTGAACAGCTTGGGCGCCCCGCTTTCAATGCCAGGACGATTGCGGCGCCTCCGGCCCGTTCCAAATCCATCAGAAGAACAGCCGCGCTCCGAACAGCCAACTGTGATTGTACATTGGCGTGATAGGGCTCAAGATCGCCGGATGCGGCGTTAGCCCGGTTTGATAGCCAACGAGGAGGGCTGCCTTAGCGCGGGTGCCAGGGACCGGATAGGGACCGATGATGGCGTCGAAGGTGAGGAAGAGCTGGTTCAACCTTCCGCGCACGCCGTTGAACCAATAGGTGTCGTTCAGCTCGATTTCCGGCCAGAGATATGGCAGCAGATGATATTGGAAGGCGATGTTGGTCACGAGCTGTGTGCCGAGTATGTTGTAATTGCTCGTCGGCCAGGGCGTGCCTACGGTTGCCTGGATGTCGAAATCGCCCTCCGCCGGCGATCGTCGGGGTGATATAGTAGGCATTGTTCGTAAATGGCTTGATGCCGATCGGCGCCTGTCCAGATAGATAGGCACTGACAACGTAATCGCCGTTCCCTTCGTTACCGGAACCCAGCCGCGTTTTGAGGAGAAAAAACGGCAGGTCGGCGAAGCCACTCGCTGATTGCTTAATCGTCCGCACCTGATACGGCGGAGCGCCGATGTATATTTCGTTATAGTAATCTGGGATGAGATGGATGCCTGCGGCAGGTATTCCACCGTCATAGACGACGACGTTGGCGCCGTTGGGAAGACCCTGAATGGCTTGGCCATACATAACGAATTCCTTGAGCAGCGGCGTAACGGTGGTCAGCGGTGCAGCCCAGGAGGGCTGCTCCGCTGAGGTCGCGTCCACCCGTTCGAACCATTCCGCGAAATAGTCCGTCACGTCCTGTGTCACGTCATTGCTCTCAACAGTTTGTGGCGGCGGCAATGCGTCTGCGGCACGGGCGATCGGCCCCAGTCCGAGCAACGCCAGCTCAATGGCAAGGGCAAAGGCAGGGCGATAGCTGCCGAGCGGGCACACGTTTGGATGGCTGCCGCAATCGTTCTTTGTCATTTCCGGCGGATCCGATCCGCAATTGCTTGGGGCGCATCAGCCCGGCTGCGCCGGCCAGGGATTTTCCCTTCATGCGCAAGCTCCAATGCGAAAAAAGCCGCTCGCGGACCTGCACATGAGGCGACGGCCGGTCACCGACGTTGCTGGATGCCCAGGCCCCTGGTTGGACCGGGAGAAGGAGGGGAGCCGGTCCTTTAGGCTTATACGCAACCCGTGTGCCAAGTTTGCCGCGCGGCGTTACCTCTCTTGCGGGCGTCCTGTCTGCCATGCTGCTTACGAGATTGTTGCACCGCAATCTGCAATTTCCTCCGCCCGCGCTGCGCACGTATTGTGCAACGCACGCGTCGAACAGCGTGTGCGCCGGCATTCAATGCCATGGGGAAGACAATATCGTTTTAGTGAAAACGCGGACCGCTGAACACAACGGAGCTTGCGGCCCGAGGCTGCGCCGCCGCCGTTTGGCGAAGCCTGTGCCGCCTTGGCCCGAAAATTTGGGTCTTGCCGAAAGGGCGTTAGTTGCGTTATTGGGACCGGGATTGGGAGCGGCGCGGTGAAGCGGACCTATCAGCCGAGCAAAATTGTGCGAAAGCGCCGGCACGGGTTTCGTGTCCGGATGGCGACCGTGGGTGGCCGCAAGGTAATCGCGGCGCGGCGCGCGCGCGGCCGCAAACGACTGTCCGCGTGAATCCTTGACAATAGGTTTAGTATCTTTCGATGTTTCCATGAAACACCGGAATGCTCCAGGGTCTCGATCGAGCGGTTTCCCGGCGGTAGCCGTTTCGCTTCACAATTCTCTACTAGCGCGATTCTCTTCTAGCGCGGGGATCGCGGCGGGACGGGGCGGTCACTCAAAGCCGTCGGTCAGCCAGCCAGCGTTCGCCGCAGTTGGCGGCCTTTTCACTCCGTGGGACTCCATGCGTAAGCCTCGCACCGAGCGCGGCGCCCAAGCCGCGCCCGCATTTTCGTCCCGGTTCCCGGCAAAGCCTTTGGACCAACCGCAAGAAAAAGCCGTGGCGGCGCCGGAACGGCTGCGGCGAAGGGCTGACTTCCTGCATGCGGCGAAAGGAATGCGGTTTTTCGCGCATGGGTTGACTTTACAAGCGGCGCCGCGCCCGGTCGCGCGCGCGCCGGGAGGTCGAGCCACGATTGGTGCGGGAACCCAGTCGGATCAAACCGGCATCGTAACGGAAGTTTTCCCTTGCGCGGAGGCCCAGCCGCGGTTTGGTTTCACCGTAACCAAACAATCTGGCGGCGCCGTCCAGCGCAACCGGATCCGACGCCGTCTCAAGGAGGCGTTGCGGCTCCTCGACCCTCTTCCGGCGCGGCCAGGCCATGACTATGTAATCCTCGCGCGGCCCGAGGCGCTAAGCATGCCTTTCCTGGACTTGCAGGGGGAGCTTATCCGGGCGTTCGGTAAGATTGCTGCCCGGAAAAACCAGCCGCCTATCCGCCGGGATAATGACCGCGAAGGCCGTGCCGCCGGTGACGCGCGGCGGCAGAGCTCAAAAGGCAGGAAACCCAAGGGATGACCCAGGAAACCAAAAACATAATGTTAGCGACTTGCCTCTCGCTGCTCGTCGTTCTTGGGTGGGACGCGTTTTATGCCCGGCCACATCTCGACAAGGAACGCCAGACCCAAGCGGAGATGCAATCGCGCGCCGGCCCTGGGGCGCAGCCGGGGCCGCGAGCGAGCAATTCCCAAGCTACGCGTTCGCAACAATCGAGTTCGACGGCGCCAGAATTGGCGCCATCGGCGCCGCAAAAGAGCCGTGCCGATGCCTTGGCCGAAAGTCCCAGGGTCAAACTCGACGCATCTGCGATCTACGGCTCGATCGCGCTCAAGGGCGGGCGCATCGACGACGTGTCGTTTAAGGCCTACCGCGAGACGGTCGATCCCGACAGTCCGAATATCGTTTTGCTCGCGCCCGCGGGTTCGCCGTCGCCTTATTACGCCGAGGCGGGCGTCATCGCCGATCCCGGCGCGAACCTTGTCCTGCCCGGGCCCGATACGTTGTGGCAAGCGGATCGTGATACGCTGACAGAAACATCGCCCGTGACCCTCACCTACGACAATGGCCAGGGCCTCGCGTTTCGCCGCAAAATCGCGGTGGATGACCGTTACATGTTTACGGTGACCGATAGCGTCGAGAACAAGTCTGCGCAGGCGGTTACGCTGCATCCCTATGCGTTCGTCAAGCGGCGAGGCAAGCCCGAGGCTTCGGGCTATTACAGAGTGCACGAAGGGTTCGTCGGGGTCATTGGCGGGTCCGGCGTGCAGGAGATCAGATACGACAAGATCGAAAAGGAAGATCATGCAACGAAAAGCTTCGCGGGGACCGGCGGCTGGCTAGGCCTCACCGATAAATATTGGGCCGCGGTTGTCATTCCGGACCAGGGCACCGCTGTCGAAGCAAGCTATTCCGGATCCGGCGGCGCCCCCATGATTTATCAGGCTGGTTTTGCCGGAACCGAAGGAAGGACGCTCGCGCCGGGCGCTTCGAGCGAATTCACGTCTAGGATCTTCGCCGGCGCCAAAGAGACCGCCACGCTCGACAAGTATCAGGCCAATTTAGGGATCGAGAAGTTCGATCTGATGATCGACTGGGGCTGGTTTTATTTTATCACGAGGCCGATGTTCCGTTTGCTCGACCTCATTTACAAGCTTGTCGGCAATTTCGGCGTCGCGATCTTGTGCATCACGGTTTTGGTCAAGGGACTCTTTTTCCCGTTCGCCAACCAGAGCTATCGCGCGATGGCCAAGATGAAGTCGGTGCAGCCTCTGATCACCGCGATCCGCGACCGCTTTCCCGACGACAAGCCCAAGCAGCAGGCGGAAATCATGGCGCTTTACAAGCGCGAAAAGATCAATCCGTTGTCGGGCTGCTGGCCGGTGCTGATCCAGGTTCCGGTCTTCTTCGCGCTCTATAAGACTCTCATCGTCACGATCGAGATGCGGCAGGCACCTTTTTTCGGCTGGATCAAGGATCTTTCGCAGCGCGACCCGACGAATGTCTTCAATCTGTTCGGTCTCATCCCATTCGATCCGACTCAGGTAAGCCCCTACCTCGCGATTGGCGTTTGGCCGCTCATCATGGGCATTACCATGTTCATTCAGATGAAGGTCAATCCCGAACCAACTGATCCGATGCAAAAACAGCTGTTCACCTGGATGCCGGTCATCTTCACGTTCACGCTTGGCAATTTTGCCTCCGGCCTGGTCATCTATTGGAGCTGGAATAATATTTTGTCGGTCATTCAGCAGACGGCGATCATGAAACGAGCCGGCGCCAAGATCGAACTGTGGGATAATTTGATGGGCATGTTCCGCAAGAAAGCGACAACCTGAGTTGGCGGGCTCGACGGCCGTGAAGGAACTGGCGGCTGTCCCGCCTGACTTTGCCAAATTGGGACGCAAGCTTTTCGGGGGGGAATGCGCTTTCCTAGGGTCAGCGGCGAACGTCGCGCAATTGCCGCCGCCGGGGCCGCCGGAGATCGCCTTCGCCGGCCGGTCCAACGTGGGAAAGTCTTCGCTCCTCAATGCGTTGATCAATCGCAAAGCGCTGGCGCGGACGTCGCATACGCCAGGATGCACGCGCGAACTTAATTTTTTCGTGCTTGGCGGCGACGGAGAAACCGCGCCATTGCGCGTGATCGATATGCCCGGCTACGGCCATTCGGCGGCATCGAAGGAAAAGTCCGCGTCCTGGACCCGCCTGATACGGGATTTGTTGCGCGGCCGGGCGCCACTGCTGCGCGTGTTTCTTCTCATCGATGGCCGTCACGGCGCAAAACCGATCGATATCGATCTGTTGGATTTCCTCGATCGATCCGCGATGTCCTATCAGCTCATCTTGACGAAGCAAGACGAAGTGAAAGCCGTCGAGCGAGAAGGACGCCTCGCCGCCACGCTCGCCCTCGTGAACCAACGTCCCGCCGCGTTTCCGGAGGCGATCTTCACCTCGTCGCGCAGCGGCGAAGGTGTCGCCGAGCTGCGCACCGCGATCGCGAGACTGTTGGCGGAACGGGGCACTTTAGGCCAGGGGACACGGTAATCCGGCGGCTCGAGGAGAAAGTGTTGGCGGTCGCGGTTTTGCGAACTGTCCCGCTGGCAACATTCCGGTATTATTGCGCGACTGCCGCAAAAGCAAATCGGATCCGCACACAAATTTGCGGCATGACTGAGCCTCGCGTTATTCTGCACTGTGCGCCAAGCGCGCTAAAATCAGCGGCCACATTCACGACCTTGGATCAAATCCCGAAGCGCTTTGATTGGTGCGTATAGGTGGCGGAATCGCCAATGAGAAAGCGGACACGCGCCTCGCCATGGGCGTGAGCAAAAAGCGGCATTTACAAGAAGTCGCGGTCTCGATATCGAAACCCCCGGCCCAAGCTTCAATCATTGAATCCCCGCCGGCTGCCCAATCCTGACGCTTGGTTCATCCGTCATCCCGGGCCAACGAATCACTGGAATCCTCGCCTCGCGGCGACATTTTGACCGGCGCGGGACCGGCCCGTGGCCCTTCAACGAGGCGCACGACCATGCCGCGCAGGGTGCGCACGTCTTGCTCGGTAAGTTGCATCCGATGGAACATATTACGCAGGTTGCGCCGCATGACCGGCTGCTTGCCGGCGGGACGGAAGAAGCCGGCGCGTTCGAGTTCGCCTTCGAGATAAGCGAAAAAAGACAACACCATTTCGCGTGGCGCTGCGGGCGAGCGCTGGACCATGGCGAACGGTGCCCTGGCATCTGTCGCGGCGCGAACCCACTCGTACCCGGTCAAGAGCACCGCTTGCGCCAGGTTGAGCGAGGCATAGGCGGGATTGACCGGAAAGGTGATGATCGCATCGGCCAATGCCACTTCATCATTGGCAAGCCCGGTGCGCTCGGGCCCAAACAGCACGCCATGTTTTTCGCCGTTTGCGATTTTGCGCGCGCATTCCGGCATCGCTTCGGCGGGTGTCAAAATTTGCTTGTGCTGGCCCCGCTCACGGGCGGTAGTCGCCCAAACGAAATTGAGGTCGAGGACCGCGCCCTCGAGGGTTTCAAAAAGGGCCGCAGCCTCGAGCAGATGAATGGCGCCAGCGGCGGCGGCATGGGCGCCTTTTCGATAAGCTCCGGAGCGGGGCCAGCCCTCTCGGGGCGATACCAAACGGAGATCCGCCAACCCGAAATTGGCCATCGCCCGCGCGCACATGCCAATGTTGACCGCGAGTTGCGGACGAACCAGGATCATTGCTGGACCGCCGCCGCGGCGTGGCTTCGTACGATTCGTTCCGGCGCCCGTCATCGGCATTACGTCTCCAAAACATCTCCAAAAAAATTGGCTTTGCGTTCATCGCGCCGTTGTTTATAAGATAGATTGTGGCGCGTGGCCTTCCGGTTCCGCGCCCTGATTTTTTGGCGACGCCTTTTGCCAGCTATCGTGACCTTGAGCGGGAGATGACCGGGACTGTCGCGAACGGGCGCAACTTTAAAGGGACGGCACACCAAAGAAATGACTAATCCTTTGGAATTCCTTCAAGAGGTCCGCGCCGAGGGCGCCAAGGTTACGTGGCCTACGCGCCGCGAGACCATGATCACGACGGGGCTCGTTATTTTCATGGTCCTGCTCGCCAGCCTTTTTTTCGTCGCGGTTGACCAGGCGCTGCGTTTCATCGTCACCAGCATCCTGAGTATGGGCCACTAGCGCGCGTCCTGATCAAGCTGATCTATTTCGTCCGAACGCAGCTCAAAATCAAACAATTGGAGCAAGCCGGAATCGAAGAAGTCGAGCAACTTTGCGGGACAGGCGCGTGCGACGCTCAAACGCGGCGCCTCATGCGTCGCGCCAAAACAGAGATGAGAAGCAGTTTAAGGGGTCCAACTGGATGAATTTGAACATTGTGTCTGCGCTATCCCGCGTTTTCGCTTGCGAAGGTCACGCCCGAGCAGGGCTTTCGTGAACGAGATTTGAGCTTTCCCGATGAGCATGCGCTGGTATATCGTCCATGCCTATTCGAATTTCGAGAAAAAGGTCGCCGAATCCATCAAGGAGCAGGCGGCGCAGCGTGGTCTCTCGAGCCAATTCGAGGAAATTCTTGTACCGACCGAGCATATTGTCGAAATTCGCCGTGGCCGTAAGATCAATTCGGAACGCAAGTTCTTTCCCGGCTATGTGATGGTCAAATGCTGTCTTACCGACGATGTCTACCATCTGATTAAAAACACCCCGAAGGTCACCGGATTTTTGGGCGCGGACAAGAAGCCGATGCCGATTCCCGAAAGCGAAGCGGCGCGGATCAAAGGGCAGGTCGCCGAGGGCGTCGAGCGGCCGAAGGCGTCGATCTCGTTTGAAATTGGCGAGACGGTGCGGGTCGCCGACGGACCCTTCGCTTCCTTCAACGGGACCGTTGAGGACATCGATGAAGGTCGTTCCCGGGTCAAGGTCGCGGTTTCGATCTTCGGCCGCGCGACGCCGGTGGAACTCGAGTATGCGCAGGTCGAGAAAGTCTGAGCATTTGCCGTACCAGTCATGCCCGGCGAAAAGTGCGCGGGTCCGGCTTTCGCCGCCGGTCATAAGCATGTTTTTCGCTCCCGCTTGGGCAGCGTAAGTTTGGGATAAGTGACTAGAAAAAGGCACCATGGGTTGCGATTTGCGGCCGTGGCACGAGACGTGGGAGAGCGGTCCGCCATACCAGACGGCGGCCGTGTCGGACCACGACCGCAATCGCCGCGCCGAAGGGCCGGCATCGTCTGGGAGCAGGCCAATGGCAAAGAAGATCACCGGCTACGTGAAGCTCCAGGTGCCGGCCGGGGCGGCCAATCCTTCGCCTCCGATCGGTCCCGCGCTCGGTCAGCGCGGCCTGAATATTATGGAGTTTTGCAAGGCCTTCAACGTCAGGACTGCGCAGATGGAAAAAGGGACTCCGGTCCCGGTCGTCATCACCGCGTTCCACGACAGGTCCTTTACTTTCGAGATGAAGTTGCCGCCGGTTTCCTTTTTTTTGAAGAAGGCGTCGGGCATTCAGTCGGGCTCGAAAACCGCCGGCCGCGGTTTTGCCGGCAAGATCATGAGCGCGCAGATAAAGGAGATCGCCGAGAAAAAACTGCCGGATCTCAATTGCGCCTCGGTCGAAGCGGCAATGCGGATGATCGAGGGCTCCGCCCGTTCCATGGGCCTTGAGATAGTGGAGTAGGGCGATGGCACATGTTGGCAAACGCTCGCAAAAGGCGCGCGAGGGAATTGACCGGGTCAAGCTCTATCCGGTCGCCGAGGCGGTCAAGCTCGTCATGGCGCGGGCCAATGCGAAGTTCGATGAGACCGTCGAGATCGCGATAAATCTTGGGGTCGACCCCAAGCACGCCGATCAGATGGTGCGCGGCGTGGTCAACCTTCCAAACGGAACCGGGCGCAGCCTGCGTGTGGCCGTGTTCGCGCGCGGCGCCAAGGCCGACGAGGCGACGGCGGCGGGGGCGGACGTCGTGGGGGCGGAGGATTCTGGTTTCGGCCGTCCAAGGCGGCACAATCGCCTTCGACCGTTGCATTGCCACGCCGGACATGATGCCTCTCGTCGGCAGGCTCGGCAAGGTTTTGGGCCCGCGCGGCCTGATGCCCAATCCGAAGGTCGGCACCGTGACTATGGCGATCGCCGGCGCGGTCAAGGCCTCGAAGGGCGGGGCGGTGGAGTTTCGCGTCGAAAAAGCCGGGATCATCCAAGGCAGCGTGGGCAAAGCCTCCTTCGCGCCGGAGAAGCTTATCGAAAACATCGTTGCATTCGTGGATGCCGTGGCTAAGGCCAAGCCTCAAGGCGCTAAGGGCACCTATATTCAACGTGTCGCGATTTCTTCGACCATGGGTCCCGGGGTAAAGGTCAATCCCGCGACGCTTACGGTCTAAAGCCAACCGTTGGCGATTCGCGAAATTTGCATTTCAGGCCTTGGCATCAGAGATTATTCGGGTTAAATAGAGGGCCTCGGGGAGGAGAGAAAAAGCCGCCCCGCAATTCATGACGTTTCCGCGATAGCGGGAATTTGGCGATGTGGAGAAGGCTGGAGGATAGGCGGTTGACGCCTGTCCCTTCCGGCCATGTTCTGTCCGAGACCGTCCTATGGAGGACGGCCCCGTCTTGGTCGAATTCAAGCTTAATTCCATGAGCGCCGATCCGGCTCCGCCGGCGACGCGATCCGGGCCGGCATGGGCAACAATAGGATTTGATCGCGGAAAGGCTTCGCCTTTTGCTCCCTTCGGTTTTGGTCTATCCCTCTGTCCGGCGCCGCGAGTCCGTTCCGGGGACAGGTACAGCGTCGCCTCGACGGCTCGTTCACCAACTTTGGCGGCAGGTGCAGCCCTTGGGCCGAATTCCTAAGCCTGTGCTCACGCAAGGAGACAAACCGTGGACAGAGCGGAAAAGAAACAATGTGTCGCGTCCTTGACCGAGGTCTTCGAGACGACCTCAGTTGTAGTGGTGGCGCATTATTCCGGCCTGAGCGTGGTACAAATGCAAGCTCTGCGCAAGCAGATGCGCGCGGCTGGAGCCACGGTGCAGGTCGCCAAGAACCGCCTCGTCAAGATCGCTCTTCAAGGCACGGAGGCCGCGTCGATTTCGGAGCTGATGCGGGGTCCGACCCTAATTGCTTATTCAGACGACCCTGCCGCGGCGCCGAAGGCTGCAGTGACTTTTGCCAAGAGTCACGACAAGCTCGTGATCCTCGGCGGCGCCATGGGGGCGATCGCGCTCCACGCCGATGCCGTACGCTCGCTTGCGGCGCTGCCGTCGTTGGATGAACTGCGCGCCAAACTCGTTGGCCTCGTCCAGGCGCCGGCGGCGAGGCTCGCGCGGCTTACAACCGCGCCGGCCGCCAAACTCGCGCGCGTTTTCGCGGCCTACGCCGGAATAGATGCTGCCGCCTGACGTCTTCATCTTATGCGAGCATTTTGGATTTGAATTGAGGGAACCGAAAAATGGCCAATCTGGAAAAGATCGTCGAGGACCTGTCGCGCCTTACCGTGCTCGAAGCCGCCGAACTCGCCAAGCTGCTGGAAGAAAAATGGGGCGTGTCCGCGGCCGCGGCTGTCGCCGTCGCCGCGGGACCGGCGGCCGGCGCGCTGGCGGCGCCGGCGGAGGAGCAGACCGAATTCACCGTGATCCTCGCGGCGATCGGCGCCAAGAAAATCGAGGTCATCAAGGAAGTGCGCGCGGTGACCGGACTCGGCTTGAAGGAGGCAAAAGATCTCGTCGAAGCCGCGCCCAAGCCCGTCAAGGAAGGCGTGACCAAGGAGGAAGCCGAAAAGATCAAGGCGGCGCTCGAAAAAGCGGGCGCCAAGGTGGAGTTCAAGTGATCGCGGCTTTGCCGCTTCGGCGGGTTGACGTTTGGCAAGGCGGTCGTCCCGGAAAGATTGAGGCCGTCGCGGCGGTATCCGAATCTTTTCGCGGTATTTCAGTGCACGCTTGCGGCCGAGAAGGTCCCACCCTTTCCGCGCGGGACGCGGCCTAGGAATTTGCACTCGAGAAAATCGTTGTTCACACGAGTTGCGAGGCGCGACATGGCTCAAGATATGGCGCAGACGTTCACCGGCCGTAAGCGTATCCGCAAATTTTTCGGGCACCTCCGCGAGGTCGCGCAAATGCCCAATTTGATCGAGGTTCAAAAGGCATCTTATGACCAGTTCCTGCTCGTCGACGAGCCGCGAGGCGGGCGTCCGGACGAAGGACTGCAAGCGGTTTTCAAATCGGTTTTCCCGATTTCGGATTTTTCCGACGCGGCGTTGCTCGAATTTGTCAAATATGAGTTTGAGCCGCCGAAATATGACGTCGACGAATGCCGGCAGCGCGGCATGACCTTCGCCGCGCCACTCAAAGTAACCTTGCGCCTCATCGTATTCGACATCGATCCCGACACCGCCGCAAGGTCGGTCAAGGACATCAAAGAGCAGGATGTCTATATGGGAGACATGCCGTTGATGACGATGAACGGCACGTTCATCGTCAACGGAACCGAGAGGGTCATCGTTTCGCAAATGCACCGTTCGCCGGGGGTGTTTTTCGACCACGACAAAGGCAAAAGCCATTCTTCCGGCAAGCTTTTGTTCGCGGCCCGGATCATTCCCTATCGCGGCTCCTGGCTCGATATCGAATTCGACGCCAAGGACATCGTCCATGCCCGCATCGACCGGCGCCGGAAAATCCCGGCGACGTCGATCCTTTACGCTCTCGGGATGGATGGCGAGGAGATTCTCTCGACTTTTTATAAGACGATCACTTTTACGCGGGACAGGGATGGGTGGCGTCTGGCTTTCGAGCCCGATCGCATGAAAGGCATGAAGGCCGCCCTCGATCTTCTCGATGCCGACACCGGCGAGGTGGTTCTCGAAGCGGGCAAGAAACTTACCCCCCGCACCGCGCGTCTGCTTGCCGAACGAGGGGTCAAATTCCTGCGCGCGCAAGATGATGATCTGCACGGGCAATATATCGCCTCCGATCTTTATAACCCGGCGACCGGTGAAATCTTTGCCGAAGCCGGCGATGAGATCACCGCCAAGTCCCTGGCGCTGCTTATCGAGGCCGGCTTCTCTGAGTTGCCGGTGCTGGACATCGATCATGTCAATATCGGCCCCTACATTCGCAACACGCTCACCGTCGACAAGAATAGCTCACGCGAGGAAGCGTTGTTCGATATCTACCGTGTCATGCGGCCCGGCGAACCGCCGACGCTTGAAACGGCGGAGGCGATGTTCCATTCGCTATTTTTCGATCCGGAGCGCTACGATCTTTCGGCGGTCGGCCGGGTCAAGATGAACATGCGCATGGATCTCGACGCGGCGGATACGGTGCGCACGTTGCGCAAGGAAGATATCGTCGCGGTCATGCGGGCGCTTGTCGATCTGCGCGACGGGCGCGGTGAAATCGACGACATCGACCATCTTGGCAACCGCCGTGTCCGCTCGGTCGGCGAACTCATGGAGAATCAGTATCGGCTGGGCCTCTTGCGTATGGAGAGGGCGATCAAGGAGCGGATGTCCTCGGTCGACATCGATACGATCATGCCGCAGGATCTGATCAATGCCAAGCCCGCCGCCGCGGCGGTGCGCGAGTTCTTCGGCTCGTCGCAATTGTCGCAGTTCATGGATCAGACCAATCCGCTGTCCGAGATTACCCACAAGCGGAGGCTGTCGGCGCTGGGCCCCGGCGGTTTGACCCGCGAACGGGCGGGTTTCGAGGTGCGCGACGTGCATCCGACCCATTACGGCCGCATCTGCCCGATCGAAACGCCGGAAGGCCCGAATATCGGTCTTATCAATTCGCTCGCGACGTTTGCGCGGGTCAACAAATACGGGTTCATTGAAGCCCCTTACCGGCGCATTAAGGATGGCCGCGTCACCGACGAGGTCGTTTATCTTTCCGCGATGGAGGAAGCCAAATATAACGTCGCGCAGGCGAATGCGCCGGTCGACGCGCGGCGGGCGCTGACCGAGGATCTTGTCGTCTGCCGGCGCTCGGGCGACGTCGTCATGGTTCCGCGTGAGCGCGTCGATTTCATGGATGTTTCGCCAAAGCAGCTCGTTTCAGTCGCTGCCGCATTGATCCCGTTTCTCGAGAACGACGATGCCAACCGGGCGCTCATGGGTTCCAACATGCAACGTCAGGCCGTCCCACTCGTCAGATCCGACGCTCCGCTTGTCGGGACCGGCATGGAGTCCGTCGTTGCGCGGGATTCCGGCGCCGCCATCGTGGCGCGGCGGACCGGTTTTGTCGATCAGGTCGATGCGACTCGCATCGTGATCCGGGCAACCGAGGAAAACGACGCCAGCAAGCCCGCGGTCGATATCTACCGGATGATGAAGTTCCAGCGCTCGAACCAGTCGACCTGCATCAACCAAAAGCCGCTGGTGCGGGTCGGCGACTATGTACGCAACGGCGACATCATTGCCGATGGGCCGTCGACCGATCTCGGAGATCTGGCGCTTGGCCGCAATGTCCTCGTCGCCTTCATGCCCTGGAACGGTTATAATTTCGAAGATTCGATCCTTCTCAACGAGCGAATCGTCAAGGACGATGTTTATACCTCGATTCATATCGACGAATTCGAGGTGATGGCGCGAGACACCAAGCTCGGTCCGGAGGAAATCACCCGCGATATTCCGAATGTATCGGAGGAGGTGTT
The DNA here is from genome assembly GCA_963808645.1 of uncultured Alphaproteobacteria bacterium. Taxonomy (GTDB): domain Bacteria; phylum Pseudomonadota; class Alphaproteobacteria; order Rhizobiales; family Beijerinckiaceae; genus Methylocapsa. Next base: position 45,040 of record CAWEGU010000016.1, read on the forward strand.
GAAGAATCTCGACGAGGCCGGAATTGTCTATATCGGCGCCGAGGTCCAGGCGGGCGATATTTTAGTCGGGAAGATCACCCCGAAGGGGGAGAGCCCGATGACTCCGGAAGAAAAGCTTTTGCGCGCGATCTTCGGCGAGAAGGCATCGGACGTCCGCGATACGTCTTTGCGGGTGCCGCCGGGTGTGCAAGGCACGATCGTCGAGGTGCGCGTTTTCAACCGGCATGGCGTTGACAAAGACGAGCGGGCCCAAGCGATCGAACGCGAGGAAATCGAGCGTCTCGCGAAGGACCGCGACGATGAGCTAGCGATCCTCGATCGCAACGTCTATGCGCGTCTCATGGACGTTCTCGTCGACAAGAAGGCTATCGCCGGACCGAAGGGATTCAAGCGGGATACTAAGCTCACCAGGGAGATCATCGAGGACTATCCCCGCTCGCAGTGGTGGGTCTTCGCGATCGAGAACGACCGGACGATGGCCGAGCTCGAAGCCATGCGCAGGCAGTATGACGAGGCCAAGAAAGCCCTTGAGAGCCGCTTTCTCGACAAGGTCGAAAAGTTGCAGCGCGGCGATGAATTGCCGCCGGGCGTCATGAAGATGGTGAAGGTTTTCGTTGCGGTAAAGCGTAAGATCCAGCCCGGCGACAAGATGGCGGGACGGCATGGCAACAAGGGCGTCGTTTCGAAGATCGTGGCGCAGGAGGATATGCCCTTCCTCGCCGACGGGCAGCCGGTCGACATCGTGTTAAATCCGCTCGGCGTACCCTCCCGCATGAATGTCGGGCAGATCCTCGAAACTCATCTCGGCTGGGCCTGCGCCGCTCTGGGCAAGCAGATCGGCGAGACGGTGAATGCCTATTTGCGGGATGGCAACACGAAGCCGTTGCGCAACAAACTCATCGAAATCTATGAAGCCAAGGCCGAGATCATGGAACTCGATGACGATGCCGTCGTCGAACTCGGCGAAAATCTGCGCCGCGGCGTGCCGGTCGCGACGCCGGTCTTCGATGGCGCGCGGGAGAAGGATATCGTCGAAATGCTGGAGCGGGCGGGTCTCGACCGCTCGGGCCAGGTCACTCTCTACGACGGATCCACCGGCGAAGCTTTCGACCGCAAGGTGACCGTGGGCAACATCTATATGCTGAAGCTGCATCATCTCGTTGACGACAAGATCCACGCGCGTTCGATCGGCCCCTATAGTCTCGTCACCCAACAGCCGCTCGGCGGCAAGGCGCAATTCGGCGGCCAGCGTTTCGGTGAAATGGAGGTTTGGGCGCTCGAGGCTTACGGCGCGGCCTATACGCTGCAGGAGATGTTGACGTTGAAATCCGATGACGTGGCAGGCCGCACCAAGGTTTACGAATCGATCGTGCGCGGGGATGATGCGTTCGAATCCGGCATTCCCGAAAGCTTCAACGTGCTCGTCAAGGAGATGCGTTCGCTTTGCCTTAACGTCGAACTCAATCAGACCACCAAACCGAAAAAACAGTTGCCGCCGGCCGCGGCGGCCGAATAGACGGCGACATTAACCCCCCACTGGGGCCGGCCGCGCGCGGTGTCTTTTTTGACTAGTTCCGGCGGGGCCACGCGGCGGCGCCGCGCCGGCCCAAGCCCAGGAGATCGCGATGAATCAAGAGGTCATGAATCTCTTCAGTCCGGCCACGCAACCGCAGGCTTTCGATCAGATCCAGATTTCGATCGCGAGCCCGGAGAAGATTCTGTCCTGGTCCTTCGGCGAGATTAAAAAGCCGGAGACAATCAATTACCGTACCTTCAAACCCGAACGTGATGGACTTTTCTGTGCCCGGATCTTTGGTCCGATCAAGGACTACGAGTGCTTGTGCGGCAAATACAAGCGGATGAAATATAAGAACGTCATCTGCGAAAAGTGCGGCGTTGAAGTGACTTTGTCGCGGGTGCGCCGCGAGCGCATGGGGCATATTTCGCTCGCCGCGCCGGTCGCCCATATCTGGTTTCTGAAATCCTTGCCTTCGCGCATCGGTCTTCTCCTTGACATGACGCTAAAGGACATCGAGCGCATCCTTTATTTCGAATCCTATATCGTCCTCGATCCGGGCCTGACGCCGCTCCAGAACCGTCAGCTTCTCAATGAAGACGATTACCTACGCGCGCAAGATGAATATGGCCAGGATACCTTCACTGCCGTCATTGGCGCCGAAGCAATTCGCGAAATCCTGCGTGGCATGGACCTTCCGAAAATCGCTAAATCGCTCAAGGTCGAGATCGCCAAATCGACGACCGAACTGAAGCCCAAGAAGCTCGCCAAGAGACTGAAAATCATCGAGGCCTTCATCCGTTCGGGCAACAAGCCAGAGTGGATGATCCTTACCGAAGTTCCGGTCCTTCCGCCCGACCTGCGGCCGCTCGTGCCGCTCGACGGCGGCCGCTTCGCGACCTCCGACCTAAACGACCTTTACCGGCGCGTGATCAACCGTAACAATCGCCTGAAACGGCTCATTGAATTGCGCGCGCCAGACATCATCGTGCGCAACGAGAAGCGGATGCTGCAGGAGGCCGTCGATGCACTGTTCGACAATGGCCGGCGCGGCCGGGTCATCACCGGCGCCAACAAGCGGCCGCTGAAATCGCTCGCCGACATGCTGAAGGGCAAACAAGGCCGTTTCCGGCAAAACCTGCTTGGCAAGCGCGTCGATTATTCCGGCCGCTCGGTCATCGTGGTCGGGCCCGACCTCAAACTGCACCAATGCGGCCTGCCGAAGAAGATGGCGCTCGAACTCTTCAAGCCCTTCATCTATTCGCGTCTCGACGCAAAGGGCCTTTCGGCGACGGTCAAACAGGCGAAAAAGCTGGTCGAAAAAGAGAAACCGGAAGTCTGGGATATTCTCGATGAAGTCATCCGCGAGCATCCGGTCATGCTGAATCGGGCGCCGACGCTGCACCGTCTCGGCATTCAGGCCTTCGAACCGAAGTTGATCGAGGGTAAGGCCATTCAGCTGCATCCGCTTGTTTGCGCCGCGTTCAATGCCGATTTCGATGGCGACCAGATGGCGGTCCATGTGCCGCTCTCGCTCGAGGCGCAACTCGAAGCGCGCGTACTGATGATGTCGACCAACAATATTTTGCATCCGGCCAATGGCCAGCCGATCATCGTGCCATCGCAGGATATCGTGCTCGGCCTTTATTATGTTTCGCTGATGCGCGAGGGCGAACCTGGCCAAGGGATGGCGTTCTCCAATATGGGCGAGATCGAGCATGCCTTGCATGCCAAGGCGATCACCCTGCACACGCGGATCAAGGGGCGGGCAGGGACCTTCGACGGCGATGGCCAGCGTGTATCGAAGATTTTCGAAACCACGCCCGGCCGTATGATTCTCGGCCAGTTGCTGCCGCACCATGTCAAGATTCCCTTCGATGTCGTGAATAAGCTCATGACCAAGAAGGAGATCTCGAACATGATCGACATCGTCTACCGCAACTGCGGCCAGAAGGAGACCGTCATCTTTTGCGACAAGATCATGGCGCTCGGGTTCCGCGAGGCGTTCAAGGCCGGTATTTCCTTCGGCAAGGACGACATGGTCGTGCCGGAAACCAAGCCACGCATTATCGCCGAGACAGGCGCGCTCGCGCAGGAGTACGAGCAGCAGTATAATGACGGACTGATCACGCAAGGCGAAAAATATAACAAGGTCGTCGATGTCTGGATGAAATGTTCGGACAAGCTCGCCGAGGAGATGATGGCGCGCATCTCGACGGTGCAGCAGGACTCGGACGGCCGCGGCACACCGATCAATTCGATTTACATGATGGCGCATTCCGGCGCGCGCGGCTCGCCAACGCAAATAAAGCAGCTCGCCGCGATGCGCGGACTCATGGCGAAGCCATCGGGCGAGATCATCGAAAGCCCGATCATCTCGAACTTCAAGGAAGGACTGACCGTGCTCGAATATTTCAATTCGACGCATGGCGCGCGAAAGGGTCTTGCCGACACCGCCTTGAAGACCGCGAATTCGGGCTATCTAACGCGCCGTCTTGTCGATGTGGCGCAGGAACTCGATTATTACCGTCCTTGATTGCGGATCGCGGAACGGGATTCGGATGCGCGCGATCATCGACGCGGGCCAGATTGTCGCCTCGCTCGCGACGCGAATTCTTGGCCGCACCACGGCCGAGGATTTGAAAGAGGCCTCGGGCGAGGTCATCGTCGCGGCCGGCGAAATGGTTCAGGAATGGCATATCGAGCGCATCAACGCGGCCGGAATCCAGGAAGTTAAGATCCGTTCCGTCTTGACCTGCGAAGCCAAGAACGGCGTTTGCGGCAAGTGCTACGGCCGCGATCTCGCGCGCGGGACGCCGGTCAATATGGGCGAGGCCGTCGGGGTCATCGCCGCGCAGTCGATCGGCGAACCGGGCACCCAGCTCACGATGCGCACCTTCCATATCGGTGGCGCGGCGCAAATCGCCGATCAATCCTTTATCGAATCCAATTTCGACGGAATCGTGAAGATCCGCAATCGCCATCTCGCCCGCAATAGCGAGGGCGACCTGATGGTCATGGCGCGCAATGTCGCAGTCGTTGTGGAGGGCTCGGACGGCGCGGAACGCGCTGTCCACAGGATCCAATATGGCGCCAGGCTCAAAGTCGACGATGGCGACAAGATCAAGCGCGGCCAGCGGATCGCCGAATGGGATCCCTATACAAGGCCGATTCTGACCGAGATCGACGGGATTGTCGGCTTCGAGGATCTGGTCGAAGGGGCCTCCATGACCGAAACCATCGACGAGGCCACCGGTATCGCTAAGCGTCTGGTCATGGACTGGCGCCTCAATCAGCGCTCCGCGACATTGAAGCCCGCCATCGTGATCAAATCCGAGGACGGCAAAATCGGCAAGCTGCATCGCGGCGGTGATGCGCGTTATGCGCTGCCGGTGGATGCGATCATTGGGGTTGATCCAGGCGCGCAGGTCAAGGCTGGAGACATCGTGGCACGCATCCCGATGGAGTCGGCGAAGACGCGCGACATCACGGGCGGTCTGCCGCGGGTCGCCGAACTGTTCGAGGCGCGCCGGCCGAAGGATCATGCGATTATCGCCGAGGCTTCCGGCACTGTGCAATTCGGGCGCGACTACAAGAACAAGACGCGCATTTCAATCGTTCCGAATGAGGAGGGCGCCGAGCCAATCGAATATCTGATCCCAAAAGGCAAGCACATCCATCTCCAGGACGGCGACGTCGTCGAAAAGGGCGATTATATCGTCGATGGAAATCCGGCGCCGCAGGACATCTTGGCGATCAAGGGCGTCGAGGAACTTGCCGCCTATCTCGTCAATGAGATTCAGGAGGTCTATCGGTTGCAAGGGGTCAGCATCAACGACAAGCACATCGAGGTGATTGTCCGCCAGATGCTGCAGAAGGTCGATATCGTCGAGCCCGGCGGCACCGGGTTTTTGCCCGGCGAACAGGTCGATCAAGTCGAACTCGATGAGGCGAATGCCGCGGCAATCGAGGCGGGGGAAAAGCCGGCCTCGGGAACTCCAGTTCTCCTAGGGATCACCAAGGCGTCGCTGCAGACGCGCTCTTTCATCTCGGCTGCTTCTTTCCAGGAGACAACCCGGGTGTTGACCGAGGCGGCCGTCAACGGCAAGGCCGACACCTTGGAAGGCTTGAAGGAAAACGTCATCGTCGGCCGGCTCATTCCAGCCGGTACGGGCGCCGCGATGGCCAAACTCCGGCGGGTCGCGAAAGTCCGGGATGAAATGATTATCGCCCAAAAAGCGGAAAGCGCGGCGGCATGCGGCACAACTCCGTTGCTCGCGCAGCCGGATGTGCCAGCGGGAGAATAGGCCGCCGGCTATTGCGGCACTTGCTGTGCCCCCTTGGACGAAATCGCCGCGAAAGAAGCTCGCAGTGAACCGCCTAACAGATGGTCGTGTGCCAATTAAATATTGGCGCTCAAGCGCCGGGAACAGGCTGCTTACGGCGCAAGCGCAGAACCGCCGGATGGGGATGGCGGCTTCCTCGCAAGCCGCTCGCAGCGCAAGTTTTGGCGATATTCTAGTTGACAAACCCAACGCAAGTGGTACGGTTAGTCCATCCTAGAGGACCGATCATGACCAGCGTTTTTAAAGAGCCCTACCTTCAAGACGAAGCCGCCGCTTTTGAGGCGCTAGAAGCGATTGTCTGGCGTGAAGGGCCGGTATGTCCGCACTGCGGTTGCATGGGGCGGATTGCCCCACTCAAAGGCGTAAAGGACAAGAAAGGCCGCGAGCGCCATGGCCTGAAAAAATGCTATGATTGCCGGAAGCAGTTTACCGTCCGAAAGGGAACGCTTTTCGAGGATAGCCCACTCCCGTTGCATGTCTGGTTTCAAGCCGCCTATCTCATGTGTTCTAGCAAGAAGGGCATTTCAAGCAACCAACTTCACCGGACGCTTGGCGTGACCCTTCAAACCGCGTGGTTTATGAGCCATCGCCTTCGCGAAGCTATGCGCACGGGAAGCCTTGCACCTATGGGCGGCGTTGGGAGCACCGTAGAAGCCGATGAGACTTTTATTGGGCGCAAGGTCAACTCTATTAAGCGTCGCGGCCACGGCCACAAAAATGCTGTGTTGTCTCTCGTTGACCGCGAGAGCAAGCAGGTTCGCTCTTTCCATGTCGAGGGAACTAGCGCGGCCGATATAGTTCCGATCATCAAGGCCAATGTCGCGAAAGAAACCGCGATGATGACCGACGAAGGTGGCCATTATTTCACGCTCGGAGATCACTTCGCGAGCCATGAGAGCGTCAGTCACAAAGCGGATGAATATGTTCGCGGCGACGTTCACACGAATACCGTCGAAAATTTCTACAGCATCTTCAAGCGCGGCATGAAAGGCGTTTATCAGCATTGTAGCGAGAAGCATTTGCATCGCTACCTTGCCGAGTTCGATTTCCGATACTCGAACCGCGTCAAGCTTGGGGTTGACGATGCAGAGCGCACAACTCGCGCGTTGGAGGGCATCGTCGGCAAGCGTCTGACCTACCAGCAGCCATTTGCTATTCGGTAACCCATTGAAACAACTCGATAAAAATAAACCTTGACAAATCAATAGGATAAGTCATACTAAGTGCAGTCGGGAGCGCGGCAACAGTGCGTTGGGGATGGCGCAGCCTCCCCACCCGACGGCTCAAACAAACGATCCTTTCGGCGAATTGATGAAGGTGCCTTTGGGCATCTTAACCAATCCCCATCCATTGACATCCCCCATTGGGGAAGATCGCATCGCGGGCCTGATCATTTCAGCGAACCGATGCTCCCCGTATTGGAAAGAGCGGTGGACGGCTCCCGCCACCATATCGGCCAATTGCAACCCAACTGTGGCTTCACTTGGTGCGAAAAAGATAGTTTCGACTATGTTGGCGTAAATAGAAGTATATTCACAAGGTTTTTCGATCAATTCATGGTGTCTTTTCCTAAGATTTTGATCATCACAGGTCTGGCGATGATCAGATACGATTAGGCCGTATTGCGTCTGCCCAGTTACACGGGAAGCGTCTTGTAGAAAATACTGAAATCGTTCAGTTACTCCCTTGTACGTAAGATGGTATACATCTGTTTGGTTACTGATAGTTGGGCGCGAGAAAGCGACTTCGACACAGGTGACACAGCAGATCAATTTGATCGCTTTACGAGAGGTTATAAGCTTAAAAATGGCTTCTCTCAAGGAATCTTTTTTTGCCCTTGAAAGATGTACGAGCGGATTATCTTTAGTATTATTGCCTGTTCCAAAGTATTTCCATTTAATTTCTCCATTAACGTTGAATTCAAGAGGGGACATGAGCTTTTTGAATTCTTTTGCGATGGCCTGCCAAGCCCCTTCTGGTATAATGACCCCGCCGATCACTAAGTAGCGGCCCGCAGCCTTCTCAGGTTTAGGCGGGGTTCCTGATTCGTCGAGAAAAAGAAGATACATGGCCAACAAACGAAAGGAAGACCCACAATACCAGAGATTCGTCTCGACCGCGCGCGCGCTTGGCTGCGATGAAGACAAAGAACGGTTCGAAGAATCACTCGGCAAGATCGCGGCGTATAAGCCGCCGAAAAAGCCAAGCAAGAAGGCCGCGAACCCCGCCACGCGAAAGTGAAATGTCGCCAGCTAATGCCGTGTCGGTAGAAGCTTCGGAAGAAACGGAAGAGCCAAAGGATCGCGTTCCTTGAAATATGGGATCGCCTTCACCGGCAGCCATTCCTCTCGGAAATGTTGCCGGAAAGTCGCAAGAAGCTTTTCGGGGTATGCTTTTGCTTCAACTCGCCGACCATCTTCGTACACATGCGTGTAGGTCGGCAGCGTATTCGTATCGATGCCACACTTATCGCGAAGCCATTTGCAAAACATTCGGCCTTGCGAAATGTCCGGCATCATCTTTTCCGGCACAGTATATCCCATAAGCTCAAGAGGGGCGATTAGGGTCTGTGTCAGCTCGGTCAGAATTGAGAAATGACCAATCGGCACATTTTGCGCATTGGCGACATAACGACGAAGATGATACGGGAGCGTAGCTTTCGATCTGGGGCTCGCCTCAGACATCCACTCGAAAACCCACTTGCTGACTTTGACTGCAAACTCTGGAGATAGCCATTGCGCAAGGTGAAGGGCTACCTGCGGATGGACCCATGTGCCTTGAAGGGTTATGTCACCGCCCTTAAATGATTGAATTAATTCCGAAATCGGTATATCGATTTCGGAAGATAAGGCTTCTGCAAACTCACGGGACGGCCTTGCGTCCCAATAGCGACTCCAGGGTCTCTCGGCGGCTTTGCACATAGCTGTCGCGTTAATGTAGCCGTCTTTTGCGCGCTGCTGGATAATTTCGTGACCAACTTTGTGAGGAATAAGTTCGAGCGAAAGCTGCATGATTCGGTCCCTGTGATTTGCGACCGAATGCGCTTGCTAATCGGGATCACCCGACTTATGACCAGATTGTCCCGCGTTGGACATCTGGGGCGCACCCAGGTCAAAAGTTACAAATGAAGCCCGCAGCCGTCGCAGCTGCGGGCTTTTGCTTGGCTCTCTGCCAGGAACGTATATTTCTAGCACGACTTGAACGCGCACGCGAGTCTTGCGGGTTGCGCAATGTTTTCTTTTCAGGCAGATGCTCTTGCGAGCCTGGCTATGCTACCCTTAGTTTTGGGTTTGTCAACTAGAATATCGCCCAAGTTTTTCACCCGATTTCCCTGCGGCGGGACACCGCAATCGCGAGCACGGCGATCCAGACGAAAAAGGCGCTGGCGAACGGAAAATGCGCGAATAGCGGCGGGGCGATTGTTTGCGGGAGGCCGCCATCGAGCACGCCTTCGGCGCCGAGTGGCAATTCGGCTAAAACGCGGCCATAGGGATCGACAATCGCGGAAATTCCGGTGTTCGCCGCGCGGATCAAGGGCAACCCCTCCTCGATCGCGCGCAGCCGCGCTTGCGCGAAATGCTGATAAGGGCCGGTGGTCGTTCCAAACCATCCGTCATTCGTTACGTTGAGAAGCAATCCCGGACGCGGCGCCTCGGAAGGCACGACCTCGCCTGGAAAGATCGCCTCGTAGCAAATCAGCGGCGCGACGGCCGGCAATCCCGGCACCACAAGTAGCCGCCGTTTTGAACCAGCCGCGAATCCGCCAGGGAGATGCACGAATTGACGCAGGCCGAGGTGGTCGAAGGCGGCCTGAAACGGCAAATATTCGCCGAAAGGCACGAGATGCACCTTATCGTAGCTGTCGAGAATATGTCCGCCGCTGGCAATGACTTGAATGGCATTGAAGTACCGGGCGCGGTCGGCCGCGGATCGCCGCGCCTCATCGTCCGCACGTGCGGCGCCGGTGACGAGAACCGTATCTTGCGGCAAAATCGCGCCGATTTCGGCAAGGGCTCCGGCATCGCGCGACAAGATGAAAGGGAATGCCGAACTCCGGCCAGATGAGCACGTTGACATCGTCGAGGCCCGAACGATCAGGCCGCACCCCGCGCGCGGACAAGGTCAGATAGTGCGACAATATCCGCTCTTTGTTGTCCGGCCGGAATTTCGCGTCCTGGGCCAAATTGGGCTGCATGATGCGCAATTTTACTCCCGCGACCGGCTCCGGAGTTGTCCCCGCCAGGCGCAGGGCGCCGAATGCGCAAACCCCAGCGAAGGCCAGGGCAGCGGCGGCGATTGGCGGCGGCAACCGGTGCTTTGCCCCTCGCATTGCCGATTTTTCGCCGAGAACCGCGGGAGGCGCAAAAATAAGGATGGCGATGACGGTTAAACCATAAAGGCCGATGATTGAGGCCAGTTGCGCGGTCACGAGATTGCCGCCGAGCGCCATGCCGAATGTGTTCCAGGGAAATCCGCTAAAGGTATGCCCGCGCAGCCATTCCGCGAGGCCCAATCCGGCGGCAAGTGCAAAAACCCGTCCCGGGCCTGGCGCCCACACAAGCCGCGCTAGCATGAAGCCGAGGCCCGGAAAAATCGCGAGCGCGGCGGGGAGCCCGACAACCCCCAGCGGCAAGGCCCAGGCGAATTCGTCCGCCTCGACGAGAAACGCCGCGCCGAGCCACCAGAGCCCCGCCAGGAAGTAACCAAAGCCCCACCACCAGCCGACGCCAAAGGCCCGCCATGCCGCGACCGGCAAGCCCAAACGAATCCCGCGCCTGGCGGGCGTTTGGCGCCTCTCCGCGCAACCGTCGATGAGCCAGACAGCAACGGTCATAGGGATTGCGAGCGCGGGGAAAAAGTTGAAAGGCGCCATCGCAAGCGCGCCGGTGGCGCCGGCGCCGAGCGCGATTAGGCGGCGCCGCCAGCCAGAGGCGAGAATGATCGAAGCAGCGAGCGCGAGCATGGCTGGCTTTCTCGAACGCAATCATGATTTCGATTGCGCGAAGGACTTTCGCGCATTTCCCGATCATTGGACCAAACCATGCGGGAAAGCGCTTTCCAGCGAAGGATTATTTATCCGCCATCCTTCCCGGAGGCTCGCCTTGTTTGGCAAGCTCGCCAAGTGCGGGGCTTTCGGCGATTTTCCTTGGGAGCGGGAGCGCCCCGGCCATGCGGATCTTGACCCGCTTGACGCGGCGCGGGTCGGCGTCCACCACTTCGAATTCGATACCATCCGTGACAATGATTTCGCCGCGCGTCGGCACGTGCCCAGCGAGAGCCGTGACGAGCCCGCCCAAGGTATCGACCTCCTCGGCGTCGCTGATGGCAGTAAGATCGGCGTCGATCGCGTGGAAAACATCGCTAAGATCGGCGCGCGCATCCACGATGAAATTTCCGTCCGCGGCGGCTTCGATCTTCGGGCTTTCGCCAGAATCGTGCTCGTCCTCAATATCGCCGACAATCATTTCCACAATGTCCTCAATCGACGCTAGACCTTCGGTGCCGCCATATTCGTCGATGACGAGCGCCATGTGGGTTCGCGTGGTCTGCATTTTAACCAGGAGGTCGAGGGCCGGCATGGACGCGGGAACGAACAGAACCGGCCGCAGAATATTGGCTTGCGATAAAGGCGTATCCAAGCGTGGCCAGCGGCGGCTTGTGGCAGCTTCGCCCTCCGGCTCCAGGGGCGGCGAAACGGCCGCGCTCTCCTTCCGATGCGGGGGGGGCGCGGCGGCGGCGAGATAAGCGACAAAATCGCGGATATGCACCATACCGCGCGGATCGTCGAGGGTTTCGCCGTGTACGGGCAGGCGGGAATGGCCAGCAGTGCGAAATACCTCAAGCACATCGGCGAGCTTGGTTTGAAGCGACGCGGCGACGATATCGGCGCGGGGAACCATCACATCGCCTACTTGCACTTCATGCAAGGCGAGAACGTTTTTCAACAACGCGCGCTCTTGCGTGGAAATATCGTCCTCGATCGATGAATTTGCGAGAACGTCCTCGATATCGTCGCGAATCGACAGTCCGCCGAGGCCGAACAAAGCGCGCAACCGGTCGAACAGGCTTGGCTTCCCGCCGGAATTTATTTTTCCTGCCTCGCTGGTGGGGTCATGTTCAGTCATTGGCGCCGGCTGCTTCCTCGGCCAACGATTCTCGGAAGGGGTCGGCAATCCCGAGCCTGCCGAGAATCGCGCGCTCGAGCGCCTCCATCGCCGCGGCTTCTGCCGCCCCGATATGATCGCGGCCGATAAGATTTAAAAAACCATGCACCACGAGATGGGCGACGTGATCGCGCAACGGCCGTCCTGCTTCGGAGGCTTCCCGCGAGGCGGTCTCGAACGCGATGACGATATCGCCGAGGAGCGGCGCCGAAGCGGTTTCGCCCACGGCCGGAAAAGAAAGAACACTGGTCGGTTGATCGATACCACGCCATTTGCGGTTGAGGTCGCGGATTAAGCGGTCGTCGCAGAAAAGGACGCTGATTTCGACGTTCGCCGCCAGCGCGACGCCGGTTTCCCCGATTGCCGCGAGGATCGCAGCGGCGGCAAGTTGCGAAGGGGCCTCGAGGGACGCCCAATCTTCAGCTTCGATCGAAACATCGATCACCGGATTCATGTCCGCCGTCCCTCGCCCTTGGCTGGCCGCGCCGCCTCATAAGCGCCGACGATTCGGCGCACGAGATCGTGGCGGACGACGTCGCCTTCCCTGAAGACGACATGGCCTATTCCCTCAAGCCCGGAGAGAAGCTCGACCGCCTCGCTAAGCCCGGACTTCTGGCCGGGCGGTAAATCGGTTTGCGACGGATCGCCCGTGACAATCATGTGCGACCCTTCGCCGAGGCGCGTTAAAAACATTTTCATTTGCATCGAACTCGCATTTTGTGCCTCGTCGAGCAGGATGCAGGCGTTGCTCAAGGTTCGCCCGCGCATGAACGCCAGGGGAGCAACCTCGATTATCCCGATTTGCATGCCGCGTTCGAGCATACGGGCGTCCATAAAATCGGCGAGCGCGTCGTAGATGGGCCGCAAATAGGGATCGACCTTGTCCCGCATGTCGCCAGGCAGGAAACCTAGCCTCTCGCCCGCTTCCAGCGCGGGCCGCGACAAGATCAGGCGCTCGACCGCGCCTTGTTCCAGCAAAAGAACCGCGAAGCCGACAGCAAGCCAAGTCTTGCCGGTGCCGGCCGGCCCCTCGGCGAAAACCAGCTCGTGACGCTTCATCGCGCGAAGGTAGAGGTCTTGCGCCACGTTGCGCGCGCGGACCGTGCCACGCCGGCGCGTGCCGATTTGTTCGAAAACCGCGCGACCGGCCTCGTCCTCCTTGGGGAACAGAGTGCCTTGCATGGCGCCTTCCTCGATCGCGCCATCGACATCGCCGAGCCCAACGGGCTGGCCAAGCTCCACCCGAGCATAGAGATTTTCCAAAACCAGCCGCGCACGTTCGCACGCCACCGCCGGCCCCTTGACCGTCACGTGGTTGCCGTTCGCATTGGCGATCACGCCGAGCCTGCGTTCGAGCTTCGCAAGGTTTTGGTCGTATTGTCCGAAGACGAGCGAGGCATGCCGGTTGTCGTCGAAGGCCAAGGTTATCTCGGCGGCGGCGTCCTCGCCAGGAGTTCGTTTGAATTCTTGCCGCATGAACGATGCTGAACGATCCGGTGGTTTCAACGAAGCGCCTCGCGCGCGGCCCGGCCCGGCAAGAGCCGCCCGAAGAGCGAATTGGCGCCAGCGGAGACGATCTCGACAGGAACGATTTCGCCGGTGCGATCGAGGCTCCCTTCGATCTGGACCGGCTGGAGATAGGGCGACCTGCCGGCGATTTGGCCGGCGTGCCGGCCCGGCTTTTCGATCAGCACGTCGAGCGTCCGCCCAACAGTTTTGCGATTGAACGTCTGCCGCTGCCGGTCGAGGAGGGCCTGAAGCCGCGCGAGCCGCTCCGACTTTACGGATTCGAAGATTTGATCTCGCAACTCGGCCGCGGGGGTGCCGGGGCGGGGCGAATATTTGAAGGAAAAGGCGTTCGCGAACTCGATCTTTTCGACCAAATCCAAGGTCGCCGCGAAATCCTCGTCAGTTTCGCCAGGAAAGCCAACGATGAAGTCGGAGGACAAGGCGATGTCCGGCCGCGCGCCGCGGATTTCCGCGATCAGCGCGAGGTAGCCGGCGCGGGTGTGCCCGCGGTTCATCGCGGCGAGGATTTTGTCGGAACCCGACTGAACCGGCAGGTGCAGAAAAGGCATCAAATACGCGTGATCGCGATGCGCCTGGATGAGGCTCGCGTCCATGTCGCCTGGATGGCTCGTCATGTAGCGAATGCGGACGATGCCCCGCACTTCGGCAACGCGCGAGATCAGCGTGGCGAGCGAAGCGAAGGCGCCTTCCGACGTTCGGCCATGATAGGCATTGACGTTTTGGCCGATCAGGCTCACTTCGCGGACGCCAGCAGCCGCTAGCGTTTCGACTTCCGCAACGATGCCTTCGGCCGGCCGCGAGGTTTCCGCGCCGCGCGTGTAGGGCACCACGCAGAACGTGCAGAATTTATCGCAACCCTCTTGGACGCTCACGAAAGCGCTGACGCCGCGCGTGCGAATTTGGTGCGGCGAAGGTGTGGCGAGGTGATCGAACTTGCTTTCGGCGGGGAAATCCGTGGCAAGGACCTCGCGCGAGGTTACCGCGCGGCGCACAAGCTCAGGCAAGCGGTGATAGCTTTGCGGCCCAACGACGATATCCACCGCTTTTTGGCGCCGGAAAATTTCCTCCCCTTCGGCCTGCGCGACGCAGCCCGCGACAACAATTTTGGTCTCCCGCCCGGCCGAGGCGCGCGCGGCCTTAATAGCGCGCAGCTTGCCCAACTCAGAAAATATCTTCTCGGCGGCGCGCTCCCTGATATGGCAAGTATTCAAGATGACAACGTCGGCCTCCTCCACTTGCGCGGTCCTGGTATAGCCTTCCGGCCCCAGAACATCGGCCATCCTTTGCGCGTCATAGACGTTCATCTGGCAGCCGTAAGACTTCACGAACAGCCGGCGGGGTGACGGGCTTTGTCCGGGTTCGCCGGAAACGCCTCGGGCAGCGCTCGATTGATCAAAACCGGACATTGTCACCCATGGTCCACGCGGCGCTAGCTTCTGTCGCTTGTCAAATATTCATCTTGGCCAAGAAAAAATACATTATAGCAAGTCGCGCCGCATAACGAGAGCCCCCGCTAACCGGGCGCCGGCTCTGCGGTAATAGGCCTTGCGCTCGCCCACCTGCTCGAAGCCGAAATTCGCATAAAGGGCGCGGGCGGCGGTATTTTCGGCATCGACTTCGAGAAACAACCGGTCGACCCGGGTCGCGGCGAGTCCAGACAGATGCGGCGCCAGAAGACTGGTGGCGATCCCGCGCCGGCGCCATTGCGGCGCGACGGCGATCGTCAGGATTTCGGCCTCGCCGACGGCGATTTGGGAGAGGACAAAACCCGCCAGATGCTCCTCCTTGGCTTCGATCGCACCGTCCGCGAACGTCCCGGACGCGGCAAAAAGCTGTTCAAAATCGGCTTCCTGCCAGGGATAGGCGAAGCTCGCCGCGTGGATGGCGGCGCATTCCGCGCTCCGCTCGGCACCAATGGGGCGGATGCAAGGCGCGGGTTTCGACGCCAAACTGATCATCCGGTTCACGGCGCCGCCGATTGAGACTGTGCCGGCTCTGGCACCTTGGCGCCCGGACCCGCCAAGTAGAAGGGTCGCGGCGGGCTCAGGACGGGGTCGGCGAGAAGGCCGAGTTTTGCAACAAAAACAATCTCTAATTCAGCATTTTCGCGGGCGATCCAGGTCTCTGTCCCGGCCGCTAGAGCCTCGATAGCGAGCAGCCGCACGCCCGATCCGGCGAGCCGCACCGGACCCGCGCCAAGCGAGCGCACGGCCTCGCGCGCCGGCGCCATCCGAGGCGCCAGGACGGTCCTTCCGTCCGGTCCGAAAGCGGCAAAGAAAACATTGCCCCGGCGCGCATCGATCGCCGCCGCGACGAGACCTGGCTTTTGCTCCAGGATCAGCGGCGCGGCGAGGGCCGCCAGGGTCGAAACCCCGGTGACCGGAATCTTGCAAGCGATCCCGATCGCGCGCGCGGCGGCGATCCCGACGCGAAGCCCGGTGAAGGATCCGGGGCCAACGGTCACCGCCACCCGCTGGAGCGATGCAAAGCCTTCCTCGACGCGGGCCGTGATCCGGTCGATCAACGGGAAAAGAGCTTCCGCATGGTCCCGCTCCATCCCAATCGTCTCGATCGCTTCCGGGCTATCCGCGCCATCGTCAAGGATACAGGCGGAGATCGCAGAAAGCGCCGTGTCAATCGCCAATATTTTCATGTGCCAATGCTCAAGATTTGTCCCAACTTCGGTCGAGCACGGGGAAGCGGCCGGGCGAAGCCCAAAGAACTAGATTTGTTCGACCGCGCGCACATCTGGGACGTAATGCCTGAGCAAATTTTCGATCCCGTGCCGGAGCGTCGCGGAGGACGAGGGACAGCCGGAACACGACCCCTTCAGGGCGAGAAAGACGGTCCCATCGCGGAAACCGCGGAATTTGATATCGCCGCCATCGTTGGCGACCGCCGGACGGACGTGCGTTTCTATCAATTTCTTGATCGTTACCACGGTCTCGGCATCGCCGTCCGCGAAGAACTCTTCGCCGCCGCCTTGGCCGGCGCCATCGAGTTCGCCGTTGAGCAAGGGTTCGCCCGAAACAAAATGCTCCATGATCGCCCCGAGGACCATGGGTTTGAGGTTCGGCCAGCTGCCGCCGGATTTCGTGACGGAGATGAAGTCCGAGCCAAAAAACACGCCGGAGACGCCGTCGATCGCGAACAGCGCTTGCGCGAGCGGCGATTGTCCGGCGCCTTCGGCGTCTTTGAAGTCGAGGGTGCCTTGCGGCAAAACGGGGCGCCCGGGCAGAAATTTCAAGGTTGCGGGATTGGGTGTGGCTTCGGTCTCGATGAACATGGGATTCTCCCAAACGCCCGGTTCAAAGCCGGAGCTGGATACAGCGACGAACAATATTCCGAAATATGATGGAGATACCGCCAATCGGCAAGCGGTAAGCTTGCGGCGGGAATTTTTACGGATCGCGGCCGCCAACGCGGTTTCCGGTCACACTCGATCGAATCATTCTTCAACCGCATTGGTTTTACGAGATGTTCGCCATGTTCGTTACGGTGAAACCGGGTTCCATTGCCGCCGGTCAAGCGGGAAAAAACAATCGGCCTCGGCGTGCACGCCTTTGCGGCGGGGAACCAGCCAAGCCAGGCAATCGTTTAACGGCAGGACTTGGCGGGTCGATGGGAAGATGCGGCCGGAACGAGGGGATGCCTTTCTCCGTCGCGGCGGCTGAACCGCAAGGTCGCGGGGCATTGCGCGGGATGGGCGCTTTTGAACGGGAGGGACGGTCATGGCTCAATTAGCTGAGGTAGGCGAACCTCTCCTCGCCGCGGCGATAGCCGCTCCTTACCTTGAGCGCTACGAAGAATATGCGCTTGCCTGGCGGTGGAAAAACCAGGCCGATGAAAAGGCCATGCATACGCTCGCGCGGGCGCATATGCGGCTCGTGATCGCGCTTGCCGTGCGTTTTCGCCATTATGGCTTGTCGCTTGCCGACCTGATCCAGGAGGGCCACGTCGGGCTCTTGGAGGCCGCAGCGCGGTTCGAACCGGACCGCGACGTGCGTTTTTCGACCTATGCGACGTGGTGGATCCGCGCCTCCATGCAAAATTATGTGTTGCATAATTGGTCGATTGTGCGCGGCGGAACGAGCGCGGCGCAGAAGGCGCTTTTTTTCAATCTCCGCCGGCTGCGCGCAAAACTGGCGCAGGGAGGCGATTCGCGCACCGGGACGGAAGTTTTCAATCAGATCGCGGAGATGCTGGGCGTCTCCCGCTCGGACGTCGAGGTCATGGACGCGCGCCTCTCGGGCCCCGATGTATCCTTGAATGCGCCGGTCGGTGATGATAGTGAGTCCGCCGTCGCCGTGGAGCGCATGGCGTTGCTCATCGATGATAAGCCGCGCCCAGACGAGGTGGTTGGCCTTGCCCTTGACACCGATCGGCGAGTTGCCTGGCTGAACGAGGCCTTGACGGCGCTTTCCGAGCGCGAACGGCGAATTCTCCGCGAGCGCCGCCTCGCCGATGAAGCGGCGACGCTCGAAGCCTTGGGCGATCGCCTCGGCATCTCAAAGGAGAGAGTCCGCCAGATCGAGAGCCGGGCTATGGAAAAATTGCGCGAGGCGCTAACCAAGCGCCACATGGAAAGCGCCGCGGAAGCCATGCTCTGAGCCCCGGCGGCCCGCAACGGGTCGCGAAAAAAGCCGCCAAACTCTTTCGCGAGCTTTCGTTACTTATTGATCTTAAGCGACGAGCCAATCTCCCACGAAAACCAGTTTTCCCCAAAACTTTCCATCGCCTCAGCCAATTCTGGCCGAAAGTCGGCTAACCGACGAAGAAGTGGCATAACTTTTCGGACGAATCAGAAATTGATGGTGTTCTTGAACCGCTCCCCGCGGTTTTTTCAGGCAAGCCCAACCCCGGCGGTTTTGGCGGCAAGGCCGGACCCATTCGAGGGCCCGCTTCGATAAAGATTGTATGGGCCGCTTGACGGAGCGCGATGGTTGGGGTTCCGTCATGCTCGTTTAAATGATGCGAGCCGGAGGCAGTGTCGCGCCGGCATGTGCTCGCGCTAAAATCAACGGAGGCAAAGCGGATGACGAACACAGGTAAAAAAGCCGCGCCCGGCAAGGGCGCACCCGAAAAAGCCAAGGCTTCGAAAGCGCCCGCGGCAGAGAAGGCCAAGCCTGTGCCAAGTGCCTTCGCCAAGCCCTTGCAGCCTTCGAAAGAACTCGCGGCCGTGGTCGGACCGGACCCCTTGCCGCGTACCGAGGTCGTGAGCAAAATGTGGGAGTACATCAAGAAACACAAGCTGCAAAATGAAGCGAACAAACGGGAAATTCTCGCCGATGATAAGTTAGCCGCAGTTTTTGGCAAGAAAAAAGTGACCATGTTTGAGATGAACAAGTTTATCGCCCAGCATCTCAAGTAAGATTTGAATTGCCGCGCGGCGTTCATCTAAGAGCTTGATGTTGGAGCTTCGTCTTGAAATACCGCCAGCTTGGCGCGAGCGACTTACGGGTTCCGATCCTTTCGCTGGGTTCTTGGCTGACTTATTCGGGCGGCGTCGAAAAACGCCAGGCAATCGCTTGCATCTGCAAGGCGCTCGACCTCGGGATCAATTTCTTCGATACCGCGAATGTTTATGGCCGCGGCGCGGCGGAGAGCGTGCTTGGCCAGGCGCTGCACGGCATCGATCGCACATCGTACATGCTGGCGACCAAGGTTTTTGGCGCAATGAGCGACACGGACCGAGGGCTGTCTCGCGCGCAGATCGCCATGCAGCTCGATGCTTCGCTGAAGCGGCTCGGGACAGACTATATCGATCTCTATCAGTGCCACCGCTATGACGAGGAAACCCCGCTCGACGAAACGATGGAGGCGTTGACCGCGGCCATCCGTCAGGGCAAGGCGCGGTATGTGGGCTTTAGCGAATGGCCGCTCGACAAGATCGAGGCGGCGGCAAAAATGCCCGGCGTCGCGCGTTTCGTGTCGAGTCAGCCGCAATATTCGATGCTTTGGCCTTTTCCGCAAGATGAGATTTTTTCACGCTGCGCTGAGCTCGGCATCGGCCAGATCGTCTGGTCGCCGCTCGCCCAGGGCGTGCTGACCGGCAAATACAGGCCGCATGCACCGCCGCCGGCGGGGTCCAGGGCCAGTGACGCCTCAATGGGCGCGATGCTGCCGAAACGGTGGCTGAGGGCTCCAGTGTTGGCGGCCGTGCAACAGGTGAAGCTTATCGCCGAAAGGAATACGGGCTTGAGTTTACCCCAGTTCGCGCTTCCCTGGGTCTTGCGCAGGCAGGAGGTATCCTCGGCGATCTTCGGAGCAAGCCGCCCAGAACAAGTGACGGAGAATGCCGCGGCGGCCGATTGCGAGGTGGCACCAGAGCTTTTCGCGCGAGCCGAGGAAGTCTTGGCACCGTTCCGGCGACCCTCCCTGGTGGACTAATTCCTGGTGATGGCGCTCCTCCGGAAAGCTTAAAGGGCATTAATGTCCATCGACGACGAAGCTTATCCGCGTATTCGGTCGTATGGCCAAGGTTGTGGCCTTTCTAGGGACGCGCCTTGCTGCAAAGAGCGTTGGCCGGCGGGGCGGCTTATCGGTAACGAATGGCCGCAGTGCCTACGACGGCTGCGCGGTCGTTGGGAAGATACGAAAGAAAACCGGTTAGAGCGGGTTTTTCCGGGTAGGGCTTATATTGGTCGTCCTATTCATTGCCCGTGTTCAGCCACCATGAAACGATTAGCGCGGCTCCCGTAACTGCCGCTAGGACGCCAGCGGCTCGATAGAAGCCAAGCGAGGCAGAAATCTCGAACCAATGGCTCCACATGCGAATGACGCTCGCGAACAGCGGAAGCGTGCATGAAGCAAAAAGCCAAGATAAACGATTCTTGAGAGTTCCCACTTTAAATCTCGGCTCGCCGCGTTTTTCGCACCGGCCGGCGTCGCGGTCGGACGGCTCGCGCGATAGTTGTCTTTTGAGTCGGTCTCTAAGCTTGTGCGATAGTCGGTTTTCGAGTCGGTCTCTAAGGTCATAGCGATCTCCTCAATAGCTCGGAAGATCCTTTTGGAACGTAACGGCGCTGGAACGCTCGAATTGCTCTTGGAAAAACTAGTTGCTCCTGCAAAGGTTCGTCGCTCTAGAGCCAACTCGAGACCGTCGCCGACAGGTTAACCGCCAAAATCTGGCCAGGTTCCGTTGGCTGCGGCGGTCATCGCTGAGTTGCTATTCAATTTGAGTTTACCCAGCGCGAATGGGCCTTTCCTGATCCAATACGTTTGTCCGGAGCGGCCACTTGCCGCCCGACGAAATCGCTTCAACCCAAGCATTGGCCCGACGCCATTGCGCCGGAGCATTGATAGCTGCGTAGCGGCGCGCCGATTTCGACGAAAGATAGATAGCGTTTCGTTCGACGACGTCGCCAAGGCCCCTTCACGCGCCGCAGCAACACGGCCGCGCGACACCGCTGGCTCTGCGGCCCCGAGCCACAATACGCTCTCCTTGACGCTTATCTTTGGCCCGCCGTTCGTTCACTCGCTTTGCGTGGGCAGGACTTCACGCGATCTGGCTTAATGTTCCCGGCACCGGAGGCAACAAAGCGAGGGCTTCGTCTGCCTTCAGGCAAGTGCCGGTGCGCCGGATTGTCCGGGCGAGCGGCATGATGGCCTGGATGCGCCAGCTTGCCTCGTCCAATGAGAGGCCATGGCCGCCGATATTCGAGACGCAATTGCGTTCGGCGTCATTGGTCACGCCCGGCTTCGGGTCGAAGGTGATGTAGGCACCGATACTCTCGCGCGAGGAGAGGCCTGGACGCTCGCCGATGAGCACGACGGCAAGGGCCGCGCCTTGCCTCGCCGCGATCTCGTCGCCCAATGCGACACGCGCCTGAAGCGCCACGACTGGAGCGGCAAAAAGAAAATTTTCTGCCGCCAGCAGCATTTTGCATAGCGGCCCAGCTTGTACTTGCACCGCGCCCGCGGACAGCCCGTCGGCGAGGATGATCGTGGCGTCATACCTGCCGGGCGATAGCGCCCGCGCGAAATCCGGTGCGAGGCGGCGGCCAAGATCCGGCCGCTGCAGAAAAGTGGCCCGGTCCTTTGCCTCGCTTCGCACGAGAATGGGGCGCCAGGCGGCAAGCCCGGCGATCAGCGCGGCAGGCGCGAGATTTGCCTTGGCCGCATCACGGGCACGGGCATGCGCGAGCTCGAATTCGAGCACCCAGCGCGTGGGCAGGCCATCGCCGGCGCGGCCGAGCGCAATCCGGGCGGGCGTCGCGCGGCGCAGATAATCCCAGAAGTCTCCGGGCGGCAGAGTCATCGCGGCGCCGCCAGGAGAAGCCGCGCGGCGCCTCCGGAAGGGCTTGGCCGCACCCGCGAATTCCCATCCATGATCCCAAACGCTTTGAGCCAGGACTTCGAACTCCGGCGCCGGCCGCAAGCCCAACACGGCGCGCGCATAGAGCGCGTCGTGGTAGGAAGTTGATTGATAGCCGAGCATGATGTCGTCGGCGCCCGGAACCCCCATGATATAGTTGCAGCCGGCGACGCCAAGAAGCGTTAGGAGATTGTCCATGTCGTCTTGATCCGCCTCGGCGTGGTTGGTGTAGCAGACATCGACACCCATTGGGAGGCCCATCAGCTTGCCGCAGAAATGGTCCTCGAGCCCCGCGCGGACGATCTCCTTGCCATCGTAGAGGTATTCCGGGCCGATAAAGCCCACGACCGTATTGACGAGCAAAGGCGCGTAGCGCCGGGCCACCGCATAGGCGCGTGCTTCCATTGTTTGTTGATCAACGCCTTGATGCGCTTGCGCCGACAGCGCCGCGCCTTGGCCGGTTTCGAAATACATGAGATTGGCGCCCGGCGGAGCTCGGTGCAGCGCTTGGACGCAGGAAGAGGCTTCGTCGAGCAAGGCGAGATTCACGCCAAACGCGCGATTGGCCGCCTCGGACCCTGCGATCGACTGAAAAACCAGATCAACCGGACCTCCCCGCTCCATCACCTGCATGGTTGTCGTCACATGGGCGAGCACGCAGGATTGAATGGGAATTTCGAAGCGCAAACGCAGCTCCTCGATCCGTTCGAGAAGAGCCAAGGTTTGCTGGGCGCTGTCCGATGCCGGATTGATCCCGATGCAGGCGTCGCCGCAGCCATACATGAGGCCGTCGAGGACTGACGCTCCGATGCCCGCGAGATCGTCAGCCGGGTGATTGGGCTGGATGCGCACGCAGAGACAGCCCGGCAAACCGATCGTGGTGCGAAACCGCGTGACCACCGATATCTTTTTCGCAACGGCGATCAAATCCTGGTTACGCATGAGTTTCGAGACCCCCGCGGCCATTTCCGGTGCGATGCCCGGTGCGAGGCGGGCCAGCGTTTCGGGTGTTGCCGCGTCGGATAGCAGAAACTCGCGAAACTCCCCGGTGGTCATCGCGGCGATTGGCGCAAAGGCTTGCTTGTCATGCGCATCGAGAATGAGCCGGGTTACCTCGTCCGTTTCGTAAGGCACCAGGAGATCCTCGAGAAAGCGCGCGAGCGGCAAATCGGCCAGGGCCATGCGCGCGGCGACACGCTCTTCGCCGCTTTCCGCGGCAAGGCCGGCAAGGCGGTCGCCCGCGCGATCCGGCGAGGCGCGCGCAAGAAGCATCCGTAAATCCGCGAAGACATAATGCGTGCCGCCAGCATTGCATCCATAAGGCATTAGACTTCCAGTTCACTAAGTCGTCATAGTTTCCATACCAGAGTAAGCCGGTCGGACCGATACGCCCGCTGCTGAAGCAATGACCGCCGCCAGATCGAGCGCCTCGGACCCCCGCCGGGTTCAGCCAGGGGCCCGGCCAAGCCGGTCACGCGAACTTGAATGAGTTAGCAACCTTTACCGCTGCCAAGCATTACCTATATCAAATCAGACAGTAATTTTTTGAGAGAGGAACGATGAGCGCTTCAGTGGAATCTTCCAAGAAATCGTCGGTTTCGACGCGGGGCTTTGCCTCCATGGATCCCGAGAAGCAGCGGGCGATCGCGCGCAAGGGCGGCGAGAGTGTACCGCACGAAAAGCGGAGTTTTTCGCAAAACCCCTCGTTGGCGGCCGAGGCCGGGCGCAAGGGCGGTCAAAGCGTTAATCCCAATAAGCGCAGCTTTTCGCGCAATCACACGCTTGCATCCGAGGCCGGCCGCAAGGGGGGGCATGCCTCGCATGGCGGCCCGAAAAAACCCGCGATCGAGGGTTGAGGGCAGGAGCCAATATGAAAGGCATATAAGGAAGCGCGGCGGATTCCAACCGTCGCGCTTTGTCAATTCGAACCATGGGTCAACGCCGTCCCTGATTGGGATGTGGCGCGCTGGAAAACTCAATTTCCCATCACAATTTCTTCAGGGTGAGGCTTTTGCCTTCCTTTGGGTCTTTTTTCCAGGTGCCGTCGGGTTGCGCGTCAAGATAGGTTTTATGCCCCTTGCGCGCGGTCAACACGAGGCGGCCGTTGACAATTTGCCAGGCGGCCGGATCGAAAATCACGATCCCCTGGTCGCGGCAACCAGGAGCGAGAGATGCCTTTTCCCTGCCCGGCCCCTTCACTCGTTTGTCCAAGGTCAGCATGCATCCAGTATCCTTGCCGCCGTCGCGCAGGATGGAGTAACGCCCGGCGGCGTCGGCCGGCGCGGCCGCCCGCACGCCGGCGCATACAAATGCGCTCGCCGCAAGAGCCGGCCAGGCGTGTCCCCAACTCATGTTTGACACTTGGAAACCCTTTCGCGACAAAGTCGACAATCCTCGACGCTCCAAACTGACAATAGCTAAATCGGCTCTCGCAAGGCAAGCATTTGAAGAAATCGTCGTCCAATGGCATTTGCCCGTGATTCTGATATGATGTCACTTGGGCGATGGGATTCGCTAGCTTTCGAGTCATGAAAGCGGCGAATTTACGAGCTGTCCTATTTTTGTTCGCGGGTCGCGGTTGCTTAAATGACTGATTACAACGGGAAAGCGAGTGCGCCGCTTGTTACGCTTGGTCTTGTTTGGGCGCTGGTTGCCGGCCCCGGCATGGCTTCGGCTGGAGCCGATGAATTCCGGGCGCGCTATACGGTGAGCCTTATCGGCGTTACTATTGGGGAGGCGGTGGCGGCGGGGTCGATCGGTCCGGCAAGCTACCGCATCGATCTCAATGCCAAGCTCACCGGCTTCGCGGCGATCATCGCGAATGTCAAGCTGGCGCTTGTAGCGACCGGCGCTTTGCGCAGAGGCGGCGTTGCGCCTTCCACCTATGCGACGACGTCCGCCAACTCCCAAGGGAGCCGGACGGTGCGCATGTCGCTCGATGCGGGAAACGTCAAGGCCGTGGAGATCTTCCCGCCTTTCGAGGACAAGGAAGGAAGAGTGCCGGTCACTGCGGCGAACAAGCGCAACATTCTCGATCCGGCGACCGCCTTAATCATGGCGGTTCCCGAGGGCCAATCTCTGGTTGGCCCCGCCGCGTGCAACCGGACGATCCCGGTCTACGACGGCTACGTCCGATTCGATGTCACGCTCCACTATGTTGGCGTGAGAGAGGTGGCGGTCGATGGATACTCCGGTCCGGTTTCGGTCTGCGCCGCGCGCTATACGCCCGTCTCCGGTCACAAGCGGGACTCCAAGTCGACAAAATTCATGGCCGAAAACAGAGACATCGAGGCTTGGCTCGCGCCGATCGAGCGGGCGCACGTCGTCGTGCCCTTCCATATCGCAATGATGACCTTGGCCGGCGTCGCCGTTATCGACGCCGTTGAATTTTCGGTCGAGCCTTCGGACCTAACGGCGACCACCACGCATTGATCGGGTGGCGCCGCGGCATCACATGGGAGACGGAGCCCCATGATCACGCTCTACACGTTTGGGCCCTACTTCGGGCTTCCGGATGGAAGTCCTTTCGTTATCAAAGCCATGCTGCTGTTGAAATTCGCTGGCCTTGAATATCGCGAAGATCGCGGCGGGTATCCCAAGGCCCCAAAGGGCAAGCTGCCTTATATCAATGATGACGGCCTGATCGTTGCCGATTTCGACGTTCATCCGCTTTCACATCGAGAAAAAATACGGCTTCGATTTCGATGCCGGGCTCACGCCGGAGCAGAGGGCAGTGGCCTGGGCGGCCGAGAAAATGTGCGAGGAACATCTTTATTTCGCTTTGGTGGCGACGCGCTGGCTCGATGATGCAAATTTTTCCAAGGGACCGGCCCAATTCTTCAAAACCGTGCCAATGCCCCTCCGGCCGATTGTGCAAAGCCTGGTTGCCCGCAAAGTTAAAAAGACCTTGAAACTTCAAGGCTTTGGACGCCACACGCGAGCCGAGCGGGATGCCCTTGCGATTGCCGACATCAATGCGCTTGCAACCCTTTTGGGGGGCAAGGCGCTTTTGATGGGCGAAAAGCCCTGCGGGGCGGATGCGACGGCCTTCGCCTTCATCGCGAGCTTTCTCACGCCGGTTTTCGATACGCCGGTCCGTACCGCGGCGGCGCACCACCCCAACCTCGCCGCCTATAAAGACCGGATCACGCGGTTGTATTTTTCGCATTCGGAGGCCGAACCGCTTCCGGCGTCAAGCGCTGCCTAATCGGCGCGGGCCGGGTTTTGGGCTCCGGCCAACGTCGAAAGTTGGCGCCATGCCCTATTGACAGGAAGTGCCTTCGGAGTCCTTGCGCGTTCAGGGCTTCATGGCCGCCAACCGTGGCGGTGTGCACAAGATCTTGGGCCAGGCATCATTTGCTATCCACATGTTGCGGTGAACAAACACGGATTTACGGCAAGTCAGCGATTCGGGCGCGATTCGTTCGTCTCCCGTTCGGCCACTAAATAGTGTGCCCGCGGCGGGCCCTATTGTGTACACAGAATACCATTGTGATACAGAAGGCGAAAGACGGGAGGTAAGCGCGAAGGCTTCCTTCCAGGTGTTCCAATCGCGGCCCGTCGCGTGAGCGGCCATCGCCCAAGATGCCGGGCTGTTCCAGGCAAAACTCGCTGTGAGCAGCCAGATAGCCATAAACCGTCAGCTCTGCCGCACGCAGTTGATCGTTTTCCCGCGCCGGTTAACCAATGAACATTTCATTTCCGGTCGCCAAACCCTATTCGCCGGACCGCGCCAGCGGCGTGAACGTGCTGCTCGGCCCAACCAATACTGGCAAGACCCATTACGCCATCGAGCGGATGCTTTCCTATTCCAGCGGGATGATCGGCCTGCCGCTCAGACTGCTCGCGCGCGAGGTCTATAACCGCGCGGTGGAAAAAGCCGGCACGACCGCTGTCGCGCTCATCACCGGCGAGGAAAAAATCAAGCCGGAATCGCCGCGCTACTGGATCTCGACCGTCGAGGCGATGCCTCGCGACCTCGACCTCGCTTTCGTGGCGGTGGATGAAATACAGCTTGGCGCCGATCTCGACCGCGGCCATATCTTCACGGACCGGCTCCTGCACAGGCGCGGGCGCGAGGAGACTTTGCTGATCGGTGCCGCGACCATGCACCGTGCCGTGCGCGACCTTTTGCCCGGCGCCCGGATTTTTGCGCGCCCGCGCCTTTCCAGGCTGACCTTCGCGGGCGACAAGAAAATGACCCGCCTGCCTCGCCGCAGCGCGATCGTCGCCTTTTCCGTCGAGGATGTCTATGCGATCGCCGAATGGATCAGGCGCCAGTGCGGCGGCGCGGCCGTCGTCCTCGGCGCGCTCTCGCCACGCACGCGCAACGCTCAGGTGGACATGTATCAAAATGGCGATGTTGATTACATCGTTGCCACCGATGCGATCGGAATGGGGCTTAATCTCGACGTCGATCACATCGCTTTCGCGGCTGACCGGAAGTTCGACGGCTGGCAGCACCGGCGCCTGACGCCCGCCGAGTTCGGCCAGATCGCCGGCCGCGCGGGCCGCCACCTCCGCGACGGGACTTTCGGCACGACCGGGCGCTGCGCCCCCTTTGACGGCGAACTCGTCGAAGCGCTGGAGGAGCATCGCTTCGATGCGGTGCCGATGCTGCAATGGCGCAATACGGACCTCGATTTTTCGTCTATTGCCGGTCTCGCCGCCTCGCTTGATACTTTGCCGAATGAGCAAGGCCTCATCAGAGCGGCGGTTGCCGAAGACCAGATGGTGCTCGATATCGCCTCCCGCGACGAAAAAGTGGCGCGGGCGGCGAAATCCAGGGCCGATATCGCGCGCCTCTGGAAATGCTGCCAAATCCCCGATTATCGTAAGCTGTCGCCGACGGCGCATGCGGAACTCGTGCTTTCGGTCTTTGGCTTTGTCGTTCGCTCGGGTCAAATCCCGGAGGATTGGTTCGCCCGTCATGTCGCGGCGCAGGACCGCGCTGACGGCGATCTCGCCACTCTGTCGGCGCGGCTTGCCGAGATACGAACCTGGACCTTCATTGCCAACCGTTCCGGCTGGTTGCGCGATCCCGCCCATTGGCAGAATGCCGCGCGTCGGGTAGAGGACAAGTTGTCGGACGCCTTGCATGAACGTCTTGCCCAAAGGTTCGTTGACCGCAGGACAAGCGTTCTCATGCGCCGCCTCAGGGAGAAAGCCATGTTGGAGGCCAAGGTCACCCCGAGCGGTGATGTGTTGGTCGAAGGCCAGCACGTCGGCCAGCTCAATGGTTTTTGCTTCACGGCCGACCCGGAGGCGGCCGGCGAAGCCGCGAAGGCTCTGAACGCCGCCGCACAAAAGGCTTTGGCGAGCGAAATCGAGGGCCGCGCGGGACGGGTGAGCGAGGCCGTCGAGGAAGCTTTCATGCTTGCCAATGACGGAATCATCCGCTGGCTCGGCGAGCCTGTCGGCAAAATCTGCGCTGGCGCGCATGTGCTCGAACCGAGGGTGTCGCTTCTGGCCGATGAGCAATTGACCGGCCAGGCGCTCTCAATGGTCCAGCGGCGGCTCGATATTTGGCTTGCCCAGCATATCGCAAAACTACTCGGACCACTCGCCGATCTCGAAAAAGGCGAGGAGCTCGATGGCATCGCGCGCGGTATTGCGTACCACATCGCCGAATCCCTCGGCGTTCTCGATCGCTCGCGCGTGGCCGACGCGGTGAAGAGCCTTTCCCAGGACGCCCGGGCCGCGCTGCGGAAATTCGGCGTCCGGTTCGGCGCCTACCATCTCTATCTGCCGAATTTAATAAAGCCCGCCCCGCGCGCCCTCGCCGCGCAGCTTTATGCCTTGAAGCATGGCGGCGGCGACGCGGTCAAAGGTCTCGACGACGTCCTTCATCTCGCTGCTTCCGGCCGCACCTCCTTGGCCGCCGACAAGGATATCCAACGGAATTTGTACCTGGCGGCCGGATTCCGCGTTTGCGAGGGTCGCGCGGTGCGCGTCGATATTTTGGAGCGCCTGGCCGATTTGATTCGTCCCGCGATGAGCTATCGCCCCGGCGTCAGCCCGGGCGATCCGCCGCCAGGCGCGGCCGATGGCGATGGCTTCATTGTTACGGTCGCGATGACCTCGCTTGCGGGCTGTTCTGGCGATAGCTTCGCCTCGATCCTTCGCGCGCTTGGCTATATGCCCGAAAACCGCAAAGGTCCGGCGATCACCGGACCGCTTGCGCCGCGCGCGGCCCGACTTGAGCCAACACCGGCATGCGGTCTGGACGCCGGCCCAGATATGCAAGCCAAGGAGCTACCAGCCGAACCAGGCGCTTGCCATGGACAGCCGGTCGAACCGTCGGGCGTCGCCGCGCCCGGGCTCGACGGAATTCCGGACACCGTCACTTCAGACCCGCCGTGCCCGGCCGCGCTCCCGGATGCGGTGCCGGTGGGCGCAAGCGGGGCCGAAACGAGCGAAACCGGCGCCGGGGAGGCGGGTGGGGCAAAAAGTCCCCCGGAGCCGCGGCCGATCGAAGCGCCATTGATCGAAATCTGGCGGCCGCACCGGCAGCATCATCATCCGCGAAGGCCCGAGACGCGGGTGCACAAAAGGCGTTTCGAGCGGCGCGAAGGCACGTCCGCCGGAGCTTGCGATACCGCCACGCTCGGAACAGCCGCGCAACTGGCCATTCCCAGCGGCGGGGCGCCAGCGGACTCACCGAGTGCCGTGGGGGACGGAAAAGCGGCTTCCGCCGACGTGCAAACCGGCTCCCAGCGGGGCGCCGGTCAAGATCCCCGCAAGGATGGCGGCGGGCGGGGTGGAGGCGAGCAGAGGCCGCGCTTCGAAGTCCCTCGGGGCCGGAAGCAGGGAGGGGAGCAGAACCGCGACGGCACGAGCGAGCGCGAGGGAGGGCGTTCTATCGCCAGGGAGAAGAAGCCCAGCGAACGGCCGCTGGACCCGGACTCGCCTTTCGCGAAGCTGCTTGTGCTCAAGGCGCGGCTGGAGGAAAAAAACAACCAGGATAGCTAGAGCCCTGTCGATTAGGCTGTGCACACTTGGCGGGTCACCGCCGGGAGGCGCTCTGGACGGATCCCGCGCGGCCAGCGTTTCGACGTTTAAGTGCCGGTCCCGCGACGCTCCGTGCGGACATGCGCGGTCTTAAAAACATAATCCCACCACGGCACGCTGACCCCGAAGCCGCGCGTCGAATCGCGGAAATGATGCAGCATATGGAGACGGCGTAAAGCGAGGCCGGCGCCTGTCCTGGGCTCGCCATGATGGACATAGTAATGCACCATGTCATAGGCGAGATAGCCGATGATAAAACCCATCAACACCGGATACCCGAGGGGCGGGCCGAACAGAAGCCGCACGACGGCGTAGGCAAGCAGCATGATCGGTCCGCTGAGCAACACCGGCATAACGAGGCGCAGCGGATCGTTGGGATGCACATGGTGCACGCCATGGATCAGGAAATGAAATTTGGCGCCCAAACGGCCGGGAAAAGCGTAATGGAACAGGAAGCGGTGGCCGAAATATTCGATCAGGGTCCAAATAAAATAACCCAGCGCCGTGGCGCAAAGGACGGGCCCGGCATCGTAAGCTTTTAGACTCAAGCCGGCGAGGACGAAAACCAAAGGCAAATAAACAAACAGCGGTGTGGACCAATGGACGCGCGATAATTTGTCAAGCAAGGAGTTTTCGAAAAGCCGCGGCGACGCGCGCAAACTGGCCGCTTCTTGCGAGGTTCCGCTCCCGGAATGGTTTGCCGCCGGAGTCATTCTTGACGTTTCCTTCGACTCGCGCGGCCCAAACCGCCATTCATCGAGTTCGTATTCCCGCAGAAATGAAGGCCATTGTGCATGAAACGCCGCCGGCTTCAAGACATCGCGGCCAAGGGCCCGATAACGAGAGCCAGTCCCTAGCATTGAATAATTTCGCGCCGCATAGTAATATTGTCAAATTGGGCGACGACTGGCGAGCTGAGTGGCCGCGAGCCGAGTTGACCAATGCCGCGCCGCGCGCGGCGCGAAGCGCGGCATTTTGGGACGCTTTGGCATGGCAGAATTTTCGCATGGCAGTTTTAGGGCGGACGCGCCGCCTAGTAAATACCCGCATAGATCGCTTTTGGAGCGATATGGTCTGCGGGCCACCCGTCAGCGTCTAGGTCTTGCGAGACTTCTCTTCAGCAAAGGCAACAGGCATGTGACCGCGGATACCTTGGCGGCGGAGGCCAATGCTTTGAAAATGCCTGCTTCGCTGGCGACAGTTTATAACGTGCTTAATCTCTTCGCCGAAGTTGGCATCGTGCGCGGGCTCACAATCGAAGGTGCAAAAACGGTTTTCGATACAAATACGAGCGATCATAGCCATTTCTTATTTGAAGACACTGGCGAGATCGAGGACATTCCGCTCCAAGGAATGCAAGTCGCCGGCGATGTCACGCCACCGGAGGGCTATGAAATCGCCAAGGTGGACGTCGTGATCCGGCTCCGCCGCAAGACGAGCACCAACGTTTAAGCTCGATTCGCGGCGTCCGGCGTGGCGAGGATTCGTTGCGAATCAGCCGGCGCGAGAACGCTCGGGGAGGGACGCGGGAACGGCAGCTAGACCAGAATCCGAAGCCTTCAATCGTTTGTGGCGGGCGAATTGAACGCTTCTCCAGAGTGAATGACAGACATTTGACCACTATCAATGACCTCAGAGGCTTTTGTTATCCCCTGACTCCGGGCGGTGTCTCGTCCCTCGTGGGCGATCTACCCTGGCATTACGCGACGGAATACCTCACTATTGCCTATCGCACCGATCCGGCGGCGATTGCCGCTTACCTGCCTGAGCCCCTCGCGCCTGGCCCCGAGCCGGACCTCGCCTATGTCGCGTTCAGCCGATGGTGGTCCCTGTGGGACAACCAGCCGGAGATGGCTTACACCAATCCAGAGCGCACCCAGTATCGAGAATGTGCGATCTGGGTCGGATGTTCGTTCCAAGGCACGGCGGGGCAGCTCTGTCTGCAGATCTGGGTGAGCAACGACTTCACCCTGGCTCGGGGCTGGTTTATGGGGTTTGCCAAGAGGTTGGGGCAAATCTATCTGACTGAATATCATCCCCTGAATCCCCGGATGCCGCTGTTAGGCCCAGGGGCAAAGATGAAAGGCTATGTCTGTGCCCATGGGGAGCGATTGATTGAGGGGACGCTAGCGATCGAGAACAAGATCGCCTATGAAGAGCTACCTCGGCCGATGGGTCTTCCCATTTTTCACGTCCGTCATTTCCCTAGCATTGTCCGAGGCGCCCCTCCTTCGGTATTGGAGTTAGTAAGACTTGGAGCGGAGAATGTCCGCTATGGTGAGGACCTCTGGGCCGGCAGGGGGACGCTGACATTTTTTCCCTCCGAGATCGAAGAGCACCTGCCGCTCGCCCCCCTCGAGATCCTCGGCGCCTATCATTTCAGCTCGGGGTATAGCTTCCCCGGCGGGGAAGTGCTGCATCGCTGGGTCTAGGGTCGTCGTTCAGACAGGCGAAGTGAATGGCCGCATCCAGCCATCGCAGATATCCAGCTGAGGCATGACTAAGGACCATGAGAGATTTCGCTTGAAAGCGATCGTGGTTTGAGCCGCTTGCCTCAGCTCAGAACACAGGTCTTGGCCCACCATGAGGGATGCGCGCTCAAAATCGCATTCTTGGCCCGCGCGGCAGACCTGCAATCCTTGAAGAGAGCAAAACATGTCGCGCCGGACCCCGACATGCGGGCTAGGCGGCAACCAGGCGCGGCGCTAAGAACAGACAGCACATCGCCGATGACCGGGGCAAGAAGGCAGGCCGCCGCCTCCATGTCGTTGCGGCCTTTGCGCAAAACCGCGATCAAGGCGTCCGGCGGCATATTTGGACAAAGTTGGGGATGACCGCCGAAACCGGTCGCCGTGCCAGGCGCGATCTTCATCAGTGAGAAAACGTCTTTTGTTGCGACGGGCTCGCCCGGATTGACCAGCAGGGTGATGAGTGGCGGCAGCGCGAGCAAAGGGCCTAGCTCATCGCCCACGCCCCGCATCAAGCGCGCACGGCCCATGAGACACACGGGAACATCCGCTCCGGTTGCCCGCGCGGCTTCCATCACGCCCGTGTCGTCGAGCGCAACCGCGTTGGCGCGGGCGAGCAGGCGCAGCGCCGCCGCCGCGTCCGATGATCCGCCGCCGAGGCCCGCCGCCACCGGTAACCGCTTGACAAGATGAAACGAGCCGAGCTTGGCGCCAGAATAACGTTGCGCGAAATGACGCGCCCCCCGCAACACGAGATTGTCCTCGATGCTGCCCGAGGCGGCCGCGCCCGAACCCTCGACGAAAAGCGCGAGCGGTTCGCCTTCGGTGAGGCTAAGCGTGTCGCCTCCGCGCGACGAGGCGACAAGACTCTCGAGCATGTGCCAACCGTCGGCGCGGCGGCCGGTCACATGCAGGGTCAAATTGATTTTCGCGGGCGCGCGTTCGATGAGGGTTTGGGGCAAGACGGATGGCGCACACAAAGTCGAGAAGAAGAGATCAGGCGTGCACGCTGCCGTGGATAACGGACGTCACCGATGCCCAATTTTTTGCGCCTGCCTGCGCAGCACATTGCCTGTGCCCCCGCGGCAGTAATCAGCCGCCGTTTTTTTTCGGTTCGGCTCGGGCCGCGGCCGGACGAGTTTGCTCGTCGAGACCATGTTCGATCTTGTCCAAGATTTTGACCTTATCCTCCGGCTCGGGATCGAGATCGCGCGCGTGATTCCACTGGAAATTCGCCTCGAGTTTGCGTCCTGCGCGCCAATAGGCATCGCCGAGATGGTCGTTGATCACGGGATCCGAAGGCTTGAGGTCGATCGCCCGTTCGAGTTGCTTCACCGCCTCATCGTTGCGGCCGAGTTTGTAATTCGCCCAGCCAAGGCTATCGACGATATAACCGTCGGTCGGCCGCAGTTCGACCGCCCGCCGCAGCATGTTGAAGGCTTCGTCGAGGTTCATCCCTTGATCGACCCAGCTGTAGCCAAGATAGTTCAAGACCATGGGCTGGTCCGGATAAAGAGCGAGCGCCTGCACGAGGTCGGCCTCCGCCTCGGGCCATTTCTTTTCGCGCTCATAGGAAATCCCCCGGAAATAATAAATCGGCCAATTGGCTTTTTCGGGCTTGCCCGTCGCGGCCAAGGCACGCGAATAAGTTTCGATCGCCTCGGCATAATGCTTGTGCGCGCGGTGCAGATTGCCAAGCGCGGATAAGGCGTCCTCGTTCTTTGGGTTTTCGTCGACGATTTGCTTCAGAAATTTGGCGGCCTCGTCCGGGCGGCCCAACGCTTCGAGAATCTGGCCGCTCTGGATATCGGCCGTGGTGCGCAAGGGATCGTTTTCGCGCACCGTTTCATATACGTCGATGGCCTGCTCGTTCTGTTTGAGGCGTTCGTAAATATCGCCCAAGGTAATGATGGCGAGGCTGTTTTGCGGGGTGAGATAGAGCGCGAGCCTCAGATAAATCATCGCCGCCACTTCGTCGCCTTGTTGGTTGCCGGCGGCGCCAAGGCCATAGAGCACTTCAGCCGCGCCTTCCCCGGCATTCTTGACCAGCGGTTCAAGCGGTTTGCCGGCCTTGATGTCGGCGCGCGCGGCCGCGACGATTGGATGGTTGGGAAGTATTTGATCGAACGCCTCATAGGCACGGAGCGCTTCGTCGCGGTCGCCGTGGCGGGCCATGAAACGGGCATAGGCATCGACAAGGCGCAGAGTGTTCTTGTCGGCGGCGTAGGCCGCCTTGATTCGCTTCAAGGCTTCTTGCGAATCATTGGCGGCATCGGCGATGAGGGCAGCATGATAATCCCGGAAAACACCGAAATTTGCGCCGTGGAGCTTAGCGACCAGGTTGAGCGCGCGGCGCGTATCGCCGCTGCCCGCATAGGACCACGCGGTCAGCAGCGTCGCGGTAATGTCGCGCTGCTGACCGGCGCCGCCCTTCGCGAAATAGGCGCGCGCCGCGGCAAACCGCTTCGCCTTGATTGCCCTGACGCCTAGGGCGAGGTGCGCCAGGCTATTGTTTGGATCGTGCCCAAGCACCCGATCGGCGAGGCCGAAGGCGTCTTGCATATTGCCGTTCGAGACCGCCGCGACGAAGGCGCGCTCAATAAGATTAGGATTGCGCGGATCGGACCGCAACGCCTCGCGAAAGAAAGTCGCCGCGGCCACGGTATCGCGCTCGGAGCCGGCGACAAGCGCGGCGAGATAATTGCCGGACGGGCTTTCGCCGACCTCGAAAGGGGCAGCTATGGCCAAATTTTCCCGCGCCCGCGCTTGCGCGCTCGCTAGCGCGGCCGGAAAAGCCAACGCCAGCAGCAAGAGAATCGCAGACCCGCGAACCGCGCGGCGGCGGCAAGGCCGGCCGCGATCGTTCCAGCCATGATCTTTCTGGGCAAACTTCAACTCGATCGGCATACAACCGCCTTTCCGTACAAGAAGCGATATTTCGGCCGCCAAGGCGCGATCACATGGGGTTTCGCGACGAACATGGCCGTTTTGGGTTGCCCAGGCAAATTGAACCGGTTTCACGCTAGGGATGACACTCCGGTGCCGGTGCGAAATCCAGAGCCACCTGGATGTATGGCGCGAAACCGCGAATGATCAGCTCTGGCCAGGCCTTAGCTTATAGAAAATATGATGCCCAATAATATCCGTTTTTTCAAGTCTTCTTGCCCAGCGTGGCCGGACATAATTGGCATGAAAATGGGTCGAGCCGCCAACATCGGAAACATAGGTCTTTCCGTTTGTCACTTCGCCGGCGATGCGGACCGCCTGCCGCCAAGCGTCGGGTTCGCCGATGCGCAAGGACTTGCCTGCGCACGTAAACGAGAACTGACAAGCATTGTAATGCCGCCGGTTTTGGTAGACAACGCCGCAGATCGTCGCTGGGTAAAGCCCGCTCGAGACCCGGTTCAAGACAACCTGTGCAACCGCCGCCTGACCTTCCCCGGATTCGCCGCGAGCTTCGAAATAGATGGCTTCGGCGAGGCAGCGATTTTCCCGTGCCGATTTGTCCTTTTCGATGAGCGCCGCGTAATTTGGCCGTGCCCCCGGTGTGGGAACCTCGCCATTGCCGGGCGTCCGAGGCGTTCCGGGGAGCGCCACGACCTCGACCTGTGCCGAATCCACCGGGGCGGGCGTCGCTGATCCGAGCGTGATCGCGCGGCGGATCGCGGGCGTCGCTCCTTGCATCAGCCGCTCGTTGACCGCGGCTGGCCGCATCGTCATCGCTGACCCTTCCCGGCCCGGCGACGCCTCGGCGCTGGAATTCGCCGTTACCGGGCTGTCTCCAGCGGACCATGGTACGAAGGCGGCGACGCTACCGGGGCCGGATGCTTCGTCGTCCGGAACCGCGAAGTCGTCCGCCGGCCGGCTTTGGTCATGATGGAACATCAGGTCGTCGGCGCGGAAGTTGGCGAGACCTTGGGAACCGCGAAGTCGCGTGTCGAATGCCGGCCGGAGGCCGGCCAAGGGATCTCCCTTGTTGTTGCGGTCGATCTCTGGAAACCGCCCAGCATTGCGTTTCAAATCGGCGCGCGGTTCGACCTCGTCGGGCAGGCGCTTGAATTCTTCGCCGCCTCCGATCGACAGACTCGCCTGTCGCAGGATCTTGCGAGCCTCGCGCGGGAACTTGCCAAAATCGACCCCAAGCGTCGGCGGTTGCACCGGGACCAACACGGCGGGCGGCGCCGCAGCGTGCAAAGGCGAAGGCGCGTAAGAGGCGCCGGGCGCGGCTTCCTGGCCGGCATCCGCGCTGATCGAGACGGCAAGCGCCATGCCAAGGCACCATGGCGCAATGGCGCCCGCCGCCCAACCGGTCCGCGAATAACCCATGCGGGTCTCACCCTCATCGCAGGGGTTGGCACACGCCGCCTGCCCGCGATGTTTATTGCCGGGTAAGCTTGAGAAGAGGTTACTAGAGGTGGGCTAGGAGCGTGCCAGAATGGGGCGGATCGACGGACTCGCACGTAGCTTATCAACGAAGAATCGGCTCGCCATCGGCGAACGGTGCCGCAGGGCGATCAATAGGCGCGGTTGACGCAGAAATCGATGACGTCGCTCAGGGCGAATTTCCACGCCGAGGCGGGAAACAGCTCCAGGGCGTCGCGCGCCATGGCGCCATAATGACGGGCTCGCTCGATGGTGTCCGCGAGCGCGCGGTGTTTGTGCATGGTCGCGATCGCGGTCTCGAGGTCGCCCTCGGCGATATGGCCTTGCTGCAAGGTGCGGCGCCAGAACGCCCTTTCGTTTTGCGAACCGCGCCGGAACGACAGAACGACCGGCAAGGTTATCTTCCCTTCCCGGAAATCGTCGCCGATATTCTTGCCGAGTTTGGCCGCTGTTCCGCCGTAGTCGAGCGCGTCATCGATGAGCTGGAACGCGATACCGAAGTTCAGGCCGTAGCCGCGGCAAGCCGCGATCTCGGGCTTCGGCCGCCCTCCAAGCAGGGCGCCGACCTCCGCGGCGGCGCCGAATAAGGCGGCCGTCTTGGCACGGATCACCGCGAGGTAATCGTCCTCGCTCGTCGCGGTATCCTTGGCCGCGGAAAGCTGCATGACTTCGCCTTCGGCGATAACGGCGGCCGCGGACGAGAGCGTGTCGAGGCAGGGGAGCGATCCCGCCTCGACCATCATTTTGAAAGCCTGGCCAAGGAGGAAGTCGCCGACAAGAACGCTCGCCTCGTTGCCCCATAGCATGCGCGCCGCGAGCTTGCCACGGCGCATGTCGCTCTCGTCCACGACGTCGTCATGGAGCAGCGTGGCGGTGTGCATGAATTCCACCGCGGCAGCGAGCTTGACATGTCCCGCCCCGGCATAGCCGCAAAGCCCGGCAGTCGCCAAGGTTAGCAAAGGACGCAGCCGCTTGCCGCCCGACGAGATTAAATGATTGGCGACTTCGGGGATCATCGAAATATCGGAGGCCGCGCGGGAAAGGATCGTCTGATTGACGCGTTCCATATCCTGCGCCACCAACGCGAGCAGCCCGTCGATGCCGGGCTCCTGCATTTTTTCTTCGAGGGGGATAACAACGCCCAAGATTGAATTCTCCAAATGTCGGCGGCACTCACAAGGGCGCAGCTTAGCGCTTGTATTAGGGCGCAGCTTGGCGGTTCGCAACCCGGAGCGCGCCCCGCCGGTCTCGTCAGACATGTTTTCCCACGCAAAGGGCTGGCGGGCAAACCCTAGATTGCTGTAATGCCCAGCATGGAACAAATGCCAAAGCAAGCTCCGCGCGGTACTGACAAAACTCCCCGATTAGATGCCGTTCCGCGCGCCGGTTTTGGCGCTATCGGGATGCCGTGAGAGGCGAATTGATCGAGCTTCTGCGCACCAACGACCTTGTGTTGATTTCGCGGGTTGAAGCAATTCTCGCTGAAATCGGCCTCGCGGTTTTCGTCGCCGACCGGCATATGAGCGCGCTCGAAGGATCTTTGTCCTTTTTGCCGCGCCGGGTGCTGGTCGCGACCGCTGCTGCGGCGCGCGCGCGGCTGGCGTTGGCGGAGGCAGGTCTCGGCGCGGAATTGCGCGATGGATGAGGCAATTGACGACCGCCCGCCCCCGATCGCCGCCGCTGGATTTCTCGGCGGCCGGCTCCTGCTTCGCCAACCGGCTCAAGGGCACCGTTGCGGCACCGACGCCGTGCTTCTCGCCGCGGCGGCTCCGGCCGATTTTTCCGGCCTCGCCATCGACGTTGGCGCCGGCGTTGGCGCCGCCGGTTTGGCGCTGGCGGTGGTGCGGCCGGGCGCGCGCATAGGCTTATTGGAGAGCGATCCCTTCATCGCTGGATTGGCCCGTGCGAACCTCCTGCAAAACGGACTCACGGGCCGAGGCCATGTCATTCAAGCCGATGTTTTGTCGAAGCCGAGCAGGCGCGGCGCGGACTTGCGCGATGAAAGCGCCGGTCTCGTCATTACCAATCCGCCATTTCTCGACCCTAGCCGGGCGCGGCTTTCGCCGGACCCTCGAAAGCGACGCGCGCATGCCATGCCGGTTGAGGGCGCGCTTGCCGCCTGGATCGTGGCGTCGCTGGCGCTGGTTGCGCCCGGCGGATTATTTATTCTGATCCATCGCCCGGACGCCTTACCTCTTATCCTGCACGTCTTGGCGGGGCGCGCCGGTGGTATCGCGGTACTGCCGGTTTATCCGCGGTGCGCGGCCAAGGCAGGGCGCGTGCTCGTGCGCGGGAAAAAAGGCAGCCGTGCGCCGCTGTCGATCGCGCCGCCGCTCGTCCTTCATGAGGGAGAGGGTTTCACCGAAGCCGCCGATGCCATCCACAGAGGCGTGGCGACGATCGAATGGTGAAGCGCTCGGAAGGTGTCTCCGTTGAGCCGGAGACACCTGATTTTGAGTGAGAAGGTTTAACTTTCAAGTTAAGCAAATGGTCTCAATAATTGGTGTGGTGACGGTGGTAGCGATGACGGGCGGGTTTTCTATAGACATAGGGTTTCCTGCGATGCTGATACCCACGGTGATGGGCTTTTTGGGCAGGGCTTCGGCACCCGAGGGCACCTGAGTCATCTGCATCGCCGGGACAGCCGCCGCCACGCCTGCCAAAGGCGCCGCTTTGGTCAAGCCCGCGAAACCAACGGACGCGGCAAGAATCGCGGCCGTCGCAAATCCGGATTTTATCGACAAATGCATTTTATTTTCTCCCTTCTAGAAAGTTGCGAGGACTGTAGCTTCACATGCCCTTAACCGTCGTCCCTGCAGCCTCAACCGCCCTGCCGAACTTGCTCTTTGTCGTCGTCTGGGTCAAGTTGCAATTAATGACGACCCTGCCAACGATGCTATCTGTGCCAGCGGTGCCATCTGTGCCAACCATGCTGCTGTGCCAACGACCCCATTTGTGCAATAGGATTTTTGGATGTAGGCTCCGGGGACTGGTGTTGCAAAAGTCCGCACAGAGTTCGCCCCGGTAAATAGGTCCGCCGCCGGCGCCGCATTCCCGGCACTGGGGCGCTCAGCATGTCACGTTTGGGCTGCATCTGTAAATGCCGCCCAGACCGAGGGGCAGGAAATATCGCGCCCGATGATATACGGCTTGGCCCTCCGCCGCTCCGCGCCGGCGCGGTCGCGGCGCTTGTCGCGGAACGGCGCCAATAGACAACTCCGCCCATCGAGCAGGCCAAACCATGAAGAATGCATGCGCGGCAGAGGAAAGCGTTTCCGATTCGCCCGGCCCGGCGCGCTCCTTCCAGGACCTCATTTTAACGCTTCAACTATTCTGGGCCGGGCAAGGCTGCGTCATCCTCCAGCCCTATGACCTCGAAATGGGGGCCGGCACGTTCCATCCGGCCACCGCGCTGCGCGCGCTCGGCCCGCGCCCCTGGAAGGCCGCCTACGTGCAGCCCTCGCGCCGCCCCAAGGATGGGCGTTACGGCGAAAATCCAAACCGGCTGCAGCATTTCTATCAGTTCCAGGTGATCTTGAAACCTTCGCCGCAAGATCTCCAGGAGCTTTACTTGGCCTCGCTCGAATCGATCGGCGTCGATGCGCATCGCCACGATATTCGCTTCGTCGAGGACGATTGGGAAAGCCCGACGCTTGGCGCCTGGGGGCTCGGCTGGGAATGCTGGTGCGATGGCATGGAGATCTCGCAGTTTACCTATTTTCAGCAAGTCGCGGGAATTGAGTGCGCGCCGGTGTCGGGCGAACTGACCTATGGGCTGGAGCGTCTCGCGATGTACGTGCAATGCGTCGAAAATGTCTACGAACTCAATTTCAACGGCCACGAAGGGTCTGAGAAGGTCACTTACGGCGACGTCTTCAAACAGGCAGAGGAGGAGTATTCACGCTATAATTTCGAAGCCGCGAATGTCGAGGCCTTGTTCCGGCATTTTAAGGATGCCGAAGTCTCGTGCCGCGCGCTCCTCACCCGCGGGAACGACGGCGCGCGCCAGGCGTTGGTGCTGCCGGCCTACGATCAATGCATCAAGGCGTCGCACATTTTCAACCTCCTTGATGCGCGCGGGGTTATGTCGGTCACCGAGCGGCAAGGCTATATTTTCCGCGTCCGCGATCTCGCCAAGGCGTGCGGCGTCGCCTGGCTCAGGACAGAAGGCGGCGGGGCTTGAGGCTGCGGTCCAACCCGCGGGCGCGCGACCGCCTGGCCATACCGAGGAAATCGCCGCCGGGAAATATGCCCGATCCCAAATCGTTGATTCATGCGCGAGCGGTTCCCCTCGTGCGCCGCACGTCGTGGCCGGAAGCGGGCGCCGGTGCGTGCCGCGCAGCCGCCGCCCCCCGGGAGCATGATCCCGCTGCCTCCTAAAGGCTAAGCAGACCATCCCCCGCCGAGCTGCGACGCTGACTCTGGACCTCAGCGATTTGTTTGACCTCCCGCTTCGGCGTGATCACGAGCCCCGCGGGCTGGCAACCCGCAGCAAGCGCGATGGCGATAGTGCGGTAGCCCTAGTCAGTAATAAGCGTAGGGATATCCATAGTAGGGATATCCATAATATGGGTACCCGTAATAGCCACCCGTCGCCAGCGCGAACGGAACAGTAGCCAAGCCAAGCGCGGCGCCCGCGACGGCCGCGCCGGGGTTCCAACCGTAATACCTGTGATAGTATCTATGAGGATACCAGCCGTAGTGTCGGCCGTAGTGCCTAGAATGATAGCGATAAGCGACCGGCTCGATCTGTGCTTTGCGGTGGCGTTACGACGTTCGAGCTCGCTGTGCTCGTCGGACCAGCTGAAGCGGTCCCAGTAAGCGCAAGCAAGGCGGTACCCGAGAACATTGAAAGTCTTTTCGTATCCATGACACATCTCCTTTGAGGTT